>CAVPRD010000020.1:0-84454 GCA_963707705.1 uncultured Pseudomonadota bacterium | reverse complement strand
CGCGACGCACCGGCCGAGTGGTCGCACCAACTGAAACGACTTGGATTGTCGCCGGCTGATCCGGCAGGATTCTAGGTCTCGGTCTCGGCGATGTTGCGTGCCATGTCGCGGGCTGTGATCCGTTAAGCTTCGATTAATCTCCCGGTAGGATTATCTTCAAATTCACGATGAGTGAACTCGCCGATGGACAGCATAGGCTGCGAACGCCCCGATGCCCAACCCCCGGGGCAGCCATCGGTTCTCGAGAGCGCCGGCGAAGTCAGGGCACCCACTCTGGACGAGGCGTTGTCTACAAGCGGGTGCCGTGACGAACGCAGAATCGCGGTCGCATCCTTTACGTTTGCTGCCGTAGCGACCTTAATTTTGGCGTTGGCTGGCGGTACTTACTTTGTCACAACTAGAACGCCGCTGATCCGCAACGTATCAATCGAGGCGATTGTCGATCGAATCATTGTCGTTGAATCAAACGGAAGCCCAAGTACGAAGAACAAGCGCTCCAGTGCGACGGGAGCTGGTCAGTTTCTTGACCAAACTTGGCTGGAGTTGATGCGAAGGCACCGGGGTAACCTCGTCCAGGGTCTTAGCGAAAAAGAAGTATTAGAACTACGGCGGGATCCAGAACTTACCCGTGCAATCATCACACGATTGGCAGAGCAGAATGCAACGATGTTGAAGAAGAGAGGCCTTCCGGTGACGCCGGTCACCCTTTACCTGGCCCATTTTGCAGGTCCCGCGGGAGCCGTCGCAATTCTGTCTAGCTCGGACAATGCCGACGCGGCTGCACTCATGGCGAGCGCCGACTCCACCGGTCGGACCACGCGCGAAAAACTCGTCAATGCCAATCCGTTCCTCAAAGCCCTCACGGTCGGCGAGATCAAAACCTGGGCCACTCGGAAGATGCGCAGTTAGAGCCCGTCAGTGAATTCGATGAAGGCGCCTACCGGCCGCGGGGAACGGGAATTTTCAGGGCAGAGACCGGAGCCGGATAATGCCGGTTTGTCTCTGCCGAGACTGAAAACCTCCAGTGCTCTCGTTAGAAAGCCCGCCAAATGCGGGCCTTTTTCGGATATTTGAAATAATCGGTAGTCGTCCAGAGTGCGTGGTGGGCGCGACAGGGATCGAACCTGTGACCCCTTCCATGTCAAGGAAGTGCTCTTCCGCTGAGCTACGCGCCCGCACCATAGGGTGGTCGGGCGCCCCTATAGTCTGTCCCCCGGGATCAGGCAAGCATTTGGCTGCCGCGCCATCGCCCGGTTCCAAATCCGCCCCAAAGGGATTAAGGATCGCGGCTCGGATCACGATGAGCCCGGATCGGATTGATCCAGGCTCATAAACGTGATCGATTCTAATAGTTTAGAGCATGATGTCGTCCGCAAGCCGCTTCGAAAGCCGGACCAAATCCGGGATAGGCATTATTGACATCATGCTCCAGGTTTTTTCGTTGCAACCTAAGGCCTGACCACAGAATGAAGGCCGAACGGCCGATGAGGGAGAGTGTGTCCATGATGCCGCGTTTTGCTTCGCTTCGTCCCACCGTCTTCGCACTGACGCTCGCTGCCGGCCTGACCGCCGCGGCGGTATACGCGCAGGATGAGCCCCGTCTCGATGTGATCTACGTGCCGACCCCCCAGGAAGTGGTCGACCGCATGCTCACGCTCGCCGACGTCAAGTCCGGCGATTACATGATCGATTTCGGCTGCGGCGACGGCCGCATGGTGGTGACCGCCGCCAAGCGCGGCGCGCGCGGCTTCGGTGTCGACATCAATCCGCAGCGCATCAAGGAAGCCAACGCCAATGCGGAGGCTGCCGGTGTCACCGACAAGGTCGAATTCAAGATCGCCAACCTGTTCGAGCAGGACCTTAGCAAGGCTGACGTGATGGCGATGTATCTGCTTACCGACATCAATCTGCGGCTGCGTCCGAAAATCCTCGACACCATGAAGCCCGGCACGCGCATCGTCTCCCATGCCTTCGACATGGGCGACTGGAAGCCGGAGGTGCATGAGAACGTCAACGGCCGCAACGTTTATTTCTGGATCGTGCCGGCCAAGGTGAACGGGACCTGGAATGTCGAAGGCGAGAACAAGATGCAGGTCACGATCGACCAGAAATATCAGTTCTTCACCGGCAAGGCCGACATGGGTGGCAAGACCTTCGACATCACCGATGGCAGCATCAAGGGTTCCGAAATCTCGTTCAAGATGGGCGGCCAGTCCTATACCGGCAAGGTGGACGGCAACACCATCACCGGCAGCAAGTGGAAGGCCACCAAGGTCTGACGCTCTTCCGGCTCTATTCGCAATACGCCACATGAAAAGACGCTCCCCCGGGAGCGTCTTTGTTTGAGATCGCCGCGCAGGACAGAAACCCATGACAGATAAAGTATCCGGCGCCCCGCGCGCGAGCCTTTCCGTCGTTGACGGCGCCCTGATGATGGTCGGCATCATCATCGGCATCGGCATTTTCAAGACACCGCAGATCGTCGCGCTCAACGTATCGAGCGAGGCCTGGTTTATCGGCGCGTGGGTGCTGGGCGGCGTAGCGACGCTGATCGGCGCACTGGTCTATGCCGAGTTGGCCGCGGCGTATCCGTCCACCGGCGGCGAATATCACTTTCTCACCCGCGCCTATGGCCAGCCGGTCGGCTTCCTGTTTGCCTGGGCGCGCACCACCGTGATTCAGACCGGCGCGATCGCGGCTGTATGCTTTGTGCTAGGCGATTACGCGCAACAGATCTGGTCGCTCGGCACCTATGGCGCGGCAATCTATGGCGCGGTCGGATTGCTCGTCCTGACACTGGTCAATCTCGCCGGTACCTATGAGAGCAAGACGGCACAGAACGTCCTGACCGTGCTGGAATCGACTGCGCTCGCTGCTATCGCACTGGTCGGCTTCATCTATGGCGGGGGCGCGGTGCCCGCCGCGGCGCCGGCGGCAGCGACCAGCTTCGGCGCGTTCGGCCTCGCGATGGTGCTGGTGCTGATTACTTACGGCGGGTGGAACGAGGCCGCCTATCTCTCCGCCGACCTGAAGAATGTGAAGCGCGACATGATCCGCATTCTGCTGGTCGGCACCGCGGTTGTCACCGTTCTCTATGTGCTGATCAACATAGCATATCTGAACGTGCTGGGGCTGGAAGGTCTGCGCAAGAGCGATGCGGTCGCCGCCACAGTGATGCGGACCGCTTTCGGCCCGGTCGGCGCGATCGTTCTGAGCCTGATCGTGATCTGCGCCGCCGCCAGCACTATCAACGCCAGCATATTCACCGGCGCGCGAGTCTATCACGCGCTCGGACAAGACCTGCAGCTCGAGCGGCTGCGCATCTGGCATGTCGAAGGCAACAACCCGCGCAACGCGATCGTCGCGCAGAGCATAATCTCCTTTGTGCTGATCTTCTTCGGCGCGATGTCGCAGGACGGCTTTCTGGGAATGGTGTTGTACACCTCGCCGGTCTTCTGGTTCTTCCTCATCTTGGTAGGCATTTCGATCTTTGTGCTACGACAGCAGGATCCGGGTCGCGAGCGTCCGTTCCGGGTGCCGCTCTATCCGCTGACACCGATCCTGTTCTGCCTGATGTGCGGCTACATGCTCTATTCGAGCCTCGTCTATGCGGCGAGCAAGGAGGCGAACATCGCCGGCTGGTTTGGCATCGGTGTGCTTCTCCTCGGCGTTCCCCTGATGTTTTTTGCGAGAGGCAGGCGCGCATCCTGAGTGACCGAACAATACGATGTCCTGATCATCGGCGCCGGCCATAACGGGCTCGTTTGTGCGGCCTATCTCGGCATGGCCGGGCTGAAGGTAAAGCTGGTCGAGCGGCGCGATGTGGTCGGCGGCGCTGCGGTGACGGAAGAATTCCATCCGGGCTTTCGCAATTCGGTCGCGGCTTACACGGTCAGCCTGCTCAATCCGAAAGTGATCGCCGATCTCGATCTGCATCGCCACGGCCTGAAAATCGTCGAACGGCGCGCGCTGAATTTCCTTCCCAGCGAGGACGGCCGTTATCTCCTCACCGGCGAAGGCCGAACCAAAACAGAAATCGCGAAGTTCAGTGCCAGGGACGCGGAGAATTACGACGCCTTCAGCGAGGAGCTGAACGACATTACCGACGTCCTGCGCGATCTGGTGCTCGAACAACCGCCCAATCTCGTTCCGGGCTGGAATATGCGCAGCTTTCGTGAGGCGCTGCGGCTGGCTTTCGTCGGAAAAAGGCTGCGCAAGCTCGACATCGAGCGCCAGCGCGCGCTGCTCGACCTGTTCGCGAAATCGGCCGCCGACTATCTTGAAGGCTTCTTCGAATCCGATCCGGTCAAGGCGGTGTTCGGCTTTGACGCGGTGGTCGGCAATTACGCGAGCCCCTATTCGCCGGGCTCGGCTTACGTGCTGCTGCATCACTGCTTCGGCGAAGTGAACGGAAAAAAAGGTATCTGGGGCCATGCCATCGGCGGCATGGGCGCGATCACGCAGGCGATGGCAAAATCGGCTCGCGCGCAAGGCGCCGACATCGAAACCAGGGCCGGCGTGCGCGAGGTGATCGTCGAGAAAGGCCGCGCCGCAGGCGTCGTGCTGGATGACGGCCGTACCATCCGCGCCCGCGCGGTCGTATCGAACCTCAATCCGAAACTGCTCTATGAGCGACTCATTCCCGACACTGCACTGCCGCCGAAATTCCTCTCCCGCATGAAGCGATGGAAATGCGGCTCCGGGACCTTCCGCATGAATGTCGCGCTATCCGAACTGCCGAGCTTTACCGCGCTTCCGGGCCACGAGCCGGCCGATCATCACACGGCGGGCATCATCCTGGCACCGTCTCTTCCCTATATGGATCGCGCCTATGAAGATGCGCGCAAATTCGGCTGGAGCCGCGAGCCGATCGTCGAAATGCTGATCCCCTCGACGCTCGACGACACGCTGGCGCCGAAGGGAAAACACGTCGCAAGCCTGTTCTGCCAGCAGGTGGCGCCGGAATTACCGGACGGCCGCTCCTGGGACCAATGCCGCGACGAGGTCGCCGACCTGATGATCGCAACGGTCGACAAATATGCGCCGGGCTTCAAGCAGAGCGTGATTGCGCGAAAGGCACTGACACCGCTCGATCTCGAACGTGATTTCGGCCTGATCGGCGGCGACATCTTCCACGGCGCCATGACGCTCGATCAGATTTTCTCGGCGCGCCCGATGCTGGGCTATGCGGATTATCGCAGTCCCATTGCCGGACTTTATATTTGCGGTTCCGGTACCCATCCCGGCGGTGGTGTCACCGGTGCACCGGGTCATAACTCCGCCAAGGTGATTGCCGCAGATTTGAAGAGGCGGGGCTAGCTGTCTCTTCGACACTTAGCCTTTCCGCGTCGTCTTTCGCTTCGCCGATACAGTTCGCACATGCGTGTGGGTGATCTCGTAGATGCGCTGCATCACGAATTGCTGCAATTGCGGCGCGTTGTCGATGTTGCCATGATCGAGCTGGGTCTGGTTCGACAGGTTGATGTTCGAGAATTCGCCGGTAAAGCCGGCAGGCTCCAGTGCCGGGCGGCCGAAGCCGTTATTCTGGTAGAAATTGATGAAGCGCTCGACGTTGAGCGGCACCCGCAGGCCCTCGGTGATATCGAAGGTCACCGCCAGATCGACCGGGATGCCTTGCGCCCCGATCCGGTCGGCCACCTGCACCACCGCATTCGAACCGAGCGAATGCCCGATCAAGATGACATGGGCGTTGTCACCGTTCTGATGACCGGAGATGATGTCGGCCGCGATCTGGTCGACATCGGTCCAACTCCATAGCGAGACGTTGGAATAGCCCTGCGCCTTGAGCTGTGCCGCCATCTGGTCCATGCCGCTGGAAAAGACGCCGAACAATCCGCGGATCAGGTAAATCTGCGCGTGCTCGACCTCCACGGCCGGCGCACGCCGCATGGTCTGCGTGGTTGCGTCTTGAAGCGGAAGGACGCCGACGCCTGCGATCAGCGCAAGGGTCGCGAGCCACCGTCGAGTTACGCGAGTCATGGAAACACTCCCCCTCAATTTTCGGGGGGAGCCTAGCCATTTCCTTGCGCAAGACTCAAGTGCCGGCGACGCGCTCAGGCCGCCAGCAATTTCTGCACCTCGTTGACGAGGTCGCGAAGATGCACGGGCTTGGAAAGCACCTTGGCATGTTTGGGCGCCTGCGAATCCGCATTCAGCGCCACCGCCGCAAAGCCGGTGATGAACATGATCTTGATGTCGGGATCGAGTTCGGAGGCGCGGCGCGCCAATTCAATGCCGTCCATTTCCGGCATCACGATATCGGTGAGCAGCATTTCGAACGGCTCTTCACGCAGCCGCTGATAGGCCGACAGGCCATTGTCGTAGGATACCACCTGGAAACCGGCGTTCTGCAGCGCCTTCACCAGGAATCGCCGCATATCGTTGTCGTCTTCCGCAAGCAGGATTTTCGGCAGATCGTTACTCATCACTCAATTGATCTCCGCAACCCGCATGGGCGGCCGAAAGCATCCATGCCTGGGGCTGAATTGGCAAGACAAGGACGGCCACGCTGTCGGAATGCAGTTCCCCTGCCCCGAGGTCCATTAGCGGGATGGCCGGTAAATATCGGGTGAAAAGATGCCACGGAAGCCGCGAATGCCCGGCAAATTGCGCAATCGCCAGCGAAAAAGGATACCGGATCGTCCGCTTCGGCCCTATGTTGCCAATGCACAACGTCCGCCTGGATTCCCGCCTGCATGACCGTTTCGGATGAATTCGACCCGCCATTCGACGTGATCGAACCGGAACATTGGCGCGGGCCGGTGGTATTCAATTCGCCCCATAGCGGGGCGATTTATCCGCGGGCCTTCCTGTCCTCGGCCAGGCTCGACCACGGCACGCTGCGCCGTTCGGAGGACTCCTTCGTCGACGAATTGATCGCAGGCGTTGTGCCGCGCGGCTATCCGATGATGCGCGCGCATTTTCCGCGTTGCTATGTGGACGTGAACCGCGAGCCCTATGAGCTTGATCCGCGCATGTTCGACGGCAGGCTGCCCTCGTTCGCGAATACCCGTTCGATGCGGGTGGCGGGCGGCCTCGGCACGGTGGCGCGCGTGGTCGGTGACGCTCAGGAAATCTACGACCAGCGCATTTCGGTAGACGACGCGCTGCGGCGGATCGAGAGCCTTTACAAGCCCTATCACCGGGCTTTGCGAAAGTTGTTCACGCGCGTGCATCAAGACTTCGGCGCGGCTCTCCTGATCGACTGTCATTCGATGCCGTCGGCGACCGGCGCACGCGACGACCGCCCGCGCGCAGACATCGTGATCGGGGACCGATACGGCACGAGTTGCGTGCCGGTGGTGGCCGAAATCACCGAATCGCTGTTGCGCTCGCTCGGGTACAGTGTCAGCCGCAACAAGCCCTATGCCGGCGGCTTCATCACCGAGCATTACGGCAACCCCTCCGCCGGGCTGCATGCGATTCAGATCGAATTCAACCGCGCGCTCTATATGGACGAGCGCCGTTACGAACGTATCCCCGCGTTTCGCAAGCTCGCCTCGGACGTCGAGACCTTGGCGGACAGGCTGACGGCTTTGCCGATCGAGGAATTGCGACCTTATCGCGCGGCTGCGGAATAGACCGGTTCGAAAACCGCTTTCGCGGGAATGGACGGAAGAAGGAACGCTTGTCGCCTTCCCAACAGAAAAAAGGGCCGCTAGCGAACTAGCGGCCCAAGTCTAGGGAGGAAACGCCCAAGGAGGGCGGCGGGAATGTGCAAGGCACATTGCCGCGCTGCAACAATATTGCATTGCGCCGCACCAAAAGCAAGTCGAAACGTCAGAGTTACTGACCTATCCCCAGGCTTACGATTCGGACCGAGGATCATAAGAGTAAAAATAAGCTAAACATCCCAATAGGATAACGATTGTCTGGAAGGCGAATACAGACCGATATGCGTCGAGTGCATACCCCTCGCCCGCTGCAGGAAACAGGTCAATCAGGAATCCGGTCACGCTTTGAGACACGAACACGCCGCCCATGGTGGCAATGTTAAGTAGCGTGATACCGCGGCCGACCAGTTCCGGCGGAAATAGCGATTTGCCGTGCGCGATCGCGACCGGCAGATAGCCGGTGGCAAACCCGACGGCCACGAACCAGATCATCAATCCGGCGGACGAGAATACCCCGATGATGGCAGCGGAGGCCATTGTTGCCGCGGTCAGCAACGCGCCCAGCATCACCGGGACCTTGTAGCTCCGAAACCAGCGGTCGCTCGGGCCCCAGATCAGCGCCGCGATCACCTGAAAGACCACAGCCACCAGCAGCATGTTGCCGCGCTCGGTCAGGCTGTAACCGTAGATATGTGTGAGATACGGCCCGCCCCACAGCCCGACCACAATCACAAAGCTCGAATAGGTGACGAATTGCATGGCAAAGAGCGGCCAGAACGAGCGCACCCGCGTTGCCGCCAGCATTCCGATCACGCTCTCGCGCAAGGTTGTGCTGCCTTGGCCGGCTACAGGCTGGTCGCGGCGGATTACGATCGCAATCAGCACTCCGGCTGCCAGCATGGCAACCGCTATCAAGATGAAGCAAGCGCGCCAGCCGATCGCCGCTACCGCCCAGGCGAAGGGCGCGGTCGCAAGCAGGGTGCCAAGCGTCCCGAGCCCGTATTGAAAACTCGCCACCGTCGCGAAACGATCGGGCGGAAAGCGCTTTGCATAGAGCGCAAGCGGCGCCATGAAATAGCAGGAAGCGCCGAGCCCCATCAGCACGCGCGCGGAAATGAGCCAGGCAGGCGACGGCGCCCACGCGAACAAAAGTGCGCCCGCGACCGCGACGGCGGCGCAGACCAGCATACAGCGGCGCGGACCATAATGATCAAGCGCCAGTCCGAGCGGGATTTGCGCAGCCGCGAACGAGAAAAAGAACACGCTTGACAGCACGCCGATCTCGGACGCCGACAAATGCAGTTCGGTCGCCAGATTTGGCGCAATGACACCGATCGAGTTTCGCAGGAACTGGCTGATGCCATAGGCACCGCCGAGTGTCCCGACCAAGATCAGGGCATCACGAATGACAAAATCCGACGCGCGCGGATGCACCGCTTCCGTCGACATGGGTCCGGCCTCCCTGCGATCGGCAGGGCGTCTCGTGACATGGCAGACGAGGCGCGGCAACCCGCCGCTCAGATTGCCCCTCATGCAAGCGGTGCGGACCCGACGTGCGGACGAATTCGCATCACCGCCCTCGGATTCCGCCGACCCTTGCCAAATTATTGATTCCAGTGTGGTTTGGTTCGGAAACTCCCTTGACGGACCGGCAGCGCGCATAAGACGAATTTCTGAAACACATGCTGGTATTTGATAGGTGTGCAATAAGGGTGGCGGGCATGACAGCTATCGATTTCGCGGCATTCGTCGAACAACTTGCCGCGGTCGCCGGCGAGACCATCCTGCCGTTTTTTCGAACCTCTATCGGCGTTGACGACAAAGGTCCGGCCGGCAAATTCGATCCGGTGACTGCCGCCGATCGCGCCGCCGAACAGGCGATGCGGACGATGATCCGCCGTACCTTTCCGGAACATGGCGTCATCGGCGAAGAATTCGGTAGCGACCGCGCCGACGCGGAATATGTCTGGGTGCTGGACCCGATCGATGGCACCAAATCCTTCATCGCCGGAATGCCGGTCTGGGGAACCTTGATCGCACTGACGCGAATGGGTGAGCCGGTCTTCGGCACCATGCATCAGCCGTTCACGCGCGAGACCTTTTCCGGCGACGGCGGTGCCGCGCGCTACAAAGGGCCGAACGGCAAGCGCGATTTGCATGTGCGCGCTTGCGACGCATTATCGGAAGCGATCCTGTTCACCACCAGTCCGATGCTGATGAACGAGACCGACCGCGAATGCTTTCGCCGCGTCGAGCAGAGCGTGCGGCTCTCGCGTTATGGCGGCGATTGCTATGCCTATTGCATGCTCGCCGCTGGGCACATCGATGTCGTGATCGAAACCGAATTGAAGCCCTATGACATTATCCCGCTGATACCGATCGTCACCGGTGCCGGCGGCATTGCGACATCATGGGATGGCGGACCGGCCGCGCTCGGCGGGCGAGTTGTGGTGTCGGGCGACCGGCGGGTGCATGAAGCGGCATTGAAGATGCTGCAGCAGGGATAAGCGCGTTATGCCGGCGACCGCGATACGCATTCCCTGGTGGGCCTGGGCATGGCCTGTTCTGGCCTGCGCGGTTTTGCTGGCAACGCTGTTCGGTGCTTCTGGCGTGTTCATGGCCGCCGCAGCCGGAGCTGTTCTCATCGCAACCGTATTCGCTGCCGTGTATCACGCCGAAGTGGTCGCGCACCGCACCGGCGAACCGTTCGGCACATTGGTGCTGGCGCTTGCGGTGACGGTCATCGAGGCGGCGCTGATCGTCTCGGTCATGCTCGCAGCGCCAACGGAAAAAATGGGACTGGCACGTGATACCGTTTTTGCGGCCGTCATGATCGTCTGCAACGGCATTGTCGGAATCTGCCTGCTTTGGGGTGGTGCACGCCATCACGAGCAGGGATTTCAAGTCGCAGGCGCCAGTGCAGCGCTTGCGATCCTTGCCGCATTGACGACGCTGACGCTGATCCTGCCGAACGTGGTCGCCAGTGCGCCCGGCCCGGTCTTCAACACGTCGCAACTGATCTTCGCCGCGATCGTGTCGCTCGTTCTCTACAGCGCCTTCGTTTTCATCCAGACGGTGCGCCACCGCGACTATTTTCTGGACGACAAGGAGGAGCATGCGGCGGCGCCTTCCAACAACGTCGCCTTTACCAGCGCCGGTCTTCTGCTTGCATCCCTTGTCGCGATCGTCGGCCTTGCGAAGTTTCTCACCCCGACCGTCGAAGCAGGACTGGCGCAGATCGCGGTGCCGAAAGCGGTGGTCGGCATCGTCATCGCGGCCCTGGTGCTGTTGCCGGAAGGACTTGCGGCGCTTCGCGCCGCGCGCGCCAACCGGCTGCAGACCAGCCTCAATCTTGCGCTCGGATCGGCGCTGGCGACCATCGGCCTTACGATTCCGGCGGTCGCCTTCGTATCTATCGCCATTCACCAGCCGCTGGAACTGGGTCTCGGTCAAAAGGATACGGTGCTGCTGGCGCTGACCTTGTTCGTCGGCGTGATCACGCTCGGCACCGGCCGCACCACCGTGCTGCAGGGCATCGTGCATCTGGTGATATTCGCCGCATTCCTGTTTTTCGCGGTCGTCCCGTAGGTACCCTCGATGATCGCCGAAGGCAGCATCGACAAGCTCATTGCGTGGCTCGCCGAAATGGGCCTCAACGGCGCTGCGGAAGAGACCCTTGTCCACGGCTTCTGCGAGCGTGCGGCCGACGCGGGAGTGCCGATCAGCCGGGCGCTGATGCTGATCGATACGCTTCATCCGGTCTATGAAGGCCGGCTGATGCGATGGGGACACGATCCCTCGCTCCCGGCGGTCGTCGAATACGGGCGCACGGTTCTGCCGGAAGGAGCCGCGGACACGATGAGCGAGGCCGAGCGCGAGGAAGCGGCCAGACGCTGGCGCGAAAGCCCGTTCTTCCACATGCTGGAGAGCGGCGAGAGCCTGCTGCGGCTTACGGCCGAAAGCGCCGAAAAATTCCCGATCATGAACGATCACATCGCCGCGGGGATGAAAAGCGGCATTGCCATCATCAACCGCTTCGCTCCCCAGGGCGTCATCGGGGATATGGACTGCGTCTATTCAACCTGGATGACCACCCGCGCGGAAGGCTTCGACGAAGCGCATATCGACGCTCTTGCGCGCTCCGTCCCGACGCTTGCGTTGGCGGTCAAGGCGGCCACGCTGACGCGCATGACGGCGACGCTGATGGAAACCTATCTCGGCCGGGACGCCGCGCGGCGCGTGCTCTCCGGCCGCATCATGCGTGGCGTCGCGGACCGGATCGATGCCGTGATCTGGTTCAGCGATCTGCGCGGTTTCACGCGCGTCACCGATACCGCGCCGGAGCAGGTTATTCCGCTGCTCGACGATTATGCCGAAGTTATTGTACCGGCGATCCACACACAGGGCGGCGACGTACTCAAGCTGATCGGCGACGGCATCCTTGCGATTTTCACCGCCGAGGATCGCGAGCGCGCCTGTGCCGCAGCGCTCGATGCCGCGACCGCGGTACGAAAAGAGGTCATCGTGCTCAACGCGCGGCGCGGCGGCGAAGGCCTGCCCGTGACCGACATGTATCTCGGCCTTCACGTCGGCGAAGTGTTCTACGGCAATATCGGCTCGACCGAACGGCTGGACTTCACCGTGGTCGGACCTGCCGTGAACGAGGCGAGCCGCATCGCCGCGATGTGCCGTTCGGTCGAACAGCCGGTTTTGGTTTCGGAGGCTTTTGCCAATGTCGATGGCATGCGCGACCGGCTCGTGTCGGTCGGCCGCTATGCGCTGCGCGGAGTTGCAAAGCCGCAAGAGCTTTTTACGCTCGAGCCCACCGACGCCGAGTAGCGGATTGCAAAGACGCCTCCCCAACCGCCGCAACGGCGGGCTAACCCCCTGTCAGTTCGCGACGCACGATGGCTGCCCCTTCGACCATGGCGCGCATTTTTGCGAATGCGACATCGCGCGGGAGATATTTCAGCCCGCAATCCGGCGCCACCACGATGTGTTCGGCCGGCACGTATTGCAACGCGCGTCGAATGCGTGCGGCCACGATGTCCGGCGTCTCGATCGTCATGTCCGACAGATCGAGCACGCCGAGAATGATGTCCTTGCCCGGAAGCGTCTCCAATACCACGCAGTCGAGACCGGATTGTGCGGTTTCGATCGAAACCTGGCGCACCGGTGAATTCGCCAATTCTGGCAGGAAGGAATAACCCTCCGGCCGCACATGGATGATTGCGGCATAGCCGAAGCAGATATGCACGGCAGTTGTGCCGGTGACGCCTTCGAGTGCGCGGTTGAAAGCCTTGAGCCCGAACTTGCGCGCCTTGTCCGGCCGCGCCTGCATGTACGGCTCGTCGATCTGGACGATATCGGCGCCGGCGGCGAACAGGTCCCTGATCTCCTCGTTGACGGCGGCCGCGTAGTCGAACGCCATCTCCTCTTCATCGTCGTAGAAGTCGTTCTGAGCTTGCTGCGACATCGTGAAAGGACCCGGCACCGTCATCTTGACTTCGCGATCCGTATTAGCGCGCAGGAACTGTACGTCGCGCACTTCGACTGGGTGTTTGCGCCGTACCTTGCCGGTCACGCGCGGTACCGGATTGGGATGGCCTGAGCGGTCGAGCGCCGTTCCCGGATTGTCGATGTCGACCCCGTCGAGCGCCGTCGCAAAGCGGTTGGAATAGCTTTCGCGCCGCATTTCGCCGTCGGTGACGATATCGAGTCCCGCCCGCTCCTGATCGCGGATCGCGAGCAATGTCGCGTCGTCCTGTGCCCGCGCGAGCCATTCCGGCGCCACTCGCCATAACTCGCGGGCGCGCACCCGCGGCGGAAAACGCCCTGCCAAATTCTTACGATCGATCAGCCAGTCCGGCTGGGCATAGGAACCGACCAGCGAGGTCGGCAATATTGTCTGTGGCATTTCATCCTCCCGGTAGACGAAGGACAGCTTAGAGCCTTTCCGGCTTTGATAAAATCAAAGCCGGGGCTTTCGCTTTTGGCTTTGACGCGTTTTCTTGACGCGAACCGGTTCCCACTTCGCTCGAAAACGCTTTAATACATCGGCGTGCCGGGGACGAAAGCGTCGAACGCGGCCCAGAATTGCGCACGATAGCGGTCGGTTTCCATCATCATCTCGTGCCGCGAGCCGGCGATGATGAGATGCGAACCGGCGCGCAGCCTTCCTGCAAAATCCTCGATCGCCGCCGTCGACACCGTCTCGTCCCGGCCCGCCGCGATCATGAGGATCGGCTGGCGAATCTTTCCGGCATAACCGACCCGCTGGAACTCGCCCATCATGGAGAAGGCAGCCGACGCCCAAGCGTTTGTTGGCGAGCCCAGCCCCAAAGCTGGCTCGGCATCCAGCACAGCTGCCGTGCGCGCATGCCGCACCGGATCGGAAGTCAGAACATTGCCGACGAAGGATTGCGACGCGATCACCTTGGACGAGCCGCCCGGCACATAAGCCGTGCCCATGCCAATGCCGTTCAGCACCTTCACCACCGGCTTGGCGTAGCGCGAGAAGCTTTGCGGCGCGAGCTTGAGCAACGGCGCACACAGCACCATGCGGTCGAACCAGCGATAGCCGCGCGAGGCAATACGGATCAGGATCGAGGCGCCCATCGAATGTCCAACCGCGTAGATCGGCGGCGGACAATCCGGCAGCACGATCTCGCGCATGAAGGCTTCGAGATCGGTTTCGTATTCGCGGAAGCTTTCGACGTGACCCTTGTGCGGATCGCGCAGCGCCCGCTGCGAAAGTCCCTGTCCGCGCCAGTCGAGCGTCGCCACCGCAAAGCCGCGGGCGCGCAATTCGCGCGCGGTCTCGTAATATTTCTCGATGAACTCGGCACGCCCCTGAAAAATGCAAACCGTGCCCTTGCGGCCCGGTGGCGGCGCCCAGCGCGCGAACCGCAGTTCGACGCGGTCCGGCGTCTTCAAAGTGCCGGTGACAAACTCGTCCGGCACCGGATTGGCGGGGATGGAAATCAGTTTCATGAAAGGGACAGCCGGAAGGAGTGCGGCGTTATAGCAGGGCTTGGCTCAGGCTCAATTGGCCATAGAACATCCATGCCCGATTCTGTCGAATTCGTAACCCATTGAAATTCAAGCGCTAACACCCCCTTGAAGAGAAAATTTGGCTTCCTAAATCTAAGGGGCGCCGGCCATCAGGCGGCGCAAAACCCATAGGTCCGGCCCAATCGGGAGGACCTTTTCCGTTGTCGCTTCAAGGAGGACATACGATGCGTCACTTCGATCTCACTCCCTTTTACCGTTCCACCGTCGGTTTCGACCGCCTGTTCAATCTTCTGGACCAGGCCGGCACCGAAAGCGCGCCCGGTTATCCGCCCTACAATATCGAGCGGACCGGTGAGAATGCCTATCGCGTCAGCGTAGCGGTCGCGGGCTTCGCGGAGAACGAGCTCAATATCGAGCTGAAGGAAAACACCCTCACCATCAAGGGCGACAGGCAGGCCAATTCTTCGCAAGCCAAGTCATCGGAGAATGCTGGCGAAGTCCTGTATCAGGGCATCGCGGCGCGCGCTTTCGAGCGTGTGTTCCAGCTTGCCGATTTCGTCCAGGTAAAAGGCGCCAAGCTTGAGAATGGTCTCCTCCATGTCGATCTCGTGCGCGAGATTCCGGAGACCAAGAAGCCGCGCCAAGATTCCGATCAACGGCAAGTCATCGATCGAATCCGAGGTGAAGGTCGCCGCTTAATTCGCGGTTCCTTTTGGAAAGGGAGCGCCCCGGGAAACCGGGGCGCTTTTTATTTGCCGAATGGTTGTTCCGTACACGCATGCGCGATTGCAACTCAGCCGGTGTGTTTTCGCACGAGCAATCGCACCGCAACGCACCATGTGGGGATGGAGCGACATGCTTGTCGCGAAGAACTTAGGAGAACCATCATGAAAAACGGATTCAAGCTCGCGGCTGCGGCACTTCTGATTGCTGCTTCTGCGACTGCCGCTTCCGCCCAGGCCTATGGCGTGCCCGGCGTGGACTACGGCTATCCGCCCTACGTCTCGCAGCAGCTCAATCACGGTTATTCCGTGACACCGGCAACTCCGGAACGCGTTTACGAAAACGGAAAGCTGATCGGACAGGATCCCGATCCGAATGTTCGCATGATGCTGCACAAGGACTTCAGCTTCCAGTAAGCAGCGTACAAATGAGATTGATGCGGAACTTCGGTTCCGCAGCGATTGAAGAAGCCGGCCGGCTCACGCGAGAGCTGGCCGTTTTCTTTCGGCGCGAACGCGCCACCGATTTCGACCTGTGCTTTTTCGCACACGCGCATTGTCGATCCCGGGGTTAGCTCTCGTGCGCGGCATCGAACGCCGCAACGAAAGACTGGAGACTAACCATGCTAACCAAGACCAAGATCGCAGTTGCCGCTGTTCTGCTCGCGGCTTCGGCGGCGGGCGCTTCGGCCCAGACAGCCGGCACCAATTACGAGCCGACCGGTACTGGGCAGGGAATGTGGGTGCCCTCCGATCATCCGCATCGCGCGCCGGTGGTCTCGCATCAGCCGCAGATCAAAGTCGGTCCGAACACGGTGACCGAAAACGGCCAGTATCTCGGTGAAGATCCGGATCCGAATGTACGCATGATGCTCGAGCGTGATTTGTCCTGGCGCTAGGACTAGAAGCGGCCGGCCGAACCTCGCGCGGCCGGCCGATTCACACCAGCGGCTCGACCTTTTCGAGCAGACTCTGCAAACGCACGGTATCGGCAATTTCCAGCGCACCCCGGTTGCGCTTCAGCAATCCGGCCCGCTCGAGCGCCTTCATCTCGCGCGCCACCGGCTCCCGGCGCGTGCCGATACGGGCGGCGATATCGACCTGGCGCGGCGGCGGCGAAATCACCGCGCCATGCTCGGTGCCCGGCTTCGGCCGCGAAAGCCGCAGTAATTCCGCATAGATGCGATGGCGTACGTCGAGTGTCGAGAATTCGTTGACGCGGTTGACCAGGTGCTGAATCTCCGCCGCCATCCGCAGCAGGAATTGATCGCAGATGTCGCGATGGGCGTGCAGCAATTCGCGGAATACCTCGCCCGGCATCCGCGTCACCGTTACGTCGGTAAGAGCAAGCACGCCTACCTTGCGCGGCTTGCCGTGAATGACGCTGACCGCGCCGAAGAAATCGCGCGCCTGATAATCCTTGAACACCACTTCGCGGTCGGCGGCCTTTGGCAATTGAAGCCGCAGCACACCGCTCTGAACGAAGAAGACGTCGGAGTTGATCTCGTGCAGTTCGACGAGCCACTCGTTGCGACGATAACGACGCTGAATGCAGCGCTTGGCCACACTTTCGAGTTCGCCGTTATGGAGCGAACGAAAGATCGGAAAGATCGAAAGCCCGTCGGACCGACTCCTCGGTGCAGCGGACGGAACCTGCAGCATTTCAGTCGTTACCAATTCTCGCTCCCGACTTCATGAACACCGGCAAAGTGGGGATCGTTCGGCGCGACCGATAGCGGACTTCAACACTGCGTGAGGCAAACAGAAAGCGGAGCAGATATGCAAAAAAATTGCACCCCGGTTACGGGGCGCAGATCAGCGCACAATTCTAAAATCGGATCGCTTCGTCGGGTTTCGGAGCAGCCTTTGCCTCCGGCTTGTTGGTGTCGATGACGCGAACGTCTTTCCTGGCGGTATCGGCAGCCGGCGCTTTTGGCGCGTCCTTCACCGCGGCTTCAGGCTGAGGCTTTCCGGCCTTGCGATCGAAAGCCGACGCTGCCGGCTTTTCCGCGTTCTGCGGCGCGGGTGCCGCAACGGGCACGGGCTGCGGATCGTTCGGCTTTGGGTCTCCGGCCTTCTGATCGTTGGCTCTCGCGAGTGCCGGACGCGGACGCGGCATCGGGGTCGCATCCTTTGCGGCGTCTTTCGGCGCGAGCGAAGAGACGCGGCGCGGAACGCTGCCGGTCGGCAGATCACGCGGCGCGGTGGCGCTACGCGGTGCTCCGGGCGGTCGCGGCAAGGCGCCCTGCTGCTGATCGTTATCGAAGAACTCGTCGTCGCCGCCGGAAGGCGGCGGCGCACCCGGAGTGGCGCCGGGCGGCTGTGTCGGACCGAAACGCGGATCGTAAGGAGCCGGCCCTGAACGCGGATAACCCGGAGGCGGAGGCGGCGCGTAACGCGGATCGTAGCCATATTGCTGCTGCGGTCCGTAGCCCGCCATCGGCCGAACCGCGATGACCTGCCCGTCGCGCGCGTCGAGCACGACATTAACCTCACGCCCGTTGCGATCGACGGCGGCAACGATGTAGCGGCCGGCGCGCCAGGCGGGACGCCCGATCGGACGCATCCCCATCGACGTGATGATGGTCGTAACTTCGTAAGGCGGCATCAGGTCGGCGGCAAAGCCTTGCGCCTGCGCGCCCCCGGCAAAGGCGATCGAACTCGATACCGCCAGCGCCGCCAGAATGAACGATCGTTTCACGATCCCCTCCATGCTCGTTGCGTGGATGCCGGACGGCACCGCGCGAGCACAGTGATGCTGGCCCGCGATTAGGGCGCAGCTACGGCGGAATTTCAGCGCTTTCCCGAAAATCAATAGCCGACAGTAAAGCGCTTGCGCACGTGCGCCGGCTTTTCGACCTCGTCGACCAGCGCGATCGCAAAATCCTCGAACGTGATGCGGCTCTTGCCGTTGGCATCGGTGAGAAGCTGGTCGCCGCCGAGACGGAATTTACCGGTTCGCTCGCCGATCTCGATCAACGCCGACGGCGACAGGAAGGTCCAGTCGAGATCCTTGTCCTGACGCAGCCGGTCCAGAAAAATACCGCCTTTCGAGGCTTCCGGTTTGGCAGCGTCCGGAAATTGCGGTGTATCGATCAGCTTCTTGCCGGGCGCGATTTCCAGCGAGCCGGCGCCGCCCATGACGAGATAGCGTTTCACGCCGGATTTCTTCACCGCACCGATCAGGAGTTCGGGGTCGCTTTGCGTGAAGCGTACCGTGCTGATGACGGCGTCATGGCCCTTGAGCAGATCGGCAAGGCCGGTGTCATTCACGTCGCCCTTCTTCACCGTGATGTTCGCACCGGTCGGGATTTTCTCGGTGTTGCGTGCAATTGCCGTGACATGGTGACCGCGCCGCACGAGTTCGTCCACGATACGCGAGCCGCCTCTTCCGGAGGCGCCGATCACTGCAACTTTCATAGTCTTCTCCTTTGCGATCTTGAGACCTTCAGCCTCGCTTCACAAGCGAGACGAATTGTTCGATTTCGGGCCTTTGCGTAGCAAATGACGTTACCAGCCGCACTAGCATCTGGTCGGGGCCGATCGCGACATCGTCGCCGGCGAGTGCGTTGCTTCGCACGTAATAAGTAGCGCCTTCGGCCTTCAGCTTCGCATCCAAGGCCCTCGGCAGGAGCGTGAAGACGATATTGGCCTCGACCGGCCAGACGATCGGCGCGCCGGCGGCCCGCAGCCCGTCGGCCAGAAGATCGGCCATGTCGTTGGCGTGGCGCGCAAGCGCAAGCCAATAGCCGTCTTCGAGATAGCCTTCGAATTGCGCGGCTAGGAAGCGGTGCTTGGAAAGCAGATGCCCGGCCCGCTTGCGCCGTTCGCCCATGAAGGCTGAGCGCGCTGGATCGAAGAATACCACCGCTTCGGCGGCCATCGCGCCACCCTTGGTGGCGCCGAAGGACAGCACGTCTATGCCTGCCTTCCAGGTCGCCTCGGCCGGCGAGACATTCATCCGCGCAAGCGCGTTGCCAAAGCGGGCACCATCCATGTGAACGGGCAGGCCGTGGGCATGGCTGAGTTCCGCGAGCGCCGCGATCTCCTCGACCCGGTAGAGCGTGCCGCCTTCGGTGGCCTGTGTGATCGACAGCGCCGCCGCATTGACCTGATGCGGCACGTGGCCGGAATAGCGTTCGATCGCGGTCGCTACCGCGCCCCGCGTCAGCTTGGCGTTTTCGCCCGGCAGGCCGATCAGCTTGATACCGCCGCCGAAGAATTCCGGGGCCCCGCATTCATCCGTCACGATATGTGCCTGCTCGTGGCACAGCACCCCGCCCCAGGGCGGCGTGATATGGGCAAGCGAGAGGGCATTGGCGGCGGTACCGGTGGGCACGAGGAATACCGCGACCTCGGTCTCGAACAATTCGCCGATCCGCCGCTCGATCGACCGGGTCAGCGCGTCGTTGCCGTAGCCGAGCGCAAAGCCCTCATTGGCGCGGTTCAGCGCCGAAAGGATGCCAGGCGCGATGGCGGCGGTATTGTCGCTTGCGAAATTCACCGGAAAGGTTCCCGAAAGTTCAGCCGACAGCGATAGCACCGGCTGGCGCAAAAATGGATCGCGACAGGCGCAAGAATCCGCTTGTTCAGGAGGCTCGCGGCATAAAGAATAATCTTGGAAGAATGCCAAGGATCGGGCCCGCCGCCCCTTGTCGGCGCTTTTGAAATTTGGCAAGTTGGTGATAGGACAGCATTACTGTCCCAGTTTGAGAAGTCGAGGCGGTGGGGTCTTTCGAGCCAATCCTGCCGACCAAGGGCGTGCGGTGCGGCTCGGCATCGGCAGCCCCCGACTTGAACAGCAGCCTGCAACGGCACGCCTCGACGCGTGCCGGCACCGGCTGCCGCCCGAGCAGACATTGCCGGTCCAACGCAACGCCCGCTCGGCGCTGCGAAGGCGCCGGGTACGCTGGAAATTGGATGCCGCGGAGTAAACCGGAATGAGCGCCATGGACCGGAATGACGAGCAGAAGCGGAGCGTCTTGCGCGCGTCCGATTTTGCCGATTCCGCCGATCCGGGCCTGCCGGCGGCGAGCGGGCTCTATGATCCTGCGCTCGACAAGGATTTCCTGCGGCGTCGGCTTTATCGCCGACATCAAAGGCCGCAAGTCGCACCAGATCGTGCATGACGCGCTCACCATCCTGGTGAATCTCGAGCATCGCGGCGCGGTCGGCGCCGACCCGCGCGCCGGTGACGGCGCCGGCATTCTGGTGCAGATGCCGCATGTCTTCTTTGCGAAGGAAGCCAAGAAGCTCGGCTTCACCCTGCCCGAGCCCGGCCATTACGCCGTCGGCTTCCTGTTCCTGCCGCGCGACCCGGAATGGCGCGACACCATCCGCAAGACCTATGAAGAAGTCGCAGCGCACGAAGGCATGTCCATCCTAGGCTGGCGAGAGGTGCCGACCAACAATTCGACGCTTGGCGAGTCGGTGAAGCCGACCGAACCGGTGCACATGCAGGTATTCGTGCTGCGGCCCGTGAGGATCAAGTCCGAGCAGGAATTCGAGCGACGCCTCTACATCATGCGCAAGGCGATCTCGAACGCGATCTATCTGCGGCGGGAACGCCGGCTGTCCGGATATTACCCGGTGTCGCTGTCCTGCCGCACGATCATCTACAAGGGCATGTTCCTGGCCGACCAGCTCGGTACCTATTATCCCGATCTGCACGATCCGGATTTCATGAGCGCGCTTGCGCTTGTGCATCAGCGCTTCTCGACCAACACCTTCCCGGCCTGGTCGCTCGCGCACCCTTACCGCTTCGTCGCCCATAACGGCGAAATCAATACGCTTCGCGGCAACGTCAATTGGATGGCGGCGCGACAGGCTTCCGTGTCGTCGCCCTTGTTCGGCGAAGACATCCACAAGCTGTGGCCGATCTCCTATGAGGGCCAGAGCGACACCGCCTGTTTCGACAATGCGCTCGAATTTCTGGTGATGGGCGGTTATCCGCTGTCGCACGCCATGATGATGCTGATCCCGGAAGCCTGGGCCGGCAATCCGCTCATGGACGAAGAGCGGCGTGCCTTCTACGAATATCACGCAGCCCTGATGGAGCCGTGGGACGGCCCGGCCGCAATCGTGTTCACCAACGGCCGTCAGATCGGCGCCACGCTGGACCGCAACGGCCTGCGCCCCGCGCGCTATTGCCTGACCCGCGACGACCGCATCATCATGGCGTCCGAAATGGGCGTGTTGCCGATTCCGGAAAAGGACATCGTCAAGAAATGGCGCCTGCAGCCGGGCAAGATGCTGCTGGTCGACCTCGACGAGGGTCGCCTTATTCCCGACGAGGAGTTGAAGGCGCAGATCGCGCGCTCGCACCCTTACGAGGCCTGGCTGGAGGCAACCCAGATCGTGCTCGAGGAATTGCCGGAGTCGTCGGGCAAGGCCGCGCTATCGAACCTGGCCCTGCTCGATCGCCAGCAGGCCTTCGGCTACAGCCAGGAAGACATCAAGATCCTGATGACCCCGATGGGCTCGATCGGCGAGGAAGCCACCGGCTCGATGGGCAACGACACGCCGATCTCGGCGTTGTCGGACAAGTCGAAGCTGCTCTACACCTATTTCAAGCAGAACTTCGCGCAGGTCACCAACCCGCCGATTGATCCGATCCGCGAAGAGATCGTGATGAGCCTGGTCTCGATCATCGGACCGCGGCCGAACCTGTTCGACCTCGAAGGCACGTCGAAGACCAAGCGCCTGGAAGTGCGCCAGCCGATCCTGACCGACAAGGACCTCGAAAAGATTCGCTCGATCGGCGATGTCGAAGACAATCCTTTCAAGTCCTGCACGCTGGACACCACCTTTGCCGCCGAGCAAGGCGCGGCCGGACTTGAGCCGGCGCTGAAACAGCTTGCAGCCGACGCCGAGAAGGCGGTGCGCGATGGCATCAACATCATCATCCTGTCCGACCGCAAGGTCAGCGCCGAGCGCGTGCCGATCCCGGCCTTGCTCGCCTGCGCGGCCGTGCATCATCACCTGATCCGCGAGGGCCTGCGCACCTCGGTCGGGCTTGTTGTCGAGTTGGGTGAGCCGCGCGAAGTGCATCACTTCGCCTGCTTGGCCGGCTACGGGGCAGAAGCGATCAACCCTTATCTCGCTTTTGAAACCCTGATCGCGATGAGGGAGACACTGCCGCAGAAGCTCGACGAGAAGGAAATCGTCAAGCGCTTCATCAAGTCGGTCGGCAAGGGCCTGATGAAGGTGATGTCCAAGATGGGCATCTCGACTTACCAGTCCTATTGCGGCGCGCAGATCTTTGACGCCATCGGCCTGAAATCGGATTTCGTCGCGACCTATTTTACCGGCACCCATACCCGTATCGAAGGTGTCGGCCTGACCGAGATCGCGGAAGAAACCGTGCGGCGACATCGCGATGCGTTCGGCGATTCTCCGATCTATCGCGATGCGCTCGATGTCGGTGGCGAATATGCCTATCGCGTGCGCGGCGAGGATCACGTCTGGACCGCGCAGACGGTTGCGGACCTTCAGCACGCCGTGCGCGGCAATTCCTATGAACAATATCGAGCTTTCGCGCGCACGTTGAACGAGCAATCCGAAAAGCTGCTCACCATCCGTGGCCTGTTCCGCATCAAGAGCGCGGAAGAGGACGGCCGCAAGCCGGTGCCGATCGACGAGGTTGAGCCGGCGAAGAAACTCGTGAAGCGCTTCGCGACCGGCGCGATGTCCTTCGGCTCGATCTCGCGCGAGGCCCATACCACGCTCGCGATCGCCATGAACCGGATCGGCGGCAAGTCGAATACCGGCGAAGGCGGCGAGGAAGCGGACCGCTTCAAGCCGCTGCCGAACGGCGATTCGATGCGCTCGGCGATCAAGCAGGTGGCCTCGGGGCGTTTTGGCGTCACTGCGGAATATCTCGTCAATTCCGACGTGATGCAGATCAAGATGGCGCAGGGCGCCAAGCCCGGCGAAGGCGGACAATTGCCCGGCCACAAGGTCGACAAGGTGATCGCCAAGGTGCGCCATTCGACGCCGGGCGTCGGCCTGATTTCGCCGCCGCCGCATCACGACATCTATTCGATCGAAGACCTTGCGCAGCTGATCTACGACCTGAAAAACGTCAATCCGGCGGGCGATGTGTCGGTGAAGCTCGTTTCCGAGGTTGGCGTTGGCACGGTCGCCGCGGGCGTGTCGAAGGCGCGCTCCGATCATGTGACGATTGCGGGCTTCGAAGGCGGCACCGGTGCCTCTCCTCTCACCTCGATCAAGCATGCCGGTTCTCCGTGGGAGATCGGTCTTGCCGAAACGCACCAGACGCTGGTGCTGAATCGCCTACGCGGCCGCATCACGGTGCAAGTCGACGGCGGCATCCGCACCGGCCGTGACGTCATCATCGGCGCATTGCTCGGCGCCGACGAAATGGGATTTGCGACCGCGCCGCTCATTGCGGCCGGCTGCATCATGATGCGCAAGTGTCACCTCAACACCTGCCCGGTCGGGGTTGCGACCCAGGACCCGGTGCTGCGCAAGCGCTTCACCGGCCAGCCCGAACACGTCATCAACTATTTCTTCTTCGTTGCCGAGGAAGTGCGCGAGCTGATGGCCGAGATGGGCTACCGTACCTTCGACGAGATGATCGGCCAGATGCAGATGCTCGACCAGCGCGCGGTGATCGCGCATTGGAAGGCGAAGGGCCTCGACTTCTCCAAGCTGTTCACCAAGCCGATGGCGCCCGCAGGCGTTTCGATCTTCAACAACGAGCGACAGGATCACAAGATCGACAGCGTTCTCGACCGCACGCTGATCGCGCAGGCTGCGCCCGCGCTCGATCGCGGCGCGCCGGTGCGTATTTCGGTCCCGATCAGCAATGTCGACCGCAGCGCCGGCGCCATGCTCTCCGGCGAGGTGGCGAAGCGCTACGGACATGAAGGCCTGCCCGACGACACTATCCATGTGTCGCTAAAAGGCACGTCCGGTCAGAGCTTCGGCGCCTGGCTCGCCAAGGGCGTTACCTTCGAGCTCGAAGGCGAAGGCAACGACTATGTCGGCAAGGGCCTGTCAGGCGGTCGCATAATCGTAAAGCCCGCCCCCGATTCCGGCATCGTGCCGGAGGAATCGATCATCATTGGCAACACCGTGATGTACGGCGCGATTGCCGGCGAATGCTACTTCCGCGGCGTCGCCGGCGAACGCTTCGCCGTGCGAAATTCCGGTGCGGTCGCGGTAGTCGAAGGCGCGGGCGACCACGCCTGCGAATACATGACCGGCGGCATCGTGATCGTGCTTGGCCCGACCGGACGAAATTTCGCGGCCGGCATGTCGGGCGGCATCGCCTACGTGCTCGACGAGGGCGGCGACTTCCAAAAACTCTGCAACATGTCGATGGTGGATCTCGAACCGGTGCCCGCCGAAGAAGCGATCAACGAGCGCTTCTATCATTCGCGGCATGACCTGGAGACGGCGGGCCGCGTTGAAATCCTGACCGACATGTCGCGCCACGATGCCGAGCGGCTGCGCTATTATATCGGGCAGCATGCACGCCTAACCGGCTCGGTGCGCGCTCAAACCATTCTCTCCGACTGGAAGAATTGGCGCGGCAAGTTCCTCAAGGTGATGCCGCTGGAATACCGGCGTGCGCTGAAGGAAATGGCGGCCTTGCAGGACGAGAAGCCGAAACTCGCGGTCGGTGCCTGAGCGATATGGGCAAGGTCACCGGCTTTCTGGAATTCGAACGCGAAGATCGCGATTACGCTCCGGTCGAGGAGCGGATCAAGAATTATCGCGAATTCGTGCTGCCGCTGCCCGAGAAGGACACGCGCGAGCAGGCCGCGCGCTGCATGGATTGCGGCATTCCGTATTGCCACAACGGCTGCCCGGTCAATAACCAGATCCCGGACTGGAACGACCTCGTCTATCGCGGCAATTGGGAAGAGGCCGCGCGCAATCTTCTCTCCACCAACAATTTTCCGGAAGTCACCGGCCGCGTTTGTCCGGCGCCATGCGAGGCTTCCTGCACGCTCAATATCGATGACAATCCGGTCGCCATAAAAACCGTGGAATGTGCGATTGCCGACCGTGCGATCGAGAGCGGATGGATCAAGCCGGAGCCCGCGCCGCACAAGACCGGCAGGAAGGTCGCCGTGATCGGGTCAGGTCCCGCCGGCATGGCCTGTGCTCAGCAACTTGGGCGCGCCGGCCACGACGTGCATGTCTACGAAAAATTCGCCAAGGCTGGCGGCTTGCTCCGCTACGGCATTCCCGACTTCAAGATGGAAAAGGGCATCGTCGACATCCGCGTGAAGCAGATGGAAGGCGAAGGCGTCACCTTTCATTACGGGGCGCATGTCGGCGTCAATCTTGCCGCCGACAAGCTGCTTGCCGAGTATGACGCGGTGGCGCTGACTGGGGGCGCGGAATATCCGCGAGACCTGCCGATCGAAGGCCGCGATCTCGACGGCATTCACTTCGCGATGGATTTCCTGCCACAGCAGAACCGGAGAGTTTCCGGTGAGCCACTGAACGGCGTGAAGGAAATTCTCGCCGGCGGCAAGCATGTGGTCGTGATCGGCGGCGGCGATACCGGCTCGGACTGCATTGGCACCTCGATCCGGCAAGGCGCGCTTTCGGTGACCAATTTCGAGATCATGCCGATGCCGCCGGAGCGTGAGAACAAGGCGCTGACCTGGCCCGACTGGCCCTACAAGCTACGCACCTCATCGAGCCACGAGGAAGGCGCGGAGCGCGAATTCTCCGTGCTGACGCAGAAATTCTCCGGCCAGAGCGGCAAGGTCAAAATCCTGCATTGCGTTCGCGCCGACGACAAGATCAAGCCGATGCCGGGAACGGAATTCGAGATCAAGGCCGACCTTGTCCTGCTGGCGATGGGCTTTGTGCATCCTGTCAAGGAAGGGATGCTGGCCTCGCTCGGTGTCGCACTCGATCCGCGTGGCAATGCGAAGGCCAATACCGAGGATTACAAGACCTCGATCGCCAAGGTGTTCGCGGCCGGCGACATGCGCCGCGGCCAATCTCTCGTCGTTTGGGCGATCCGCGAAGGCCGCCAATGCGCGCACGCGATCGACAAGTTCCTGATGGGAACGACCACGCTGCCGCGCTAACAGCGCGCTATCTTCCGAACAACCCGAAGAGAAAGCGCGGCGGGCCGGAATCCTGGTTCTGGCGGCGCCAGAAGGTCGGGGCCTGGGCCTGCTGTCGAACTTGCCCCTGCAATACCGGCTGACCGGCGACGCGTGCGCCGGGTTGTCCGGGCAACCCGGGCTTGGCGCCGGCAGGCAACGCGGCCTGCTGCACAGCCGCGGGCTGGGCCCGCACTATGGTCAGCGGCGCGCCGGTCGGCGGCAATTGTTCGCTAGTGGCCAGATTCGGCAGGCGCGGCGGCCAGGAGAAATCGTCGGCGCGGCCGGCTTCGGTGCGGGTCGGCTCGCCCTTCACCAGCATTCGAGTGGCAACCGGATCGAGCGCCGGCGGTGGCGGCGCCTTGCCCTGCGCCGGCGGCGTGCCGCCAAGAAGATCGTCGGGTTCGTTCAAAGGCGTGCCGAGCAGGATCACCGGTCCCGCAAGCGGGCGAGCCGCAGGGCCGGAAGGCTTCGCCACCTGCGCCGGCGCGGGTTCGGCCGGCGTCGTCAGCGCGGCCGGAATCGGTTCACGCAGAACGCGGCGCAGGTCGCGCTCGACATAATGCGCGAGCTTGCGGGCGCCGAATTTGGTGAAATGAATGCCGTCATAGGTGCGCAACTGGCGAATCTGTCCGGTCTCATCGGGACCGCGCTGCATGAAATTGTTGCGATCGTCGACGAAGCCCTCCCAGACATTGACGAAGATCAGGCCGGCCTTTTCGACCCGCGCACGCACGAGTTCGTTGAGATATTGCAGATCGCTGGTCGACTTGACGCCGCGCACCGACGGCACGCCCACCCACAGGACCGGCACATTGCCGGATTTCAGCGCTGCGATGGTCTCGTCGATCCGTGCGCCGTAAAGTTCTTCCCATCTCTCGGTCTTGAATTCGACCGGACCAGTGGGGCGCGCGCGCTGCGGTTCGGGGGCGGCGACAACAGGTGTTTCGTCGTCGTTCGGATTGGCGGCCGGCTTTGCGGGCACAGGCGGCTGAGCGCTGCCAGGCGCCGGCGGCGCCGTGACGGCGCGCGGTGCCTCGGCGGTGCCGGGCTTCGGCGCGGCCGGCGGTTTCGGTGCCACAACCTGCAACCGTTCGCGCATTGCCTGCCGGTCATGCAGGCCAACCAGCATCACGATGGCTTGCGGCTTTTCGGCTGCGATCAAGTCGCGCGCGATCTTCGACCATTCGACCTCGCTGCGCTGCTCGTAACGGATCAGCCCTGAATAGGCCTTGTGCTTGCGTAAGATGCCGATTTCCGGGGTCTCGGCGAGCGCCTCTTCCAGACCATAGGCCAGCCAATCCGCCATCGAATCGCCGAACACGAGGATGCGGATCGTCGGCGGCGCTTCCGGGTGTTTGGCCGCCGGCGCGTTGACCTGCTCCTGTTCGGTCGGGACGCGAGGGCGATATTGCGGCTGCTGGCGCGGCGGCTGTCCGAAAAATCGGTCGTCAAACGGGAAGAACTGCGCCGCAGCCGGCCAGGCAACACCAATTGCCGCAGCAGCAAGCCCTGCGGCGCAGACGATCTTCGCCCGGAAAAGCTTTCTGCTGGTGGTGTTCGACGCCATGTCCGATCCGTACGTCCGATCCGCGGGCCCGCCCGCTACAGGGGCCGGTTCAAGCTTCCTGCATAGCAAAAGAAGATGGCGGAGCGAAGGTGTGGCGGCCTTTTTGCGTTAATTGCCGCGCAGTTTTGCAAGCACCGTCGCGGTCGGGAACCCGTCCGGCACCAGCCCCGATCGAGCCTGGAAATCACGGATGGCCGCTCTCGTTTTCGGCCCCAGATTGCCGTCCGGCTCGCCGATATCGAAGCCGCGCCGCGCCAGCAATTGCTGCAATTCCGCGCGCTCGTCGCGGCTCAGCACCCGCTCATGCCGCGGCCAGGACTGGACGAACGGATCGCCGCCGCGCAGCCGGTCGGAGAGATGCCCGATCGCCAGCGCATAAGCTTCGGCCGGATTGTAGCGCATGATCACGCGAAAATTATTGAGCATCAGGAAGCCCGGCCCCTGCGATCCCGCCGGAATCATCAGGAAGGCGCGATCCGTTCCGCGCGGGAATGGCTTGTCGCCAAGACGCCGGATGCCGAGTTGTTCCCATTCGCGAAGGGACATGACCTTGTTGCGGTCGGCCATCAGGAAATTGAAGTTCTTCGGGACCACGACCTCGTAGCCCCAGGTCTGCGCACTCTCCCAGCCATGTTTCTTGAAATAGTTGGCGGTCGAGAACACGAGGTCGGGCACCGAGGCGGTGAGATCGCGATGGCCGTCGCCATCCGCATCGACGGCATAGGACTTGTAGACCGTCGGCATGAACTGGGTCGGACCGAAAGCGCCGGCCCAGGAGCCCTTCATGCGATCGGGCTGCACGTCACCACGCTGGATCAGTTCGATCGCGGCCAGGAATTCGTTTCGGAAATAATCCTGCCTCCGCCCGACACAGGCGAGCGTCGCGGTCGAACGCAGCACCGAGCGCTCACCCATCATGGTCGAGTATTTCGACTCGATGCCCCAGATCGCCGCGATCACATAGCGATCGACGCCGTACTGGCGTTCCATCGCATCGAAGGTCGCGCGATTTTCGGCGAGCACAGCGCGCCCGCGCGCGATGCGCTCCTCGCTCACCAAAATGTCGAGATAGTCCCAGAAGCTCTTGGTGAATTCCGGCTGAGCGTCGACCAGGTCCATGATCCGCAGGTCAGGCGTCATGTCGCGCGTATAAGTATCGAAGGTCACCTTGCTGACGCCGCGCTTGGCGGCCGCCGGATACATCCCCTGCAGACAATTCTGGAAGTTCGCCGCCGACTGGCGGATCGCGTCGGCCTGCATCAGCGGGTGACCGGAGCCACCGGATTCTCCGCTCCATTCCGGGCCCGTCGCCTGCGCGTAGGAACGCCGCACACTGGCCGCCTGCGGGACCGCGGCAACCCCCGGAACCGAAGCGGTCGCGGATAGCGCAGAACGATCCTCGCCCGGACCTCCGGTGCAGCCGCCAAGCATCGCGCCGAGCGCGACGACGGCCTTCAAATTTCGCGACGTTCCGCAAACACGCGCCATTACAGCCTCACGCAACCCAAACAGGCTTGCATCCAAGACACGAGAAAGCCTTATGGGGACCGCAGATGGTTGCAAGAGGATTAACGACATTCGTAAATCTGCGAATGATTTTCAGGTCGCTCTGCGGCTTTTTGCGGTTCCACATGGTAACAGACACACCCGTTATCCACAGCCTGCGCCGATTTCCCACATGAAGCCTATCCGCAAAGCGATTTTCCCGGTGGCCGGTCTGGGCACCCGGTTCCTGCCCGCGACCAAGGCGATGCCAAAGGAGATGCTGACGGTGGTCGACCGGCCGCTGATCCAGCATGTCGTGGACGAGGCACGCGAGGCCGGCATCGAACATCTGATCTTCGTCACCGGCCGCAACAAGTCGGTCATCGAAGATCATTTCGATCGCCAATTCGAGCTCGAGGTCACGCTGAAGGAACGCCACAAGAAGAGCGAACTGAAACAGCTTGCCGAAGACACGCCGGGCGCCGGCTCCACGAGCTTCACCCGTCAGCAATCGCCGCTCGGCCTCGGTCACGCGGTCTGGTGCGCGCGCGAATTGGTCGGCAACGAGCCTTTCGCCGTGCTGCTGCCTGACGTGCTGGTGCAGAACGAACCCGGCTGCCTCGCGCAGATGGTCGAGGCCTATGGCAAGCGGAAAGCCAGGGCCAACATCATCGCGGTCGAAGAAGTGCCTGTCGATCGCGTACACATGTACGGCATCGTCGGAGTCGGCAAGGAAACGCGTTCGGAAGCGGGCACCGACACCGGCAAGGCACTGCCGATCACGCAGATGGTCGAGAAGCCGAAGCGTGAGGACGCGCCCTCCAATCTTTCGATCACCGGCCGCTACATCCTGCAGCCGGAAATTTTCGACATTCTGGCAAATCAGCAGACCGGCGCCGGTGGCGAGATCCAGCTCACCGATGCGATGATTACGCTTTCAAAAACGCAGCCCTTCTACGCCGTGAAGTTCGACGGCCGCTCCTACGATTGCGGCTCCAAGCTGGGCTTCCTCACCGCCAATATCGCCTATGCGCTGAAGCGCAAGGACATCGCGCCGGAATTGCGCGAGGAGCTGAAAGCACTGCTGGGCTAGGTCGCAAACTCATAAATCTGCCGAGCGACAAGTTTAGTTTGGAGTTTCGCACCAAACTCCTGCGCCGCCCAACATCACTCAGCTACGTGCACTTGAAGATCTGCAAGGAAAACTGCTTTCCAGATTCAAGGGTGATGAGCTTTTGGGAGAGAAAGCCAAACCCCAGCCCTTCTGCGATCTTGCGGAAGTCATTTGGCGGCACGAGCCGCATGATGGAGCCCAGATCTTTCAATGTCACAAAGGGCGAGGGTGAAACGTTCGCCACCCCTTCCTTTGGCAATTGCAAAAGGGCGGCTAGAATCCCGCCGGGCAAGCAAATGCCCCGCAGGTTCTTCAACGCCTTGGCAATGTCCACATACTCGAAAACCAACGCCCCATAGATCAGATCGACAGGCCGCAACTCTGGCGCGTCTCCCGCGATGTCGGCGCAATAGAGTTCGAGGCCCGTCATGCGGCCAGCATAGCGGGCCTTTGCATCTGCGATGTAGCTCGGGTTTATGTCGAGGCCGACAAGGCGCGCAACGCCTGCCTTGGCAGCTTCTTCGAAGCCGTTGCCCCCTGCACAGCCAATGACCGCCGCCGATGTTGGGGCGTAGGTCTTTAGCAGTTCTTCAAACTCGTTCACGAGCATCTTGGCTTGCCCCACATACGGCAATGCCATGTGGCCTTCATAGTCTTCCAGAGGGATCGTCAGCCACGGATTAATCATTGCGTTTCTTCTCGAAGCTCACTCCTCCGCTCCCTCACCGCTGCAACCGCACGCCTATCGTGTAAATGTTGGACACATAATTCGCGGTCGTGATGGTCGAATCGAGCCATTCCCTGCGATATTCACCCTTCAACCAGAGATCGCGCGACATCTTGTACAGCAGCGCCGCGGAGACGAGATAATTGTCGTCGGTGCGTGGCGATCCTTCATAGACGGTGTTCGAATAGCCCACCCTTATCGTGCCGAGCAGCCAGCGCCGGAACGCATGTTCGACCTGCAGCGAATATTCATGCGTGAAGCCGCCTGAGACGCCGCCGATGATGGATTCTTGCACCGAGGTCCTCATGTCGAGCTTCAGCGTGGTGAGCGGGTTCGGGTAATAGGTGAGAGAAGCATCCACCAGATTGCCGCGCAGCGCGTCGAAATTCGGATCGACGTAGATACGCTCCAGCCGCCCGACGGCAAATTCGCCGACCAGATATCCGGTCAACTGAAAAGTCGTACCGATGCGGAACGACTGACCGCTGGAATTGCGATTCACGCCGTTCACGTCATATTGCAGTTCGTGTTTGCGCTGGTCGGCGCCGTATTCCATGAACGGAATGATTCCCGGCAGGGTTTCGTAGCTCGCGCGGATTTTGGTGCCGTATTGAGTGTAATTGCGGTCACCGAAGCTGACGGGTTGCCCGCTATTCGTTGTGCCGTCCTGGTAGGTTGTGGTGTCGACGGCACCCTTCAGCGAAAATTCCAGCCGGTTGAGGGCGTGTCGGATCCCCGCCGTGCCGCCGGCGACAGTAAAAATCGGCGGCTTGGCGATATCGTTCGGCAGGTTGGGATCGCCGGGATTGTCGGCCGAATACTGGAAGCGGCCCTCGAGATCGGCCTTGGTCTGTTTCGAGATATCGATGCGCGCATTGCTGCGCAGGTTGAGATCGGGCTTGGAGTAATTCTCCATCTGGTTGGCATTGTACCAGATGTAACTGCCCCGCAGGTTCGCCGACAATTCGTGCTGTGACCAGTTCGACTTGATATCGAATTCAGGCGCTATTTTTTCGAAAGACGAGCCTTTGCCGTTTTGGCGCTGACCGGGATTGCTGTTGTAGCCTCCGGACAATTCGAGCGCCGGCTTCACGAGGAATGTGCCGCGATAGAAGCCTACCGGCCCGAATGGATCGTCCTCGACGATGCGCCTGCGGATCGGACGTGGCGCGATCGCCCCGCTGGCATCGAGCGGCGCCGCCGCGGTGTTGATGGCACGCCGGCGCACTGCCGCGACGCTCTCCTGCCGCTGGAACACCGGCGCAACGGTCCGGTCCGGGCCGGACATAACGACGGGCGGAAGACTCTGCGCCTCCGCGCCGGCACGCTTTCGCGCATTCTCCTTCGACTTTCGCCTTGCGCGTCCGTTGGTGGCGTCGAAGCCGGTCGCTCCGGCGCCGGACGATACGGTGGTGATCGCGCCGGGCTTTCGGAATCGCTGCGGACGGCCGTCGCGCTCCTCGAAATGCGGCTCGAACAGGCTCGGCACCGAAGGATCGCGCGGATCGGTCTGTGCACGCGCGGCGCCCGCCGTGCACGTCATGGCGACGGCCAGAGCGGACGTGACGAGCAGACTTGTTCGGCGGTGACACGCCACCCGTTAACTCCTGCCCCGCCTTCCAAATCCCCGTTCCGGAGACATGCAGACGGCCGCAACCAGCCTCGCGGCCGGCGGAAATGGTTAACGGAGTTAAAAGGGATATGGTTAACGCAGGGTTAGCCTTTGGAGGTCGGCGTGCCCGAACGCGCTTCCTAACCCGGAGGTGGCGGCCGTCACCCGGGTCTCAGCGCTGTTTCTGTCCGACTTCAAAATATTCCTGGCCGGGCTGGCTTAACCATGAGCGACCGGGTGGATTGACCCTACTCGTGAAGGTTCGGCGCACGATCTTCAAATCCGAGGGTTTCGCGCATAGCGCATAATCGGATTCGAGCAGGTAAGTGAACCGTTCGGTCCTCACGCATTTGATCTCGTTGCCCCGCAACAGGCCGACGACCCCGCCGGCATCGCTCATCAAGTCGCAGCACGAATTTCCAATTCCGCACGATTTGTAGGGCAACGCGCGATTTCGTCCCGCGGCCGCATAAAATTCGTCGCTCACGAGTGCGGGATGAAAACTGAAACAGACCGCGTCGAGTTCATTCAGGATTTTATGGGGCGCGCGGTCCTGAGAGATGGCTTCGAGATCGGCAAAGATAAGCGCTTCATCGCTGGTCCACAGGAATGCGGTACCGACCGCTACAGCGATCGTGGCCACCGCGAGAAGCCCCAGAACCTTTGAGCGCCGACCAAACAAGTTGCCAATCCTTGGTATCGCTTGCTGGTTATGGGACCACGCACTTGCGTGTGGACACGCAGTAGCAGCTAAACCCACCCCTTCAATTCGCGCGACACCACCTCGCGGATAACCCGCATGCCCTGCTCGCTGTCGTTCAGGCAGGGGATGGCCGCGAAGTTCTGGCCGCCATTGGCCTTGAAGATATCGCCATTCTCGACCGCGATCTCCTCGAGCGTCTCCAGGCAATCGGCGGAAAAACCCGGCGTCACGATTGCAAGATTTTTCAGTCCGCTCTGCGCCAGCGCCTCGACCGTCTTGTCGGTGTAAGGCTGGAGCCATTCGGCCTTGCCGAAGCGGGACTGGAAGGTCAGGCGGAACGAGTTTCCGTCGAGACCGAGCGCCTTGCGCAGAAGATTCGCCGTCACCTCGCATTGCTGAGGATATGGATCGCCCTTGTCCGCATAGTCGCGCGGGATGCCGTGGAAGGATGCGAGGATCACGTCGGGCTTGAACGGCAGCTTTGCAAGTTCATCGCGGATCGAGGCCGCGACTGCATCGACATAGACCGGATCGTCATAATACGGCGGTGTGACCCGCAGCGTCGGCTGATAGCGCATGGCCGCAAGCTGCGCGAACGCGGCATCGCAGGCAGTCGCCGTGGTGGCGGCGGCATATTGCGGATAGAGCGGCATATAGAGAATACGGTCGCATCCGTTTTGCGCGAGCGCCTCGATCGCAGAACCAACCGATGGGTTGCCGTAGCGCATCCCCCAGCCGACCAGAATGCGGCTGTCCAGACTTGCAAGCGAGGCCGAAAGCTTCTCGCTTTGCGAGCGGGTAATGGTCTTCAGCGGCGATTCGTCGCGCTCCCTGTTCCAGATCGAATCGTAATCGCGCCCCTTGGCGCGCGGACGCAGCGTCAGGATGATGAAATTGAATACGAATTTCCAGGTGAGCGAGTTTTCCTCGATCACTCGTTTGTCGGACAGGAATTCCTTGAGATAGCGCCGCATCGAACGGTAATCGGTCGCATCCGGTGTGCCGAGATTGGCGATCAGGACACCGATCCGGCCGGACGCCACTGGCGTATGACCTTGCGGGCGCGGCGATGCCCCTGCGACCGCTTCAGACGATGCGTCGTTCATGGCTCCATGCTAATCCATGCAAAAGCCACGGAAATCAATCGCAAAATGACCCTCACCCGCCGTCTGCTGCTGCTTGGATCGTCCTGCATCGCCCTGATCGGAACTCTGCCGCGCGCGGCCTTCGCGCAAAGCCAGCAATCCCGCCTTACCTTCATTTTGGTCAACGACATCTACCAGATGAGCGAGCAGGCGGCGCCGGACGGGCAGCCGCGCGGTGGCTTCGCGCGGCTCGCGGCAGTGGTGAAGGCCGAGCGCGCCAAGGGGCCGGTGATTTTCGCGCATGCCGGCGACACGCTGTCGCCGTCACTCATGTCGGGCATCGACCGCGGCGCCCATATCATGACGCTCACCAATCTGATCGCGCCGGACATTTTCGTGCCCGGCAATCACGAATTCGATTTCGGCAAGGAGATTTTCTTCGAGCGAATGGCGGAGGCAAAATTCCCGGTCTTCTGCGCGAATATCTATACGCCAGATGGCAAGCTGGCTCCGGGCTTGCGCGAGCGGACGATCCTCACTTTCAACGGCATCAATATCGGGATCGCGGCCGCAACCGACGAGGAAGCCGTGATCCTGTCGACCCCCGGCGACCTGAAATTTCCGCCCGCGGTCGCAACGATCGAAAAGCAGGCCGCAGCGCTTCGCAAGGAAGGCGCCGACATCGTGGTTGCTGTGGTCCATACCGGACGCGCCAAGGACGAGGAGATGTACCGCCTGCACGCCGCCGACATCATCCTGAGCGGGCACGATCACGACCTTTGGCTGAATTACGACGGCCGTACCGCCGCGATCGAGTCGAGCTACGACGCCCATTTCGTCACCTGCATCGACGTTACCTTCACCGTACGAACGGAGGAAGGCCGCCGCGTCGTGCTGTGGCATCCGGAATTCCGCATCATCGACACCCGCAACGTCGCGCCCGATCCCGCGGTGCTTGCGGTGGTCAACGACTTCGAGAAGAAGCTTTCGTCCGCGCTCGATATCGTCATTGCCACCACCGCAGTCGAACTCGACAGCCGCAATCCGACCGTGCGCACCCAGGAAGCCGCGATCGGCGACCTGATCGCGGATGCCATGCGTTCGGCCACCGGCGCCGACATCGCGATCACCAATGGCGGCGGCATTCGGGGCGGCCGAATCTATCCGCCGGGCTCCAACATCACCCGCCGCGACATCATGTCGGAGCTGGTATTCCGCAATCACGTGGCGGTGCTGGAGATTTCCGGCAAGGCGATCCGTGGGGCGCTCGAAAACGGCTTCAGCCTGATGCCGCGACCTGCCGGACGATTCCCGCAGGTATCCGGGCTGAAGATCGTGGTCGATCTGAGCAAGCCTGTTGGAGAACGCGTGATCTCGGTGCTCGCGGATGGTGCCCCGCTCGAGGACAAGAAGTTCTACAAGCTCGCCACCAACGATTTCATGGCCGGCGGCGGAGACGGCTATTCCATGTTCGACAATGTGCACGAAATCGTGCCCGGCCACGACGGCCCGCTGATGTCGAACGAAGTCATCGAATATCTCGAGAAAATCCGCACCGTGCGCAACGGCGTCGACGGGCGGATCGTGATCAAATAATCAGTCGCCCCTTACCAAGTCATAATTCGGGCTTAGCTGCTGGAACATGAACGGCACGCAGACCAATCAAACGTTGTTCGACGCCCTGCGCAAGTCGGCCGACCCGAGCGTCTCGGATGTCATCGAAAAGCTGATCCGCGAGGGCGAGGACCGGTCCCTGTGCCGCGTCAACGTGCTGAAGATCGCGGGCGACACCGGGCTTGACGAGGAAAAGACCATCAGCGGTTTTCTGCATGCCGCGCGGCTCGGTCTGTTCGAACTGAACTGGAACGTGCTGTGCCCCGGCTGCGGCGGCGTGCTGGACGCCACGCAGACGCTCAAATCGGTGCGCAAGGACCGCTACAATTGCGCGCTTTGCGCCTGCGGCTATGAGCCCACGCTCGACGAGATGGTCGAGGTGACTTTCACCGTGAATCCGGCGGTGCGCCGCATTGCGGCGCACGATCCGCATTCGTTGCCGATCGTGGAATATTTCCGGCAGATATTCTGGTGCTCCGGAGTCGATCTGCCCGAGACTACTGCTCTGAATGAGGTGATCGAGGAGATCACGCTCGATGCCACCGAACTTGCGTCGGGTGAAAAAGCGCTGATGTCGCTTCAATTGCCCGCGGAATTCATCATCGTGTTCGAGCCGGTGACGCATGCGGCGCATTTTCTCGACGTGAAGGGCGAGCCGACGCGCGAACGGCAGAGCCTTGGGATGGTGTTCAGTAAGACCCAGGCGCCGACCGGCACCACCGAGATGCGGCCCGGTCCGTTGCGATTATCGTTCGACAATCGCGCCGATGTGCGAACCCTCCCCTCGGTCTGGATCGCAGGCGAAAAACTGCACGATCTGCTCGGCAAGCGCCGGTCGTTTCTGACCGCCAAGCGATTGCTCACCAATCAGACCTTCCGCGACATCCATCGCACTGACACGCTGGACGTCGATCAGGGCCTGAAGATCACCAGCCTGACATTCCTGTTCACCGACCTCAAAGGCTCAACCGCGCTTTACGACCGCGTCGGCGATCTCGCAGCCTATGATCTCGTGCGCGAGCATTTCCGCGTGCTGAACGAGATCGTCGCTGCCGAGGCGGGTGCAGTGGTGAAGACGATCGGCGACGCGGTGATGGCGACGTTCCCGACACCCGACCGGGCGCTCGCCGCGGCTTTGCGCATGCGCGACTCGGTGCGCGATCTCAAGAAGGATCTGTTGATCAAGATCGGCATTCACGAGGGGCCCTGCCTCGCCGTGACGCTCAACGATCACCTCGATTATTTCGGGCAGACCGTCAACATTGCGGCAAGGGTGCAGGGCCTGGCTGACGAGCGCGCGATCTTCGTGACCAAATCCGTCATGCAGCATCCGCAGGTCGCCGGAATCATCGAGCGGAATAAGCTCGTGCCGACCGAGCAACTCGCGTCGCTGCGGGGCGTCAGCGACAAGTTGGCCGTTTATCAAATTCCCTGAAAAACGCGACTGCTGTTGGGCCGACCCCCTCAGCGGGAGAGGGCGGATCGATCGGCGCCGATGATTATTCGCCGAAGCGCAGCGCCATGCCGGCGAGGCCGGCAAACACGTTCAGTCCGACCGAGCCTTCGACGCTGAGCGGCTGCAAGGCGATCGAGTTGTTGGAGCCGCCATAAAGTACATTGGCTCCGAGGCCGACACCGACCGTGGCACCGGCGGCGACGCCACCGTAATTGCCCGAAAGGTCGCCAAGCCCGATCTGCACGGTCGGCGCGAACACGCCCCAGGCCAGGCTGGTAATGGCAACGGCGCCGACATCAAGGCCGGCACGGTTGATGGTGGCGCGATAGGCCTGACGCGGCCCGAAATCCGGCCGGTAGATGCAGCTCAATTCGGTGACCGATCCGATGATGAAACCGATCGTTCCGCCACTGCGGCATTCCAGTATCCCGGCCTGAACCTGCTGGGCGGAAGCGGGCGCGGCCGACACCGTCAGAAGCGCAAGGGCCGCAAAGACGGATGAACGGAGCATGGAGGTTCCCTCGTGACTGGAGCAGATGTGAAAGAGCGGCGACGATCGCGCGCGAAGCGTCGGGTCAAAATTAGCCTGCCTTTGCTGCAAAGGCGATAAGGCTTTGCCTTCAAATTTCGAAAAATCGGCGGTTTGCGCCGCGGTGCCGCAATGCCGCTATTTGAGATTACCGCAGAAACGCTGGATGCGGCGCCCTGCTTCTTCCAAATCCTCGGTCTTGGTCGCGTACGAGATACGGAAAGCGGGTCCCGCGCCAAAGGCAGAGCCCTGCACCACCGCGACACCTTCGGCTTCCAGCAGCTCGCTGACGAAATCTTCGTCGGTCGCGAGCTTCTTGCCGGACGGCGAAGTCTTGCCAATGGTTCCGGCGCAGGACGGATAGACATAGAACGCGCCTTCCGGCTTCGGGCATTTGATGCCGTTCGCCTGGTTGAGCATCGAAACGATCAGGTCGCGGCGCTCCTTGAAAATCTTGTTGTGCTTCGGAATGAAATCCTGCGGCCCGTTCAGCGCCTCGACCGAAGCCCATTGCGCCACCGCGGAAGGGTTTGATGTCGATTGCGATTGCAGCATCGCCATCGCCTTGATGAGATGGTCCGGCGCGCCGGCATAGCCGATACGCCAGCCAGTCATGCAATATGCCTTCGACACGCCGTTCAGCGTCAGCGTGCGCTCGTACAGCGACGGCTCGACCTCGGCTGGAGTGGTGAAGACGAAGTCGTCATAGACGAGGTGCTCGTACATATCGTCGGTTAGCACCCAGACCTGCGGATGCTTCTTCAGTACGTCGGTCAACGCCTTCACTTCAGCGCGCGTATAGGCGGCGCCGGTCGGGTTCGAAGGCGAATTGAAGATCAGCCACTTGGTCTTCGGCGTGATCGCCTTTTCGAGCTGCTCCGGCGTCAGCTTGAAGCCGCTCGCCATGGTGGTGACGACCGACACCGGCTCGCCGCCGAGCAAAGCGACGATTTCCGGATAGCTCACCCAATACGGCGCCGGAATGATCACCTCGTCGCCCGGATTGATGGTCGCCATCAGCGCGTTGAACAGCACCTGCTTGCCGCCGGTACCGACGATGATCTGCGAAGGCTTGTAGTCGAGGTTGTTCTCGCGCTTGAACTTGGCGCAGATCGCGGCCTTCAGCTCAGGGATGCCGTCGACGGCGGTGTATTTCGCCGCCTTGCCGCTCTCGATCGCCTTGATGCCCGCAGCCTTGATATTGGCCGGAGTGTCGAAATCCGGCTCGCCGGCGCCAAGCCCGATCACGTCGCGCCCGGCCGCTTTCAACGCGCGCGCCTTGTCGGTCACCGCGATGGTGGCTGACGGCTTGATGCGCTTGAGCGCGTCGGCGAGGAAGGCCATTGAGCAAAGTCTCCGGTGAAGGTGCCGGTTTGGTAATGCCCCTTTTGCGCCGCGGCAAGCGAGATTCCGTGATAGATCCATCAACCCCCCTGATAATGCGAATGGCTGGTCGAATATGATTGAACGAATTGCCGGAATGGTGCTGCTGATGGCTCTGATGATCGCGCCGAGCGCCGCTGCCGAGAAAATCAAGGTCGCCCATAACCGGCTGCTGCCGCCCTTCGCCGAAGTGAAAGACGGCAAGACGGTGGGGCTGGTGGTCGACATATTCCGCGCCGCCGCCGAGCGCGCCGGCTACGAGGTCGAATTCTTTCCGGTACCGCTCGAGCAAATGGAAAAGTCTCTGAAGGACGGCCGCGCGATCGCCACCATGCCGACCGCGATCACGCCGGAACGCCTCCAGACCATGGATTTCACCGAGACACTTTTGATGACCGGCGGAGCGATCTATGTACGCGCGAGCGAAGCCGCACCGGCGGATTTGCGTTCGCTCGCCGGCAAGGTGGTGGTCACGCCGCGCACCGGTCCACTCGCAGCCCTCATCCGCAAGAACGCGCCCGAGATCAAACTCGAGGTCACGGAAGATTACGAATCGAGTCTGGACCGGCTGGTGAAAGGCACCGCCGATGCCGCCGCCCTCAATGTTCAGGCCGGCGCGATGATTGCGAACAAGCTCTATCCGGGCAAGGTCACGGTCGCCAAGACGATGTTCCTGGAATTACCGTTCGCCGCGGCCGTCACCAAAGGCCAGAACGCGGATTTCGTTGCAAAGCTCAATGCCGGTCTTTCGGCCATTCGCGCCGACGGCACTTTCGACCGCATCAACAAGAGCTGGGTCGGTCAATAATATTTGAAGTATCGAAATTCGACGCTGCGGTGCGATATCGCGTCGCAGCACAGCGTGGAAAGTCGCAGCACAGCACGGAAAGTCGCAGCACAGCATGGAATGCGTCCAAAAAAATATGAAACAATTATTTCGTCATCGCATCGTGTCACGCAACGAACGTCCTTTTCTGCTTCGATGCCGTACCGCTGCCTTGCAATGGCCGGTCTTTTCTTCTTGTGTCCGCCGCGTCAGACTGGGTCGGCAATGGGGCCGGCTCTAATCTTCCCTCTTTCGGAGCAACGCGCATGTACACGCTCTATTCGATGCAGCGCTCCGGCAATTGCTACAAGGTGCGGCTCGCGCTCGCTCAACTCGATATCGAGCATAATCTCGTCGACATCGATATCCTGAAGGGCGAGACCCGCACCCCGGATTTCCTCGCGAAGAATCCGAACGGCCAGATCCCATTGCTCGAGATCGAGCCCGGCCGCTTCCTCGCCGAATCGAACGCGATCCTGTGGTTTCTCGCCGAGAACAGCCATCTTGTCGGCGACACCGCGCTGGCACGCGCGCGCGTGCTGCAGTGGATGTTCTTCGAACAGCACGCCATCGTGCCGAATATCGGCGCCGCTTATTTCTGGCTCTGCCTGATCAAGGGCGGGCGCGAATTGCAGCAGCACGCGCTCGACGACTGGATGGAGGAAGGGTCGCGCTCGCTCAGCGTGCTCGACAAGCGCGTTACCAGGCACCCGTTCTTTGCCGGCGACCGCTATACGATCGCCGACGTAGCGCTCTATTCCTACACGCATCTCGCCGAGCAGAGCGAGTTCGACCTGAAGCCGTTCCCGGCTTTGCGCGACTGGCTGGCGCGTGTCGCAGCCGAGCCGCGACATGTAGCGATGGATTACCGACAAGAGAGGCTGGCCGTCGCCGCCGAATAAGAGCGAATGGACACCAATCGTTAACGATTAGGAATGCGTTAACGGTTTGTCGCCAAATCGCCACAAGACGGCCGGGGCGCAGCCCGCATTCCCTACGATGATGCCACCAGACGTTGATTCGCGCCGTTTGGAGCTTCGAAGAGCCATGCACAGGGATCGGATCGCCGGGATCGGATTCCAGCGTCCCGTTCGCAACGCCCGGCCGTTGACGAAACGCAAGACTGCCATCGCGCATCTGGTGATGACCGCGGCCTTGGTGATCGGAATCGTGATCGCCGCAACCGCCGTCACCCTCGGGATGGCACGCGCCGAGACCTTGAATGCGATGGTGTCCGGTCAGGACGGGCAATTGCCGCTCATGATGCTGATCGGCGCGGTCCTCGCCGGCATCGGGGGCATCGCTGCCGCGGTTACGCGGCTTTCATAACTCGGCGCCCTTTCGAAACCGGCATCAACTCCCTACCGTTACGCCGGACCTTGCAGCGGGAGCGCGACGGACATGAGAATGCATTGGGTCGCGGGCCTTGCCTTGTCGCTTGTCCCGGTTGCGCCGGTCTCCGCGCAGCAAATCCTGAAATCTGAAACTGGCGACCTTCGCGTCGAGACGATCGCGAGTGGGCTCTCCAATCCATGGGGCCTGGCCTTCCTGCCGGATGGGCGCATGCTGGTGACCGAACGGCCCGGGCGCGTGCGCATCGTGGCCCGCGACGGGACGCTGTCAGCACCGCTCGCGGGCGTGCCGAATGTGCTCGCCACCAATCAGGGCGGGCTGCTCGATGTCGCGCTCGACCGCGACTTCGCGAAAAACGGCACGATCTATTTCTGCTATTCCGATCCGGTGCCGGGCGGCGCGCAGACCGCGCTTGCGCGCGCGAAACTGGATGCCGGCGCAACACCGCAACTGCTCGATGTGAAGCGCATCTTTCGTCAGGAAGGGCCGCCTTCCAATGGGCTGCATTACGGCTGCCGCATCGCGCAGGCGCGCGACGGCAATCTCTTCCTCACCACCGGCGAACATTACTCAAGCCGCGACTTTGCGCAGCGGCTCGACAACCATCTCGGCAAGGTGATCCGCATCGCTCCCGATGGCTCGGTGCCAAAGGACAATCCTTTCGTAGGCCAAGCGGGTGCCAAACCTGAAATATGGAGCTACGGCCATCGCAACAGTCAGGGCGCGCTGATCCATCCGGTCACCGGCAAATTGTGGATGCACGAGCACGGACCGCGCGGCGGCGACGAGATCAACATCCCGCAGGCCGGCAAGAATTATGGCTGGCCGGTGATCGGTTACGGCATCGACTATAGCGGCGCCAAGATCCACGAGAGCACGCACAAGGAAGGCATGGAGCAGCCAATCCGGCAATGGACACCGGTGATCGCTCCATCCGGATTTGCGATTTATCAGGGCGACCTGTTTCCGGCCTGGAAGGGCAATGTCTTCATCGGCGGTCTTGTGACCCGCACTCTCGTTCGGCTTGAACTCGACGGCGAGAAAGTGACGAAGGAGGAGCGGCTGCTCGGCACCCTCAACGAACGCTTCCGCGATGTGCGCAGCGGTCCGGATGGCGCGATCTGGCTTCTCACCGACAATTCCGCGGGACGGATCCTGCGCGTCACGCCGGCCAAGGGATCGGCCAAGTGAATTGGCGCGCTGAAAACGTCAGGTCAGCGGCCCTTTGAACACGAAGAATGCTCCGACCGCGATGAAAGCGAATCCGATCGCATAGTTCCAGGTGAAGGGCTCTTTCAGATAGAGCACCGAGAAGACTGCGAAAACGATCAGGGTGATGACTTCCTGAATCGTCTTGAGCTGTGCGGTCGTATAAACCTCGCTGCCCCAGCGATTGGCGGGAACCGCCATGCAATATTCAACAAACGCGATCGCCCAGGCGACCACGATCACGATCATCAGCGGCTGTTCCTTGAAACGCAGATGGCCGTACCAGGCCAGCGTCATGAACACATTGGAGCCGAGCAGCAGCAGGATCGGCAGCAGATAGGGCGAGGTGAATGTCATGATGCGTTCGCAATGAGGTCGCGGATTTGGAGGTCGCCGAATTGATCATCTAGCATGGTGGATTAGCGGATGCTCGGCCTCGACCTGAGGAGAAAATAATCACCGAATCCGCCGTACACCGGTCGCATTTTCATGTCCCAAGCATTAGGATCGCCTGTTTCCCGGAGAACCAAGATGCGCCACGCGATCTTCCGTACCGCGATTCTGTTCGCCGTCGTTCTCGCCGTGCCGTTCGGCGCGGCGCAGGCCCAACCGAAGCAGGCTCCCCAGAAGGGGCCGCCGCCACCCGCGCCGGTCAAGCCCTATACGCCGATCGCCATCAAGCTTCCGGCACTGTTCAATGATGCGAGTTTCGAAGCGTTCCGCAAACAGCTCGGCGAAATCGCTGCCAAGAAGGATCGCGCCGCCCTGTCCAAACTGGTCGTCGCGCAGGGCTTCTTCTGGGATGGTGAGAAGGGCAACCAGGCCGACGCGAAGAAGTCGGGCATCGACAATCTCTCTCAGGCCATCGGGCTGGCCGGCAAGCAGCCGGTCGGCTGGGACATGCTGCAGGGCATGGCGCTGGACCCGACCGGATCATCTTATCCCGGCAAGCAGGGAGTGATCTGCGCCCCAGCCGATCCGCAATTCGACGAGAAGGCGCTGGAGGAACTTGCCAAGTCGACCGGCACCGATCCGGGTGACTGGGCCTATCCGTTAGACACGGATACCGAGGTCCGTTCGGCGCCCCGTGCCGATGCGCCGGTTCAGGAGAAGCTCGGGATGAACCTGGTCCGCGTGATGGTCGACGACAAGGCCCCGCAGACCCCGGCCGGGCAGGTCCCGCTGGTCAGGGTCGCACTACCTTCCGGGAAGATCGGCTTCGTTTCGGCCGACGCCCTGTCGCCGCTCGGAAACGACCAGATGTGCTACCTGAAGGACGGTTCGGGCTGGAAAATCACCGGCTATGTGGGCACCGGTCCGGGGCCGCAATAAGCCTTCCACCGGGCCTCACAGACGTTTTTGCCTATCGCGGCGGGGCCCACGGTCCCGCCGTAATCGCATGCAAAACAGTCCGTGGCCGTAAAGTAACAGGGCACCGCCACCGTTAAGGATCGCGGGTTATTGATTAAAACCGTATTGAATCCCGCCGCGTCTTCCGCTTTCAATCCGTTCAAAGCACCTGGAAGGGAGCCCAGTCTCGAAATGAATTACGTGCGATGGCTCGCAGCCGCCGGAACGGCTGTGCTTTGTTCAATGCCGATGACCGTCACCGGTCAGGGCAGTATTCCCGCGGAGTCGATTGCTGACAGGGCGCCCGGCCAGGACAGCAACGGTCAGTTTGTGCTGCCCTACGAATATCGGCGTCAGGCGGTGTTCTATCGGACCACCGAACAACCCGGCACGATCATCGTGAATACGAGCGACCGCTTCCTGTATCTCGTACAGGGCGACAACCGCGCCATCCGCTACGGCGTCGGCGTCGGCCGCGACGGCTTCCAATGGGGCGGCGTGCACAAGATCACGCGCAAGCAGGAATGGCCGGACTGGACGCCGCCGTCGGAAATGATCGCCCGCCAGCCCTATCTGCCGCGCTTCATGGCCGGCGGCCCAGGCAATCCAATGGGCGCGCGCGCGATGTATATCGGCTCCACCGTTTATCGCGTGCACGGCACCAACGCGCCCGAGACCATCGGACATTCGGTGTCTTCGGGTTGCTTCCGGCTGGTGAATACCGAGATCGAGGACCTGTATGCGCGCGTTGCGGTCGGCACCAAGATCGTCGTGCAGCACCGCTGATCGCGCCACCTATTCAATTTGATCTGCGAACGGCCCGTGCGATTGCAGGGGCCGTTTGTTTTTGGGCGAAAGCTCTGAACCACCGAGCGCTTCACGGCGACCAATCCAAGGCCCGACCTGTGGCCATGGGGTGCCGTGATGTCGATCGCCGGGCGCAATCATACGCTTCGCCGGTTCTTGCCGGCATTGCTGGCTGGCGCGCTGGTGTCTGCGGCCGCAGCTTCGGCACGCGCTGATATCGTGCCGCTCGCCGATCAGTTGCGCGGCATCACCATGTCGCAGCCGCAATGTGAGGAATTGCCGCGCGCGGTCTGGCTGAAGGTTGCGGGCCGCGACTTCTGCATGCGCTATTACCTGTCGATGGCGGGCGGCCCGGGACCTCGCGCCTTCGTCTTTCTGCAGGGCGACCGGCTCGGCCGGCTGAACGGCTCGACCGGGGAGTTTTCTCCGGGTGCCCGCGACAAGGATGTCGACACTTCCGACTTCAACAAGGTCGCAACCGCACTTTCGCAGCAGGCCGGCATGCCCGGCATCTATCTGGCCCGACCCGGCCTCGACGGCTCCTCCGGCAGTCATCGCATTCGCCACACCACGCTCGAATTGCAGGTGGTCAACGCGGCGCTCGATGCGATCAAGAATCGGCACCGGCTCGAAGGTTTCCATATGATCGGCCAGTCTGGCGGATCGACCCTGATCGGCGGGTTGCTCGGTCTGCGCACGGATCTGGGTTGCGCGGTGATCGGCGCCGGCGTGCTGTCATATGGCAGGACGCTTCGTTCCAGCGATCCGGCCCGCGACTATTTCAACGCCTCTGAATTCGTCGGTGTGATTGCGCAAAATCGCGCGACGCGCATCATGCTGGTCACCGATCCGGCCGATCGCAAGGTGCCGGAACGCGTGCAGACCGATTTCGCAAACAAGCTGCGGCTTGCAGGTGGCCGTGCCGAGCAATTCCTGGTGCAGGCGATCGACGAGGACCGGCACGGTGTTCTGTCCTATGCGCGCACCGCGGCGCTCGGCTGCCTTCGCGGCGCCAGCACCGATGAGATCGAAAAACGCATCGCCCAGCAGGTCGCCAAAACTCTGGCGGAAAGGGCCGCGGCAGATACACGAACGCGGACGGCGACCAGAGACGGCGGCATTGCAATTCCAACGCAATGACTTCCGCACGCCCGATCGCCATGCGCATATTTCTTCAAATTTGAGAGGCACCGTTATCGCGCGCCTCACCAGGATCACGAAACGGTCCCAGGTCTTAAACGCGATTAAGCCTCTGGGGCCTTACACGGCGGTATCCGAGTGCAATGGTGCTGCTCATGATCCTGTCGCGCATGAAATCATTCTTGAAATCATTCTTGCCCAACCGCAGCCCGAAACCGGGCCGGCGCCGCTTCCGCGATACGCCGGTCCGCAACGCGGCCAGCTCACGAAAGGCGGATGTCTCGCCGATTCGCCTGGTCGGATATTTTGTCGGAGGAATTCTGCTCGCGAATCTCGTGCTGATGGCCTCGTCCGCATTCCGCGGACACGCCGCACAGGCGCCGGCGCAGTTTCCGGCTGGCATTTCCAAACGTGGGCCCGCCGCAGCCGCTGCTGCTACCGAAAGCGCGCTGCATATCGTCATTGCAGCCGACGACGACAGCACAGAACCGAGAACTCCTGCGCCGAGCGATGGCGGAGCGGAGCATACCCCCGAGCCGCCAAAGCCCTTGATCGCCGAGATCTGCTCCGACGCGCGCGAGCGCCTCGTCTCAGGACTGTCCCTGTATTATCTGCATCGCAGCCGCCGTCCCTACGCCTCCACCGAGGAAGTACTGGCAAGCGTTGAAGCCATCGCACTGCTTTCAGGTCGCGAAGATCCGGCAATCGCCTCTGCCGGCACGTCCTGCGCCGGATAGGGCCAAAAATTCCAGCGGATAACTCCGTGAGGCCTGGAACAAGACGACATCAGGAACTTTGATGGTGCGTCGCCCGCCATTTGGCGCGGGCCGCCGTCAAAGGAGATGCCGATGGCCTTCCGCCGAGGCGGTTTCGCGCTGACCCCGCCGTCCGTCTGGATATTCGCGATTTCGCTGATCCTCGCGATCATCGCCATCCTGATCCGCTATGCGGGCGTGCGCATCCCGATGGTCAGCCCGGCCCGCGTCTTCGACGTGCTCGCCATTGCCTATCTGCTGCTGCTCGCGGGCGTGCTGTTCAGGCGAATTTGACCGCCATCCTGTCGACACGATGCGGACCTAGAGAACCCGATCCTTTATGATCGCAACCGACAGGCGGCGCCCACACGATGGGTCGCACCGCCTGTTCTCGTTTGTCCGGAATTGTCATGTTCTCGTGGTTTGAAAAGGCGCTGGCACCTACGGTGCTGCCGGAAAATCCGGAGCCGCCGGCGACGCTCGCCGCCTTCTACTGGCACTTCGCGCGCCAGGCCAAGGGGCTGTTCGGCGCCCTGTTCGTTACCGGATTTGTGGTCGCACTGCTCGACGTCACCATCCCGGCCTTCATCGGCAAGGTCGTGACCCTCGTCACCACCAGCAAGCCCGACCTGCTGTTCGCCCAGTCGTGGCATGTCCTGGTCGGCATGGCGCTGGTGCTGCTGGTGGCGCGGCCGCTTGCTCTCACGGCTCAAAATATCGTCGCCAATCAGGCGATCGCCGCCAATGTCACCAACCTGATCCGCTGGCAGAGCCATTGGCATGTGGTGCGCCAGAGCTGGGCCTTCTTCCAGAACGACTTTGCCGGCCGTATCGCCAACAAGGTGATGCAGACCGGGCCTGCGATCCGTCAGAGCCTGGTCTCGATGATCACGGCGGTCTGGTACATTCTTGTATACGGCACCAGCGCGATGCTGTTGCTCGGCTCCGCCGATCCTTGGCTGGCGCTTCCGATCCTGGTCTGGTTTGCGGGCTACGCCGCGCTGCTGCGGATTTTCGTGCCGCGCATGCGCGATACCTCGGTCGAGGTGTCGGAAGCACGCTCGATCCTGACCGGCCGCATCGTCGACACCTATACCAATATCCTGACGCTGAAGCTCTTCGCGCGCGCGCGCGAAGAGGATGCCTATGTCCGCAATTCGGTCGAACAGCATACCGGCCTGTTCCACGCCTCGCTTCGGCTGAACACGCTGTTCACGCTGACGCTGTCGACGCTGAACGCGGCGATGGTCGCCTCCGTCGCCGGGCTTGCGATCTATCTGTGGACGCTCGGCAAGGTACAGATTGGCACGGTGGCGATGGCGCTGCCGCTGGCGTGGCAGATCGTCAACATGGCCGGCTGGGTCGCCTATCAGATCACAGACATCTTCGAGAATATCGGCGTGGTGCAGGAAGGCATGCGCGCGATCGCGCGGCCGCTCGGCCTGCCCGACAAGCCGGATGCGAAAGAACTCAAGGTGACGCGCGGCGAGATCGCGTTCGAGGATATCCGCTTCGGCTATGGCAGCGAGAAGGGCCTGATCGAACAGCTTTCGCTCGACGTGAAGCCGGGCGAAAAAATCGGGCTTGTCGGCCGCTCGGGCGCCGGCAAGTCGACATTGGTCAATCTGCTGCTGCGTTTCTTCGAACTGGAGGACGGCCGCATTCTGATCGACGGCCAGGACATCTCGCAGGTGACGCAGGAATTGCTGCGCACACAGATTTCGGTCGTGACTCAGGACACTTCGCTGCTGCATCGCTCGATCCGCGACAATATCCGCTATGGCCTGCCGTCCGCGACCGACGCCGAAGTCGTCGCCGCGGCGAAACTCGCCCAGGCGCATGAATTCATATTGGGGCTGGAGGATTGGCGGCGCCGGCATGGTTATGACGCGCAGGTCGGCGAGCGCGGGGTGAAGCTTTCCGGCGGCCAGCGCCAGCGCGTCGCGATCGCGCGTGTGATCCTGAAGAATGCGCCGATCCTGGTGCTGGACGAGGCGACTTCGGCGCTCGATTCCGAAGTCGAGGCCGCGATCCAGTCTAGCCTCGACGAATTGATGAAGGGCAAGACCGTGATTGCGATCGCGCACAGGCTCTCGACCATTGCGCGCATGGACCGGCTGGTCATCCTCGACAAGGGCCGTATCGTCGAACAGGGCACGCACGAGGAATTGCTCGACGCCGACGGGCATTATGCGTCGTTGTGGCGGCGCCAGTCCGGCGGCTTCATCGACTCGCCGGGCCTTCAAGCGGCGGAATAGCTCCCGTTTTACGGCGCGGGTTTCAGCGCAGCCGCGACATCCGTTCCCTGCGTCTGCTGCGCCTTCTCTGCCAGTTCTGCCTGAGTGTCGGCTTCCGTCTTGCGCGCGAATGTTCGCTGCACCACGACGAAAAACACCGGCACCATTATAAGGGCCAGCACCACCACCGCGATCATGCCGCCCATCACCACGGTGCCGAGCGCCTGCTGGCTTTTGGCGCTGGCGCCGGACGCAATCACCATCGGAGCGACACCGAAGCAGAAGGCGAGCCCCGTCATCAGGATTGGCCGGAAGCGCCAATGACAGGCTTCCAGTGTCGCGTCTTTCAGACTTCGGCCCTGCTCGCGCAGCGACTTGGCAAATTCGATGATCAGGATGCCATCCTTGGCCGCCAATCCGATAATCGTGATCAGAGCCACCGTGAAATACACGTCGTTCGGCAATCCGCGTCCCATCGCCGCGATCACCGCGCCAAGAATGCCGAGCGGCACCGTCAGCAGGACAGCGAGCGGAATGGTCCAGCTCTCGTAGAGCGCCGCCAGCACCAGGAATACCAGCAGCGCCGACAGCGCGAGCAGAAGTGGCGCCTGCGCGCCTGATTGCTTCTCCTGCAGCGACTGGCCGGTCCATTCGAAGCCGAAACCGCGCGGCAATTGACGCGTCAGCCGCTCCATTTCGTTGATCGCGTCGCCCGACGTGTAGCCGGGCTTGGCCGATCCGCTGATGCGCACCGACATATAGTAATTGAAGCCGACGATCTGCGCGGGTCCCACCGACCAGCCGATGGTCGCAAACGACGAAAGCGGCACCAGCTGGCCGCGTGCGTTGCGGACATTGTAGCTCAGGATGTCCTCGGTCTGCATGCGCGCAGGACGATCCGCCTGCACCACCACGCGCTGCATGCGCCCGCGATTGGGGAAATCGTTGACATAGTTCGATCCGAGATTGGTCGAGATCGTATTATTGATTTCCTCGAAGGTGACACCGAAAGCCGACGCCTTCTCGCGGTCGATATTCAATTCGACCTGCGGCGCGGGCGAGAGTCCTTCGACATAGACCTCCTGCAATATCGGACTGCGCGCAGCGGCCGCGAGCAATTGATCCTTGGCGCGGATCAGCTCGGCATAACCTTTCTGGCCGCGATCCTGCAGGCGGAAGCTGAAGCCCGACGAGTTACCGAGATTGTCGATCGGCGGCGGCTGCAGCGCCGAAATCTTCGCGTCGCGGATCGACTTGCCGAGATGGCTGTTCAGGTCGGCGACAATGCGCCCGGCGGAATCGTTCGGGCCACGCTGCGACCAGTGCTTCAGGGTGATGAAGGCCTGCGCCGTGTTGATGCCCTGGCCGAGAAAGCTGAACCCGGTCAGGAAGGTGACCTTGTCCACGCCCGGACGCTGAAGCAGATATTGCTCGGTTGCCTTGATGGCTTCGAGCGTGCGGCTATAGGAGGATTCCGGCGGTGCCTGCACGTCGACGGTGATGAAGCCCTGATCGTCCACCGGTAGGAAGCCGCCCGGCAGACGGAATAGCGCCCAGCCGACCGCGACCAGGATCGCGACGTAAATCAGCATCAGGCGTCCGGTTCGGCGAAGCGCACGCTCGACGAGACCGCGATAGCCGTCCCGCGCCGAATCCATCCGGCGATTGAACCAGCCGAACAGGCCGCGCTTGGCGTGATGATGGCCGGCTTCGACCGGCTTCAGGAAGGTCGCGCACAGAGCCGGCGTGAGCGAGAGCGCCATCAGCGCCGAGAAGCCGATGGCCGCGACCATCGTCACGGAAAACTGCTTGTAGATGATGCCGACCGATCCCGGAAAGAACGCCATCGGGATGAAGACGGAGACCAGCACCAGCGTGATGCCGATGATGGCGCCGGTGATCTGGCCCATCGCCTTGCGGGTGGCTTCCTTGGGCGGCAGGCCCTCCTCCGACATGAGGCGCTCGACATTCTCGACCACCACAATCGCGTCGTCGACCAGAATGCCGATAGCCAGCACCATGGCGAACATCGTCAGCAGGTTGATCGACAGCCCCATCAGCAGCAGCACCGCGCAGGTGCCGAGCAGTGCCACCGGCACCACAATGGTCGGAATGATGGTGTAGCGGATGTTCTGCAGGAACAGCAGCATCACCAGGAACACCAGCACCACCGCTTCCACCAGCGTCATCAGCACCTTCTGAATCGAGGCCTCGACCACCGGCGTGATGTTGTAGGGAATGTCGTATTTGATATTGGCGGGGAAGAAGTTCGACAACTCCTCCATCTTCGCCTTGACCGCGGTGGCGGTCGCGAGCGCATTGCCGGTCGGCGCCATCAGCACCGACAGGCCGGCGGTCTCCTCGCCGTTCTGGCGGGTGTTGAATTGATAGCTCAGGCCGGCGATCTCAATGCGCGCGACGTCGCGCATTCGCACCGTCGAACCGTCGGTATTGGCGCGCAGCACGATCGAACCGAATTCGTCGGGCGACGTGAGCTGGCCCTTGACCAGCACCAGCGCGGAAATCTGCTGGCCGGCACGAGCAGGCTCCGCGCCGATGGCGCCGGAGGCGACCTGCGCATTCTGCGCACTGATGGCCTTCGTCACATCGTCCGCGGTGAGATTGTAGCCGACCAGCTTGGTGGGATCGAGCCACACTCGGAGCGAACGCTCGGTCGAATAGAGCGTGACACGGCCGACGCCGGGAATGCGGCGTAGCTCACCCTCGATGTTGCGCATCATGAAATCACCGAGCGCGACTTCGTCGAGGGTACCGTCGGTCGATCGCAGGGTGATGATTTGCAGGACCGCGCTCGAGGCTTCCTCGACCAGGATGCCCTGCTGCATCACCGCGCGCGGCAATCGCGCTTCGACGCGCTTGAGCCGGTTCTGCACTTCGACGGAGGCGCTTTCAGTATTGGTACCGGGCACGAAATTCGCGATGATTTCGATCTGGCCGAGCGAGTCGCTGGTCGATTCGAAATTCAGGATGCCGGCCGCGCCGTTCAGCTCTTCTTCGATCAGCCGGGTGACGCTGTTGTAGATGTTTTCAGGCGATGCACCCGGATAGCTGGTCGAAATCGAGATCGAAGGCGGCGCGATGATCGGATATTGCGCGATCGGCAATTGCGGAAGTGCAAGAATGCCGCCGAGACAAATCAACAGCGCCACGACCCATGCGAAGATGGGCCGATCGATAAAGAAGCTGGGCATGGGGTCTGACCGTTAGCGGAAAATCGCGCTGTCTTTGAATTGGGCCTGACGCCGCGCGCCGCTATCGGCGCTTTGCGACCAAGGCTTCGGATCGACCAGGTCACCCGCGACAAATTTCTGAAATCCGTCGACGATGACGCGATCGCCGGCCTTCAGGCCCTCATCGACCAGCCATTGTTCGCCGGCGACACGGCCGAGACGCACCGGCTTCAACACGGCGCGGTTGTCGTCGCGCACCACGAAGACTTCGCTCGCACCGCCATCGTTGCGGCGCACCGATTGCTGTGGCACCGCAAGCGCATCCGGGTCGACGCCCTGCACGATCTGCACGCGCACATACATGCCGGGCAGCAATTCGCCTGAGGGATTTGGGAATTCGCCACGCAGCGTCACCTGTCCCGTGGTCGGATCGACATTGGAATCCGAGAACAGCAGCGTCCCCTCGTGCGAATAGATTTCGCCGTTGTCGAATACCAGGCGGACCTTGGCGGCCTCCGGTCCGGCCACTTCCAGATCGCCTTTCGCGAGCGAGCGCCGAAGCTGGTTCAATTCCGCTACCGACTGTGTGAAGTCGGCATAGACACTGTTCAGGTGATGGATGGTCGCCATATGCGTGGCATCGCCCTGCCCGACCAGCGCGCCTTCGGTGACGAGTGCGCGACCGATCCGTCCGCTGATCGGCGCTTTCAGCGTCGTATAGGCGAGGTTCAGCGTCGCCCGCGCCACGTCGGCCTTGCGCGCTTCGACATCCGCGCGCGCTTGTTCGAGATTGGATTGGGCGTTCTCGAGCTGCACCTGCGACGCGGCTTTCGAGGCGGCAAGCGACTCGATGCGCACGGCCTGACGCTGCTCTTGTTCCACGACTGCCTGTGTTTTGCGCAAAGCCGCCTGTGCCGCTCGCAATTCGACTTCATAAGGGGCGGGATCGAGGTGATAGAGGATGTCGCCGGCGTTGACCTCACTGCCCTGCTCGAAGGTGCGGGCAGTCACAATCCCGGCGACCCTCGCCCGCAATTCGGCAATCCGGGTCGGGGCGATGCGCCCGGGCAATTCGCGAATTTGCGGACGCGGCGATTGCTCCACGGTCACGATACCAACCTCCGGAGGCGCCGCCTCCGCCGAAGTCGCGCGCGCGGGGGTACCCTCGGAGCAGCCGGCCAGCGGGACCGTCGAAAGCGCTGCAAACAGAACCGCGAAAATTCTGCCGCGATACGGCTCGGACGGTCTGGCGGTCAGCATTATCGGGCCCCTTTTCTGACTATACGTTCAGACCCGCCTACTTATTGCAACGCAGCAAAAATGCACGGCGACACAATGCCGCGACGCAAATTATGTGCATAACTGACTGATTTTTCATCAGGATTTCGCGTGAAATAGTGGCGCTTTCGCGCGCTGGTTTCACGCGGGCCGCCCGAATCGCTGCGGCAGCTGGACCCATTCGGACCCGCAAATTTTTCCTGGGTCATGCCGGACGGGGTGCCCGTCCGGCACGAAACCGATTACTTGCAGACGTCAGCTGCGATCTTGTCGCCGACCGCGATAAGGCCATTCAGGATGCCCGCAGCGGTCTGGCCGAGGCCCGGGACAAACAGGAGAATGCCGGCGGCAGCGGCGAGAACAGGCTTCGCCTTCGGCCATAGCTTGCAGAAATCCTCGGGCATGCCCTTGCGACCGTCTTCCGGGACGGACTTCGCGTAGGTGGCAACGATGAGATCGGCAGCAGACTTTGAATCGATCGACATGGATGTTTGCTCCGCGAGACGTGGTTGTACCGTCTCAGCGTATACACGTATAGATTGTAGTCAATCGCCATAAAATGCCTGTTTCAAACCGTTATCCTTGCGAGCCGCCGAAGAAATCCGATGAATACACGCATTGCGAGTATCCGGTTTGAGCGCCGAGGCTTCGCCACACACCCATGACCGCGCCGAATGTCTCGCATGAACGGCCGCCAGCGGGTTGCCGATAGGCACTGCATTGCGCATATAAGCCGCACGTCGCTGGTCCCGCCGGCCGCGGCCCGATTCTGCAAATCTGACACCTTGGAGCCGCCGGCACTGCCACACCGGGGCCGAGGGATTTCGATCCGCTCGCGATTTATGCCGGCGAACGCAACAGGAGAACAAGAAATGGCACGCAAGCCAACCAAGCGTACCGAATTTGTGCTGTTCGACGTGATTTACGAGGACGGCAGCCAGCGCTCCAATCGGCGGGTACCGGGCGAGGCTCTCGGTGGCCTGGAGGGCGACGAACCGGCGCGGATCGTCATCGAGCAGCAGGATCGCGAGATTGCCGAGAAGTCCGGCCAGATCCCGCTGCGCATCAAGTCCATCAGCCGTGCCGGCGCCAAACTTCCGGAAAAGGAATGGAAGCGGCGATAAGTGCTTCGAGACTGTGCGCCTGTCGTAAACCTGTCATGAGACGAAATTAGCCCTGCTGCAGGCGCCAAGCGCGCGCATTCAGGGATGGCCGATGAACCGGCCCGAAACAATTCTACCGGACACCAATCCCGCCGCCGGCATCGTGTCGGCCTATCACTTCAACCGCGACGGCAAAGCTGAAATCCTGGCTGCTGACGCGGTAGATGCAGCCATCGCCGTTGGCGACGGCTGGTTCTGGGTCCATCTCTCGCGCGCCGACACCCGCTGCCGCTCCTGGGTCGAGCATCACGCGCCGCTGTCCGAAATCGTGCGCGAAATCCTGCTCAACGACGAAGAACATCAGCGGCTGGAAGTGTATGGCCGCGAGATCGTCGGCGTCATTCCCGACCTGCAACTCGAATTCGATCACCCGACCGAGCAATTGAGCCGACTGCGGTTCGCCATGACCGATCGTCTACTGGTGACGATGCGGCGCTCGCCGTTGCGCTCGGTTGAGAATGTGCGCCGCTCGATCGTTGCAGGCACGCTCTATGGCGCACCGGTGGAATTGCTCGATGCCATCATCGATCATTTCGGCAATGTCATCACGCAATTGTCGGAGCGCGTCGGCGGCGAACTCGATCAGACCGAGGAGCGGATGTGGCATGGCGCAAGCGGCGACGAAGCCATGCGCATCGCGCGTTCGCGCAACCAGGCGGTGCGCGTACATCGGCAATTGTCGCAGTTGCGCGCGCTGTTTCACCGGCTCGAACAGCGGGTCGCCACCCCGCTGCCGGAATTGTCGGCGGCGATTCAGGCGCTGGCACAGAAGGTCGATGCCTTTGAGAACTCGGTCGCTGCGATCCATGATCGTGCGCGGCTGCTGCAGGAAGAAATGGCCGCGCGCATGGCCGACGTCACCAATCGCCGCCTGCTCACGCTCTCGGTGCTGACCGCGGCTTTTCTGCCGCCGACGCTTGTGACCGGCTTCTTCGGCATGAACACCAAGGACATGCTGTTTCAGAACACGGATGGCGGAACCTTTTATGCGGCTCTGGTCGCGATCGCCGCGGGCGCCTTCACCTATTGGACGGTCAGCCGCCTGCGCTGACCCTTTTCCCGATCCGACAGCCTGATAACCTGCACCGCCGGCAACGACCGGCGTCACGTAGGAAACGCTCCCCATGATCGATCTCTACGCCCTCACCAGCCCCAATGTGCAAAAGGTCTTCATCGCGCTGGAGGAGCTGCAATTGCCCTATCGCCCGATCTTCGTCGATGTCTGGAAGGGCGAGCATTTCGGAGACGAATTCGGCCGGATCAATCCGAACCGGAAAATCCCGGCGATTGTCGATCACGACGGCCCGGGCGGCAAGCCGCAGACCGTCATCGAGTTGGGCGCCATCCTGATGTATCTTGCCGACAAGACCGGCAAGCTGTTGCCGAAGGACCCGGCGAAGCGCTCGGAGGCGCTGCAATGGATGATGGTGCAGATGGCCTCGATCGGGCCGATGTCGGGACAGGTCGTGCATTTCTCGAAATTTGCCCCGAAAGGCAATGACTATGCACTCAGCCGCTTCAAGACCGAATTGAACCGGCTGTGGGACGTGCATGAGGACAGGCTCAAACAAAGTCCCTTTATAGGCGGTGACGAATACAGCGTCGCCGACATCGCGCTCTATCCGTGGCTGCGCAATTACGACTTTACCGGCATGTCGGTCGAGGGCCGCCCGGCGATCAAGAAATATATCGACACCATCACCGCTCGCCCGGCAGTGCAGAAGATGCTGTCGATCCTGCCAACCATCAAATCGTCGCGCGACACCGCAAGCGACGACGAAAAGGATCGCCTGTTCGGCCGGGGCAAATATGCGAGGGCCTGAGGCTTGATTCAACGATGGCGTTGAAGCCGGACGACATTACTCGTCGTAACCTGGTCGCAGCGGCTGGCATCGCCTCCGTCGCCGCTGCGGCGCCCGCGCTCGCACAATCTGGGCCGCGCACCTTCGTGCTGGTACATGGCGCCTGGCATGGTGGCTGGTGCTGGCGGCGGGTGGCCGATCGTCTCGAACGCGGCGGACACAAGGTCTATGCACCCTCGCTTACCGGGTTGGCCGATCGCGCGCACCTGATCAGCAGCCGCATCAATGTCTCCACCCACATCACCGATATCGCCAATCTCATCCGCTTCGAGGATCTGAACGATATCGTGCTGGTCGGTCATTCCTATGCCGGTCTTGTGATCTCGGGCGTCGCCGAGCGCGCGCTCGCGCAAATCCGCTCAATTGTATTTCTGGATGCTTACGTGCCGCAGAACGGACAATCGGTTTACAGCCTGACCTCCCAAAGGCTGCGGGAGACCGTAGATGCGGCGATCAAGCGCGGCCAGACCGGCATGCCGCCGGCACGCGCGGCCTATTTCAGCGTCAACGAAAAGGATCGCGCCTTCGTCGATTCCAAATGCACGCCGCAGCCGGTCGGCACTTACAACGAACCGGTGACGCTGACCGGTGCGCGCGAGCGTATCGCGAAAAAAACCTACATCCGCGCGAAAGGCTTCAACGCGCCCGGCTTCGACGCGGTGGTGACGCGCCTGCGTGGCGATGCAAGCTGGAAGATCCACGAAATGCCTTGCGGCCACGATGTCATGATCGACATGCCCGAGCGCCTGACCGAGTTGCTGCTGTCGGCAGCGTGACGCGCAAGATCGATTCAATTTTTACGCAAATCATTAGCCGCCTTTTTAGCGATCGGATTTTTGCGCGGCCTTGTCACAGCCTTGTTGGGATCGCATTAACACAAGTGCAACGCGAGATATCGGATAACGCTCGCATTGGGGCGAGGGAGTGCGTGGGTCCGGCATGAATCTGATCGCCCGCTTTCTGTTTCTGGTTGCCATTGGCGCGAGCGCCACATGAAGATCGTTCATGAGATGCGCACGCGGCGCGCTTTCGAGCAGCAGAAATCGTCAGGTCCGCTGCCGATCATCCTTGGCGCTGTGATCGCTTTCGGCATTGGACTTCTTGGCGTCAGCGGCATCGTCAAGATGTCGTTCTTCAACCCCGGACCGACGACAACCGCTGCGGTCGCGGTGCCGGCCGGCGCGAATGACACCAAGGCCGAGATCGTGATCCCGGCAAGCTCAAGCCGAACCGGCCGCGCCGAGACTGCGCCATTGCTCAAGATGTGCATCCCGCTGCAACGCCTGGGAATCCCCCGCGAGATGGGAATTGAGTCCCGCGACATCTATCGGGTGCTTTGGGCCGCAAGCTCGATGTCGCGCGTCGCGGCGGTCGCCGGCGTCAAGCAGAACGCAATCGGCGACGTCGAATTCACCGCGATCTGGGCGGAGGTCGCCGATTGCATTTACCGCCAGAATGGCTGGGTACTCTGCGATCCCGACAACCGCGCACTGGCGGTGGAAGTAGCAAATGCTTTCCTGCGCCAGCTTTCCTCTGCTGCGAAGGCGGACAAGCCGGACCCGAAGGATCCGATCAGAGTGACTCGGCAAGGCGCGAACCGCGATTACGCGCTGCAGAATGCGCAATCGGTGAAGAGCCGCGTCTTGGATGGCCTGCGCCATCAGGTCTCCGAAGGTCGCGTGATCGCCTCGGACTTCGGCATGTTCGCACCGGCCGAGTTGCTGCAGGTGGTGCGTGAAACCAAGGTGCAGCGCGACGCCTGCGCCAAAAAAAGCTAGACAAGCGAAGCTAGCCTTTCGTCGCGAAACGCAACCTGCTGCGAGAGATCACCCCCCGTCGCGGCAAGGTATTCGCGTGCGCCGGTATTTGCAGCATAAACTTCCATCGTCGTGCAGCAGAAGAAATTTTCCTTCGCTTGAAACCGGGTCGCACGCGGCCTTAGCATTGCGCCGGGCAGAGACGCAGCATGCGTCCGCGGAACGGGAACAAGATCATGGCTTCATCGGTCGGGCGGCGGGATTTTCTCAAGCATTCTTTCGCGGCGACGGCCTTCGCGGCAGTTGCGGGCGAGTTCAGCTGCATCGAATTTGCCAAGGCGGCGCCGATCCAGGTTCCCGTCGTCGACAAGCTGTCACTGCGTGTGCTGGTCGATTCCAGTCACGATCAGTTCCTGCGTCCGAGCACGGTCGCCGGCGTCGTCAGCCAGCCGCCCGGCGCCGGGCGCGGCCGTGACTTCCGGCAAGTGCTGCATAATCAATGGGGTTTGTCGCTGTACGTGGAATCGCAGCGCGCAGCCGAGCAGCGCACGATCTTCCTCGATTTCGGCTATAGTCCTGAAGCGCTCATCAACAACATCGACATCCTGAACGCCGATCCCGCCAAGGCCAATGCGCTGATCGTCAGCCACGGGCATTACGATCATTTCGGCGGGCTATTGGGCTTCCTTGCGAAATATCGCGACGTGCTCCCGGCCGACATCAAGCTGTATGCCGGCGGCGAGGATAATTTCTGCAGGCGCTATTCCGGCCCACAAAACGCGCTCGCCGAATTCGGCGCGCTCGACCGCCGTGAACTGACGGCCAAGAAGATATCGGTGGTGCTCGCCGAACAGCCGACCGTGGTCGCCGATCACGCCTTTACCACCGGCAAGATCAAGCGCACCAGCAAGGAGCGCATTCTGCCGAACACCCAGGTCGAATTCGCGATCAAGGACGGGCTCGGCTGCGACGCCACGCACTACACTTCGGCGGAATTGCAGGGCAAGATCGTCCCCGACCAGCACATCCACGAGCATGCCACCTGCTTCAACATCAAGGACAAGGGGCTAGTGGTCATCAGTTCCTGCGGCCATGTCGGGATTGTCAATTCCGCACGGCAGGCGCAGGAGGTTTCCGGCGTGCAGAAGATTCACGCTCTGGTTGGCGGCTTCCATCTCGGGCCAGCGCCGAAGGACTATATCGATCAGGTGGTCGGCGAGATCAAGGAGCTCAATCCGGACGTGGTGATCCCGATGCATTGCAGCGGCGCCAATTTTACGCAGGCGATCGCGAACCATCTGCCCGACCGTCTCATCGAATCGACCACCGGCAGCCGGCTCATCTTCAGCGCGTGAGCATCACGGCTCCGATATTGAAGCTGCTTGCAGCCGGCATCATCGCTGTCGGCATCGGCGCGGCAGCGCTCGGCGCCGAAGACGACGCTCGCCAGATCACCGCGGCGGAATCGATGGAAGCCGTGATGTGGGGGCGCGGCACCATCGGCGGACCATTCTCCCTCACCGATCACACCGGCAGGCCGCGCACCGATGCCGATTTCCGCGGCAAGCTGCTGCTGGTCTATTTCGGTTTCACACATTGTCCGGATATATGCCCGACCGACCTGATGGCGGTCGCAGGCGCGCTGAATTCGCTGGGCGCGCAAGCCGACGAAGTGCGCGCCCTCTTCATCTCGCTCGATCCGCAGCGCGACACTCAGGCACTGCTCTCTACCTATGTCGAATTGTTTCATCAGAATCTTATTGGCCTTACCGGCAACGAACAGTCCATCCGGCGCGCCGCGAACGCCTACAAGGTCTATTTCGCGAAAGTGCCCGGGAAGAATACCGACGATTACGGCATCGATCACACCGCCTATATTTATCTGATGGACCGCGACGGCAAATTTGTCGGCGTGCTTCCGCCCTCGACGTCGTCCGACCGCATCGCACAGGTGCTGAAGCCGCTACTGGCGCCCTGATCGGTTGTCGGCCTTCGCTGCGCGCTCTTCAGTCGATTACCCGGTTGGAATATTTCGCGCCGCCGAGCCAGCAGGTCTCGTTCTTGCCGAACCAGTTGTAGCGGTTGCGCGCGATCATCGAATAGACGGCGTCGCGCAGAGATTTCGGGATGACGCGAAACCCGCGCACCCAGCCATAACCCGGCAAATGAGAGATTGCAGCGATCGCCGAGTCCGAGCGCAGATTCACATTGCCGTCGAGCAGCACCGCATTCGATTGCGGATTGTTGGGGTCGATGCCGTGCCTGACGGCAAGCGCGCGGCCATAGGGCGACTGGATCGCGGTGAACAGGAATTTGCCTTCGGCGTCGCGCTGCGCGACGAAGCGAAACCAGTTCGAGCATAGCACGCAATCGCCGTCATAAAGAATGAGACCGCGTTCGCCCGGCTCGCCGATCCTGCGTAGTTGCGGATCGTCGGGCGCGATCATCGATCGTCCGAGATCGCAAGCGCCACGATCATCAGCACGATGGCGGGCGCGGTCTTGACCAGCGCACCCAGCGGCTCGATCCAGAGCGCCGGCGTCAGCACGGCGCTGCCGAGCATATAGCCGCCCGCGACCACGATGCCGGCGAGCAGCCCGATGCGATGGGTCTTCCGGAACGCGATCAGAAGGCCGACGATAATGTCGGTCAGGCTCGACACGATGACAAAGGCGTGCGACTGCCCGCCCGGAAATCCGAAGCGGGTCATCATATCGAGCGCGTCCTTGTAGGCCACCGTGATCGCGATCAGCCCGGACACGCACCAGAAAATCGCAAGCGTCACGACGATCAACGCCTTCAACAGATAGAGCCGCGCGAACCAGCAATTCTCGATCGTGGCCGGCCGTTCGCGCAACACCTGATCGAGCGAGCGCGGCACGATGCCGGTCGCGGCCATCCATCCGGCCGGATCGCCCATGACGCCGCGCCGCAATTCGGCGATCGCGGTCGTGCGCATCGGCGGCGACCACCCGAGCCAGGCCGACAGATCTCCTGCCTTGGCGCCGAGATCGAGCAGGAATTCCGGCATGCGCAGCCGCCACGGCCAGATATCGCCGAGCCAGCGCCGCAACCGCGACAGCATTGTTTCCATCGTATGCGGCTCGGGATGCATCAGGTCCCACACCGCCTGATGCGGCTGGCCGTTCCAGGTATCGGCGAGTTTGGCGATCGTATCTGAAATATCCTCGACTGCGATGAAGCGGAACGGCCGTTCGGCAAGCCCAGCCGGCAGATCGACCGGCAGCGCCGCCAGCGAGCGCAACATCGCACTGCCGCCATAGGGCGCAGGCGCCCACACCAGACCGGGGCGCAGGATCGCATGCGGCAGGCCGGAATCGATAATCAGCGCATCGGCCCTGCGCTTGGATTGCGCGAATGGCGTTTGATCGCCGCCGACCTCTCCCGGAATCGAAGTATGCACGAGCAGCAATGGCCGCCCGATGCCGCGCAGCGCCCCGAGCAGCCGCTCGACAAACCCGTCATGCGCTTCATGCGTTGATTTGCCGGGCTGGTCCTGCAACACACCGAGACAATTTACCACGATGTCGGCGCCGCTTTCGGCAATCAGTTTCTGCAGGCCCGCCTGGTCGAGGCTCACGATCGGCGTCTGCAGCGCCTTGGTTCCGAACAAATGATCCTGCGCCACCGAAAAGCGGCGCGCTGCCGCAATCACATCATAACCGCGGCGCATCATGTCGCTTGCGACGAACTGCCCGATCAGACCGCCGGCGCCGAGGATGAGCAGCTTGCGCATCGGCGGCATTCTCCCAAATAAAATTCAAATGTCACAGGTACATTGCGATTGTTGCGTTCAGGGCTTACCACAGCATCCGCCGGGTACGAAACGTGCGGGCTTCAACCCAAGCCGGAAACGAACCTTCAAATCGGAAGCAAGCCTTCAAATCGGAAGCAAGCCTTGGCTGACAATACCAACACGCGATTGCTGCTTACGCCTGCCACCTTCGAGCGTTACGAGCAGACTTTCCCGAGGCTGACGCCGCAGGAAGTGGACCGCCTGCGGCGGTTCGGGGAGCCGCGCCGATTTGCAGACGGCGAGCTGATGTTCGAGACCGGCAAGCCGCGCGGCATGCATGTCATCCTGTCGGGACATGTGACCGCGAGCCAGCGCGACGGGCTCGGCCATGTCACGCCGATCCTGGATTCCGGTCCCGGCCAGTTTCTTGCTGAGGTCGGTTCGCTGTCCGGCCAGCCATCTCTGGTCGACGGCCATGCCGAGGGCGAGGTCGAGGCGCTGGTGATATCGCCGGAAAACCTTGCGCCGCCTGATGATTGCGGAGGCCGAACTCGGCGAACGCATCATGCGCTCGCTGATCCTGCGCCGGGTTTCGCTGATCGACAGCGGAGTCGGCGGCTGCCACCATCATCGGCTCACCGTTGTCGAGCGAAGTGGCGCGGATCGAGAATTTCCTGACCCGCAACGCTTTTCCTTTCATCTGCTCGATCCCGCGATCGATCGTGAAGCGCGGGAACTGATCGCGCGCTACGCGCCGCCGCCCGCCGACCTGCCGCTGGTGGTGGCGCCGAGCGGCACCGTGCTGCGCAATCCGAACGAGCAGGCGATCGCGCGCGCGCTCGACATGGTACGTGCCGCCGCGAACAACGAACTTTACGACGTGGCCGTGGTCGGAGCCGGCCCCGGCGGGCTTTCGACTGCCGTCTATGCCGGCTCTGAAGGACTGTCGGTGATCGTGCTCGACCAGCGCGCCTTCGGCGGCCAGGCCGGCGCGAGCGCGCGGATCGAGAATTATCTCGGCTTCCCCACCGGCATATCCGGTCAGGCGCTCGCCGGTCGCGCTTTCGTGCAGGCGCAGAAGTTCGGCGCCGAGATCATGATCCCGGTCACGATCAAGCTGCTCGATTGCACGCGCAAGGACGGCGCTTTCGTGCTCGAAACCGACGAAGGGATGCAAATCCGGGCGCGCGCAGTCGTGGTCGCGAGCGGCGCGCGCTATCGCCGGCCTGCGGTCGACAATCTCGGCGAGTTCGAGGGCCGCGGTGTCTGGTACTGGGCGTCGCCGATCGAAGCGCGACTCTGCGCCGATGAAGACGTGATCCTCGTCGGCGGCGGCAATTCGGCCGGACAGGCGGCGGTGTTTCTCTCCGGCCACGCCTCCAGGGTGCGTGTCATGGTGCGCGGCGACGGACTCGCCGCCACCATGTCGCGCTATCTGATCGACCGCATCGAGGCGGCGCCCGAATATCGAGCTCATGACGCATACCGAAGTGGTCGCGCTTGCAGGCGATCCGGTCAGGCCTCGAGCAAGTGCGCTGGAAGAACCGCAAGACCGGCGTAGAAGCCGAGGCCGCGATCCGCAATCTGTTCCTGTTCATCGGCGCCGATCCCGCGACCGGCTGGCTCGAAGGATTGCGGCGTCGAGCTCGACCGGTCCGGCTTCGTGGTCACCGGCAAGGAATGCTCGGGCGGCAACCCGAAAGCCCGCTGCAATCCAGCATCCCGGCGTGTTCGCGATCGGCGATGTGCGCGCGGGCTCGGTCAAGCGCGTCGGCGGCGGCGATCGGCGAAGGCGCGCAGGTGGTGGCGGCGATTCACCGATATCTGGCCGGAACAGAATTGAGGCAACGAAGTCGATGGCCAAGCAATGCACGCATCGAGACTCCATCCGCAAGGTAACGCCGAGCGCACTCGGCTGCGAGGAATGCCTGAAGACCGGAAGCTGGTGGGTGCATCTGCGGCTGTGCCGCACCTGCGGTCATGTCGGCTGCTGCGACAACTCGCCAAACAAGCATGCGACCAAGCATTTCCACGCCACCCAGCACCCGATCATCGAAGGCTATGATCCGCCCGAAGGCTGGGGCTGGTGTTATGTCGACGAAGTATTTGTCGATCTCGGCGACGACACGACGCCGCAGCGGGGACCGATTCCGAGATTTGTCTAAACTTCACTAGTGGCCTTTGCAGGCCGGACGCGATGCCAGCCATATTCCAACCCCGCACCTGTTGTAATAGACACGTCGCGTTCGCGCGCTGATGGGCGGTGAGCGAGGGGGTTGCGACATGATGGCTCTGATCTTCGCTGTGCTCCTGCTGGCGCTGCTTTTCGGCTGGGCCGGGCGCGGGCGTCTCGCAGTCGCTGCGATTCTGTCCTGTCTGATGCTGTCGATCGGGTTATTCCTCTGGGAGGTCTACAACCCGGAATACGGCTTCCGGATGCCGTGGATTCAGGTTGAGTTGATCAACACACCCGCCGGAGCCTGTTCGTGAGCAATTCGGCTGAAACTTCCCCGCGCTTCAGAGCCGCCGGCGAGACACTGACGACGTTGTTCTACCTTTCGATGCTGCTGGTCATCGCGGCGATCCTGACCGCGGCGATGGGCTTTCAATATCTCAACGGAGAAATCCCCTGCCCGCTTTGCCTGTTGCAACGCGTTGCAATGTTCGGCGTCTGCTTCGGGCTGATTGCGAATTTCCGCAATGGCTATTCGGATCGCAATACCGGCTGGAGCATGCTGTTCGCGCTGTTTCTGCTGATCGTGTCGGTGCGGCAGACCTTGCTGGACATCTATCCGCGGCCGGGACATGCCTATGTCGGCAGCGCGGTGTTCGGCATCCACATGCCGGTCTGGAGCGTGCTGATTGCAACCGCGATATTGATCGCCTTTGGCCTCAAGTTCACGATCCTCGGCGGCGACGGAAAGCGCGCCGGCCGCAAGGCCGCGGGCGCGCTTGGGCAACTCGCCGCGCTGGCCTCGATCTACGTCATCGCATTATGCGCAATCAATTTCGTTTCGGTGGTCGTGCAATGCGGGCTCGATGCCTGCCACACTTACGAATACCGATTGCTGAAGTGAAAAAGACGCCGCACCCGGAGTGACCAGGCGCGGCGCTCCGTCGATCGCGCGTCAGTCGTTTACATCGCGGGAAGGATAGCGATGTCCATGACCGGGCCCGAGACGCCTTCGATCTTCATCACCGAAGATGCCTTGCCGGTGGCGAGATCGACCGAATAGAGGGTGTCGCCGGCCATCAGCCACGCCGAATTGCCGCCCTTGCCGTCCGACAGGATGTCGAACGCGGCCCTGTCGGCCTTGACGCCAAGCTTGCCGACAGCAGCCAGCACGCCATCATTCGGCGGCGCCTGCTTGATCAGGCCACCGATCGTGCCGTCGATGCTGAACAACGCCGTTTCCTTCGTCCCCTTGTAGGAATTGGTGTAGGCGCCCGCGACGATGTTCGGCTTTTCGCCCTTGTGCATGTCGCCGTCGGCATATTTGTGATCGCCATCCTTCGTCACCTTGCCGTCGTCGACATTGACGCGCAGATTTGTGCCGTCATTGCCCATCACGCGCAGCCGGTCTGCGGCGGGGTTGAAATCGACCGTCGCCATCACGCCCTTGGGTAGCATGGTGTCGAGTTTCGATTTCATGGTGGCCTTGCCGTCCATCGCGATGGTGACAAGGGTTCCATCATCCACCAGCCCGTAAAGCATGTTGTCGGCCGGCCGGACGTCGATCCCGACGAGGGACCCGGACAGGCCGGTAATGGTCATCGCCTTGCCGGCCTTTTTGGTGTCGGTATCGACGATCGCAATGGTGTTCCCGTCGAGCAGCGCCGCGACTTTTTCCGCCTTGGCCGTGGTGGCGCCGCACATGGTGGCCGCCAGCGCGGCCAGCATCACCCGATGTGCCTTTGTATGTGTCATGGAGTGCTCCCTGTTTGCACGACCCTCGAACGAGGGCCTTGCAGCGACTACCGGGCCAACGCGCCCGGCGGATGCACCCGCCGTTAAAAAAAATCGAGGATACGCCTGCATCCAAACGTCGCGGCGGCGAAGTATGGTCGACAGGAAGCGAAGTCAGGCAGAAAGGCTGTCTCAAATGGTACAGGCCGTGTAACAGACTTCCATGCCGCCGCGCGACATTGCCCACGACGCCCAGCTGGCTGCCGCTCTCGCGCGTTGCGCACAGGGCGACCGTTCGGCCTTGCGCGTGATCTACGGCCTGGAGGCGGATCGGATGATCGGAATCGCGATGCGGATCGTCCGCCGCCGCGATCTTGCAGAAGACGCGGTGCATGAAGCATTTTTGCGCGTCTGGCGTTCGGCCAGGACCTTCGACGCCGCGCGCGGAACGCCGCGTCAATGGCTCTACACCATCGCCCGCAACTGCGCCCTGACGCTGTTGCGCGACGAAAGCCGTTTCGCCGCGACCGATGACGGCGGAGCGCCGGAACCCGAACAGCTTTCCGCGGACGATGCTCTCACGCGGTTGCCAGAGACCAGCCGGTTGCGGCAATGCCTGGACCGTCTCGACCTTTCCAAGCGTAAAGCTGTCACGCTTGCTTATGTGCATGGCCTCACGCACGGCGAGATTGCCGGGCGGCTTTCTGTGCCTCTTGGCACCGCCAAGAGCTGGACGCGGCGCGGCTTGCTGTCCCTGCAGGAGTGCATGGGATGACCAGCGAACGCGATCGCATCCTCGCCGCGGAATTCGTCTCCGGTCTGCTAGATCCGGCGGAACAGATTGAAGCCGAGCGGCGGCTCGTGAGTGATCCCGACTTCGCGCAGGAAGTCGCCGCATGGCGCGCGCGCTTTTCCGATTTCGACGACAGCGCGCAGGAAATGTCGGCCGGTCCCGCACTGTTGCAACGGATCGAAGACGGGACGCTCGCGGATGCGACCGCTGTCGAACCGGGTCCGTCGCAATGGCGCGCGCTGTGGAACAGCCTGCCGGCGTGGCGTGCAGCTACAGCGATTGCAGCGGCTCTGACTGCCGTGTTCGCGTTGACCAGTCTGATTGCAGTGCAGTTCGCGCGCGAGGAGATCGCACGCAAGCCAATCTATGTTGCCATTCTGGTGGACGATGCCACCAAAAATGCCGGCGCTGTGGTGAATGCCTTTGCGGATGGTCGCGTCGAATTGATTCCGCTGACAGACATTAATGTGCCCGAAGGACGCGCGCTTGAAATCTGGACCTTGTGGGACCGCGCGGTCGGGCCGCGATCGGTGGGTCTGATCGACCGGGCTCGCAGCGTGACGCTCAATTTGCGCGACCTGCCGAAGACCGGCCCCGATCAGTTGTTCGAGATTACCCTTGAACCTGCATCGGGTTCACCGATCGGCCGGCCGACCGGACCGATCCTGTACAAGGGCACGACATCGCGCGCGCTATGAAGACTGCGCGCAGACCGCTGCGTCGAATTTACGCGCTTGGATCGTGACGGGCGCAGCGCGGCGTTGTAATGCTTGCTCAACCGCCTCCATGCCCGAACCCTCGGCGATGCCCAGTTCCCGCCTTGCGCTGCTCGACGTCCTGCGTGGCGTCGCGATTGCGGCGATGATCGTCTATCATTTCTGTTTCGACCTCGAATTTTTTGGTCTCGCCGATCTGGGCGTGTCGGAGCGCTGGAGCTGGATCGCCTTCGCGCGTGCGATCCCGGCAACGTTCATTGCGATTGCCGGCATCAGCCTCTATCTCGCGCATCGCAAGGGCATCGTGTGGCGAAATTTCTGGTGGCGCATCGGCTATCTCGCCGCCGCCGCGATGCTGGTGACCATCGTTTCCTTTTTCGCCGATCCGGACGCGATCATCTGGTTCGGCATTCTTCACTGCATCGCGGTGTCGAGTGTGCTCGGACTGGCCTTCCTCGACGCGCCGCTCACATTGGTGATCGTATCCGCCGTGCTGGTGCTGATCGCGCCCTTGTTCGCGAGTCCGGCGCTGAATGCGCCGTGGCTATTGTGGCTTGGGCTCGGCACCGAGGAACCACCCTCCGACGACTACAACCCGCTATTTCCGTGGTTCGCTTTCCTGCTGATCGGGATTGCTATTGCGCGCCTGATTGCGCCTTACGTCACCCATGCGGCGTGGGCGCGCTGGTCGCCGCGCGATCCGGCGACGCGCACGCTGGCGCTGGCCGGCCGCCATAGCCTGCTAATCTACTTGCTGCACCAGCCGATCCTGATGGGAGCCATGTTCGGAATATCGCGCCTCGCCGGTTCGTCCTAGCGCCGTCCGTTCGAGGACACACCGAAATCCCGTGATCCGATTGCGCTAGATCAATTGCCGCGAGCGGTCGCGCTTTAGCCTTCCATAGAATGACGATGGGAGGCGGGTATGACGGTGGCACGCGGCAATATCCAACGCTCGGTGCATGAAGGCGAAGTCGGCGTACATTCGCTCGACCATTTCGTGCTCACGGTGCCGGATCTGAAGACCGCCGAACGCTTTTACTCAGATTTCGGTCTCGACGTTCGCAACGTGCATAACGGCATTGAGCTGCGCACCTTCGGGAGCGATCAATGCTGGGGACGTGCCGTCGAAGGCTTGCGCAAGCAATTGCATCACATCTCCTTCGGCTGCTTCGCCGAGGACCTGCCCTATTTCCAGGAGCGAATGGAGGAGAATGGCGTCGAGATTCTCGATCCGCCGCTCGGGCTCGAAAGCAACGGACTGTGGTGCCGCGATCCGTCCGGCTTGCTGATCGAGGTGAAGGTGGCGCCCAAGGTCTCGCCCAACCACAAGATGAGCGGCATGTGGTCGTCATCGTCCGAAGGCGTGATGAGCGCCTGTATCCGCGCCAACACACCGCTGGTGCGGCCGCGACGGCTGGCGCACATGCTCGCGTTCACCCGCGACATCGAGGAGACGGTATCGTTTTATTCGCGCGTGTTCGGATTGCGGCTGTCGGACAGCACCGGGCTCGCCGCTTTCATGCATTCGATCCATGGCAGCGACCACCACATCCTGGCTTTCGCGCAATCGGAGGCACCCGGAATGCACCATTACAGTTGGGACATGAAAGGCATCGACGAGATCGGGCTCGGCGCCATGCACATGGCCGATCGCGGCCATACAAGAGGCTGGGGCCTCGGCCGGCATGTGCTCGGCTCGAACTATTTCCATTACGTGCGCGACCCCTGGGGCAGCTTCGCGGAATATTCCGCCGATATCGACTACATCCCCGCGACCCAGCGGTGGGAAGCCGAGCGCCACGACGACGAGAATTCCTTCTATCTATGGGGTCCGCAGCCGCCAGACGATTTCACCACCAATTACGAGGCGTGCAACTGAGAGGTGGTCTCGCCCTTTTCTCGCCGCCCGACTCCACCCATATTGCGCGGGCATGCCGAAATCCCCCGACAAGCCCAAAAAACCCAAGGATTATGCGCGCCCGACCCGCGCCAAGGCGCATCGGCCGGATTCGCCGGAGCATGACCCGGCGCTGGATGAATTGCTGAATCCCGGCATCTCCAAGGGCCGCGCCGGGATGGGCTCGGGAACCGGCAACAGCATGAATTTGCAGCCTCCGCCGGACAATTCGTTCGAGCGGCGCGCCGACCGCGCCGCGGAACATACCGCGCGCTCGTCCACGCCGGAGGGCTTCAGGGAGAAACCACAGAGCGGCTATGTCGCGCGCGCGCCGTTCGACGGACCGCCGGTGAGCGGGCTCGATCCCGCGCTGGCCAAGGAACTGGGCCTCGAGCCCGACGAAAATGCCGAGATGCCGGGCGCACAGGTCGGCAAGCGGCGCGTCAAAAATCCCGACGAGATCGATCTCGGCCGCGGCGTCACCGGCGCCGCCGCGTCGAATGCCGCGCTTGAAAATCTGCTGCGCGAAGGCCGCGCCGAATTCAACGCGCAGACCTGGACGCCGCATCGCCCGCCGCGGCCGGACAAGTCCGAAGGCGGATTGCGGCTCATCAACAAGAGCGAGATGGAGCCGAAGGGCGATCAGCCGACCGCGATCAAGGAACTGGTGGAAGGCGCGAACCGGCACGAGCGCATGCAGGTGCTGCTCGGCGTCACCGGTTCCGGCAAGACCTATACGATGGCCAAGGTGATCGAGGCGACGCAGCGCCCTGCCCTGGTACTCGCGCCGAACAAGACGCTCGCCGCGCAGCTTTACGGCGAGTTCAAGAGCTTCTTCCCCGACAACGCGGTCGAGTATTTTGTCTCCTATTACGATTACTACCAGCCGGAAGCCTATATCCCGCGCACCGACACCTATATCGAGAAGGATTCCTCAATCAACGAACAGATCGACCGCATGCGCCATTCTGCGACGCGCGCGCTGCTGGAGCGCGACGACGTCATCATCGTGGCGTCGGTGTCCTGCATCTATGGTATCGGCTCGGTCGAGACCTATTCGGCCATGACCTTCTCTTTGAAGAAGGGCGGCAAGATCGAGCAGCGCCAACTCATCGCCGATCTGGTCGCGCTGCAATACAAGCGCACGCCGGATTTCGCGCGCGGCACCTTCCGGGTGCGCGGCGACACCATCGAGATTTTCCCGGCTCACTATGAAGACCGTGCCTGGCGGGTGTCGCTGTTCGGCGATGAGATCGAGAAGATCGCCGAATTCGATCCGCTCACCGGACGCGAGACCGACGAACTGAAATTCGTCAAGATCTACGCCAACTCGCATTACGTCACGCCGCGCCCGACGCTCATTCAGGCCATGCAGTCGATCAAGGCCGAGCTGAAATGGCGGCTGGATCAGCTCATCAAGGCCGGCCGCCTGCTTGAAGCGCAGCGGCTCGAGCAGCGCACCACCTTCGATCTTGAAATGATGGAAGCCACCGGCGCCTGCGCCGGCATCGAGAATTATTCGCGCTATCTCACCGGCCGCAAGCCGGGCGAGCCGCCGCCGACCCTGTTCGAGTATGTGCCGGACAACGCGCTGGTGTTCGTCGACGAAAGCCATGTCACCATCCCGCAGATCGGCGGCATGTTCCGCGGCGACTTCCGGCGCAAGGCGACGCTGGCGGAATATGGCTTCCGCCTGCCCTCATGCATGGACAATCGGCCGCTGCGCTTCGAGGAATGGGACGCGATGCGTCCGCAGACGGTTGCGGTGTCGGCGACGCCGAGTTCCTGGGAGATCGAGCAGGCCGGCGGCGTGTTCGCCGAGCAGGTGATCCGCCCCACCGGGCTTATTGACCCCCCCGTCGATATCCGTCCCGCGCGAACGCAGGTCGACGATCTGGTCGGCGAGGTGCGCGCCGTCGCCGCTAAGGGCTATCGCTCGCTGGTCACGGTGCTGACCAAACGCATGGCCGAGGACCTGACCGAATATCTGCACGAGCAGGGCATCCGCGTGCGCTATATGCACTCCGACATCGACACCATCGAGCGCATCGAGATCATCCGCGACCTGCGGCTCGGCGCCTTCGATGCGCTGGTCGGCATCAACCTCTTGCGCGAGGGCCTCGACATTCCGGAATGCGCGCTGGTCGCGATCCTCGACGCCGACAAGGAAGGCTTCCTGCGCAGCGAGACTTCGCTGATCCAGACCATCGGCCGCGCCGCGCGCAATGTCGACGGCCGCGTCATCCTCTATGCCGATAAGGTCACGGGCTCGATGGAGCGCGCGATGGCGGAGACCAGCCGCCGCCGCGAGAAGCAGGAAGCCTACAACACCGAGCACGGCATCACGCCGGAATCGATCAAGCGGCAGATATTCCGACATCATGGGCAGCGTCTATGAGCGCGACCATGTGCTGATCGACACCGGCGACGGCAAGGGCGACTTCGGCGATGCCGCAACCATCGGCCACAATTTCGAGGCGGTGCTGGCCGATCTCGAACACCGCATGCGCGAGGCGGCGAGCCGATCTCGATTTCGAGGAAGCCGCGCGGCTGCGCGACGAGATCAAGCGCCTGCGCGCCACCGAGCTTGCGGTCAGCGACAATCCGGTGACGAAGACGGTGAACCTGAATGCACCGGGCGGGCGCGGCGGCAAATCAAAACGCCTTGACCCGAGCCGCCCGCACAAGCCGACGCTCGATGAAATGGGCGTCGCCTCCTATCACGAAGTGCTGCCGGATCGGCCGGGCGGAAAGGGCAAGAGCGACGTACCGCATTTCCCCGATCTGGATTCGATGGGCCCGGGTGTGGAGAGCGTACCGGCGCGCAGACCGGAAGGCCCGCGCTCCAGCGCCGGCAAGGCCGGCCAGCGCGGCGGCTGGACCAGCAAGAAGTTCAAGAAGAAGTAGGCCCGCCAGGAAGGATGCTGCGATGAGCGACACGCCGGAGCGATTTCCCTTCAAGTGGCAGCTCGGCGGAATCGCTAAGATGAATCTCGAACTCGAAGCGGCGTGCGAGACGCCGGATTGCGGCTGGTTCGTCAGTTTCAATGTTCCGGCGCTGATCGAGAAGCACGGTGAGGACTATTGGCTACCCGAATACGGCCCCGGCATTCCTTGCGAGAAATGCGGCGGGCACCTGAATTTTCAGGTGGCGTATCTGCACCCCGCGCCGGACGAAAAGCAGACGTGAGGCGGGATGTAACTCGCGTCGCCGCGGTCAGTATTAGCGATATTGCAACCGGCGTGGTGTAACGCTCCCCGGCATGACGCTGCGCAGCGCATTCCTCTACGGTTCGATCGGCGCCCTGGTGCTGGGGAAATCCTTTTCCGTCGTCATACAGGCGCAGGCAACGCGCCTTCCCGATCCGGCCACTGGGCACACCGGACCATACCTTTTCGCTCCGGCGATTTCGCTGCATTTCAACTACATCACTTCATGGCAGGGATGGCTGATCACCGCGATCTACGCCACCGCCATCCTTTGTTTCGTTGTCTGGGCTGCGCTCGCCCTCAGAGAGCGATTTCGACGCCAAGGGTGAACGGGCTCGCCGGTTTTCTTTGGTGAGCGGCTCTACCTACATGCTGCAAAGAGCCTCTCCGACAAAGCGTCACTCAAAGACGAGTCCGCGCAAGTTGCTCGTAAAGGCAGCCAGCGCGGCGGCTAGACAAGCAAGAAGTTCGGGAACAAGTAGGCGGGGCGCAAATCTGCCTTGACGCCAACCAGCACTACCGCCAATTTTACGGTCCAATATTGAGCCCATCATGTTCAAGTCACTTATTGATAAAGGCTACCAGATAGAATTTGTCTCGCATGCACTTGCGATACTTGAGATTGATTTTCCGGATGCAGCCTCCGAGCTTGAAGAAGTAATCGCAAATCAATCCGTGCCGATCGAAGAAATAATAGGATCAGGTGGCGGCGAGACCAAAGGTACGCAACGCTTACGAAATAATCTTACGAGCAAGAATTGGCTCAAGGAGACTTTCACAATAAAGAAAACAATAAACGATGAGCCCCGCGAGTTTATTTCGCACAAGGTAGATCACGTTCGTTTAATCGAACGAGAGCATAGCCAAAGATTTCGTATTGCATGCGAAATCGAATGGAATAACAAAGATCCTTTTTTTGACCGCGATCTGGAGAATTTTAAGCGACTTCATGCTGAGGGAGGGATCTCGATAGGAATAATGATTACAAGGGGCACATCTCTGCAAGACAGTATGAAAGACCTTGTCAGGAGATGGATAGAGGAAAACCAGATCGACGATTTTGATGGACTAGCCGAGGTCGGAATCAATCAAACGGCACGCCAAAAAAGAGAGGTATTGAAGCGCGTTCAAAGAGAGAAAAATCCAATACCTTTTCGCGATGCATGGACGTCACAATTTGTATCTGACAAATTCGGTGCAGCGACAACGCATTGGCGTAAACTGCAAGACCGGATCAAACGGGGTGTGGGCAATCCCTGTCCTTTGGTCTTGATTGGATTGCCAGCGTCAATCGTAACGTTCGGCGAAGATCCGCAGGTTGTCAAAAAGCTCATTGAAGATGGCGCAAAAGCACTAGAAGAGGACGAAGACGAAACTCCGGCTTAAGTTCATTCCGCAGCAATCAAATGTGTCTGCGAATGGTTGCTATATGTTTTCCACGTAGGCTTATAATTATCATCCGCCTGATTGCCCCAAGTCGTCCAGCCCTTCCTCGTCCCACGAGCGAATAGCTCTACAAATGGACCGGGGCTACAAGCTTTAATTATGTCGTATTGCTCGTCCGGCTTTCGCGAATGTTCGCGCTTACGCGTCGCAAGAAAGTTCACTTGGCTCCGCCCCGGTGCAAGCGTGCGCGCGTTCTTGCCACGCACTCCAAACAAGACAAGCTCGGTCACGTTGCGAAAATAAAAGCCGACACCACGTCCGTCTGGTCCGCCGTCTTTTCGGATCTTGTGCCAGACAATATTGCTTTTGTAGCTGAAGCCCCAGGCATTCAGCACCGCCAAACCCTCGGGCAGCAACGCGTTTGGACACCAGAGATAAAGATGGGCTGTCGATTTAGCGATTTGCGGAACCGGAAGGGACATGATCTCGTCCAGTTTCATCGTGCTGTAGCGTGACAACCGTCGGTGCTCCGGAGCCACCTTTCCCGTCTTGTTGACAAACTGCCAAGGCGGGTCCGCCAAAATCGTCGAAAATGTCCGGCCATCAACAAAGCTGAGAAGATCGGATGCAGCAGGATGCATTTGCGGACTTTCGACGTGGGTAAGGGTCGGAACAGAAAGAGAACATAGCTGATTTGCTTCCACGCGTCCATTATTTCCACGCAAGAAACCACAGACGAATCATCGCCTTACGAACGCTCTCAATTTCATATTGACTTTGATCTGAAAATAGGATTTATTTCCTTTATCCCGCTCGCCGAGGGGCGCTCTCGCGAGGCGTCGTAAGGGCGGAGCGGGATGCGGCGCCTGCGGGCGAGCTTCGCAAGCTCGCACTCGGGCGGCGCCGGGGCTCCGCCCGGAGGCACTAGGGCCTCCTGCCAGGAGCTGGCTGACACGCGGCTGCGTTGAACGCAGACGCGGCGCAAAGCGCGGCCCGGCGCCGGAAGGAAAACGTCGCGTGACGGCGCGCCGAGAGGCGGCTGTGCGGCTTTCGCCGTACAGCATCAAGGAACGGCCCTGCGCTTCCCGGCGCGCCGTCTCCCCTCACCCGCTGGGGCGCGCTCGCGCCCGGCGTTAATTGCGCGTGGCTGTTTGAGAATTGAATCGGTGTATCGCGTGGACTTCCTGCCTCTACGCAGAAAGATGGCGACAAGGGGCCCATAACGGTTCAGTCCGCTCATCGCGCTGTCGCGGCAATGAGCGGACTGTTTCGCAAGAAGGCTTTAGCTTTGGCCTGTGCGGTTAGCGAACGATAACCCGCGTACCGTGCACGTGACCGTGCCGATGCGAATGACGCCAGCTGTCGCCGCGACGAACCGGCTTGACGACGACGACGCGGCGATGATCGCGCACGACGTGGCGGTGTGGCCCGTGACCGGATCGAACCACCAGCGTTTGCGCACTCGCGCTCGGTGTGGCGACAGGCAGGATCAATCCGAACGCGGCGACGGCCGCTGCGGCAAGGATGAGTTTTCGCATTTTCTTGTTGCTCCATAAGAAACGTCGTTCCCCATCGAGCAATGCGCTCCTCGCATCAAACGTTCCGAATATATTCCTGAACAATTGTTCAAGGCGGGCGGGCATACAGCGGCCTTCGACCGCGGTTTGTAGAGATCCGGTGTCCCGCGCGAGCGGCAAACAGCCGCCATTGACAGCGGCCAAGCGGTCGCGCCATCACCTTGCACGACAAAGTTCCGGGGACCGGCATGGCCAACGAAAAGCTTGCTCAGATCATCGACGACGCCTTCGAGAAGCGCGACACCATCACGCCGAAGACCAAAGGGCCGGTCCGCAAGGCGGTGGACCAGGCGCTGAACCTGCTCGATAGCGGCACCGCGCGCGTCGCCGAGAAGCAGGCGGACGGCACATGGCAGGTCCATCAATGGCTGAAGAAAGCGGTGCTGCTGTCGTTTCGGCTGAACGACATGAGCGTGATGCGCGGCGGCCCCGGCAAATCGGTGTGGTGGGACAAGGTGCCATCGAAATTCGACGGCTGGAACGCGGCCAAGTTCAAGAAGGCCGGCTTTCGCGCGGTGCCCAATTGCACGGTGCGGCGCTCCGCCTATATCGCGCCGGGCGTGGTGCTGATGCCGTCCTTCGTCAATCTCGGCGCCTATGTCGATTCCGGGACGATGGTGGATACCTGGGCGACGGTCGGCTCCTGCGCGCAGATCGGCAAGAATTGCCACATCTCCGGCGGTGCCGGCATCGGCGGCGTGCTGGAGCCGCTGCAGGCGGGGCCGGTCATCATCGAGGACAATTGCTTCATCGGCGCGCGCGCGGAAGTGGCCGAAGGCGTGGTGGTGCGCGAGGGCTCGGTGCTGTCGATGGGGGTCTATCTCGGCGCCTCCACCACCATCATCGATCGCGCCTCGGGCGAGATTTTCCGCGGCGAAGTGCCGGCCTATTCGGTGGTGGTGTCGGGCACCATGCCGGGCAAGCCGCTGCCGAACGGCCAGCCGGGGCCGAACCTCTATTGCGCGGTGATCGTCAAGCGCGTGGACGAGAAGACCCGCTCCAAGACCTCGATCAACGAGCTGCTGCGGGATTGAGCCGATGGCCGCGGACGCAATCGCCATCGCCCAGGGCCTGCTCCGCTGCCGCTCGGTCACGCCGGATGAAGGCGGCGCGCTAAGCTTTCTGGAAAAGACGCTGAAGGCCGCGGGCTTCACCGTGCATCGGATGACGTTCTCGCAAGCCGGCACGCCGGACGTGGAGAATTTCTACGCCCGCATCGGCACCGGCTCCCCCCACCTGATGTTCGCCGGCCATACCGACGTTGTGCCGCCCGGAAATGAAAACGCCTGGACGCATCCGCCGTTCGCGGGCGAAGTAGCGGACGGCGTGCTGTTCGGGCGCGGCGCGGTCGACATGAAGGGCGGGATCGCAGCCTGCATCGCGGCCACGCTCGATCATCTCGCGGCGCATGGCGGCAAGTCAAAAGGCTCGATCTCGTTCCTGATCACCGGTGACGAGGAGAGCGTTGCGATCAACGGCACGCCCAAGCTGCTCGACTGGGCGGCCAAGCACGGCGAAAAGTTCGACCATTGCATTCTGGGCGAACCGAGCAATCGCGAGGTGCTGGGCGACACCATCAAGATCGGGCGGAGAGGTTCGCAGAACGGCACGCTGATCGTGCATGGCAAGCAGGGCCACGTCGCCTATCCCGAGCGCGCCGACAATCCGGTGACCGGCCTCGTGACCTTGATCGCGGCGCTGAAGGCCGAGCCGCTCGACAAGGGCTCTGAGCTGTTCGACGCCTCGAATCTGGAATTCGTCTCGATCGATGTCGGCAACAAGACCGTCAATCTGATTCCGGGCGAAGCGCGTTCGCGCTTCAACATCCGCTTCAACGATCTGCACGATCAGGAAAAGCTGAAGGTGCTGATGGAAAAGCGTGCGATCGCAGCCTCCGGTGGGAAGATCCGGTTCTCGTTCGAATGGGATCCGTCCAATGCCGATGTGTTCGTGGTCGAGCCTGGACCCTTCACCAATGTGGTTGCGAAAGCGGTGGAAGAAGTCACCGGCCGCAAGCCGGTTCTATCGACCACCGGCGGCACCTCCGACGCGCGCTTCATCAAGAATTTCTGCCCGGTGGTGGAATTCGGCCTGGTCGGCCAGACCATGCACGCCATCGACGAGCGCGTGCCGGTTAGTGATCTCGTCGCGCTGACCGCGATCTATCGCAAAATCCTCGACCACTATTTCGCGTGAACCCGCCGCCCTAGGGAACCGGCATGTGCGTTTTCGCACTCGCTCGGTCCGCATTACCAAGCTTTAATTCTGCGGCCACGACGGAGTCATCTGCACTGCACAAATGTTGTTCCACCGTTTGGGAGCGACGAAGATGGTGCAGGTTGTACAGCCGTCCGTGAGACGGCCGCGGTTCCGGATTTTTGTCTGCCTCGCTTTGATCGGGCTGGCCGCAGGGGGCTTCGCCTATTGGCGTTACAGCACGACCAATTCCGCCGAATCGACGCGTCGACCGCAACCCGCGGTTCCTGCAACGGTCGCGAGTGTCGTAACGCAGGATGTACCAATTTATCTGATGGGCCTCGGCATCGTGCAGGCCTCCAATACCACCACGCTTCACACCCAGGTCGACGGCAAGCTGCAAACGGTGAATTTCACCGAAGGCCGGATGGTGCGGCGGGGCGACGTGCTGGCGCAGATCGATCCGCGTCTCTATCAGGCCGCGCTGGATCAGGCGAAAGCGAAGAAGGCGCAGGACGAAGCGCAGCTAATCAGCGCATCAAAAGACCTCGAGCGCATTCAGTCACTGGTTGCGAGCGCCGCCGGCACGCAGCAGAATCTCGATCGCCAGATTGCTGTGGTGGCGCAGGTGAAAGCCACCATCCAGGCCGATCAGGCCGCGATTGAAAGCGCGCAGACGCAGGTCGATTACACCACGATCCGTGCGCCGACCGACGGCCGCATGGGTATCCGGCAGATCGACCCGGGCAATATCCTGCGCGCCAACGACGCAACGGGAACGATCGCGGTACTGACCCAGACAAAGCCGATCGCGGTGATCTTCACGCTGCCGGAAAAAAATCTCGAAGACGTGCGGCGCGCGATGGCGCGTGGTCCGGTTGAGATCATCGCCTACGACCAGGACGACACCAAGGCGCTAGCGACCGGAACCCTGATGCTGATCGACAATCAAATCGATCAGACCACCGGCACGATCAAGCTGAAGGCCACTTTTCCGAATGACGACGAGAGATTGTGGTCGGGCGAATTCGTGCATGTGCGTCTGCTGAACGAAACCCGGAAAAATGCGCTGGTCGTTCCATCGCAGGCGATCCAGCGCGGGCCAAAAGGTCTGTTCGTTTGGCGCGTCCAGCCCGACGGCACCGCGCAACCACAGCCGGTCGAAGCCCCCGCCTCGCAAGGCGGCATCACCGTGGTCGCCAACGGCGTCGCGGCCGGAGACCGCGTGGTGACCGACGGACAATACCGGTTGCAGGCAGGCATGCGGGTCGAGGCAAAACCGTTCGCAGCGCAGGCGAGCGGAGATGCATCATGAACATTTCCGAGCCCTTCATTCGCCGGCCGATCGCAACCTCGCTGTTGATGGCGGCGATCGTCTTCGTCGGCGTGTTCACCTATCCGCTTTTGCCGGTCGCGCCGCTGCCGCAAGTGGACTTCCCGACCATCCAGGTGTCGGCGTCCCTGCCCGGTGCGAGTCCGGACACCATGGCCTCCGTCGTCGCGGCACCGCTCGAACGGCAATTCGGACAGATTTCCGGCGTCACGCAGATGATCTCCACCTCGACGCTCGGCATGACCAGCATCACTCTGCAATTCGAATTGACCCGCAGCATCGACGCCGCCGCGCAGGATGTGCAGGCCGCGATCACCGCCGCCGGCAAGCAATTGCCGACCACGCTGTCCGCGCCGCCCACCTATCGCAAGACGAATCCGGCCGATTCGCCGATCATGATTCTGGCGGCGCATTCCGATACGCTGCCGATCACCAAGGTCGACGATTTCGCGGATAACGTGCTGGCGCAGCGCATTTCGCAGGTGCCGGGCGTCGCGCTCGTCACCATCGGCGGCGAGCAGAAGCCGGCTGTGCGGGTCCAGATCGATCCCGGCAAGCTTGCCGCTACCGGCATGACGCTGGAAGACGTGCGCGGAGTCCTCGTCAATGCCACGACCGACGCCGCGAAAGGCAATCTCAACGGAGCGCAGAAGAGCTTCACCATCGCCGCCAACGATCAACTCACCGCGGCGGCCGGCTATGACGACGTGATCCTCGCCTACCGCAACGGCGCCCCGATCCGCGTGCGCGACATCGGCAAGGCGGTCGACGCCGCCGAGAACGTCAATATTGCCGCTTGGGAAAACGACAAGCCTGCCGTGGTGCTGGTCGTGTTCAAGCAGCCCGGCGCCAACGTGATCGACACTGTCGATCAGATCAAGGAAGCGATGCCGCAGCTCAGCGCCGTCATTCCGGCGGATATGAAGGTCGACATCATCGTCGATCGGACGCAGACCATCCGTGCCTCGGTGAAGGACGTGCAGTTCACGCTCATGCTCACCATCGCGCTGGTCGTGATGGTGATCTTCATGTTCCTGCGCAATGTCGCCGCCACCGTTATACCCAGCATTACGGTGCCCCTGTCGCTGCTTGGCGCCACCGCGATCATGTACCTCCTGGGATTCAGCCTCGACAATCTCTCGCTGATGGCGCTGACCATCGCGGTCGGCTTCGTGGTCGATGATGCGATCGTGGTGGTGGAAAACATCTACCGCTATGTCGAGGACGGATTGTCGGCGACGGAAGCGGCATTGAAGGGCGCGCGCGAGATCGGCTTCACGGTGGTGTCGATCAGTCTTTCGCTCGTTGCGGTATTCATTCCACTGCTGCTGATGGGCGGGATCGTCGGACGGTTGTTTCGCGAATTCGCGATCACCGTTACGCTCGCAATCGCAGTTTCGGCGATCGTTTCGCTGACGCTAACCCCGATGCTGTGCTCGCGCTTCCTGAAAGGCGGCGTCCATTCGCATGGCCGCATCTACCGCGCCACCGAGGCGATGTTCGATGCCCTGCTGAACGGGTACCGGCGCACGCTCGACGTGGTGCTACGTCATCAGGCGATAACGCTCGCCGTGTTCTTCGTCACGATGGCACTTACTGTCGTATTGTTCATCGAGATTCCGAAGGGCTTTTTTCCGGTGCAGGACAACGGCCTTATCCTCGGCTTGTCGGAAGCGGCACAAGACGTCTCGCCTGCCGAAATGAAGCGTCTGCAGCAGACGCTCGGCGCATTGCTTGCGAACGATCCAGACATTGCCGCCTTCGGATCCATAATCGGCGCCGGCGGCGCGCAGACCACCAATACCGGCCGCTTCTTCATAGCGCTGAAACCTCGAGAGGAGCGCCAATCGACCGCCTCGCAGGCGATCGACCGGTTGCGGCCGCAGCTCGCGAAGATGGAGGGCGTCGCGCTGTTCCTGCAGCCGGGGCAGGACATCACCGTGGGCGGCCGCATATCGCGCGCCCAGTTTCAATACACGCTGCAGGACGCGAGCATCGACGAGCTGACCCTTTGGGGTCCACGCGTCCTCGAAAAGCTGAAAACGCTGCCGCAGCTTGCCGACGTTTCGAGCGATCTCCTGGCAAATGCGCCGCAGCTTTCCATCAGCATCAATCGCGACGCGGCCGCACGCTTCGGCATCCAGCCGCAATTGATCGACGATACGCTTAACGATGCCTATGGCCAGCGCCAGGTTACGCAGTATTTCACGCAGCTCACATCCTATCACGTGATCCTGGAAATCCCGCCGCAATTGCAAGCCGATCTGTCTTCGCTCAACCAGATCTACGTGAAGTCGCCGAACACCGGACAGGCGATTCCGCTGTCGACGCTGGTCAATGTCAACTCAAGCAAGGTCGGCCCGTTGCAGGTGTCGCATCAGGGTCAGTTTCCGGCTGCAACCTTGTCTTTCAACCTACGGCCGGGTGTCTCGCTCGGAGAAGCAGTCGATGCGATCCAGCTCGCGATGAGCGAGATTGGCAAGCCGAATACGCTGATCGGTACTTTTCAGGGCAACGCGCAGGCGTTCCAGACTTCGCTGTCGAGCGAGCCGATCCTGATCGTGGCCGCGCTGCTAGTGGTCTACATCATCCTCGGCGTGCTCTACGAAAGCTACATCCACCCACTGACCATTCTGTCGACGCTTCCCTCCGCCGGTGTCGGCGCGTTGCTTGCGCTCTGGGCCGGTGGCTTCGACCTTTCGGTGATCGGCATCATCGGTATCATTCTTCTGATTGGTATCGTGAAGAAGAACGGAATCATGCTGGTGGATTTCGCCATCGCCGGCGAGCGCGACCGCAATATGGCGCCGCTCGCTGCAATCCGCGAAGCGTGTCTGCTGCGCTTCCGGCCGATCCTGATGACCACGATGGCAGCGATGTTGGGTGGCGTGCCACTGATGCTGGGCAATGGCTCCGGCTCCGAGCTGCGCCAGCCGCTCGGCTATGCGATGGTCGGCGGTCTGCTGCTGAGCCAGGTGCTCACGCTCTACACGACGCCGGTGGTGTATCTCTATCTCGACCGGCTGCAGAATTGGCTCAAGGGCGAGAAGCGCGTCAAAGAGCCGGAGCCGCTGATGCAGGCCGCGGAATAAGGCTCAGTAATCGACCTTCACGAGATACAACCCGTCCGGCGGCGCTACCTGTCCGCACAAGGTGCGGTCGCGCGCCTGCAGGATGCGAGAGAGATCATCGGCGCTCCATTTTCCTTCGCCGACATGAACGAGAGAACCGACCATCGAGCGCACCTGGTTGTGCAGGAACGAACGCGCGGACACTATGACATTCACATTCCTGCCATCAGCCTCGATGTCGAGTTGGTCCAAAGTCTTCACCGGCGATTTCGACTGACATTCGGTGGAACGAAACGTCGTGAAGTCATGATTGCCGAGCAGCCGCTTCGCCGCCTCGCGCATTGCCTCGATGTCGAGCGGGCGTCCGACGCGCCAGACGCGGCCGAGATCGAGCGCAAGATCGGGCCTTCGGTTGACGACGCGATAGAGATAATGCCGCTTGGTGGCCGAAAAGCGCGCATTGAAATCGGCGCTGACCCGCTCCGCCGACAGCACCGCGATCGGCTGCGGCCGCAGATAGAAATTGAGCGCGTCGCGTACTGTACCACCGTCATGTTCGCCGCGAAGGTCCACATGCGCGGCCTGCGCCAGTGCATGCACGCCGGCATCGGTGCGACCCGCACCCTGGATGGTGACGCGCTGGCCATCGAATTGTGCGACCGCCTCCTCGATCGCGCCCTGCACCGTCGGTACGTCAGCCTGGTATTGCCAGCCGCGATAGGGCGTACCGTTATACTCGACGATCAGCTTGTAGCGCGGCATGATCAGGCGACACGCGCGCCGGTTTTCACCGGGTTGCCGCGCAGAAACTGGCTCGCCTTCATCGGCTGCTTGCCGGCGCGCTGCAGTTCGAGGATTCGTACCGCGCCGCCGCCGCAGGCGACTGTAAATTCATGGTCGAGCACGGTCCCTCGGGCGCCGCTGCCCTGCCCCAGGGTGCTGCGCAAAACTTTGACCCGTACCGGCTCACCGTCATGCTTCCATTCGAACCAGGCGCCGGGAAACGGCGACAGCCCGCGGATGTGATCGTGCACTTCGTCCGCGGGCCTATTCCAGTCGATGCGGGTTTCGTTCTTGTCGATCTTTTCAGCGTAGGTAACGCCCTCGCCCGGCTGCGGCACGATCTGCATAGCGCCACGTTCCAGCGCTCCGATCGCGCGCTCCATCAGGTCGGCGCCGACGATCGCAAGACGGTCGTGCAGATCACCCGCCGTGCTGTCGGATCCGATCGGGACGTTTTCCATTAGCGCAACGCCGCCGGTATCGAGTCCCTCGTCCATCTTCATCACGGACAAGCCGCTTTCGGTGTCACCCGCCATCACTGCACGATTGATGGGCGCAGCACCCCGCCAGCGCGGCAGCAGCGAAGCGTGCAAATTGAAGCAACCGAGCGGCACAGCGCCGAGCACGGCCTTGGGCAGGATTAGGCCATAGGCCACGACCACCGCGGCATCTGCATTCAATGCGGCGAAATCTGCCTGTTCAGCGATGTCCCGCAACGTCTTCGGCGTGCGCAATGGCAATCCGAAACGGCCCGCCTGCCGCGCCACCGGCGTCTCCTGCAACGCCATCCCGCGACCGGCCGGTTTTGGCGCACGGGTGTAAACCGCAGCTATGTCATGACCGGCATTTACCAGTTCCACCAGCGTCGGCACCGCGAATTCCGGCGTGCCCATGAAAATGAGACGAAGTGGCACTCACGTCACCGCAAACTGGCCGCAGCGCGACCGGAAAGGAGAGAAGCGGGGAAAGTCAGTCCGCCGCTTGTTTGGCGATTTTAGTATATTTCTTGATGACCCGGTCGCGCTTCAGCTTCGACAGGTGATCGATGAACAATACGCCGTTTAGATGGTCGATTTCGTGCTGCAGGCAGGTTGCGAGAATCCCATCAGCCTCGACCTCGTGCAGCTTGCCGTCGAGATCGAGATATTTC
>CAVPRD010000019.1:0-381779 GCA_963707705.1 uncultured Pseudomonadota bacterium | reverse complement strand
CTAGTGCTGGCGCCCACGACAACTGCGGACGACAACCGCTACCATCGAGGCGACCCTGGGAGATATGACCACCGTCTCGCCGCCCTCGTTCGCGCCAACAGTCCTCGCCAGCGGGAGGGCCGCATGATGCGAGCCATAGTGATTGGGGGTCGCTCGGCGGACTCACCGCAGCTCTGGTTCTTCGAGACCGGGGCTGGGACATCGATATTCTGGAACGTACGCCGAATCCGTTGGAAGGGCGCGGGACCGGAATCGTCGTGCACCCGAACACGGTTGGGTATCTTCTCGAGCGCGCAGGCAGACCGATAAGTGACATCGGCCTGCCGGCTCACAGGGCAGTGCTCCCCCAGGCCAGCGTCGACGCCAACGCCCTCGCCATGTCGTCGGGGTTGACCACCAGCACCGACGGGTCGCGTTTGGCGAACTCGGCCAGCTCGGCGGGGGCCACGGTATGCAGCCGCCGGGCGCGTTCACGTTTGCAGGCGATGACCACCTTGCGGGCGCAGCGCCCGTTGCCGGTGACATCCAACGCGGTCCCGGAATCCGTTGGCAGCGACCGCAGCCGGGCGGCCTCGGCCTCCAGCAGCGGCCACGCGTCCTCGCTGATCGCGATCTTCTCCTTGCCGGCGATGTGGCGGGCGATCGCCACGATCTCCGCCGGTGTGTAGGACTCGAATGTCAACGTGAAGTGAAACCGCGACGCCAACCCAGGGTTCGCGGCCAAAAACCGTCGCATCTCGGTCGGATAGCCGGCGACGATGACGACCAATTGGTCGCGGAAGTCCTCCATGTACTTCAAAAGGGTGTTGATGGCGTCCTTGCCGAACGAGTGGCCCTCGTGTTCGGGCACCAGCCGGTAGGCCTCGTCGATGAACAACACCCCGCCCAACGCTTCTTCGCAGACCTCTTTCATGCGTTGCGCGGTCTGGGACACGTAGCCGACGACGAGGTCTCCTCGGTACCTCCATGACCTCGGGACGCTGAATCTTGCCCAGCCCGAACAGGATTTCGGCGACGATGCGCGCGAAGCTGGTCTTGGCGGTGCCCGGCGGCCCTCGAGCACCATGTGGTTCTCGTTGGTCGACGACGTCTCCTCGCCCTGGGCGGCCAGCAGCGGGTCGATCTGAATCTCGGTGCGCCACACCGCGATCTGCTCCTTGGTGTCAGCGGTGTGTCAGGACCTCAATTAGCGCGCCATTTTTGTCCCGAGTGGATCGACCGTTCTATACAACGCTACGGCTTGCGCGGTCGCAGTTCCCTTCCCCGTCGCGTGCATGAAACCATCGGCGCGCCGCTGTGGAGCGCGGGTGTGGAGCGACGGGTGCAAGTAAAGCGTCAAATGCGTTGAGAAGAAGCCCTCGGCGACGAGATCGGCGGCCTCGGCGAGGTAGTGGACGACGCTTTGGTTGGCGGTGTAGTCGGCCGACTAGGTGCCGTTGAGGATCTCTCCGTCCTCGTTGACGTACTTTCCGCAGAAATTCACGCTCCACTCATCCAGTGCGTTTGGGTGGCAGGTGTCGTGAGGTCGTAGACGGTGTCGGAGCCGACCTTCATCGGCGTGAAGTGGGACAGTGACCCAGTTGCGTGATGTCTGAGTGCTGCCTGTCGCCGAATCCGCCGGGTCCGCCGGCCTCGTGCGGGCGCGATGAAGTACGTGATCCGGTGGTTGGCGACGTCCTGCTGGAACTCGCCCAGCGTCGGCGCCGGGATCGCTTCCGCCGAATCCGCCGATGGCCATCACCGCGGTGTTGGTGGACAACTCGAGCCGGCTGCCGTCGACGATCGGTCGATGGCTGCCGACAACTCGGTGCCGTGGCGCGCAGCATGGCTTCCAGTGCCGCGTTGTCGATGTCTGTCCGACGCCTGCCGCCGTCGCGGGGCCCGATCTGCTCGGGCTCGGGGTCCGACGATTGCCATTCCGCCGTCGTGGGACTGCCCGATCGTCGCGAACGCGTAGGCCGTTGCACCCAGCAGCGCCACGACGAGCCCACCGCCAGCGATGTCACCGCAAACCGTTGGTGCGCCTGCGAAGTCAGCGAGAGCAGGAGGGCGACGCGCTGCGAACCGTCACCGCCAGGATCACCCAGCGCAGCGCCGGGAACCATTCGCATTGCGGCCCAGGATCCACCAGCTCCAGACGCCGGTCGACCCGATGAGCACGACAGGTCCGAGTCGGCCGAACCACGTGGATCGCTTGCCCCACATCTCGTGGACGCCGACGGCGAAGATTCCCGCCACGGCCGGGCGCGAGCGACAAGCAGTAGTAGGGGTGAATCATGGTCTTCCATGTAGCTGAGCACCAGTCCGTCGACGAGCATCCACCCGCCGAACAGAAGCGCGGCCGCCCGGACGAGGTCGGTGCGCGGGGCGCGTCGCCGCGAGATGAGCACCAGCGCCACGCGAGCAGGGCCGCGGGCAGCAGCCAGCCGATTTCGAAGCCGAACTCGCCGGTGAACAGTCGTCGCAGGCCTGTGGTTGGCCACCGAAGCCGCCGAACCCGCCGTGGTGGCCGCCGTGCGACGCCCACGTGGGCACCTGCCGACCGCCGGCCAGGGATTCGGCCCGGGGTCGCCGTGTTCGGCCCAGGACGCGGGCGACTCCGTTGTAACCCAGGACCAGGTTCATGAAGTTGTTGTCGGTCGAGCCCGCGATGTAGGGCCGCGACGACGCCGGCCACGCCAACGTCAGCACGACGAACCAACCCGCCGAAACCAGGAACGTCGCCAGTGCACCCGCAGATGGAGCACCCTCTTGCCGCATCGAGGTCGGCGCCGCGAACAGATACACGGCACCGATCGCCGGCATCACCATGATGCCCTCGAGCATCTTGGCCAGGAACGCAAAGCCGAATGCCACCCCCGCCAAGGCGATCCACTTCGCACTGGCGCGCTCGAGCGCGCGCACCGCGCAGTAGGCGGCCGCCATCATCAGCAGCACCATCACCGCGTCGGGATTGTTGTACCGAAACATCAATGCCGCCACCGGCAGTCAGCGCCAACGCCGCTCCGGCCAACAGCGCCGCGTGTGGTCCGCTGACCCGGCGCACGGCAGCGTAGAGCAGCGCGACCGCCATGACCGCCATCAATGCCTCGGGCACCAACATGCTCGCACTGCTGAATCCGAAGATCTGCCCCGACAAGCCCATCACCCACTGCGACACCGGGGGCTTGTCGACGGTGATGAAGTTGCTGCGTGTCCAGGCGACCCGAACAGCAACGCCTCCCAGTTCTTCGAGCCGGCCTGCGCCGCACCCGCGTAGAACTGATTGCCCATCCCGTTGACGGTGATGTTCCACAGGTACATGACCGCGGTGGCGACCAGCAGCACACCGAAACCAATCCGATCCCAGGTGCGTGAGCTGATCCGCCGACGGGATTCGACGTCGTCGTCAGCGATCGGTGCTGACACACGTGCAGCCAATGTCAAGGTCATACGACCATTGGGCCATCCCAGTCGATGCGCGTGCTATGCGGAACGTTTGCGTTTCCTATGAAACGGACGCCCGCCCTGGCGCGATTGCTCCGCGTGCCTTCTCTAAGCATTTCCGCAGGTAATCTAGCTGTCGACCCGCGCATCGTATGCAACGTATGTGCCAGCGCCACATACAACTTCGCGCCGTCTGGACTGACGACGATCCCGCTGGGCAGGCAGTGGGGAACGGTCGCCCACCAGGCTATCGACTCAGGCCACGGCGGCTCGTTCAACATCAAGCAGTTGCTCACCGCGCCGTTCGTCATCGTAGGCTTTGCGGCCGCCGCGAAGGCCGAACAGCCGTTTGGAGATCAGCAGATAGAGCACGGCGGCCACATTGATGACGAATGCTGCGCAGCGGGTGAACGTGACGCCCTTGGTCGCCAAGTCATATACCTCCAACGGCAGAAAGATTGACGTCGCCACCACGGCGAAATACTCGCCCCACCGGGCCAGCAACCACAATCCCACCCCTTCGATAAGCTCCAGCAGCGCGTAAGCCGCCAGTAGAAAGAACAGCAGGATCAGCGTGTTGGGTTTGGTGGCCAACGCCTTCTCCAACTCGTGTATCGCGGTCATCTGATCGACCTTGATTCCCGAGGCGCGCAACAGCGGTAAGTCGCGCTCGACGGTGGCCTGGATCGATCCCTGTGCGCCGCGAAACTTCCACACCGCCCAGGCGGCGAGGCCGATGAGCAACGCCCGGAACCAGCGTTCCACGGCAAGCGCGCGCACAATGATGGCCTGACGCAAAGCTCGACCGCGAAGCACCAGGGGTGCGTCATCTGCGGGGCCGCGGCCATGCGGCGCTCCGACCACAAATGCACCGCAGCGCAGGCAGCGCCAGACTTCGCCCACGCCGGTGTTTCCGCTCAGCCGGTCGGCGAGGGCGGCATCGTCGGGTGCATAGGTGACGTGGCCTCGACGCGCGCAGGTGAGCAGCTCCCACCGGTTGCCGCCGTGATGTGCGCGCACAGCGGCCCGGCGCTCCTTCGACGCCGACACCAACCGATCATGTCGGTCCCACCGCTCCCGCGGGTAACTAATCATCAATCCCGTCGCGGGCGTCTTTGACGTCGCGTCTTCTGCAGCGCCAGCTGGTCAGAGGCCGTGCGCAACTCCGAGAGCTCCCGGCTAGTGAATGCGCATGTCACATCGGTGAGCAAGTCGACGTGCACGGGGACGGCGATCGGCGGCGGGTTCAGGTGCGACTCGACCGCGCAGCTGCCGGAGTTCGCCACGGACTGTCGGTCGAATCGGTGGGCTGTAGTGCCGCGTACGACAACGTTGTCGCTGTTGATATCCGACCTCCCCGCTGTCGCACGTGTTGATCATCGCCTTCACGCCAGCGCCGACGCCAACGCCCGCGCCATGTCGTCGTCGTTGACGACCAGCACCGACGGGTCACGTCTTGGCCAGCTCGGCCAGCTCGGCGGGGGCGACGGTGTGCAGGCGGCGGGCCCGTTCGCGTTTGCAGGCGATGACCACCTTGCGGGCGTAGCGGCCGTTGCCGGCGACATCCAGCGCGGTCCCGGAATCCGTTGGCAGTGTCGCGCAACCGGGCGGCCTCGGCCTCGCAGCAGCGGCCAGCGCCGCTCGGTGATCGCGATCTTCTCCTTGCCGGCGATGTGGCGGGCGATCGCCACGATCTCGTCCGGTGTGTAGCTGACTCGAACGTCAAGGTGAAGTGAAACCGCGACGCCAGACCGGGGTTGGCGGCCAAGAACCGTCGCATCTCGGTCGGGTAGCCGGCGACGATCACCACCAGCTGGTCGCGGAAGTCCTCCATGTACTTCAACAGGGTGTTGATGGCGTCCTTGCCGAACGAGTGGCCCTCGTGTTCGGGCACCAGCCGGTAGGCCTCGTCGATGAACAACACCCCGCCCAACGCCTCCTCGCAGACCTCTTTCATGCGCTGGGCGGTCTGGGACACGTAGCCGACGACGAGGTCTTCCTCGGTGACCTCCATGACCTCGGGACGCTGAATCTTGCCCAGCCCGAACAGGATTTCGGCGACGATGCGCGCGAAGCTGGTCTTGGCGGTGCCGGGCGGGCCTTCGAGCACCATGTGGTTCTCGTTGGTGCGTCGAGGTCTCCTCACCCTGGGCGGCCAGCAGCTGGTCGATCTGAATCTCGGTGCGCCACACCGCGATCTGCTCCTTGGGCCCGTCCAGCCCGATCAGCTCGTCCAGTCGGGCCTGCGCCCGGGCCAGCACGCTCGCTGCTCGTCGGCCAGCGCCGCGGCGTCGCGTCGATCGCGACTCCTCGGTGGCCGGGTCCCACGGGTCGGTGCGGGTGGCGATGGTGTCGGCGTCGGTGACGATGAGCCGGAAGTTCGGGTTGTCCAGCGCCTCCCGCGCCGGCTCCAGCAGCGGCCCGTCCACCACGGCCGCCCGAAACGAAGCCCGCGCCCCCTCCTCATCCCCCAGCTCCCTGCGACACCACCCCCGCGTCAACGCGATATCGGCGGCGACCGGGTTGGTTGTCGACAGTCGATCGGTGAGCTCCAGGGCGGTCGGGAACTGGCCGAGGCTGGCCGCGGCGCTGCCGACATCGCGGTGACCGCCACCGTCACCGCGTCGAGCACGTGGGTGGCGGTGGCCGGCGGCGAGACCGCGGTCACCGAGCGGACGTCGGGCCAGCGGCGGGTCTGGTGATACAGGCATGGCGGTGATGAACTGGTGCCACTGGGCGGCCTGGGTGTCGGCGGTGATGATCGGGTCGTCGAGCAGCGCGACCGCGTCGGTCGTAGCGGTCGCGCGGAGATCAGCGCCGCGGCGTAGGCCAGCGCGATGGTGGCGCGCGACCACACCGGCACGGTGACATACAGCGGGGCGGCGATCTGCGCGTACAGGTCGCCGTCGTTCAGCCCGATGCGGCGGGTCTCGCGGTACAGCGCGCGGGAGTTCTCGTGGGCGCCGGCCAGCGTGGCGAGGTCGTGGTCGCCGCAGGCCATGCGGCCCAGCCAGGCATCGGACATGGTGGGGCTGTCGCGGGTGACCTGGGTGAAGATGGTGCGCGCGCGGGCCGATGTCGCGGCTGCGGTAATCCTCCATCGCGGCGTCGAAGGCGCGGCGCTGTTCGGTCGGCGAGGTCATCGGTGGACGTCTTGGGCTCCTGCTGGTCGTCAGGTGTCGAGGTTGACGGTAGTCGGTGGCGGCGGCGTAGCCCTCGTCGGCGGTGGGGCGCGCTCGGGCAGCGGCTCGGGCCCGCGGTCCAATCGAGTCTCGACCATCGGGGGCACCGCAGGTGCGTCGATGTCGGCCTGCGCGCCCGGCCCGGCCGAGGCGGTTCCGGAGGTGCAACCGACGGTTGCTTGGGCGTGCCGTCCCCGGCGGGGTCGTGATTCAACGCGGCCGGTCGGCTCCTCACCCGAGGCCGCCACCGCGGCCGGCTCCCCCAGTTCGATCAGATGCGCGCCCGCGACACCGTCACCGCCCGCCGCAACCGCGCCAGCCGGCTGCTGCGCGCTCCCGTCGCCGCGCGGCTGCCCCGGCGGCCGCGATGCCGCCACCAGGCACCGGGTCGAAGCCGGGCTGCGGCGTGCCGTGCACCGCGGCGGCATTCTCGGCGGCTCGGTCTTCAGCTGCTCCCACGGCGTCAGCTCGCCCGCGACCCCGAGCGGCCGCGCAGCCCGCGCGCACCGCGACCGCCGCCGATCCCGCCGCCCCGAACGCCGCGTGTCATCCCCATCCCGACCGCCACGTCGGTGGCCTGCCGCACCAGACCCGGCCCGCCGGCCGCCCGGACAGGTCGGCGCGGATGTGCCGCAACAGCATCAGCGCCACCACCGCCACACCGCCCATCATCAGCACGTGCGCGAACGGGTTGGTGCCGCCCAGCTCGGCCGGCAGCGGGGCGGCCACGATCCGCTGCACCGCCAGCCCGATCACGCTGACGTAGACGATGTAGACCAGCACCTCGACGCCGTGGCGGAAGAACTGCCACACCACATCGGCCGCGCGGCGTTGCGGCGCACCGGGAATCGCGCCCAGCCACAGGGTGGGCAGCAGGATCACCGTCGTCCACACCGCCTTGACCGACACCTTCAGCACCGCCCACCCCGAGGCCACCATGAACAGGCCCAGCAGCTCCGCGGCGGCCACGAACACCAGTCCGACCCAGATGTTGGTGCCGTCGAGGTGCTGGGCGAACGCCACCGCCGCGCGGTCCCCGCAGGCCGCCATCGCGCTGATCGGGCCGTCGGGCCGGCCGCGCGAACCGCCGCCGACCACGCCGCCCCGCAGCCACCCACCCGGTCCACCACATGCCCGAAGTTCCACAGCTGCAACGGTTCTCGCACCGTGTGCGTGATCAGGCTGGCGGTCAGCGTGTCGACCTGCCCTGCGCCGGGCGACCCGGCCAGCGCGCCGTTGTGGGTGGCGGCCGACGCGACGGAGAACCCGACACGGCGCGCGAACGCCAGCAGCCCGTCCGGCCCGTACATCAGCCCGGCCGGGTCGGCGAAGACCGCCACCGACGCCGCCGGCATCGTCAGCGCGACGCCGATCATCGTCCAACCCCGGCCCACTTCACCGCGTCTGCACCGTCACCACACCCGCGAACACCCCGATCGGCACCGCGACCAGCAGCAGGCCCGCCGCCTGGTCACCTGGATCACCGCCCTGGCGATCGCGCGGGCGATCTCCCCGATCACCGTCAGCCAGTAGGTGGACACGGTGACCTTGAGCAGCCACAGCGCGATCGCCACGACACCGACGAACAATCCGGCCTCGCCGGTGAGGATGTTGACCGCGGCCATGTTCGCCGCCACCGTGGCCAGCGCGTGATACATCCACGCCGTCCAGGTGTCGGGATTCCACGTGACATCCGGTGCGCCGGCGGTGATCTGCTCGGGCAACGACGCCAGCGCCAGGTAGTAGTCGCCGATCGGCACACCGTAGGTGTCGCGCAGCCCGGTCCAGTCCAGCACCATCGAGTTGGTGGCCGCGGCGCGCCTGCGGGGCCGCGCACACCGCCAGCACCGCCAGCGCCTGCACCGCCGCGACCACCAGCACCGGCCGGCGCCGCCGCGGATGGTCCAGGTACCACAGGTAGGCCCGCGCGGTCACGGCGTGCGGGCCTGTCCCGCCGCGGTGCGGATTGGTGTCCAGGGCGGCGGCCAGCGCGGCGGTCGGCGCGGCGAACAGCCCGACCTTGCCGAACCCGCCGAACTCGTCGAGGAACCACGCCTCCCCCTCACGGCCGGGAATCACTGCGCCGTACCGGTTGTCGATCGCCTCCTCGCCGTGGTCGGTCAACCGCGCCGGGCTGGTGTTCTCCACGTAGTGGCGCAGCAGCTCCGGGTGGCGGTCCAGGTCGCGCCCGCACCAAGCCAGCGTGGCCCGGGCCAGCCGGGAGTCCTTGAACGCCAGGCACAGCCGCTGGTCGATGAACTCGTCCTCGAGCACCGCGAAGTCCTTGATCGGGTGCTGGCTGATCCCGACGAACCCGGTCTGGCTCTTGCGGCCCTGGCGGATGATGCGGTTGCAGCACTTCTGGCCGCCCGGCGAATTCGTCAGCGGCGCCGCCTCTTCCACCACCAGCACATCGGGCCGGGCCGGACGGGAGAAGAAGATGGTCTGCGCGAGGTCGGCGGCCAACCCGTAGATCGCGGCACCGGCGCGCTGGCGCGGCGTGGTCCGGTCGTGCAGATGCGCGACGTACTCCTCGTCGACGGTCGGCAGCTCCAGCCCGGCGGTGTTCCACACCACGGCGCGCGCCGCCGACAGGTCGGTCACCGGCAGCGAGTCGTCGAACAGCGCCCGCAGGTGGCTTTCGGTGCGCAACCCCTCCAGCCCCACCAGCAGGTCGTCGTCGGCGCGGTCGCGGCCAGTACTCAGCTCCCGCAGGTAGCCGATCAACTGCGCCAGGCTGCCAATCCCGTTGGCGCCGCGCGTGTCTGCCGCCAGGTGGCTGCGCAGCCGCGCGGCCTGCCTGCTCATCGCCGGATACCCCAGCAGCGGCAGCAGATGATCCACCGCATGCTCGGCGGCCGCCTCAAACCCAAAGATGCGCAGCGGGTCGACGCTCATGCCGGGATCGGCCAGATCGATCACCACCAGATCGGCCACATCGGCCAGCGCGCGCTGGTGTTCGCGGGGCTCGCCGGGGTCGAAGATGTGCACACCGGCGCCCAGCGCCAGCCACGACCGGATCAGCAGCTTGCCGATGTGGGACTTGCCGCGCCCGGGCGATCCGCAGATCACCAAGTTGGCCGGGTTGTCCCGGCCGGTGCGCCGAGCAGGTCGAGCAGCACCACGTCCCGCAGGCCGGGGCTGGTCAGGTTCATGCCCAGCGGCACCCCGGCGGCGTTGCCCAGCCGCGACGCCAGCAGCGGCACGAACTTGGCGAAGCGCTCGGTGGTGGTGGGGTTGCGGAACTCGCCCAGCGCGGCGGCGCGCTCCGTGCCGGGGGTGAACGCCTTCCACAGCGTCGGTTGGCTGCCGCGCCAGCGGCGCGCCCCGATGTTCTGGCGCCGGTAGGCGCGCATCACCTCGGCGACAGCGCAATTCAGCGTGTCGGCGTCGGCGGCGGCTGCGACCAGCACGATCGACGGGTTGACGCCGCGTTCGGCGGAGCCGCGTTTGAGCTCCGACGCCAGCTCCTTACCGGAGGCCAGCTTGCGCACCAGTTCGTCGTCGGAATCGGCGTGCCGGCCGCGCTGGCGGTACTGGTCGCGGATGTTGGTGATGACGTTCTGCGCCGTCGACACCGCGGACTCGGCGCTGGTGAAGGTGGTGTTGATGGTCCAGTCCAGCGTGGTGTCGGGTGCGGTGAGGTCGTCGAGCACCTTGAACAGGGTGGAGCGTGGCCAGGCGATGCCGGTGTCGGGGAAGCTGTCCAGCGGGATCAGCGCCTGATAGGAGTCGGGCACCCCGTCGTCGGCGTCGCGGTAGGCGCGCACGAACACGTCGGCCTCGGCGCGGGCGGCGCGCCACCGCCGGCCCCGCAGCCGCGCGGCGGCCGGGTCGCGGCATTCGTCCTTGACCTGCGAGACGCTGCCGAAGCGGCGGCACGCGAAGAGGTCGCGCGCCTCGCCGGTGCTCATGCCGCGTGCGGCCAGCATCTCGGCCTCGAGCTCGAGGTGGTGGCGCAGCTCTGCCTCCATGGATTCTTCGAAGGCGTTGTTGCGGAACGAACCGCGAAGCCGGCGAAGCCGCGAGCCGAGCGACATGACGTCGGTTCTAGGCCTGCTGCAACACGCGCGTAACCGCGGTGGCGATGCACTCCCAGCTCGCCGTTTCCTCGGCCAGCTGCTTGCGGCCCGACTTGGTGAGGCTGTCGTACCTCGCGCGCCGGTTGTTTTCGGTGTCGCCCACGCGGCTTCAATCCACCCTTGCTGCTCGAGCCGATAGAGCGCCGGATAGAGCGAGCCCTGATTCACCTGGAGCACGTCCTGCGAAATCTGCTGGAGGCGCTGCGCGATGCCCCAGCCGTGCATGTCGCCCGCGGGCCAGGGTGCGGAGGATGAGAAGGTCGAGGTTACCTGCAGAAGGTCGCTCTTGGTCTGCTTCATCGGTTCCGTCGACTATGATCCCCTTCTTCATGCCGGACGCTCCATCGCCCCGCCTGGTCGTGACCGACGCGCTCGGCCGCCGGATCGTCAACATCGACAAGCCGCTGTTCACAATCGGACGGCGGAGCGAAACCAATCTGCGCCTGCCGGGCGCGGACATCTCACGCGTGCATGCCGAAATCTCGATCGAGAACGGTAACTGCGTCATCCGCGACAAGCAGTCGCGGTTCGGCACCTACGTCAACGGCGTGAAGGTCACCGCCGACAAGGTGCTCGGCCACGGCGACCAAATCAAGCTGGGCAACTCCGGCGACACCGAGATCGTGTTCTTCGTCGACGACGAGGCGCCGTCGGTGGAGAAGAGCGCGATCTCCGCGGCGACCGAGCTGCGGCAGATGGCGGCCCTGCTCGAAGCACTGCGCGCGCTGGGCTCCGGCCGGGTCCTCGACGAAGTGCTGGCGATGGCGCTCGACTCGGCGATCGAAGTGACCGGCGCCGAGCGCGGCTGCATCATGCTGGCGAACCCGCGAGAAGATGCTCGAGTTCAACTGGCACGCGCGCGCGGCAAGGTGACGCTCTCGGGCCGCACCTTCGAAACCAGTCCGCAAGATTCCGGAGACGGTGTTCGCGACCGGCCAGCAGACGATCGTCGAAGACCTGCTCGACGGCGATCTCGCCCAGCTGCACACCGGCACCGTCGCGCTCGGCATCCGCCACGTGCTCTGCACGCCGCTGCGGCTGGTGCGCTACGTCGAACGCGCGGAGATGAAAGGCGCGGACGAAATCATCGGCGTCCTCTATCTCGACAGCCGCGAACGCGGCGCCCTGCGCTCCGCGCACGCGCAATCGGCGCTGGAGACGCTGTCCGCCGAAGCGGCGCTGGCGATCGAGAACGCGCGGCTGTACGCGAAGCGCTCGACAAGGCGAAGTTCGAGCAGGAGCTGAAGGTCGCGGCGGCGATTCAACAGTCGCTGCTGCCAGCCAACCGCGAGGGTGCGTTTCTTTTTCGACCGCCGCCGCGTAAATCGCCTGTCGTGCGGTCGGCGGCGACTTCTACGACTACGTCGATCTCCCGACCGATCAGTTCGGCTTCATCGTGGGAGATGTGGCGGGGAAGGGCTCGCCGGCGGCGCTGCTGGCCGCGGCGGTGCTCGGCATGTTCAGCGCCGTGGCGACCTACAGTCCGGCGCCGCGCCGCTGATAACGCGGTTGAACACCGGGCTGTTCCGCCGCGCAATCGAGGCGCGCTTCCTCACCAGCTTCTACGGCATCCTCGCGCCGGACGGATCGCTGACCTACTGCAATGCCGGCCACAACGCGCCGCTGTGGGTCGGGAAAGACGGCATCCGCCGGCTGGAATGTGGCGGCGTCGTCCTCGGCCTGTTCGAGCACGCCAAGTTCGAGCAGGAGACGGTGCAACTGCAGCCCGGCGACCTCGTCATCCTGTTCAGCGACGGCGTCACCGAGGCGATGAACCCGGCGATGGACGAGTTCACCGACGATCGGCTGCTCGACTGCGCCAACACCCATCGCGGCCAGACGCCGCAGGAAGTGCTCGACGCGCTGCTCGCCGACGTCCACGAGTTCTGCGCCGGCGCGACCCAGAGCGACGACATCACGGTCGTCATGGTCCGTTGCAACGGTGCCTAGCCGCCGATGAACCGAGGGCCGGCGAGGAACCTCGACCTGCACGGCAACGTCCCGGACAGCTCGCCGGTCGCGCTCCTGCTGATCGACGTCATCAACGACCTCGACTTCCCGAAGCGGCCGAGTCGCTGGTGCGCAGCGCGTGCCGATGGCGCGACGGATCGCCGCGCTGAAGAGCGCGCCCGCGGCCGCGAGATTCCCGTCGTCTACGTCAACGACAACTTCGGCCGCTGGCAGTTCCGACTTCCGCGCCGCTGGTCGAGCACGTGCACGAGACGGACGCGCCGCGGCCGAGCGGTGGCCGAGCTGCTGGGCCGGACGAGGACGACTACTTCGTCCTCAAGCCGAAGCACTCCGGCTTCTTCTCGACCACGCTCGACACCCTGCTCGACTACCTCGGCGCGACGACGCTGATCCTCACCGGGATCGCGGGCAACATCTGCGTCCTGTTCACCGCCAACGACGCCTACATGCGCGACTTGACGGCTGGTCGTGCCGGCCGACTGCATCGCGTCGAACACGGAGGAGGAAAACGCCTACGCGCTGCAGCAGATCGAGAAGGTGCTGAAAGGCAATGTCACGGCATCGAGCGAGCTCGACCTCGAGGCGCTCGTCAGGCAGCCGTCAGAAGCATCACACCAATCGAACGAGGCTGGCCGGTCATGATCGAATATTCGACGCTTGGCGTCTTCTTCGCCGCCGGCTTCCTGCTGCTGATTACGCCCGGTCCCGCCGTGCTGTACATCGTGACCCGCAGCGTCGAACAGGGGCGCCGCGCCGGGCTCGTCTCGGTGATGGGCATCTGCACCGGCACGCTTGCGCACGTGGCGGCGGCCGCGCTTGGCATCTCGGCGCTGCTCGTCACCTCCGCGCGGGCGTTCGACGTGCTTCGCTATCTCGGCGCCGTCTACCTGATCGTGCTCGGAATCCGGACGCTCGCCAAGCGCGACGCCGATCTGGATCCGGCCGCAATCGCCAGGAGCAGCCTGCGGCAACTTCGCGCAGGGCGTGATCGTCAACCTGCTGAACCCGCACACGGCGCTCTTCTTCTTCGCGTTCCTGCCGCAGTTCGTCAACCCGGCGAGGGGAGCGGTGCCGCTGCAGATCGTGACGCTGGGGCTGCTGTTCATCCTGATGTCGGCGACGACCGATGCGGTGTGGGCGATCGGCGCCGGCACGGCCGGCAACTGGATTCGGCGCAACCGCCGCTTCGGGCGGGTGCAGCGCTACGTCACCGGCGGCGCGCTGATCGGTTTGGGCGCCGCCGCGGCCGTCAGCGGACGCCGCGCCTGAACGCAGCTCTTCCGCCTCGCGGAAGCCTCGCCAGCAACCAGCACCGGACCCGCCGCCCGCGGCGAAGCGAGCGGCGGGTCCGAACGATTACCGGAATTTTGCGAGGATCGCCTGGTGGACGTTGCACGAAATCGTGCGCGTTTTCCCGGTCATCTCGAGCGTAATCGCCGCGGTCGGGGCAAAGGCCGGGAAGTCGAAGATGAAGCGGCCGCCGCCGGCGTCGAACGACTGGGTGGCCGGCTTGACCACCTGGCCGCCGCGCTTGATCACGACGGCGGTAATCGCGTTCTTCGCGGCGGCCACCGGCGTGACGCCGAGCGTGACGCGCGTCCGCTGGGCGTCGCCGTAGGACGGCGTCGGCGGCTGCTGCTTCGCGGGACGACCTGCCAGACCTCGTACGCGACCTACTTGTACGGCGTAAACAGGGCGAGCGTGAAGTCGTCGTTCTTGCAGAGGTCCGCATCGTAGAACACGCAGACCGGCCGCTCGCCGCCCTGCTTGCCGCACTCAACCGCGTTCCAGTAGCTCGCGTGGCTGATCGGCTGGATGCCTTTGTCCCACGGGGGGGTCATCGGGGCTTCGGGAGCGCGGGCTTTGATCTGGGCCGACGCGCTCGCCGGGATCAGCGCGGAGCAGACGATGCACGCAATCGTGAGGAGCGAACGCATGCCGCCAGTATAAACGCGGTGCCTGGCACGGCAGTCTTGCGCCGTGCCAGGCACCCACAGCGGTCAGTCGCGATGCGGCGCGCAGAGCATGCCGTTGTTGTAGTTGTCCATCAGGCGGTGATACGGTTTGCCGATCTTCCAGGCGTAGCTCGACGCGGCCACCTTGCTACCGAGCGGATACGTAGCCATCCACGTATCGGCCGCTGCAATCGTGCTCGAGACGCAGCTCGCGTTGTTGCCGACCATCACGCTCAACTTCGCCGATACCAGCGAGCTGAACATCGTCGTCGTCTTGTCCTTGCCGACCTGGTCGAGCCACGCGATCGCGACATCCTTGGAATAGTAAACGCCGCCGACGGTGATGCCCGCGGCTGGCCACGCTTCGGGATGGTTCTTCCAGTAACCCGGTGTCCCGGTCCCCGGCGCCGGCGCCAGCTGGTGGAAGCCGAAGTCGGTGTTGGCATCGACGCCCTCGATTGTCACCGTTGCCACGCTGTTGCCGATTCCGTCGGCCGTGCCGTCACTGTCCGTGCTGTCGTCGCCGCTGGCGTTGGCGGGCGACGGCTCGCTGCCTGGCGGGATCTGCACGTATACGTCGTAGGTTCCTGGACCATCGGAGAAGTAGTCGTACCCGCTCTGGTCGGTGTAGGTCACGTTGCCGTTCACGGTGACGACGGCGCCAGAGATGCCGGGCTCGCCGACATCCTGAACGCCGTTGTTGTTTCGTGTCATTCCACACGAGACCGCAGAACCCAGCCCGATGCGCACGCTGCCGACTGCGCCGAGGCGGGCGTCGCCACAACCGATGCGAGCGGCACCAGCGCCGCCGCGAGCGCGGCCGCCCGCACGTGCTTCAGCGGACCCTGCAGCATCAGCTGCGTCTTCTCTGCAACCTGGATCTGTTCCTGCGACATGCGACACTCCTGATGGGTTAATGATTCCGTGTGTTGACGCGTTCCTGCCCGGTCGTTACGCTTCCGGTCGTGCGCTTTCTGCTGGCGAACAATCACTGCATCAGCGATCCCACCGCAGGCGTGACGCAGAGCCTGCGGACGATCGTCGAGTGGCTTCACGACGCCGGTCATGCCTGCGAGGTCCTCACCCACCGCGCGCTTCGAGGCCCCGGTGGCCTTCACCATCGAGGACCACTTGCGCGGCCTCGGCGTCGGGGTCCCCCGCGCCACCGGTGGACGCCGCGTGAGATCGCAATCTGTCCCCACGCGCGCCGCCGATCGCCCGCTCGCGCACTACGACGTCCGAGGCGTGCCGGTCAGCCTGCTGATGACCCGCCACAACGACGAGGCACGGCCCAACGCACCGAGGCGGCGCAGTACCTGACGCTCTTCGAATCGGCTGCTCGACCAGTTCCAGCCCGATCAACTCATTGCCTGCAACGGCCACCCGATGATCTTCGAGGCGATGAAGCGAGCGCGCAGCCGCGGCATCACCACCGCGTTCGCCGTGCGCGGCTTCGGTTACAACGAGCCGCGACACTTCGCGGACGTCGATCACGCCTTCACCTGCAGCCGCTACCTGACCGACGTCTATCGCCACGACATCGGCCTCGTCAGCACGCCAATCGCAGCCGCCCCATCGACTGGTCCACCGTCGTCGCTCCAGCCGACTCGCGCGCCTTCCTCACCTTCGTTCACCCGGCGCCGCACAAGGGTCTGTTGCTGTTCGCGCGACTCGCCGACATGCTCGGCTCGCGCCGTCCCGACATCCCGATCCTCGTCGTCCAATCCGGCCGGTGCCGGATGCGCTCAACACGATTCCCGGGCATCGACTTCAGCAAGCACCCGCAGATCATGGCCGCGCCCGCCGTGCCGACCCCCGCCGACTACTTCGCGCTGACGCGCATCCTGCTCGTTCCTTCGGTCTGGAACGAACCGTTCGGCCGCGTCGCCGCCGAAGCGATGATCAATTCGATCCCGGCCATCGTCAGCGACCGCGGCTCACTGCCCGATGTCGTCGGCGGCGACTTCTCGACCGGCGGCGGCGGACGCGTGGTGCCGGTGCCCGGCTGGCTCAACGCCGACAGCACCCGAGTACCCAGCGAGCACGACGTCGAATCGTGGTTCGACGCGGTGTGCGCCCTCTGGGACGATGCGGCGCATTACCACGCGGTGGCAACGCGCGCCCATGCGATCGCGCAGGAGCGGTACAGCGAAGCAGTGTCGCGTCGGAAACATCTGACTACTTCACCTCGCTCACACCGCGAAGCGATCCCAATCGCGCGATCGATTTCGCACTCGTGATGGAGGCACAGGCAGTGCCAGGCGGGAAACGGCGCTGAAGTCGTAAGAGTGGCGGGAGTGCGACGGCGTCAGGCGTTCGCCGTTGCTCGCAAAAGCGTTACGCGTGGCACCAAATCGGAATCAGCAGCGTCCAGCAACCAGTAATAGCAACTATTTCGCGGCCATCGCCGCCGTCACTTCGTTCAGCGAGCGCGCCGACGATCGCGCCGATCGCCATCACCGCGCCGTTCCGCACCTCGAAGCGGACGACGGTCATGTCGCCGGCCAGGACGCCGAGGCCGCCGGCCTGGTCGACGAACGTGCCGTGGACTCGAGCGGTGATCGCGTTTGGATCGTCGTGGTCCTACGCGCTCGCGGCTGTGGCGCAGCCGAACAGCACGACGACCGTCGAAGCCAGCGTCAGCAGTTGTTTCATCTTCATCAGCGTCATCCTTTTCGCACCGCTCACTGGAACAGCCGCGACGCCGGAATCACCTGCGTCGCCTGGTTCGGGTTAAGACCACTGCAGCTGCGCCGTTGCCGAGCCGGTGCGCTGGTACACCAGGTGCTCCGACCGTGATCGAATACCGGACGCCCGCGGCCAGCGCGATCGACGCGCTGGTGTTGGTGGCGGTGTTGTGATCGGTCCCAGTTGTTGATCACCAGCTGACCATTGACCCAGACGCGAATCCCGTCCGACGACACCGTGGTGAAGCGATAATTGCCGCTCACCATACAGTCACGCATGCGGCGCGACCAGAACAAGATGCGAGCCAGCCTGCGAACCGCGCAGCGTTCGCGCTTAAGCGCGAACGGTGGTCAACGATGGTCAGTGGCGTCGGACGACATCTGCAATCGAAATGGCGAAAGCGTCACCGGCCTCCGCGCCCAGCGTCCGGCGTTGAGCTGCGGCGACAGCGGCGAACAGAAGATCGGGAATCAGGAGGGAACGAAGGCCAGGAGGCCCCGTCTCTGCTATTCGCCGCTGCCGCCGCGGGTGTGATCGCAAGGCTTGTGACAAGCTCCTGATCTTCTGACCTCCTGATCTTCTGTTTTTCACAGGCGCCGCTAGGGCGCACACCGCCGCAAGCCGACAGGTGGAGGGTGAGGGGTCGCAATCGAGCTTAGCGTCACAACTCCACGTAGCCCTCTTCGATCCGCCTCGCCCGGCCGCGCGCCGAGGAGCTCCATGAGCTCGGTGACGATCGCCGCCTTGTCCTGCGCGTCGCGGCGCGACCCAGGTGCGCGACTTCACTTCTTCAGGAAGTAGGCGCCGGCATGGGGGTGCTTCATGTGGTCGACATGGACGTAGAACTGGACGCCGCGGAACGCGACCAGCCAGCGCCAGCGGTTCTTGTCGACCTCGCGCTCTGATGTTGGCTTGAAGTACATCGCGGTAGAAGCGCGGGGTGTGGGTGGCGGGCGCGATGAAACGCGAGCGGAACAGCAGCACCGATCCGAACGCGGCCTCGCGCGACAGCCCGGTCAAGGTCAGCCGCGCCCGGGCGTTGACGACGTTGTGCTGCTCGTCGAGGAATTCGTCCTCGCGGTAGCGCAGCCGTCCCTGCGTCGGATCGTCGAAGAAAAAATAGGTATCGTACTGATGGTAGTGGACCGACCGGATGATCGTGATCCGGTCGCCGGCGAGCGCCTGCCGCACCGTCTCCCTCCGAGTCGATCCGCGCCTTGGTCCCACTTCGAAGCTCTCGCCTTCCGCCGCGCCGCCAATCGCGATCAGCTTCTGCAGCACGCTCTGCTCGCGCTCGACGAGGAACGCATCGATCCGCCGCGCCACGTCTCTCGAGCCGGCGCGAAGCGTGTTTTCGTCGAGCGTCAGCAGGCGGCGGTCGCGCATCAGCCACTTGCCGTCGCACATCACGTCGACGACGTCGGTCGACTTGGCGGCGTAGACCAGCTGCCGAGTAGATGGCGTTGTGATCGCGGGCGAAGCCAGGGACGTTGTGGACCTGATCGAGGTCGACCACGATCAGGTCGGCGCGCTTGCCGGGCTCGAGCGATACCCGGTGATCGCACCGAGGTGCACGGCCCGTGCCCCGATGCGCGTTGCCATCGCCAGTGCCTCGCGGGCCGGCAGCGCCGTCGGATCGTTGTTGACGCCCTTGGCGAGCAGGGCGGCGAGCCGCACTTCCTCGAACATGTCGAGGTCGTTGTTCGAGGCGGCGCCGTCGGTGCCGATTCCGACCGTGACGCCGAGCGACAGCATCTTCGCCACCGGCGCCACGCCCGATCCCAGCTTCAGGTTGCTGGTCGGGTTGTGCGCGACACCGACGCGAGGGCTCTTCAGGGCGGGCAATTTCGCCCTCATCGACATGGACGCAATGCGCCGCGATGACGCGAGCGCCCGCCAGCCTGCTTGATCACCCAGGGGATCACCGGCATGCCGTGCTCACGCCGCGACTGGTCGACTTCGAACGCAGTTTCGGCGAGGTGCGTCAGCAGCGGCACGTCGAGCTCGGTCGCGAGCTCGGCGCACAACCGGAGAATCTCCACCGTGCAGGTATAAGGAGCGTGCGGTGCAATCGCCGGCACGACCAGCGGATGATCCTTCCAGCGGACGATGAAATCGCGCGCGCGCGCGAGCGAGTCCTCGAAACTGGTCGCATCCGGCGTCGGAAACTTGAGCACGGTCTGCCCGCACACCGCGCGGATGCCCGCTTCCGCTGCCGCCCCGGCGACCGATTCCTCGAAGTCCGTGCCATCTCGGCGAAGCAGGTCGTGCCCGACTTGATCATTTCTCCGCGCAGGCCAGCCTGGTCCCGAGCGCGACGAAGTCGGGGCGGACGAACGCGCGCTCGACCGGCATCATGTAGCCGAGCAGCCAGACGTCGAGCCGCAGATGATCGCGGCGAGCCCGCGCAGCATCGTCATCGGCGCGTGCGTGTGCGCGTTCACCAAGCCCGGCATGACGACGCGGCCGCGGCAGTCGATGGTCTCGACCGCGTCGTCCTCGGGGCCGAGGCGGCCGACGGCGAGAATCGCGCCGCCGCCAATCGCGATCGACCCGGACGGGTAGACCGTGTAGTGATCATCCATCGTCACGACGTGGGCGTTGGTGAGAACGAGGTCGCAGGTGGTCGGCATCGATGTCAGGGCTGCGGGGTGGGCCGGCGCTGACGCCAGGCGGCCGGAGCGACGCCGGTCAGCTTCTTGAAGGCACGGCTGAATGCGGCGTCCGAGTCGTAGCCGACCTGGCGCGCGACAGCGGAGACTTTTGCGCCATTGCTGGTCAGTAGTGTCGCGGCCAGGTGGATCCGCCAGCGCGTGAGGTAGTGCATCGGCGGCTCGCCAACCAGATGCGTGAAGCGTTCGGTGAGCACGGTGCGTGATGAGGCGACCTCGCGGGCGAGCTCCTCGATCGTCCACGCGTGCCCGGGCTCGGCGTGGAGCCGCGCCAGCGCGCGCCCGACCAACGGATTGCGCAGCCCCGCGAGCCAGCCGCGCTCCGCCTCCGGCACCGTCATCAGATAGCGTCGCACCACCTCGACGAACATCAGCTCGCTCAACCGCAGCAGGATCGACCTGCGCCCCGCGCGTTGCCCTTGCGCTTCGCCGACGGCAAAGTCGATGAGGGTCGCGAGACAATCGCGGCCCATCGACATCGTGCGCCGCAGCGGCAGGAGCCGCGGCAGCGTCGACAGGACCGGATTGAAGGGCAGCGCGTCGCAGCCGAGGAATCCGCAGACGACCCCGACGCGCTGTGGCAGGTCGCCGCCTTCTTCGACGACGAACGGCAGCCGGCCCGCCGCCATCATCTGGAACCACTCGAGGATCTTAGCGCGAGCGACAGGCCGGTGCTCGATGGCGCCGGATGACTCGACAGCTGATAGGCGTCGCCATGAGGAACGACGACGATGTCGCCGGCGTCGAGGCGCACCGGTGCGAGCCCGTCCATGTGGCACCAGCAGGTGCCTTCCGTGATCAGATGGTAGGAGACGACATGTTGCGCCCGCGGCAGGATGACCGGCACAGCGGCGGCCGGCGTCGGGAGATTCCAGCATCCAAAGGCTCGTGCGCATCGACGAGGAAGAACAGCGCGCCGGTGAGCCGCACCGCTTCGAGGACATCCCGACAACGCGTCGGCGCCAGCCGCGGGGAGATCGCCCGGTGCATTCGCATCGCCAACACTTCCGGCGGCGAAAGCATGAGAATCCGGACGCCAGGTCATGGTCGCGGGCCATCGCGCCATCCTACACTCGCCTGCAATCAGGGAGGACGCGATGACCGTTCAGAGTGCACACGCCGCGGGATGGCAGCTCGAGAACAACAGCGCCGAAGCGTCCGAGCGTTATCTCGCCACCGCGTTCAGTCCATGGGCGGATGCGCTGACCGCGGCCGCCGAGCTGAAGGCCGGCGAGCGCGCGCTCGACGTCGCGTGCGGCACCGGCATCGTCGCCAGGCACGCGGCGCGCCGGGTTGGCGCCGGCGGCACGGTCGTCGGCCTCGATGTCAACGGCGCGATGCTGACCGTCGCGCGCGCCGCCACCGCTGGCTCGCAACCGCCAATCGAATGGCGGCAAGGCGACGCGGCCAGCCTGCCGTTTCCAATCGTCATTTCGACGCGCTGTTCTGTGAGCAGGCGATGCAGTTCTTTCCGGAGCCGCTGAAGGCGCTGCGCGAGATGCGCCGCGTGCTCGCCGACCGAGGACGCGCGGCAATCAGCGTCTGCCGTCCGATCGAGTTTTGCCCGGCATACGCGACGCTCGCGGATGCGCTCGGTCGGTTCGCCGGCGCCGAGGCCGCCGCGATGATGCGCTCGCCGTTCAGCCGATGGAGCGTGGCGGAGCTGAAGGCACTCGCCGTGGACGCCGGGTTCGCGCGCGTCGGCGTGCGCATCGAGGTGGCGAGCCTGCGCTATCCGTCGGCGGGCGAATTCCTGCGGCGTGAGGCGGCGAGCTCGCCGCTGGCGCCGCTCGTGAGCAAGCTGGATGCGAACGTCCGCGCCGAGCTGGTGGGAGAGCTCGAGTCAGCGCTCGCCGATCACACCGACGACGAAGGCGTCGTGTGCGGCTTCATGAGTACGTCGTGCTGTGTCACGTGTAGGCAGCCCTTCAGGGCTGCTGTCGCGGCCGTCGGCGTCAGGCCAAACCGTGACGTCGACCCTTACGTCCGCGCCACCGCCAGGATCCGCTGCGCGTTGCCGGAGAAGATCAACGCCTTTTCGTCCGCGGTGAGCGACGCCTGCTTGACCGACTCCACCGTCGGCACGATCGATTCGGTCGGGCCGCTGTCGGATCCGAAGAGGATGCGATCGGCGCCGAACACCTTCGCGGCCAACGCGATCCCACGCGGGCCGCGGCCGCTCTGGCCGGTGTCGAGGTAGACGCTCTTGAAGCGCTTCGCCGCCACGGGCTTGCCCGCCTCCTCGGCGGCCATCTGAATCTGCTCGGACACGTCCGAGATGGCGCCACCCATCATCGCCACCTGCACAGTCACGTCCGGGTACTGAGAGCGCGATGTGGTGCAGCCGTGTCGGTGCGTACCGGCAGACTGGACCGGTGCCCGAACTGCCTGAGGTCACCGCGCTGGCGTCGTTCCTGGTCGACCATGCGGCCTGGCAGCCGATCGTCGCTGTCAACGTCGCCTCACTGAACGTCCTGACCACCTACGACCCGCCGGCCTCGGCACTGGTCGGCCGGGTGCTCGAGGACGCAACCAGACACGGCAAGTTCCTCGACCTGGTGACCATCCCGACCGACAGCCCGGCCGAGGGCAACCGGCTGCATCTCGTGCTGCACCTGGCCCGGGCCGGCTGGCTGCGCTGGTCGGACAACATCTCCGCCACCCCGCCCAAGATGGGCGGACCCATTGCCCTGCGGGTGCGGTTCGCACCCTCCGGCGATGTCCGCGGCGGTTTCGACATCACCGAGGCCGGGACAAAGAAGTCGGTCACTGCAGCGGTGGTCACGGATCCGATGGACGTCCCTGGCATCGCTCGGCTCGGACCGGACGCGCTGTCGTTGGATCTCGCGGGGCTGACCGGCGCGCTGCAGAGCCGCACCGGCCGGCTGAAGAACGTCATCACCGACCAGACGGTGATCGCGGGCATCGGCAACGCCTACTCCGACGAGATCCTGCACGCTGCCAAGTTGTCGCCCTACGCCACCGCCGGACGGCTGAAGGACCCCGAGCTCGGCCAGGCTCGCCGCGGCGATACAGGGCGTTCTCACCGATGCCGTCGACCGGTCCGTTGGCGCCGAGGCGGCCCGCCTCAAGGGTGAGAAGCGCACCGGGCTGCAGGTCCACAACCGGACCGGACTGCCTTGCCCGGTGTGTGGGGACACCATCGCCGAGGTGTCGTTCGCCGACCGGTCGTTCCAGTACTGCCCGACGTGCCAGACCGGGGGCAAGCCACTGGCCGACCGACGCCGGTCGCGGTTGTTGCGCTGAGCCGACCGCCCACGAACGGGACCAGCCGGTGCGACTATGGGTGTGTGATGTGGCAAAAGGTTCCGGAGACCCGTCTCGAGGCGATGCCCGCCGACGGCGTGCTGCTCGATGTGCGGGAGCAGGACGAATGGGATGCCGGACACGCGCCGGGGGCGATCCACCTGCCGATGACCGAGTTGGCCGAGCGACTGGACGAGGTGCCGGACGCATCGCCGGTGTACGTCATCTGCCGGTCCGGCGGCCGTTCGGCCCGAGTGGCCCAGTATCTCGAGGCGAACGGCTGGGAAGCGGTCAACGTGGTGGAGGGCATGGTGGGCTGGGCGCATTCCGGTCGGCCATTGGTGTCCGCTGGTGACCAGCAGCCACGGGTGATCTGACCGGTGACCTGGCACCCGATCGGGCCGGCCGAAGCGTCAGCCCGATGAATCCGAGCGCAGGCCGGCGTCCGTCGGCCCCCGTGGAGTTGCGTTGTCGGAGGTGCGCGCGTACCCAACCTCCGCTGCCGCGGGGAATCACCACCTGTGTCTACTGCGGGTATCCATTGTCGGTCCAGCGGTGGACCGCCCATCCGCCGCCCGGCATATCCCGTCCTCCCGCACCGACGCGGCCGCGTCCGTACGGGGGCCCGCCCGCCTATGGCGCGCATCATCCGGCGTGGGGCTTCCCGCCGGTCATCTGGCGCCGGGCGAGCTCGGCGATCGGCGCCAACGACCAGTCGGCCCCCCGGCGCTGGTTGCAGGTCGCGGCCTGGGCCGCCGTGATCTCGGCCGTGCTGTGCTGTCCGCAGCGGGCGCCGAACTCTGGCGCTGGACGTTGCTGCTCCGCGGACGCACCGAGGTATTGCCCGCGGGAGTGGTGCGTGTTTCGGACGTGCTCGTCGGGGTGGTCGGAGTGTCCGCGGCCGTGGCGGGTGCGGCCACCCTGCTGATCACGTTGCCGGCGGTGGTACGGGCCCACGGGGCCGCCGGCCGTTTGGCCGGTCTGGCCCCTTCGCGCCGGCCGGCCGAGGTGCTCGCCCGGTTGGTCGTCCCGATCTGGAACCTATACGGTGCCGGGCAGATATTCGCCGAGGTGGATGGCGGCCTCCGGGCGCCGGCCGAGGGCCAACCGGACCTCTCGGCCCGTCCGAGGTTGGGTTCAACCCAACCTCGGACAGGGCGAGTAGGTTGGCCCTCGGCCGGCGCCCCGGAGGCCGCCATCCACCTCGGCGAATATCTGCGGGCGGGTCGCGACCAACCGGGCGAGCACCTCGGCCAGCCGCGCGAAGGGGCCGGACCGGCCGAACGGCCGGCGGCCGTGCACCGTACCACCGCCGGCAACGTGATCAGCAGGGTGGCCGCACCCGCCACGGCCGCGGACACTCCGACCACCCCGACGAGCACGTCCGAAACACGCACCACTCCCGCGGGCAATACCTCGGTGCGTCCGCGGAGCAGCGACGTCACGCCCGACTGGCGCCCGCTGCGGACAGACGCACGCGGCCGAGATCCGCGCAGCCCGCCGCGACCTGCAACCAGGCGCGGGCGAGCTGGTCGGTCGCCGATCGCCGAGCTCGCCGGCGCCAGATGACCGGCGGGAAGCCCCACGCCGGATGAGCCATAGGCGGGCACCCGTACGGACGCGGCCGCGTCGGTGCGGGAGGACGGGACATGCCGGGCGGCGGATGGGCGGTCCACCGCTGGACCGACAATGGATACCCGCAGTAGACACAGGTGGTGATTCCCGACAGCAGCGGAGGTTGGGTACGCGCCGCACCTTCCGACAACGCGACTCCACGGGGGCCGACGGACACGGCCTGCGCTCGGACTCATCGGGTGACGCTTCGCGGCCGAGGACCGGGTTCCAGGTCACCGGTCAGATCACCCGTGGCTCCTGGTCACCAGCGGAAACCAATGGCCGACCGGATGCCCACCCACCATGCCCTCCCCAGCCACGTTGACCGCTTCCCAGCCGTTGGCCTCGAGGAGCTGCTCGGCCCACTCGGCCGCCGGACCGGCAGATGACGTACACCGGCGATGCGTCCGGCACCTCGTCCAGTCGCTCGGCCGACTCGGTCATCAGCGCGGCGCGTGTCCGGCATCCCATTCGTCCTGCTCCCCGCGGCATCGAGCGGCACCGCGTCCGCGGGCATCGCCTCGAGACGGTCTCCGGAACCTCCTGCCACGTCGCACCCATAGTCGCGCCCGTGGCCGCCGTGGGCGGTCGGCTCAGCGCAACAACCGCGACCGGCGTCGGTCGGCCAGTGGCTTGCCCCGTCTGGCACGTCGGGCAGTACTGGAACGACCGGTCGGCGAACGACACCTCGGCGATGGTGTTCCCCCCACGCCGGGCAAGGCGGTCCGGTTGTGGACGGTGCACTTCTCACCCCTGAGGCGGGCCGCCTCGGCCGACGGACCGGTCGACGGCATCGGTGAGAACGCCCTGTATGGCCGCAGCAGCGGCCAGCTCGGGTGCCTTCAGCCGTCCGGCGGTCGTAGGGCGACGACTTGGCAGCGTGCAGGATCTCGTCGGAGTAGGCGTTGCCGATGCCCGCGACGCCGCTCCTGGTCGGTGATGACGCAGCTGCGGCTCTGCAGCGCGCCCCGCGATCCAACGACAGCGCGTCCGGTCCGAGCCGAGCGAATGCGGGCCGTCCCATCGGATCCGTGACCACCGCTGCGGTGACCAACTTCTTTGTCCCGGCCTCGGTGATGTCGAAACCGCCGCGGAACCGCCGAACCGCACCCGCAGGGCAATGGGTCCGCCCATCTTGGGCGTGCTTCGGAGATGTTGTCCGACCGCGCCGGGCCAGGTGCAGCACGAGATGCAGCCGGTTGCCCTCGGCGGCTGTCGGTCGGGATGGTCACCATCAAGGAACTTGCCGTGTCTGGTTGCGTCCTCGAGCACCCGGCCGACCAGTGCCGAGGCCGCAGCGGTCGTAGGTGGTCAGGACGTTGAGTGAGGCGACGTTGACAGCGACCACGATCGGCTGCCAGGCCGCATGGTCGACCAGGTACGATGTCAGCGCGGTGACCTCGGCGCGTCCCAGTCTGCCGGTACGCGCCGACACGGCTGCAACACATCGCGCTCTGCGTACCCGGACGTGACTGTCCAGGTGGCGGTGAGGGTAACGGCATCTTACGTGTCCCGAGCAGATTCAGATGGCCGCCGAGGAGGCGGGCAAGCCCGTGGCGGCGAAGCCCTTCAAGAGCGTCTACCTCGACACCGGCCAGAGCGGCCGCGGCCCGGTCGGCATCGCGTTGGCCGCGAAGGTGTTCGGCGCCAATCGCATCCTCTTCGGATCCGACAGCGGCCCGACCGAATCGATCGTGCCGACGGTGGAGTCGGTCAGCAGGCGTTGCTCACCGCGGACGAAAAGGCGTTAATCTCTCCGGCAACGCGCAGCGGATGCTGGCGGTGGCGCGGACGTAAGGGTCGACGTCACGGTTTGGCCTGACGCCGACGGCCGCGACGCAGCCCTGAAGGGCTGCCTACACGTGACACAGCACGACGTAGCTCTCGACGCCGCACACGACGCCCTCGTCGTCGGTGTAATCGGCGAGCGCTGACTCGAGCTCTCCCACCAGCTCGGCGCGGACGTTCGCATCCAGCTTGCTCACGAGCGGCGCCAGCGGCGAGCTCGCCGCCTCACGCCGCAGGAGTTGGCCCGCCGACGATAACGCAGGCTCGCCACCTCGATGCGCACGCCGACACGCGCGAACCCGGCGTCCACGGCGAGTGCCTTCAGCTCCGCCACGCTCCATCGGCTGAACGGCGAGCGCATGATCGCGGCGCCTCGGCGCCGGCGAACCGACCGAGCGCATCCGCGAGCGTCGCGTAAGCCGGGCAAAACGAATCGGACGGCAGACGCTGATCGCCGCGCGTCCTCGGTCCGAGCGCGCGGCGCATCTCGCGCAGCGCCTTCAGCGGCTCCGGAAAGAACTGCATCGCCTGCTCGCGGACGGCGCGTCGAAATGACGATCGGGAAACGGCAGGCTGGCCGCGTCGCCTTGCCGCCATTCAATCGGCGGTTGCAGCAGCGGTGGCGGCGCGCGCGACGGTCAGCATCGCGCCGTTGACATCGAGGCCGACGACCGTGCCACCGGCGCCAACCCGGGCGCCGCGTGCCTGGCGACGATGCCGGTGCCACGACGTCGAGCGCGCGCTCGCCCGCCTTGCGCTCGGCGGCCGCGGTCAGCGCATCCGCCCCTGGACTGAACGCGGTGGCGAGATAACGCTCGGTACGCTTCGGCGCTGTTGTTCTCGAGCTGCCATCCCGCGGCGTGTGCACTCTGAACGGTCATCGCGTCCTCCCTGATTGCAGGCGAGTGTAGGATGGCGCGATGGCCCGCGACCATGACCTGGCGTCCGGAACTCATGCTTTCGCCGCCGGAAGTGTTGGCGATGCGAATGCACCGGGCAATCTCCCCGCGGCTGGCGCCGACCGCGTTGTCGGATGTCCTCGAAGCGGTGCGGCTCACCGGCGCGCTGTTCTTCCTCGTCGATGCGCACGAGCCTTTGGATCGCGGAAGCCCCCGACGCGGCGACGCTCGCCCCGGTCGTCCTCCGCGGGCGCAACATGTCGTCTCCTACCATCTGATCACGGAAGGCACCTGCTGGTGCCACATGGACGGGCTCGCACCGGTGCGCCTCGACGCCGGCGACATCGTCGTCGTTCCTCATGGCGACGCCTATCAGCTGTCGAGTCATCCGGCGCCATCGAGCACCGGCCTGTCGCTCGCGCAGATCCTCGAGTGGTTCCAGATGATGGCGGCGGGCCGGCTGCCGTTCGTCGTCGAAGAAGGCGGCGACCTGCCACAGCGCGTCGGGGTCGTCTCGCGGATTCCTCGGCTGCGACGCGCTGCCCTTCAATCCGGTCCTGTCGACGCTGCCGCGGCTCCTGCCGCTGCGGCGCACGATGTCGATCGGCCGCGATCGTCTCGCGACCCTCATCGACTTTGCCGTCGGCGAAGCGCAAGGGCAACGCGCGGGGCGCAGGTCAATCCTGCTGCGGTTGAGCGAGCTGATGTTCGTCGAGGTGGTGCGACGCTATCTGATGACGGTGCCGGAGGCGGAGCGCGGCTGGCTCGCGGGGCTGCGCAATCCGTTGGTCGGGCGCGCGCTGGCGCGGCTCCACGCCGAGCCCGGGCGCGCGTGGACGATCGAGGAGCTCGCCCGCGAGGTCGCCTCATCACGCACCGTGCTCACCGAACGCTTCACGCATCTGGTCGGCGAGCCGCCGATGCACTACCTCACGCGCTGGCGGATCCACCTGGCCGCGACACTACTGACCAGCAATGGCGCAAAAGTCTCCGCTGTCGCGCGCCAGGTCGGCTACGACTCGGACGCCGCATTCAGCCGTGCCTTCAAGAAGCTGACCGGCGTCGCTCCGGCCGCCTGGCGTCAGCGCCGGCCCACCTCGCAGCCCTGACATCGATGCCGACCACCCTGCGACCTCCTCCTCACCAACGCCCACGTCGTGACGATGGACGATCGGTTCACGGTGCACGCGTCCGGAGTCGATCGCGATCGGCGGCGGCGCCATTCTTGCGGTTGGCGACCTCGGCCGCCGAGTACGACGCGGCCGAGACCATCGACTGCCGCGGCCGCGTCGTGATGCCGGGCCTGGTGAACGCCCACACCCACGCGCCGATGACGCTGCTGCGCGGGCTCGCCGACGATCTTCGGCTCGACGTCTGGCTGCTCGGCTACATGATGCCGGTCGAGCGCGCGTTCGTCCGCCCCGACTTCGTCGCGCTCGGCACCAAGCTGGCGTGCGCCGAGATGATCCGGTCGGGCACGACCTGCTTCGCCGACATGTACTACTTCGAGGAATGCGGTCGCCGAGGCGGCCGCGGCAGCGGGCATCCGCGCGCTGTGCGGGCAGACCGTGCTCAAGTTTCCGGCGCCCGATGCGGCCAGCTTCGAAGACTCGCTGCGCGCGCGCGCGCGACTTCATCGTCCGCTGGAAGGATCATCCGCTGATCGTGCCGGCGATTGCGCCGCACGCTCCCTACACCTGCACGGAGGAAATCCTCCGCGTCTGCGCCGAGCTGGCGCACGAGCTCGACGTGCCGCTGCAGACCCACCTCGCCGAAACTACGTTCGAAGTCGAACAGTCGCGGCGCGAGCACGGCATGCCGGTGATCCCGTGGGTGAAGAAGCAGCGGCTGTTCGATGCTCGCGTGATCGCGGCGCACTGCGTGCATGTCGACGAGGGCGAGATGCGCGCCCTGAAGGAGCCCGGCGTCGGTGTCGCGCACAACCCGACCAGCAACCTGAAGCTCGGATCGGGCGTGGCGCCGGTCGCGAAGATGCTCGAGCTCGGCGTCACCGTCGGCATCGGCACCGACGGCGCCGGCTCGAACAACGACCTCGACATGTTCGAAGAGATGCGGCTGGCGGCGCTGCTCGCCAAGGGCGTCAACAACGATCCGACGGCGCTGCCGGCGCGCGAGGCGCTGGCGATGGCGACGCGCATCGGGCGCACGGGCCGTGCACCTCGGCGACGATCACCGGATCGCTCGAGCCCGGCAAGCGCGCCGATCTGATCGTGGTCGACCTCGATCAGATCCACAACGTGCCGCGCTTCGCCCGCGATCCCGACGCCATCTACTCGCAGATCGTCTACGCCGCCAAGTCGACCGACGTCGTCGACGTGATGTGCGACGGCAAGTGGCTGATGCGCGAGCGCCGGCTGCTGACGCTCGACGAAGACGACGCTTCGCGCCGGCGGCGCGAGACGTGGCGCGGCGCATCGATGCGTTCCTGATCGAGCGCGAACAGAGCGTGCTGCAGAAGCTGATCGCGATCGGCGGCGCGGCGGAAGCAGCGAGAGCTTCGAAGTGCAGGTGAAGGCGCGGATCGACTCGCCGGACGACGGTGCTGGCAGGCGCTCGCCGGCGACGGGATCACCGTCATCCGGTCGGTGCACTACCATCAGTACGACACCTACTTCTTCTTCGACGATCCGACGCAGGGACGGCTGCGCTACCGCGAGGACGAATTCCTCGACGAGCAGCACAACGTCGTCAACGCCCGGGCGCGGCTGACGCTGACCGGGCCGTCGCGCGAAGCCGCGTTCGGCTCGGTGCTGCTGTTCCGCTCGCGTTTCTTCGCGCCGGCCACCCACTCGCCGCGCTTCTACCGCGAATACTTCAAGCCGACGCGAGAGCGCGAGGTCGACAAGGACCGCCGGCGCTGGCTGGTCGCGTTCCGCGGCGTCCAGTTCTACGTGCATGTCGACCACTTGAAGCCCGCCATGCCGGCGCCTACTTCCTCGAAGTGAAGTCGCGCACCTGGTCGCGCCGCGACGCGCAGGACAAGGCGGCGATCGTCACCGAGCTCCTGGAGCTGCTCGGCGCGCGGCCGGACGAGGCGATCGAAGAGGGCTACGTGGAGTTGTGACGCTAAGCTCGATTGCGACCCCTCACCCTCCACCTGTCGGCTTGCGGCGGTGTGCGCCCTAGCGGCGCCTGTGAAAAACAGAAGATCAGGAGGTCAGAAGATTCAGGAGCTTGTCACAAGCCTTGCGATCACACCCGCGGCGGCAGCGGCGAATAGCAGAGACGGGGCCTCCTGACCTTCGTTCCCTCCTGATCTCCTGATCTTCTGTTCGCCGCTGTCGCCGCAGCTCAACGCCGGACGCTGGGCGCGGAGGCCGGTGACGCTTTCGCCATTTCGATTGCAGATGTCGTCCGACGCCACTGACCATCGTTGACCACCGTTCGCGCTTAAGCGCGAACGCTGCGCGGTTCGCAGGCTGGCTCGCATCTTGTTCTGGTCGCGCCGCATGCGTGACTGTATGGTGAGCGGCAATTATCGCTTCACCACGGTGTCGTCGGACGGGATTCGCGTCTGGGTCAATGGTCAGCTGGTGATCAACAACTGGACCGATCACAACACCGCCACAAACACCAGCGCGTCGATCGCGCTGGCCGCGGGCGTCCGGTATTCGATCACGGTCGAGTACGACGAGCGCACCGGCTCGGCAACGGCGCAGCTGCAGTGGTCGTACCCGAACCAGGCGACGCAGGTGATTCCGGCGTCGCGGCTGTTCCAGTGAGCGGTGCGAAAAGGATGACGCTGATGAAGATGAAACAACTGCTGACGCTGGCTTCGACGGTCGTCGTGCTGTGCGGCTGCGCCACCGCCGCGGGCGCGCAGGACCACGACGATCCAAACGCGATCACCGCTCGAGTCCACGGCACGTTCGTCGACCAGGCCGGCGGCCTCGGCGTCCTGGCCGGCGACATGACCGTCGTCCGCTTCGAGGTGCGGAACGGCGCGGTGATGGCGATTGGCGCGATCGTCGGCGCGCTCGCTGAACGAAGTGACGGCGGCGATGGCCGCGAAATAGTTGCTATTACTGGTTGCTGGAAGCTGCTGATTCCGATTTGGTGCCACGCGTAACGCTTTTGCGAGCAACGGCGAACGCCTGACGCCGTCGCACTCCCGCCACTCTACGACTTAGCGCCGTTTCCCGCCTGGCACTGCCTGTGCCTTCATCACGAGTGCGAAATCGATCGCGCGATTGGATCGCTTCGCGGTGTGAGCGAGGTGAAGTAGTCGAGATGTTTCCGACGCGACACTGCTTCGCTGTACCGCTCCTGCGCGATCGCATGCGCGCGCGATGCCACCGCGTGGTAAAGCGCCGCATCGTCCCAGAGGGCGCACACCGCGTCGAACCACGATTCGACGTCGTGCTCGCTGGGTACTCGGGTGCTGTCGGCGTTGAGCCAGCCGGGCACCGGCACCACGCGTCCGCCGCCGCCGGTCGAGAAGTCGCCGCCGACGACATCGGGCAGTGAGCCGCGGTCGCTGACGATGGCCGGGATCGAATTGATCATCGCTTCGGCGGCGACGCGGCCGAACGGTTCGTTCCAGACCGAAGGAACGAGCAGGATGCGCGTCAGCGCGAAGTAGTCGGCGGGGGTCGGCACGGCGGGCGCGGCCATGATCTGCGGGTGCTTGCTGAAGTCGATGCCCGGAATCGTGTTGAGCGCACCGGCACTCCGGCCGGATTGGACGACGAGGATCGGGATGTCGGGACGGCGCGAGCCGAGCATGTCGGCGAGTCGCGCGAACAGCAACAGCCCCTTGTGCGGCGCCGGGTGAACGAAGGTGAGGAAGGCGCGCGAGTCGGCTGGAGCGACGACGGTGGACCAGTCGATCGGCGGCTCGATCGGCGTGCTGACGAGGCCGATCTCGTGGCGATAGACGTCGGTCAGGTAGCGGCTGCAGGTGAAGGCGTGATCGACGTCCGCGAAGTGTCGCGGCTCGTTGTAACCGAAGCCGCGCACGGCGAACGCGGTGGTGATGCCGCGGCCGCGCGCTCGCTTCATCGCCTCGAAGATCATCGGGTGGCCGTTGCAGGCAATGAGTTGATCGGGCTGGAACTGGTCGAGCAGCCGATCGAAGAGCGTCAGGTACTGCGCCGCCTCGGCGCGATCGGGCCGCGCCTCGTCGTTGTGGCGGGTCATCAGCAGGCTGACCGGCACGCCTCGGACGTCGTAGTGCGCGAGCGGGCGATCGGCGGCGCGCGTGACAGATCGCGATCTCACGCGGCGTCCACCGGTGGCGCGGGGACCCCGACGCCGAGGCCGCGCAAGTGGTCCTCGATGGTGAAGGCCACCGGGGCCTCGAAGCGCGCGGTGGTGAGGACCTCGCAGGCATGACCGGCGTCGTGAAGCCACTCGACGATCGTCCGCAGGCTCTGCGTCACGCCTGCGGTGGGATCGCTGATGCAGTGATTGTTCGCCAGCAGAAAGCGCACGACCGAGCGTAACGACCGGGCAGGAACGCGTCAACACACGGAATCATTAACCCATCAGGAGTGTCGCATGTCGCAGGAACAGATCCAGGTTGCAGAGAAGACGCAGCAGATGCTGCAGGGTCCGCTGAAGCACGTGCGGGCGGCCGCGCTCGCGGCGGCGCTGGTGCCGCTCGCATCGGTTGTGGCGACGCCCGCCTCGGCGCAGTCGGCAGCGTGCGCATCGGGCGGGTTCTGCGGTCTCGTGTGGAATGACACGAACAACAACGGCGTTCAGGATGTCGGCGAGCCCGGCATCTCTGGCGCCGTCGTCACCGTGAACGGCAACGTGACCTACACCGACCAGAGCGGGTACTACTACTTCTCCGATGGTCCAGGAACCTACGACGTATACGTGCAGATCCCGCCAGGCAGCGAGCCGTCGCCCGCCAACGCCAGCGGCGACGACAGCACGGACAGTGACGGCACGGCCGACGGAATCGGCAACAGCGTGGCAACGGTGACAATCGAGGGCGTCGATGCCAACACCGACTTCGGCTTCCACCAGCTGGCGCCGGCGCCGGGGACCGGGACACCGGGTTACTGGAAGAACCATCCCGAAGCGTGGCCAGCCGCGGGCATCACCGTCGGCGGCGTTTACTATTCCAAGGATGTCGCGATCGCGTGGCTCGACCAGGTCGGCAAGGACAAGACGACGACGATGTTCAGCTCGCTGGTATCGGCGAAGTTGAGCGTGATGGTCGGCAACAACGCGAGCTGCGTCTCGAGCACGATTGCAGCGGCCGATACGTGGATGGCTACGTATCCGCTCGGTAGCAAGGTGGCCGCGTCGAGCTACGCCTGGAAGATCGGCGAGCCGTATCACCGCCTGATGGACAACTACAACAACGGCATGCTCTGCGCGCCGCATCGCGACTGACCGCTGGCGGGTGCCTGGCACGGCGCAAGACTGCCGTGCCAGGCACCGCGTTTATACTGGCGGCATGCGTTCGCTCCTCACGATTGCGTGCATCGTCTGCTCCGCGCTGATCCCGGCGAGCGCGGCGGCCCAGATCAAGGCCACGCTCCCCAAAGGCCCGATGACCCCGGCGTGGGACAAGGGGATCCAGCCGATCAGCCAGGCGAGCTACTGGAACGCCGTCGAGTGCGGCAAGCAGGGCGGCCAGCGGCCGCTCTGCGTCTTCTACGATGCCGACCTGTGCAAGAACGACGACTTCACGCTGGCGCTGTTCACGCCCTACAAGCAGGTCGCGTACGAGGTGTGGCAGGCGGTCCGCGCGAAGCAGGAGCCGCCGACGCCGAGCTACGGCGACGCCCAGCGCACGCGGATCACGGTCGGCGTGACGCCGGCGGCCGGCTCGAAAAACGCGATCACCGCCCTGGCGATCAAGCGCGGCGCCCAGGTGGTCAAGCCGGCCACCCAGTCGTTCGACGCCGGCGGCGGCCGCTTCATCTTCGACTTCCCGGCCTTTGCCCCGACCGCGGCGATTACGCTCGAGATGACCGGGAAAACGCGCACGATTTCGTGCACCGTCGACCAGGCGATCCTCGCAAAATTCCGGTAATCGTTCGGACCCGCCGCTCGCTTCGCCGCGGGCGGCGGGTCCGGTGCTGGTTGCTGGCGAGGCTTCCGCGAGGCGGAAGAGCTGCGTTCAGGCGCGGCGTCCGCTGACGGCCGCGGCGGCGCCCAAACCGATCAGCGCGCCGCCGGTGACGTAGCGCTGCACCCGCCCGAAGCGGCGGTTGCGCCGAATCCAGTTGCCGGCCGTGCCGGCGCCGATCGCCCACACCGCATCGGTCGTCGCCGACATCAGGATGAACAGCAGCCCCAGCGTCACGATCTGCAGCGGCACCGCTCCCCTCGCCGGGTTGACGAACTGCGGCAGGAACGCGAAGAAGAAGAGCGCCGTGTGCGGGTTCAGCAGGTTGACGATCACGCCCTGCGCGAAAATCCGCCGCAGGCTGCTCCTGGCGATCGCGGCCGGATCCAGATCGGCGTCGCGCTTGGCGAGCGTCCGGATGCCGAGCACGATCAGGTAGACGGCGCCGAGATAGCGAAGCACGTCGAACGCCCGCGCGGAGGTGACGAGCAGCGCCGAGATGCCAAGCGCGGCCGCCGCCACGTGCGCAAGCGTGCCGGTGCAGATGCCCATCACCGAGACGAGCCCGGCGCGGCGCCCCTGTTCGACGCTGCGGGTCACGATGTACAGCACGGCGGGACCGGGCGTAATCAGCAGCAGGAAGCCCGCGGCGAAGAAGACGCCAAGCGTCGAATATTCGATCATGACCGGCCAGCCTCGTTCGATTGGTGTGATGCTTCTGACGGCTGCCTGACGAGCGCCTCGAGGTCGAGCTCGCTCGATGCCGTGACATTGCCTTTCAGCACCTTCTCGATCTGCTGCAGCGCGTAGGCGTTTTCCTCCTCCGTGTTCGACACCGTGCAGTCGGACGGCACCCACAGCACGTAGTCGCGCATGTAGGCGTCGTTGGCGCTGAAGAGGATGCAGATGTTGCCTGCGACACCGGTCAGGATCAGCGTCGTCGCGCCGAGGTAGGCGAGCAGCGTGTCGAGCGTCGTCTCGAAGAAGGCGGAGTGCTTCGGCTTGAGGACGAAGTAATCGTCTTCGGCCGGCTCCAGGAGCCGCGCCACCTCCTCGCCCGGCACGCCGTCATGGAGCACGTGATCGACCAGCTTGCGGAAGTCAGACTGCCACCGGCCGAAGTTGTCGTTGATGTAGACGGCGGGAATCTTCGCGGCGCGGGCGCGCTTCTTCAGCGCGGCGATCCGGTGCGCCATCGGCACCGCCTGGCGCACCAGCGACTCGGCCCCCTCGAAGGCCATGTCGTTGATGACGTCGATCAGCAGGAGCGCGACCGGCGAGCTCTCGGGGACGTTGCCGTGAAGGTCGGGGTTCCTCGCCGGCCCTCGGTTCATCGGCGGCTAGGCACCGTTGTAGCGGACCATGACGACGGTGACGTCGTCGCTCTGCGTCGCGCCGGCGCAGAACGTCGTGGACGTCGGCGAGCAGCGCGTCGAGCACTTCCTGCGGCGTCTCGCCGCGGTGCGTGTTGGCGCAGTCGAGCAGCCGATCGTCGGTGAACTCGTCGCTCGTCCGGGTTCATCGCCTCGGTGACGCCGTCGCTGAACAGCGACGATCGAGATCGCCGGGCTCGCAGCCTGCACGCGTCTCCTCCTCGAACGTGGCGTGCTCGAACAGGCCGAGCACGACGCCGCCGGTCTCGAGCCGGCGGATGCCGTGACGCCGCGACCAGCAGCGGCGCGTTGTGGCCGGCGTTGCAGTAGGTCAGCGAGCCGTCCGGCGCCGAGCATGCCGTAGAAGCTGGTCAGGAACCGCGCCTCGATCGCGCGGCGGAACAGCCCGTGGTTCAGCCGCGTCATCAGCGGCGCCGCGCCGGCCTGGTAGGTCGCCTCGGCGCTGAACATGCCGAGCACCGCCGCGGCGAGCAGCGCCGCCGGCGATCCCTTGCCCGCCACGTCGCCGACGATGAAGCCGAAGCTGGCCGGTCGGGAGATCGACGTAGTCGTAGAAGTCGCCGCCGACCGCGCGGCAGGCGATCGACGCGGCGGCGGTCGAGAAGAACGCGCCCTCGCGGTTCGCGACCGGCAGCAGCGACTGCTGAATCGCCGCCGCGACCTTCAGCTCCTGCTCGAACTTCGCCTTGTCGAGCGCCTCGCGGTAGAGCCGCGCGTTCTCGATCGCCAGCGCCGCTTCGGCCGACAGCGTCTCGAGCGCCGACTGCGCGTGCGCCGAGCGCAGCGCGCCGCGCTCGCGGCTGTCGAGATAGAGCACGCCGATGATTTCGTCGGCGCCCTTCTGCTCGGCGCGCTCGACGTAGCGCACCAGGCGCAGCGGCGTGCAGAGCACGTGGCGGATGCCGAGCGCGACGGTGCCGGTGTGCAGCTGCGCGAGGTCGCCGTCGAGCAGGTCCTCGACGATCGTCTGCTGGCCGGTCGCGAACACCGTCTCGGGAATCTTGCGGCTGGTCTCGAAGGTGCGGCCCGACAGCGTGACCTTGCCGCGCGCGCGCGCCAGCTTGAACTCGAGCATCTTCTCGCGGTTCGCCAGCATGATGAAGCCGCGCTCGGCGCCGGTCACCTCGATCGCCGAGTCGAGCACCATCGCCAGCACTTCGTCGAGCACGCGGCCGGAGCCCGAGCGCGCGCAGCCCTTCGAGCAGCGCCGCCATCTGCCGCAGCTCGGTCGCCGCCGAGATCGCGCTCTTCTCCACCGACGGCGCCTCGTCGTCGACGAAGAAGACGATCTCGGTGTCGCCGGACTTGCCCAGCGGATCTGGTCGCCGTGGCCGAGCACCTTCTCGGTCGTGACCTTCTCGCCGTTGACGAAGGTGCCGAACCGCGACTGCTTGTCGCGGATGATGCAGTTGCCGTTCTCGATCGATGATCTCGGCATGCACGCGGGAGATGTCGGCGCCCGGCAGGCGCAGATCGGTTTCGCTCCGGCGTCCGATCGTGAACAGCGGCTTGTCGATGTTGACGATGCGGCGGCCGAGCGCGTCGGTGACGACGAGGCGGGGCGAGGGAGCGTCTCGGCCATGAAGAAAGGGATTATAGTCGACGGAACCGCATGAAGCAGACCAAGAGCGACCTTCTGCAGGGCACCCTCGACCTGCTCATCCTCCGCACCCTGGCCTCGGGCGACATGCACGGCTGGGGCATCTCGCAGCGCCTCCAGCAGATGTCGCAGGACGTGCTGCAGGTGAATCAGGGCTCGCTCTATCCGGCGCTCTATCGGCTCGAGCAGCAAGGCTGGATCGAAGCCGCGTGGGGCGACTCCGAGAACAACCGGCGCGCGAAGTTCTACCGCGCTCACCAAGTCGGGCCGCAAGCAGCTCGCCGAGGAAACGGCGAGCTGGGAGCGCATCACCGACCGCGGTCACGCGCGTGCTGCAGCAGGCCTACGCAGACCAGACGTCATGTCGCCTCGGCTCGCGGATTCGCCGGCTTCGCGGTTCGTTCCGCAGACCGACGCCGTTCGAAGAATCGATGGAGGCGAGCTGCGCCACCACCTCGAGCTCGAGACCGAGGTGCTGGTCGCACGCGGCATGAGCGCCGGCGAGGCGCGCGACCTCGCGCGCCGGCGCTTCGGCAGCGTCGCGCACGTCAAGGACGAGTGCCGCGAATCGTGGGGGATGCGCGCGATCGACACGCTGCGCGCAGGACGCGCGCGCCGCGCTGCGCAGGCGTGCGCAAGTATCCGGCCTACACCGCGGTCGTCCTGCTGACGCTCGCGCTCGGCATCGGCGCCAACACCGCGATCTTCAGCGTCGTCCACGCCGTGCTGATGCGGCCGCTGCCCTACGCGCACGGCGACCGCCTGGTCGAGCTCCGCCAGGAGGCGCCCAGGCTCGGCGTCGCCGACGCCGGCGTGTCGGTGAAGGAGATCGCCGACTACCGCGTCGCGACGCGTCGCTCGACGCGGTCGTCGAGTACCACCAGATGTCGTTCAACCTGCTCGGGCAGGGCGAGCCGTCGCGCGTCCAGACCGGCGTCGTGTCGGCCGATTTCTTCGACGTCCTCGGCGTGCAGCCGCTGCTCGGCCGCACGTTCCGGGCGACGACGACTCGCCGGACGCCCCGGCGGTGCTGGTCCTCAGCTACGCGTACTGGCAGCGCGCGCTCGGCGGCGATCCATCGATTGTCGGCCGCACCTTCGAGATGAACGACCGGAGCACACCGTGGTCGGCGTGCTGCCGGCGATGCCGCAGTTCCCCGAGGACAACGACGTCTACATGCCGCCGTCGGCCTGCCCGTTCCGATCGAACGCACGGACGATCGAGAACCGCAACGCGCGCATGCTGACCGCGATCGGCCGGCTGCAGCCGGTGCGACGCTCCAGCGGCGCAGCAGGAGCTGAACGTGGTGGTCGAACGCCGCTGACCCGGCCTGGACGACGCGCCGCGCACCGGTTTCAGGACCGTCGCCCTCTCGGTGCACGACGAGCTGACGCGCGAGGCGCGCCCGACGCTGCTCGTGCTGCTCGCCACCACCGGGTTCGTGCTGCTGCTGGTGGCGGCCAACGTCGCGAACCTGACGCTCGCGCGCGTGCATGGGCGCGAGCGCGAGCTCGCCGTCCGACGGCGCTCGGCGCCGGCCGGCTCGCATCGCGCGCCAGCTGCTGACCGAGAGCACGCTGCTCGCGATCGCCGGCGGCGCGCTCGGGCTGCTCGTCGGCTGGCTCGTCCGCGATCTGCTCGTCGCCTTCACCGCGCGGTTCACGCCGCGCGCCGAGGAAATCGCGATCGACGGGACCGTGCTCGCGTTCGCGCTCGGCGGTCTCGGTCTTCACCGGCCTGCTGTTCGGTCTGCTGCCGGCGCTGAGGCGGAGACTTCGGCGCCGCAGGCTGACGGATGCGGGCCATTCGGCGGCGGCGGAACGCGGCTCGGCGCGCGCAACGCGCTGATCGCCGCGCAGGTCGCGATCTCGTTCGTGCTGCTGGTCGGCGCGGGGCTGCTCGTCCGCAGCGTCATCAAGCTGCAGCAGGTCGACGCCGGGTTCCACGCCGATCGCGTGCTGACGATGCGGATCGATCTGGACTTCGTCAAGTACGACAACCGCGAGCTCGCCGGCGCGACTTCTTCCGAGTCGGTCCTCGAGCGAGTCGCCGGCCGAGCCCGGCGTCGGAGACGGCCGCGCTCGGCTTCACGTGCCGCTCGACATGCACACGCCGATGCGCGCGCGGCTGCTGGTCGAAGGGCGACTCGCCGGCCGACGCCGCGCGCAAGCCGGCGGACCTGAAGTTCGCGTCGCCCGCCTACTTCCAGACGATCGGCATGACGCGGCTCAGCGGCCGTCCTGTTCACCGACGCCGACGACGTCAGACGCGCCGCCGGTCGCCATCGTCAACCTGTCGATGGCGCGGCACTACTTCTCCGACGTCGATCCGATCGGCCGGCGCGTCTCGCTCGACGGCGGCCGCACCTGGATCACCATCGTCGGGCATCGTCAACGACGTCGCGCCAGTACGGGCTGGCGACGAAGCGCCGACCGACGAGCTGTATCAGCCGTTCGCGCGCACCGGCCCGCTGAGCGCGACGCTGCTCGTCCGGACGCGCCGCGCGATCCCGAGGCGTTCGCGCAGCGCATCCCGCGCGGTCGTGCACGCAGATCGATCCGCGCCAGCCGGTCAGCCGCGATCCAGACGCTGGAGGCGATTCGCAGCCGCTCGCTGGCGCCGCCGCGCCTGACCGCGATGCTGGTCACGCTGTTCGCCGGTGGTCGCGCTGGTCGTCACCGCGGCCGGCATCGCCGGCGTCGTCTCGTTCTCGGTCCACCAGCGGACGACCGAGATCGGCGTGCGGATGGCGCTCGGCGCGCCGCGATGCGAGCGTCGTGCGGATGATCGTGCGCCAGGGGCTGACGCCGGTGACGATCGGCCTCGCCGGCGGGCTCGTCGCGCGCGCTGGTGATGACGCGCGTCGTCGCGTCCGCCTGCTGTTCGCGCGTCGAGCCGACCGATCCGCTCACCTACGCCGCGGTGCATCGCGGTGCTGGCCGCCGTCGCGGCGCTCGCCTGCCTCGTGCCGGCGCGGCGCGCCGCGGCGATCGATCCGATGCGGCGCGCTGCGCGCCGACTAGCGTATACAGTCGTCAGTGTCCAGCGCAGCCACGACGGCCTTCAGTCGCCGTCACTGTCGGAGTAAGATGACCGCGATCCTGTGGCCTATCCGCTGAGGCGAACGCTCAGACTCGAGGCGCCCCGCTCCTGGCAGACGCTGAATCTGGCGGAGCTCTGGGAGTACCGCGAGCTGCTGTTCTTCTTCGTCTGGCGCGACGTCAAGGTCCGCTACAAGCAGACGGTGCTCGGCGCGCTGTGGGCGGTGATCCAGCCGCTCACCACCACGTTCGCCTTCGCGATCCTGTTCGGCCGCTTCGGCGGCATGTCGAAGCAGGTCGACGGCCCCTACGCGCTGCACGTCTTCGTCGGGATGCTGCCGTGGACCTTCTTCGCGAACGCCGTGATGGCGCGCGTCGAACAGCCTGGTCGGCAGCGGCCATCTGATCAGCAAGGTCTACTTTCCGCGGATCATCGTCCCGATCGCGGCGATCGCGTCGGGGCTCGTCGACTTCGCGATCTCCTTCGTCGTGCTGCTGATCATGATGGCCGTCTACGGCGTGGCGCCGTCGTGCGTCGATGCTGGCGATGCCGCTGTTCCTGCTCGGCACGATCGTCACCGCGGCCGGCGCGGGCATCCTCTTCGCGGCGCTGATCGTCACCTATCGCGACGTGCGCTACGTCATCACGTTCGTGATGCAGCTCTGGCTGTTCGCGCACGCCGGTGCTCTACGCCATCGACGATGATTCCGGCGAAGTGGCACCTGCTCTACGCGATCAACCCGATGGCCGGGATGATCGCCGGATTCCGCGCCAGCGTGCTCGGCGGCGCCGTCCCGCCGAACGTGATCCTCGATCTCGAGCGTCAGCGCGGTGGTGCTGTTCGCGGTCGGCGTCCGCTACTTCGTTCAGGTCGAGCGCCGATTCGCCGATGTCATCTGACGCGATCGACATCCACCGGCTCGGCAAGCGCTACACGATCGGCGTCACGCCGATCGGCGGGTCGACGCTGGGCGAATCGCTGACCAACTGGGTCGCGCGGCCCGTGGCGGCGCTTCCAGCACCTGGCCGGCCGCGGCGATGGCGCCGCGGACTTCTGGGCGCTGAAGGACGTCACGCTCGCAGGTCGGCGTCGGCGAAGTCATCGGCATCGTCGGTCCGAACGGCGCCGGCAAGAGCACGCTGCTCAAGATCCTGTCGCGCATCACCGCCGCCGACCGAAGGCTACGTCGACCTGCACGGCCGCGTGTCGAGCCTGCTCGAGGTCGGCACCGGCTTCCATCCCGACCTGACGGGCCGCGAGAACATCTTCCTCAACGGCGCGATCCTCGGCATGTTTCGCGCGGAAATCGTCCGCAAGCTCGACGCCATCGTCGCCTTCGCCGAGCTCGAGCAGTTCATCGACACGCCGGTGAAGCACTATTCGAGCGGCATGTACGTGCGGCTGGCGTTTTCGGTGGCGGCGCACCTCGAGCCGGAAATCCTGATCGTCGACGAGGTGCTGTCGGTCGGCGACCTGCACTTCCGCAACAAGTGCCTCGGCCGGATGCAGGACCTGCGCAGCGAAGGGCGCACCGTGCTGCTGCGTCAGCCACGACCTGACGAGCGTGCGCCAGCTGTGCACGCGGGCGGTGATGCTCCAGCGCGGCCGCGTGGTCGACGACGGCGACGCCGGCCGAGGTGACGCGGCGCTACGAGCGGATGTATCAGGACGCCGGCGACGACAGCACCGGCGCCGCCGATCGCCTCCATCCGCCGGCACGACTATCATCTCCGCCGCGTCGAGCTTCGCAACGCGGCCGGCGCGATCGACGCGGCGAGTTCGACGCCGGCGAGGTCATGGAGATCCATCTCTGGTCGAGCGGCCGGGCGCCGGAGAACTCGTACACCGTCGAATTCAAGCTGCTCAACGGTGACGACCAGGTGATCAGCTTCGGCGCGGCGAATCCGGTGCGCGCCACCTACTACCTCGCCGACCAGCAGCACTTCGTCTGCCGGCTCGGCCCGCTGCCGCTGACCGAAGGCTCGCTACGCGTTCAGCTTCACCGTGCGGCGTCTGGAACAAGGAGCGCTGGGACTTCTGGCAGAAGGCGGTGCGCTTTACCATCGGCCGATGCGACCTGTTCGGCACCGGCCACGGCATCTCGAACGTCAATGACGGCGATTTTGTGATCCCGCAGGAATGGCTGGCCGGCAACTGAACGGCACGCCGCTCGTCTCGGTCAACATCCCCTGCTATCACCAGCTCGAGCAGGCGCGCCGGTGCGTCGACAGCATCCTCGCGCAGACGTTCGGCGACTTCGAGATCACGCTGCTCGACGATGGCGCGTCGGACGAGTATCGCGACTACGTCGGCGTCGCTCGGCGACGCGCGGGTGCGCTACCAGCGCAACCCCGAGCGCCTCGGCGCGATGCGGAACATGTTCCAGGCCATCACCGCCGGACGCGGCAAGTACTCGATGGCGTTTCACGAGGACGACCTGCTCGGCTCGCACTACCTCGCCACCGCGGTGGCGATTCCTCGAAGATCATCCCGCGCTGCGGCTTCGTCGGCGGCGAGCTGCGTGCAGTTCGAGGTCGAGCCGCCAGCCGACGGCGCTGGCGGCGCCGGCCGAGCCGCCCGACCATCGTCGCCGTTCGATTCGCCGAGCCGACTTCCTGCGCGCCGATCTTTCGAGGCGTCGAGCCGATGTTCGGGTCGATCGTCTACCGCCGGTCGGCGCGTCGCCGGCGCTGCCGTGCGCCCACGACGCGTTCGCGACGCTGGTCGATCGGCCGTTCCTGCTGGCGATCCTCGCGAAGCTGGTCGGGCGCCGTCATCCGCGATCCGCTGGTCTGGTACCGCAAGCACGGCGACAGCGACGACCGTCACCTGGCGATGAACGCCGAGCACATCCTGCGGCTGTTCGCGGCTGTACCGCGCGGCGCTTCCCGAGCGGCTCGTCGCGCGGAGGATCGAGGCGCTGTTCTACGGCTACACTGGATACTGGCTGTTCACGCTGTATCGACCTCGTGCCGCCCGAGGCGCGGCCGGCGCTGCGGCCGGTTCGTCTTTCGCGCGTGGCGCGACGGCCTGTACTACGATCCGCGCGATGGTCGCGCGGCTACGGCCGGAAGCGGCTGATCGCGGTTCGATGCTGACGCGGACGATGAAGGCGAACGCGAGATGAAAATCATCGGACTCGTCCCGGTGCGCAACGAAGCCTGGGTGCTGCCGCACTCGCTGGCCTCGCCTCTCCGGCTTCTGCGACGTCGTCATCGTCAGCGATCAGAACTCGGACGATGAGTCGCGCGAGATCTGCCGCACGTTTCCCAAGGTCGTGCTGCTCGAGTCGTCCGAATGCCGCATCAGCACGCAGGTGCGCTGGCAGCTGCTCGATGCGGCGCGCGGCTACGACGGCTGCAACCTGCTGTGGTGCACCGACGCCGACGAGCTGATCGCGCCGCGTGCGGCGCGCGACTTCTTCGACGCGCGCCGAGACGAGCTGACGCCGGGCACCGTGGTCGAGTGCATGTACATCCATCTGTGGCACAGCGCCGACCGCTACCGCGAGTACGACTGGCGGTACGGCCGCACTTGAAGGCGCTCGCGCTCGTCGACGATCGGCGGATGGACTACGACCGATCGCGCCCGCACTCGATCCACGAGCCGCGCGTGCCGCTCGACGGCGCGACGCGAGCGTTCTGCGCGCGGCCGAGCTGCCGGTGCTCCACCTGCAGTGGCTGCTCGCCGAGCGCACGCAGATGCGGCAGGCGTGGTACCGGTGCCGCGAGTGGCTCGACGGCAAGGCCGGCGGCCGCGATCAACGAGTTCTATGCGAGGACGCTGCCCGACTCCGCGCGTCCGCACCGCGGCGGTGCCGGCCGCGTGGGCCGACGGGCTCACCTTTCCGGACCTGGCCGATCGATCGCGAGCCGTCGTGGAACGAGCGCGACATCCTCGGCTGGTTCGACGAGCGACGGCCCGAGTTCTTCGAGCCGCTGGAGATCTGGCACATCCCGGTGCTGCGCGAGGCGTTCGAGCGCCGCGTCGGCCGGCGGCCGCGGCCCGATCGTTCGTACCGGCCGTCCTGGCCGGTGCGCGCGCGGCACTTCGGGCGGCGGCGTCGCGGCGGCGGCGCGGCGGCGGCTGCCCTGTGACATGGCGCGCCCTTTTCTGACCGTCCTGACGGCGCCGATTCCGAGCACCGGCGCCGGCTGTATCGCGGAGCTCAGGCGGCGCGTCGCGGCCGCTCGTCAAGCCGGGCGTCCCGCTGCCGAAGGTCTCGCCGTATCCCGGGCACTACGCGCTCGTCCGCAGCGTCGTCGAAGGGCTGCGCGCGATCGACGCCGACTTCAACTTCAACCCGCGGCGCCTGAGCGATCTCGCGCGCGTCGTCTACGCGCCGGAGAACGAGGCGCTGCGGCAGGCGGCGAGCTGAAGCGCCGCGGGCGAGATCGACTACCTCGTCGCCGGACCGGTGAACGCGCTGTTCGCGGACGAGGCCGACGGCATCCTGCAGCTGCCGGAAATCGATCGCCTGATCGTGGCGTGCGAATGGGCGCGCGACTTCTACCGCGACGCGCCGCAGCTGCTCGAGAAGAGCGTGTCGTGCCCGTGCGGCGTCGACCCCGACTACTGGAAACCGTCGGGGCGGCCGCGCACGAGACGTCGCGCTCGTGTACTGGAAGAGCGGCGACGAAGCATTCTGCGAGCAGGTCGAGCAGATCGTCCGGACGTGCGGGCTGGAGCCGCGCCGCGTGCGCTCGCGCCACGGCGAGCACGCGCTGTTCGCGCCCGGCGACTTCCGGCAGCTGCTCGACGAGTCGGCGTCGGCGTGTTCCTGAGCACGTTCGAAACCCAGGGGCTGGCGCTCGCCGAGGCGTGGTCGATGGACGTGCCGACGTCGGTGTGGGACCCGCAGGGGACGGCCGAGTGGCGGGGACGCACGCTTTCAGGCCGGCTCGTCCGCGCCGTATCTGACGCCGGCCACCGGACGGCTGTGGCGGACGCTCGACGAGCTCGAACCGGTGCTGCGCGGCGTGCTCGCGGAACGGTCCGCGTTTCAGCCGCGGGAGTGGGTGCTCGCGCACATGACCGACGCGATCCGCTCGGCGGCGCTCTACGACATCATCCGGAGCGGCTGGCGGCCGGCGACTGAGTGCAGACCTTGAGCGTCTGCCCGATACGGCAGGCCTGCAGGCCGTGCACTATCGGCGGTGATCATGCCGCGCTTCAAACTGACGATCGAGTACGCCGGCACGCGCTACAGCGGCTGGCAGATTCAGAAGAACGCCAGGACCATTCAGGGCGAAATCGACGCGCGCCGTCCGCACGGTCACCGGCGCGCAAGGACTTCGAGCTCTACGGATCGGGCCGCACCGACGCCGGCGTGCACGCGCTCGGCCAGGTCGCGCACCTCGACGTCAGCACGACGCTGCCGGCCGAGACGCTGCGGCGGCGGCTGAACGACGAGCTGCCGGCCGACATCAACATCCTCGCGGCGGCGCAGGTGCCGCACCGGTTTCACGCGCGCCACGACGCGGTCGCGCGCCGCTACCTGTATCAGATTGCGCGGCGCCGGACCGCGTTCGCCAAGGCGTACGTCTGGTGGGTGAGGGAGCCGCTCGACGTCGCGCGGATGCGCGAGGCCGCGACGCGCGTTCGTCGGCATGCGCGACTTCCAGTCGTTTGCCGCCGTCGACGACCGCGACGACGACGGGCGAGCCGGCGCGCTCGACGCTCGTGCTCGTCGATCGGCTCGACATCGTCGAGGACGGCGATCTCGTGCTGGTCGGCGTCGAGGGATCGCACTTCCTGTGGAAGATGGTGCGGCGCATGGTCGGCGTGCTCGTGGAGATCGGCCGCGGCGGCCTGAAGCCGGACGCCGCGGCACGGTTCCTCGCCGACGCGTCCGCCGCGCCGGCGCGCCTGACCGCGCCGCCGTCCGGACTGTTTCTCGATCGCGTGTTCTACAAGAACGACGCGCGCGACGACGCGCTGCGCGCCGCGACGCCGCTGCGTAGCGTGCTGATGCGGAACCGGATCGACGCTGGCGCAACGGCCGCGACGGCAAGCTCAGGACAAGCTGGTTTTCTTTGCGACCTTTGCGCGCGTGCGTTCCTAGTCGTCTTGAGTGATCAACTACGGTGACAACGGATCCCACCCGACGGCAAGCGGGCGCCGAGCACCAGCCGCACGACCTCGTCGTAGCTCGCCGCGCCGGCCTCGACCCGGTTCGCCTTCAGATACGAGTCGTAGACGCGCCATCCGGCGGCGGACACGCGCGGGTTGACGTGGCGGAGAATAGCGCTCGCGAATCGCGCGGAGATCGGCGCGCGGGCCCGGCCCGAGCCTCGCGGCCACGCGACGGGCGGTCGCGCTCGGGACACCGACCGCGCCAGCTCGCGGTACAGAAACAGCCAGCCGCTGTACTGCGCCGCCGGCGAGCGCGCGCAGCGCACGCCAGCCAGCCGACGAAGTTCGCCTCGCCTTCGTCGGCGATGCCGGCCAGGTGGCTCCACTCGTGCGCGACGACGAAGCGGACGCTCGAACGGCAGCAGCGTCGCTCGCGATCAGCGTCTCGAGGAAGAACGGATCGGTCATGCCGTCGACGCCGGCGCGCCGGAAATACCGGTCGAGCATCGTCCGTTTCGGCCGGGCGGGGACGACGCGGTGCGCGCGGCCGATGTCGGCCAGGGCGCGCTTGAGCGCGCCGGCGAGGGTCGGGTCGACCGGTCCTGCGCCGGGCTGCATCGTCCGTCGCGCCTCGGGTCGATACAACGCGTTCGAGCGGTCGACCGCGAGTCGTCGCGGCGCGGGTCCACCGCCTCGGCGTCACGCGCGGCGGCGTCGAACGGCAGCGTCTCGACGAGACGCACGCGCCGGTAATTGAAGCCCCACAGCGACCAGGAACGACGAGGTAGGCCGCCGCGGCCCAGACGATGGTCCGTGCGCAGGACCAGACGCCGCGCGCGCGCCAGCGGTCGGCCGCGCGCGAAATCGCGCACCGCCAGGCCGGCCCACGGCCGCGACCAGTGCCGATCAGAGCAGCGTCGAGCAGGGCGAACGGCAGCGAGATTCGACAGCGACGTCAGCGCGCGGTTGGAGCGCCGGGTAGAAGCCTGCGTCGAATAGCAGCCGCTCGACGGCTGCCGCGGGGAGCGGGACCAGCGCGGCGGCGATCGCGGCCAGCGACCAGCGCCACAGCCGGCGCCATTCAGTCCGAGACAGATTGATTCGCCGGTCGGCTCCGTCATTCGCGATACAATTTACTGTCAAGCGACTAACTGATCAACAGGTTACGGCGATTCCTGCGCGCTTGTCGTACGCGCGTCGGGGAATCGATCGGGCAGTGCCGCTCCTGAGACACGGTACCGTGTGTTAACATCGCCGCGTGACGTTAAAAGTACTTTATTGTCATATAAAGTCGTTCTAGCCGTCAGGACTCCCTCTCGATGCCAGCTTCCGGCCGATAAGTAAGTCCGAGGAGCAGTCATGTCCCGTTCTGCTGTCAGCTGTCGCCGTCTCGCTCGTCGTCGACTGCGACGTCGCCGCCGATGCCCAGCAGCGACGGACGAGCCGCGCGCGCGCGAGCCGCCTGCTCCGGCTGCCGGCGACGGCCGATGGCTCGTCAAGGTCGCCGCCAAGGCTCGCCGCATCGACCTGATCAAGGGTAACGCGCTCGATTCGACCGACGGCCAGCTGGCCAACGTCGTCGTCCGCCTGCGCGACGCGCGCTTCGGCCGCATCGTCGAGACGCAGTACACCGACCAGTCGGGCATGTTCGCCTTCAAGTCGATTCGACCCGGGCACCTACATCGTCGAGATCCTGGCGCAACGATGAGTCGATTCTGGCGGCGAGCCAGCTGCTCAACGTCAACGCCGGCGAAGCGGTGCTCGACGGTCGTCAAGCTGCCGTTCCAGCGTTCCGCCGTTCGCGGGGGTGACGGGCAGTCGACGACAACGCAGTCGCGCCGCTGCTCGTGCTCGAGGCCGCGGCGACCGGCATCACGGCGCTCGTGCCGACGGCGCCGATCAGCCCGAACCAAGTAAGACGTCCGATGGCCGAGCCCGACTCCTCCAGCAGCCGCGAACCGTCGACCAGACGGCTCCGGCCGCCGTCTGCATCCGGCGGCGGTGGTCCGGCTGCGCCGGCTGCTCCGCAGTTCGTCCCCGGAGAACGACGTCCACCTGCTCGATCGCCTCGCGGTGCTCTACCGGTACCGTCGGCTCTGCATCACGGTCTTCGTCCTGGTGACGGCGGCGATGATCATCCAGGGCTACAGCAACATCCAGATCTACGTGGCGCAGGCGCGCATCCTCATCGAGGACGAGCGGTCGACGGCCATGCCCGGGCTGCAGAACGACTCGAACACCTACTACGAAGATCCCGAGCCGTACTACCAGACGCAATACAAGATCCTGAAGGGCCGCGACCTGACGCGGCGCGTCGTGCGCGGCTGCATCTCGAAACGGTGCCGGAATTCAACGGCACGAAGCCGCCGCCGCCGACGCCGATCTCGATGCTGCGCGATCTGAAGACCGAAGCTGGTCGGCTACGTCAGCGCGCGCCGGAGGCCCCGGCCGAGGCGCCGAAGGTGGACGAGACGGCCGACGAGTCGGCGCTGGTCGGCGCGTTCATCGGGCGCGTCGGCGTCGATCCGGTCCGCGGCAGCCATCTGGTCGACGTGACGTTCACGGCCGAGGATCCGAAGTTCGCGGCCGAAGCGGTGAACACGCTGGTCGACGAGTACGTCAGCGAGAACCTGGAAATCAAGCTCCGGTCGACGCAGGGCATGCTCGACTGGCTCGACAAGGAGCTCGAGAACCAGCAGAAGCGGGTCGAGGAGAGCGAGAAGGCGCTCGCCGAGTATCGCGAGAAGGAAAACGCGCTCTCGCTCGACGACAAGCAGAACATCGTGCTCTCGCGCCTCAACCAGCTGAACGACGCGGCGACCAAGGCGCGGACGGCGCGCGTCCAGAAGGAATCGCTCTACAACCAGGTGAAGTCGATCTCGAGCGGCACGGCGCCCGACGCCATTCCGATGATCGCGCAGAACCCGACGGTGCAGGACCGCAAGAGCAAGCTCGCCGAGCTGCAGCGCGAGAAGGTCAAGCTGCTCGAGCGCTACGGCGAGCAGCATCCCGCAGGTCGTCAACATCAACGCCAGCCTCAGCGACGCGCAGCGGCAGCTCGACCTCGAGCTCGCGCTGGCGGTCCAGTCGGTCCACAACGAGTACGAGACCGCGCGTGCTCGAAGAGCAGACGCTCTCGAAGAACCTCGAAGGCGCCAAGGCCGAAGCGACCGACCTGAACCGCAAGGGGATCGGCTACGGCGTGATGGAGCGCGAAGCGAAGAGCAACCGCCAGGTCTACGAGGCGCTGCTCACGCGCGAGAAGGAACTGCGCGTCTCGGCCAACAGCCGCACCAACAACATCCGCATCGTCGATCGCGCCGAGGTGCCGAGAGTCGCCGATGACGCCGGGCGGCCGCCGCACCTGGCTGATGTCGGTGCTCGTCGGCCTGACGCTGTCGGTCGCGGTCGCGCTCGGCCTCGACTACATGAACGACACGATCAAGACGCCGGAAGACGTGACGCGGCGCCTGAAGCTGCCGTTCCTCGGCCTGGTGCCGGCGGTGCGCGGCGACAAGCACCCGCTGCTCGCGTCGTCGCAGGTGCCGCACGATTTCGGCGAGTCGTTCCGATCGCTGCGCACGTCGCTGCTCTCGAAGTATCCGGACGAAGGCACCAAGATCCTGATCGTCACCAGCGCGCAGCCGCTCGAAGGCAAGACGACGACGGCGGCGAACATCGCGATGGCGCTGGCCTACGGCGGCTCGCGCGTGCTGCTGATCGACGCCGACATGCGCCGGCCCGGCCTGCACCGGCCGCTGCGCCTCACCAACGAGCGCGGCCTGTCGCAGGTGCTCACCGGGCAGGCGCGCGTGCGCGACGTCATTCAGCGCACGGTCGATCCGAACCTGCTGGCGATCACCGCCGGCAGGACGCCGCCGAACCCGTCGGAGCTGCTCTCGTCCGAGCGCATGAAGACGCTGCTGACGAACCTCGCGCACGGGCCGTTCAACTGGATCATCATCGACACGCCGCCGGTGCTCGCCGTCACCGACGCGGTGATCCTGGCGCCGATGGTGACCGGCGTCACCTTCGTCATCGGCGCGGAGATGACGCGCCGCCGCCTGGCCGAGCGCGCGATCGAGATCGTGATGCAGTCGCGGCCGCGCTACGCCGCCGTCGTGCTGAACAAGGTCAACTTCGCGAGGAACAAGTACTACTACTCGCGGTACTACGGCCATCAGTACAAGAACTACTACGCCGAAGCGGCGCTCTGATGCGTCGGCTGCCGCCCTTCCCCTTCTCCTTCTGATCGGCTGGACGCTCGTCGCATTCGCCGGCTCCTACCGCTGGACGATCGTGCCGTTGTGCGCCGGCGTCGCGGTGCTGCTCGCCGTCGAACGTCCGCGCCGTCGGCCGCGGCGGCCGTCGCGCGTCCTCGACTGGTCGCTGCTCGCCTGCCTGCTCGTCGTCGCCGCGCAACTGATTCCGCTGTCCGCGGCGGCGCGCGGTCGCCTGTCGCCGCAGGCGGCTCCTGATCGACGCGCGCTGCAGCTCGACGCCACCCCGCAGCGCCTCGCCGACGCGGCACTGTCGCTCGACGTGGAATCGACCGCGTGGGCGCTCGCGCTCGGCGCCGCCTACGTCGGCCTCTTCTGGTGCGCCCGCTCGATCTTCGCGCGCGGCGGCGTCCGCACGGTGACGCGCGGCGTCACGTGGCTCGGCCTCGGGCTGACCGTGCTGGTGGCGGTGCAGCGCGCGACGTCGCCGCAAGCTGCTCTACTGGTACTTCCAGCCGCTTGAATGCCGGCGCGTCGCCGTACGGGCCGTTCGTCAACCGGAACGCGCTCGCGACCTGGCTGGCGATGGCGGTGCCGCTCGTCGATCGGCTACGCGGTGGCGCGGGACCGGTCGGATCCGCGCACCGGCATCGGCGTCGCAGCGCGAGCCGAGGCGATGGATTCGACGCAGCTGTGGCTCGGCGGCGCGGCGTGCCTGATGACCGGCGGCGTGTTCGCGCTCGATGTCGCGCGCGGGAATCCTCGGCGCCGCGGTCGGCCTGCTCGCCTTCGTCGCCGTGTCGCGCAACCGGATCCAACGCGGGCGCGGCATGGTCTGGATGCAGCAGTCGGGCTCGGCCGCCTGGTCGCTCATCGGCCTGCTGTTCGCGAACTTCGGCGCGCTGGCGATGCGGCTGCAGGAGACGACCGAATCGGGCGAGTGGGGACGCCGCGCGATCTGGCGCGACACCTGGCGGATGACGCAGGACTTCTGGCTGACCGGCGTCGGCGCCGGCGCGTTCGAGCGGGGCATGCTCGTCTACCAGGAGGGCTCGCGGCATGTTCTTCTTCAACCACGCGCACGACGAATACCTGCAGCTGGTCGCCGAAGGCGGGCTGCTGCTCGTCGTGCCGGCCGCGATCGCCGTCGATCGCCGGCGTGCTCCTCATCGCCAGCCCGTCTTCGCGGCGATCGCACGCCGATCTTCTGGATCCGCGCCGGCGCCGTCGCCGGCATGATCGCGGTCGCGGTGCAGAGCGTCTGGGACACCGGCCTGCGCACGCCGGCCAACGGCGTGCTATTCGCGATCGTGGCCGCGATCGCCTGCCACGAAACCCGGGAGAGCCGCCGCTAAACAACGTCGTAGGGCAGCCCTGAAGGGCTGCGCTACGCGATGCACCCTGCACCGTGCACCGTGCACCGTGCACGAGGAGCGTCAGCTCCGCCGCACCGGCGCGCGCAGCGCGCTATCCGACCAGCGAGCGAAAGAGGATCTTGCGCGCCGGCGGATGCTTGAAGAGGGCGCGGATGAGCGGGCGGTGCTCGTTGAAGCGCGCCGTGGCGCGCACGATCGGCATGATGCCGTCGGTGTGGGCGAGCTCGAAGAAACTGTCGATCGCCTGATCGCTGAGCTTGGTGACGACGTCGCGCAGCTCGTGCTGCGCCTCGAACTCGTCGGCGAGCTCCTCGCGCCAGCTGCGTTCGTAGGCTGAGAGCGTCCCGGCGTCGAGACGGTCCCGGCCGAGGGCATCGACCGCGACCTTCGCCGCCAGCGCGGCGCTGACGATGCTGTAGTGGATGCCGCCGCCGGTGGTCGGCTTCACCAGCCCCGCGGCATCGCCGATGACCAGCACGCGATCGCCGAAGGTGCGGTCGATCGCGCCGAGCGGCAGGATCTTCTGTCGCGGCGGCACGTCGGCGTCGACGACGCCCCACCGCTCACGGACGCGCTCGATCATCCGCGCGTAGCACGGCAGCACATCGCGCGACGCCATCACGCCGACGCGGACGTACGGGCCGTCGGGACGCTGCACCGGCACGGCCCAGGCGAAACCGCCCGGCGCGACGTTCTGGCCGAAGTGCAGCTCGACCTCAGAGAGACGGCTGGCGCGAAGCTCCCGCTGAGCTGTATGCAGATACGTGCGCGGCAGGCCGAATCCGAAGCGGCGCTGAAAGGCGTAGCTGGCGCCGCAGGCGAGCACGATGAGGCGCGCGCGCACGAACGCGTCGCCGAGGCTGGCGGTGACGCCATCGCTATCGACATCGAGTGCCGTGACTCGAGTGCCGGCGCGGACTTCGGCGCCAGCGGCAACCGCGCGATCGGCGAGCGCGCGATCGAAGGCCGGCCGATCGATCACCGTCGCCAGCGGCGACGGCGTCATGTAGTCGACATGGATGCCGCCGGGCGAGTGGAAGCGTACGGTGGTCAGTTCATTCAGCGTCGCGTTGCACGGAAGATCGAAGCGTGGGAACGTGTCGGCCGAGAGCACGCCGGTGCAGTGCACCGGATCGCCGACTCGCGGATGCTCCTCGCAAACCAGCGTCCTGAGCCCTCGCTCGGCGAGGCGGGCCGCCATGAACAGGCCGCCCGGACCGCCGCCCACGATGAGCGCGTCAACGGACTGCATTCGTCGCCGACATTATATGCACAAGGTCAGTAGCTGAGCGGAGCGCGCGCCGCCTGATGTTACCTGGACAGCAGCACCGGCACGACCGTGCAACGCACGCAACAGAGCTACTTCACTGACACGTTCACGTCCTCGCGGACGGGACGAGTGCTGCCCTTGTCGACGGTCGCGTCGAACGCAATCGACAGTGCGTACGTCCCCGGCGTATTGGTCACGATGCCGGTCGTGCTCTGGTTGGTGATCGACTCGTTCTTCTTCACGGTGATGTTGGTCTTGCTGCCGCTCGCGGGGGCGGCGCCGCGAAAGAAGCCAATCTGCACGGTTCCTGTGTAGGCCGTCTCGGCGCCGGCGCCGTGATAGTAGAGGTAGACGTGCGAAAAGACCTGCTCATCCTGTGTGCTGGCCGGCAGCACGCAATCGTTGCGCGGGGTCGACTGGCAGGCGAACTCCCGATCGGGGTTGTCGCTGTCGCCGTGCATGATGATCCACGTGATGTACGGCGTGCCCGGCGCCACATCAGCCGGCCTCGGCACCGTTTTCGCGCAAGCAGATGTTGCCAGCAGAAAAACAGCGAGCATCAACGATCGTTTCTGCATCCCTTCACAATAGCGCAGCCGCATTCTCAGTTCGTCCGCGCTTTCACGCCGCTCACCGCCGCGGCAATCATCCGGTTGACCGCCGCAATCGACAATCCACCCTCGTCGGTCGACGGAATCGTCGCAAACCCAATCGCCGACGCCTTCGGATACCTCGCGAAGATCTGCTCGAACAGCTTCGCGAGCTGCTCGCTCGACGGCCCGTTCGGCACCTTGTTGCCATGGCTCATCACTTCGCGCGGATCGAGGACGTCCATGTCGATGTGGATGTAGATCTTGTCAGTCAGACGATTGAGCCGATCGAGCTGCGCCCACACCGCCGGCGTGAGGTTGCGGAGATCGTCGACGCTCAATTGCTCGATCAGGGAGTTGTCGAGCAGGTGCTGCTCCAGCGGATCGGTCAGCCGGACGCCACCCATGACCACGTGACGATCGGGCAGCGGCGGATCGAGCTTCGCGTCGAGCCGCATCACCTGCAGCGCGCGGCCCGTCGCCACCGCAACCGGCATGCCGCCGAGCGATCCGCTGCGGGTCGTTTCCGGCGTGTTGAAATCGGGATGGGCGTCGAGCCACAGCATGCCGATCTTGAGCGGCTCGCGCGTCGCGCCCGAATGCTGGAGTCCGGCGACCAGGCCGGGCATCGACGGACACGTCGCCAGCAGGCCGACGGTGAAATAGCCGTCGCGCTCGTTCCTGGCGACGATGTCGGCGAAGTGGCCGAGCGACATGCCGAGCCGTTTCCAGCCGCCGTACTCGGTGTCTTCGTCGGCGGTCAGCCGCGCCTCCTCCACGCGCACCACCGCGCCCATGCGTTCGAGCAGCGGTTGGATACCTCCCTCCGCCATCGTCGCCGGCCCCTTCGAAGGGCCGGTCGGCGAGAGCGGCTGTTTGGCGAGTGCGACGCGAAGCTTGCCTGAGGCGTCGACGTACTTCTGCTGCGCTCGCATCGGCGTCGCGACCATGGCCAACGCCAGTCCGGCGAGCACAAATCTGTGAAGCTTCATGGCTCGATTGTAGTCGTCCTCCGGCGGCCCGCCTCCACTTGAGATCGGTCGCGATGCGCCAACAGATCAGCTGAGACTCCCGCCAGGTCTGCATGATGGCGACGATCCGTCGTACCGGCGGTTCGTTCGACCTGGCGACGGGTGACTGCGCGCGGACACGCGGTTTCGCTCGCCGAAGCCTTCTGCCGCGCCGATGCTGGTCGCCGTGCGGCCTAGGCATCCGAAGGCGATCTGCAGGAGCGCCTGTGGCCCGCCACCTTCGCGGTCTGAAAGAACCTGGTGCCTGGAGGGAGATCCGCCGGTGCTCGGCGACGGGCAAAGCGTGCTCGGACGCGATCCTGATGTCGAAATCTTCCTGAACTCACCCGGCGTGTCACGCCGACACGCGCGGATCACGATCGCGGGCAACCGCGCGGCGATCGAAGACCTCGGGAGCAAGAACGGGACGTTTGTCGGCGACGAGCGTGTGCACGGATCGCAGCCGCTGGGCGATGGAGACATCATCGGCATCGGATCCGTGAAGCTCACGCTCCGAACCATCCAGAGAGCCCACTCGACCGAGACCCTGCCGGAAGCCTGACGAATCCCTGCCCAACCCCTGCGACTCCGCTCCTCGAGAGGCCTACCTTGAACCTCGCAACCGCCCGCGCGAGACAACCGCCTCGGTCGAGCGAGTTTGGAGGTGCAGCATGTCACTCAGGTTCGGGCTCCCGACAGTCATCCTTTTCCGCCTTCAGGCGGACCTCACGAGGGTCCGGCTGAAGCCGGACACTACGACGCGGTTCACTCCGAGCGAAGAGCATTCATCGGCGAGATCGACGCCGCGCGCGCGGCGGGAATGATCGCCGCGAAGAATGCGCACGCGCCGAGCGACACCGCGGCGACGCCGAGCGCCATCGGATCCCAGAACTTCACGCCGTAGAGCTGCGCCGACAGCAGACGGCCCGCGCCGACCGCGAGCGGCAGCCCCAGCACCAGGCCGACGATGACGCGGCGGAACGCGCCCTGCAGCACCATGCCGACGACGCTGCCGCGATCGGCGCCGAGCGCCATCCGGATGCCGATCTCGTTGGTGCGCTGCGCCACCGTGTAGGCGGTCACGCCGTAGAGCCCGATCGCGGCGAGCAGCAGCGCCACGACGCCGAACAGGCCGGCGAGGCTCGCCACCGCGCGCTGCTGATCGAACGAGCGATCGATCTGCTGCTGCAGCGTCCTGACGCTCGTCACCGTCAGGTTCGGATCGGCCTCCGCCAGCGCGCGCTTCACCATCGGCTCGAGTGCCCCCGGCGGCGTGCTCGTCACCAGCAGGATGCCGCCGACGTTGTGCGACTGGGTCTCGAGACGCTTCATCAGCGCGTGCTTGTAGTCGACGCTCTGCGCGAGCGCGACGAAGAACATCGGCCGCGCCGGCCGGTCGAGCGCAAACCCGGCGAACTTCGCGTCGCGGACGATGCCGACGATCCGGTAGGTGTTGACGTTCTCCGGCAGGTCGAGGCCGAAGTGCTGCCCGATCGGATCCTCGTCGCTCTTGAAGAAGCGCCGCACGAACGCTTCGTTCACCACCGCGACGTCCTCGGTCGTCTCGACGTCGGCGGCGCTGAAATGCCGGCCGCGCACCAGCTTCACCCCGAGGTTCTGGAGGTAGTTCGCGCTGACGCGATCCCACGACGCGCCGGCCTGCTCGCCGGGCTTCGGCAGCGGATGGCCGGCCACCAGCACGAGCTCGCCCCAGTTGTCGGTCAGCGGGTTGTAGAGCGCGAGGCCCGACCCCTCGACGCCGGGCACGCGATTGAGCCGCTCTTCGACATCGCGGTAGAGCGCGACGAGCTTCTCGGTTGCGTAGTTCGACGGCGGCCGGTTCGAGCGACACCAGCACACGCTTTGGCACCTCGAAGCCCAGGTCCTGGTTCTCCAGGTTCGCCAGGCTGCGTGCGAGCATCGTCGAGCCGGCGACGAGCACGACCGACAGCGTGGCCTGCACGATCAGCAGCGCCCGGCGCGCGAGCGACGAGTGATCGCCGGTCGAGCGACCCGCACCGCGCAACGCATCGATCGGGTTGGTGCCGGTGGCGAACCACGCCGGCGCCGCGCCGAAGACGACGCCGGTGACGAGGGCGAGGCCGAAGGCAAAGGCCAGCACTATCGGCGACGGATTCGTGTCGATCGGCAGGAACGTCGTCCCGGCGAACGCGAGCGCGAGCAGCAGCCGCGCGGCCCCGACCGCGACCGCGAGCCCGGCAATCCCGCCGCCGACCGCGAGCACCACGCTCTCGATCAACGCCTGCGTCACCAACTGCCGGCGCGACGCGCCCATCGCGAGCCGCACGGCGGTCTGCCCGCGCCGCGCCACCGCGCGGGCGAGCAGCAGGTTGGCGACGTTGGCGCAGGCGATGAGCAGCACGAGGCCGCAGACGCCGAGCAGAATCTGCAGGCTCCGGCCGTACTGCTCTTTCATCACGCCGACGCCGGCGCCGGCCGGGACGATGGTGATGACCTGCTTGGACAGACCCTGGACGATGTCGGGCATCCAGTTCGACGGATAGCCTGAGTCGTGCTGCATCCACTGGCGGAGGATGCCGGTGAGCCGCGGGCCGATCGCGTCTGTCGTCGCCCCTGGACGCAGGCGGCCAATCACGCGCAGCCACGCGGAGACCGGCTGGCGGAGCAGCGAGGTGTCGCCGTTGATGAGCGGTTCCTGCTGGAGCGGGATGAACACGTCCGGCGGGTCGCCGCGCAGCGTCTCGCCGAAGAATCCCGGCGGCGTGACGCCAGCGACGGTGAACGGGCGCCCCTCGATGAAGAGCGTGGAGCCGACGACCGCCGGATCGCCGCCGTAGGTGCCCTGCCAGGTGTGATGGCTCAGCACGAGGACCGGCGGCGACGCCGGCGTGTCGTCCGCGGCGGTGAAGACGCGGCCGCCGAATGCGCCGACGCCGAGGGTCGCGAAGTAATTGCCGGCGACGTACTCCGAGCGCAGCGGTCTCGCGGTCGTGTCGACGTCCTGCCGGCGGGCGCTGACGCGCCAGATGCCGGCCTGAAACGCCGTGACCTCCTCGAACTCGGGCATCTCGCTCTTCAGCCGCTCGTACAGCGGATACGAGAACATCCCCCAGCGTTCCTGCGGGCCGCCCTGCACGCAGCAGTTGGTGCCGTCGCCGACCCGGTAGAGGCGCGACGGGTCGCCGACCGGGAGCGAACGCAGCATCACGGCATGGATCAGCGTGAAGATGGCGGTGGTGCCGCCGATGCCGAGCGCCAGCGTGAGGATCGCGGTTGTCGTGAAGACGCGTGCAACCCAGAACTGCCGCAGCGCGTAGCGGATTTCGCCGAGAAGAGTGCCCATTGTGACGCTTAGACGAGAGTCAGGCGGGATTCGTTGGCGAAAAAAAAGGCCGCCGGTTGCCCGGCGGCCACGCGCCAACGTGGGGCGCCGTTTCAGCGGCGCCTCCCGGCACGGCTGAAGCCGTGCCCTATGTACGATATGAAGTTCAGATACGCCGGTTCCGCTTCTCCCACTCCCCTCGCCCGGTGATCCAGAACGACAGCAGGATCAACTTCAGGTCGAGCCAGAAGCTCGGCGCGCTTCAGGTAGACGCGATCGAGCCGGAACTTGCTGGTGCGGCTGATGTCGCGCGGCGCGTAGACCTGGGTGAGCCCGGTCAACCCCGGCCTCACCTGGTGGCGCGCTTCGTAGCCGGGGATCTCGATCAAGCCGAACCAGCTGGCCGTCACCGCGCGCTTCGACCTCGCCCGGCCGCAGCGGCCGCGGGCCGACGAAGCTCATGTCGCCGGCGAAGATGTTCCACAGCTGCGGCAGTTCGTCCATCGCGGTGGCGCGCAGCAGCCGGCCGACGCGCGTCACGCGCGGATCGTTCTCGGTCGCCTGGACCGGGCCGGTCTGTGCCTCGGCGTCGGGCACCATCGATCGGAACTTCAGCGCATCGAACACGCGGCCGCCGAGGCCGACGCGCTGCTGCCGGAAGAGCACCGTGCCGCCGTCCTGCGCCTTGATGGCGACCGCGATCGCCGCCCACAGCGGCGCCGAGACGACCAGGCCGACACCCGCCAGCAGCACAATCGAAGGTGCGCTTGATCATGCCGCGCGCTCGATGCCGGCGCACGCGCTCGAAGAGCGCGTGATACGCCTGGACGGCGACGCGGCGATCGAACTGCCGCGCCGACGCGGCGCGCCCGCGCGCCCATCTCCTCGCGTCGCGCGAGGATCGTCGTACAGCGTCGACGATCGCGTCGGCGAGCGCGCCGGCATCGCCGGGCGCCGCGACCAGGCCGCAGCCGCCTTCGCGCGCGATCGTCGCCGGCTCGGCGCTCGGATCGGTCGCGGCGATGTACGGCCGGCCGGCGGCGAGGATGCCGTAGACCTTGCTCGGCACGATGAAGCCCTTCGATGCCGCTCTTGAGCGACACGACGAACGCGTCGGCGGCCGCGAACGAATCGTGCAGCAGCGCCTTGGGCTGATACGGGAAGAAGCGGACGTTGGTCGAGGCCGCGCGCGGCCACCATCGCCTCGAGCGCGCGGCGCTTGGAGCCGTCGCCGACGATCGGCAATCGTCAGCCGCTCTCGTCGACCGCAGCCGGTCGGCCGCCTCGATCAGCACCTCGAGGTTCTGCGACAGGCCGACATTGCCCGAGTGCATCACCACGAACCGATCGACGAGTCCGTGCGCGCGCGCGAAGGCGTTGTCCTTCGGCCCGGGCACGATCGCCTCGCAGTCGGCCCAGTTGTGGATGACGTGCACGCGCGCCGGATCGGCGCCCTTTTCCTCGACCAGCCGGCGGCGCATGCGATCGCCGAGCGCGACGATCGCGTCGGCCTGGCGGAGCAGATACCGGTTGACGCGATCGAGCGACGCGTTCACCGCGCGGCTCTGGAAATCCTCGAGCAGCGTCGCGACCTCCGGAAAGATGTCCTCGCAGAGATACACGAAGCGCGCGCCGGTGCGCCGCGCGGTCCAGCAGCGCGGCGAGCCCGACAATCGGCGGATCGGTCAGCGAGACGACGACGTCGGGCCGACCGACGCCGAAGCTCGCCGACCGTGGCGGCGGCGAAGTAGGTGACGTAGTTGGACGCGCGCGCGGCGAACCGGCCGCGGCCGCATCCGCGTGCCGTTGGCGCGCCGGATGTCGACGCCCTGCGTGGCGCTCGCGCGTCGACCAGCGCCGCGCCGCCGGCGCGACGTCGCCGGCCGCGGCGCATCAGCGGCCGGCCGGCGACGACCGTCACCTCGTGGCCGTAGCGGGTGACGAGATCCTCCGCCAGCTCGGTCAGGAGCTGGCCGGTCGCCGCCTGGTCGGGCCAGTAGGAGCGGTTGAAGAAGCAGATCTTCACGCCGGCGTCCCGCGGTGCGCGCGGTACCAGTCGATGGTCCGGCGCAGGCCGTCGCGGAAATCGGTCGTCGCCTTGAAGCCGAAGCGCGCCTCGCGCGCGCGTCACGTCGAGCATGCGGCGCGGCTGGCCGTCCGGCTTCGTGCGGTCGAACGTCAATCGGCCGGTGAAGCCGGTCAGCTCGGCGATCAGCTCCGCGAGCTCGCGGATGCCGATCTCGAATCCCGCGCCGATGTTCACCGGCTCGTCGCCGTCGTAGCGCTCCGTCGCGAGCACGATCGCCTCGGCGCAGTCCTCGACGAACAGAAACTCGCGCGTCGCGTTGCCGGTGCCCCAGCACGACGACTTCCGGCGCGCCGGTGCTCGGCCGCCTCGAGACACTTGCGGATCAGCGCCGGGATGACGTGCGACGATTGCGGATCGAAGTTGTCGTGCGGCCCGTAGAGGTTGACCGGCAGCAGGTGAATGGCGTTGAAGCCGTACTGCTGCCGGTACGCCTGCCCCTGCACCAGCAGCATCTTCTTCGCGATGCCGTAGGGCGCGTTGGTCTCTTCCGGGTAGCCGTTCCACAGGTCGCGTTCGAGGAACGGCACCGGCGTCAGCTTCGGATAGGCGCAGATCGTGCCGATGCCGACGAACTTCTCGACGCCGTGCCGGCGCGCGTGCTCCAGCGTCAGCGCGCCGAGCATCACGTTCTCGAAGAAGAAGCGGCCGGGCGATTCGCGGTTGGCGCCGATGCCGCCGACCACCGCGGCCAGATGGATGACGACGTCGGGCTCGAGCTCGGCGTACATCCGCGTCGACGTCCGGTTCGCGCGTCAGGTCGTACTGCGCCTTGCGCGGCACCAGGACGGTGCTGCCGCGCGGCTCGAGCGCGGCCACGACGTGGCGGCCGAGAAACCCATGGCCGCCGGTGACGACGACCCGTTTCGACGCGAGGCTGATCACCGGCACTCTGGCAATCGAGTAATCGGGTAATCGGGAATTGATTGTGGAATTGATCGGAGGTCGATCCGGCGACAGGGGCAATCTTCACAATCAATTACCAGATTACCCGATTACCCGATCAGCCAATTCCCGCGCGCCGCCTCGGCAGCGGCACGGCGTGCGCGCTCGAGCACGTGGCGGCCGATGACGAGCACGTCCATGCTCGTCCGCAGAAAGCAGTCGAGCGCCTGCGCCGGCGTCAGCACGATCGGCTCGTTTTCGTTGAACGACGTGTTGAGCAGCATCGGCACGCCGGTCATGCCGCGCGAACGCGTGAATCAGGTTGCAGTAGCGCGGATTCGAGCGCGGGCTGACCGTCTGCAGCCGGCCCGATCCGTCGACGTGCGTGATCGCCGGAACGACGGCGCGCTTGTCGGGCCGGACCGGATAGACCTGCAGCATGAAGGGATCGGGCACCGCGCCGACGAAGTACTCGTCGAGCGCTTCCTCGAGCACCGACGGCGCGAACGGACGGAACCGCTCGCGGAACTTGATCCGCGTGTTGATGATGTCGCGCATGTCGGCGCGGCGCGGGTCGGCGACGATGCTGCGGTTGCCGAGCGCGCGGGCGCCCCATTCCATCCGGCCCTGGAACCAGCCGACGACGCGGCCGTCGGCGATCTGCGCGGCGGTCCAGTCGTCGAGCGCGGCCTCGTCGGTCCACGACGCGCGCGCGCTGCAGCCGCGCTCGGCGATCGACGGCTGCTCGCGCGTCGAGCGCCGCGGCGATCGCGCCGTCGTCGAACGACGGCCCCCAGTAGCCGTGCTCCATCACGAAGCCGCGCGGCTGCGCCGGCCAGCTGATGTGCAGCGTAGAACGCGGCGCCGAGCGCGGTGCCGTTGTCGCCGGCGGCCGGCTGGATGAAGACGTCGCGGAAGCCGGTCTGCCTCGCGGATCTTGCCGTTGGCGACGCTGTTCATCGCGCAGCCGCCGGCGAGGCACAGCGTGCGTGCTGCCGGTCGCCTTGCTGCACGTGCCGCAGCACGTGCATGGCCGCCTCCTCGAAGACGACCTGCAGCGACGCGGCGATCGCCTCGTGCCGCGTGTCGACCGGCTCGTCGCGCCGGCGCGCCGGGCCGAGCAGCGACTCGAGCTTCGGCGTGAACACGGTGCCGATCGTCGGCTCGCCGTCTTCCCACGTCATCTGCACGCCCTCGGACCAGTGGCGGAAGTACGACAGGTCCAGCTCGAACCGCCCTCGTCTCGCGAGGTGCACGAGCGAGCTCGATCTCGCGCGTGAAGCGCGGCTCGCCGTACGGCGCGAGCCCCATCACCTTGAACTCGTCGCCGTACTTCGGGAAAGCCGAGGTACTGCGTGATCGCGAGGTACAGCAGGCCCGAGCGAGTGCGGAAAGAAGACGTGGCCGTCGACCGACAGCCGCGGTGCCGGCGACGCGGCCCCACGACGTGCTGACGAAGTCGCCGAACCCGTCGATCGCGCAGACGGCCGCGTCGTCGAACGGCGACGACGAAGGCGGCGCTCGCCAGGTGCGCGGGATGATGCTCGACGAAGCGGATGCGCGGCCGCACCTGCGCCGTGGTCGAGGCCGAGCGCGTCGGCGAGCGACGTCGGGCAGCGCGCGGACGCCGGCCATGTTGCGCGCGCGCGCCGACGACGGTGCCGTCGGGCCGATGGCGCAGGAGAAACCAGCGCCTTGCGCCACAGGTGCGCGCGCGGATCGCGCGACACGGCGAAGACGTCGACGTCGGCCGCGGTGAGGCCGCCCATCTCCAGGCACGCCTGCATCGCGTGCTGCGGGAACGCCGGCGTAGTGCTTGATGCGGCGGTAGCGCTCCTCCTCGACGGCCGCGACGAGCTGGCCGTCGCGCACGAGCGCCGCCGACACGTCGCCGTGATACGCGTTGATGCCGAGAATGTTCACGCGTCAGCCCGAGACGTCATGCGGTCAGCGCCGGAGCGGCGAGCGGGAGCAGCGCCGTGAAGCGATCGCGAAACCGCTCCTCGGTGAACTGCTGGAGGAATCGCCGCGCCCGCGCGCGCCCATCGCGTCGGTCGCCGGCGCGATCGCGCAGCATGCGGCACGACGCGCATCGCGCAGCTGCGCGCGGTCGCCGGCGGTCGACGAGCAACCCGGTGTCGCCGTCGGCGATGATCTCGCCGGCCGCGCCGCGGCGCCGACGCACGGCCGGCCGGCGCGCATCGCTTCGACGAACACGAAGCCGAAGCCTTCGTCGCGGCTCGGCATCACGAACGCGCGTGCAGCGTCGCGTACTCGCGGCGCAGCGCCTCGTCGTCGAGCCGGCCGAGAAAGACGCACCTGGGCGCCGAGACCGAGCGCGGCCGCCTTCTGCTCGAGCCGCGGGCGATCGTCGCCGTCGCCGACGATCCGCAGCGACCGCGCCCGGGACGGCGGCGGCGACCTCCGGCCAGATCTCGAGCAGCGCGTCGTGCCCCTTGTAGCGCTCGTCGGCCGCCATCCGGCCGACGATCAGCGCCGACGGCGGACCGCCGGCGGCGCGGCGACGGCGCCGGGATCGCGTCCACGCCGAGATGGCAGACGTCGATCGCGCGGCCGGCGAAGTGCGGATTGGCCTCGAGGAAGCGCGTCGCGGGTGAACTGCGAGATCGCGACCAGCCGCGCCGGCGCGATCGAGCGCCGCGCGCTGAATCCACGTCAGCGGCTTCCAGGCCTCGATGCCGCACAGCATCGTCGACGAGCGACGCGCCGCGCGCGGCGAATGCCAGCGCGGCCGGCGCCAGATGCAGGTGGATGACAATCACGGTGGTGCGCGAATCGCACGGACGCCGCCACGCGGACCGCGGCGGCGACGAAACGCGACGAACGGCCGTCGGCGCCGCGCACGTGGGCGCCGTCCGAACGTCGTCGCCGCACGCCGGCTCGTGCAGCGCCAGCACGATCGCGTCGTCGAACGTGCTCGGTCGACCAGGCGCGCGAGCCTGGAGATGCCGTCGCGGCCGGAGAGGTTCGGCGTCAAGACGACGACAGGCGGCAGGCACGTTACTGTCAGGTCCGCGTAAAGGCGAGCCATCGCGGGAGCGATCGCGTCCCACCCGTACTGCTCGCGCGCGAACGACGGCGGCGCGCTCGCCCATCTGTGCGCGGCGACTCGGATCGTCGACGCCAGCGTCGCGGATGCGCGGCGGCGATCGCCGGGCGCGGTCTGTTCGACCCAGCAACCCGCAGCTCGCGCGCTTCGAGCTCGCTGCCACGGCGTGGTTCGCGTCGCGATCGACCGGCACGCCGGCCGCCAGCGATTCGACGACCGCGAGCCCGAAGCTCTCCGAGTCCGAGCACTGGACCATCACGTCCGCGTCTTTCAGCAGCGCCCATTTGTCGGCGCCGCTGACGGCGCCAGTGCGTGGACGGCGTCGGCGTGCGCGGAGAGCGGCGCAGCAGATCCGGGATCAGACCGTGCTCGTCGTGGCCCGGCGAGCACGAGGTGCGCCGAGGGATGCGTCGCGCGCACCTCGGCGAAGGCCGCCGGCAAGCAGATCGAGCCGCTTGATGCGATGCATGCGGCCGAGAAACAGCACGACGAACGCGTCTGCGCGGGATGCCGAGGCGCGCGCGATAGCCGCTGACGGCGCTGCTGCGCCGCGTCGAGGTCGACGCCGTTGGGCACGACCGCGACCGGCACGCCGAGCCTGAGATCGCGCAATCGCGTCGGCTTCCTGATCGGAGGTCGCGTGCAGCAGCGCCGCGCCTGTCGAGATTGCGGCGCTCGAGCAGCGAGTACGCCACCGCCTTTCGCCACGCGGCCGCGCCGCATCGCCTGCGGCTGCAGCATGCCCGCGCGGCGAGACGACGTACGGCACGCGCGGCGCGCGCGCGAGATGCGACGCCCACCACTCCGGCACGTTCCACACGCCGTGGATGTGGCAGACGTCGGCGCGAGCGAGCGCAGCGGTCAGCGGACCGCGGACGCGCGCGCCGAAAAACCGCTGCGGGAACGCGCGCCGCGACGTAGCGGACCGGCACGCCGTCGTACTCGCTCGCCGTCCGGCGGCCGACGGCGGCAGCGGCGTCCGCCCGTTGGCGGTCGTCGTCACCACTTCGACGTCGACGCCGGCGCGCTGCAGGCCCTGGCACAGGCCGAGCATCGAGGCCGGCGGTCCGCCGTAGGGCACGCGCCGGCGCGAAGTAGGGCGACACGTGGAGCACCCTCACGACGCGTCAGTCGTGACCCTGGTCGGTCTGCTCGAGCGGCGGCGTCGAACATGAGCTCGGTCTCCCGCGTCTGCCTGGCCGCGCGAAGCGGACCAGCAGGAAGCGATCGAGCAGCACCGTCGGCACGCCGAGATAGACCATGAATCCGACCGTGACGCCGAGCATCGTCGCCCACGAGCGCTCGAAGAGATAGACCGACAGCCAGAACGCCACCGTGCCGAACGCGACGAACAGCTCGCGGTGCCAGATGAGCGAGCGGAAGAGCGCGTACATCGCGCCGAGGAAGACGCCGAACCCGAAGACCGGCAGGAACATCAGCGGCATGCCGAAGTCGATGTACGCCTCGGCGGCGTAGCCGAACGCGATGCTGGTGTTCGATTCGCGGCCGGCGACGCGCACGTTGGAGTACTTCCGCACCTTGTCGCTGTCCGACATCAGCTCGCGCTTGTTCGGAAAGAACACGCGCGGCGTGACGATGTGCGTCAGCGCGTCGTTGAGGATCGCGCCGTCGGTGTGCGGCAGGACGCTCGGCACCCGTTCGACGCGCCAGCGCCGGATAGTAGATGGTCCACATCCGGTCGACGAGCGAGTCGGCGGTCTGCCACAGACGTCCGTCGGCGTCGTTCTTGAAGAACGCGGAGGTGAGGTCGCCGACGCGCTGGACGCGCGCGCTGCGCGAATCCGAGAACTGGTCGACTTCGACGTACTCGCGGCGGTAGTCGCTGCGGATGCCCATCCAGACGAGCCCGAGGACGCTGACGCCGACGATCGCCACGGTCGACCGCCATCCAATGCTGCTTGTTCCGGCGATCGAACACCTCGAGCACGGCGAGGACGGCGAGCACGATCGGCTCGCGGAACCCGGCGAAGAACCCGGTGATGCCCATGATCACCTCGATCGCCGACGACGACCGCCGAGCATGGCCCATCGCGGCGTCGGGCTGCACAGCCGGCGCAGGATGAGGAACAGCACGCCGAGGCGCGCCGTGTCGAGCGTCGTGATGATCTGACGGAGCGACGGGTAGTTCGGGCGCGATCGCCGAGCAGCGTGCCCTCGACGAACACGCTCGACGACGTACGCGATGATGAGCGGCCCGAAGGAGAACGCGAAGTCGGGGCGCGGCTGCGCCGGGTCGGGCGGTTTCCGCGCCATCAGGCCGACGCTGGATGCCGGCGGCAAGCGCCAGCACGCAGCCGAGCGCCGATCAGCACCATCGGGCGATAGTCGCTGCCGCTCGATGGCCGGCAGCTTGCGGCCGGTCAGGCCGTTGTAGAACACGCCGAGCGCGGTCTGCGACCACTGGAACGTCATCGCCAGCGGCAGGACGTACAGGCCGATCGTCGGTCGACGACGAGCTTCACGCACGACCACAGCGTGAGCATCGACACCGGGACCAGCCAGTCGCCTGCCCAGACGAACAGGACGAACGCCGCACGCCGACGCCGATCAGTTCGAGATCGCTAAAGCGCATGCGCGTGCTCGATCTGTCCGGCCGCGAAGACCCGCGCCCACGCGGCCGCGAACCGGCCCTCGCTGTAGCGGTCGGCCGACGCCAGCGCCGCCCGGCCGGCGCTCGCGAGCTCCTCGGGGCGGGTCAGAAAGAACTCGAGGCCCTCGGCAATCGCCACCGCGTCGGTTCCGGGCACACCCAGCCGTCGGTCTGGTGATCGATCAGCTCCGGCAGGTTGCCGCTCGGCGTCACCACCGACGGCAGCCCGGCCATTTTCGCTTCGAGCACGACGAGGCCGAATCCTTCGCGATGTTCGGGCCGGCTCGGACAGCAGTGCACGCTGGCGCGCGCCAGCAGCTCGGGACGTCCTCGCGGTATCCGAGAAACTGCACGGCGACGTCGAGATCCGGTTGATCGATCTGAATAGTGCGCTTGCTCTCAAGCTCGATAGCTTCCAGCTCGTCATCCTCGATCGGGATGCGGGTTTCCTTGTCGAGTTGATAGGCCTTGCCGACATCATCACCTGCGATGACTTCCTTCGTCACCTCGTCGATGTTTTGCTGGCGCAGGCGATTACCCGTCGCCCTGTTTATGCGGTTAAGGCTGATTTTCTTTTCGTCAGATGTCGCGGGATAAAGCGCTACGGGACACGAGACCAGGGAAAGACGCAGATAGCCTTTCCAGTTGGCGCGCGCGACGGCCATGGGAACTCCGAACAGTTACAAACCCAGACTCGATTCGGAGGAGTCATATGGCCGGAGTCAACAGGAATCCAAGAGAACGAAGTGCGACTCGTTCGGCTAGAAATCCTTGATGTCAAAAGACAAAAGAGTACCCGTGATCGGGGGTACCCGCATGCTGCGGGCAGCGGATCGGCGTAAGTTTCGACGCGCTCGTTGTTCCCCTCTGGGAGTCAACCACCGCCGGCTAAGTGCCCATTCGGTGAGCTGCGGATCAAGCTCGCGCATCTCGCGAACGGTCCCACTGGAGCGTAGAAAACTCAGAACATCCCGACCCGTCATGATCACTACTCTTTGTGATCGTCGCGCATACCCCCACTAATGCTAATTCGCAATTGCGAACTCGGCCTGTACATGGATTAGGCGTCTTGGCTGCCAGAGCCCTGAGAGCGTGCAAAACGCCTCGGCCGTGGGGTTGCTATCGTCTTGAGCGATGCGCTGTGGATTGCGACATTTTGGTGTTTGCGTGGTGTCGGAAAATAGGTACGCTCAAATTGTAATGACGCAAAACTTAACCCGGCTCCCCAATTGGTGGCCGGGTTTTTCGACCCCCAAGTTTAAATCCCAGTCCTGCCGCGCGCCTCACTCGCGGTGGGGCTTTTTTTATTCACCGGCCGCTAACTGATTCTGGCTTTGCGATAATCGATAGCGCCAATTGCCAACACCGGTGTGAGTGCCCGGACTCCAACGCCGTTCGACGAAGTACAGCCACACCCTAGTTTGAGGCTCCCCCACAGCGGTGATTATCACAGGATACCAGGCAAACCATCGATGCCATTTCTCAGTGAGCGGAACGTTCGTCTGGTAGCCCATGCCAACTCGGATTTTGCAAAATCGCGATTGGAGCTTAGCGGCCTCGTCATGGCGGGCAAACCGCGCCGGCCGCTAGGAAAATTGTTTTTTTCGTAATTCGATCTCCGCGAGAATCCTAAGTTTCGATTGCTCAGGCAATTGACTTGGGGGCTCCGGCGGGTCAGGCGAATTTCTAATTGGTCGATCAACAACTGACTGAGTTCTCGCCGATCGATATCGCCATCTAGCTTCTCCGGTCTTTTCCCCTGTATGCCACCTGCGCTCGACAAACGTGAGCCAACGTCTCCCGGATCGAACATCGACCGGGTACCACGCAAACCAACGATGCCAGTGTGCGTCGTGCATGGGGTTCCTAATTGGAAGTATTCAGCTTTGAAATGTTTCCGTAAAGCCCGAGCCGGTCCTCAGGCCCCCTGAGGTCGTTCCTCGCTCACGGCGCCATGTTTCGCGATTACCCAGCCTCTATTGCGCAGGGTGATGTATTGGTCTGGGTAAAGTTCGACGGCGGCATCGAAAGCGCCGCGTCCGATAAGCAGGTTTGAGCAAGCAGCCAGACAGCAGTCGAGGCGAACGCCGGCCTTGTCCCAGCGATCGACGCGGAAAATGAGATCGTCGTAGTCCGTTTGACGGCGGTACATCGACATCCGCAACCCCCATCCGAGCCCTAATCGGCACAAGAACGAAACAAGAACAAGCGATATTTTGAAACAACGTGGAGAAAAACGATGCGACGTAAACTTGACGCTACCATCGGGCTCGCCGGCGACTTGAAGGCAGGGCCGCGCGTGGCCAGCGCCAGCAAAATTCTTAATGCCGAATTTGATCAGTGAGAGATCGATCTGCATGACTAAGCCAAAGCCTGAGATAAGACGTATCAATATCAATCCAGAACCCAAAGGTGAGATGAAAGACGTTTGTGGCAGCCAGCAAGACGTATGGAATTTGAGATTAGCAAACCTCGTAGTTTCGACGCTGCCCGACCACGCTTCGGACAAGGAGGCTGCCACTGCAGCTATCTCTGCAATGGCGGATATGAAGCCCGAAGACCCGATTGAGGGGATACTGATTGGGCAAATCATTGCTGCCAACGAGGCGGCCATGTCGGCTTATCGTCGCGCCTGGGCGTTATCATCAGAGTATTTCGACGCTCGCTTGAAATATCTCGCGGTCGCGGACAAGGCGGCGCGCACGGTCGCTCTGCTGACCGAGCGACTAGACCGCCATCGTACCCAAGGGCACCAGCAGATAGTCGTGAAGCATGTCACCGTCAACGCCGACCAGGCAGTCGTGACTGACACGGTGGTGACGGGTTCAAGCGGCGACAATCCCTTGCTGCGGCGAAAGCTGATATCCGCCGAACGCGACAATTCCTTGCGAATGCCTGACCCTGTACGAGCCCGAACTAGTGCCCCGGTGGGGAGGGGTCAGGAATTGAAATGAGCGACAACCCCATGCAAAGCGCGCACGACGCTCCTCGGTGCCAAGCCAAGTCAAAGCGAACTGGCAAGCCATGTCGAGCGCCCGCTGTTCGAGGCTTTCGTGTCTGCCGGATGCACGGCGCTCGCGGAGGTGCTCCTGCAGGCAAGCGCAATGGCAATTATCCGGCACGGAGCGAGATCGAAAGAAACGGCAGAACTTATGCGATTAATCAGGTCGCTGAAGTAACAGGAGTAACCTATGTCTCCGGCGCAGCGCCGTCGTTATCGCTAGCCCCGTCTGGCCGGATGTACGTCAGGCGGGGCAACCTTCACGCTTGCAGAGCTTTAAAACCCAATGCGAGCAGACTGCCGAAAAGATAAAGCACTCCGGCCATTAAGTAGAGCACTGCGTACAATGTCACATGACCCGGCCACCTGGCGAGGCGCCGAACAAATTTTGGCATTGTCAAAGTAACCAGAACTGTTCCTGCCAGAGCGCACACCAATAAAACAGGCCAAGGCGAATAACCCTTGAACCCGCACACCACGCAAACCACCGTCCAAACCCAATACAGGGCCGTTTCCAAACCCAGCGGCATTTGGGCCTCCCGGATCAAACAGAATGCACCCCATGAAAGGACTTGGCAAAATTCAACGCCGGATCAGGCTAGCGCTAGTCGGGCACCCTGATCGGGAGTTCAGGACATCCGAGCTGGCAGAGTGGGCGTATCCGCTGCATGAAGGACCGATTGATCGAAAGCACCGATGGGCGATCGTCAGAGCTGCAGAGCGAGTCGGACGCAGAGTGAGACGGGATAGACCGGGAGGGGTTGTGTGGTCGTCGCCTCAAGACGGTCGCGTCTCGCAGAATAACTGATCACCGGCGCAGCAATGCGATCGGCTGCATGTTGTCGCGGATGTCCTCCGATAGAGCAGAGATCATCGCCTCAACTTCGTGAGGTCCAAAGTTATTCGCACCTAAACTGACGAATCCAGATTCCTAAATCTTCAGCGTGATCGTGCGCTGCCCGCCCGGAGTGAACAGGTACAATGGAATGTAAACCGCGTCCTCTTTCGCGTCCCAATCCCCAAATCTAGCTGAAAGCTCACCGCTTCCTTCGCTTAGGGCGCGATTAAGTTGGTCCACAAACTTCCGAGCTGGCGCAATCGATGTCTCGGCCTTCTTTAGAAGATCAGCCTTGGCGTGATCCTTCCTAGCCCAAGCTCCCATAATGTCCGCAGCTAGATTTTCCGCCTCGGTCTCCACTGGGCGCCCTCCGTATGGCGGACAATCAACACTGAACTTTAGCACAATTAATGCGCGCCAGGCGCGCAATCCATCCTGCGCCTCTCTGCTGCGCAGCCACACCGCCACACCAGCTTGAAGTTCGGAACCGGTTCGCCCTGCCGGATCAGCGGTTGCCGGCCAGCAGTTTTGGGTTTGCGATAGGGACAGCAAGTCACGGAACGTCATGTGCATGCGCACGCCGAGTCGAGAGTGAGCCGGTGAAGCGCGACGAGCCCCTCGCGATCAAGAGCCAGTCCGAGATATCCCCCCGCAAGCACAAACGCGATGGGAATGCCTCGCATCCGACACCATGAGAACACGGCTGCCTCACGGTCGCGGAGAACCTGTTGCGTGATCCCCAGCATCCCGCCAATTGGACAGCCCCAGAACGGGTCCATCCCCGCGTTGTACAAGCAAATGTCAAACCTCGGCGCTTCGCGCTCGAGCCATGTGAGCTTTTGCCTGATCGTCGGCAGGTAGCGTGAGCCCTCGTATACCATTTCGAGTTGGTTGTTCCCGAGCGGTTCGTAGCGGTCGAAGGCGTCGACGGAGACATCCATCTGCCAAATCCGCTTCTCGCCATGGATGAGTTCATGCGTGCCGCCGCCGCAATGCGCGTCGAGATCAAGGATGAGCACGGCGCGGGCGCCTGCGTTGAGCGCAGCACGGGCGGCGAGGACAAGACCATTGAACGTACAGAATCCCGCTCCTCGGGCTCGCCGCGCGTGATGAAGCCCGCTTGAGAGCGACCCGGAAACGCGGCGGGTGCGGATTGCCTCTATGGCGGCATCGATGACTCCACCGTTCGAACTGCATGCCATTTCCCAGAGCTTGTTATCCCATTTGAAGCCCTGGGACTGGGCCAGTTCGAGCGGCTTGCCCGTGCGCACCGCGTCCACGTATGCTGGATCGTGCACGCGCCCGAGAACAGCCACGCTGGTCGGCTCGGGGGCGACGAGCTTAACACCAGCGATGGGCTTGCTCGCGAGTGATTCGGCAACCCACTGCGACTTCCGCGTCGTCTCAAAAGAGTGAGCGGCCAGAGTGTAACTCGGGCTGTAAAAGATATTAACCGGCATCGGCGCCTGTTGCGCCCGCGCCGCGATTGGCCACGCAGCCGCGCCACCACCAAATACTTTGATGAACTCGCGCCGTCGCATTGCCTCCCCCTCCATGCGCGCCGCGCGCCCTCCCGACTACGGCGCGATTGCGGCGGTCGTTGCCTTGGAACGTTCTGCGCCTGGTCAGCTTGTAGGCCCGCGTGGGGCTTTGCTCCTGTCGTCTCCCGTCACCATACCCCCGGCTTGAGTGAGCTCCACGCGCCGAACATGCTCAACCAGATCGAAGAATCTCGTCTCATTTAGATGAGCGCCTTGAGCGCCTTCTCTGCTCAAACTGCCGCCGGTCTGTTGTGAGTTTATTTGTGGGTACAAAGCGGCCTGAAAAGCCAACTAATTGACGTCGTTAGATGATTTTCAATCAATTGGTGGAGGGGGTTGGATTCGAACCAACGTAGGCATAGCCAGCAGATTTACAGTCTGCCCCCTTTAGCCACTCGGGCACCCCTCCAAGACCATCGCTTGTACGTCTTCCTTGCTAACAAGGGTTAGACGCACGAGACCGACAAAGGGTTTAACCCGGATCGGCCTTTCTTGAAAATGCCTGCCGCCCGGGCGTGGCAGCCAGGGTGAAAAGGCGCGCCGGGTTATGGTGGCGTGCCCCTTCTAAGTCAATGGGAAAGCGGGACATTCGCCTCGGAAACCCGCTCCCGCGCGGGCTTTTCCCCGCCCAAACGGCCAGGACGTCAGCTCTTGGCGAATTGACGGTAATCGGGCTCCCGGTGAAACCAGAACTGGTACCCGCCGACGCCTTTCTTCATCGCTACGTCGTGGATTGGCTGGTTGAGCGGCACCACCGGTACCTCGCGCATGCAGAGCGCCAGGAATTCCTTCACCGCCGCATCGTATTCTGCCGGGTCTTCCGTGAAGCGCGCCTTGTCGATCAGCGCATCCATCGCCGGGTTCTTGTAAGCGGAGATGTTGAAGATCGAATTGTTGCCGTGGAAATTCCAGTAGAAATAATATTCCGGATAATCGAGCCAGCCACTGAAGCGATTGAGTGCCATCGGCAGCTCTTTCTTGTTCAGCGTCGAACGCCAATTGGCACCGGGAATCTTTTCGAGCGTGATCTTGATGCCGATCCGCGCAAGGCTTTCCTGGATCAGCGCCGCTGTCGGCTCACCCACGGTTGCGGTGCCGGTATCGAAACCGAGCGTCGATTCCAACCCCTGCGCGAAGCCCGCCTCCGCCATCAGCGCCTTCGCCTTGTCGAGATCGGTCACATACGGGAAGGCCTGCGGCCATACTGCCTGCGTGACCTTTTCCGCTCCACCATACATTGGCACCGCGCGTCCGAAAAATGCCGCGCTCTGGATCTGTTCATAGGGCATCGCATAGGCGACCGCCTGGCGCAGCTTCACATTGTCGAAGGGAGGCTTTGCAGTGTTAAGCGCGACATACCAGAGGCAATTGGGGATCGGCACGCCGGTGACCTGCACCTTGCCATCCTTCAGGAGTTGATCGAAATCCTTCGGCGCGAAGCCGGTCGAGAAATCCGCATCCCCCTTCTCAAGCAATGCCCGCCTCGTGCCGGGCGATGGCACGTCGCGCGCAATGATCCGCCGAACCTTCGGCAGCGGCCCGCTCTTCCAAGAATCGAAACGCGTGAGGATCGTCTCCGTACCGGGCTTCCAGCTCTCGATCCGGTAGGCGCCGCCGCCGGCTTCGTTGTTGCGCAACCAGGTCATGGCCCAGGGATCGGCTTCGGTTGCGTTCTTCTTGGCAAGCTCCGAATTGATCACGAACGGAACCACTACCGCCACGTTGAACAACAGCATCTTGTCCTTGCGAACATAGTCGATGCGGAAGGTGTGGTCGTCGACCGCGATGAATTGCTCCGGATTGAGCAGCGAGCCCGCCGACATCTGGAAGGTGGGAAAGCCGCCGACCTTCACCGCGCGGTCGAACGACCATTTGACGTCTTTCGCCGTGACCGGCGTGCCGTCATGGAAGGCCGCATCCTTGCGCAGCTTGAAGGTGCAGGACATGCCGTCGGACGCAACCTGCCAGCTTTCGGCGAGTTCCGGCGCCAGCGTTGCGCGGTCGTAGGACGGCGTGCCGTCCTGCATCGTCTTCGAGGCATAGCTCAAGAGCCGGTCGTAGCAATTCCAGGACAAACCGTTGACTGTCTGGTTGGAGCCCACGCCGTGCATGTCGAGACTGTTGGGCCCAAGTTCCTGCACAACCAGAAGCGTATCCGCGCGCTGGGCGAACACGGCGCTTCCGGAAAATGGCAACGCGGCGCCCGCCCCCAGCAGTCCCACCAGAATCTGCCGACGGTCGAAATCGAATGTGGAATGTGACATAGGCGCGTCCTCCATGCCGTTTCGCCAAGCGTTCGAGACTCGTGAATCAGCAAGGACCGTGCCATCAACGGCAGCACGGCAAGATCAGGACACAGCATCAGGACACCTGCGGCGATGGCCCGGGACGACAGGAAAAAGCCATTCAAGCCGTTCAAGCGCGACCGGAGGCCGACCGGCGGGTTTTCGCGTCCGCGCGAGCGGCCGGACGCGCTCCCGAGCGGCGTGGCTATCCTCTATGGCTGGCATTCGGTGCAGGCGGCGCTCGAAAATCCGCAACGGCGCATCCGCACCTTGCTCGCGACCGAGAATGCCGCGAAGCGTCTGACTGAAGAAAATGTGACCCTGAAAGTGACGCCGCAGATCGTTCGGTCGGACGAGATCGCGAGGCGGCTCGGACCCGATGCTGTGCATAACGGCTTGCTTGCCGAGGCCGATGCGCTGGATGCACCCGACCTGTCTGAACTTCCTGCCGAAGGCATCGTGCTGGTGCTGGACCAGATCACCGATCCGCACAATGTCGGCGCGATCCTGCGCTCGGCAGCGGCCTTCGGCGTGAAGGCACTCGTGACAACTGCAAGGCATTCGCCGGAAGCCACCGGCGTGCTCGCAAAGTCAGCCTCAGGCGCCCTTGAATACGTGCCGATGGTGCTCGTGCAAAATCTTGCACGCGGGCTGGCTGCGTTGAAGGAGAGCGGTTTTCTGGTCGTCGGTTTGGATAGCGAAGGCGAAGCCGATCTTGCGGCAACTGCCCTCTCCTCACCGCTCGCGCTCGTGCTTGGTGCCGAGGGCAAGGGCCTGCGTCAACTGACGCGCGAGACATGCGACCGTGCCGCAAGACTCGATCTGCCCGGCGCGATCAAGAGCCTCAACGTATCGAACGCCGCGGCTCTTGCGCTTTATGTCACCACCATGCGGCTGAAGCCATAAGCATCAGCCGCCAATTCGGTGAAGCGTCGCTCAGTAATAGCGACGGATCGGATGATGATAGGGGTGATGGCCATAACGCGGACCGCCCCACGCAGCGCGACGATAATAGCCGCCCCAGCGATGGCCGCCGACATACGGATAAGCACCGACTGCGCGCGGCGGATAATAATAGGAGCCGCGGGTCATGATGCCGGGGCCGGAATAGACTGGACCCTGATTGACCAGATATTGCTGCACCACCGCCTGTTGCTGCATGACGACCGGCTGCTGCACGACCACCGGCTGCTGCACGACGATCGGAGCCGCCTGCACCACGACCGGCTGTGCCTGCACAACCACCGGCGCGACCGAATAGGAATAGCCGGAATTGCAGCAGCCGCTGCCGGACCAGCCCGAAGTGAACAGGCCGCCCGAAGCACAACATTGGGCATTGGCGGCGCCGGCCGACGCCAGGGGCAGCAGCGGCGAGAACGGAAAGCGTTACGCGAAACATGACACGTCCTTCTCAGTGGTTGGATGGTTAGCGACTACGACAAGGTGGAAATTTCGGATGTTGCGGCCGGTTCGTCGCGCCATCCCGTCATGACCAGATCCGGCCGATAATCTGCGCGCGCCAGCACTCACCGCAATCGAGGGTGCAACGCCAAGCGCAACGACGACCGAACGCATACGCGAACTCCGACACGGGCCGCGCGATGCGCCCGTCCCATCAGGCGCCTTTTATAAGAATGCAATTATCATCCGCGGTTAACGGTGCGGCGAAATCATCGGTCAGCATTAATGCAACGTCACTAACCGCCCGGGCGCCTTTGAACCGCATATCCCTTTCCGCAGACCAATGTCTGACATCAGGCCCACAAGGCTGTCGGCCGAAGTCAGGAGGCTTTCGTGACTGTTTTCCGCGGTGCGATGCTGTTGTGCGGGCTGGCGCTGATGACGGCGATTGCGGCGCCCGCCAGGTCCGCACCTCTAACGACAGACACCTTGACCGAAGAGATTACGTTCAGCCCGGGCCTGATCTGCGATACGAAAGATCAGGCGGAACGCTTCATCACCCTGCTCGGCGACAACGTCGAACGCGCCCTTGAGACCGTCAATCGCGAGGCCGGCACGCCAAATGCCTGTCTGGTTGCGACGACCGGTTTCATTCGCGGCGGGACCGTTTCCGAGGTACTGCGCAACGCCACGATCATCGATGTCGTCGAAGTGACCGTCATGGCAGTGGCGACTGAAATTGGCCTGCAGGCAATCGAGCCGAAAAAATACTTCTCGATCGTCCGCACCGGCGACCGCATCGCCTGAAGGTTGCTCGCTACTGAATTCACCAAGCTTAGGCCACTTTCCTAAGCAATAAGTGTAATTCGCGCCTGCAGCGATTTTTCAGAAATTGATTTTCGATTCAATTGCTTGCTGCGCCGCATCCAGACTTTTGATCTACGACCTCTAGCGCACAGACCTTTGCGTAAACGTTTCGTTACTTGCACGGATGGGACGAGTCCGCCGGCAAGTGGCGCTGGCCGTCCCACAACGACAAACCCTAGGGGACGAACGCCCATGTCAACCTCCGTAGCGACCGAAACCTCGACTCGCGGCGCCGGCATGACGAGTGAAGAGAAATTCGTCATCTTCGCCTCGTCGACCGGTACCGTGTTCGAATGGTACGACTTCTATCTGTATGCCGTGCTGGCGCCATTCTTCGCCGCACTGTTCTTCCCGCCTGGAAACGATACCGCGGCGCTGCTCTCGGCCTTTGCGACCTACGCTGCGGGCTTCCTGGTGCGCCCGTTCGGCGCGCTCCTGTTCGGGCGCATCGGCGATCTCGTCGGCCGCAAATACACCTTCCTCGTCACCATTCTGGTGATGGGCGCCTCGACCTTTGCCGTCGGTCTGCTGCCGACCTTCTCTTCGATCGGCTGGCTCGCGCCGATCCTGCTCGTCTCGCTCCGCCTGCTTCAGGGCCTCGCGCTCGGCGGCGAATACGGTGGTGCCGCGACATATGTTGCCGAGCATTCCCGTCCCGGCGAACGCGGCTATGCGACGAGCTGGATTCAGACCACCGCCACACTCGGTCTGTTCATGGCGCTCGGCGTGATTCTGATCTGCCGCACCACCATGGATGCGAAAGCGTTCGCCGAATGGGGCTGGCGCATACCGTTCCTGATCTCCTGCGTCCTGCTCATCTTCTCGGTCTGGATCCGGCTGAAGCTGAACGAGACACCGATCTTCCAGAAGATGAAAGAAGAAGGCAAAGGCTCGAAGTCGCCGCTGACCGACAGCTTCCTTCGCTATCCCAACAACAAATACGTGCTGCTCGCACTGCTCGGCGCCACCGCCGGTCAGGGTGTGGTGTGGTACACTGGGCAATTCTACGCCCTGTTCTTCCTCATCATCACGCTCAAGCTCGACTACGCCACCGCCTACATCCTGATCGGGATTTCGCTCCTGCTCGGCACGCCGTTCTTCATCTTCTTCGGATGGCTGTCCGACCGGATCGGCCGCCTGAAGATCATCCTGGCCGGCTGCCTGATCGCTGCGGTCAGCTACTTCCCGCTGTTCGGCGCATTGACACAAGCCGTCAATCCCGATCTTGCGGCTTTCCAGGCGAAGCAGCCGATCTCGGTGGCGGTCGATACCTCGACCTGTCAGTTCCACATCTTCGTGGGTCCGTGGTCGAAATTCTCCGACTGCGACCGCGCCAAGGACTTCGTCACCAAGCTTGGCGTGTCGTTCAAGACCGAATCCCTGCCCGCCGGCTCCGCCCCGATACTGACTGTCGGCACGGAAAAGGTTCAGGGCTGGGACGCGAAAACCTGGAACGCGGCCTTCACCAAGGCGGGATATCCTGCCAAGGCTGATCCGGCCAAGGTCAACTATGCGATGACGCTGCTGCTCCTCTTCATCATGGTCATCTACGTGACGATGGTATACGGGCCAATCGCAGCCTTCCTGGTTGAGATGTTCCCAACCGCGATCCGCTACACCTCGATGTCGCTGCCCTATCATATCGGCAACGGCTGGTTCGGCGGCATGCTGCCATTGCTTGCAACCGCGATCGTGGCCACGACCGGCGATATCTATGCCGGTCTCTGGTATCCGATCGTGGTGGCGGTCATGACACTGGTGGTCGGCGCGATCTTCCTGCGTGACACCAAGGACGTCGACCTCAGGTCGGGTTCGGGCGTGGCCGAAATGTCCGGCGCGCGCTGACCCGGCACTTCTTCGCGGGCGGCGCCAAGACCGCCCGCGATTACGGAGACTTGAAGCCCCGCCTTCCGGCGGGGCTTTGTTTTCAGATATGATCGAGTATGCCTGCGATCAGCCAATTCTACCGCGAACACCTGCGCACCGCGCGCCTCAAGCGCGTGTTCTATGCGATGGTCCTGGTGGCGGCCATGACGGTCGTGATGGCCGTCGCGCAATTCTTCCTCGATATCCGGCATGTTTCGATCGCCTACGTGATTCCTGTTCTAATTGCCGCGATCCGCTGGGGAGTGGTTGAGGCGATCGTTGCCGGAATCACGGCAACTGCCGCGGCCGCCTTCTTCTTCTACGAACCGATCTTCGACTTCCGGGTCGAAGATCCCGTGCAGATCGTTGATCTCATTCTCTTCCTTCTGGTCGCGGTAGTGACCGGACATTTCGCGACCCGGCTTCGAATCGAGGCCGAGCGCGCCAATCGCAGAGAACGTGAAAACGGTGCGCTTTATGCCTTTGCGCGCAGGCTCGCAGCCGCGAAGGATGCTTCCGGCATCTATGACGCGATCCAGCAGCATCTTGCGCTCTTGGTCGGCCGCAGCGTGATGCTGTTCGGCCCCGCAGCCACTGAAAGCGAGGCGGCGGATCGCTGTGCGCAGGCACATGCGCGGCCTATGGTGCAGGATGCCATTATCGCGGCTCTGCGCACCCGCACGGATTTGCAGCCACGCACCATCGTGGATGACGAGACGAGCGGCGCCTGGCTCATCCGCGCCGTGTCCCCTCAGAGCCGTGATTTCGGAGTGATCGCGATCAATCTCGGTCCGCGCGTGCGGCTGCATTCCGACAAGATGCTCGCCGATATTGAGGATGCGCTCACCGATACCGCGGCGACCCTAAACCGGCTCGGGCTTGGCCGCGCGATCAACGAAGCTCGCTCGCGCACCGAAGCCGAGCGCCTGCGCGACGCCCTGCTCGGCTCCGTGTCTCATGAGTTGCGCACGCCGCTGGCCTCGATTTTAGGAGCAGCAACCACGCTTGCCGGATCGCGGGCCGTCCGCTCCGACACGCGTCTGTCGAGCCTGGCGACGGTCGTCCGCGAGGAGGCGGAACGGCTCAATCACGACATCCAGAACCTGCTGGACGCCACCCGAATCTCCAGCGATGGGGTGCGGCCCAACTTCGAATGGTCGGAAGTAGCCGATATTGTCAATGCCGCCATCGAACGGCGCCGTGCGCGGTTGCAGGGACGAAAACTGGAAGTCTTCCTTGCCCCAAATTTACCCCTTGTTTACGTGGATTCCGTGCTGATCGAACAGGCGCTGGGTCAGGTGCTCGACAATGCGATCAAATATTCGCCGCCTTCTACCGCCATTGCGGTCGAAGGGCGACGCACGCATGACGATGTGACTATCACGGTGACCGATCAGGGGGCCGGATTTTCCGACGCCGAACGCCTGCATGCGGGCGAGCGTTTCTTCCGCGGCGAGCGGCATGCGGCGACCACCGGCGGCTCGGGTCTCGGCCTGTGGATCGCGAAGTCCTTCGTCTCGGTCAATGCCGGACATCTCGACATTCAAAGCAGCGGCGCCAATGCCGGTGCGCGCCTAGCGATCCATCTGCCGGTCGCACGCGAAACCGAAGATCATCAGACGGCAGGCGCCTGGAGCGCATCGGAAGCATGAACGCGAACAACGCCCCTGTGGTGCTCGTTGTCGACGACGAGACCCAGATCCGCCGTTTCCTGCGCGCTGGCCTGGAACTCGAAGGCTATCATGTGCATGAAGCCGGCTCTGGAGAGGAAGGCTTGCGGATCGCGACTTTGCGGGCGCTCGACCTGATCATCCTCGATCTCGCCATGCCCGATCTCGAAGGCAGCGAGGTGCTGGAGCGGCTGCGTTCCTGGTCAAACATCCCGGTGATCGTGCTTTCGGTGCGCTCGAGCGAAGACGAGAAAGTCCGCCTGCTCGAACTCGGCGCCGACGATTATGTCGTCAAGCCGTTCGGCATGGCCGAACTCCTGGCGCGCGCCAAGGCAGCGCTGCGGCGTCACAATCGCGGCGCCTCGGGAGAAAGTGCATTGACGGTTGAGCATCTCACCATCGACTTCGCCGCCCGGCGGGTCACCGCGAGCGGCAAGCGGCTGGTGCTCACCCCAAAGGAATACCGTCTGCTGCAGGTGCTGGCACAGAATGCCGGCAAGGTGGTCACGCACCAGACCCTTCTCACCGACGTATGGGGGCAAGGCCATCTGCATGACACGCATTACCTGCGCATATTCATCCGCAAGCTGCGCCAGAAGATCGAGACTGAGCCGACCAAGCCCCGCATTCTCATGACGGAACTGGGCGTGGGCTACCGTCTCGCTTTGCCGATGGACGCGACCACTTAGACTTTCGCATGGGCTCTTGGTTACACATAATTTACGCAATCGCGGGTGGTTTTTATCCGGCCCTTTGACCTGCCTCATTAACGTCCCTTGCAAGCTGGCCCATCAGAGCCGGCGAAAGGGATGTCGATGCCATCAAGGAAAAAGGCGACCCCGCGCCCCCGTGTCCCGCTTTGTCCTGAAACGATCGACCGCTCGCGGCAAACCTATGTCGCAGCGATCGAGCGAGCGCGCGCCTTCGACGCCGCGCCGAAAGCACTGCTCGACAACGCCACCAGCCTGCTTACCGCGCATTGGGGGCGTGCGAGCTGGGCTTCGCGCGCGGCAATTTTGAAGACCGTGGACTGGCTGCTGCAAGTTGCGATCAATCACCCGGCTCCCGCTTCCAAGGGCCGTGCGGTTCAAAGCCCGATGCGGGCCGGGCCAGAGCGCGCCTGACAAGCCGCGTTCCGGCACTTCCGTTCGCCGCCGAACTCACCTGCCGCCGGGCGCATTGAAGCCGCGGCACCCAAATCGACTTCCCCTTTGCGATTCGAAAAAGGCCCGGCGCACTGGCGTCAGCGCGGCCGGGCAAGGTTTGCGGGTGCTAGCCGGGAGAAACGACTAGCCACGACTTCTTAGAAGGACGGCTCGCGGCGCTATGTGACGCGCCTCACATACCGCCTGACGCGCGCGACATAAAACTCAAATCCAGCCAGCAAGTGCGGCAACGGCGGCGATCCAAACTGCCGCTCAGCATTTGAACCGGATCGATTGCCGGGACGACTTAGTTGCGTGGCGGTAAGCCAACGAGCGCGAGGACCAAACGGTGATCGTCAAAACCATAAGGGATTGCGCCACTGAATTGGCTCTCGTCAGCGCTGCCTTTTTCGTTCGCAACGCCGTTGTGCTTGTCGCGCTTTCAGTTCTTGCCTTGATGGCGCTGTCACGCGTGTGATCGCCTAGCTGCCAGCAACGATCATACCTATTGACACAGGCCGACTCGACCAGCCTCGACCGCGAAGTCGCTCGCTTTATTTGTCCACGACACGGTTGGTATCGTTGGTGCCGGATGAGGGGATTGAACCCCCGACCTTCGGTTTACAAAACCGCTGCTCTACCGCTGAGCTAATCCGGCGTCCCTCACGATTTCAGGGACATAGCAAGCGAGTCACGTTTGTCCAAGTGCTTTTGCTGTCGAGGCCCGGGCGGGCATTATACGTCGCGTTCGCCTCCGATCCGCCGTCGTCCGAAGAACTCGTCGTGGCAAATCCGAAACGCAACGTCCGCTCACACTGCAATCTCTATTGTGATCTGCGTCACAACAGCGACCTAAATCCCCCTTGCGCAGCGATTGCAATTGTTGACAATAGTTCCCGCGCACGGATCGATTTTAAAAAGCCCGGTCGCGTTAGGCGTGTGGCATCGATCATTTTTACCACTGCCTGCAAGTGTCATGCGAGCCGCTACCGGAAGAACATTGCTTCGGAGGGCGTCATGGATACCGGAATCTACGATCTCAAATGGGGCCAGGACCTGGCCGCCAAAATCAGTAAACAGTTGAATACGGAAATTGGAAGAATTAGAGCCGAACCACCTTTGATTCCTGTCGTCCTAAGTCCGTCGCGCTACGAGGATGTCGTTCAAAGTTATCGGATTGCCCCGCCACCGGGAGGCGCCGCGGCTGCGATTTAGCCAAAGAGCATCAGTTCGAAAAACAGCAAGCTCTCACCCATCAAGATCTCCTCACACTTTGTCGTAGCACAGCACCAGTTTTCCGACGAAGCACTTGTCGCCCGGCTGGCTATTCGTTGTGCCAGCGACCTGGCGTTTGCGGAAGACGACATCATTTTGAACGGTGATCGCGCAAATCTCAGAGCCAAAAACATCAAAGACGACAGCGATACCTTGGACGAACAGGAAGGATTGCTGGTGGCCGCGCCGGCCGCAGTCGCTGAAGGTACCGATGTCGTGGGCAGTATTCTTTTGGCGCTTCAGGAGCTTCAAAGAAGAAATCATCATGGGCCCTATTGCGTCATTGTCTCTCCGGATTTGCATCGCGAGGCGCTGACGCCGGCAGGGGGCAGTTCGACTCCCCGTATTGATCCGATTTTGCCGCAACTCCGACCCCGCGGGTTTCGCTGGAGCCAGGCCGCTGCCCCGCGTACAGGGGTCGCGTTTTCCTTAGGGGGCGGCGCCCTTGACTTGCCTATCCTCTGGGACGCCCACGTCGAGTGTCGAAAGGTAGAAGGCGACGCGACCTTCGCGGTCGTTCAGCAATTTCGTCTAAGAATAAATGATCCGACCGCGGTCCAACCGCTTTCCTAGACAGGCTGTGGCGACGGCAACTTGATTTGGTTGCGGCGCCGGATCATCCCGGCGTGTTGTTTTGACCCAATCGCGAGACTACCCAGCAGCCCATGGCGCCAAGAAGACCGGCGACGCCATAGGCTGCGAGTAGCCTCGGATCGCGAATGCCGAGAAAAAAATAAACCAGCGCCGGCAGAGCGATCATGCCAACGAACACGCTCGGGATCGAGCGGAAGCCGCGATGGCGAAGGGCATCATGTGTCCAGGCGCTGACGACCGCCGGTAACAAGCCCACTCCGTAGACTCCGATTAGCACAAGCCAAAGATCGCCTCTAAAGGGGTTTATTCGCTGAGCTGCGAACATATACGCACCTGCGATCGGAGGAAAAAGCAAAGAGTAGATGAGAACTCGCCGCATGCCTTCACCATCGCAGACACTTCAACCACGGACTTATCAGACTTTTTCCGTTCGCCACCATCCCGCTAGCACCGGTCGTAAAGCTGAGGGCTGCATTCAAACCGCCGAGATAAAGGCTGAGGCCTGAACCGAAAAAAATCACGAAGGTCGGTGCTAGGATTACAGTGTGGCGCTATTTCGTGCTGCCCTGTGCCCGCACATAGCCGCCGATCTTGACACAGCTTCCGGTGCCCTCGACCCGAACGAAGCCTGCGCCATATTCCGCGCAGGCCTTCACCGTGCGCTGCACGATCGGTGCCTTCACCTGTGGCGGCGGCGATGGCTGAACGAGCGTCGGACCCGCGAGCTGCGAAAACGCAGGCGCTGCGGGAAGCAGGACGATGGCGGCGGCCAGCAGGATTCTTCCCATCGGCCTTTCTAGCATGGTGAACAGATCGTTTGGAACAGCCGAGATCACTCTTGCGCAGTGCCAGATTTCGGCCCGGAGCGCCCCGTCCGGACGTTCTTTCTCACCGCCGATGAATTAACCGTCTTTCTTCAACGCCCGTTAGCGGACGCCGCGCACGATTACACCGGGGATCGTTCAGTTTCCAGGACGAACGGGAGAAGACGCGATGGCCGCCGTTGATTGGTTGGGGTTACTGCTGATCTTGTTTCTGGTCATGCCGCTGGTGACGGCGCGACCGACGCGGTACTGACCCGCAATCGGATCAATCCCTGAAGCGGCCGAATTCGCAACCCGGCGCCGCATAGACATAGCGACTCACGCCGTGCACATCCTCCCTTAAGGACGGACGGCAACGCGATACCCATAGCTTTTCGCGCTCGCGCGATTTAGCAGCCGCTTCCTCCGCAGCTTCCCCATATTGCTTGATCCCGGTGTTACCCGCGTCGTTGTAGCGATATTGCCGCACGCAACTTGCGGTGCCGTAGGCAAACACGCAGCTTCCCGTCACCGTATCGGTGCGCCTGCCCTGCGCCATCGCGTTGTTCGCCGTACCGATCATGACCATCGCCGGAAGTGCGACGAGCCCGGCCACGGCCAAGGTCCATCGGATCGTCATATGAAAACCCCTCCCGGTCATCCGTCGCCGGCGACATCCGGCACCTCCAGATTTGCAATCTCGGTGCCAGCAAAGACGTTCCGTTCCGGCACAATCTTTGAACTTGCCGTCCTAGGGTGGCTCAGGGAACCACATCGGTCCCACGGGATTGTCCCGCGATGCGTCAAATGGCAAACACTGCTCGCGAAGGCTCCACGGCCGCCGTCGACGCCCGAATTGCGGAAAACTCGGCGCTGGCGGCCGGCAACCCTACGTCCGCACCGCCCGGCTGGAGCTGGTCGTCGACAGGCCTGCGCGTCGGAGCGAATGACCCATCCCCACTTTCCGACGCTGCGAGCTTCTGGCGGCTGATGTCGCAGGTTGCGACCATCGCGATGGCCGCGATCATGATCGGGGTCTGCCTCTATTTCGCACGGCCGCTGGTGGTGCCGATTCTCGGCGCGCTCGTTGTAAGCCTGACGCTCGGACCGCTTGCCGGATACGCGGTCAAGCACGGCCTGCCCGCTTTCGTACCCGCGCTCGCGATCGTCGCCATCATCGCTGCAATGATTTATGTCGCGATCATCGCGCTGGCCGACCCGGCCTCCGAACTGATCACGCGCGCGCCCGAAATTGGTACGAAAATCAAAGAAAAGTTCGCTTTTATGGAGCGCCCGCTAGCAGCCATCCGTGATCTGCGCTCCGCGGTCATGGGCGCAGAATTGATGAAGGTAGACGTGAGTGCGCCGACCGATGTGATCGGCAGCGTGCTCGGCACCGTGACGCCGGCGCTGCTGCAATTCGTGCTGTTTTTCGCAACGCTGTTCTTTTTCGTGTTCGGGCGCGCTGCGATGCGACGTTCGGTGGTCAACCTGTTCGACAGCCGCGACGCGCGCCTGCGCGCGTTGAAGATATTCAACGATACCGAGCGCAGCCTCAGCGGCTACCTGATTACAGTCACGATCATCAATGCCTGCGTCGGACTGGTGGCGGCCATCGTCACCTGGGCGCTCGGCTTTCCGGCTCCGCTGCTTTGGGGCGCGCTCGCCTTCATGCTGAATTACATCCCGTATGTCGGACCCGGAATCATGCACGCGATCCTGTTTGTGATCGGCTTGCTGACCTTCGACACGCTCCTACCGGCGCTGATTGCGCCGCTTTTTTTCATGACCTTCACATTCCTGGAAGGGCATTTCATCATGCCCAACATCATCGGCCGCCAGCTATTGCTGCATCCGGTCGCGGTGTTTCTGTCGCTCGCGTTCTGGGCCTGGCTGTGGGGGCCGATCGGAGCATTCCTCGCAACCCCGATCCTGATCATGGCGACGGTGGCCAGCGACCATCTCTATCCACGCAGCAAGACCGTGCTGCCGGAATGAGCCTTACTGACAGGCCCCAACCCGCTCGGCGTCGATCGAGACCATGCTGTTCTGCACGACAAGATCGATCATCGTCGCCCTGGTGACCACCATCGCGCTGTAGCGCGTCGCGCTTTCGAACACGAATTGCCCCGCCACGTCGATGTTGATCTGGCCGCGACATTGCAGCCGCCACTTTAGAGAAGATGGTTCGAACTCGAACTCGGTGCGCTCGCACTCGGAATTTACGGTGGATACCTGCGGGCCGAATGTCTTGCCGAGATCTCCGACTTCTTCTGGCGTGAGGCATCGCATCGCGACCTGCGGCGGCGACGGCGGGCCAGACAATGTCGTCGTGATCACCCGCCAGCGTCCGGGCTCGGGTGGTTCGGCGCGCGCAACATCGATTGCGAACAGCAGCAGTAAGCAGACGATCGCGCGTTTCACTCCGCCGCTCACTCCGGCATCGTGGTTTCGCCCTTCGGGAAGTTGGCGAAGGTCGAGGCCGGCACGCCGAAATTCGTGGAGAGCAGAAGCCCCGGATTGGACGCGAACCAGGCGGTTGCCGAAATCGATTGGTAGCGCCCGGAATTGAAGGCGAGCACGAGTTCAAGATCGTCGGTACCGACATTCTCGATGTAATGGCCGAAGCCCTGAGGCACATAGCCGACATCGCCTGCGGCAAAATCGTCGGTGCGCGCCCGGCCACCTGAGCCGAACACGGTCATGCGCCCGCGGCCTTTCAGATAATATTGCCACTCGTCGGCATTCGGGTGCCAATGCAGCTCGCGCATTGCGCCCGGCTTGATGCGGAGAAGTCCGCCGGTCATGGTGGTGGAGATCGGAAATTCGACCTCGGACACAACCCGCAACGTCCCGCCTGGAAACACTTGCGGCTTCTGCGCAAGAAAACGGTAGCGGTGCGTCAGCGCCGGCATATTGAGCGAACCGGGCGCGGGATCGGACGGCAAGGCCGGCGGCACCGGACCTTTGACGATGTAGACCTCTTTTTTCGGAAAGGCTGCGAAGGTCGTGGCTGGCACGCCAAAGTTCTTTGCCAGCACGGGCGCCGGCACGTGGCCGATCCAGTCGGTGATGCTGAAGGTGCCGAAATCCGAGAAATATCCGTTGTCGAAGACCAGGATGAAATCGCAGCCATCAGGCCCCAGCCCCTGGATCGAATGCCCGTGTCCGCGCGGAAAATACCAGACGTCTCCGGCGCCGAAATCGACGATCTCGGAATGCCCGTCGGGATCAATGGTGGTGACGCGGCAGCCGCCGCGGATCACATAGGCCCATTCGGCGGCATTGGCGTGCCAATGCAATTCGCGCAGTCCCCCCGCTGCAAGCGTCATGAAAACGCCGGCGAGCTTTTCCGAAACCGGAAAATTGACGACTGTCGCTTCCTTGGAGGAACCGCCGTCGTAGCTCTGCAGCGGCGCAGCGCCCAGCGGATATCGGAACGAGGGCAGCTCCTTGCCCTGCAGAGGCGCCGGCGCCGGGCCGAAGGGCGGCTGCGTCCCGCTTGCATCACCTGACATGAACACGAGCCCTCCCGCTGCAACTATAAATTCGCGCCGGGACAGATCGGTCAATGTCCGCCCTCCTGCATTACCCGTTTTTGCATAATACAGGCGCCGGCGGTCAACGTAATCTTTGCCTCAGGGCTGAGGGATTTTGGCCCGCTCGACGATCGGTTTCCATTTGTCGTAGTCGGCAACCATCTGCTTTTGCAATTCGGCCCCGGTCACACTGACTGGAGTCACGCCAAGGGCCTTGAGGCGCTCGATCATGGCCGGGTCTTTCGCGATTTCCCGCAATTCGGCGGCGAGCTTGTCGGCAATCTCCGTCGGCACCTTGCTGGGGGCGACAAACACCGCCGTCCAGGTCACTTCGAGGCCCGGCACCGTCTCGGCCAATGCCGGGATCGATGGATCGCCCGAATAGCGCTCAAGCGACGACACCCCGATCGCGCGCGCCTTGCCCCCCTGCACCTGCGGATAGGCGGTGGAGAATTGATCGCAGGTCATCTGAATCTGGCCGCCGATCAGGTCCTGGATAATTTGATTCGAAGCACGATAAGGCACATGCGCGATCTTGGCGCCGGTATGCTGGACGATCAGCTCCATGCACAGATGTTGTGAGGTGCCGATGCCGGAGGAGCCGTAGGAGAGCTTGTCGGGATTCGCCTTCATGTATTCGAACAATTCGGCCGTGGTCTTCGCTGGCACATTCGGAGCGACGATCAGCATGTTCGGCTGGTAGGCGACCATCGCCACCGGGCGGATGTCCTTCAGCCCGTCATAACCGAGCTTTTCCTTGTAGATATGCGGCAGGATGAACAGCGTGCCGGCCGACACCACCGCGAGCGTGTAGCCATCCGGATTGGCTTTCGCCATCGCGGCAATGCCCAGGCTGCCGCCCGCCCCGCTCTTGTTCTCGATCACGAATTGCTGTCCGAGCCGCGCTGACAGGCGCTCGGAGAAAATGCGTGCCGCAGCATCGACATTGCCGCCAGCGGCAAATGGCACAATGACTGTGACCGGCCGTGTCGGCCACGATTCCGCAATCGCAGGGTTCGCGAGACCCGTAAGCGTGGCAAGGGCTATGGCAATTCGCGTGCAGCGCATTTCCATTGGCGTTCTCCCGGACGGATTTTCTTGATCTGGAAAAAAGTTCAGTTCGACAGCTTGGCTCCCGCCTGCTCGACCGCCTTGGCCCAGCGCGCCAGTTCGGCCTTGTTGAGCTTGAGCAAATCTTCAGGTGAACCCGCCACCGGGTCGATGCCCTGCGCTTCCAGGCTCTTGCGTACTTCGGGCGTGTTGATGATCTTCAAGATCGTCTGGTTGAGCTTGGTCACCACCTCCGGCGGCGTCTTGGCAGGTGCCCAGACGCCGAACCAGGCCGAGACCTCGAAATCGTCCATGCCGGCTTCCTTCATCACCGGCACGTCCGGCAGCGCGTCGATGCGGTTCGCGCTGGTGATCGCGATTGCCCGCAGCTTGCCTTCCTTGATGTGACCGAGCAGCGGCAGATAATGATAGAACATGAACTGGACCTCACCGCGCAGCAAATCGGTGATGGCCTGTGCGCCGCCGCGATAGGGCAGATGCTGCGCCGTCAATCCGTTGCGCGCGACAAACATCGCGCCGGACAGATGATTGGAAGTGCCGTTGCCGGACGAGCCGTAATTCGTCTTGCCGGGATTGGCGCGGATATAGGCGATCAGATCCTTGACGTTCTTGATCGGGAGATCGGGGTGCACCACCAGCACGTTGGGGGCGGTGCCGAACTGGATGATCGGCGAGAAGTCCGCGATCGGATCGTAATTGATCTTCGCGTAGACTGCGGGATTGATCGAATGGGTACCAATCGTTCCCATCAACAAGGTGTAGCCATCCGGCGCCGACCGCGCGACCGCTTCCGATCCGACGCCGCCGCCCGCGCCGCCGCGATTGTCGATCACCACCGTTTGGCCGGTTGCCTTGCCGAGTTCATCGGACAATATGCGACCGACCAGATCAGTGGTGCTGCCGGCCGGGAACGGGACCAAAAGCGTGATCGGCTTTGACGGATAGGGTTGCGCCGATACCGCCTGCGGAGCCAGTGCAAGCGTCAACGCCAATAGCGCAAGGACAACCCTCGCTGGATTTCCCATCATTTCCTCCAAACGCCGTCGTCTTTGGACGGTCATTATTTGCGGGTCAGACTAGCGGTGCCGGGGCGGCCACGACAAGTACAAGTTCTCACGCACAACATGCCCAACCCGGCTTTGCGGAATAGAGCCGGATGTGCCGGTGTTGGAACGAATATCGGCAATTGCAGGCTTTCCAAATCGCCTCAACAACAAGCACCGAAACAGGGGAACACGCATGACCGAATTATCCCGCCGTCATTTGCTTGCTGGAACCGCCCTTGCCGCGGCAACCGCTACGCTTCCGCTTACCGCAGCCAGGTCGGCCGCACCTCAAAGCGGCCAGCAAGGACCTGGCTTCTACCGCTTTAAGGTTGGCAATTATGAAGTGACCGCCATCAACGACGGCACCTGGTTTCTGAAGCTGAATCCCGGCTTCGTCCGCAACGCTGAAATCGCCGACGTGCAACAGGCGCTTACGGACGCATTTCTGCCGACCGACGCCATCCCGATCCCGTTCACAACCCTGATCGTCAATACCGGCTCGAAAGTCGTCGCGCTCGATACCGGGACCGGCGGCGCGCTCGGGGCGATGGCTCCGCAGTCAGGCACGTTCGCGGCCAATCTCGCCGCGGCCGGAATCGACCCGAAATCGGTCGATGCAATTTACATCTCGCATTTCCATCCCGACCACATCAACGGCATCAAGGCCAAGGACAACTCGCTGTTCTTCCCCAATGCCTCGGTCAATGTTCCGGCTGCGGAATGGGCGTTCTGGATGGACGACGGCAACATGGCGAAGGCGCCGGAAGGCCAACAGGGCTCCTTCAAGAATGCGCGGCGCATCTTCGGCGATATCGCCTCCAAGGTAGAGCGCTTCGACGCCGGCAAGGAAGTCGAAAGCGGCATCGTAAGCATCGCGGCGCCCGGTCACACGCCGGGGCACACTGCCTATGCAATCAATTCCGGCAACCAGTCGATGCTGTATCTCGCCGACACGACCAACAATCCGTGGCTGTTCGTGCGAAATCCACAATGGCAGGCCGCGTTCGATATGGATGGTGCGATGGCGGTCGAGACCCGCAAGAAAATGCTGGACCGCGCCGCCTCCGACAAGATGCGGGCGCATGGTTATCACTGGCCGTTCCCGGCTTCGGGCTACATCACGAAAACCGCGAAGGGCTACGACCTCATGCCCGCGATGTGGCAGCCGAACCTCTGACGACGCCGCGCATCGCAATGAAAAGGGCCGCGCATGCGCGGCCCTTTTATTTTTCGCGCAGTCCCGCCGTCAGAACTGCATTCCCGCCTTCAGCATGAAGGTGCGGCCCGGGAGCGGATACAGATTGAAAATATTGAAGGTCGTGCCGAGGAAGGAAAAGCTCGCATCGAGGCCATAGTCGAAATATTTGCGGTCGAACAGATTTTGGACCGCAAATGACCAGAAGAACTTGTCGTACGCCCCTGCAATCCGCACATCGAAAACCGCGTGCGAAGGAATTTTCATGGTGCCGCGATTGAACTCGTCATTGTCGAGGAAGCGGTCGCTGGCGTAGCGCATCACGGCATCGAGCGTCAGATATTTCTGCCAGACGTCCATTGACACGCCGGCATTGCCGGTCCAGCGCGACACCACCGGCACGAAATTGCCCGCGAACGGACCTTCGCGATAGAGCGCCTCCTGATAGGTGACATTGCCTTTCAGCCGCAGCCAATCGGTGACGCTCCAGGTCATCAATGTCTCGACGCCGGTTCTGCGAGTCGGATCGAGATTGATATTGGCGAAGGTGATTGGGGACAGATGCAACTCGTTTTGGAGATTCATCCGATACACACTGGACTGCAACAGAAACTTGCCGAAGCGCAGCTTGATGCCGCCTTCAAAGTCTTCCGATGTTTGTGTATTGAGCGCAAATGTCGGCGGCGGCAACGGAAACACGATGGCACCGTTGCCGATTTGCTCGTCCACGTTCGGCACCCGGAAGCTGGTCGCCGCACGCCCGAAGATGGCGAAATTATCATTGAAGCGATGCTCGAACCCCAGATGCCAGGATCGGTTGGTCTGAGCTTCGTCGAGCGGACCACCCTGCGGGAAGCTGAAATTCTGGGGTGCAAACGGATCGTAAACATCCCCGATCCGGGTCTGTGTTCGCTGAATGCGGCCGCCGATTGAAACGTCGGTGGTCGGCAACAGCGCAAGCGTCACCATGCCGTAGCCTGCCAGCGATTTCTGCTGGCCGTCGAACTGGTGGATCGGGGTGAGTCCGATAAACAGGCTTCGATCCGAATCATAATCGGTGCGATACAGATCGACGCCGGCAATCGCCTTGACCGGTATCCCCCACCAGTTCTGATTGATGTTGACGCGCGGCGTGAACGAACTCGTCGTCAGTTCGGTACCAACATATTGCTGCCCGAACGCCTGGAAGAAACCCGCCTGCTGGAATTTCTTGCGAATGCCGCCATCGACGATGACTTCGAAGCCCGGCGCCAGCATTGCTGTCGCGCCGGCGGTATATCTCTCGCCCTGCTTGTTCGCATAGTTCAGCGGCGTGTTGGTTCCGCGGCGATCTTGATTGTATTCGTCCTTTCCGGCTGCGACGTCGATCTGACGCTCGCCGGGGAGCCTCATCTTCTGATCGTCGGTGCCGATATTGAAATAGGCGCTCCACTTGTCGGTCGTCCATCGCAGGTCGCCGACGGCGTTGCGCTGGAACAGGCTGTTGTTCCAGCGATAGCCGGTCGAATTGAGACCGTTGGCATAGATCGAGGTCGAGAACGCGCCCGACGACAGGTTCGCCGAGACATTGCCCTCGCGCGTCGCATACGAACCGTAGCCCGCCTCGATTTGCGCCTGCGACGGTTGGCCGACGCCATTGCGGGTCACGATGTTGATGACACCGCCGACCGCCCCGTCGCCGTACAGCACAGAGCCGGAATTGCCGCGGGTGACTTCGATGCGCTCGACCGAATTCTTGCCGAGCGTGGTGAGATCGAAGCCGGGCAAGTCCCAGTCGTTGAGACGTCGGCCGTTGATCAGGATCAGCGTATTGGACGCGCCCGTTACGCCGAAACCGCGCATATCGACAGTGGTGCCGACGCCGTTTACGCCGCCGTAGAAGTTTGAGGTCTGAATGCCGGCCTCGCGCGACAGGATGTCGGCAATCGTCGCTTCCGGCGCCCGCTCGATATCCTGTCGGGTGATGATGGTGGTGGAAGCGCCGGTGATGCCACCGCCGTTATCGGGCACATTGGCGTTGCCGATAGAGTTTGCCGGCGCCGTGCCCGACGATGTTCCGCGCAATGCGGGGGCGGCGCTACCGCCCCTGCCCGGCGAACCGATTCCCGTCAGGCGGGTGTCGGTCACGTTGATTTGTGGCAGCGGTACGTCCTGCGCCAGTGCGCCGTCCGAAAAGATTGCAAGCGCCGCCGCCAAAGTAGCAGCGCCGGTAAGACTGGATTTCTTGGTCGGTCTGTTGGACGACGCCTTTTCAGGTCGCCGGTAAATTCTCGTCCCCATAACACGGTCCTTCGCTCTCCGGGAATGCCGGAGTTCCGGGTGATGACACCCGATGCGAAGGGCACGCGAACATGCACACCTTGTGACTCGGCCAAATTGGCCAAACCCGTCCGGTCAGCGCCGCTCACGCCTTTGAAAAAGTCGCGGGAGAAATCTCACGCGGCCTTCGCATCGGCTCTTAAGCGTCACCGCTGCGAACAACCGCTCCGTATGGACTCCCCGCCCACCGGTTGGGTGACTGCGCTGGCAGGTCTCCTGGCTTGCGGGTCTCTGCATACCGTCCGGCCTTCCCGGTTTCCCAGTGACCACTTTGTGGACGATAAGCTCGCCGCTCACAGTTGCGGGGGCAGCCACGGCTTCGACCGAAGGTCGTCTCCGTGTTCCCTCTTGCCTCTCCGGAGCGACCCGGAGAACCAGTGCAAAAACAATGATCCTTCCCCGGACTGGCAGAGTCAAGCGATCACGTCGATGTGAGAGGACGGCACGGGAAAGACACAACCAGTGTGTATGTTGTGTGGGTTGACCCCGTGTCCGGGCGTGCCGCGAATGGTCAGCGGGGACAATCTTGCGCTATTATCGCTTCTCATACACAGCGAGCATCCAGCCATGACCCGCTCTACTCACCGACTCGACCTCTTCGCCGCTACCGCCTTCATTGCCATCGCAGCCCTCGGCTTCAGTCCTACGCAAGCGCGGGCGGCCGGAACGCAGGAACCGTCTCCGGTGGTCGCGCCCGACGGCAAAAAACCGGATGGACAGCCAGACGCCACCAAGGCGGAAGGCCAAAAGCCCGACGTCAAACCCGCTGACGTGAAGCCGGACGCAAAGCCGGATCCGGCCAAGAAGTCGGACAACGAATTCCGCGACGGCTACAAGAAGGCCTATGCACTGATCTACAGCGACCGGGATTATGTTGCGGGCATCGTCGCGCTGAAGAAGCTCGGCCATGACGAGCATCCCGACGTCGCAAACCTGATCGGCTTCTCCTCGCGCAAGCTCGGCCGCACCGAAGATGCGAAGGTCTGGTACGAGAAGGCGCTCGCCGCCGATCCGCAGCACACCCGTACCTGGCAATATTACGGCATGTGGCATCTCGAACAGGGCGACCGCACAGCGGCCGAGAATCACCTGGAAAAGATCCGCCTGATCTGCGGCCAGGGCTGCGACGACTACAGGTCGCTGAAGGACGCCCTCGCGGGCAATGTCACCTACTGACGGTGCTCAAGCGCAGCCGGCTGCCCGGCTGCGCTTTTTCTCGGAGCGAACTATGATCTCGGTGCGCAATGTGATCGGTGCGATGGTTGTTGGCTGCGCAGCATTGCTTTTTGGTTCGGCTGCGCAGGCGATGAGCCTGCCTGATCCGACCATCTCGAAGCCTTCGGGAATGCAATTGCAGTCGGCCGACCCGAATGCCAGCAAGCCTGACGTCGCCAAGCGCAAGAAGCCGATCGTCAAGGACAAGCCAGCCGCCAAGGAACCTGCGGAGAAGAGATCGGAACGCGAATTTCGCGACGGCTACCGCAAGGCCTATGCGCTGATCTATCAGAACAAGGATTTTGATGCAGGCATCGCCGAGTTGAAGAAACTAGGTCACGACGACAATCCGGATGTCGCCACCCTGATCGGCTATTCGTCGCGCAAACTTGGCCGCATGGAAGAGGCCAAGACCTGGTATGAGAAGGCGCTCGCCGCCGATCCGAAGCATGCTCGCACCTGGCAATATTACGGCATGTGGCATCTCGAACAGGGCGAGCGCGCGGAGGCGGAAACGTATCTGGAGACGATCCGCAATATCTGCGGAACTGGGTGCGAGGAATTCCGATCGTTGAAGCTCGCCTTGTCGGACCCAACCTGGGCGACGTATTGATCGGAAAATTCCGCCACTGCAATTTGTGCAGTATTGCAACTTGCCGCGAAAGCGTTCGCTAGCTTTGTGCGATCGCGGTGCGATCGGTCTCCCGCATGATCCAGCGCAGGTAGGTGTCCTCGACCATCTCAACCGGGATCACGAGAATGGCTGGGGTCGTATAGGGATGCGAGCCCTTCAGCGCCTTGCGTACGCGGTCGGAGAACGAGGCTCGCGTCTTGACGAACATCACCACCTCCTCGCCGCGCTCGATCTTTCCCTCCCACCAGTAATGCGACACCATGCCAGGCAGAATATTGACGCAGGCCGCGAGTCTCTGCGCGACAATGGCAGTGCCAGCCTTCTCCGCCTCGACAAGCGATGGATAAGTCGTATAGACGAGAACCACACGTTCCATACTGCCGTTCACTCCTGCGGCTTGCCGGACGCGACCGTTATATCAAAGAGCCTTCACGAGCGCGATCCATGAGTGCGGCCCGCAAGATCAAGAAGATCGCCTTTGTGGCAAGCCAGAGCCCGGAAGCGACCGAGGCGCGCACACGCCTTGTCGATCGCTATGGCGACTGCGACCCTGCGGGGGCCGACGTCGTAGTGGCGCTCGGTGGCGACGGCCTGATGTTGCAGACGCTGCGTTTGCTGATGCGGACCGGCAAGCCGGTCTATGGCATGCATCGCGGTACCGTCGGCTTCCTGATGAATGACTTCAATCTGGATGGTCTTCAGGAAAGAATTGCCGCAGCGCAAACCACCGTGATCCACCCACTGGTGATGCGCGCGCGCGACGCCGAGGGCGAACCGCACGAACATTACGCCATCAACGAAGTCTCCCTTTTCCGCCAGACCTATCAGGCCGCACGTCTGCGAATCTTGGTGGACGGCAAGGAAAGGCTGCCGGAACTGATGGCGGACGGCGTGATGGTGGCAACGCCCGCGGGCTCGACCGCGTATAACCTGTCCGTGCAGGGCCCGATCATTCCGATCGAGGCGCCGCTCTTGGCACTTACCCCGATCAGTCCGTTCCGGCCACGTCGCTGGCATGGGGCGCTGTTATCCGATCGCGCCCGCGTCACCGTCGAGGTCATCGACCCGTCAAAGCGTCCCGTTGCGGCAGTCGCCGACCACGCCGAAGTGCGCGACGTGGCGCAGGTCGAGATCACGATGGATCACACGATTTCCCTTCACATGCTGTTCGATTCTGGCCACAGCCTGGACGAGCGCATCCTGCGCGAACAATTCGACTATTGATGAAAGCGCGCAATGCCCGCCCGATCGCGATTGCCGGCGGCGGCATAGGCGGGCTCGCGGCGGCGCTGGCGCTTGCGCAAAAGGGCTTCCGAAGCATCGTTCTCGAACAGGTTGCCGAATTCGGCGAGGCCGGCGTCGGGCTTCAGGTTGCGCCTAATGCGCTGTCGGCGCTGGACGGGCTTGGCGTTGGCGAGCCGGTCAAGCGGCGCGCATTGCTGATTGAGCGCATGGTGATGTTCGACACCGTCAGCGGCGAAGAAGTTGTCAACATCGAATGCGGCGCGCGCTTTCGCGAGCGGTTCGGCAATCCTTACGCGGTCGCCCACCGCGCCGACGTACATGGCGCCTTGCTTGATGCCTGCCGGACGCACGGCCTCGTGACGTTGCGTACCCATGCCCGTGTAACAGGATTCGAGCAGAACGGCTCTGGTGTGCGAGTCACGCTGCAATCGGGCGAGGCGATTGAAGCGGCGGCGCTGATCGGCGCCGACGGCATTCACTCGACAATAAGGCACGCACTGCTGAATGACGGTCCGCCGGAAGCCTCCGGTGCCATTATCTTCCGCGCGGTCATTTCAGTGGCCGACATGCCGAAGGATTTGCAGCACCCCTACCCGTCCTTCTGGGCCGGCCCGAACTCGCATGTCATCTATTACCCAGTACGCGACTGGAGCCTGTTCAATTTCGGCGCCACCATCGTCACCGGCGAAACCGCGCGCGACGAGACTACCGAGATTTCGCCCAGCGAGGTGGTACCGCTATTCGCCGCGCATCACGCCACGGTCCAGCGCGTGCTGCAAATTCCGCCCGCTTTCCGCTGCTACGTGATCCGCCATCGCCGGCCAGTGGAGAACTGGACAAAAGGCAGTGTGACGCTTCTCGGCGATGCCGCCCATCCGATGGTGCAATACATCGCGCAAGGCGCTGCGATGGCGCTCGAGGATGCGATTGTCCTCGCCGCCTGCCTCGACCGCAGCGACGACGTCCCTACGGCGCTTCAAGGCTATCAGACGATCCGAATTGTCCGCACCGCCCGCGTGCAGATTTCCTCACTGATGATGCATTTGCTCAACCATGCTGCCGGCGTCGAGCGCCTCGTTCGCAATTCCCTGTTCGAAGGCCGCACCCAGGACGACCATTACGACCGTCTAGCCTGGCTCTACACGCCGCCCGCTGATGTTCTCGCCGCCCGTCCCCCTGGATAATCCGCAATACCCATGCCGTTCCGGCGACGGGAACCCAATGAGCGCTTTTGCGTTCCCTCCTGTCGTGGAGGGCGAGACGATGGCGGCGGACGGCGAGAAACGTTATGCCTTGGCGCTGGGTCAGGCGGTCATCGGTGCCTGGGGCGAGTTGCCGCAGGACATCCAACAACTCCTGTTCGAGAACGCAATCGTCGCAGGACATCACAGCGAACGCGACGAGTTGCTGCGCGAACAGCTAGCGCTCTTCCTGCACGAGCGGCATCCGCGCACTGATCATCCTTAGAACCAATGCCCCGCAAGCTTATCCAATTCCACAGCGAAGACCTGCGCGCCCTGTCGGAACTGGCGGACGATCGCTCGACTTCGCTTCAGGAACTGATGGACGAAGCCGTGCGCGATCTCCTCGTCAAGTATCGCCGCTTCACGAATCTGAGGACGGCGTTGCAGGAGAGCGGCGCCGACCCCTCGCCGAGCCGAGCGCGAAAACGGGATTGAGGCTACGCCACCAGCCGGGTAGTTAGATCAGACGGCACCCCGTCGACCAGATCTTCGCAGAACATGCGCGCCTCTTCGCGCGCGGCCTCGGTCGCGAAGCGCCGCAGCAGCATGAGCAGCGGCTCGATATCGTCGATCGCGCTCGCCGAGCAGCGGGTCAGCACGCGCTCGATCATGCGCCGTTTGAGCCGAACAGCACCGGACGGATCGCCGAGGAAACCGTCCTCGTTCATGGTGGCGATCGCCTCGCGAAAAGCCGGGAATGCGGAAGAAGGCAAGCCCGCCTTTTCGTAGATTGCGCGGAAACCGGAAGCACCTCGATCGTGAACGAGGCCAACAACGCGCGACAGCTTCATTGCGGCCAATTCGGCGAGCGATTCCTCGAACATGGTGAGGTTGCCGGACAGAAGCGCGCGCAGCATCAGACCGGCGGTGAGCTGACCACTCTGGCGCAGATGCCGGATCAGCGGCCGTACTTCCTGGTTCGGCGTCTCGGCGGCGAGCGCGACGGTCGCCTTCTCGCAGGCTTCCTTGGTAACCCGCCGGGCGCGATCGGCATTCAACCAGTCCCGCGCGACCACAAAATCGGCAAGTGTCTCGGAAAGTTTCGCAACCAGCGCCTGACGGGTCGCGACGGAAAGATCGGGCCGCGACAGAAGGTCCTCGCGGATCGGAGCCAGATGGCCGAACCGCTCGACCATGCGGTCGACGGTGAATGGGGTCATCTCGGCGCCGCGATTTTCCAGAAGCTCGAGACAGGCTTCGGCATTACCCAACTCCACGATCGCAGCGGCAACCGATGGCGGCACATAATCTCTGCGCGCAACCGCGGCCTGCGCCGCCGGCCCTTGCGACGCCACCGCATCGACAAGGTCGGCGTCGAGCAGAAGCGGCGAGCGCTCGAGAACGATGCAGGCGATTTCGGGCTGATCGGCAGCGAGCGCATAAATGACCGACGCCGGCGCGCTGTCGTAAGGCGCGAGATTTTCGGCGAGCGCCGCCCGTACCAGTGGCGACGGGTCGTCGAGCAGCATGGTCATCGCGCCTTCGGCGGCAGCGAGATCGTCGCTCGACAGATCGGAATACAGATAAGCGCGTGCGAGGGCGGCCGTAGCCTCTGCCCTCTCGCCGGCGGGGGCGCTACGCAACCAAAAAAGGAACTGACGAACTATCATGACTTACTATACCATACTACCATTATTCAAAAAAGTCTCACTGGCAAAAAGTGAAGTCTCATCAATGGGAAGTGAGGATTCTCTCAGAACCGATGGTACCCTGTTGACATTCGTATTCCGTGCCCCCAGCGTGCCCCCGGCACAAAGGGATTCCGTACATGACGATTTCCAAGCACGTCCTGCTAACCGACAAATACCTACAGACCTTCGCCCGTAGCTACGTGCTGCCGGGTGAACGCAAGGAAATATGGGACACCCAGCTTGCCGCCTTTGGCGTGCGGCTGACCGAGTCTGGCGTCATGTCATTCATCGTCCGGGCACGCATGCCGGGTGCCAAGAACCCCACCACCATCACGCTGGGCCATTACCCCGACATCACACTGAAGGAAGCGCGGGACCGGGCCATCGATGCGGTGCGCAATCTGAAAGCAGGCAAGCATCCGCAGGCGCTCAAAGCCGAGAAGCTGGAAGCCGAGAGAACCCGAAGGGCCGAAGCCGCCCGCAAGAAAGCCGTGGTGGCCAAGGCAAAGGCCGATTCATTCGAGGCTGTAGCGGAGCGGTGGATTGCGGAGAAGGTGAAACACTTCCGACCGGGCGGGCAGTACGATACGCAACGGATCGTGCGAAAAGAACTTGTACCGGCATTCCGCAAGCCGATCACACAAGTCACGTCGTCGGACGTGAAGAACGTGATCCGGGAGATAGCGCAGCGAAGCCCGAGCACGGCGCGGCAAGCTCTACAATGGGTGCGCTCGATCTATGAATGGGCCGACGAAATTCCGGCGTATGAATTGGCGGGACACAACCCGACCCTTGGTATCAAGCCGAGCAAGATCATTCCAAAGATTAAACCAAGACAGAATTTCCTGAAGGATCACGAGATGCGCGCCCTATGGGCCGTCGCTGATGCGCTTGGCTATCCGATCGGCTCGATTGTGAAAATACTGCTGCTGACCGGGCTGCGTCTCAATGAAGTGGCGCAGGCATCATGGGCGGAATTTGATCTTGAGGCCGCCGAGTGGACCGTTCCCGGCGAGCGGATGAAAAACGGACTGCCCCATCTTGTTCCACTCACAAGGGATATGGTTGCGATCCTGAAGACAATACCGCGTGGCACGGCGGGTGATTTTGTGTTCTCCAAGAAGGGCGGCAAGAAGCCCAGTAAGCTCCGCGACGACATCAAGGCCGGAATCGATGAAGCCATGATCCTTCAAATCGCGAAAGATAGAGGAATAGAGCCCGCGCCAGAATTGCTGCCCCACTGGGTCAACCATGACATGCGGCGGACCATTCGTACCGGAATGAGCAAGCTGGGCATTGATACGGAAGTTAAAGAGGCTGTACTGTCACATGCAAAGACCGGACTGACTAAGGTCTATGAACTGTATGACTATGCTCCCGAGAAGCGCGCGGCCTTGGAAAAATGGTGCGATCACGTGCGGCGTATTGTGAAGCCGAGCAAACTGCGAGTGGTTGCCTAATCTCAAATACGTACTGAGGTTGCTATTTGACGCGGTGTGCGTTGCTGATGCGGTGCTCGCCTCGATCAGGCTGACCGAAATCTGCGGTGCGCGGCGCAATGACCATCGAAGGCGCGGTGCGATGACGCTGCGAAGGCGCGGACACATGGCGGGGGATTACGCGCCTTAATACCTTTGACGGGCATGCCATGAATCAGGCACTAGAGCAGCGCGGCCTTATAATTCCGCAGCGTCTTTTTTTGCGTCGCTGCTGGTTTGGTTCGCTCATTCAAACGATGAAGACCTGATTATCGGCGACGCTCCAACCAGAGGAGCGTTACCATGATTAAACATTGTCAGTACTGCGCCAAGGCAATGCCGCCTAGCGTGCAACCCCACAAGCGATATTGCTCTGCATCCCGTCGCACACTCGCGTGGATGATGCGTCGTCGCATTCGCCTCCAGCTTGTGGCTGAAGAAGCCGAGCGCATTGCCGCCTCGAACAAGGGGGCCGCCGATGTGCAACCACGCAAAGCGGCCTGATAACGCCGCCATCATGGCCATGGCGTCGGATGCCATCGAGGCCGTGGTGTCTGCCGCCGACGAAGGCCGCATCGGCGACGCGCAGGCGGTGATCGCCACGGTGCGCGCGAAGCTTCAGGGAATAGCTGCGGCACATCCTTAGAACTAGCAAAAAGGAAAACCCGCCGCTGGCACTGGCAAGCCTGCGGCGGGCAATTTCACTTCAGTCGTGGTGGCTGAAATCAAGTCCCCTAGGAGAGAGAACTAGACAAAATGATCGTGACGGATTCGAGTACGAATAGCCAAGAAAAAAAGACGGCCGCTGATTTTCTGAGGCGTGCATTCCACGACTACGAGACCAAGACGCGGCGGCGTAAGGCTAGGCTTGCCGAGAACGCGCGCGAAGCAAGTCGTCGGAAAAAGCACAAGGGTCCTTCGAAACCATGGAACATGACTGACGCTCGCATCGAGGACATGTTGATTGTGTTCCGGCGACGTTATGGCCCGCTGCTGCCAGACGACGATTGCGGCCGTGACGATCTTGAATTGTTCGCCCAGCATCTTGCATTCCGCCGTGGTGCGCTTGTTGAACACCTAGCCGAATTCGCCGCGCTGTACGCGCCATGGGCTACGGCGGAGGAAATTGCCGCTATCTGCGAATTTGTCGGCGGCAATCGTCGCGCCTTCAGCGCACATGAACTAGGCCAACGACTCCGACTGACCCAAGAGGAACGCGACGCGCTCAAACATAAGGTTATCCGCACACACGACGCGACCGACGAGTCCATGAAGGCCGCGCGCCGGGCCAAGGATCGTGCAGCGAAGGCGGAGAAACGCCGGAAGGCTGGAGCCAAGCCTCACGCCATGTCCGCCGCGCGCCTGAAGCCATGGAAGGCGGAAGGAATGAGCAAGGCGACATGGTATCGCCGCCGTCAAAAAGCAAGTGAGACTAATTCGTCGGCACCTAAGAATACTATAGCTGACGACGAAACGGTCTCACGCCAGAGTGCTTGGTCCTTTGTCCCTTTGCTGCACGCCGTAACACGTCTCTCGCGCGGTCAAGGCGAGCTTCGCGTTCCGCTCGCTCCCGCCTCTGGCGGCTGACGGCCTTGACCTATGCGCTACGATACGTGTTTCGCTGTGCGCGTCGGGACAAGGAACGTCTAAGTGGTTCAACACGCCTGCGGCGCGTCGAACAAGGAACTGAACTTAGGATACGTGAAGCCCCAAGCGTCCGCGCCATGACCAGCTTCCGGCAAGCTGGGGAGATAGGGCTGCAAGAAACTGAAAACGCCAGCTTGTGAGCGTCTCCGGCCCCTCCAGAGGGCACACCGAGGGCGCGATGGGGGGCATGAAAAAGTTGGGGCGGCCTTGGGGCTCCTATCGCATAGGGGGACACGCGCAGAAAAAATATCCCGGCAGACTTTTTCGGCGTTTTTCCCGCGATACCGAGCATTTCAGCTTCGAGCGTCAAAGAACCAACAAGACAAACACTTTTGGAGAACCATTTCCATGTCAAACGCCGAAAACTCGACTACGAATGTGCAGGTGCTCACTGATCTCGTGATTGAGATTATCCAAGACTTGCTTGCAAATGGAGCGAGCCCCCATGCGCTGGCAGGTGTCTTAATTGGGACCGGAGGCGATCTACTAAGGCAAGTCACGAATCCGGAAACTGCGGCTCGTACTATGAACGCGGCAGCAATTGAATTGGCGCGCGTGGCTGTCGGGTTGGAAGCGCAATATTCCAGCAAACATTGAAATTATTCCTACTTTGTGATAGTCTCTTTTTGATTGTGGGTGATTTGCATTCTATGAATGCGGCTCCGAGAGACATCCTCAATCGCTTTTCCAGCTTCAGCGTTGAACCGGCACGCGCCCTAAGCGCGGCCACTTTATCAATGCGTCCGAACGCAGCCGTGAAGCTGTTTGGGATTAACGAACGTGGGAATTCAAAACTCTGAGCGTGAATTTACTCGCGCCGCAATTGCAATCGAAGAGCTAACTACTACGGTCCATGACCGACTCGACGAAATCGAGAAAAGAGTAAACCGGCCGTCATTTGGAGATACTTCCAAAGCGCACGATCAATACAAAGCCGCTCTCTCAACGCTTGTTCGAAGCGGCGACGATTCTGGGTTCCGCGCTCTCTCGGTCGGAAGCGATCCAGATGGCGGATGGAGTGTAATCGCAAGTTTTGAAGCGAAGATCAAAGAGATTGCGCGGGATATTTCACCCCTGCGCAATCTAGCTAGTGTCGTGACTATATCCACCAGTGGCCTCGAACTTCTTATTGATCCGTCGTTGGCGGAAGCCCAGTGGGTTGGAGAAATCCAGCAGCGTGGCGAGACTACCGGTCCACAGCTTGCGAAGATTTACATTCCGGTGAACGAGATATTCGCGCAACCGAAATGCTCGCAGAGTTTGATTGATGATTCGGCTGTAGATGTGGCCGCTTGGATTACAAACTCTATAGGCACTTCGTTTGCGATTCGAGAAGGCGCGGCGTTTATCAACGGCAATAGTAACTTGATGCCAAAAGGCATCATGACCTACGACAAAAGCTCTGATGATGATTTCGTTCGTCAATGGGACAGCTTGCAATATGTTCCAAGCGGCAGTGCGAGTGCCATAACTGGAGACGCAATCGTTGCTTTATCAATGAAGCTGAGGACTCCATATCGATCTAACGCAACGTTTATCATGTCGCGAGAGTCCGCCCGGATGGTGAAGACCCTAAAGGACGGCAACGGTCGCTATATCTGGGGCGATGAAGGTCTCAATAAAGGTCAGCCGCCCATGCTGTGCGGGTTCAACGTTTCCCTGTGTGAGGACATGGATGCCATCGGAGCGGGTAAGTTTCCGATTGCGTTCGGCGATTTCCGAAAAGGCTATACGATTGTGGATCGCCAAGGCGTCCGTGTCGTTCGCGACGCTCTAACCGAGAAGCCTTATATTAAATTTTATACCACCAAAAGGCTCGGAGGGGGCGTTGTGGATTTTAACGCGATCAAACTTCTGAAGATCGGCACAACCTAATTCGTTTCGAATCAGGTGCCTCACATTGAGGGTCAGCGACCGGCCCAATAACGAAAAGTGGCCTGCCGGGCACCGATACTTTTCTACGCGGTTCAAGGCTGTGAGGTCGTGCGTCAGCGAGCTTCATAGGCCGCGCCACGGAAGTACTGGCGCGGCCTTCTGCCTCTGCGAGAATCGTCCCGATTTAGTACCAGCGTCCCCGGCCGTACCAGCCGCCACCGAAAACAAGCAGCACTAGGATTAGGATGATTAGGAGAGTCGTGTTGTCCATGACTGGCCTCCTGTTCATGGCAAAACGCAGGGAACAAGTGATTCGACTTATAGCACATCAGACCATTGGCGGGTGAAGGACTACGATGTTTCCTTAAGCTTGCGGCTGGGGGCCTTCATACCCCTCGGTAATCGCAATATCCCACAACGGTTTGCCCTCTAGCAGCTTCATTGCTGAAGCGTACTCGGGTGAATCATAACAAACCAATGCAGCGGCATAATCCGGAAATTCTACGACGATCACGCGGGAGTTCGGCTTAGCGTTCTTTTAATTGAACTTTGCCTCCGACCGCTATGAAACGAGCGCCGTACTTGGCGAGAGCCTTAGCGCTAGCCGCGATGAATTCCTTGTATCCCTCAGGATCGGTTACGTCTGCGAAGACTACCCAATAGCCCTTTGCCATGACCGTCTCTAGCGTTGATTTCGCAGTGCCTATGCGGGGGCAAACCGATTGGAAATGATTAGGTCGCCAGCGCGACTTTAGTCTTTTATGTGCTCTATGTCCTCGACGCTTACAATGTGTTGCCGGTTACATATCGGGCAGTCGAGAAGTAGAGTTCTTTTCCATTTGATAATGTCGCTCTCATCCACCAAAGATTGAACGCGACGGCCGGTGACTGGGCACGAATACATGACGGGGCGCATCAGGGTGACTCCTTCGGCATCTATCGACGGCTTTGTGCGTCGGCTCATCACCCTCCTTAGGCCGCTCGCATCTCAACAGCCGCCAACACTTTTTAACTTTCCCCGGAAACCCATACTGCGGTTCGCTGTTGACCCAAGGAGAGTAGAACCCTGCCCCGAGGAGACGGACAGGGAGGAAGCCGTCCTCGGGACAGGGGTGCCTCTGGAAGGAAGCGATTACGTAAGTGCCGAAGTTGTACGATGTTCCGTGCCACCGTGCCCGGAGCGAGCGGGCAAAGGGGAGATGGCGTTCGGGACAGGCGTGCTCCACTGGACATCGCGAAGCTGCTGAGGTCGGCTGAGGCTCCCCTGAAGGCGATTTTGGACAATACCTCGGCCACTACGGGAGGTCGCCCATGCCGTTTGTCGCCAATCAAGACATTAAGAACCAATTGAATGAGCTATCTCGCGCGGTTCACCATGCCCGCGAGGCGTTAGCGATGAAAAACCCCGACAGGGCTGAAGCAATTCTTTATCAAGTAGAAAGATTGATCAGTCAGACCCTGCGCGAATTGACAGTTGTCAAAATACTCAAGTGACAGGCGGACCTGCCCGAAATACAGACCTTTGGGATCAAGGTTTGAAAGATTGTGCGTAGGGCGCGTCAAGGCCGCTGGCACGGATGGACCGGAAACCGCCAATAATTCGCCTCGTATTCCGGGCAACAGACCCCATATCTGTTCTATCACCGAGAGCCTCGCTTACGACTTGGTATGTCCGGTGACTGAGAGTAGCTCGCGCTCCCGCCAATGAAGGGAGTTGCTATGACGCTGCATGCAAGTGCGAAGTCCATCCCAAACGAGCGGCCGACTTGCCCCAAATGCGGCGTTGGTATGTGGCTTCACTGCGTCGAGACAGTAGATAGGTCGTCGCAAAAGCGGACTTACCAGTGCCAAGCCTGTGGCGGCGCGACCTCAATCATTCTCAAAATAGATTGAGGACGACGGATGAACTAGCGCGGCCATTCATTGGAGCCCACTACGTCATGCATGATCGGTCAAACTTGTATGGAAATTTCACAGACCAGCCCGCCTGCACGCCACTCGCAATTGAAGCTTCCCGAATGGTTGCCAATCATCTTTTCAATAACTCGGCTACCAAAACCCTTGCGTGTTGGCGTCTTGCACGATTGGCCCGCCTGTCTCTGTCCAGCGTAACTTCAATTCATCCCCTGATTGGTGCATCCATTGCAAATGGACGCGGCCATCGGGCACCGACAAAGACCCGTACTTCGCCGCGTTGGTCGCCAACTCGTGCAGAGTTACGGCAATCGCTTGAGCGACGTTCGGCTCCAACATCAGCGATGGTCCATCTATCAGAACGCTCTGAATATTCGTTCTCAAAATAAGGTGCAAGCTCCTGCGCGGAGATTGTGGATAGATCAGCACCCATCCAGCGCGAATTCGACGAATAGCGAGTTTACGTTGGCCAGCGCGTTGATCCGACCTGCAATAACCAACTTAAGCTGGTCAGGTGTATCTCCGCGTGAAAGATTGACCATAGCCTGCGCATTGGCGAGCAAATTCTTGCTCCTGTGTTCAGCCTCGCGTGCCAGAGCCGCGATCTGCTCCTGACTTTTCTTCTGCGCCGAAATATCCCGTGCGATTTTCGATGCGCCGACAATAACGCCCTCGGCATTGTTGACCGGAGAAACAGTCAGGGAGACGACTATAAGACTTCCGTCCTTGCGTTGGCGTATAGTCTCAAAGTGGTCGATACGTTCCCCGCGTCTGATTCGAGTTAGGATGTCACGCTCTTCACTCTGCCGGTCCAATGGAATTACGATTGTAATCGGTTGACCAATGGCCTCCTCGGCGGTGTATCCGAAGATGCGCTCTGCGCCCCTGTTCCAACTTGTGATAATACCGTCGAGATTTTTGCTTACAACCGCATCATCCGTGTGCTCAACGATTGATGCGAGCCAGCGCAATCGCTGCTCGCTTTCTCGCAGTCTGAGCTTCAATCTGTTTGCGCTCGGTGATATCGACGCCGGTAGGATTTAGGAATGCAATTGCGCCCGTGAGGTCACAGATAGGATACATTGCAAAGTCAACGACCCGCTCGCTTCCGTCCGCAAGCCAATATTGCAGTTCTTCGCGGAAGACGTTTCCTAACGCGGCTTGCTCCGTTGCGAAACGTATTCTCGCCTTTACTTCTTTTGACCCACGCCACCACGGGGTGTCCCAAAACGGCAGATTGAGAACCTGATCCTTTGTATATCCGCAGTATTTCAAGGAGAGGTCGCTGGCGTCTCGCAAGTAGCCTTGCAAATCCATTATTCCAGCGAAGATGCCGGTTTGTTTGAATACCGCCTTAAATACGGAATCAGAAGTGGCTTGGAGATCGTGCTGCACTTTGCGGCCTATCAACGCCTCTTCGCGGTCGAACACATGAGCGAGGCTGCAAAGGTTCAGCTAACTTTTAGAACAATAGAAGCGGTCGCCTTTAGATGCCCAGCAGCGTCTCGGACTTGAACCACTACCTTGTCGAAATGGCTAGCAAATACTTCATGTGACATTGAAATAGCAGTTGCTCGGGCCTCTTCTACCGCTGCACTCAGGCTCGGCAACTCCAACCCGTCCACGTCACGAGAAAAAACGCCGCCTTCCCGAGTGTCGAAGAAGTAACGCATGCGGCCACTATGCCCGATGCCAAAAAAAGTCGGTATTAAAAAAGACACTCACCCTATGGAACGGATTTTGGGAACGTCCGTTATAAAAACCGGAAAATTGGTCTGGATTGCCCCCCGTGTACCAGTTCACGTGCGAACAAATAGCGGTATTAAATTCCGCATTAGTGCGGGCACTTACGATCCTGCGAAAGTCGGCCCATCCAGTGCCGGTCACAGACGATGCTGCTAAACAGTTTTTATCCCGTGAAATTCTGAGATTGCACCGAGACGGAGCGACCGAGCAGGATGTGCTCGCATGCAACTCTGTCGCTATCCTACGCAATTTTGTGCAGGCTCAAGAGTCTGCGAGGCGCACGGTTAAGCCGATGAGAGTTTCCAGCCGGAACGAAGCCAATGCATGGCGCGATCCGAAACGTATGGCCAAGGAAGATCGGAGCAAAACGGTTAAGACGATAGCTTTACGGCTAAGTCGGTTTAAAGAACGTGTTCGATCACGAGGCAGACTGCTCAATAGTTCTTGAATGACGCCATGGAGCGCGACTTTTTATTTGTACCCATCAAATCACAAGGCGCACCGATGCCCATCACAATTGTCGCGTTTGACTCGGACACCGCACAAATTCTGTCCCGTGCTTTCGACTTGGCGTGGAATTACCTAGAGGAAAATCCCAATTACCTTTTTGTGTCCGCTGAACTCGCTCGCGAAGACCTTGCGCTCATAATTATTGATTTGGCCAATTCGGGAGAAGTTAGCTCTGCCAAAATTGCTAACACAGCAATTGCAGTCATGCGCGAACGGGCACAGCCTTCTGTCATATCTAAAAAGCGCACAAGACACTGAATGCTGGAATGGCCGCGCAAGAATAGGAACATATCAGTGGACGCGACTTGGGTGCTCATTTCCGTGGTCGCCGCCGTTGATATTGTCGTGGCGAGCTACTTGTTGTTCCGTCGCCGCGACCTCTTATAAATAATCGCGGACGGCCCAGCATGAGCAATTCGAGAAAACTTGGAGTTACCAAAGCAGAAAACTGGTGCGCAAGCTGATTTTGTTGGAACTCGAGTGTGAGGGCATACTTCTATCAATGAGATAGAGGAGTACTCCATGACATACGACCCTCACCGGGACGCTCAAGATGAGAGGCCCGCCGCGTACCAGCCCGAACGTACCGCAATGAATATTTGCTTGCTGCTCGCCGCTATTGCTGCGTTTTTTGCGATTGCAACGGTTTGGCACACTGTGACGAACAGTTCCAGTGTCGCGACCGGTGATCGTTCTATTGTTCAGCGTCCCGCCACCGACGGCGGACCGGTGACGGAACGGCGGCCGCGCTAAGTGCCGATCCCTGTTAGTGGTGGGGCGCAGGTAAGGCAGAAAGAAAATGCCGCCCCTTGGGGATCGGGCGGCAAGTTGAAATGAAAAATGGGGGTTCAAACAGAAAAAGAATATTGATTTCGGAGTTAGCCGCAAGGGGAAAATCATGTGTCATTTTACATACAATGTCGCGCCTCTTTAGCGACCGCTTTAGACGACCAAGAAGCTCGCCTTCGTTGTGAATACATAATGAATGCGCAACTACGGAAATATACATCACCTTGGAACTAGTCCAAAGGAAGGGGCACGATAACTGAAATCTGGAACTGCCGTGAAGAACAAAACGACTGCTTGGACGGCGGAAGAAGATGCCGTCCTCGCCCAAGCCGCGAAAGACTTTGTGAGTCCGACCCGGCTCTGTGTTCGCCTTCGCCGTTCTGTAGGAAGCATTAAGCGCCGCATGCGGGAACTTGGTTTAGCCGGAACCCGTCGTGGGCCGCGACGAGCCACACAATCCGAAATTCAAGTTCGCATGAGTCCCATCGCTCAGGTCGAGGGGTGGCTTCAGGCGTGCAAGGCCGGTGACCTTCAAGCTTTAATGGCCCTTTACGGGGAGGAAGCGACGCTTGAGTGCGCTTGTACTGGGTCCGCCGTCTACGCAGGCGTTGCGGCAATTTTGGAATATTGGGTCCCTAAGCTGCGTTCGACAGAGCCGCGTAGATTCACGCTCACTAATGCGCACGTCGAGGATAAGCGAGTTGTGGTTGACTATTTGAGCTACGAAGCGAAGCCAGTCCGCATGTATCTTTCCTTGGATGAGACGGGAAAGATAGTACAGTCCGAATGCGGGCCACGTGAATGTAAGAACTCAATACGTGATCATCACACGAACACGTAAAACGACAGCCCTAATACGGCAAAGCAGATAGCGATTAAGATAATAGAAGCGTCTTGGGCATCTTCGCTGCTTTGCTGTAAATGGCGAAACGTGCTCATCGGGTCGCCAAAATCATTGGCATCGAAACCGCGTAACCGCTCTCTGCCGGTACCGACATTAACCCGATTGAGCAGAATGCCAACGCGCATGCGATTGCGCAGGCACAAACAAGGTATTTCATAAAACGCTCCGTTCACCGCACTTAACGGCAAAACGGAGGAAGTGTTCCATTTTGTCGAGCACTTTGGCTTGGTTCCGCTTTCTTGCGCGCTTTTCGCACATAAGATAGCTGTTCGAAACGATTGGGAACGTTGGCGCCTTTAGCTGTTTGTACGCCCGCGCGGAGCTTCGCTTTGGTCAGTTTCCCTGTACCGCCCCGGCTTGAGTGCGGCTCCACGCGCCTTGTTTGAGATTAACCGAGCATCAGCCCAGCAGAACGAGCGTCTAAACTTCTACGAGGATGTCTCAGACATCGTGCGGAAACCTGCCGATATTCGGGCGGCCGTCTGAAGGACGTACTGCCTTACAAGTCCGAAGCATTGTTGGGCTCAATGTATGAATGACAGAGACGGGAACCTTCCGTGCTGTCCGCACTTCGATCAACCGAAACAGATACAATTCAGCATTCCGGAGAAACACCATGCGAAAGACTATTTTGCTTTGCGTTGCGGCGGTTGCGACGATGGCTACTGGTGCCAACGCCGCACCAATTGGCGTCAACGACGGGCTAAAGGCTGCGCTTAACCAAATGGATTTTACGATAAAGGCCCAAGTATTCGTCACGGGCGGTCGGCAGTTTTGCTTTTACTTCGACGGTTGGAATGGGCCGGGTTGGTATCAGTGCGGGTTTGCTTTTAGGCGCGGTTTCGGCTGGGGCGGACGGTATGGCTGGCATGGCTGGAGACACGGTCAGGCCGAACGCCGGTTTGGTCATGGAGGACGCGGCGGGGGAGGAATGGGCGGTGGAGGCCGTGGCGGCATGGGTGGTGGCGGCGGTATGGGTGGCGGAGGCATGGGTGGTGGCGGCGGCGGCGGCATGGGTGGCGGTGGCGGCGGCATGGGTGGCGGCGGCGGCGGCATGGGTGGCGGCGGCGGCGGCATGGGTGGCGGCGGCGGCATGGGTGGTGGCGGCGGCGGCATGGGTGGCGGTGGCGGCGGCATGGGTGGTGGAGGCGGCGGCATGGGTGGAGGCGGCGGCGGCCGATAAGAATTTTGCAACTAGAGAAGTCGCATCAGCGGCTTCTTTTTTTGCTGCCGGTGCCCACTCTTGCTAGACAGCACAAAAATGCCGCCCGGTGTGCGGGCGGCAAGTATGGAAATCTCAAACATGAAGGTAGTGGGATTTAGAGTGACGGCAAAATAGGAATTCAGGGAAATTTCACAAAAATAGCGGAAGGCTCATTCGTCCCATCCTTACGAGTTCCACGCGCTAATATTTGCAGCGTCCCATCCTCTACAGGCCGCTGCAATTTCAAAGGGTCATCAGCGGGCGCGGTCATCCAAGTTTCTATATCTTCCGCTTCGGTGAGAATGGCGGGCATTGCCTTCGAGTGTATCGCGCCAACCACATCGTTTGGCTCTGTCGTCAAGAAACCGAATAGATCGTTGGTAGTCATCCCTTCTTTTACTTTCCGCACGCAAGTCCAGTTGGTCCAAATGCCAGCGAAAAATGTCAGCGGTCTAGATTGGTCGAATGCGAACCAAATGTTGCCGCCCGCGTCTTTATTGAATTCGCTGAATGAAGTGAACGGCACGAGGCAGCGGTGTTCTATTCCGAGCCAACGCTTCCAATGCTTGCTTGAGGTGTTTCGAATATTCGTTGTTCCACCGTCCGGCTCCATCCGCAGCAATTCATTGAAGTCCACGGGCTTGCCTTTGGCTTCGAGTTTCTGAGCGCGCTTCTTTGTCGCGTCCAACATCGCCGTCTGCGATGACGGCATTCCCCAACGCGCCATCGTGAGTTCGCGCACTCCGTCTGGTGCGTTCCGTACTATGGGTGCCAAGTAGTCTGGGAAGACGCAGGGAAGTGATGGCAGATTGCCGGTCCGGTCTCGCATCGCTCGTGTCAACGCGATAATCGCAGCCTGTCCTTTGGTGACGGAATACAGATTGCACATTGGGGGGCTGTGAGGCTGAACCGTAGCTGACTATAAAGAAACCACGGAATTGGACGTGGGCATTCGCATTCAACCGAGAAGCAATAGTAAAAGGGACCGTCTATGCCACTCGCCCTCAGAACAGTGCTAAGCCGCCTGCACGATCAATACCGAGATCCTATCCTGACCGTACTTACGCTTTTACTCGCGCTATTGATGTTCGTACTTGTTCCTCTTCACGCGGTCGGGTCCGTAGTGGCACAGGATTTGGAAGCGCTAGTCGCGGTTTCCCTGATTATAGGAGCCTTGATTGTTTCGGAAAGCGCGATTGCTTTTGCGTTTCTTTTAATCGCGCTTTTTCTGAATGGAACAGTCGTCGTTTCTCGTGCGTTCGACATGCGCTCAACGACTGACCTTTATATTGCTGCGGCGGCATGGCTAATATTTGCGGGGACGCTCGGCTGGATTGTTGGCAAAGCGGTCTTTGGAGGAGGCCGAGTCGCTATCATCGCGTCGTTGGTGCCGTTTTTCTGTATTTGCTAATTGCGCTGACCTTTTCTGCTCTTTTCATCATTGTCGGCATGTCCATTCCGGATGCCTTTTCAGGTATTAAGTTCGACGACACGCCAGCACTGACCGGCACCCTATTTTATTTCAGCTTCGTCACACTCACGTCGACGGGCTATGGTGACTTATATCCAGTTCATCCTATAGCTCGCAGTTTGTGCAATCTGGAAACAATCCTTGGTCAGCTATATCCGGCCACCTTGATCGCGAGGCTTGTATCTCTCGAATCTGCGTCGCCGGAACCTTAGTTCGTGATGCATCGACGAACTATCCACGCATTCCCGTGCGTTTTATCAAGGTACCGCACATCTACAACGCCGGTGACGATTCCTTGTCGTTGCAGTCCGTCCCGCACTCAAAGCGTCCGGTCGCCCAACGTTCCGAGCACTAGCTAATTCCACCATCGCTTCGGAACTATGGAAGGGCCTTTGAAGACCGGGAGCGGTGGCGCAAACAGGCTAACGGCTCTAATCTGGGCTGCCGCGTGTCATCCAGACTTGCATCCGACCTCGTAATCGCGCTTACGGTTCGGACCTCACGCACGATCTGCGGGGCGGCATCCTCAAATGGGTGCCGTCCTTATTATTTTCGGTGCCAACAGAAAAGAAAATGCCGCCGCGTCATGGGAAGCGCGGCGACAAAGTTTCCCTAGGAGTTTCTTTGGATGCGGCGAAAGTACAGTCTGCGAAACTGTCTGCAAGAAACTTTCGTGTAAATATTTGGATAAAAAAATCCGCCCCTCTATGCGCAAAGGGGCGGCAAGGTTTCAGGGCGGGATTGCCCTGAGGCCGCCTGCGAGAAACGCGAACGCAGGGCAAGTCAGTGTGGATAAGGAATTGCTTGCTGTCTAGTCGCAAGATTGAACTCTGAGTCAATGACAAAAAAAGGCCGCCCCGGTTAAGGGGCGGCGAGTTATGTCGTCGGCATGGGTTCGGCGCGCGTACTCGCCTCACAACATGGAAATCTTTTTAGACGAAAATTATTTAGATTTTCTAACCAACACCGGAGGCAACTCGGAATGACGGTGAATCCAACGTTAAAATAAATGCCGCCTCCTCGTGCTCAGGCAAGGAGGCGGCACCAGAGCTTTGGCAAGGTTGCTCTGAACCTTGCAAGAGACGGGGTTAATGTCCGTGCAAGGTGGGGCATGCTAGCCCGGAACAACGACGAATCCAACACCGGCAAACTCACGTTTGAAGCGGGTAACCCGATTGCCGAAATATGCAAACGCCTGCCCAAATGGCGGACTTGCAGATTTTTTATGTTGCGCAACGAACTTTATTCTCTGCCGAGTAAAGCAAATCGCCGCGGCATGTTTTGCTATCTCGTGAAACCATTTGCAATCTGTATTACTGTTTGTCAGCAGGATTGCCTCTGTAACTTTTCCCGATTCAACTTCCTTAATCAGCTTATCAACGAACTTGTCGATCTTTGTTTTTGTAAATGGCGGGTTCAAGAAAACTTTGCCGCGCCACTCCTGCCTCAGGCCGTCCTGTGCAATCGAAAAGAATTTCTTAGCGTGAACGGTCTTTTGTGCCTGAGCACAGGAGGCCGGGTCTAAATCGATACTGCCCAATACTGAGCGAGTGCGGGCAATAATTGGTGCTGGCGTAAACCATTCCTCGTTGGGAACTGTCCAACCGGAGTGCTTGTTGTCGCCGCCTGCGATAACGCGCAAGGCCTCGCGAAGAGGCAAAACGCTCACGTGTGAGCGTTTTGATTCCGACATCGCATCCACCGCTTTCGCGAGGCGCATATAATGCCGGGCGGTCTGCCGGGCAAAGGTAACGTTATTATCAAGCCACGGCCCGAACGCTCCATGTGCCATGGTCTCTTTGACTTCTAGCAATAGCTGCCCGGCTTCCACGGCACACTGAACAACGGTCGCGCTAGCAGCCTCTGCATTGGCATGTGCCGCATTGATACGAGCGGCGATCCGATCCAGCTTGGCTGCTTTGAGACTGATGACGGCCATTTGCAATTATCCGCTCGTGGCAATGGGGAAATAATAGCAGAGCGAATGCTGGCTTGCACCTGTCAGCATTCGCGCTACGCTAGCGGGTCCATATCGTAACGGCTCCGCATGCGTGGTCGTCGAATATCAGTCATACCAAGTCCCGGCTCGCAGGCCGAGCGGGCGCGGATGCTTCGCGAAGCCATGGGATATTCGACACAAAAAGCATTCGCTCAAAGATATGGATTCAGTTTGGCCCGGTGGAACAATTATGAACGCGGATGGCCCATACCTTATCGGGTAGCTTATGGTTTAGCAGGAAAGATCAAGGGGTTATCCGTCCTCTGGATAACGGAGGGCGACGAAGGCGGGCTATCGTTAGAAATGGCTCGCAAACTCCGGATTGTGCCGCCTGACGAAAGTTTGAGCGCGCCTTATCCGAGCGGCGATGCGGTCTAGGCGGGCTTGCTTGATACTGAGGATGCGGGCGGTCATCGTGAAGGGAATGAAGGATGTTATCGCCGCACGAACCCATCAGCTACCACCGGGCGAAAACGATTAGGGCCGCGACCAAAAGAGGGCCAATTTGGGCGTGTACTCATAACGCACCGCGCGGTGACTCACTGCGCGGCTAAGTTGAGGTTGCGCATCACCCAGAGCGCCACAGCCGAAACAACTCCCGCACTGGCGAACACTACCGATACTACGGCTGCGCTGAACAGAATCACTCCTAGCGCATATGCGATCCTATCGAGTGCCCATCGTATCACTCCGATGAAGCGGCCGAATACCCAATAGAACGCATATAGGATGAGTAGGAGCACTAGAAGAAGCACTAAAATCTTGAGGATCGGAGCGCCGCCCCAGTGCGTACCAAGAAGCCGCGAGATTTGGCCGATGCCCCAAAGGCATCCAAACACAATCACGTCGACGAGCCAGCCAAATCCCTGTTTAAGCCATGCACCAAACTCCCGGATCAGGCGCTCCATGCACAAGTCCTCTCGTTTGTACTCCCCAGCTGACAATGCTACGGCAACAAATGTGTTTCAAGCGATGTCCCCAGTTCGCAGCCTTTCAACCCGCGACCTGATTGTGGGTACAGCCGCCCGTCCTAGCAATATGACGCCGACCATGATCCATGGCCAGCTTGAGGCAGCTATGAAGCGGTCAAACACAGTTACCGCACTTCTTTGCGCGCCTCGTGGCGATTGCTAATCGCGCGAATAAGTGCCGACAGGGTGCGCTCGATGTCGTGAATGCTCGGCTGAAGATCGCGGCGAGTAATTCTAACTAGCTCCGGCCTCGGATTTATCCTGCGGCGCTCGCCATATTTGCTTGGTAGAAGTGGTTGCATCGACTTCACTAAATCATTGCGAAAGCGATTAGTGCCAAGGCCACATATGGGCCAAGTAGAAAACATACATCGACAATTACCCAAGGCCAGCTTTTGGCCTCTGACGACTGAGCATCAGGCTCGGTTTGCTCACCGAGCCGGAGCGGTTGAGGATATTGCATTTCTATCACTGGAACATGCGTTCGCGGAAAATCCGCTAGCAACAACTTACAATAAAATCTTGCGCTTATCGCATCCCAACCACGGCTAAAGCTCCAGTAAACCAAGTTATGGTTAATTGGCGGGGGGCTCGCAATAGGCGGCCCAATCGTTGGCTAGGTCAAAGCGTATCTTGAGCAATTGGCCACGGCGATCTGTCGTATCGGAAGCAAAATGGGTTCCGGCGTATGTTTGAGTCAAATGGCCCGTGTGAAGGGCTCTCCACACGGGCCGGGGTTAGGCTTTCTGAGTAGGTAGTCCGTTTGACGCGCCCCCAACCCCCCAGCTGAGTTCGCGAAAGAGAAGCTATCTGATTCGCGGCGATCGAGAACGGCATATTGTATAGGGGCCGCTTTCTCACGCTACCAAAGCAAAGCTTGTAAAGCGGCAAGGACCACTGTCAGCCCCATTGAAATTAGCAGAGCGAGTAATGCGTCTTCCAGAAAGGGCGGAAGCTTCATGCAGTAATGTAACTATGCTCCCGCTTTCAACGCAATGGCCGCTCCATTGAACGGCCATTCCTTTAGAGCCATGTTTTTTTATTGGACTCGATGATTTCGGTACCAAGGTTTTTTGGCTTTAGCGGGACAACATTAGACTTTTGATTTTCGATCTTTGCCAGTCGTTCACTGATGTCATCCAAAGCGGGAAGGAGAAGTTTCAGCACTTCCTCATTCGACAGGTCGGTACCCCTCTGTCGAATGCCTTTCTGCAAGGCATTGATTGTAGGTTTCAATCCAAAGTTATTATGCATACGGCCTCCAAGGGATGAGCCGAGAATTTGTTAGTCACTCGACTTTACAACGCGGAGAACCTACGCGCGTTCCCAATATGCTCAATCCGTGCCCCCAGCGTGCCCCCGGCAAACCCGATCCGAATAAGGAATTTAGTCTCTCCATCTTGTCGCATATCTTGTTGATTTTGTTATGCTATTTAAGCCATTGAATCCATTTGGGCTCGTTCGCTACTGACGAACTATCATGGTCTGGATCAACGCTACGCGGTGTCGCTCCCGCCGGCTTGCAGACACGCTAGCGCACGCCCGTTAACAAAGGGTTCACCATAGAATTTAGGTGGTCGTTAAGGAGTGGCAGACTTACCGCGCGCCCTCGCCCACGATCGCAAACGGTCCCCACAGCGCCGGATAGGCGTTGAGCGGGTCCGATGGGTCGGCAAGGAAATCGAGCATCGCGCGCCGGAGCGCATCCGCTCGTCCCATGTCGGGGTTCTTCTGCATGAGATCGAAGGTGGCGATCGTGAGCTTGGTCGCGGCATCCGAGGCGACGGCCCAATGGGTTACCAAAAGCGCCCGCGCACCGGAATAGAAGAATGCGCGCGCAAGGCCGGAAAGCGCCTCGGCTCCGGGCTTGTCGCCCGCAATCGTGTTGCAGGCCGAAAGTACTACCCAGTCGGCATTGAGCCTGAGCTGAGCGATCTCGCTTGCGGTCAGAAGGCCATCATCGAGCGCGGTCGGCTGCGCCGGCATGGTCAGAGCGAGCGACGGCTCGCTCAGATTCTTGATATCGCCGGCTACGAGGCCGTGCGTTGCAAAATAGACCACGCGGTAATCGTCGAGCTTTGCCTGCTTCACCCGGGTTTCGCTTGCCTGCCTTCCCAGCAGGATATCGCTCGCAGGCGCGCCGAGTTTCTGCGCAATCGCCGTCAGCTCGTCGGCGGTATCGGGCAAGGGCGGCAGCGCCTGGCCCAGGTTCTCGCGGTCGACGTCCGCGCCCTGCCAGAAATCGCCGAAGGACCGCGTCACCACGCTGCGCGCTGCGATCTTGCGGCCGGACGAATTGATGGCGGGACGGCCGACGGACGGAGGAGCAAAGACAGGATCGCCGAAACCGATCATCGGACGATCCGCCTTGCCTTTCGCCGCGAAGGCGCGCAGCGCCTTCAGGCTCGCAACCGCCGGCACCACGCTGACCGCATGGCGGCTCAGCAGATAGGCGGCCTTTCGATAACCGGTGACATCGGCCTCGGTGAGTTCGCTGCCGGCCGGCGCCGCCGTGACCAGCGGCTTCTCCACAACCAGCAGATGGAACGGCAATGCCGTAAGTGCCGCCGTCGGCACCAGCATGAGATGGCGCTTGTCGCGCAGCACCTCTTCGACCGGGACGAACAATTCGATGTAAAGGGCGTGCGCAAGCTCAAGATCGAACAATTCAGGCTTGCCAGACACGAGCGCCTTCTGGAACGCGTCGACATCGAGCCCACGCCGGAACGCGGCAATTTTTTCCGCGAGGTCATCGGCACCGATCGGAATTGGCTTCCAGTCGAACTTCTCGCGCGTCAGCGCAAAAACGTAGCTCGTGTCGCGCCCAACCAGCCAGAACACCATCGCTTCGTCAGGTTTCAACAATGCCTGCGCTTCCTGCGGACTTAACGGCTTCGGATTGGCGAGCGCCGCGAAATCCGGAAACTCCTTGTCGAGCCTCGCCGAGACAGCGGCGAGCCTTTTCTCGGCCGCGGCAATTTCCTTGCGCAGCCGGTCGATCCCGGCGCGGTCCTGCAGGTTGCGCGGCTTGGAAACTGCGTCGACCAGCGCCTTCTCGCTTGCGTTCCATTGTGTCGTCAGGTCCTGTCGCTCGCGCACAAGCTTCGAAAGCGCGTCGGTGCCGGCGGCGAAGCGGAGCGCCATCTGCTGCACGGCAGCGCCTGCGGACGATTGCGCCGCCCATTGTGCGGTCTCGAATGCGTCGCGGGATACCACGGCGGACGGACTGCCTTCGGCGGCCAGGTTGCCGATATGGGCGAGGAAATAATCCGACTGCTGCTCGATCACATCGCCGGATCGCTCGCTGTTGCCGGCGGTGGTATCGATCAGGGAATGCGCGATCAGGGCTGCGACGGCGCGGCTCGAAAACTGCGTCGCGTCGTCAAACCGCTTTTGCTTCGCGTAGGCACGGGCGAGATTGTTGAGGGTTCGCGCTACGCTCGGATGGTTTACGCCAAGCGCATTTTCACGAATATCGAGTGCGCGCCGATAAATCGCCTCCGCTTCCGAATAGCGGCCGCGCCGTTCGAAGACATAGGCGAGGTGATCGTAGGTGGTGCCGACGTCTGGATGTTCGGCACCCAACGCCACTTCACGGATGGCGAGCGCACGCCGGTAGAATTCTTCCGCCTCGCTTAGACGATTCTGGCTTCGCATGGCGATGCCGATATTGTCGAGGATCGAGGCGAGATCGGCGTGGTCCGGCCCGAGCGACTTTTCCTTGATCAGGAGCGCACGGCGGTAGGTCTTTTCGGCTTTGGCATATTCGCCTTGGTCATCGTAGACATTGGCGACGTTGTTCAAGGCGTCCGCGACCCGCGAATGCTCCGGTCCGAGCGACTTTTCCCAAATGGAAAGCGCGCGAAGATAGAACGCCTCGGCATCGGCAAGCTTATTTTGATCCTTATAGAGACCTGCCAGGTTATTCAGCGTCTGAGCGGTCGTCGGATGGTCGGGACCGAGCGTTCGCTCCGAGATTACGAGGGCACGCCGGTATGTGCGCTCCGCCTCGCGATACTTGCCCTGCTCCTTCAGAACATCGGCGAGATTGCTGAAGGTGCCGCCAAGCAGCGAATGTTCGGCACCAAGCTCCCGCTCGCGAACCACCGCAACGCGCCGATAGAGAACCTCGGCTTCGGCGTATTTACCGAGCGAGGCGTGATTGTTGGCAAGGTTGTGCAGCGAGGTCGCGACTTCCAGGTGATCGCGGCCATGCACCTTCTCCTTGATGGCGATCACCCGATAGAACAGGTCTTCCGCCTTCCGGTAATTGCCCTGCGTTCGATACAGGACCGCCAGATTGTTAAGCGTCTGGGCCAGCGCGGGATTCTCCTTGCCCTGCGCCTTTTCGCGGATCGCGATAGCGCGCGAGTAAAACGCCTCGGCCTCCGCGAGCTTGCCGAGTTCCTGGCTGACATTGGCAAGATTGTTGATGGTGGAAGCCAGATCGACATGCTCCCTGCCGATGGCCTTCTCCTTGATGGCGAGCGCGCGCCGGTAATAGCCCTCTGCCTCGACAAATTTTCCCTGGGTTTCGTAGACGACGGCGAGGTTGTTGAGCGCGACCGCATAATTCTCGTGCGCCGTTCCGAACTGCGTCCTGACGCCGGCTTCCAGACGTTTGGCTTCCACCAGCGCCGCCTCGTAGTCGCCGGCCGAGTAGCGGTCCTTGAAGCGCTTCAGAATGGAGCCGAGATCCTGCGCGACCGCGACGGAAGTCATACCCGCAACGACAAGTCCCGCGAGAATGACCGCAAGGCGGTGGAAGCGCATGATGAAAAACCCTTCGGACCCTGGTGAAACCCTATCATCCGGGCGCCCAATGGGCGAAGCGCATTTCGCGCTCATGGTTGCGCGCCGGACGGATGCGACCTTGCCGAATTATGGTAATGGAGGCGTAACGCGCAGGCACCTTCTCCAGGAGAGCCTGACGCCGTGCAGTGGGAGGCTGAAAGGCGATGAATGACGAAACGAAGCGCCATCCACGCGGAGGCCTGTTCTTTGAGGATTTCGAGGTCGGGCGGACCTACGAGCACCGCTATCACCGGACCGTCACGCAAATGGACAACATGCTGTTCTCCAACATGACGCTCAATCCGCAGCCGCTGCATATCGACCGGCATTTCTGCGCGACCGAGACCGAATGGGGCCAGCCGCTGATGAATTCCCTATTCACCCTCGGTTTGATGATCGGCATGTCGGTGAGCGACCTTTCGACCGGCACCACCATCGCCAATCTCGGCATGCAGGAGACGCGATTTCCGCATCCGGTTTTCGAGAACGACACCCTGCATGCCTCGACCGAAATCATCGGCAAGCGTGAATCGAAGTCGCGCCCCGACGCCGGGATCGTGGAATTGCAGCATCGGTGCTTCAATCAGGATGGCAAGCTGGTGGCCGAATGCAGACGGCAGGCTTTCATCAAGAAGCGGCCGAAGTAAAATCTGGCCGTCATTCCGGAAGCCGCTATCCGGAATCCAGCGGCACATTTAAGTTTAGCTGGATTCCGGATTCGCCTGCTGCGCAGACGCCCCGGAATGACCGGAGAATATGATGCGCTCCCTTCTGTTCGTCCCCGCCGATTTGCCAAAGAAACTCGAGAAGGGCCTGACCAGCGGCGCCGATGCCCTGATCGTCGATCTGGAAGACTCGGTCTCTGCCGAACGCAAGGCGGGGGCACGAGCCAGCGCACTGTCCTTCCTTGGCGAAGTCGCGAAGGCCACATCGCGCCCCCGCCTGCTGGTGCGCGTCAATGCGCTCGACACCGGCCTGACCGACGCCGATCTCGACGCCGTCGTGCAAGGCCGGCCGGACGCCATCATGCTGCCAAAGGCGGAAGGCGGCGTCTCGGTCACGCATCTGCATGCCAAGCTTTCCGCCCGCGAGGCGATCGCGGGACTGCCGGACGGCGAGATCGGCATCGTCGCGCTCGCGACCGAGACCGCCTCCTCTCTCTTCACAACCGGGAGCTATCGCGGCTCGAGTCCGCGCCTTGCGGCGCTCACCTGGGGCGCGGAAGACCTCTCGGCCGAACTCGGCGCCGAGGCCAACCGTGACGAGAACGGTCGCTTCCTCGACCCTTACCGTCTGGCGCGCAGCCTTTGCATCGCCGGGGCCGCCGCCGCTGGCGTGCCTGCAATCGACACCGTCTATGTCGACTTCCGAAACGAAGCAGGATTGCGGCAGGAGGCTGAAGAAGCCCGCCGCGACGGCTTTACTGCCAAGATGGCGATCCACCCCGGACAAGTCGCAGCGATCAACGAAGTTTTCACCCCGACCGCTGAAGCGATCGCGCAGGCGCAGGCGATCGTCGATGCCTTCGCCGCCAATCCGGCGACGGGAGTCGTCGGTATCGGCGGCAAAATGTACGATCGCCCGCATCTGACGCGCGCAAAAGTCCTGCTGGCAAAAGCCAGCAAGCGCGGCTGAGGATGCTCTCGGTTCAAGACCCGAGAAGTTAAGCGACCACCGGCCCCTCGCCGGCTGCGATCATGGCGGCGACGCGAAAGCCGGAGCCTGCGCCAAGCGTCCAGCCAAGCGTGCCATGCCCGGTGTTGAGCCATAGATTGCGATAGCGAGTGCGCCCGACATAGGGAATGTTCGACGGCGTCGACGGCCGCAAGCCGCTCCAGAATTTGGCCTGTTCGAAATTCCCGGCGCGCGGGAACAGATTGCGCACATTGCGCAGAATGGCTTGGCAGCGCCCCTCATCGAGATTGCGCGAATAGCCCGACAATTCCGCAGTGCCAGCAATGCGAAGGCGGTCGCCGAGATTGGAATAGACCAGCTTGAACTCGTCGTCGGTCAGACTCGTCACCGGCGCGATGTTGGAGCCATTGGTCGGGATCGTCACCGAATAGCCTTTGGCGGGATAGATATTCAGCCGCACGCCATAGGGCCGCAGGAACGGCGCCGACCAGCTTCCAAGACCAACGACGACGTCGCGGGCGCGCAAGGTTCGATAGCCGTCCGGTCCGCAGACCTCGACTCCGCGAACTTCGCGCGACGATCGATCCGCATGCAGCGCAGTCACCTGATGGCTATACCGAAAAACGCCGCCCATGCGCTCGCATACATGCGCGAGTTCCTGTGTGAATTTCAGGGCGTCGCCGCTTTCGTCCTCCGCCGTGTAGGTCGCTCCCGCGATTTCGTCGCGCTTGTCGGAAAAGGCCGGTTCGATCTCCAGCACCCTGTCGATGCCGATCACTTCGCGGTCGCAGCCGTGCTTGCGCATCAGCTCGGCTACGCGCCCGGCCGCTTCGAATTCCGCCGGATCGCGGTAAAAATGCAGGATGCCATTGCTGCGCTCGCCGTAGTGAAATCCTTCCCGCGATCTGATCGCCTGGATCAGGCCGCGGCTTTCCGTGGCAAGCCTTACGATCTCGGTGGTGTGCCGGTCGGCGCGTGACGGCAGGCAATCGACCAGGAACCGCGCAATCCAGAGCCATTGATGCAGGTCGAGCCGTGGACGGAACAGCAGTGGCGCATCGTTGCGGAACAGCCACTTGAACACCTTGAACGGCGCCGAAGGATTGGCCCAGGGCTCGGCGTGGCTTACCGAAACCTGCCCGCCATTCGCGAAACTCGTTTCAAGACCTGCCGCGGGCTGACGGTCGATCACGCAGACCGACTTGCCGTTGCGGAGGTTCCAATACGCGGTATTGATGCCGACCACACCGGCACCAAGCACGATGACATCAAAATCTTCGGGTAAAGAGCCCATCCTCAAGCCTCCAGAGATGTAGGCACGCACTCGCGCTCCGGCGAATGCGGCCCCCTCTGTCATTGGCCTGAGAGTTTCACTGCACGGCTTGATTGCCGTTGCAGCTTACACCGTCGGCGGGAGCATCTGTTTGGTCGCGCGGTTGCCAGCATCATTGGCGCACGCGTCCTGCTCCACTCTTCAGAGTGTCAAACTTCGGAGCGGTTCTTTTGCCTGAGAGATTCCGGGGCGGTTGCTCCTTCGGCGCCAGCACCGGTCGCTAAACCGGTGCCAGTCTCTCCCGCTCACCGCATTAGGTATGTGATTCAAAGGCGAAAGTCGATGCTATCACGCGTTTATGACCCGCCGCGATAGGTCGCCGCGGGGTCGAAAGTTCTCCCCGATTCACAAAACTCGAGGGTGACATCGCCGGATTTCCCGAGCGGAACCGCCCGGTAGAAGCAACTCCTGCGTCCGGTGTGGCATGCGCCTGCGCCCGCCTGCTCGACTTTCAGCCATACCGCATCCTGATCGCAATCGACGCGCATCTCGACCACGCGCTGGGTGTGGCCGGACTCCTCGCCCTTGCGCCAAAGCTTTTTGCGCGAACGGCTGTAGTAATGCGCTTCGCCCGACGCGATGGTTTTCGACAGCGCCTCGGTATTCATGTGCGCGACCATCAGCAATTCGCCGGTCGCAGCATCGGTCGCAACCGCGGTGATCAGGCCGTCGGCATCGAATTTCGGCTGTAGCCGTGTGCCTTCCTCGATTTCTGCTGCGGCGGTCATAACCGGTCTCCAAATGAAAATGGCCGGGATTGCTCCCGGCCATCGCTAAACTCCCGCGAGGCGCTATGCAATCAGCGCTGGCCGGACCGGATCGACGTGAGGAAACGCACCTGCTCGTTCGGGTCGTCACGGAATGAGCCGCGGAATTGCGTCGTCACCGTCAGTGCGCCGGGCTTGGTCACGCCGCGGATTGACATGCACATATGCTCGGCCTCGATCATCACCGCGACGCCGCGCGGTTTTAGGATCTCGTCGATCGCGGTCACGATCTGCGCGGTCATGTGCTCCTGCGTTTGCAGGCGATGGGCGTAGACATCGACCAGGCGCGCGAGCTTGGACAGGCCGACCACGCGATCCACGGGACGATAGGCCACATGCGCCTTGCCGTAGAACGGCATCATGTGGTGCTCGCAATGCGAGTTGAAGGTGATGTCGCGCACCAGCACGAAATCGTCATAGGCCTCGCTCTCGGCGAACGTCTTGTCCAACACGTCGGCCGGGCATTCGCGATAGCCGCGGAACATCTCCTCATAGGCCTCGACCACCCGGCCGGGGGTCTCAAGCACGCCCTCGCGCGCCGGATTCTCGCCGGCATAGGCGATCAGGATACGCACCGCCTCTTCCGCCTGTTCGCGGGTCGGGCGATTTGCCGGCGGCTGCGGAGCCGCCCGTACATGTTCCGAAATGGGTTGAGCGGCCGAAGGGTTCTTCGGCCAGGGCTTCACAATCGCGTCCATAACGAGGTCTCTCCGTTCGACCGGGGCTCTCGATCCAGTAGCGGACCGGGCCGCCGGGGGTGTCACCGGGTCGGCCGCGCCACCCGTCTCCTGCCGGGCTTGGACGCTGCATTCCCAACACCCTATATAATCGGTTGCCGCCTTAACTCCAATAAGGCTTCCTCAAACGACTTTTCGGCCTGCCTTCATGCTGAACGACGTCTACAACAGCCGAATTCTCGAACTGGCGGGCTCAATCCCCCGAATCGGACGCATTCCCGATGCGCATGGCAGCGCTACCGCCCATTCGAAGCTGTGCGGCTCGACCGTCACGGTCGACCTCAAAATGGCCGGCGATACGGTCACCGATTTCGCGCATGACGTGAAGGCCTGCGCGCTCGGCCAGGCCTCGTCCTCGATCATGGCCCGCCATGTGGTCGGGTCGCAGGCCGAGGAATTGCGCACCTTGCGTGATGCCGTGCGCCGAATGCTGAAGGAGAACGGCGCGCCTCCCGCCGGCAAATGGGCCGATATTGCGGTGCTGGAGCCGGTTCGCGACTACAAGGCGCGCCATGCCTCAACGCTTTTGACCTTCGACGCAGTCGTCTCGGCGATCGACCAGATCGAGCAAAAGCGCAAAGCGGCGAAGGAAGCGCTCTCGATCGGCTAGGTCAGTCTCCGGCGGGCTGCAACCGGGCGTGCGCGGCACGGCCCTGCTGCGCGCAGGACGCTAGAAACGCCGGCAGGTTTTGGAAGGCATTGGTGTTGCCGAGCCGGATCGCCGCAGCTTCGGCATCCTCGAGCGTTGTTTCGACGGTAAGCGAACGGCTCGCAGAAGCAGCGAAGTTCTTCAGCACCGAGGCCGCTACAACGGCACTTGCCGACACCGTGCGCTCGCCGGCGGGCGACTGCCCAAGCGACAACGCGATCGCCCTGCCGGCGAGCCGTATTTCAACCGCCTTCAACGCTTGCGGTGCATCGGAAGCGCGGCGCGTTTCCGTATAGAGCAACTGGAAATCGTTCGACGTGGCTCCACAGGCAAAGGACACCTCAAAGGTACCCAGTTCCTCGCCTTCGATGGTAAGCGGATGGCGCCGCGTCAGCGTCGAGCTGCCTGAGCGGTCCGCCACCACCCAGCCGCGCTCCTTTTCGTGCTCGCGCTGGCCAGTCATTGCAATGCGCTTGACCGGAAACGACGAGGGCGACGCGGTGGTCGCGGCTTCCGGATTCGCCGGCCGCGCATTGGCGACGTCGGCATTGTCGAGATTCATCCGCCGCAATTCATCGCGTGTCAGAGAGCGCATCGGCTCCCAGGGCGGGATCCGCAGCGACACTTCGAGCAGTTCGACGGTGCCGCCCATCTCTATGGTGTATTGCGCCAGCTTGCCGATGTCGCGCTGAACCAGCACCAGGTCTTCCGCCGAATAGGTCGCGGCCGCAGCGTCGTCACGCCGGTCTCCGAGCCAGATCTGGTGCACGCGCACGCGCGCCTCGCTCGGCACCACGCGGCGCGAGCCTGAGAGCAGAACGAAGGCGCACATGGACTCGCAATCCGCACGCGGCGAGAGCGACGCATTGCGCGCGGCGGCTTCCGCTCCACCCGCGCCATCGATGGTGCGGCCCACGGTCGTCGTCATGTCGAGTTTGCGGATGGCGCGGCCGAGCGCAATCGCGCCGTGCACCGAACCGCCTTCGGAATTGAACGCAATGGTCGCGCCGCGGATATTGGTTTTCGCCGCGAAGGTTTCAAAATCGCGTGCGGTTTCGGCGCGGATCATGCCGGTCGCAGAAATCCAGACCTTGCATTTTGGCGCGCAGGCGGCCGGGCCGTCCTGGCGAAGAGCAAATTGCATCGGAGCCGAACGGGAGGGATCGCCTTCTGCAACCGGAATTGCGAAGGACACAAAGAGGCACCCCAGTGCGACCGCACCGATCAGGCGTCGCGTCATGCAACTCCCCCGGTTCTGTCCCAAGCCAAAATCGGCGTGCCGGCTTGTCTACGCCGGTAAATTGGGACCACCCGTCACCCACGTATTTTTTAATATGCAGGCTGGATTCGCGTCCAGCGCATACTTTGCTGTATGGCGCTACAGAAGTGTGCGGAGGCGGCGCCTGGAACCCGCGCCAGGGTTCAAGTTCCGCAAGCTTTATCGAGCGATTTGGAGGTTATATCCGATGCTGCGCCGGCGGAAATACAATTGAAAGCGGGCAATCAGGCAGCCCCGAATTGCACCGGGTGTGTCCGCAACGCACCACGCACGCTGGGCCGCGCTCTGATTAAGGCCTACCGTTACACATTCTCGCCCCTGATCGGGTTCCATTGCCGCCATCTGCCGACCTGTTCCGAATATGGCGACGAGGCGCTTTCACGCTTCGGGCTATGGGCGGGCGGCTGGATGACGCTTGGCCGGATCTGTCGCTGCCAACCGTTCGGAACTTCGGGGCTCGATTTCGTGCCGTCGGAGAAACCACGTAACGCGCGCTGGTTCCTGCCCTGGCGCTATGCGCGCTGGCGCGGAACCAACGAGACCCCGCCGGCCTGAACCGCCGGCTTTGGCGAGGGCGCGCGCTGCACGCGCGAGCGCACAAGATCGAGCAGGCAGACCGCAAGACCGGCACCCAGCACGTACCATCCCGGCCGGACCGCGAGCGAGAAATCGAAAATCGTCGAGAGCACGGTCATAGGCGAGACCTTGTACCAGAGCGCGATGCCGAAGGCTTCGCCGAGGAAGGTGGCGATCGAAACCAGAAGAGTCATCACGAACAGGACGAGGGTCGAAGGCTCGCGCACGCGCCAAGCGACCAGCCGATAGACCATTAGCCAACCGAACAATCCGGTGATGGTCGCTGGCAAGGTGAAGTCCGCCTTGGTCTGCTGGAAGAAATGGATGAGCGACAGGAAGGCGACGACATAGGTGATCTGATGCAGCCGGCGCCAGCGCGTGGCGCCCAGCCTCTTCACCATCGTGTCATTCGAGGTGATCGCGAGCGCCAGCAGACCAAGCCATGCAATGAATCCGATGGTGAGATAGAGCCGCTTGACGATCTCCAGCGCGACCTTGACCAGGTCGAATTTCTCGTCGGTGATGTAGAGCGCGATGTGCAATGTCGCGTAGACGAAGGCGCCGACCCCGATCAGGCGGCGCACTTCGAGCAGGCCGCTGAAGCGGCCGCTGCGCCGGATCGGCGTGATGGCGAGCGATACCAGCACGAAGATCAGCGCCCAATAGCCGGTGCGGTGGACCAGATCGTTCCACAATCGCCCTGGCACGCCATTCGACGCATAAGCCTGGATCATCAGCGCTGCCGGAACCAGCAGGAGCGAGAGCGCGATGACGCGAAGCGGCGCTACGCGTCCACGCCGGTCGCGCCATATTTGCCAAGCCCGGGTGCCGGAAGCCTGCGTCATTCCGTCCGACTAGCATATCGGCCGATGCGCACGAAGCATGCAATCGATAGCTGACGCGCTTGTGAGCTATTTCGCGGCAACGAAGAAGAAATCCTCGCGGCCAGGCAGCGAGCCGTAATGGAACGGCTGCTGCTGCTTTTTGGTCGCCGCCAGCACGTCGTCACGCACGGTGTCGAGCAACTTGCGGATCTCGATGCCGGGCGTCTTGATGTTGCGTGCGAGCGCGGTTGCGAATGGCGAGTTCTGCGTGCCCTCCCCGTCGAGCGCGGTCTCTCCGGCCTTGGCGCCGTAGACCACCATGAAGCCGGCATCGGGCTCGATATTCGACAGACCCTTGTTGACCAGCCGGAGCGCGATGCTGCGTTGCATTTTCGGCACGAACGGATTGTCACGGCAGGCGTCGAGAATGACCAGCTTGAGCTTTCTCGCACCTTGCACCGAGGCGATTACCTGCTCCAGAGCCACTGCCTCGGTCTCTGCGTCGCGGTCGGCTTTCAGCCTGGCATCGACCGGCACAAGATAATTTACCCCGCCGATCTCAAGCCCGTGGCCGGCATAATAGACCAGAGCCCAGTCGGCGCTCTCGGCGTCTTTGGCGAAAGTCCGCAGCGTTTCGAAAAACTTGTCCCGCGACAGATCGTTGGCGAGCGTCACGGTCTGGAAGCCGGTGCTGCGGAGCGTCTGCGCCATCATGGCAGCGTCGCGAACGGGATTTTCGAGCGGCGATACATTTTTGTAGGCGGTATTGCCGATCACCAATGCGATGCGGCGTCCGGGAGTCACCGGCCCCTGCGCCTTGGCGAGCGCGTTCAGGCGTTCGCGCGCGACGATGCGCGCCTGCGCGGTGTCGATATCGTCGAAGCGGGTGAGCGCAAATGCAGCCGAGCGGTAATCCGCCCGCGCACGATTGGAATCGCCCCGCTTTTCGTAGAGTTGCCCGCGCCCGACATAGCCGGGCACAAAATTCGGATTTAGGTTCAGCGCCTTGTCGTAATCGGAAAGCGCGGCGTTGAGATCGTCCTTGCCGCGATAAGCGTCGCCGCGGCGCGCCAGCGCAGCGACAGAATTGGGCACAATTTCAAGCGCGGCATTGCAATCCTCGAGCGCGCGATCGAACAGGTTTCGCAAAATCTGCACCTGACAACGGCTGCGCAGCGCAAATTCGAATTTCGGGACTAGCCGCACCGCTTCATCGAGGTCGGCGCGGGCGCGGTCCAGATCATTCTTCAGCGTATAGGCGCGGCCGCGATTCATGTGCGCCATCGCGAAGTTCTGAATCTTCAATGCCGCGTCATAGTCGGCGATCGCGCGGTCGGCATCGCCGCGGTTGAGATAGATATTTCCGCGGTTGTTCAGCGCCCAGGAATTGCTCGGCCGCAAGCGTACCGCTTCGGTGAAATCGGCTACCGCGCCGTCGAAATCACCCTTGTTGGCTTTCGTCGAGCCTCGGCTATTCAATATCTGGTCCGCCGCCAGATTGAACGTGAGTGCCACGTCATATTCCTGGATCGCCCGATCGTAATTGCGCAAATTCGCGAATATATGTCCGCGCCGATAATGGATCTTCGCTTTCTGCTCGTCCGGAACCACGGAAGCAGACAGCGCGCGATCGCAAGCAGACAGTGCAACCTTGGTCGCAGCTTTCGTGTCTTGGCAAATTTCAAAGTCGCTGCGCGGCACTGGAGCCTTTGCAGGGGCCTGCGGAGCCGCCAGTGTTTCCGGCTGCTGCGGCGCCGCCTGTTCCGGTGACGATGGCGACTGCGCGTCCGCGCTCGCCGAAAGCACGGTCAGCGCAAGACAAATCCCGAAAGCCTGCACGCAAGAGCGAAGCGGCGCCATTTCAAGCTCCAAAGCTGGCAGGCGTTTTGTCGCGGCGGCATTATGCGCGGTTCAACTGCGCCGTGCGATCACAAGTCGGGGACGGCTATGCCCGCCCGCCGCAGCGCACCGGAGAGGCGCCCAGCGCTTCCGACAGTCCCTTGGTCGAAAGCTTGAATTCGCGCACGCCGTCCTCGCGAAACACAATGGCGTCGGAGGCCGCGGCGCGCGCCAGCGCATCGCCCGCGACCGGTTGCACCCGCACCTCGGTTGCACCGGGGCTGCGATTGCCGTGGTTGAAGACGAGCACGAAGGCTTCGCCCGAACTGAGCCGCACCACCGGCTGCGGAGTATTTTCAGCGGTGCCTAGTTCGCGCCGCAGCATCACGGTGGCACGGGTATTCGGCACGCAGTTGATGGCGATATTGGTCGTGCGATGTTCCTGCGTCGGAAGAACTTGCGTCAGCGACTTAATGATGAAGGTAGAGCCATCCGGCTTGGCGTGACGGAACCAGCGTGTCTCGAAAAAATCGCCGGTCACAAGTCCAAAGCGTTCCAACTCCTCGCGCGACAGCCAATGCACGCGATTATGCGGGGTGCGGGTCGCCAGATCGATCAGTTCCGGATCGATGCCCGCAACCGTCACGTAGTGACGAAGCAGATCGTAGGACTGACTCTCTGCGGTCCGGCGCGCAATAGCTCCTGCGCGGCGAACGTCTTCAACATGATCCGCGCGCGCGATGACGCGATTGGCATGCACGCCGAATTTCGCACCCGGCCCGATCAGCCGCGTCGACGCGCCGATCAGCGCATAGGCGCAGCCCGAGGCGCAAACACCGCTCGAAATCCGAAGCCGCGCCGGCAACTCGCCGCCGGAACGCATGGCGCTGCGGCAAGCCGCATCCGCCTTCGCGGCATCGCGGCATCCTTCTGGCAAGGTCTGGCCGATGCCGGCGGTCATGCGCTTTTCGCGCAGCAAATGACCGATCGCGATCGAAGGCTGCAATTCGCCGCCGGGTGAGTGAAAGAAAATCGGCAATTGCTGGCGGCCCGGCACGGCCAGGAACTCGGAAAGCCGCTTGAGTGCGTCGGGATCGAAAGTGCCCTCCGCTCCGATCCAGGTATCGCAGCCCGGCCCGCAGGCATCCGGCCGGCCTTTGGCAATGAAGAAGATGATCGGCTCGTGCCGCAACACGCCGCGTTGCGGCACGGCTTTCTGCGGGGCTGCCTTTGACGGTAGCGCTCTGGGTGGCACCGGCTGGGCCAAGGTCGCTCCGGGCACGGGCGCCTGCGCGAGCGCGACAGACGCGCCGGCCGCCGCAGCCACCGGCAACGCCATTACAGTAAGCAGCAGGACGCGGAAAAGGCTCATCGATCCGATCGCGGTTCGGCGGTTCTGGATGCAGCGCGACACCCCACAATCCCGCAAAGTGGTGGCGGAACCGGGGCAGTCCAGACCCGGTACGCCATCTATTTTGCGCGCACAAAGTAAAGAAACTTCGTCCTTTCGCACCCTTCCTGTTTAGGTGACCCGGATCCGGGCGGTGGCCGGCAAGCATCGCGATTGCCTCAAGCGATTCCGATGCTATATCCCTGCCCTCATCCGCTTACCCGCGCTCGTTCGCGGGAGTGAGCAACAGGAGTGAACGATGGTCACGCTGACCTTTCCCGACGGCGCACGCCGTGAATTTTCCGCAGGCATTTCCGGTCTCGATATCGCCAAGGGCATCTCGCCCTCGCTGGCCAAGCGCACGGTCGCGATGGTGTTGGACGGCGCGGTCGTCGATCTGGCCGACCCGATCACCGAAGACGCCAAGATCGAATTCCTCAATCGCGACGATCCGCGCGCACTGGAACTGATTCGCCACGATGCAGCGCATGTGCTGGCCGAAGCCGTGCAGTCACTTTGGCCCGGCACTCAGGTGACGATCGGCCCGGTGATCGAGAACGGCTTTTATTACGATTTCGCTCGCAACCAGCCGTTCACGCCTGAAGACCTGAGCGCGATCGAAAAGAAGATGCGCGAGATCATCGCGCGCGACAAACCCTTCACCAAGGAAGTGTGGTCGCGCGAGCACGCCAAGAAGGTGTTTCGCGACAAGGGCGAGAACTTCAAGGTCGAGCTGATCGACGCGATCCCGGAAGACCAGGAGCTGAAAATCTACAAGCAGGGCGACTGGTTCGATCTCTGTCGCGGCCCGCACATGACCTCGACCGGAAAGGTCGGCAATGCCTTCAAGCTGATGAAGGTCGCGGGTGCCTATTGGCGCGGCGATTCAAACCGCGAAATGCTCTCGCGCATCTACGGTACCGCCTTCGCCAAGCAGGAAGAGCTCGACGAATATATCAAGAACATGGAAGAGGCCGAGAAGCGCGACCACCGCAAGCTCGGCCGCGAGATGGACCTGTTCCATTTCCAGGAGGAAGGCCCGGGCACGGTGTTCTGGCATCCAAACGGCTGGACCATGTTCCAGGAGATCGTGAGCTACATGCGCCGCCGCCTGAAAGGCGACTATCAGGAGGTCAACGCGCCGCAGCTTCTCGACAAGTCGCTGTGGGAGACCTCCGGCCATTGGGGCTGGTTTCGCGAAAACATGTTCATGGCGAAATCGGCGGGTGACGAGACCAAGGACGAGCGCATCTTCGCCATCAAGCCGATGAACTGCCCGGGCCACATCCAGATTTTCAAGCACGGCCTGCGGTCGTATCGCGAATTGCCTTTGCGCATGGCCGAATTCGGTATGGTCCATCGCTATGAGCCGTCCGGCGCGCTGCATGGGCTGATGCGGGTTCGCGCCTTCACCCAGGACGACGCGCATGTGTTCTGCACGCAGGAGCAGATGGCGGAGGAGTGTCTCAAGATCAATGACCTGATCCTTAGCACTTACGCCGATTTCGGCTTCGACGGCGAGATGACGGTGAAGCTCTCGACCCGCCCCGGAAAACGCGTCGGGTCCGACGAGGCCTGGGATCATGCCGAAGGCATCATGCACGATGTGCTCAAGCAGATCGAAGCGCGTAGCGGCAACCAGAAGATCAAGACCGCGATCAATCCGGGCGAAGGCGCCTTCTACGGTCCGAAATTCGAATATGTGCTACGCGACGCCATTGGCCGTGACTGGCAATGCGGCACCACGCAGGTCGATTTCAATTTGCCGGAGCGGTTCGAGGCTTTCTATATCGCCGCCGACGGCTCGAAGACGACGCCGGTGATGATCCACCGCGCCATTTGCGGCTCGATGGAGCGATTCCTCGGCGTGGTGCTCGAACATTATGCCGGCCACCTGCCCCTGTGGCTTGCGCCGAAACAGGCGGTGATCTGCACCATCGTCTCGGATTCCGATGGCTATGCGGAAGAGATCGCGCGGACCGCGAACCGCCTCGGCCTTCGCGTCTCGCTGGACCTTCGCAACGAGAAGATCAACTACAAGGTGCGCGAGCATTCGCTCGCCAAGGTCCCGGTGCTGCTCGTGGTCGGCAAGAAGGAAGCCGCCGAACGGACGGTCTCGATCCGGCGTCTCGGCAGCGACGGGCAGAAAGTCATGCCGCTCGACGAGGCGCTGAAGATGCTGGCGGTCGAAGCGCTGCCGCCGGATCTGAAGCGCGCTCTGACGGCCCAGGCTGCCTGATGTCGATCGAACTGTTCAAGCTCGACGGCAAGGTCGCGCTGGTCACCGGCGCGGGTTCGGGGCTCGGGCGCGAATTCGCGCTTGGGCTGGCGGCTGCCGGTGCCGACGTGATCTGCGCGGATCGCGACAAGGTATGGGTCACCGAAACGGTGTCGCTGATCGAGAACTCGGGCGGCAGGGCCTCACACCTCGTCTTCGACATCGCAAACGAGGACGAAGTAGCGATCGCGAAGCGCTCGGTGACGAATTCGCATGGCAAGCTGCATGTGCTGATCAACAATGCCGGCGTTGCACCCTTCCCCAATCGTCTGCACGAAGTCGATATTGCGGACTGGAAACGCGTGCTCGACATCAATCTCACCGGTCCGTTCCTGCTTACGCGCGCGATGATTCCTCTCATGCTTGCCGCGGGCTCGGGCTCGATCATCAACGTCTCCTCGATGATCGGACTCGTCGGCTTCTATCCCGATTTCTCCGTTTCGGGTGTGGCTTATGCGGCGACCAAGGCAGGGCTCACCGGCTTCACCCGCCAGATCGCGGCGGAATATGCCAAGGACAATATCCGCGCCAACGCGATCGCGCCCGGCTGGCACGGCGGCACTCGGCTTGCCGAGCATTTCAAGTCGAATTGGGGGCCGGACTATCGCGAGCGTTTCGAGGCCGAAATTGTTCGGGGCACGCCGATGGGCCGGCGCGGTCAGCCGAAAGAGTTGCAGGGGCTTGTCATCTATCTCGCGAGCGACGCGTCAAGCTACGTCACCGGCCAGCTCATTGCCCATGACGGTGGCTGGACCGCGATCTGAACTATCGCGCCTATCCGCCGAGCGTCTGCAGGAAGGCGATCAGGTCGCCCTGCTCGAACTCGGTCAGCGGCACCGGCTTCATCAGCGGAGACCGGCTCGGACGTTCGATGCCGCCCGAGACGTAGTGCTTCATGACATCGGCGAGCGTTTTGAATTCTCCGTTATGCATGTACGGCGCCCGCTGCGTGACGGAGCGCAGCGTCGGCGTCTTGAACGCGAATTGCATCAGCTCGCTTTCCGTGATCTCCCGGCCGCGGCCGCGATCGGTAGTCGTGGTGCCGATGTCGTGGAACTTGTCGTCGGTGAAGCGCCATCCCTCGTGACAGGCCGCGCAATTGGCCTTGCCGTTGAACAGGACAAAGCCGCGCTTGGCGGCGTCTGAAATTGCCCGTTCGTCGCCCGCGATCCAGCGATCGAAAGGCGCCTCTTCCGGCTCGATCGTGCGCTCGAAGGCTGAAAGCGCAATCACGATCGCATCCAGATTGATCGCGGCGCCCGGCAAAGCCCGTCTGAATTTTTCCGGATAGGTATCGCTTCCTCGAATGCGCGCCACGATATCCGAGACCTTTACCGGCGCCTTGAGCTGGAACAGCGACATCGAACCGGTGCCGATCGCCGACACCGCCTGCGCCTCGAGCGTGGCGTTGCGGCCATCCCAATCGAATGGAGCGCGGGCGTATCCGATCCCGATCAGCGTTTGCGTCTTGCGCAACGTCAATTGCCCGGAATCGCCTTTGCTGCGCGGTTCGTTCGCGGCCCATGCGGCCTTTGGCGAATGGCAGCTAGCGCAGGAGGTTTTGCCGGACGCGGATATCATCGGATCGAAGAACAATTGGCGGCCGAGTTCGACCAATGCAGGATTGTCAGCCGGACGCGCCGGCGGCCGTCGATACGCTTGCTTCATCGTGGCGAGATTGGCAGGCAGCGCTTCACTCTCAGCGCGGGACGATGTCACGCCCACGGCACCCAGAGCGATTGCGACTAGCGCCGAAAGGGTTGCGACGCGGAACATTGTTGCAAGCTATTGCGCGACGACCGAAATCTCGCGGTCGACGCCGGCGACGACATTGAAGTCCTGCTGGAAGGAACGGCCTTCGTTGCGCGCGATCACGCGGTAATCGCCCTCTGCCAGCACCACCTTCGGGAAAGCACCGATCAATTCCTTGATCACGTCGCCGCCCGGCGTCAGCACCGACCATTGCGTGTTGGCGAGCGCCTCGCCACCGTTGCTAGCGACCAGCTTCAGCGTGATCGCGGCGGCGCGGTGCGTCACGGTCACGTCGGTGACGCGTGCCGCCTGCACGCGGATGTCGGAGCGAACCACCGCATTGCCGTCGCCGTAGTGCGAAACGATGTGATAGGTGCCTTCCGGCACCAGCATCACCTCGCCCGTCATCGCATTTTGCGTGAGCGCGCGCTTGTCGCCGGCCTCGAACTGGCTGCCCTTGAAGATATCGAAATGGATCTGTCCGGACGGAATGCGGGCATCGCCGACCTTGCCCTCGATGCGGATGCCGCCGGCGGGAATGTCGAACACTTCTCGCACCGTCTCGGCGCGCAATTGCACCTTCTTGAGCGCCTGCGCCATGCCGAAACTTGCATGCACGATATAGCCGCCAGGCGGCAGCAACATCGTCGGGGCGGCAGACTTGTCCTCGCGCACGAGCCGCATCGCTCCGGCATTGTCGGGGCGATCGGGGTAGATGCGCCATACGATGCCGCTCGGGATCGTTGTCATGTCGCGTCCGAAACGCGCGGTGAGATAGAGCGCCACCTGCCCAGCCGGCACTACAGGTGCGGCAGGCAAAGCTTGCGGCGGTATCGCCGCCGTCGGTGACCGCTCGACCTGCGCCGGTGGCGGCAACGGCGCGACCGGAAGCGGAATCGGCGCCGGAGGCCGGATCACGTCGGGTCCGGGCGCCACCAGATTTGTGGGAGGAACAGAATCGGGGCCGATCGGCATCGGCCCGGTATTGGTGAAGGGTTGCGCGTGAATCGGCGGCGAACAAATCGCGGTGATGGCATAGACCATCCCCGCCACCGCCGTCCCGGCCCTGGCTCCGCTCACCCTCATGCCCATGTTTTCGTTGGAAATCGCGGCAAATTCAAGCCTGTGCCGGCCTTGTCCCGGATTTGTAAGGGCCTGCGGCCTGTGGTAGCGCCACGCCATGCCAGACGCACTTTCTCTTTTGACGACGCGCCGTTCGGTCAAGCCGATCGAATTGACCGGCCCCGCCCCTTCCGCGACTGAAATCGAAACGCTGGTCACCATCGCGTCCCGGGTTCCCGATCACGGCAAGCTAACACCGTGGCGCTTCATCCTGTTTGAGGGCAAGGCGCAAAACGCCATCGGAGACGCCATCGCGCACGCCTTCAAGGCCGACCGGCCGGATGCGACGCAGGACCAGATCGCGTTCGAGCGCAGCCGGTTGGCACGCGCACCCCTCGTCATTGCGGTCGTGAGCCGCGCCGCACCGCATGCGAAAATTCCGGAATGGGAGCAGGTGCTTTCGGCCGGCGCCGCAACGATGAATCTCGTCACCGCCGCGCACGCTCTCGGATACGCCGCGAACTGGATCACCGAATGGTACGCCTACGATCCGCGCGTCATGAAGGCGATGGGATTGGACCCGCATGAGCGCATTGCGGGCTTCGTTCACATCGGCAAAGCCGCGCGCCCGCCCGAGGATCGACCGCGCCCCGCTTTGTCGGAGATCGTGACGCGCTACGGCGACTAAGGTCCTGCGGAAGCCCACCATGTTCTATGACGCGCGCAAGCGAGACCACGGCCTGCCCCACGACCCGTTCAAGGCCATCGTCGCGCCCCGCCCGATCGGCTGGATCACCTCGATGAGTGCAGCAGGCCAGATCAATCTGGCGCCCTATTCCTTTTTCAACGGCGTGTGCAGCCGCCCAAACCTCGTGATGTTCTCCAGCGAAGGCCGAAAGGATTCGCTCGCTTTCATCCAGGAGACTGGAGAATTCGTCTGTAACCTTGCGACCTGGGATCTGCGCGACGCCATGAACGTGACCTCGGCGCCGTTTGAGCGCGGCGTCAACGAGATGGAGCGTGCCGGACTTGCGCCCGCGCCTTCCCGTCTTGTGAAGCCGCCGCGTGTCGCGGCCTCGCCTTGCGCGCTGGAATGCGTGTTGCTTCAGATTGTGCCGATGAACGACATCGAGGGTCGCGCGCTCGATGCCCATGTCGTGTTCGGCCAGGTCATCGGCGTGCACATCGACGATCAATTCATCAAGGACGGACTGCTTGATACCGCCGCCATGAAGCCGATCGCGCGCTGTGGCTATCACAATTACGCGGTGGTCGAGAGCCAATTCAAACTGACGCGGCCTACCAAAGGTTAACCTGGCGTTTTCACCATCGCGCTAAAATTGAGCGCACGACCCCTTGTATCGAATCCGCGGCCACCCAATCATCTGAATCAAAGGGTTGAATCGTGTTGCAGGCTCTGATCCGGCGTGCGGTCAATGGTGACCGCGCCGCCGAAGCAACGTCGGAGAAGAAGGCGCCGCCTCGTCCGAGCATAGCGCTCGCGCTGGGCGGCGGCATTGCGCGCGGCTTTGCTCATATCGGCGTCCTGCGCACGCTGGAGAAGCATGGCATCGAGCCGGACATTGTGGTCGGCACGTCGGTCGGTGCCGTGGTCGGCGCCTGTTATGCCTTCGGTAAGCTCCCGGCTTTCGAGGAATGGGCGCGCGGACTGACGACGCGCGGTGTGCTCGGCTATCTCGATGTCAGCCTTGGCGGCTCGGGTCTGATCGGCGGTGACCGTCTCGCGGCGCGACTGGAACAGACACTGGGCGACACCAGGATCGAAGACTTGCCGAAGCGCTATGCCTGTATCGCGACCGAACTCGGCACCGGCCATGAAATCTGGCTCACCCGCGGCCGGGTCGTGGATGCGGCCCGAGCCTCCTACGCGTTGCCGGGTATCTTCGCGCCGGTGCGCCTGGGCAGCCGCTGGCTGGTCGACGGCGCGCTGGTCAATCCCGTTCCCGTCTCGGCCGCGCGCGCGCTCGGCGCCCGCCTGGTGATTGCGGTAAACTTGAATTCGGACCTGCTCGGCCGCGGTGGTACGATCGCCAATCACGGCCCCGACGAGGACGATGCTCGAGTCCTGGACGAGATCCGTGCCCGCCCGGAAGGCATTCGCCGCATTCTCTCGCCCGAATTTCTGCTCAAGCGTCAATTGATCGGTGGCAAGCGCTCACCGAATATCGCGAGCATCATGATCGACGCTTTCAACATCATGCAGGATCGTATCACGCGCTCGCGCCTCGCCGGCGATCCGCCGGACGTCACGATCTCGCCGCATATGGGCAAGATCGGGCTGTTTGAATTCCACCGCGCCAAGGAAGCGATCGAGATCGGCGAGCATGCCGCCGAGCGCTCGATTGCCGATGTGTCCGAAGCGATTGCAGCCCTTGCCTGAGATCGCTACGCGGTCTGGATGTAATCGCGCAATGCCGATTGCTCGAGTTCGAGCTCCGCGAGCCTGATCTTGACCACGTCGCCAATCGAAATGATGCCTGCGAGTTTGTCGGAATCCACCACCGGCAGGTGACGGAACTTCCCGGCGGTCATCTGCTCCATCAGGTTTGAGACTGAGTCTTCGGTCCGCAGGTCACCACCTTGCGTGTCATCACATCGTTCAGCGGCAATCGCAGCGCATCCGCACCATGCTTTGCGAGCGCACGCACGATGTCACGCTCCGACACGATGCCGGTAATGCGGTTTCCCGCGCCGGTGATGACCAGGGCGCCAATCTTGCGATCGGACATGATCTTTGCGGCTTCCGCGACTGTCGCGGTCGGCGCGATCGTTTCGACTTCGCGGCCCTTGGAGGAAAGAATCGTCGTCACATTCATGGCTTCGCTCCCTAGGATTTAAAGCGTGATGTGACCGAAACCGCTTTACCCTTTTCGGCACCACACTCTGACTGCGCTCTCCCATATCAGCCTGGACTTCACGCCAGTACGACAACCATACGGTGCCAAGAGTGTTCCACGTCACAACGCCGCAGACCAGCGCGAGATGTGCTGCACTGCAATCACCCAGGGCAAATTATTGGCTCGAGCATGATGAAAAAAAAGACGCGATTTTTGGGACAACATCATGCTCCAACTTATTAAAATCGATCACGGTTATGATTTTGAATCGCTTCGATCCAAATCATCCTGATCTAGCCGCGGTATGGCGTTGCCGTAACCGGATCGAATAACCCGAACAGCATCAGCCCGCCGATGAAACCGCCGACATGCGCCTGCCAGGCAACGGTCTGGTCGTCACCGGTAATCGAGATCGAGCCGATGCCAAACAGCAGGTTCAATCCGAACCACACCGCGATGAAAGCGAGGATGCGCGGATCGCGCAGCGCGTCACTCAGCGGTAAAGCCGGCACCTTATAGCTTTCCTCGGTGCCGCCGAGACCCAGAGGCCCGCCGCGCTGGAAGGCAAATCGCATCGCCGCCGCCATCAAACCTGAAATCGTCGCCGAAATGCCGACCATCGGCGCCATCTGTCCGAAATGGGTGAGGAGATGCGCGAGCGCTCCGGTCGCCGCGGTTGCCGCACAGAATGCGAGGAAGCGAACGGGCCCGAACCGGCGCGCCAGCGGCGTGCCGAAGGCGACCAGCCAGATCGCATTGAAGCCGAGATGCATCCAGTCGCCGTGGATCAGCGCATAAGTCACGAAGGTCCAGACGTCGGCAGCGAGCCCGCCAGGCCAGGGCGTGCCCGGCAGAATATTGATGTCGTAGCGCGCGGGGATGAAGGCAAACAGCAACAGGAACTCGACCGTCTCGGTCTGCGACAGCAGCATCCGGCCAAGATGGATCAACACCAGCACCGCCAGCACGGCGAGCAGCACGGCTGGCACGTTGAACATCGGCTCGCGGATGCGGGAAGAATTCATCAAGAGGCGGCTTTCCGGGACCGGGACATGATCCCGAAAAATGGCGGCTCCGGCTTTCGGATCAGGTCATGCCCGGGCTAAGTCGCCCGCCGTTGCCTGTTATTCAAGGAAAATCGGCCGGGAGCCTGCTGCGCGGTCCGGGCAGGCGTCAAAATGCAACGGGGAGGGCTTTCACCCTCCCCGTCCGCTGTCCCGAACGTGTCTGCTGGCTTATGCCGGTCACGTCCCCTTGAAGTCTTCTGGTTCGAGCCAGGAATTCTGGTGTTCCTTGAGCTCGTCGTCTGGTTCGGCGCCGACCCTATTTGCGTCGCAGCCGATGGCCAAGCGCAACCTGCCGTTAACAATAACGCGGGCGTCCGCGGGTGCTCGCGCCTGCGCCCCAGCGGCGGCACACCGCCTGCACCTGTCTGCCTGTGACGCGCATTGCCCGCCGTTTCTGTCCCGCACCGGGACAGTCGCGCGGTCATTGCGGCACGGCCGGGACAGAATTGACATGAGACAGGCGTCGACCCGCGATTTATTCGGCTACTGGAATGCACTGCGGGGCTCGCGCAAGGCGCCGGACCGCAGCGAGATTAATCCGGGTGAAATCCGTGCAAGCCTGCCGGACGTGTTCCTGCTTGGACACGACGCGCAGCGCGGCCATCCCTTCCGCCTCGCCGGAACCACGGTCTGCGCCTTGTTCGGGCGTGAACTGCGCGGCACCCATTTTTCGGCACTCTGGTCGCCGGCCGGCGAAATCACGATGACCAACCTTGTGCAATGCGTCATCGAAGATTCCGTCGGTGCAGTGACCGCCGTTACCGGCCGCAATCAGGACGGCGCCTTGCTCGATCTCGAGATGATCCTGTTGCCGCTGACCTGCCAAGATGATGTGCGCGCCCGACTGATCGGCGCCATCGCCTGCCCGAGCCCGCCCTTTTGGTTCGGCATCCGTCCGGTGCTCACATTGCAATCGGGCGATGTGCGCTTCGTTGGGCCGGAAGTCGAAACCGCTACTACGCGGAGATTTGTCGCAGGCGCCGCGACCCCTTTGACCGGCCACGGATTTGTTCTGTATCCGGCCGAACCGCGGCCTCGCATTTCACGGAATATTCAGGGCTAACGGTGCGTTAAGGCCGCTTGCGTAGGTATTGACTGCCGCGTGCAATTGCGCGCGGGAAATCGGTCATACCACCGCGCCATGGCATTGCTGCATTCCTCACTCGCTCAGGACACCGCGCGCATCCTTCCGCACAGCGAAGAACGCCGTCGTTTCCAGCGTGTGAAAGTGAACCTGCTCGGCCGCTATATGCTGGCGGACCGGCGCGAATTTCCTTGTCAGGTCGTCAACATGTCGCCCGGCGGCATGGCGCTGATCGCGCCGGTATTGCCGCAATTCGGCGAGCGCGTCATCGCCTATATCGATCACGTCGGACGGCTGGAAGGCGTCTGCACCCGCCATTTCGAGAATGGCTTTGCTTCGACCATCGGCGCCACGCTGAGAAAGCGCGACAAGCTGGCCGCTCAGCTTACCTGGCTGGCAAACCGTCACCTGCTCGACTCGCCGGAAGACCGCCGCCACGGACGCTATGTGCCGAAAAATTCGATGACCATGCTTATCCTCCCGAACGGCATCAATATCGGTTGCCGGCTGATCGACTTGTCGCTGTCGGGCGCTGCGGTGGCCACCGACCAGCGTCCGCCGATGGGCACGCTGGTCACCATCGGAATTGTGCAGGGCCGCGTGGTGCGACATCTCGACGACGGCTTCGCCGTCGAGTTCACGCGACTGCAGCATCCTGACTTTCTCGAAGAGAGCGTTGTCGGCGGGTAAACGCCGCGAGCCTCCAGCGGTGCTGTTCAGCGCCCGGACCGTCCTTTTCAGACATCGTTTCCGCCCTTGAACGGAAAATCGCGCGGTTGGTGCAACAGCGCATCCGCGAGCGTTTGCGCGCAAGATCAATATCTTGGCGGTCGATCGGTGGCATTTTAATTAAATGCAGAAAGACTGCATTTTACTCAACATCGATTCAAATCAATACTGTATTTGTTGATAGTTTTACTTGTGTTCTTCTCAAAACTACTTGGCCGATTTAGTGGCAATACAAAGGCTTTGTGGGATCGTGACCCCAAGAACAAGGGAAGGGGTCACGCGTGCAACGGTATTCAAAAAGAATACGCGACAGCGTCCGGATGGTGGCGGCCGGCTGCATGATTGCGTTCGGAACGAGCGCTGCGGCCAATCCGCGGCCACTGTTCGTTTCGATCGGCGAAGGCTCGCGCGCACCTATCGGATGGGTTGAATTTTGCTCGGACAACCCGCGCGAATGTGCGAGCGGCCCGTCGCTGCCGCGCGACGTAACGCTGAGCACCAAAGCGTGGAAGGAACTCGCCCGCATCAACAAGCGAGTCAACGACGCGATCCAGCCGATCACCGACATGGATCACTGGGGCGTGGTCGAGAAATGGTCGTATCCGGAGGACGGCAAGGGTGATTGCGAGGATTACGTGCTGCTGAAGCGCCGCCTGCTGATTCAGGCAGGCTGGCCGCGCGAAGCCCTGCTGATCACTGTCGTGCGCGAGCGCAATGGCGACGGGCACGCGGTGCTGACGGTGAAAACCGATAAAGGTGAATTCATTCTCGACAATCAGAGCCAGGACATTCTGCTCTGGTCGGATACCAGCTACCGCTTCGTGAAGCGCCAGTCGCAGCACGATCAGAATGTATGGATTTCGCTTGGCGATCCACGCCCGGCGCCGGCAACCGCAACGTCGCGCTGAGGCAGTTTACGAGATCGCGATCCCGGTCACGTCCCCACCCCACCCGTCCCCGACCGGGCTCGTGGCGGCCGGCTCTCCCCCCAAGAGCCGGCCGCACCTTTTTTCAGGCATCGATCTCTCAGAAAGCTCGATGAAGCGGGCGCCTTCTCCCGCATCCGAAAATCGTGAAACGCCAGCATCCGGCAGAACGTTGCCGCAACCTCACGCTGCGAAATCGAGGATTGGGGCATCGCAAAGCACGAGGGCGGCAAGCCAGAAATGAAGCCTTGAGGGCTAAACGCTCAACATTTTGCAGCATCGCCTATTCCGGCGGGCGAAAATCGACCTTCCTTTTCATAGCCTGGTCTACCTCCTCAGGAGTCATGAGGACCGTCACCCGAGACTTCACCATGCCGCTGGCTTGGGCAACGACGGCGGTGGCAGCCATGTCCACGTTGCTCGGCAGATCGAGAATAATAACGAAGTCATCGCTGCCGAAGGCGAAATAAAACGTTTCGAGTTTGCCTCCCATCTCCTTGGCGAGTTGCTCGACCATCGCTCGCCGTTTCGAGCCACCTTCCTTCAGCAGGCCCTTCAGACCCTGATCCGTATAGGAACCCTGCACGAGATATTTTGGCATGACGTCTCCTCTTTGAGCGCGCGGGGATAAAGCCCGGCACAGCCGCACGTACGGCGAAGCAGGCTGAAATCCGACGATGATATAATATTTATTAAGGATTAGTGGGGCGTGCCGATCATCAGGACCGCCGTCAAGCGAACAAAAAAAGCCCGGCCGTTTGGGGACGGCCGGGCTCAGTTAATCTGTCGCTCGGCGATACACATTACAAGTTCGCCGTCATCGCCAATATGCGTGGCACTTCTTAACAATCCGGAAGGCCCGCGGCTATCAACGCGACCGCCGCGCCTGAGCGTCAGTAGGCGCGTTCCGGCAGCGCGGCGCCGAGTTCAGACCAGCGTGACTTTGCCCGTTGCGATGTCATAGACACCGCCGGCCACGCCCAATTGCTTCTTTGCAATCATGCCCGCGAGTATCGGTTTGGAATTTTTCAGCCGTTCGACGTTGTGTTTGACATTGGCAATCACGGCACGCAGCTGGAGGTCATCGCCCGGCTGCTTCAGTGCCGGCTCAACGCCCGGCTTCATCGCGCGCACCAGATCTGCAATATGACCGGGCAGCTTGTTCCCCTTCTGCAAGGCGGTGACAGTTGCGTCGATTGCGCCGCAGCTGGTATGTCCAAGCACCAGGATCAGCTTGGTACCAAGCACGGCAGCGCCGTATTCGAGGCTTCCGAGCCCGTCGGTCGTCACGAAATTCCCGGCAACGCGGACCACGAACAAGTCACCCGGATTCTGGTCAAAGGCCAATTCCGGCGCAACGCGGGAATCGGCACATCCCAGGATCGCGGCGAAAGGCGCCTGACCTTTGGCACGATTGGCCCGCTCGGCGGAAAAGTCACGTTCTCGCGGCTGGTTGGAGGCATAGCGGGCATTTCCTTCGACCAGAAGCTTCAGCGCCGCATCCGGATCGCTCGCCGCGGACACCGGTTGAGCCAAAGCGGGACCGCCGAACGGTGCGGCCGCCAACAGGCCCGCTCCGGCCATGATCAATTTCCGCCGGCTTAGGCCCTTCTCGTCACAGACATTGCACATTGCGTCGTCCTTTTGGTTGTTTTGAACAGGGAACCACGCGGTATCAGCTTGGACTTAAGAAAACTTGTTCGCACAATCTTTCACGCCCGTGCGCTCGGCCGGGACGAAACCTGCGCGAACCAGCGCAGAACATGCGAAAGCTCACCGGGAATGGGCGTACCGGTATTCTTGCCGAGCACGAACGCTGCCTGCGCGGTGATATCGGCGATCGAGTAATTCTCTCCTGCGATAAAAGGCTTTTCGGCAAGCTCGCGGTCGAGCCACGCCATGCGATCCATCGCTACTTCGCGCGCCAGGTTGCCGTATTCAGCCACTTGGGGACCGCGGCCAACCCAGAATGGCGAAAGATGTTCGAAGGCCTCACCGATCGGCCGCATGATCTCCAACTCCATCCGGCGATTCCACATTTCCACTTTCGCGATTTCAACCGCACCGCTGCCAAAGAGTGGCGGCTCGGGATACAGGCTTTCGAAATAGCGGCAGATGGCGACGGATTCCGCGATCAGCGTGCCGTCGTCAAGTTCAAGGACCGGCATCCGGCCGAGTGGATTTTTCGCAAGATAGCCGGGAGTCTTGTTCTCGCCCTTCAACATGTCGACTTCGACCTTGGGGACAGTGACACCCTTTTCAGCAAGAAAAATTCGAACCCGGCGTGGATTCATTCCAGCCTTCAAATCGTACAAAAGCAATGGGCCCTCCCCGCTCGGCGCCGGTCGGAAATACGCAGCTTTCAGCCAATTCGCTTCAACTTCTCGGCATATTCGCGCGAGCGCTGCACGTAATGGTCGGCGCCGTGGCGAATTTGCGCGATCGCTTCCGGCGTCAGTGTGCGGATGGCGCGCGCCGGTGAACCCACGATCAGCGAATTGTCCGGGAAAGACTTGCCTTCGGTCACGAGCGCTCCCGCGCCGACCAGCGAATTGTTGCCGATGCGCGCGCCGTTGAGCACGATCGCGCTCATCCCGATCAGGCTGTTATTGCCGATGTTGCAGCCGTGCAGCATGACATTGTGCCCGATCACACAATCCTCGCCGATGGTGAGCGGGAAACCCATATCGGTGTGCAGCGTGGCATTTTCCTGGATCTGCGACCTTGCGCCGAGTTCGATCCATTCATTGTCGCCGCGGAGCACCGCGCCGAACCAGATACTGGTCATGCTCTTCATGCGCACGCGCGCAATCAGCACCGCAGTCTCGGCGATCCAATGGCTTCCGTCGGAGGGAAATTCCGGGCCCTGCCCGTTCAGTTCGTAGATCGGCATGTGTAACCTTGCAAAGACGTCGCTTCAGCCAAGCCCTAGCATGGCAAAAGCCTGCATGACGAACTTTCCGGACAGCAGGCTCCAGACGCCCGCGATCATGCTCACGACCATGCCGGCGACGAAATTCTGCGTCCCGGAGCGGCGGATATGAATCGCGTCGCGCACCATGATGAAGGGCGCGGCGAATACCAGAAACGGCACATGCGCGACCGCAACCGGACCGGTCCCGTCGCCGAAAATATTGAAGCTTGCCGGCCGCGTGGTCACGAGTTGATAGCCGGTCGCCAGCACACCGGCGACCGAAAATCCGAGCAGCAAAAGACAGATGGAATGAAATGCTTCCGCCGACAATGTCGGTACCCCTGGCCCCTTTGAGCAGAACGCTCATGTGATTTGTCGAATCATTTGCCAAGGCACGCGGCTGCCCGCCAGCGCTTCGTTTCAAAAAGGTTAACGCCCGAAAATTCAATTACCAAGGCTACTTGCGCCGGTGCGCCTATACTTCTCTTGATTCGCGATTCATTGCGGAGGCCGAACATGGCGATGAGCCACACCCATCGCGGGCCATTTGCGCCAGCACATTCCAAACGCAAGCGCAGTGTGCTGTGGCTGCCGATTGCCGTCTTTACCGCAGGACTTGTTTGCGCCGCTCTTTGGGTCACCTGGCTTCTGTGGCCGCGCTGGCCCGCGGCCGACATGGCACTCGATGCGCCGAGCCTGCCGATCACGGTGAACGGCGTGAATTTCAACATTCCGCCGGCCGCGATCCGCAACAAGATGCAGCGCAAGCCCGGTACGCAGGAACGCGTCGATCTGATGTTCCGGTGGCCCTCGCTCGAGCCGCCTGACCCGGCGGTCAAGGCGGGTCCAGTGACCTCGGCGAAAACCATCGACCGGGTGTTTCTCACCATTGCCAATTACGGCAATACCTTACCGCTGATCGAGCGTTTCAAAACCATCTATCCGCGCTATCTCGAACCCAGCATTACGACCGACCCCGGCGGACTTTCGGTACGGCCGTTCCGCGACGGCACGCCCTATCAGGGCGAGGACATGTTGTACGACAGCGCCAGTCCCGAGCGCTTTCTCGTCCGCTGCACGCGTGACGGCAAGGGCGAAGCGATCGGCATGTGCCTGTTCGAGCGGCGTATCGAAAGGGCCGAATTTACCGCGCGCTTTCCGCGCGAATGGTTGTCGGACTGGGCAGAGGTCTCGCAGGGGCTGGAGGCGCTGATCGCGAAACTGCGCGGCGCCGGGCGGTAATTTTTTCGTTGGCATTGCCGGGTACGACGAGTTTCGCCGTCCCGGAATGACCGGTGAGCCACTACGGCTCCAAATCGGTTTCCAAAATGGCCATCTGGAAATTGTAGGACTTGTCGTCGTCCTCATCGTCGACGAACAGCACGCCAATGAACTCTTCACCGATATAGACCTCGGCGGAATCGTCCTTCTTCGGACGCGGCACAACCCGGATTTTAGGGTTGTCGAACAGCCGCTTCAGATAGGCGTCGATCTTCTTGATTTCCTGGACGTCCACGCAATCCTCCTCACCTGCTGCGACGCAGGCGGCCCCGCCCACGCAATCAATTCGCGCGTTGCCTTATCAATTTCCGTCTTCGAACACCATGTCCATGCGCCGGGACGGTTCGGCGCAGCCGGCAGTACCTACGACGCGCGCAGGCACGCCCGCGACCGTGACATTGTTCGGCACTGACTTGATGACAACCGAGCCCGAGGCGATGCGGGCGCAATGCCCGACTTCGATATTGCCCAGAATTTTGGCGCCCGCCCCGATCAACACACCGTGACGAATTTTCGGATGGCGGTCGCCGTCTTCCTTGCCGGTGCCGCCGAGCGTCACGCCATGCAGCATCGACACGTCGTCCTCGATGACCGCAGTCTCACCGACCACCAGACCGGTGGCGTGGTCGAGGAAAATACCACGTCCGATTTTCGCATTCGGATGGATGTCGCACTGGAACACCGCCGAGGAGCGGCTCTGCAGGTAATAGGCGAAGTCCTTGCGATGCTGGCGGTAGAGCCAATGTGCAAGGCGATGCGTAACCAGAGCATGGAAGCCCTTGAAGTAGAGCACCGGCTCGATGAAGCGGTCGGCCGCGGGATCGCGGTCGACGGTCGCCACGATATCGGCCCGGAAGGCATCCCCGATCGTGGGCTCGTCCTCAAGCGCATCGGAATAGGCTTGTCGGATCATCTCGGCCGAGACGTCATGATGGTCGAGCCGCTCTGAGGCGCGATGCACCACCGCCTCTTCCAGGCTGTCGTGATGCAGGATGGTCGAATACAGGAAGGTCGCAAGGGCGGGCTCGCGCCGCACGATGTCTTCAGCCTCCTCGCGGACCTTCGCCCATACCGGGTCGAGTTTGCCGATGGATGCCAGCCTGGTCTGCTGCGCCATCTCTCGTTGAGCCATGTCACCGCCTCGCGTCTGTGTCTTACGTTCGGCTAACACATAAAGGTTGAAATTGATCTCCGCCACCCCGCTTTTCCAGGCGAAGGGGTCTATGGTTTCCGCATGGCTGTAGAATAATTTTCTCCGAGGGCGCGCAACGTTGCGGTCGCGCCCGAACTTTCCGACGAGCGTCACCCCTTCAACCGACCCAGGAAATCCAGCACCGCGGTGGAGAAATGATCGTTCTGATCGCCTGCGACCATGTGGCGGGCATCGGCGACGTCGACATATTCGGCATGCGGCACGAGTTCGAGAAATTCCTTGGCATGCGCTTCCTGCACGAGTTCGGAGGAGCCGCCCCGCACCAACAGCGCGGGTACCTTGATGTTGCTTGCGGCGTCCAGCATCGATCGTTCGAGTTGCTCGCGGTCAGGATCGAAGCGTCTGCGCCCGTCCATGAAGCGCGGGTCCCAGTGCCAGCGCCAGCGCCCATCCGGCGAGAGCCGCAGATTCTTTTTAAGTCCTTCGTTGTTTTTCGGCCGCGGGCGGTGCGGCAGATATTCCGCGACCGCGTCGGCGGCTTCATCTATCGTCGCAAATCCTTCTTTCGCATGCGCTCGCATGAAGCCCTGTACCTTGGCGACGCCCTCGTAATCCACGCGCGGGGTGATATCGACAAGCACCAGTGAAGACAGCAGATGCTCGCCGCTGTCACGCAAGCTTTCACCTTCCGCCAGCATTGCCGAGATCCCGCCGAGCGAGGCGCCGATCGCTACCGGCTTGCGGCCATCGCGACGCGTCAATTCCTGTGCCACCGCCTTAACATCGTCAGAAAATTTCTTGAACGAATAGACCCCGTCCTCCACCCATTCGGAATCGCCATGCCCGCGCTGATCGATCGCGTAGGCGGTCCAGCCGCGCTGGGCGAGCTGGTTTGCCGTAGAGCGCCACGCGTGACGGGTCTGGCCACCGCCATGCAGAAGGATTACGGAAGGCCCATGATCGCCGAACACGTCCGCGACGAGTTCGTTGCCGCTCGATCCGATAAAGGTCGCCGTCGCCGGCGTTACATGCTTCGTCATTGCGATCTATTTACGCTCGTTCGTTGAGGAATTTGAGGACGCCGTTTTTGAATACCTTGTCGCCGACCGCGAGCATGTGGTCGCGATCGGGAATGTCCAGCGCTTGCGCATGCGGCATCAGCTCAGCCAGTTTGTCTGCCGGTCCGGCAACATCGTCCTTGGTTCCAACAGCGATCAGTACCGGCATCGCGATCTTCGCGACCTCGCTGACCGGCATCACCTGACGCGTGCCACGAATGCAGGCGGCGAGCGCAAGACGATCTGATTTGGTTTGATCGGCAAAGCTTCGGAATGTCTTTCCCATCGGATCGGATATGTCCTCGAGCGACGGCGCCTCGAGCGCGTCTGCGATATTTTCCGGCAACCCCGCACCGTCCACCAGCCTGTAGCCGAGACCGCCGAGGATCGCCGAACGCACGCGATCCGGATGCGCCGCCGCAAGCGCCGCGGTGATGCGTGCTCCCATCGAGTAACCCATGACATCCGCACGCTCGATCTTCAGATGATCGAGCAACGCAAGCGCGTCTTGCGCCATCTTGCTGGTGTCATAGTCGGCCGGGTCATAGAGCTTCGTCGAACTCTCCATGCCCGCGATTGTCGAGCGCAATGGCGCGGCGGCCCGCCGCGTTCAGCGTCGAGACCCAGCCGGGAAAGACCCAGTTCACATTGCGATTGGAAGCAAAGCCGTGAATGAGCAGGATCGGCTCACCCTGGCCCTCGTCGAGATAAGCGATCTCGACGTCGCCAAAATCGACGTCGTCATGTCGGAATGTCGGCATATCGTGGAAATGGCCGTTTCAGTGAAAGGTCGTTGAATGCGGCGGGACACTAGACTCCGGAGGGAGCCATTGCCAAGCGGCGCTGCCGCTCGAGTTCATGTTTCGCGCGGCGGACCTTCCGCTTTTGCAGACCGCGCCAGGTGGCGCGCTCGACCGCACCTTTCATCGAGGCGATAAAGCCGAAGATCGTCAGCGCCGCCCACAGCACCCACAGGGAGAGGTCGAAGGCCGCAACGGTCAGCGCAATCGCGCCACGGCCGAGCAGCTTCAGGATCGCGCGGGTCTTGCCGCCTTGCTTTTCGGCAAGTTTGGCAACGCGCGCCATCTGGCGCGGATTGTCGGCAATCTTCAAGCCGTCGAGCGCAGCGCGGGTGCCAGCCTTGCCCTGCACATGACCGACATCGCGTGCGAGCCGGAACAGGTCGTCGGCCTTCTCGACCTTTACCGCTTCGCGCGCGGCACGCACGGCGAGCGCCGGATCGGTCAAAGAGGAAGTCGAGAACACCTTGCGCACCGCACCGAAGTCGACGACGGAGCGCAGCGAACGCGTGACCGATTCCGCCATCCGCGTTGAAATGCGTCCGGTCTTGCGCGCGGCTTTCACGAGCGACAGCCCCATCCGCGCGGGCGTACCCACGCCCAACGAGGCGTAAGTGCCAGCGGTGACCGCGATGCCGACGGCGGCTAGTCCCAAAATCAGATGATCGGCCTCCTGCCCCTGCGCGATCCGAGAGCCCTCGCGTACAGCGTCGCGGATATCGCCGAATACAAACAGGTCGCCGAGCGCAGTACCGGCGAGGCTCACGAGGTCGTCCGGCTCGCCAACGATCAATCCGCGAGTGAAGTTGCCTGCGGTCGCGAGCGCACCATTCGCCTTCGCCACCGCAGCCTCGACCTTCGCCGTGAGATCGGATGTCAGCGGCACGTTGCGGTCGCGCGCAAGTTCCACAAAACTTTTCGCCAGGTCTGGGTCATTCGCCGCAAGGGCGGCTTCGATTTCCCGGGTCGCGACCTCGGCGTTGAAGCTGCGCACCAGCTTGCGGTCGGCAAGCGCGGCAGGATCGTCCTGCACCAGCAGCAGCCAGCCGGATTCAATCGCCTGCGGCAGCAGCGCCACCGCCGCAATCCCGCAAAGGAAGGCGGCGACGATCAAAACCTTTGTTTTGTTCTGGGCGGCGCGCATTTGGCCGGAATTCGGCTCGGGGATCAGCATGGCGTTCAGGGCTTTCGTCACCGAACCTTCAAGGAACATCAACGTCCATCCCGGCCGCTGGTTTCACCGGAGCAATGGCCGAGGTTAATTTCCGGTCCGGCATTGATTCAGCCGCCTGCGCCGCTATGGTGCCAGCCGCATATAGGGGCTGTTCCCGACAAATTCGAGGCTCGCGAGCGTCTTATGGCCGACCATGCCGTACCGCATTTTCACAACGAACCAGGCGTCCCGGTAGTCGAGATCGGCTCGAAAAAGTTCATGTGCATTGGCGCCCGGCCGCCGTTCGACCATCCGCACATATTCTGCGACATGGGCGACGACAACGAAATCATCTGCGAATATTGCTCGACCCTCTACCGCTACGACTCGAAACTCGACCATCACGAATCGCGTCCGCCGGATCTGGCGCTGGTCGAACCGACGACGGCGTGAGGCGCGCAAAATAGCCACCTAGTGGAGCAGATTTGACATTCGCCACCGCCTGGCCGCGAGCGCCGTAGGCGAATGTCAAATCCAAAGCTCCACTAAAAGCATTAACTTGCTGGTGGTCCTATGATTGCAACATTCGCAAAGCGGCTTGCTCAAACGGGATGCGAATGTTGCAATCGGACCACCAGTGGCGTCATCCAGAACCATCCTGATCGCAGGCGCCGGCATCGGCGGGCTGACTTGCGCCTTGACGCTCGCCCGCGCCGGCTATCGCGTGCTGATCGCCGAGCAGGCGGCACGGCTTTCCGATATCGGCGCCGGCATCCAGCTTTCCCCAAATGCGACCCGCATTCTCGTCGCGCTCGGAATTGAGCCCCGACTCGCAGGCCGTCAGGTCGTACCCGAAGGTCTGTCGATCCGGTCCGCGAAAACCGGGCGCGAGATCGTATATCTGCCGCTCGGCGCCGAGATGGGGTTCCGTTACGGCGCGCCCTACTGGATCGTGCATCGGGGCGACCTGCAGGCGGCGCTTGCGGAAGCCGTGGCGGATCAGCCAGGCATCATCCTGAGGCTCGGAACGCGGCTTGAAGATTTCGTGCTGCACGACAAGGGCATCACGGCCCTGTCGCGTGCCGCGACCGGGGTGACGGAAGAGCGTGGCGTCGGGCTGGTCGGCGCCGACGGGCTTTGGTCTCCGACGCGTGACCGACTTTATGATTCAGCCAAGCCGGAATTCCGCAATCGCAGCGCCTGGCGCGCGACCCTGCCGGCATCTGCCTTGCCCACGGAAATGCGCGCGCCGCTGATCCGGCTCTGGCTCGGCGAGAACGCACATCTCGTTACCTATCCGCTGCGCGGCGGCACGCTCGTCAATGTGGTTGCGATCGTGCGCGACCGCTGGAATGCGCCAGGCTGGTCGGCGCCGGGCAAGAACGAGGAATTGATGAAGCACTTTGCGCCCCGGGCCTGGGCGGCGCAGGCGCGCGATCTGCTGCGATTGCCGGAGCAATGGACCAAATGGGCCCTGTTCGACAGCGACCGCCTTTTTCACGGCTCGGGTCCGATCGCACTTCTGGGCGATGCCGCCCATCCAATGCTGCCATTTCTCGCGCAGGGCGCAGGAATGGCGATCGAAGATGCGGCGGTGCTCGGCCGCTGCCTCGCCGCGACCGATGCCAATCCGGAAACCGGGATGCGGCGCTACGAGGCGATACGGGCGCCGCGGGTGCGGCGCGTGCAGCGCGCAGCGCGCGACAATGGGCACCGCTATCATCTGTCAGGCGCGTCCGCGCTGGCGCGCAACATTGCGATGCGCTGGCTCGGCGGAATGAAGCTTCGCGCGCGCTACGACTGGCTTTATGATTGGCGGCCGGACTGAACCGGTACAATCAAAGCCCGGAATGAACCGGCGGTCGGGGGGAAACATGTTCGAGACCACCATTGCCGGCAGCCTGCCGAAACCGTCCTGGCTTGCAGAGCCCGAAAAGCTTTGGGCCGCTTGGCGGCTGCAAGGCGCTGAACTCACGGAAGGCAAGCGCGACGCCACCATCCTTGCGGTGAAGCTGCAGGAAGATTGCGGCATCGACGTCGTCTGCGACGGCGAACAGGCGCGCCAGCATTTCGTGCACGGATTTCTGGAGCGGATCGACGGCATCGATTTTGCGAACAAGGTCGAGATGGGAATCCGCAACGACCGCTACAAGGCGATGGTACCGGTCGTGACCGCGCCGCTGCGGCTGAAAGGCCGCGTCCATGCAATGGAAGCGCGGGCCGCCCGCGCGCATACCAAACGCAAACTGAAATTCACCCTGCCCGGCCCGATGACCATCGCCGACACCATCGCCGACCGCCATTACGGCGACCGCGTGAAAATGGCTTTCGCCTTCGCCGATTGCCTGAACGAGGAAGCGCGCGCGTTGCAGGCCGATGGCGTCGACGTGATCCAGTTCGATGAGCCGGCCTTCAACGTGTTCATGCGCGAGGTTACAGACTGGGGCATCGAAGCCTTGCACCGCGCGAGCCAGGGCCTCACCTGCAAGACAGCGGTTCATATTTGTTACGGCTACGGCATCAAGGCCAATGTCGACTGGAAGAACACGCTCGGCGACGAGTGGCGCCAATATGAGGAGATTTTTCCGGCGCTCGCCAATAGCCGCATCGATCAGGTCTCGGTCGAATGCCGAAACTCCCGCGTGCCGCTGTCGCTGCTTTCGCTGCTCAAGGGCAAGGACGTGCTGGTCGGCGCAATCGACGTTGCCACCGACCAGATCGAGACCGCGGAGGACGTGGCAGCAACGATCGAGGCGGTGATGAAACATGTTCCAAAGGAGCGCATCATCGCCTGCACCAATTGCGGCATGGCGCCGATGAAACGCGAAATCGCGGAGGCCAAGCTTCGTGCGCTCGGCGCCGGTGCGGTGCTGGCGCGGAAGCGGTTCGCCTAGGCGCCCACGCCCGTTCGGCAAGAAATTTGACGCCACGGACGGTCGCGCTCCTCACCCGCTTACGCTAGGCTGCGATCTCAAGAATTATAAAATCGGAGGAAATCATGATTGCGAAAATTGCCGGTATTGCTGCCGCGTGCCTGTTCGCCGCCATCGCCGCGGCGAATGCCGAACCGTTTCAGATCTCGTCGACATCGTTCAAGGATGGCCAGGTGCTTGATAAGAAGCACGCCGGCAACCTGCCGAACAATCCGAACTGCGTCGGCACCAACACTTCCCCGCAATTGAGCTGGAACAATGTGCCGGAAGGCACCAAGAGCTTTGCGATCATGGTGGTCGATCCGGAAGGACGCGCCCCGGCCGGTGTCGTGCACTGGATCGCCTACGGCATTCCCGCCACTACCACTTCCTTTGCGGAAGGCGCGCTCGGCCAGCCGTCAAACCTCTATGTGGGCGGCAAGAGCACGCTCGGCGTCGGACATTATGTTGGCCCATGCACACCGCGTGGCATTGGCTTTCATCATTATACGTTTTTGCTGATGGCAACCGACCTTGAACCGGGCGCTTTGCAACCCGGCATGACCCGTGAAGAACTCACCGCGGCACTAGCCGGCAAGGTGAAAGGGTCGACCGCAATCATCGGCCTTTTCGGACAGCCGTAGTTCCTGACGCGATCCGTCAAATGGGTCGGGCTGACTACCGGTCCGCCCGCCCGATCACTTCCATCAATTCTGCGATCTTCCTGCGCTGATCGGCGCGGTTGCCGGAGGCGATCGCGCCTTCCACACAATGGGAGACGTGGTCGCGCAACACCTCCTCCTCCACTCGTCGCAGGGCGGCGCGCACGGCGGAAATCTGCGTGACGATGTCGATGCAATATCGGTCCTCGTCGACCATGCGCGAGAGCCCGCGTACCTGGCCCTCGATCCGCTGCAACCTTTTAGTCACCTGGGTCTTGGCTTGCTTCTGCATGAGCGCTATATACCCCTACCGGGTATAGGTTGCAACGGACGACAGACATGAAACACGGCGCGCACGACCATTCGGGTCACAATGCAGGACCCAGCCGCGGCGATACGGCAACGGGCGCGATCGATCCGGTTTGCGGCATGAAGGTCGATCCGCATACGGCCAGGTACCGGCACGAATATCAGGGACGCCCGAATTATTTCTGCTCGGCCGGCTGCCGCACCAAATTCATCGCCGATCCGGAAAAATATCTTTCACCCGAGAAGCAAGCCGCGGCTCCGGTGCCGGCAGGCACCATCTATACCTGCCCGATGCATCCGCAGATCCGCCAGGTCGGCCCGGGCTCGTGCCCGATCTGCGGCATGGCGCTCGAACCCGAATTGGTGACCGCCGAGACCGGTCCCAATCCCGAACTCGCCGACATGACCCGCCGCTTCTGGATCGGCCTTGCGCTTACCCTGCCGGTCCTCGCACTCGAGATGGGAGCCCATCTGGTCGGCGCGCACGGATTTCTTCCCGCCGCGAAATCGAACCTGATCCAGTTCGCGCTCGCGACACCCGTGGTGCTGTGGGCAGGCTGGCCGTTCTTCGTGCGCGGCTTCCAGTCGCTCGTCACCCGCAATCTCAACATGTTCACACTGATCGCTTTGGGCGTCGGCGTGGCATGGCTCTACAGCGTCGTTGCGACCTTCGCGCCCTCGCTCTTCCCCGCGGCTTTCCGCGGACAGGATGGCTCGGTCGCGGTTTATTTCGAATCGGCAGCCGTCATCACGGTCCTAGTCTTGATGGGCCAGGTGCTGGAATTGCGCGCGCGCGAGGCGACATCGGGCGCGATCCGGGCGTTGCTCGATCTCGCTCCCAAGACCACCCGGCGCGTCAATGCCGACGGCAGCGATGAGGAAATCCCGCTCGATCAGGTCCAGGTCGGCGACAACCTGCGAGTCCGGCCGGGCGACAAGATACCTGTCGATGGCGAAGTGCTGCAAGGCCGCTCCGCGGTCGACGAGTCGCTTGTTACCGGCGAATCCATGCCGGTAACCAAAGAGCAAGGCGCGCATGTGATCGCGGGCACCATCAACAAGAGCGGAGCCTTTGTCATGCGCGCCGACAAGGTCGGCCGCGACACTCTGCTATCGCAAATCGTGCAGATGGTGGCGAAGGCGCAGCGCTCGCGCGCGCCGATCCAGCGTCTCGCCGATCAGGTTTCCGGCTGGTTCGTGCCGCTCGTGATCGCGGCTGCGCTGATCGCCTTTGCCGCCTGGGCGGTTTTCGGGCCGGAGCCGCGCTTCGCCTATGGGCTGGTGGCGGCAGTCTCGGTCCTGATCATTGCCTGTCCCTGCGCGCTTGGCCTTGCGACGCCGATGTCGATCATGGTCGGCGTTGGACGCGGCGCGCAGGCGGGCGTCCTGATCCGCGACGCGCAGGCGCTGGAACGCATGGAGAAGGTCGACACACTCGTCATCGACAAGACCGGAACGCTGACGCAAGGTAAGCCCGCCGTGACCGCCATTGTGCCCGCGCCGGATTTCGATGCGGACGAAATGCTTCGGCTGGCCGCAAGCGTGGAGACTGCCAGCGAGCATCCCCTCGCGAACGCGATCGTCGCCGCGGCCAGTGAAAAGGGCATCGCGCTCCCGAGGGTCGAGGACTTTGATTCTCCCGTCGGCAAAGGTGCGCTCGGTCAAGTCGAAGGCAAGCGCATCGCGATCGGCAATGCGGACTTCCTGGCAGGCCTCGGCGTCGCCTCCAATGCCTTGCAGGCGAAGGCCGACGAATTGCGGGCGGACGGCGCCACCGTGGTGTTCGTTGCCGCGGGGGATCGCCTCGCGGGCCTCATGGCCATCGCCGATCCGGTGAAGGCGCAGACCCCGGCCGCGCTCAAGGACTTGCGCGCGCAGGGCCTGCGCATTGTGATGCTGACCGGCGACAATCGCACAACCGCGCAGGCCGTCGCCCACCAGCTTGGCATCGACGAGGTCGAGGCCGAAATCCTGCCCGACGGCAAGAGCGCGGTGGTCGAGAAATTGCGCCGCGAAGGCCGCGTGGTGGCGATGGCGGGCGACGGCGTCAACGACGCACCCGCGCTCGCCGCCGCCGATGTCGGCATCGCCATGGGCACCGGCACCGATGTCGCAATGGAAAGCGCCGGCATCACACTGCTGACCGGCGATCTCACCGGAATCCTGCGCGCGCGCCGCCTGTCACAGGCGGTGATGCGCAACATCCGCCAGAACCTGTTCTTCGCCTTTGTCTACAACGCGGCCGGCGTACCGGTCGCGGCGGGCCTGCTCTATCCCGTGTTCGGAATCCTGCTGTCGCCGATCGTCGCCGCCGCGGCGATGGCGCTCTCCTCGGTCAGCGTGGTCGGGAATGCGCTGCGGCTGCGCGCGACGAAGCTGTAACGCCCGCGATCAGAAAATCGCAAGGTATCGCAGAAGCGACAGTACGCCGATGATGATGACGATGATGCGAACGATCTGCTTGGTCCGCCCGTCGAGCGGCAGCATGTTTACGAGATAGAGAACGAGGATAACTACCAGAAATGTAATCAGAATGCTGATCAGCGTGCTCATAGCCCCGTTCCCCAACTGAGAATCGTTCCTGCCCGATCCATCATCGGGCCCAGGAACCACAAGCGCAATGTAGCATATTGGTTCCCGGCGCGTCTAAAAAGGTCAGTCACCGCACCGCCTGATCGCTCAACGGACGATGCCGCAGCACGCATTTCTTGTCGGCGCCGGTCGACTCGACTTCCTGCAGATCGCCGAGCGCCATATTGTATTCGTTCTGATAGGCAAGCGCGATCGCGACTTCCCCGCCCGGGCCCTTTTTTGCCTTTTCAATCTGCTCGCGCAATTCCTTCTCGCGCTTGACCACTTCGAGCCCCTTTTTGGTCAGCTCCTCGCAGGAAAGCGTGCGAAACTTCCCCGGTCGCGACACGGTGTTCACCATGTCATGGCTGCTGCAACCGCCGAGAAGGACGGCAAGACACACGGCAGCCCAACGGGGAATATTCTTCGCGTTCATCGCGCGTTTCGATAACGCGGAATTTTGGCGAAAGCCAGACGCGGGCGGCCGCTTTAATGCGCCATGGAGCCGCCCGAACCTGGCGCTCCCTGCTAGCCGACCTTTTTCACAGGAGGCGGCGCCCAGGTGCCGTTGATGATCGACGGGCTCTTTTCGTTCGGCCAATACATCCGCAGCATCAGAATGAATTTGCCGGGAGGCGCCGGCAGCCAGTTCGATTCCTTGTCCTTTCCGGGCGAGTCCTTCTGAATATACAGGTCGGTCGAGCCGTCCGGATTTGTTTTCAGGCTCTGCCGCGCGCTGATGGAATAGCGGTTGATCGGGTTCGGCACGAAGAAGTACGAGCCGTCATACATCGTGATCGACCAGAAGCCCGTCACCGGCGGCAATTGGCCTTTCGGAATGCGCACGAGGTATTTGTTGGCCCCGTCATAGGTGCGGTCTTCGGCGTCCTTCATCGAGGTCGGATAGACCGCGTCCTGCGGGCGATTGGCGCCGAGCCCGATGGCGGTGACGAACGCCCGCATCAGATAATCAGTGCCGTAAACGCCGGTCTTGGTCGTGAAGCCCCATCCGTTTATATCCTTCATATCCTTGTTGATCTTGAACTGGAGCATGACGCGGTCGAATGCGACTTCGGGCACGCGCTTGGCAAAGTCCGCCTTCAGCTTGCTGGCATCGAAATCCTTGCCCGCCACGATGCCGATTTTGGCGAATTTCGCGAGCTGCGGCGCATCGGCCGCCGCCGGAGGATTGTCCTTCATGAGCTTGCAAAGAAGCGTGAAATACTCGTTCGCGCTCATGCGGTTGACCTGCTCGCGCACGGCAGTCTTCATGTCGATGGAGGAATCCACCGTTCCGGCGGGCGGCGTATAGGGCCTGCCGTAGGAACTGAGCGGCACGAGCTTGAACTCGTCCTGCAGCTTGTGCACGGCCGCGTAATCTTCCGGCGTGCCGGTGCAGTAAATGCGGCCAAGCAGCCAGACTATGTTGGTCGGCGATTTGTATTCCTTCACGCCGGCCGGCAGTGTGCCCTTCCAGCCTGGGCCCGTGATCGCATAGGTCTGCGCCTTGGTGCCGGTGGTGCGCTTGCCGGGCACCTGAAAAACCGTGGTCCACCCGTCCAGCATTGGCATCAGATAATACCGGTCTTTCATGTCGGGGATACTGAGCACCCACGGCTCCTTGCCGACATCGAAGAACGACGTGGTGTAAAGCGTGTCGGCATTCGGAGCGGTGACGTCGCGAAACGACGAATTCGGATATTCACGCAGCTTGATGATCTGACCCATCGGCGCCTTGGTGCCTACAGGCGCCGCCACGTTGGTAATGACGCGCCGCGTCATCTCCATCGTTACCAGCGGATAGCCGAAGATATAGGCGTCGGTGGCGAGCCAGAATTCATCGAGGCCCTCGCCGATACCGAGGAATGAGCCCAGTTCTGCGCGGCTCGTGGTAGCGAGCGCGGTGCCGGCGAAAAGGCTGAGACCGCCTAGCGCGGCGGAACGCCGAGTAACTTTCATCGCGTGATCTCCATAGGTACCGAGGTCGCAAATCGAGCAGGAATTTGCACTTCAATCCGGGCGCCGGCTATGCAAAAACTTCCCCGCGCAAAAGCGGTCAGGACGGACTGTATCGACCACCCTACATAAAATCGATTTGCGTTTTGCGGCAAGCAACGCTGCGCCAAGCGCGTATTTGGCTTCCGCGCGAAGCCAAATGCGTCGCCTCTACGAACCCTTTATCGACCACTGATAAAGATGGCGCCGATGCCGCCTCAAAAATCAGTTCTAACTAGCGTGCACTCATTGGAAATGTCTGCGGCACTGCGGACTGAGTTGTCGCCTGTTTGCGGTCATGCATTGCGTGATACGATCAACGTCAGGAATAAATCTGCTACAAACGAACCTGGCGTCATCGGCGCAATCCATACGTTGTTGGCGAGTGCCGTCCGCCGGCTGGCTGCTTCTTGCCCAGCCGGCATCTGATGCGGCGATCATTGCGAGTAGGGCTAGGCCGGCGAATAAAACTTTGTTTGTTTTCATTTCAATTCCGGAAAGTTGTACGCCGCTGAAATCTACGACCAAAAAACTGATATTTGAATTGGCTCTGGCACGCAATGCCCGCTCCGCTGATGATGCATCTGCGAGATGGATCCATCCGCCTTTATCGGCCGCGCCGGCATTTCTTCCGTCGGCAGGTTGAGACTGGCCGGTTGTGAAATTCCCGCAGCAGGTCAAGGATCATAGCGCAGCGGAAGAAGCCGGTGCCTGCCTATGGCGAGCCGGTGGCGAGTATCCTGCCAACAAGGCCCGGCAATATCAGGCCCAGTCCAAACCAGACCCGGATGCACACTGGATTTCTTACATCGCAGAGCAATGACGGCTGATCACACCCCGTTCATGCGCGATATGATGCGGCACTCGCGGATATTTCCGGCGCCTACTTTTGTTGGTGACGTGTTTTCAGCAACCCGCCCGGTGACGCAAAGAGCGCGGGAGCTTTTCGAAGCGGACCGCCTTAAACTTTTACGGGCCGCTGCCGGTCGTCGCTGAATCCCTAAAGCGAGCAACGCCCGGCGCCTGCCGGGCGTTGCTACGATCCGATCTGGGATCAATATCCCGGACAATAACCATAGGTGCAGGCGTAGTGCGTGTAGCCCGCGAGAGTATCTTCGCCGGCGGCGGCTTCTATCGCTTCATCGGAAAAGTCGAAGTTGAGGAGTTCTTCTTCCTTACGCTGAACTGAACTGTCGATCTCGTTCATCGCTCTGATTCCTTTTTGCAGGCTTCCACCGGAACTAATCATACACAGAACTCCGCCATACGCTAACTGGCGACTTGAAAAAAGCGCCTATGAATGAGGGCGAGAGTATTTCGGAGGACGTATCGCCGCCGTAAACACAATCTCTTGATGGTCACCGTAACTTTACCAGTTGGCGCGACGAAACAGTCTAGCTTGCGCCCTCTCGGAAGAGCCCTCCAAGGCAACCTTCAAGTCGGTGCCGACTATGATTTGCCTGGCTGGTGCGGACGGAGGGACTCGAACCCTCACGAGGTTACCCTCAACGGATTTTAAGTCCGTTGCGTCTACCATTCCGCCACGTCCGCGAATTGCCGCAAGATGACTTAACCGATGCCGCGCCGCAAGTTCAGCCGCCCTCGCGGATCGGCGGCACGAAGGCAAGCCCGGTATCCCACGGAAAGAAAATCCAGGTGTCCTGCGACACCTCGGTGACGAAAGTGTCAACCAGTGGCCGCCCCATCGGCTTGGCATAGACGGTGGCAAAATGCGCCTTCGGGATGATCTCGCGCACGACGCGCGCGGTCTTGCCGGTATCGACCAGGTCGTCGACGATCAGCACGCCCTGCCCCTCCGCATGCTTGCCGGCCGTGATCGTGTCGGAGATGCCCTTCAACACGCGCAATTCGCCCTGACGCCCGATGCCCGTATAGCTCTCGACGCAAACCGTCTCGATCAGCCGCACGTTCAATTCACGCGCCACGATTGCAGCCGGCACCAGTCCGCCCCGGGTCACGCAAACGATCAACTCGAACGGCCCTGCCGCCGCGAGCCGCCAGGCAAGCGCGCGCGCATCTCGGTGAAACTGATCCCAGGAAACCGGAAAATGCTTCTGGGTCTGGGCTTCGCTCATATCGTCTGCTCCCGGGCGTCAGATCGCCAAGTCTCGTTGCATGTCTTTTCGCAAGTGTTGTCGCATGCTTGTCGGTCGCATGCCTTGGCAAAGGCGCGGTGCCAACCCGATGCCGGAGCGATCCACAGGAAAATCGAAGTTCTCACGCGCGAGCGATCACGAAGTCGAAGCGCGCCACGCGCTCGGATCCGCCGCCCGTTACCGACATCAGCAAATCGCGCCGGAACAGCGGGTCGCGGGCATTGCCGGGGTCGTCCGGAAAATAAAGCTGGGTCGTCAGCACTGGGCCGTTCGCGGCCTGCACCTTCACATGATAATGGCGGGTGCGCCCGACATAGCGCGCGGGGACAATCGTCACGAAGCGATAGCGCCCCTGCGCATCCGTAAACTGATGTCCGCGCCCGCGATATCCGCGATTGTCATAGTCGCCTTTTGCATCCGCGTGCCATAGATCGACCAGCGCGTTTCGGACCGGCTGACAGTTCCGCGTCAGAACGAATCCGGTCAGTGCGACCGCCTCACCAGTAAGGCCGGATTGCCGCAGATCGGCCTGAAGCGGAGATTTCGGCTTGAAGAACGGACCTTCCGTCTGCGTGCCGGTGACGGCGACTTTGCCCTCGCATTGCAGCGTCAAGGCAAGCTCCTGACCGGTCGCAAGCCGCGGCATCGCGAGAGTTGCAAGCGCTCCCGCTCCGAACATCAGAACCTGCCGGCGCGGGTGGCGGTCATGCTGTGACATGGTTGGTTTCCCTTTTCGGTAGCGCAACAGGAAACACAGACAACATCGCTAACTGGCCTTCAGCTTTGCCTTCACCGCCGCCAGCATGCGCTCAACGGCAGTTTTGGCAGCAGCGAGCTTTGCAGCGTCGCGCGAGCGCACCACCACATTGGTATTGGGTCCGGATTTGTCGTCGAAGAACGGGTAGCTGCCGATGGTGACATCGGGATGGGCCTTCGCGACCTCGCCGAGCTCGGTCCCGATATCGCCCTCGCGCGCATCGGCGCGCACCGATTCCGACAGCATCTGCTTGCCGGTCTTCAGTTTCGGCCCAACCTCGTCGAGCATCGCCTGCATGATGGTCGGCACACCGGCCATCACAATGACATTGCCGATCCAGAAGCCGGGCGCGAGCGACACCTTGTTGGTGACGAGATCGGCGCCATCCGGGATGCGGGTCATGCGCATGCGCGCCTCGTTCAGGTCGGGGCCCTGGAACCGCTGCTTCAAAAGCGCGACCGCACGCGGATCGTAGTCGATCGGCACGCCGAAAGCCTTGGCGACGCACTCGGCGGTAATGTCGTCGTGAGTCGGCCCGATCCCGCCGGTGGTGAAAATGTAGGTGTAGCGATGCCGCAGTGCATTCAGCGCTGCGACGATCTCCTCCTCGTCGTCGGGCACCACCCGGACCTCACGCAGATCCACGCCGATTGCGGTCAGGTATTCGGCGATATAGCCGATATTCTTGTCCTTGGTCCGGCCCGACAGAATTTCGTCGCCGATGACCAGGATCGCAGCGGTGATCGGCTGATCGCTATCCGGCCCGGCCATTCAAGTCTCCTTCTGCTTCGTCTTGGTACCGCGCGCGCCGCTCCGGCTCAAGAAGTTGACCTAAAAGACGACATGGCGCTGGCGTTGCGCACATTCGATAGGCAAAAATGCCTGCTGATGGGGTCTTCCATCCAGCCGGAACTGGCGCGAAGCTTGCAGCGTTGGAAAGGCTCCCGCTGGGAAGGGTTTTTGGGGGATATGCCGGTCGCTTTCGACGAGATGAGTGGTGCGGATGGCCTTGTGCGCCCCGCATACAAGGAACTGTCGGCTTGGCTGTCCGAGGTTCGGCCGGACGTATTGGATTTCAGGCGGCGCGAAGCCGAACTGCTGTTCCGACGCATCGGCATCACCTTCGCGGTCTATGGCGAAGCCGATGCCACCGAGCGGCTGATCCCCTTCGATGTGATTCCCCGATCCTGTCGGGCACCGAATGGCGCACGCTGCAGCGCGGTCTGGAGCAGCGTTCCAAGGCCATCAACGCCTATATCCGCGATATCTACGGCAAGCGCGAATGCCTGCGCGCGGGCGTGGTTCCGGAAGATCTGGTGTTTCAGAACCCGGTATTCCGGCCGGAGATGAACGGCCAGAAAGTACCGCACGACATCTACGTTCATATCGCGGGCATCGACATCGTGCGCGTCGATGCCGATACTTTCTATGTGCTCGAAGACAATGCGCGTACGCCCTCCGGCGTCTCCTACATGCTGGAGAACCGGGAAATCATGCTGCGGCTATTCCCCGAACTGTTTTCGCGACACCGCGTCGCACCTGTCGACAATTATCCTGACGAATTGCTGAAAACGCTGCAATCGGTAGCTCCGGTCGGAACTGCCGTCGAGCCGACCGTGGTGCTGCTGACGCCCGGCGTATTCAACTCAGCCTATTACGAGCACTCCTTCCTCGCCGACAAGATCGGCATCGAACTGGTCGAGGGCCGCGATCTCTTCGTCAAGGGAGAGGTCGTCTATATGCGCACCACCGAGGGGCCAAAGCGCGTCGACGTGATTTATCGCCGCATCGATGACGACTTCCTCGACCCACTCGCTTTCCGTCCCGATTCCGCGCTCGGCGTGCCGGGCCTGATGGCGGCCTACCAGGCCGGCAACGTCACGCTCGCCAATGCCGTCGGCACCGGCGTTGCCGACGACAAGGCGGTCTACAGCTACATGCCCGACATCGTGAAATTCTTCTTGGGCGAAGAGCCGATCCTGAAGAATGTTCCGACCTGGCGCTGCCGCGAGGACGAACATCTGTCGTATGTGCTCGACAATATGGAGCAGCTCGTGGTCAAGGAGGTGCATGGCTCCGGCGGCTACGGCATGCTGATTGGCCCCACTTCCGACAAGGCGACGGTTGCCGCCTTCCGCTCCAAGGTGAAGGCGGCGCCGAAAAACTTCATCGCGCAGCCAACGCTCGCGCTTTCCACCTGCCCCACCTGCGTCGATTCCGGAGTTGCGCCGCGCCATGTCGACTTGCGGCCGTTCGTGCTGACCGGCCGCGACCGAATTCGCATCGTGCCGGGCGGCCTTACTCGCGTTGCTATGAAAGCCGGCTCGCTCGTGGTCAATTCCAGCCAGGGCGGCGGAACGAAAGACACTTGGGTGCTGGACGGCTGATGCTTTCAAGAACCGCCGATAACCTCTACTGGCTCGCGCGCTATGTGGAGCGCGCGGAATATCTTGCGCGCATTCTCGAAGCTACCCAGCGCCTGACATCGCTGCCTATCGCCTATATCGGCGAGAGCAACGAATGGGAATCGGCGGTCGCCACCGCCGGCTGCGAGCACGCCTTCTTCGAAATCTATGACGAGGCGAACGAGGAAAACGTCACCGACTTTCTCGCCTTCTCCACCGCCAACTCGTCCTCGATCAAGTCCTGTTTTGAGGTCGCACGCACCAACGCGCGAGCGGTGCGCACCGCGCTTACGGTCGAGATGTGGGATGCCATCAACGGCACCTGGCTCGAACTGAAGCGCTACGGCAACGGCCCGACGTCGCGCGAGGAATTGTCGCGCTTTTTGCGATGGGTTCAGGAATCCTCGCTCCGCTTCGACGGCTCGGCTTACCGAACGATGCTGCGCAATGACGCCTATTGGTTCTCGAGACTCGGCGTCTATCAGGAACGCGCCGACAACACCGCGCGAATCCTCGATGTGAAGTATCACATGCTGCTGCCGGCAAACGAGCAGGTCGGTGGCCCCCTCGACTATTTCCAGTGGGCAGCGATCCTGCGCTCGGTGTCGGCGCTGACCTCCTACCACTGGGTCTATCGCGAGAATGTCAAACCCTGGCTGGTCGCGGACCTTCTGATCCTGAAAGACGAGATGCCGCGCTCGCTGTCGAGCTGCTACGAAAATCTGGTGCGCTATCTCGACGCCATCGCGGTCGCCTATGGCCGCCAGGGCCCGGCACAACGGCTCGCGCGCGGGGTCCGTACGCGGCTGCAAAACGCCAAGATGGAAGACATTTTCCAGAACGGCCTGCACGAATTCATCCAGGAATTCATCGCCGACAACAACCGCATCGGCGGCACCATTACCCAGCAATATCTGGCGTAAATCGCGCTGTTCCGCTTGCCTTTGCGGCCCGCAGAAGCCAGCATCCGCCCCGCTCATGCGTATCCGAATCTGGCACGACACGACCTACCGCTATTCCTGGCCGGTGACCGGGGTGATCCAGACCCTGCGTCTGACCCCGCGGAATACCGAGGCCCAGTACGTGATGGGCTGGCGCATCGATGTGTCGGCGGATTGCCCGCTGACTTGCCACGTCGACGCCTTCGGCAATGTGACCCATACCCTCACCGCCGATGGCCCGCTCGACCGGCTGGTGGTCCATGTCGAAGGCGAGGTCGAGATCGAGGACGCGAGCGGGGTGGTCAAGGGCACGATCGAACCATTCCCGCCCTCGCTATTCTTGCGTGAGACGCCACTGACCGAGCCGAATGACGAAATCCGGTCATTTGCGCAGGAAGTCACCGGCTCGAAGCCGGACCGTCTATCGATGCTGCATGCCCTACTCGATACGCTGCCCGAGACCATCACGTTCGACACCGATCCGACCCATGCCCACACCACGGCGGCCGAGGCCTTCGCGATCAAACGCGGGGTCTGTCAGGACATCAGCCACATCTTCATTGCTTCTGCGCGCAGCCTCGGGATCCCGGCGCGATATGTCTCCGGTTATCGTCATCGCGCCGACGGCGTGAACGAACAGCAGGCCGGCCATGCCTGGGCGGAAGCCTTCGTCGACGGCCTCGGCTGGATCGCTTTCGATGCAACCAACGGGATGTGCGCCACCGACGCGTATCTTCGGGTCGCGGTCGGGCTCGACTATCTGAGTGCGGCGCCGGTGCGCGGCAGCCGGATCGGCGGCGACGGCGAAGGTCTCGATGTCCGCATCCGAATCGATCAGCCGATGCGCCAGCGACAGGAATAGGCCAGCGAACTAATGGTCCGATTCAACACGGCCAGGGGATGGCGAATGTCAAATCCACTCCATTAGTTCATTGGCCGACATGGCCCTGTTGCAACGCCCCGGAATGGGGATAATGCCGCGCCCTGGCCGGTCGCGGCCATTCAAGTGAAAGTCCGTGTCTGATGACCTATTGCTGCGGAATCCTGGTCCGTGAGGGCCTCGTGATGATTGCCGATACACGAACCAATGCCGGGCTCGACAATGTCTCGACCTTCCGCAAGCTGCATGTGTTCAAGCAGCCGGGCGAACGCATCATGGCGATCGCTTCCTCCGGCAATTTGTCGCTCAGCCAGTCCGTCGTCTCCACCATGATCGAAGGCGTGGAGAACAAGGATACCGGCGAACTCGAGACGCTGATGAACGCGCCAACCATGTTTCAGGCGGCACAGCGAATCGGACGCGTTGTGCGCAATATCAACGAGGTTGAATCTCCTGCTTTGATCGCGGCGGACGTGAAATTCGACGTGTCGTTCCTGTTCGGCGGCCAGATCAAGGGCGAGCGCATGCGCCTGTTCATGATCTATTCGGCCGGCAATTTCATCGAATGCACCACCGACACCCCCTATCTGCAGATCGGCGAGCACAAATACGGCAAGCCGGTGCTGGACCGCGCGATCACCTATGGCGTTGATCTCTATGACGCGCTGAAAATCGGCCTGATCTCGATGGATTCCACCATGCGATCCAATCTCGCGGTCGGCATGCCGATTGACGTTCTGGTGGCCCGGCGGGATGCCTGCGACGCTGAATTGTCGTACCGGATCGAGCCCGGCGAACCATATTTCCACGACCTGCGCGAGCGCTGGTCGGCAGCGCTTCGCGCCGCCCATATCGCGATCCCCCGCCCGCCCTATGCCGGTTCCGGCTGAGCCGATTAACCGCCTGCTAACCTCAAATTTCGAAAGGCGCATCCCACGGTGGCATCTCGGCGCGGTTGCATGCTGTTCAAGTCAATTGCAAGCTTTGTAAAGTACTTATCCTGCTTCTGAAATCCGGCACTTTGAGGCTTCATCGGTGGCCAAGACCAGTTCGCGGTTGGCCGGCAAGAGCGCGCAGGCCAGTTGGGACCGCGCGCGGCTTAGCGTTGTTATTCCGATCAGCGTGATTGTGGCGGTCGCGATTCTTTGCATCGTGGTCGCAGTGCTTACCTCGGCGCGGCGCGCAGACGAGGTCGCGCTGGACCACGAGAAGCGACTGTTTTCGCGTGCGCTGGTAAACCACGGCGAACGTATCCTGCGTGAACTGGAAAGCGTGGCCGCGACCGAAGAGGCGCAGCTGCGCATTCGCGATCAGTTCGACCAGGATTGGGTGCACAACCGTATTGGATTGTGGCTGAAGAATTATTTCGACCACGATTTCGTTTTCGTCGCCGATGGGTCCGACCAGCTAACCTATAGTCTGCTCGGTCGCAGCAGCGTCGAACCGCGCTGGTTCAATTCCATAGCGCAGGAGCTGGCCCCGACCCTCGATTACGCGCGCGGTCGCTCGCGCGAGCAGCCGGGCCGAGCGGTGCGCCTCTCCGAACCGCGACACACGAATGCGCCTGACCACCACAACCACGCGGTTCTGGTGCAGCAATTCCTCGGCCGCCCGGCAATGGTGGCGGCGGTGGTGATCGCCCCTGCCGACAAGGACGCAAAAGCCGATATCCGCGAGCCAGCGCCGATCGTCGTCACCGTCAAATTCATCGACGAGGACGTGCTGGCCGATATCGCCGCGCGGGTGCAATTGCAGAATTTGCACCTGACCGACATTGCCGCAGCGGCTTCGGAATATGCCTTCGAGCTGAAGGATGCGGCCGAGCGCGCGGTGATGCGCCTGGCCTGGACGCCGAAGAAACCCGGCGCCGAGATTGTCACCAGCGTCATTCCCTTCATCGCGGTTGCCTTTGCAGGCTTTGCGCTGCTAGCAGCCCTCATCTACGGCTATATGCGACGCACCTCCGCCACGATCGCGCAGGGCGAACAGCGCCTGCGCTATCTTGCCCTGCACGATCCGCTCTGCGGCCTGCCCAACCGCAACTACTTCGGCGAGCGGCTCGAACAGGTGATCAAGGAAGTCCGCGCGGGTGGCGCCCCGGCAGCGGTGTTTTATATCGACCTCGACCATTTCAAGGATGTCAATGACACGCTCGGCCATCCGGTCGGCGACGAATTGATCCGCAGCGTCACGACGCGCTTGTCAGGCCTTGTACGCGCGGAAGATCTGGTCGGACGGCTCGGCGGCGACGAATTCGCCGTAATTAGCGCCTGCGCGGCCGATATCGCGGACGTTCAGCGCATGGCCGATCGCATCATCTCAGCCATCTGCGCACCCTACAAGATAGGCGGCCACAATATCCTGATCGGCGCCAGCATCGGAATTGCCACCATCAACGAACACTCGAGCGGCGGCGCGGCCGACGTGATGCGCTACGCCGACATGGCGCTCTATCGCGCAAAGAACGAGGGCCGAAATCGCGCCTGCATCTACGACGCGGCAATGGACGCCGATCTGTCGCAGCGCAAATTGCTGGAGAGCGATTTGCGAGACGCGATTGCCAAGGACGGCCTGCGCGTCGCCTACCAGCCGATCGTCAACGCTTCCGGTGACACGATTGTCGGTGTCGAGGCGCTGGCGCGCTGGACTCATGCCGAGCGAGGCGACATCGAACCTGCGCAATTCATCCCGATCGCGGAGCATTCCGGCCTGATCATCGAACTCGGCGAGTGGGTCTTGCGCCGTGCCTGCACCGACGGAAAGGCTTGGCCGGGAGTCATCGTGTCGGTGAACGTTTCGCCGCTGCAATTCCGCCGGCCCGATTTTGTCGATAGCGTCGAACGCATCCTGGCCGAAACCGAATTCGACCCCGCCCGCCTCGAACTCGAAATTACGGAAAGCACGCTTCTGGGCAATGTCGACAACGCGGAAGTGGCGATGCATCGGCTGAAGGCGATCGGCCTGCGCCTTGCGCTCGACGATTTCGGCACCGGTTATTCTTCGCTCGCCTATCTGCGCCGCTTTCCCTTCGACAAGCTGAAGATCGACAGGAGCTTCGTGCGCTCGATCGAGCGTTCGCCGGATGCCGCCGCCATCGTGCATGCGATTGTCGGCCTCGGCCGCGGGCTTGGCATGAAGGTCACCGCCGAAGGCGTCGAGACTGCGGAACAGCAATTGTTCCTGCGCGCGGCGGGCGTGCATTCGATGCAAGGCTATCGCTTCGGCCGGCCCGGCTCTCCGAGCCTGATCGCGACCCGGCTTGCGATGCCGTGGCCGCATCGCAGCATCGCCAGAGACGCGGCCGCACTCGCGGGTTAAGTCCGATTTCGGCCAAGCCATTGCGTGGCGCCCGCTAATCCGTAGGATGCGCGCCGCATTGCGCGGAACAACAATACAAGGGAGATCGGGATGGCGGCGAAGGTTGCGCTGGTGACGGGTGCGGGCTCCGGGATCGGACGCTCTTGCGCGCTTGCCCTTATGAAGGACGGTTTCGACATGGCGCTTGCCGGCCGCCGCAAGGAACCGCTCGAGGAAGTCGCCAAGGAAGGTCAGGCGATGGGCCGCAAGACGCTCGTCGTGCCGACCGACGTTTCCAGCCCCGACCAGATCCGCGCATTGTTCGCCAAGGTGAAAGAGACCTTCGGCCGCCTCGACCTGCTGTTCAACAATGCCGGCATCGGCGCGCCGGCGGTGCCGCTGGAAGACCTGCCGTATGAAAAATGGAAGGCATGCATCGACACCAATCTGACCGGTCCCTTCATCTGCACCCAGGAAGCGATGAAGATCATGAAGGCGCAGTCGCCGCGCGGCGGCCGCATCATCAATAACGGATCGATTTCCGCCCATACGCCTCGGCCGTTTACAGTCGCCTATACGGCGACCAAGCACGCCATCACCGGCCTCACCAAATCGACCGCGCTCGACGGGCGCGCCTACGACATCGCCTGCGGGCAGATCGATATCGGCAACGCGATCTCGCCGCTCACCGAACGCATGGCGCAAGGCGTGATGCAACCCGACGGCACCATGAAGCCCGAAGCGCGCATGGCGGTGGACGATGTTGGCCGCGCGGTCAGCTACATGGCAAGCCTGTCGCTGGAATCGAACGTGCTGTTCATGACAGTGAAAGCTACCAAAATGCCGTTCGAAGGGCGCGGCTGAACCGAACCCGCCTGGTTCCGGAGGGCAAAGCATTCCGGTTCTCAGTGACTGCAAAAAGTTGCAGTCTCCGCGGCGGTCGCGAATCACCGCAGGGCAATACGGATGCTGGACGTCACGACGCTGCTCTTTGTGACGGTCTTTGTTCTCGCATTATGCGGGCTGCTGCTGCTTTTTGCATGGCTGCAGAACCGCGAAGTTGGGGCGCTGGCGTGGTGGGGCACCACTTTCCTGCTGTTCGCATCCGCAACCGCTTTGTTTGGCCAACGCGGCGTGATTGCCGAAGTGTGGTCGAACCAGATTTCAAATGCCCTCGTAATGCTCGCGTGTGGCCTGATGTGGACCGGAGCGCGTGTCTTCGAACATCGAAAGCCGCTGCCGCTGCCGCTCCTCGCAGGCGCCGCAGTTTGGCTCGTGGCCTGCCGGTTTGACGCCTTCCTGCATTCCGGCCCGGCGCGGGTGGTGTTGGCGTCGTGCATCGTCGGAACCTACAGCGCTCTTTTAATACGCGAGTTCTGGCTGAACCGGCATGACGGGCTGGTGTCGCGCTGGCCGATTATGGCGCTTGTCGCTCTTCATGCCGTGTTGTTCCCAATCCGTGCCCCGCTCGCCCTGTCGCTTCCGTTGCCGTTTGGCTCTGCGCCGGGATCTTTCTGGTCTACGATTCTGATCTTTGCGCCGATGTTCTATGCTCTCACGCTGGTATTTCTTCTGACGGCGCTCACCAAGGAGCGTGCGGAGCTGCATCACCGGCAAGCGGCGACCATCGATCCGCTGACCGGCATTCCAAATCGCCGCGGCTTCTACGAACGCGCGGAGCGCGTGGTTGCTCGTTCGCAACTCGAACGGATCCCGCTGACGCTGTTGCTGTTCGATCTCGACAATTTCAAAAACATCAACGATCGTTTCGGCCATCGTACCGGCGATAACGTCCTCCTGCTGTTCAGCCATTGCGCGAAGGAAACGCTGCGGCCGCTCGATCTCATAGGCCGCATGGGCGGTGACGAGTTCGTGGCACTATTGCCGGACGTAACACCCGATTCAGCGCTGGGAGTCGCCGAACGCGTGCGCGATGCCTTCGCATCGGCTGCGCAGGAGGTGGACGGCTATCCGGTCGCCGGCACCGTCAGCATCGGCATTGCCGTCACCACGCAAACAGGATTCGATTTCGATGCGCTCTATGCCGCGGCCGACGCTGCGCTCTATCGCGCGAAGCACAGGGGACGCAATCGCATCGAGGCCGGCCGGACTGTGCAGGACAGCGCACCGCAGCGAGGCGAAGGTCTGACTGCGGCGACTGCCGGCAGCTGACGCCGCTTTATTGTCGCTCGACCTTGGCGTCGTCGATCACCTTCCGCCATTTTGCGACTTCGCCTGCGATCCAGACACGCATCTCCTCCGGCGACGAGCCCCGCACCTCGTTGCCGATCGCCTCAAGCTTGTCGCGCACCTGCGGCTGCTGGAGCGCGAACAGGATTTCGGCATTCAGCGTCTTCACGATCGGCTCCGGCACGCCCTTGGTGGTCGCAACCCCCATCCAGGAGCGCACGTCATAGCCTTTCACCGTGTCAGCGGCCGGCGGGATGCCGGTGAGACCGGGCCACGGCTTCGGGCTTGTCACCGCAAGCCCGCGAATGGTCCCGCCATCGAGCTGCGGCCGCGTCACCGTCAGCGTGTCCACCATCACGTCGATGCGCCCGCCCAGAAGATCGGTGACCGGCGCCTGCCCGCCGCGATAGGGCACATGCACGAGCTCGATGCCGGCAAGCGAAGCGAGCAATTCGCCCGCAAGATGCTGGGTCGAACCGACGCCGACGGACGAATAGGTGATGGTTTTCGGCTTGGCTTTGGCTTCTGCGACAAGATCGGCAAGCGTCTGGAAGCGGTGATCCTTGCGCACCGAAACGATGAAGGGAAAATAGATCAGGGTCGACAGCATCTGCAGGTCGTCGACCGGATGAAACGGCAATGCTTTGTAAAGAGCTCCCGAAACCGCATGGCCGCCCGTCAGCACGATCAACGTGTAACCGTCCGGCGCCGCCTTCACGGTGCGTTCGGTCGCAAGATTGCCCCCGGCGCCGACGCGCGGCTCGACGATCACCTGCTGGCCGAGACGTTCCGCCAGCACCGGCGCCAGAATGCGCGCGACCGTATCGGAATTGCCGCCAGCACCGAAGCCGTGCGACAGGGTCACCGGCCGCGAGGGATATTTGTCCTGCGCGGCAGCAGGCAGCGCGAGCGCGATCAAGGCCGCCGCGGCGATCACAAACAGATGCATCGATTTCCTCCCGACATTTTTTTCGATTAGAGCATTCGCTGGCTGGTCTTGGGAAGAGCATGACTTGAATGCGCGTCCGCCAACGGCGACAATGCCCGCCGGGGGACGGGTATGCTTCAGTTGCAATCGTGTCTGGGCGCGCTGGTCATTCCGGCGATCGCGTTTGCCTTTAGTGAACACCATCGTGCCGTGTCGTGGCGACGCGTGCTGCCGGCGATGGCGCTGACCGTCGTGCTCACGGTCCTGTTGTTAAAGATTCCGGCCCTGCGAGCGGCTCTCGCCAACGCAAATGGCGCGGTCGATGCGATTGCGGCGGCGACCCGCGCCGGCACTTCCTTCGTTTTCGGTTACGTTGGCGGCGGTGCCCTGCCCTTCGATCCCAAATTCCCGGGTTCCGAATTCGTCCTGGCTTTTCAGGCGTTGCCGCTGGTGCTGGTCATGAGCGTACTCACCACGCTGCTGTTCTACTGGCGCATCCTGCCGCCGATCGTGCGTGGATTCTCATGGGCGCTCGAACGAACACTCGGCATCGGCGGCGCAGTCGGATTGTCCACCGCTGCCAACATCTTCGTCGGCATGGTGGAGGCGCCGCTCTTCATCCGGCCCTACCTCGCCAGGCTGACGCGCGCCGAATTGTTCATCGTCATGACTGGCGGCATGGCCGGTATCGCGGGCACGGTTCTGGTTCTGTATGCCACCATCCTGCGCCCGCTGATCCCCGATGTCGCCGCGCATCTGTTGATCGCCTCGGTGCTCGGGGCTCCGGCCGCGATCCTGATCAGTGAATTGATGGTGCCGGAAACGCAGGACGCCGCGACCGCGGGCGAATATGCCGACCCGCCGCCCGTCGCAGGCTCCACCATGGACGCCATCGTGAAGGGCACCACCGAAGGTCTTGCACTGCTGCTCAACATCGTCGCCATGTTGATCGTGCTGGTCGCGCTCGTGCATCTCGCCAATTCCATCCTCGGCCTGTTTCCCGACATTGCCGGCGGCAAGGTGACCCTGCAGCGCGGGCTCGGGATCGTGATGGCTCCGATCTGTTGGCTGATGGGCCTGCCCTGGAGCGAGGCAATCCGAGGCGGCGAATTGATGGGCATCAAGACCGTGCTCAACGAACTGATTGCCTATGTCGAATTGTCGAAGCTGCCGGCCGACGCGCTGAGCGATCGCTCGCGCCTGATCATGCTTTATGCGCTGTGCGGGTTCGCAAATTTCGGCTCGCTCGGGATCATGATCGCGGGGCTTACCACGATGGCACCGGAACGGCGCGATGAGATCGTGTCTCTCGGACCCAAGACCATCGTATCGGGGACACTGGCGACCTGCACCATCGGCGCGATCGTAGGCGCACTCAGCTAGTTCGGCCTGAAGGTTTGGAGATTCGTTCGGTAAGCAGAAACACGATGAAAGTGATAACGAAGAACGCGACCGAGACATATCCGCCGGCGTGATACAATTCGTGTTCGTACAGCAAACCGCCGCTCGCCGAGCCGATCGCCTGGCCGATATAGATCACCGACGTATTCAGCGCCACGGTTGCGTTTGCGAGATCCGGCGCCTCCGAAATCAGCCGTGCCTGCTGCATGGTATTCGACGATGGCAATCCCATGCCGACGAGGAAAACGCCAATCCCCATCACGATCAGCCAACCCGCGCCAAACGACCAGAACGACGCGCCGAGTATCAGCACCAGCAATGAGGCTGCGAGCGTATTGGCCGTGCCCATACGGGTGACGGCCGCGGTCGCCGCCGAATTTCCCAAAAGACCCGCGATGCCAAGCAGCAGGAAAAAGGTGCCAGCCACACCGGCGCCCGCACCGGCGAGCTTCGTCAGAAGCGGGCCCATATAGATGGTGATCTGAAAAATCCCCGACGTCGACAACAGCGTGATCAACAGGATCAGTACCAGCCTTCGATTGCCTGCGATGAAAGCGAAGCTCTGCAGAGACAGCGGGAACCCGCGCAGCCGGCCCGGCAGCGCCATGAAGTTGAGCAACGCTGCAATTCCGGCCGCGATCCCGATTGCCGCATAGGTCTCACGCCAGCCAAACTGATTCGCGAGGAAAGTGATGATCGGCAATCCGAGCGCAATCGAAAGCGACCAGCCGAGAAATATGAAGGCGACGGCGCTGGCGCGCGTTTTCTCCGGAACGATCAGCGACACCGTGCTGGCCGCGAGTGGCGTATAGATCGCGATCAGCGTGACCATCGCAAGCCGCAGTGCCAGAACCATTGCGTAGCTTTCGGCAAAGGCGGAGGCGAAATTGCAAACGGCCGCGACCCCGAGCACCGTGGTCGCAAGCAGCCGCCGGTCGAAGCGCGTGGTCAGCCAGGACACGATCGGAGAAGCGATGCAGAGAACGACGGCGCCCCAGGTCATCAAGAAGCCCGCGCCGCGGATCGATACACCGAGCCCTTCGGCAAGCTGCGGAAGCATGCCGGCCGGCGTCAATACTACAACTCCGGTGATGAAGTTCCCGCTCAACAGCGCGAAGCGGGCCGAAATATGCGTCATGAAAGGGAAACCGCCGGCGAGTTGGTCGCAGCCTTAAAGGAAGCGCCGGCACTTGGCTATGGTCGGGGAGCCTTGGCAGTCATGCAGGGCGACACACATGAGAGCGGATGGATGCGGTGGTGCTCTCGTTCGAGAGCGATTAATAACGTGCCCAAAGCGCAACTCTCGTCCGGGAACGTTGTCATGTTGTTTCGCGCATTTCTGATCGCACTCGCTTGCGCGTTTACCGCATTGCCTGCCCGGGCCGACGTATACCCGGACCGTCCGATCCGGATGATTGTGCCATTCGCGCCGGGCGGCGGCACGGATGTGCTGGCCCGCATCATCGCCCAGAAGCTGTACGAGAAATGGGGCCAGCCGGTTGTCATCGACAATCAGCCCGGCGCGTCCGGCGGCATCGGCACCCGCGCGGCGATGAATGCAGCACCCGACGGGTATACCTTGCTGATGGCCTCGACCGGTGCATTGATGGCGGCCGCGTCTGCCATCGGCGGCGAAGGCGCCTTCGACGTCAGCAGATATCTTTCGCCGATCACGGTTGCAGCCGCGCCGCCCTATCTTCTGGTCGTCAATCCGAAATTGCCGGCTTCGAGTGCCGCGGATCTGATCCGCATCAGCAAGGAGAAGCCGGAGTCGCTGACCTTTGGTTCTTCCGGCGTAGGCGCCGCCTCGCACCTGTCGGGCGTCCTGTTCGAAAGCGAAGCGGGCATCCGGATGCTGCATATTCCCTACAAGGGCACGGGCCCCGGCGTAACCGATCTGCTCGCCGGCCGCATCGATGTGATGTTCGCACCCGGACCGGTCGTGCAGCCGTTCGTGCAGGCGGGACAATTGAAAGCGATCGGGGTTACCGACATCGCCCGTTCGCAATTCTGGCCGGAGGTGCCCACAATCTCCGAAAGCGGGCTGCGCGGTTATGAGTCGGTCGGCTGGTTCGGGTTGCTGGCACCTGCCAAGACCCCGTCCGACATCATCAAGCAAATCAACGAAGCCGTTGTCGCCATCATGCAATCCAAGGACTTTCGCGATCATCTCGCCGTACTCGGTGCCGAACCGAAGCCACAGACGCCGGAAGAATTCGGCCGCTACATCAATGCCGATGTTGCGAAATGGACCAAGCTCGTAAAAGACAACGACATCAAGCTACCGGGAGCGCGCTGATCCATGCGCCTTGCGACATTCAACGACCGTCAGCGAGGCGGAGAGCCGCGCTTTGGTATCGTTCGTGGCGAGCAGGTGATCGACGTCGTCGCCGCAGCCGACGCTCTGCGATGGCCGATCCCGGCATCGAGCGTCAAGGCAGCGCTGACGAGCGGTCCGCAAACACTCGCCGCGTTGAGCAAACTCGCCGATGCGGCAGAGGCAAACAGGCTCTCGGTCGCTCTGTCCGGCGTGAAATTTCTGCCACCCATCCCCGACCCTTCGAAATTCTTCTGCGTCGGCAAGAACACCAAGAAGCATCGCGAGGAATTACTCGCCAACAAGATGCTGACCGAGATTCCGAACGAACCGACCGGCTTCATCAAGCTCGTCGACACTATGTCCGGCGATGGCGACGAAGTCGCAAAGCCCGCCGACATCACCACGCTCGATTACGAGCCCGAGCTTTGCTACGTGATCGGCAAGCGCGCGCATCGCGTGAAAAAGGCCGAGGCGTTGGATTACGTCGCCGGCTTCACCCTGACCAATGACGTCAGCGCACGCGAAGTCCAGAAGCGCGAAGTCGCGTCCGGCAGCCGGTTCTGGACCGCGAAGAATATGCCGGGCTTCGCCCCGACCGGGCCTTATGTGCTCACGATGGACGAGGTGGACGACACCGACGACCTGTGGGTCACCTGCGATGTCAATGGCGAGCGGCGTTTGCGCTCGAATACCGGCGACTATCTCTACAAGATCGCCGACGTGCTCGAGCATTTCTCGCGTTATGTCGTTTTCCAGCCGGGCGACCTGATCGCGATGGGCGCACCCAGCGGCGTTGCGGTCGGGCAGCCGAATGCTGAGGAGCTTTATCTGAAACCCGGCGATGACATGACGATCGCCTTCGAGGGCCTGATGTCGCTGCGCACCAGGATCGTGGCCGAGATTTGATCGTCCGCTGGCGCGGGCAGCTCTGAGAGAGGCGTCGGCTAAATCACAGCCGCCGACAGCAACAAAACTCTGCCCGGCGCGCAGGCGCGCCGCACCCGATCCCCCAATGCGTCCCGGCTCAATGCAGCCGGAACACGCCGTCAACCGCCTTGATCTCGGCTGGCTTGATCAGCCGGGAATGCGCCACCGTAACGGTATGCAGCACCCCTTCGATCGATTTCTGCCAGAACTGCAGAAAGCCGTTCAATTCGGGAAAGTCCGGACAGAGATCGTAACTCTGCCAGACATAGGTTTGCAGGAGCCAGGGATGATCCGGCCGGCGATAGAGGATTTCCGCTGTCGTCAGCCCGTAACCCGCCACCTGCTTCTTGAAGTCCTGTGAGAGCATGTGAGTCCTCGACAATTCGCCCGCCTAGTTTTCCGTCGGGTTTCGCCGCTGACAAGTTCAAAAAATGAATTCGTCTCCTAAAATCAAGGCGTTAGCAGCATTTGGACAGGGCTGCTGACAAACTGGCAGGCCGCCCGATTTAACCAATTTCGCAGGTGGTAGCAGTCCCCCTTGACGAGTGCCAAAAATTTCAGTCAAACCCCTTGCGCACGGAATGGCTGGCCCTAGATCGCCAGCAACCGGGGCACCGTCCCGGTTCTCTGTATTCCGCATTGCTTTTCAAAATGAAGGAGGATCCCCATGAAGTTCCGCCCGCTTCACGACCGCGTCGTCGTCAAGCGCATCGAGTCCGATGACAAGACCGCCGGTGGCATCATCATTCCCGATACCGCCAAGGAAAAGCCCCAGACCGGCGAGGTCGTCTCCGTAGGCCCCGGCGGCCGCGACGAGGCTGGCAAACTTATCCCGATCGATGTGAAGACCGGCGACACCGTGCTGTTCGGCAAGTGGTCCGGCACCGAAGTCAAGATCGACGGCGTCGAATATCTGATCATGAAGGAAAGCGACATCATGGGCGTGATGGATGTGTCCGTCGCGCGCAAGAAGGCCGCTTGATTCACAGACAACAAACAAGAATTTGAGGACATAGGACAATGGCAGCGAAGGAAGTTAAATTTTCCGTCGACGCGCGCGACAAGATGTTGCGCGGCGTGGACATTCTCGCCAACGCCGTGAGGGTAACGCTCGGCCCCAAGGGCCGCAACGTGGTGCTGGACAAGTCGTTCGGCGCTCCCCGCATTACCAAGGATGGCGTTACAGTCGCCAAGGAAATCGAACTGGAAGACAAGTTCGAGAACATGGGCGCCCAGATGGTTCGCGAAGTCGCCTCGAAGTCTTCGGACTTCGCCGGTGACGGCACCACCACCGCAACCGTTCTCGCCCACGCGATCGTGCGCGAAGGCGCCAAGTCGGTTGCGGCCGGCATGAACCCGATGGACCTGAAGCGCGGCATCGACCTCGCGGTCGAAGCGGTCGTCGAGCACCTGAAGGCCAATTCCAAGAAGGTCACCTCGAACGAGGAAATCGCCCAGGTCGGCACCATCTCGGCCAACGGCGACAAGGAAATCGGCGACTATCTTGCCAAGGCGATGCACAAGGTCGGCAACGAGGGCGTGATCACGGTCGAAGAGGCCAAGTCGCTCGAGACCGAACTCGACGTCGTCGAAGGCATGCAGTTCGACCGCGGCTACATCTCCCCCTACTTCATCACCAATGCCGACAAGATGCGCGTCGAATTCGATGACGCCTACATCCTTGTCTACGAAAAGAAGCTGTCCGGCCTGCAGGAACTCCTGCCGCTGCTCGAAGCCGTGGTGCAGACCTCCAAGCCCCTCGTCATCATTGCCGAGGAAGTGGAAGGCGAAGCGCTCGCGACTCTCGTGGTCAACAAGCTGCGCGGCGGCCTGAAGGTCGCGGCGGTGAAGGCTCCGGGCTTCGGCGATCGCCGCAAGGCCATGCTGCAGGACATCGCCGTCCTGACCGGCGGCCAGGCGATCTCGGAAGACCTCGGCATCAAGCTCGAGAATGTTACGCTTAACATGCTCGGACGCGCGAAGAAGGTCATCATCGAGAAGGAAAATACCACGATCGTCAACGGCGCCGGCAAGAAGGCCGACATCGAGGCGCGCGTGTCGCAGATCAAGGCGCAGATCGAGGAGACCACCTCGGACTACGACCGTGAGAAGCTGCAGGAGCGTCTGGCGAAGCTCGCCGGCGGTGTTGCGGTGATCCGCGTCGGCGGCGCCACCGAAGTCGAGGTGAAGGAGCGCAAGGATCGCGTTGACGATGCGATGCATGCCACCCGCGCCGCGGTCGAAGAAGGCATCCTGCCGGGCGGCGGCGTCGCGCTGCTGCGCGCCAGCGAAGCCCTGAAGAAGGTCCGCACCCAGAACGACGACCAGAAGACCGGCGTCGAGATCGTGCGCAAGGCGCTGCAGTCTCCTGCCCGCCAGATCGCGATCAATGCAGGCGAGGACGGCTCCGTCATCGTCGGCAAGATCCTGGAGAAGGACCAGTATTCCTACGGCTTCGACGCCCAGAACGGCGAATACGGCAACCTCGTCACCAAGGGCATCATCGACCCGACCAAGGTCGTGCGCGCCGCGATCCAGAACGCCGCCTCCGTGGCCGGCCTCCTGATCACGACCGAAGCCATGGTCGCCGAACTGCCGAAGAAGAACAGCGCTGCCCCGGCCATGCCGGGCGGCGGCATGGGCGGCATGGATTTCTAATCCATTCGCAAATGTTGGAATGCTAAGGGGCCGCGAAAGCGGCCCCTTTTTCTTTGCCGCCGCCCGGCAAGTGAAACAATTCGAAATCGGCGAAGCCGATTTCGGCGGGCGGCGGCATGGGCGGCATGGATTTCTAATCCAACCGCACTCTGAGACTACCGAAGGGGCCGCGAAAGCGGCCCCTTTTGTTTGATGGATCGGCGATGCCCTCCCCCGGGTTCATCTCGACGCAATCCTGCAGCATCCGGACGCGACATTCGGCACGCATGAAGGAATGTGACGCCGTGTTGAAGCTTCGATCACATGGAGTATGGTTCTCATTCCGCCGTCGCCGCGTGACCCGTCCAAAACAGGGAACCATTCGATGATGACAGCCGACACCAAACTCGCGCCCGGCATCACGCCGGCCGGCAAGAGCGCAACTCCAACGGTGTGGAACATTCTCGGCCATACCTATTACGAGAAGTCCAGTTGCCCGAGCTCGTTTTCGTTCGAAACCTTCGATCCACCGGGCACCTTTGTGCCTCCGCACATTCATCCGACCCAGGATGAATTCATCTATGTGCTCGAAAACAGCTTCGATCTGTATCTGGACGGCAAGTGGGTGAAGGCCGGCGCCGGCGACCTGGTGCGCATGCCGATGGGTCTGCCACACGGCTATTACAACAAGACCGACAAGCCGACGCGCGCGCTGTTCTGGGTCTCGCCGTCACGTCGGCTGAAGGAATTGTTCGATCAACTTCATAACCTCGCGGACCCGGAAGAAGTCGTCCGCCGTTCGGCCGCGCATGAGGTCGATTTCCTGCCGCCCGGCAGCGTACCGGGCGCGTGATTAGTGACGCGTATTCTTTAGGCGAACCGGTACCCGCTTCGCTGGAAAACGCTATGGTCTCGTTCGCGTCGCTAGAAAAGCAAAAGGCCCGGGATCGCTCACGGGCCTTTTCTTTATTTCTGTGATCGCTGTTCAGTGCAGCGTCATCCTGGCAACAACACACAACACCGGATGGCGGTCGGTATGATATTCGGGGCAGAATGTCCGACCAGGCAAGGAGGTCGCGAGTGGCTGGCAAATCAGGCGGGATCTATTCAGGGATCGGCGGCTGGACCTTCGCGCCGTGGCGCGGCGTATTCTATCCGAAGGGGCTGCCGCATGCGCAGGAGCTTCGTTACGCTGCGCAGCATCTTACCTCGATCGAGGTGAACGGCACTTTCTACCGGACGCAAAGTGCAGCGAGCTATCGCAAATGGGCTGCCGAAGTCCCGGACGGATTTGTGTTCTCGCTGAAGGGGCCGCGCTTTGCGGTGAACCGCCGCGTGCTCGCGGAATCAGGCGACTCGATCAAGCGCTTTCTTCATTCCGGCATTTTGGAACTTGGCGACCGACTAGGGCCGCTGCTGTGGCAATTCGCCCCGACCAAGAAATACGACGAGGCCGATTTCGGAAAATTCCTCGAGCTGCTGCCCGCCTCGTTCGACGGCCGGCCGCTCCGCCATGTGGTCGAGGTGCGCCACGACAGTTTCTGCACTCCAGCCTTCATAAAACTGGCCCGACAGTTCCGTATCCCGATCGTGTTCGCAGAGCACGCGACCTATCCGGCGATCGCCGACATCACCGGCGATTTCGTCTATGCGCGTCTGCAGAAGGGAGAGGAAAAGCTGAAGGCGGGCTATGCGCCAAAGGCACTCGACGAATGGGCGCAGCGTGCAAAGAGCTGGGCCGCTGGCGGCGCGCCGGCGGACTTGAAGCAGATGATTCCCGACCCCAAGGCGAAGAAACAGCCGCGCGATGTCTTCATTTATTTCGTCCACGAGGCCAAGGTGCGCGCCCCTGCCGCCGCGATGGCGCTGATCGAGCGCGTGGGACGGCCGGGGTAACCCCTCTTCGTTGTTTCCCTTTCGGACCAGTTGATCGCAAGGCCATAGAGCGGCGATAGTCCGCTGCGCCGCCGCCATAGCGGATGGCCGGGAGAGACGACATGGAAATTCCGATAATTGCCCAAATCGCAGCCACGGCGGGCATCCTCCTCACGGTCGTCCAATACTGGATGAAGACCATGATCCCGCTGCGGATCGTGGGCATCATCACCAATGTGCTGTTTCTCATCTATGCCGGCATTTCCGGCATCTGGCCGACCGTCGTCCTGAATTGCATCGTGCTGCCGCTCAACCTGTACCGCGTGCACGAGATGCGCCAGTTGATCCGGCGTACCCAGCGCGCCGCGCGCGCCGATCTGGACATGACCTGGCTGCAGCCCTTCATGACGCGGCGCAAGACCAAGAAAGGTCAGGTCATCTTCCGCAAGGGTGATATTGCCGAGGCGATGTATCTCGTGGTGACCGGCCGCTTCCTCTTGCAGGAAATCAATATCCCGTTGAAGGAGGGCGCGGTGGTGGGTGAACTCGGCCTGCTCTCGCCCGACGGCGTGCGGACGGCAACCCTCGTATCGCTCGACGACGGCGAAGTGCTGTCGCTGGCCTACGAGAAATTCGAAGAACTCTATTACCAGAATCCGGAATTCGGGCTCGGTTTTCTCAAGCTCACCAGCAAGCGGTTGTTCGAAAATATCGCGCGGCTTGAAGCCGAGCTTGCAGCCCGTCCGCCGCGGCCGGTGGCACCCGTCACCACCGCATGATGCGTCAATCAGCGGCTCATGAATGTGCAGTTGATTCCAACCGGCGCATCACGGGCAATTGTCCTGGCTCGCGCCTTGGCTCGGCCGCCGTCATCTCCATGTCTCGCGAATGGGCGAATTGATCTTCAAGCTTCTGATTGCCGTGTTTCAGGCGTTGTTCGAGCTGGTCTGCTTTTACACGGCGAAGTTTCTTCTTCCGGTCATTTCTTTCGGGAAGCTCACCGTCCAGCCGCTTCGTCACCCGCCTGCCTATGGACAATCCCGGCCGATCGTTGTGCCTGCGGTGCTCGCGGCGATTTTCGGTCTCGTATTTTGGGCAATAATCGTAATCGCGGCGGTAATCGCGCTGCGCTCACCGACTTGATAAAGAGGGAAAAGAAAAAGCCACGAAATGAAAGGAGTGCGCTTACATCCGGCGTCACTACCATCATTCGTGGCTCAGAAGCGATGGAACCCTTGCGGGCTCGACATCACTGTCTGAACCCATATGGGAAGGGCTATACATTTATGCAAGCCCTTCTATCCCTTTCGTCGCAGCAGGCGGAGGCCCGGTTCAAATGTCCAAGGCAAACCCTGCCCTCTTCACCATCGGCTATGAACAATCGCGTCCGGAAAGCGTGCTGAAGGCGCTGAAAGACGCGCGGGTGCAATTGCTGGTGGATACCCGGGCGGTCGCGGCATCGCGCAAGCCCGGCTTTTCCAAACGCCAGCTTTCCGCCTCGCTCGACGAAATCGGCATCCGCTATCTGCATCTGCAAAAGCTCGGCACGCCGCCCGAAGGCAGACAGGCGGCGCGCTCGGGCGACATGACGACGTTGTGGCGGATCTACAACCGCCACCTCAAGACCCACGATGCGGTCGAGGCGATGGACGAACTGCTTGCCATCGTGCGGTCTGGCCAGCGGGTCTGTCTGCTTTGCTTCGAGCGCGACCCCGGTCATTGCCACAGAAGCCGCATCGCCGAGGTCGTGGATGAACGGATCAGCGTCCGGATCACCAACCTCATGCCGGACCCGTAACCTTCGCAAGCGTCACCTTTCTTGAATTGAGATATCGATTGCGATAGCGCTTGGAACGGCGGCGGCCGGTCGCCGCTTTCGCCGGGAGTTCCATCATGGCCGATTTCTTCGGCTATTTCGCCCATATCCGCTTCGCCGAGATTATTGGCTACATCGCCGCAGCGCTGGTTTTTGCAACCTTCTCGATGAAGACCATGGTGCCGCTGCGGATCGTCGGCATCGCGAGCAACGTGTTTTTCATCGCCTACGGCTTTTTAAATCCCGCTTATCCCCTGCTGGTCCTTCATTGCGCACTGCTTCCGCTCAATGTCCTGCGACTCCGCCAGATGCAGTCGCTGGTGAAGGACGTGAAATTATCGACCGAAGGCGATCACGACATGAGTTGGATCAAGCCTTTCACCACGACGCGCGAAATATCTCCGGGCCAGGTCCTGTTCCGCAAGGGCGACGAAGCCAGGGAAATCATTTTCGTGATGTCGGGAAGCCTGCAGATTCCCGAACTCGGCATCTCGATCACGCCGGGTGAAGTGGTGGGCGAACTCGGCATGCTGTCGCCCGACAGCAAACGCACACAGTCGGTAGTCTGCGTCGATGGCGGGCAAATTCTGGTCATCACCTATGACCAGGTACGGCAATTGTTCTTCCAGAATCCGAAATTCGGTTATTACTTCATGCAGCTTTCGACAGCGCGGCTGTTCGACAACATGAAGCGCATGCAGGCCGAAATCGAGTCGCTGCGCGCAGGCCGGGGCGTCATGGCCCCATCGATCTCCCCGCCTCTGCAGCCTTGAGTTATTCCGCCGGCACCGCGGCGGCGTTTCTGTTCTCGACACCGGAGACCATGAAGGCGAGCCCGAGCGTCGCCAGGAAAAATACCAGGCAGATGCCGGCGGTGACCAGCAGCACGAGATCGAAGCCGCCGCGCGCATGCAGGAAGGCGATCGCGGCCACCGCCGCGCCCGCCGACAGGAACACCAGGAAATAACGCACCGCATAGACCCGCCCGCGCCAGGCGTCGGCCGTATAGCGCGCGAGCACGATGTCGTTCACCGTCACCTGCCCGTACACGCCGGCCATCGCAACGGACAGCGCCAACAGCAGCATCGGACCCTGCGCCACCACCGCCCAGGCGGCGCCGGTGAACAGCAACAGCGTCACGAATACGAACAGCACATGCGGTGAGAAATATTCCACAAGCCGCCCTACCGCGAGCTGCGCGAGCCCGCCGACCACGAATACCGCGGTCGCGATCGAGCCGACCGCGATCAGCGAAATCCCCTGCCCGGCGCGCTCGTCGATCACCTTCGGCAGCGCGATCGTGATCACGTTGAAAGCGAGCCCTGCGCCGAGCGCGATGAACACGAACAATCCGAATACGATGAAGGTGGCGTTCCGCGACAGCCGCACCTCCGGATGAGACTTGCGCTGCGCGCGGCCTTTATTGTCGGTTGCCACCACCCACAGATAAACGAAGCCGGTGATGATGCAGATCGCGCCGGGAATGAAAAAAGCCGCGCGCCAGCCGAGGAAGCTTGCAATCAGCGCAGTGAGGCCTGCCGCAAGTGCCACCCCCATATTTCCGCACACCCCATTGAAAGCGAGCGTGCGCCCGCGCGCATTGGAGGCCTCGATCAGCATCGACATGCCGACCGGATGATAGATCGCTGCAAACATCCCGAGCGAGCCAAGCGCGACGGCAAGCCATATCAGCGACGGCGCGGCTCCTGCCGCGAACAGCGACACGCCACAGCCGAACCAGAACAGCGCCATCATGTTGCGCCGGTTCCAGTGATCGCCGAGCCAGCCGGCCGGCAGCGAGAACACGCCGAATGCGATGAAGGCAGCGGTCGAAAGCGCGATCAATTCGCCATAGGTCTTCGCATAGACCGCTTCGAGTCCGATCACGACCGTCGGGTAAATCAGCAGCACATAGTGATCTGCCGCGTGCGCGAAGTTCAGAAAGCCGATCGAGATGCGGGTGTCGCGCCCAAGCGGCTGTTGGGAAGCAAGGTCGGTCATGGATAGGTCCGGCAATGGATTCGCACCCAGATTATCCTTGCCCAACGGCGATGTTAGGTCGAATATCGTCGTGATCGGGCCACCATACCGAGATACCGAACATGCGCCCCGAATATCGCAATAACCGTGACGACGCCCCGCGGCCGGTCGCAGCTATGGCCAAAACCTACCCGGACGGCGGCCAGATCCCGCTGCATATCCACAAGCGTGGCCAACTCATCCATGCCGTCTCCGGCACCATGAAAGTAGAAACCGCGGAAGCCGCCTGGATCGTGCCGCCGGCACTCGCCTTGTGGATGCCGCCGGCCTATCCGCATCAGATGGCGATGCGCGGCGAACTCGCGATGCGCACGATTTATATCGACCCGAAGGCCTGCCATGACCTGCCGCAGACACCCATGCTTGTCGAGGTCGGCGGGCTGATGCGGGAGCTGATCCTCGCCGCGCTCGAAGAGCCGCTCGACTATGACGAAGCCGGCCGCGGCGGACTGATCGCACACCTGATCCTTGCCGAACTTGGCCGCATGCAGGAGCGAACAATGCAACTCCCGATGCCGCGTGACCTTCGCGCGGCGCGGGTCGCGCGCGCACTGCTTTCGCAGCCGGACGCAGACGGCAGCCTTGACGACTGGGCAGAGCGCGCGGGCGCGAGCCGCCGCACACTGGCGAGGCTGTTTCGGGTGCAAACCGGCTTCAGCTTCAACGAATGGCGCGCGCGGCTTCGCGCCATCGACGGATTGGCACGGCTGTCGAATGGCGATCCGGTCGGCGCCGTCGCCTCGGCCGTTGGCTATGCGAGCCCGAGCGCATTCACAGCGATGGTGCGTAGAAATTTCGGCGAAGCGCCGAGACGGATGATGCGCCGATAGCGGCGCGCCCGGCTGACGAACAACAGTTGCAACCTCCGATTGTCGCGAATAGCATCTTACCGGGCTGTGGCTGCGTATTCCGCCGGCCCGCGTGTTGTCGCGGGTAGTTTTCATGCGTCGCGTTTTCGGGCCGGCAGTGGCAATTTTCGCCGCGGCCATTTCATGTCTGTTCGCAAATGATTCCCACGCCGACATGTTTCGGCGCGACGACGATACGTTGCTGTTTTTCTCCGGCACCGATCTGTGGCGGCAGGGCTCGTTCTCGTTCGGCGGCGGCGTATGGTCGCCCGGCGGCATCGACCGCGAGGGTTTCGCGTTCAAGCTGCTCGCCGGTGCAGGCACTTATCAATATCTGTCCGGCACGCTTGGTGACATCGAGGTGACCGGGCGCCAATTCACCGGCTTCGCGATGGCGGGCTATCGCTTTGTGCGCGACAAGCTGTTCGTCACGGTGTTTGCAGGCGTCGACTCGCAATACCATTGGTTCACTCCATACGACCCGACCAACAACCTGCGTGGCCTTCATACCGGCATCCGCGGCGCGATCGAACTCTGGTACGAGCCGAATGCGCTCACGATGTGGGCCGCCGACGCTTCGGTCACGAGCGTCGGGCCGAGCTATTCGGCGCGCCTGGCCTTCGGCTGGCGCGTGTTCGATAGTTTCTACATCGGTCCGGAGGTCGGCGGCTTTGCCGGCGGCGATTCCTACAAGCAATGGCGCGCCGGAATTCACGTCACGGGATTTCGCACCAGCACGGTCGAATGGTCGCTCGCCGCCGGATGGGCAAGCGATTCCGGCGGGCATGAAGGACCTTACGGGCGGGTTGGGTTGATCGCTCGGAGATAAACCGCGGTCAATCCAGCGTGCGCCTGAACCGCGTCACCGCGATGGTCATCGCCACCAGCATCAAAATGAACAGCGCTACCGCGTCATAGCGCAGATCCTCGATTGTCGCACCCTTCAGCATGATCGCGCGCACGATGCGAATATAATGCGTGAGCGGCAGCGCCTCCCCGATCCATTGCGCCCATTGCGGCATGCCAGCGAACGGAAACATGAACCCGGAAAGCAGAATGTTCGGCAGAAAGAACATCATCGACATCTGCATGGCCTGCAACTGGTTCTGCGCGATGGTCGAAAAGGTGTAGCCGATCGACAGATTGGCGGCGATGAACAAGGTCGAGAGCACGGCCAGCAACATCAGGCTGCCGAGAATGGGCACATGAAACAGCAGCACGCCGGTGCCGACGATCAGTGTTGCCTGGATGAAGCCTACGAAGACATAGGGAATGATCTTGCCGAGCATGATCTCGACCGGCGTGATCGGCATCGCCAGCAAGGCTTCCATCGTGCCGCGCTCGATCTCGCGCGTCACGGACAAGCGCGGTGAAGATCAGCATGGTCATGGTGAGGATGGTGCCGACCAGACCCGGCACGATGTTGAGCGCGGTCTCGGCCGCCGGGTTGTAGCGCGCGTGGGTTCGGATTTCGAATAGCGGCTGGCCGGCGTCCGGAATGGAGCGCTCGTTCTGCAGCGCGGTGCGAACCAGTTGCCCGAGCGCGCCAAGCGCCGAACCCGAGGCCACCGGATCGGTGGCATCGGCAGCAACCAGCAGCGCCGGCTTGTCGCCCCGTCGTATGTCGCGTTCGAAACCGCGCGGAATTTCGACGCCGAACAGAACCGTGCCCGATGCCAGCAGCCGGTCGAACTCCGCCTCGGTCTTCGACCAGATGCGTCACCTTGAAATAGCGGGTGTTCTGCATCGCCTTCAGAACCGAGCGGCCGAGATCGCTGCTCTCCTGCAGCAGCACGGCGGTCGGCAGATTGCGCGGCGTGGTGTTGATCGCATAGCCGAACAGGACGAGCTGCATCAGCGGGATCATGACGATCATCGCAAACGACACGCGGTCGCGGCGAAGTTGGATGAATTCCTTGATCAGCATCGCCTGCGTGCGACGCCAGAAGCCGGTCCAGTGCGGGAGCGTGCGCGCGCTCACTGGAAATTATCCTTGGCGCGACCCATCAGGTCGATGAACACGTCTTCCAGCGACGGCTCCGATTTCGTCCAGGTCAGCCCTTCCCGCTCGCGATAGGGCGCGATCGCATGCTTCGAGCTTTGCAGCGTCGCGCCCGGAGACGTGCAGGCTATTGCCGAACGGCGCCACCATGTCGATACCGGGCTTGTCGTGCAATTCCTGCAGAGAGCCCGTTGATCTTGCCGCTGACATCGTAGGTGACGAGACCCGCCTGCTTGATGACCTCGCCGACGGTGCCATGCGTCAGCAATTCGCCATAGGCGATATACGCGATCTCGTGGCAGCGTTCGGCCTCGTCCATGTAATGAGTCGAGACCAGCACCGTCAGGCCTTCGGCAGCGAGCGCATGGATCTCGTCCCAGAATTCGCGCCGTGCCTTCGGATCGACGCCCGCGGTCGGCTCGTCGAGCAGGAGAAGCTGCGGGTTCGGCAAGGTGCAGGCGCCGAGCGCGAGCCGCTGTTTCCAGCCGCCGGACAATTCGCCCGCCAATTGCTTCTCGCGGCCGTTGAGCCCGAGCCGCGCGATCATGTCGCGAGCCGCCTGCACCGGATTTTTCATCAGGTAGAGCCGCGCGACGAATTCCAGATTCTCCGCGACCGTGAGATCCTGATAAAGGCTGAAGCGCTGCGTCATGTAGCCGACATGTAGCTTGATCTCGTTGGCCTGCGTGCGGATGTTGTAGCCGAGACAGGTGCCCTCGCCCTTGTCTGGCGTGAGCAGGCCGGTGAGCATGCGGATGGTGGTGGTCTTGCCCGATCCGTTCGGTCCGAGAAAGCCGTAGATCGTGCCCCTTTTCACCTGCATCGAAAGGTCGCGCACCACCACGCGGTCGCCGAACGACTTGGTCAGGCCATGCACGTCGATGGCGATTTCCGGAACGGAAGCCATTTCGGGGCTCACCGTCATTTTGCTGGAGCCTTGCTGGCAGGAACGTCACCGGCAGGAGCGCTTGTCAGGGGAGCGTTGGTGCCGGAAGCTTTGGGCGTCACCACCACGTCGACCGGCTGACCGACGCGCAGCGCCGCAGGATTGGCCGGCATTGCTTCAACGAGATAGACCAGCTTGTGGCGCTCCTGCTGCGAATAGATGACCGGCGGGGTGTATTCGGCATACCGCGAAATGAAGCTGATCTTTCCGGTAAGATCGGCCGGACAGCCGTCGCAACCGAACCGGACCGCATCGTCGATCGCGATCCGCGCCAGCATCGGCTCCGGCACGAAGAAGCGCAGCTTCACGTTGCCGGGTGGCAGGATCGAAACGATGGCGCGCCCGGGCGGCACGGTTTCTCCGGGCCGGAAATAGACGGTCTGGATCAGCCCGTTGACCGGGCTCAGGACCTTGCGCCGCATCAGCCGGGTTTGCGCGGCGGCGAGCCGTGCCTGCGCTTCCCGAAACAGCGCCTGCGTGAAGTCGAAGTCCTTCTGCGTGCCGGAGCCGCTCTTCATGAGCTGCTGCGCCCGATCGAAGGCCTGTTTGGCGTTGGCGAGGGTGGCTTCGGCGACCCCGAGATCGGCGGCCTGCAGTTCCTGATCGAGCGTGAACATGAGCTGTCCGGTTTTCACCTGATCGCCCTGCCGCACCATCATCGTCTCGATACGCCCCTGCTCGTCGGGACTGACGAAGATGAAGTCGCCCTCGATCCAGCCCTGATAGATGTCGTCGCCGCCTTTGCTGCACGCGGACGCCAACAGAGCCAGCGCGAGAACAGGCATGAGTACCCATTGCTTCATGGTCATGCCGCGCTCCTGCGGTCCAGGATGATGTCGAGATGGGCCTTCAGCATCGCTCGCGCATCGAGCGGCGCGATGCGCTCGAACATCGCATTCCAGATGATCGCAACGAGGCCCGGCGCCGCCAACAATTGCGGAAACTCAATCAGCGACTTTTGGCGCAACTCGCCGCGGTCATAGGCGCGCTGCAGCACGATACGAAGCGCCGCAATCACACGGCTCAACACTTCGCGGTGATAAAATTCGGCAAGCGAGGGAAAGCGCGGACCTTCGGAGATGATCAGGCGGATGATATCTTTGCGCCGCGAGCCGATCACCTCGCGCGTGAACAACTCAGCGAGGCCCTCCAGCAGCATCGGCAGCGGGATGTCGGCGGACGCGAAGCTCTCGATGTTGCCGACCAGCGGACTCATCATCGAGCGCGCCAGCTCCTGGAACAGCGTCTCCTTGTCGGCGAAGTAGAGATAGATCGTGCCCTTGGCGACGCCGGCGCGCTTTGCGACATCGTCAAGGCGGGCTGCGGCAAATCCCGCGGCCGAGAATTCATCGAGCGCTGCCGACAATATCGCCTGGCGACGCGCGGCACTGCGCATTTCGCGCACGCTTTGTGTGCCGTTCGCGACTTGCGGCTTCGATGCAGCCGCTCCCGGCATCGGATCGCTTCGAGCGGATTTCGCAGCGCGTTTCGCGTTAGAAAGCTTTGCACCTGAGCGCTTCGCCAAGGGGGTACCGGTCGGCGCGCGGCGGGCGGTATCGGATTTTGACTTCGGCATGGTCGCGTTCCCGGAATTCAGTGCTGTCTTTGGTTCGTGACCGCAACGGATATTTAGGTTCAAATTTATGACTGACCAGTCAGTCATAAATCAAATCACAAAAAGGTGCAAGCGCCAGGCCGCGCCGTATCGGGCCGCCTGACGATCGCCGGCAAACGCCGAATATCTGCGGGAAAAGCGCCGGGCGCGGTGCCGGCCAACGCCGACAATCAGTGGCGTTCGAGCTCGGCCTTGATGGCTTTGAGGGCGTCGGGGGTATCGATATCGGTCAGTGCGGCCGTGCCGGTCACCGGCACTTCGACGACCGCTTCGCTATATTTTGCAATCAGATGGCGGGCGCCGACATCGCCGTCGAGCTGCATCAATTCGGGGAAAAATCGCCGCGACCACAGCACCGGATTGCCACGCTTCCCGGCCATCACCGGCACCGCAATCAGCCCTCCCCGGTCCGGGTCATAGGCCGAAATCAGCTTGTCGATCAGTATGCTGTCCACCTGCGGCATATCCGCGAGCAACACCACCGCGCCGTCGATATCGGCCGGCAAAGCCGACAGGCCGGTCCGCAGCGAGGTGGACAAACCGTCGGCGAAATCGGGATTCTCGGCGAATTGCAGCGGCAGGTCCTGCAAGGCTTTCCGGACGGTTTCGCCTTGATGGCCGGTAACCACGATCACCGGATGGGCGCGCGACTTCAGCGCCGCCTCCGCTGCGATCCGCGCCAGCGGCTTGCCGGTAATCTCGGCCAGCAGCTTGTTCGAACCTCCCATCCGCGTGGATCGTCCGGCGGCCAGGATAACCGCGGCGAAGCTGTCTCTCTTTTCCACCACTGGCTCCTCGCGAGGCTGCGGCCGCGTGACGATCTCCATCAGCAATCCGCCGACGCCCAAACCGGTGATGTCCTCGCGACGTCACCGGCAAACCCGCCAACAGTCGCATCAGCACCCAGTCGAAACCGTTTTCCTTCGGCGAGCGCGCGCAGCCCGGCGCGCCCAGCACCGGGCGGCCATGCGCGGTGCCGATCAGCATCAGGTTGCCAGGGTCGACCGGCATGCCGAAATGCTCGATGCTGCCGCCTACCGCCTCGATCGCCGCCGGGATCACGTCACGCCGGTCAGCAATGGCTGAAGCGCCGAACACGATGACGAGCTCGGCGCCCTCGGTCTCGACTTCACGGATCGCCTTTGCAAGCGCCACCTGCTCGTGCGGCACACGCCGCTCCGCAACAATGCGCGCGCCTGCGGGCGCAAGCCGGTCTTCGGTTATCTTGAGTGTCTTGTCGATCACCTTTGGAGACAGCCCCGGCAGCAGCGTGGACACCACGCCGACTTTCCTCACCTTGTAGGGAGCAACCCGCACCAGCGGCTTTGCGGCCTGTGCCGTCTTCATCGCCGACATGAAGATGTCGCCTGCGACAGCGAACGGAATAATCTTCACCGTTGCCAGCATCTCGCCTTCGACTACCGGCTTGTAGGCCGGCAGCGTCGCAAGCGTCACCGCTTCATCGATGCGATTCATCGCATCGATCGGCGCCCGATCGACGATCAGCACACCCGCCTTGTCCGCAAACAGGTTGCAGCGGCCAGTGAACGCCCTGTCCGCGTGGACGCCCTCACCTGCAATGGCCTCGGCAATCGCGGCGGCCGCGTCATCCTCCGACACATCGCCCGGATCGAGCCTCGCCACCACGACATCGGCAATGCCGGCGACCTTGAGCGCCGCGACATGAGCCGCATCGATCACCGTGCCCTTCTTCAGGACGAGTTCGCCCTTTCGAATGGTGTGCACGGCAGTTGCGCCGATCGCATCTTCCGGCGGGACGGGTCCGAATTTCATGCCGCCTTCTCCGGAACCTGCCGCAGACGCGCGGTTATCTCGGCCATGATGGAGACTGCGATTTCCGGCGGCGACACCGCGCCGATATCCAGCCCGATCGGTGCGTGAATGCGCGACAATTCGTTGTCGCCAATGCCTTGCGCCTTTAACCGTTCAAGCCGGCGCGCATGGGTCTTCCGCGAGCCGAGCGCGCCGATATAGAAGCAATCCTTCGATAGTGCGTGCGTCAGCGCCGGATCGTCGATCTTCGGATCATGCGTGAGCGCGACGAAGGCGGTGAAGCGGTCGATGTTGAGCGGCGGCAGCGCTTCGTCCGGCCATTGCGCCAGCAAGGTGACATCGGGAAATCGGTCAGGCGTCGCAAAAGCGGTGCGCGGATCGACGATGATCACGTCGTAGTCGAGCAGCTTCGCGACCGGCGCCAGCGCCTGGCTGATATGCACGGCACCCGTGATCACAAGCCGCGGCGGCGGCACGTAAACGGTGAGGAACACCTTGCCGGACGGCATCTCCTCCATCCCGCTCTTGCCGCTGCGGATGTGCTTTTCGAGGATATCCTTCAGCGGATCCTTTGCTGCGTCGACGCCCTTTACCAGCCGCTGCTCGCCGCTTGCGACATCGGTAACGACAATCGCTGCGCGGCGATGCGCGCGTTCGCTGTTGAGGGCGGAGAGGATATCGAGGCGCAAAAGACGTTACTCCACCTTCTCGACATAGACTCGAATGGTGCCGCCGCAGGAAAGACCCACTTTCCAGGCGGTCTCGTCGGCGACGCCGAATTCCAGTGTTTTCGGCTTGCCGCTTTCGATCACGTCGATGGCTTCGGTCACCACCGCGCCTTCCACGCAGCCGCCGGAGACCGAGCCCAGGAAGTTGCCTTCCCCGTCGATCACCAGATTGGAGCCGACCGGCCGCGGCGCCGAACCCCAGGTCTCGACTACGGTGGCGAGCGCAACCCCGCGCCCCGCCTTCCGCCAGTCCTCCGCGGCTTTCAGAATGTCCTCGTCCGTCGCCAGCGAATTCTGAGTCATTGGAATCCTCTTACATTCCGGCGTTGAATCTATGTGTGAGCATGAGCTTGTCCGAAAACCGATTCCCACCCCCGATCAGGTCGAGGGCAAGCTTTTCGGGCTCATGCTCTATGCCACCTTGTTCAACCAATACTTCGCTTCGGCCTTGCCGTCGCCATCGGCCGACAGCGCGCGGCACAAATCCTTCATGGCATTGAGATTGTGTATCGGACGCAATTCGTCAACATAGGGCAGCATCACTTTGATGCCGCTCGCCTTTGCCTCGAAGCCCTCAAATCTTAACAAGGGATTGAGCCAGATCAGCCGCCGGCAGGAACGATGCAGCCGGTCCATCTCGAAGCCGAGCTGATTGCCGGGCTCCCGCTCAAGGCCATCTGTAATCAGTAACACGACGGCGCCCTGAGAAAGAACCCGACGGCTCCATTGCCGGTTGAAGGCCGCCAGCGATGGCGCAATCCGGGTGCCGCCTGACCAGTCCAGCACGCCGCCGGAACAGGCCGCCAGCGCCTCGTCCGGGTCCTTTGCTTTCAGCGCACGGGTGACGTTGGTCAGCCGAGTGCCGAACAGGAAGGTCGAGACGCGTTTTCGGTTGTCCGTCACAGCGTGCAGAAAATGCAGGAACAGACGCGTGTACTGGCTCATCGATCCGGAAATATCGAGCAAGGCGACGATTGGCGGTTGGCGCGTCTTGGGCCCGAGATATTTCAAATCGATCACTGCCCCGCCCGCCTTCATGCTGGATCGCAGCGTGCGTCGAAGATCGATTCGTGGCCATGCCGCGACGGCCGAAGGCGCCGCGTTTTCACCTCGTCGAGCGGCAGCACGAGTTGCGCGATGGCCTGCTTGGCTTCGGCGATTTCAGCGGCCGACATCTGCGCGAAGTCTTTTTTCTCCAATACTTCGCGGTCGGACACCGTCAGCCGCGCGTCGATCTCGACGTCCTTCTTCTCCTGCGGCTGCTGTTTGGCCTCACTCTTGAACATGGCATCCAGAACGCGCTTCGCGGCCGGCGGAGGCGGAGTGTTGTCGGGCTGCTGCACGACCTGCGGCAGCATCATCGCCATCAACTGGTCGAAATAGGCGCGCTTGCGAAAGAACAGCCGAAACGCCTGATCGAACAGGATTGTATGCTCGTGCCGCTTCACAAATACCGAATGCAGCGTCCAGTAGAAGTCTTCGCGCGAACCGACACCGGCGACGCGCAACGCCTCGAGCGCATCCATCACCGAGCCAGGTCCGACGGGGATGCCGGCCGCACGCAGCGCGCGCGCGAAATAGACGATGTTCTCGGCGAGGCGGCCGGGTTTGTCGGACATGCTCACTCCGCCGCGCGAAGCTGCGCGCGAACGTCGTCCAGAAGCTCCTTCACCTTGGTGCCATCCAGGCGGGCGATATCGTCCTGATACTTGAGCAGAACGCCGAGCGTGTCCGACACCGTTGCCGGATCGAGCGCAACCACATCAAGCTCCGAAAGCGCCGTCGCCCAGTCGAGCGTTTCGGCGACGCCTGGTGCCTTGAACAATTCCTGCTGGCGCAGCGCCTGCACGAAATGAACGATCTCCGCCGACAGTTTTTCGGCAATGCCTGGGACTTTCGTGCGCACGATCGACAATTCGCGCTCGGCATCGGGATAGCCGACCCAGTGATAGAGGCAGCGCCGCTTCAGCGCGTCGTGGATTTCGCGCGTGCGGTTGGAAGTGATGATCACGATCGGCGGATGCGCCGCCTTCACCGTCCCCATTTCCGGGATCGTCACCTGATAATCGGCGAGCACTTCCAGCAGGAAAGCTTCGAAGGCCTCGTCGGTGCGATCTAGCTCGTCGATCAGGAGCACCGGCGCGCCGGCGGGATCGGGTTCGAGCGCCTGGAGTAGCGGCCGCTTGATCAGGTAGCGCTCGGAGAACACGTCATGCTCCAGCCGCTGGCGGTCGGTATTACCTTCGGCTTCACCAAGCCGGATCGCAATCATCTGGGCGGCATAATTCCATTCATAGACGGCGGCCGAGACGTCGAGACCCTCATAGCATTGCAGGCGGATCAGCTTGCGGCCGAGCGTCTCGGCCAGCACCTTGGCGATCTCGGTCTTGCCGACACCGGCCTCGCCTTCCAGGAAAAGCGGCCGGCCCATCCTGAGCGCGAGAAACAGCACGGTCGCAAGCGACCGGTCGCCGACATAATGGCCGGCGGAGAGCAGCGACAGGGTCGCGTCGATGGAGGTGGGGACGAGCTTGGATTTAGCCAATGGAAAACCTCAGACCTGACCCGCTCATTCCCGGGAAAGCGGGAATCCAGTCATTGACTCTGGGTCCCCGCTTTCGCGGGGACGAACGGCTGCAATGAGCTATGCCAGCTTGCCGCGGCAAGCGTCCAGCCTACATATAGGCCGATTTTCCGCATTTTGAGCGAAGCTGCCCAGGAAACCCTGCCATGTCCGATATGCCCGCCCGCCCCATCGATCCCGGTGTCAGGATCGGCCACGTTCACCTGAAGGTCGCCGACATCGAACGGGCGCTGCCGTTCTACCGCGACGTGCTCGGTTTCGAGGAAACCTACCGCCGCCCCGGCGCGGTCTTCATGTCGGCCGGCGGCTATCACCATCACATCGCACTCAATACCTGGGAGAGCCGCGGCGGCCAGCCGCCCGCCCCCGGCACCACCGGGCTCTACCATATCGCCATTGTCTATCCGACCCGGCGGCTACTCGCCGATGCGCTGCGCCGCCTGATCGACGCCGGCATCCAGCTCGACGGCGCGAGCGATCACGGGGTCAGCGAGGCGCTTTATCTTCGCGATTTCGACGACAATGGCGTGGAGCTTTACTGGGATCGGCCCCGCGAGCAATGGCCGCGGGATGCCGATGGCGGCATCAAGATGAAAACCGACCCGCTAAACTTGCGGGATCTGCTCGGGGAGTTGCAGAAAGAGGCGGCTTAAAGCCGCCCCTTCCTATTCGTCCTCTCCGCCGCGCTCGTTCGCTGCCGCCACCGCGCGGCGCGCCATCACGCCGACCAGATGCGCACGATATTCCGCCGAACCGTGAATGTCGCTGTTGATGCCGTCGGGTGAGATCGTCACGCCTTCGAGCGACTTCGGCGCAAAGCGTTTCTTCAGCGCTTCCTCAAAAGCGGTGACACGGAACACACCGTTCGAGCCGGCGCCGGTCGCCGCCACCCGGATTTCCGATGAGCGCTTGGACACGAACACGCCAACCAGCGCGAAGCCCGAGGCCGGGTGCTTGAACTTCTGATACGCGGCCTTCTTCACGATCGGGAAGGTGATCTCGGTGATGATCTCGTCCGGCTCGAGCGCGGTATCGAACATGCCTTTGAAATAATCGTCGGCCGCGATCTTGCGCTTGTTGGTGACGATGGTGGCGCCGAGCCCAAGGCACGCTGCCGGATAATCCGCGTTCGGATCGTTGTTGGCGACCGAGCCGCCGATAGTGCCGGTCTGGCGCACATGCGGATCACCGATCGAGGCCGGCACGCTTGCAAGCGCCGGCATCACTTCCAGCAATTCCTTGGAATTGGCGACATCGCGATGCTTCGTCATAGCCTTGATGGTGACGGTGCGCGGTGTGACTTCGACGCCGGTCAGTCCTTCGATCTTCGAGAGATCGACGATCAGCTTCGGTGATGCCAGCCGCTGCTTCATCACCGGGATCAGCGAATGGCCACCGGCCAGCAATTTCGCATCCTCGTTGCCGGTGAGAAGCGCGGCCGCCTGCCGGACCGAGGTCGGACGTTCGTATTTGAATGCGTACATGATGTTGTCCCTTCGAATTAAGCAGCGCGCGCAGGCGCGGATTTTTGAATGGCGCGCCAGACGGCGGATGACGTGGCAGGCATGTCGATCTGTTCGGTGCCGATGGCGTTGGTGATGGCGTTCATGACCGCGGCAGGTGCCGCGATCGCACCGGCCTCGCCGCAGCCCTTGATGCCCAGCGGATTGGACGGGCAGATGGTCTTGGTCATGTCGACCTGGAAGGTCGGGAAATTCTCTGCGCGCGGCATGGCGTAGTCCATGAACGAGCCGGACATGAGCTGGCCGTCCTTGTCATAGACCGCGTGCTCCAGCAGCGCCTGGCCCACCCCTTGCGCGATACCGCCATGCACCTGGCCTTCCACGATCATCGGATTGATGATGGTGCCGAAATCGTCGACCGCGGTCCATTGCGCGATGGTGGTTGCACCGGTGTCGGGATCGATCTCAAGCTCGCAGATATGACAGCCGGCCGGGAAGGTGAAATTGGTGGGGTCGTAGAACGCGCCCTCCTTAAGTCCCGGCTCGATCTCGCTGGTCGGGAATTTATGTCCGACATAGGCCTGCAGCGCCAGATCCGCAAAGGCTATCGCCTTGTCGGTGCCGGCCACGGTGAACTTGCCGTCCTTGAACTCGATATCGCCCTCGGCGGCTTCGAGCAGATGGGCTGCGATCTTCTTCGCCTTGGCCTCGACCTTATCGAGCGCTTTCACGATCGCCGACATGCCGACCGCGCCGGATCGCGAGCCATAGGTGCCCATGCCGAACTGAACCTTGTCGGTGTCACCGTGCACGACGTTGACATTGTCGATCGGAATGCCGAGCCGGTCCGAAACCAGCTGCGCGAACGTGGTTTCGTGCCCCTGCCCGTGCTGATGGCAGCCGGTTAGAACCTCAACGGAGCCGGTCGGGTTCACCCGCACCTCGGCGGATTCCCACAACCCCACTCCGGCGCCGAGCGAACCGACCACCGCGGACGGCGCGACGCCACAAGCCTCGATATAGGTCGAGTAGCCGATGCCGCGCAGCTTGCCCTTCTTGGCGCTTTCGCGCTTGCGCTTGGCGAACCCCTTGGTGTCGTGAATTTCCATCGCCTTGCTGAGCGAAGCGTTGTAGTCGCCCGCGTCATAGAGCGATGCCACCACGGTCTGATACGGGAAGCTCGTGACGAAATTCTTCTTGCGCAGCTCCGCGGGATCGACGCCGAGCTCGCGCGCGGAGACTTCCATCAGCCGCTCCACCACAAAGGTTGCTTCCGGCCGCCCTGCCCCGCGATAGGCATCGACCGGCACGGTGTTGGTGTAGACCGAATCCACCTCGCAATAGATCGAGGGAATGTCGTACTGGCCCGAAAGCAGCGTCGCGTAAAGGAAGGTCGGCACTGCCGACGAAAAGGTCGACATATAGGCGCCGAGATTGGCGATGGTCTTCACCTTCATGCCGACGATCTTGTTGTTCTCGTCGAATCCCAATTCGGCATGCGTGACATGATCGCGGCCATGCGCGTCGGTGATGAAGGCTTCCGAACGGTCGGCCGTCCATTTCACCGGACGCTCCACCTTCTTGGACGCCCACAGGCAGACGACCTCTTCCGGATAAATAAATATCTTCGACCCGAAACCGCCGCCGACATCCGGCGCGATCACCCGCAATTTGTGCTCGGGCGCGACGCCGATGAAGGCCGAGATCACGAGCCGCGCCACATGCGGATTCTGAACTCGTGGTCCAAAGCGTGAAATTCTCTCCACCCGGATCGTATTCGGCGATCGCCGAGCGCGGCTCGAGTGCATTCGGTACCAGGCGATTGTTGATGAAATCGAGCCTGGTGACGTGTTTGGCCCGTTTCATCGCCGCGGCATTCGCGTCCGGATCGCCGATATGCCATTCGTAGATGGTGTTATAGGGCGCGACTTCGTGAATTTGTTGCGCACCCTTGTTTTGCGCCTGGGCCGGATCGATGATCGCCGGCAGCACTTCAAAATCGGTGACGACTTTTTCCGCGGCGTCTTTGGCCTGCGCGGCGGTTTCCGCAATCACCACCGCATAGGCATCGCCGACATAGCTTACCTTGCCAGTCGCAAGTGCGGGATGCGGCGCCATCTTCATCGGCGAGCCGTCCTTGGAGTGAACGGTCCAGCCGCAGATCAGGCCGCCAAGCTTGTCGAGCGCGAAATCGTCGCCGGTAAAGACCGCGAGAACACCCGGCATCGCGGCCGCTGCCGTGGTGTCGATTTTCTTCAGCTTGGCATGCGCATGCGGCGATCGCAGGAAATGCGCGACAGTCTGGCCGGGCCTCGCGTGATCGTCGGTATAGTGGCCCTTGCCGGTGATGAAACGCTGGTCTTCTTTGCGGCGCACCGCAGCGCCAATTCCGGTCGCAGTCATGGCAAACTCCTTCCAAGAATTATCGCAAGAATTGAGAAGCCGGTTTCGCGCTACTTCTGCATCGCCTTCGCGCCGGCGGCGATCGCCTTGACGATGTTGTGGTAGCCGGTGCAGCGGCAGAGATTGCCGTCGAGCTCGTGGCGGATGGTCTTGTCGTCGAGGTCGTGGCCCTTGCGATTGACCATGTCGATCGCGGCCATGATCATGCCCGGCGTGCAGAAGCCGCATTGCAGACCGTGATTTTCGCGGAAGGCTTCCTGCATCGGATGCAGTGTCGAGCCGTTGGCGACGCCTTCGATGGTGGTAATTTTGGCGCCATCCACCTGCCAGGCGAAGGTGGTGCAGGATTTTCGTGCAACGCCATCCACATGCACGACGCAGGCCCCGCATTGCGAGGTGTCGCAGCCGACATGGGTGCCGGTCAGGCGAAGATTCTCGCGCAGGAACTGCACCAGCAGGGTGCGCTCGTCGACATCGGCGCTGGTCGCTTTGCCATTCACGGTCATCGTGACGGATGCCATGAGGTCCTCCTTGGCTTAAATTCGCACTGTTTTTGGCACAAAAGCCGGCCGACCGCTCCCTCCGGAGCCGAAATCTCGCCGTTTTGAGCAAATTAGAACTGGAACAAGTCTGGCCGGGTCCGGGCGCCGGGTCAAGCGGGTCGGCGGTACCTGGCGACAGATCAGACAACCGACGATGGATTCTTGCACCAAATCGGCACGCTTCGGGATCGCTCGTCACAGCGCTCGTTAGGCAGAAATTAGGCAAATCCCCCGTAGATAATTTTGGGTTTACGGCATCGCCTTAAACCTACCGTATTGCGTAACGAGTAAAGCGTTGCATGAAATTCGCCCTAGCATTCGCCGTGGCGCTAATCGCCACGCCCGCAGCCGCGCAAGTCGAAAGCACGGCGTCCCCCATTAAACCCACCGCACTCCTGTTCAACGGGCTTGCGCAATATCAGCCTGGCATTCTGACGCCGCTCGCTCCGCTTGCCGCGGATCTGCGGCGGCAGGGCTGGCGTGTGTTGATCGATACCCATCTCGGCTTGTGGACCAAGAGCGAAGAACCGGTGCTGATCATCGGACATTCGGCCGGTGGCGCCCGCGCCTACATGTTCGGCAAGCAAATGGCGGATGAAGCGAAATTTCATCCTACCATCATCACTCTGGATGCCGCGACCGTATGGGGCAACGTATATCGCTGCCCGGTCGAGAACTGCATCAACATCCATTCCGCGACCTATCCGAGAATTCCGGGGTCGTATAACTTGCGTTCTTCGGCCGTGACCGAAGCGATCGTCACTCACGTTTCGATCCCGTTCAATACCGACATACGCAGAGCGATCCTTCAGCAGAGCTTGGACCTGCTGCGTGGCGGGGCGACCCTGAACACGCTGGTATCGGCCTATAACCCCGAACCGCCGAACAAGGGCCGCTCGATCGCCGAGATGTGGCGCATGGATATCCGCCAGCCGCGGTCGGAGTGATCAGCCCGCCTTCACCGCTTCCGCGAAGCGCGCAAAGAAATCGTCCGCCATCTTCTTGGCAGCACCGTTGATCAGCCGCTGGCCGAGTTGTGCCAGCTTGCCGCCGATCTGCGCCTCGACGTCATATTTGAGCATCGTGCCGCCCTCATGGTCGAACAGCGTGACGGCCGCGCCGCCCTTGGCGAAGCCCGCAACGCCGCCGTCGCCCTGCCCGGAAATCTTGTAGCCGTTCGGCGGGTCGAGATCGGTCAATTGCACCTTGCCTTTGAACTTGGCCTTCACCGGCCCGATCTTGTTCACGGCAACGGCCTCGAACTCGTTCTCCCCAATCACATTCAGCTCTTCGCAGCCTGGAATGCAGGCCTTCAGAACCGCCGGGTCGTTGAGCTTGGCCCAGACCACGTCCCTCTTCGCTTCGAGGGGAATTTCTCCGGTCATTGTCATTGCCATGGGCGAATACTCCGTTCGGATCAGGCAGCAGCTACATAATTGTCGATAGGACGCACGACCGCGCCATCGACGATCGGCATGCAATCAGGCGGAAAATCCTGGCGTAGTCGTCCGCCAGACTCTCCGACCTTATCAAGAAATGCATCCAGATGGCGCATCGCTCCGGTCGGCAGGTCGTGCAGGACCATCAAAGTCCAGGGTTGCGACGCGCAATGTGCCATCGCACGATCGACCCAGCCATCCGGATCGTCCCAGTCGCGCGGGATCGAATTCCACAGCACGCATGTGTAGTGGCCGCGCGCAAGATAATCGACCACCGGCTGCGACATCAGGCGCCGGTCAAGATTGCCACCGCCGCCGAACGGCCGGAAGAATCGATGCGGATGAATGAGGCCGGCCATAGCGGCCTGGGCATTGCCGATCTCTAATTCGGCAATATCGGCTTCCTTGCGCTGGCCGAGCGGGACCGAATGGGTCCAGGAATGATTGCCGATCCAGTGCCCTTCCGCATGCGCGCGCTCGGCGAGCTTGCGTCCTTCCGGACGGTTCAGCTTCTCGCCGATGACAAAGAAAGCGGCTTTCAGCCCGCGCCGCGACAGCACGTCAAGCACGCCCGGCGTCGCCTCCGGTTCGGGGCCGTTATCGAAGGACAAGGTCAGATCGAACATGCGGCGGTATCGCCGATTTTATGGTCCCTGCGCAAGTCGCAAGCCCGCATCGGTATAATCGGCGAGCCGCGCCGGTTGCATGGAGGATTGCCAAAACGGCGCCGGTTCGCCGTAGAAAATGCGGATAAATCATCTAGTGTGCACTCGTCCGGGAGACCAAAATGTCCAATCCGATGATGCCATCCGCGCTGATGAGCCCGCTATTTTCGAGCGCGGCGATGCGCGAGATCGTGTCGGATCAGGCGCGGCTTCAGCGCATGCTGAAGGCGGAAGCCGCACTTGCCGCTGCCGAAGCGTCGCTCGGCGTGATCCCGGCTTCCGCCGCAAGGCCGATCGCCAATGCCTGCCAGGCAAAATTCTACGACATCGGCGCGCTCGGCCTTGCCGCAGTCTCCGTCGGCAATCTGGCGATCCCACTGGTCAAGGCGCTGACTGCCGAAGTCGCAAAGCATGACGCCGAGGCCGCACGCTACGTGCATTGGGGCGCGACCAGTCAGGACATCATCGACACCGCGCTGGTGCTTGAGTTGCGCGCGGTGATCGACGACCTCGCGACCGAACTCGAACGCGCGATACCGGCTTTCACGACGCTTGCCGAAAAGCACCGGCATACGCCAACCGTCGGGCGAACCTGGCTGCAGCAGGCCTTGCCGATGCCATTCGGGCTGAAAGTCGCGGGCTATGCCGCGGCGCTGACACGCGCACGCGCGCGGTTGAAGCGGGTGCGCAACGAAGCCTTGGTGCTGCAATTCGGCGGCGCCACTGGCACCCTCGCAGCTCTCGGCTCGCGCGGTGTCGAGGTCGCCATCGCCTTCGCCAAAGAACTCGACCTGCCGCTGCCGGATGGTCCCTGGCACACCCATCGCGACCGGCTGGCGGATGTGGCGAGCGCGTTCGCCATGCTTGCCGGCACCTGCGGCAAGATCGCGCGCGATGTCGCGCTGCTGATGCAGACCGAAGTCGGCGAAGCGTTCGAGCCCGCGGGCGAAGGCCGCGGTGGCTCTTCCACCATGCCGCACAAACGCAATCCGGTCGCCGCCGCGTCAGGCCTCGCCTGCGCTGCGATCGCGCCGCAGCTTTGCGCGACGATTTTGGCGGCGCAGGTGCAGGAGCATGAGCGCGCGGCCGGCGCATGGGCCGCCGAATGGCCGACATTCCCGGCGCTTGCGCTTGTCACGTCGGGGGCGCTTGCCGCCGTGGTCGACATCGCCGATGGCCTTGACGTCGATGTCGAGCGTATGCGCGCCAATCTCGACATTACCGACGGACAGATCATGGCCGAAGCTGTTTCGTTCAAGCTTGCCGAGAAAATCGGAAAGTCAGAGGCGCACAAACTGGTCGAATCCGCTGGCAAGAAGGCGCATGCCGAGAACAAGCATCTGAAGGACATTCTTGCGGCCGATCCCAAAGTGACCGCCATCATTCCTGCAGGCGAAATCTCGAAGCTGTTCGACCCGATGAGCTATCAAGGTGTCGCGCAGCTCTTCATCGACCGCCTGTTGGCTACCGCCAAGGCTGGGCGGTGATAAGGCCGCGCGGTGATTTCGAAATAGCTTCTTAGAAAATCCGGAGGAAACTGAATGCCCGTCATCGATTCAAACGGCTGCGCGATCGACGCCGAGATTGCCGGCCCGGCCGATGCGCCGGTGCTGATGCTGTCCAATTCGCTCGGCACCACCCGGCACATGTGGGATCCGCAGATGGACGCCTTCAGCCGGAAGTTTCGGGTGCTGCGTTACGACCGGCGCGGGCATGGCAAATCGGGCGCGCCGAAAGGCCCCTATTCGATGGAAATGCTGGGACGCGATGCGATCGCCGTGCTGGACGGCCTCGGCGTAAAGAAGGCGCACTGGCTCGGACTATCGATGGGCGGCATGGAAGGCATGTGGCTTGGCGCCAATGCCGCAGATCGCTTCGACAAGATCATCCTGTCGAACACCACCGCCCATTACCCTGACCGCAAGCCTTGGGACGACCGCATCAAGCTGGTGCTCGAGAAAGGTCTCGCGTCAATCGTACCCGGCAATATGGAACGCTGGTTCACGAAGGAATTCCGCGAACGCGCGCCCGACAAGGTCCAATGGATGACCGACATGTTCCTCACCACGCCGCTTGAAGGCTATGTCGGGTGCTGCGAGGCGGTGGCCTCGATGGACCATCGCGCGATGTTGCCGAAGTTCAAGTCGCCAACACTTGTGATAGCCGGCAGGTTCGATCCGGCGACCAATGTCGAGGCGGGTGAATACATCCAGTCGAACATTCCTGGCGCGAAGCTCGCCATTGTCCAGGCGGCTCATATCGCCAATGTCGAAGTGCCGGATGCCTACACGAAGACGGTGCTCGATTTCCTCGGATCACATTAGGCGCGCGGGGCAGCGATGGACGAGAAGGACCGTTACGACAAGGGCATGGCGCGCCGCCGAAAGGTGCTCGGTGATGCCTGGGTCGACAAGGCCAATGCGGGCAAGACGCCCTTCAACACCGAATTCCAGGAATTCATCACCCGCTATGCCTGGGGTGAAGTCTGGACCCGTCCGCATTACGACGAGCGCACCCGGCGCGTGCTGGTGATCGGCACCATGCTCGCGCTCGACAAATGGGCTGAGTTCCGAATGCATGTGCGCGCGGCCCTGGTCGAAGGCGGGTTCACGCCCGACGACATCAAGGAAATCATCATCCAGCAGGCGATCTATTGCGGCGTGCCGGCTGCCAATCATGCCTTCAAGGAGGCCGGTGACATCATCGCGGAGCTTGGAAAAATCTAGGGCGCGGCTCTAGCGCCGGCGCATCACAAACCCTGAAGCGTTACCGGCATTCGCGCGCTGCCTCATGCCGGCTTCGCGCCGCAGGCTGGTCCAACGCAACGTCATTCCCTCCTGACGCGCCGCCGGAGCGACGAACGTGGTTTCGTCGTCGTGTTCGCGCGCCATCTTCCGCGTGAATCGGCGCTCCCAGTATCCGGGCGGCTGCGCGTCGTCGATTTCCGGGACGCGCTCCACCATCGAAAGCGTCGCGGCAAGGCCGACAAGCCATAGCGGCAGGCGCTGCAGGATCAGGATGTCGGTCGCGCCCTGCAGAATTGCCGGCGTCGCAGCGGCAATCGTCGAGACGGCCACCAGGATCAGCGCCGCATCCAGCATGTCATGGTCGATGGGGTGGCCGCGCAGCGCACCGATCCGGCTTGCGAGATGTAGCGCGCACATGACCGCTATGGTCAGATAGATCATGCCGAACAGCGTTGCGAGACGGACCAGCCCCGAAGGGGTCAGGCCCGCGAACTTTCCGAGGGCATAGACCGTGCTCGCAAAGGAAGGCTGATCGAGACCCCCGATCGGCGAGACGAAAATCCGCCATGCTTCCAGGCCGAACGCCAGCGTGAAATCGAGCGCGATGATGCCGATCAGAAACGGAATGGCCTTGGGCAGGCCCCTCATAGGCGCCGCTCCCGTAATGAGCCCCGTTGCCTCGGGGGCTTTCCTGAGCCGCGTACTTTGCCGGCCAGACTTCCGCGTTCAATCGGAACCCTTTATTTACCTTAAGAGGCGGCGGTACCCGGTTGCGGCGGCGTTGGCTCAGCGAAGCTGGGCGGCGCGGAAATCCTGCGGTGTCATGCCCGTCTGCTTGCGGAAGAAGCGGGCAAAATGCGAGGGATCGGCAAAGCCGAGTTCATAAGCGATTTCGTGAATGGCGCGGCCGGAAAAGACCAATTCGCGCTTGGCTTCGGTTAGAACGCGCTGGCGGATCAGGTGACCCGCGGTCACGCCGGCGGCGCGCTTGACGCGATCGTTGAGCCGGTCCGACGTCATGGCCAGACGCCCGGCGTAAAATCCGATCTGGCGCTCTTTTCGGAAATTCTCCTCCACCAGCCGCTTCAACGCTTCGACAGTGCCGTCAGCGGGCGCGAGAGTCACACTGCCCGATCGCGCGCGGCTTGCGGACTGGCGGCCGACTTCGATGGCGATCAATGCCAGCAGTGCGCGCATCGCGAGACGGTGACCATCGCGTGCGAGGAAACTTTCCTGGTGCAAGTCGGCGCAAAGCCTTGACACTCTGCCGCCCTCGCGCGCGGAATCGAGTGCCACGACCGGCTCCGAAGCCATCGCCTTCAGCTGCGTGACCGCTTCGCCCGATCGGTCGCCAAGCATCAGCGCAACATCTTCGCTGAAGCTCATCACCCAGCCATCGGTAACCCCAGCTTGAAAGCGAAAGCCATGCGCGACATTCGGCGCGACAATGATCGCGCAAGGTGCGGAGAACGGCTTGATCGAAGCCTCAAAGATCATCTCCCCGCCGCCCTTCTCGACCAGAAGAATCTGGAACAGGTTGCGGTGGCGGTGTGCGCGTATCAGCCAGTCATGGATCGAGGAGCGAGACGCGATGGTTTCGACATGGATGAAGTCGAAAGCCTGATCGTCCGGCGGATCGCCGTATAAATGGAAGAGAGGGAGCCCGGCGCTCATGGCGGAAGGTTAGACGCCTTCAAGGCTGTGGCCAACACCAGGGGCAAGAGTAAACCACAACGGCGAAAAGCCCTGTCACCGACAGGGCCTCTCGCTCAGAATCTGCTCTCTCTCTCTCTCAAAGAATTTGCAGATGCTTGCTGCAATGCAACAAACGTCAGCCCGCCTTAACGGCCCTGGCCGCCCTGCTGCTGGCCGGGCTTCTGCTGCCCGCCATGCTGACCGCCCTGACCCGGATTCTGGGTCTGCTGGCCGGGCTTCTGCTGCCCACCCTGCTGGCCGCCTTGGTTCGGGTTGTTTTGGCTCTGCTGATTCTGGTTGCGGACGTTCGACATTTTTACGCTCCTTGCATGCGCCCCGTACCCACGAAAACGCCTGCCGGACCTGCCCGTTCCGGGAACCTTTCGAAGAGTGATCACATCACTATGAAAATTGTCCGCATAAAAGGCTCAAAGCTGTCGCGCCGCAGCCGCGATCGCGTCGGCGCGTCTGCGGGCAAAATCGTCATCGCATCGCGTGCAAACACAACATCCACACCTTTACGGCCGCTGGCGCAACGATGGGCAACGCGCCGCGTTGCCGCAATATCAGGCCACTGCTAAGACTTGAGTTATCCTTCGGGCGCAGCCGCCCGAGCGGCGGGCGGGCGCCGCACGGGCAGTTTTGGGGAAAGGCGCGTCGAATCATGGAAGTCTTCGTCCAGCAGCTTATCAACGGCCTCACGCTCGGTGCCATCTATGGGCTGATTGCCATCGGCTACACCATGGTGTTCGGCATCATCGGCATGGTGAACTTCGCGCATGGCGACGTGTTCATGGTTTCCGCCTTCGTCGCGCTGATAACGGTACTGGTGCTCTCGACCTGGCTCGGAATCTCGTCGGTCTTTCTCACGCTGCTGATTGTGCTCATTGTCGGCATGGTGATCACCTCGCTCCTGAGCTGGGCGATCGAGCGCGTCGCCTACAGGCCATTGCGCGGCTCGTTCCGTCTCGCGCCCCTGATCTCGGCGATCGGCATGTCGATCTTCCTGATGAATTTCGTGCAGGTCGCGCAAGGCCCGCGCAACAAATCGATCCCGCCGATGGTGCAGGACGTGTTCGTGCTGATGGATAACGGAAGCTATCAGGTCACCCTGTCCTACCGGCAATTGATCATCTGGTCCGTCACCGCGATCCTGCTCGCGGCCTTCTGGTATCTGGTCGCCAAGACTCCGCTCGGCCGCGCGCAACGCGCCTGCGAGCAGGATCCGAAAATGGCCTCGCTGCTCGGCATCGATGTCGACCGCACCATTTCGATCACCTTCGTGATCGGCGCCGCGCTCGCCGCCGTCGCTGGCACGATGTACCTGATGTATTATGGCGTGGTGAATTTCGCCGACGGCTTCGTGCCGGGCATCAAGGCATTTACGGCCGCGGTGCTCGGCGGCATCGGCTCGCTGCCGGGCGCGGTAATCGGCGGCTTGTTGATCGGACTGATCGAGACTATGTGGTCGGCCTATTTCTCGATCGACTACAAGGACGTCGCCGCCTTTTCCATTCTTGCGATCGTGCTGATCTTCCTGCCGCAGGGCCTGCTCGGCCGGCCCGAGGTTGAGAAAGTCTGAGATGGCGGAGACTGCTCAGGCGCGCGTCGATGTCGGGCGCGCGATCCGGGATGCGCTGATAGCAGGGCTCGTTGCCTTCGGCATTCTGCTGCCGCTGATCGGGCTTCGCACCGCCGTCAACATCCGGAACGAACTGATTCTGGAGCCGCGGCCGTTTCTGCTTGCGGTGCTGGTGGCGCTGGTCGTCGCCCTGAGCCTTGTGATGTCGCTGGTGGTGCGGCCGGCGTCGCAACGGCGCGCCGCGGCGCGGCCCGAGGGCGAAAGCGTCAAGGCTGCGGAACGGCGCGCGGCAATCGCAAAATATATCGTGCCGTTCGCGCTCGGCTTCGCATTTCTCTACCCGGTCTTTGCAATCCTGTTTACCGGGATGCAGGGCTCGGTGAAATGGATCGACAATTTCGGCATCCAGATCCTGATCTACATCATGCTCGGCTGGGGGCTGAACATCGTGGTCGGCCTGGCCGGCCTGCTCGATCTGGGCTACGTCGCCTTCTATGCGGTCGGCGCCTATTCCTATGCGCTGCTTGCCAAGAGCTTCGGATTCTCGTTCTGGATCCTGCTGCCGCTGTCCGGAATCCTGGCCGCGTTTTGGGGCATCCTCCTCGGATTTCCGGTGTTGCGGCTGCGCGGCGATTATCTCGCCATCGTGACGATGGCATTCGGCGAAATCATCCGCCTCGTCCTGATCAACTGGGTCGATCTCACCAACGGCTATGCCGGCATCAGCGGCATCCCGCGTCCGACCTTTTTCGGCATCCCGTTCAATGCCAACGAAGACGGCTTCGCCGCCACTTTCGGACTGGAGTTTTCGCCGATCTATCGGACGATCTTTCTCTATTATGTCATCCTCTGCCTCTCGCTATTGACCGCCTTTGTGACAATACGGCTTCGGCGGCTGCCGATCGGGCGAGCGTGGGAGGCATTGCGCGAGGACGAAATCGCCTGCCGCGCGCTTGGCATCGACACCACCAAGACCAAGCTCTCGGCGTTTTCGATGGGAGCGATGTTCGCTGGCTTTGCCGGCTCGTTCTTCGCCGCGCGGCAGGGTTTCATTTCGCCGGAATCCTTCACCTTCATGGAATCGGCGATGATCCTTGCGATCGTGGTGCTCGGCGGCATGGGCAGCCCGCTCGGGGTCGCGATCGCCGCAGTCGCGATGATCGGCGGCACCGAATTGCTGCGCGAGCTCGACTTCCTGAAAAGCGTATTCGGCAATCAGTTCGACCCCACGCAATACCGCATGCTGCTGTTCGGCGCCGCGATGGTGCTGATCATGATCTGGAAGCCGCGCGGCCTCATCTCCACGCGCGATCCCACCGCCTTTCTGCATGAGCGCAAGACCATCGCGGCCAAGTTCGTCAAGGAAGGCCGCGGATGAGCGAGGCGGGCGACGTTCTTCGCGTCGATCATCTCACCATGCGCTTCGGTGGGCTGGTGGCGGTGCACGACCTGTCGTTCAGCGCGCGGCATGGCGAGATCACCGCCCTGATCGGCCCGAACGGTGCCGGAAAGACCACGGTGTTCAACTGCATCACCGGCTTCTACAAGCCGACCGAAGGCCGCATCGCCCTGCAAAGCGGAGATCCTTCCGCATGGCAAAGGCTCGACCGGCTGACCGCAAGTTCGGTTCGCAGCCATTCGCGCCGTGGCGGCTCGCTGTTCCTGCTCGAACGGATGCCGGACCATCTTGTGGCCAAACAGGCGCGCGTCGCCCGCACCTTCCAGAATATCCGGCTATTCCGGGGCATGACCGTGCTCGAGAACCTGCTGGTCGCGCAGCATAACCCGCTGATGCTGGCGTCGGGTTTTTCCGTATTCGGCATTCTGGGGTTGCCGCGCTTCACGCATGCCGAAGACAAGGCGATCGACAACGCCGTGCGCTGGCTCGATACCATCGGGCTCACGGATCGCGCCGACGATCCGGCCGGCGATCTGCCATACGGCGATCAGCGGCGGCTCGAAATCGCGCGCGCCATGTGCACCGATCCGGTGCTGCTCTGTCTCGACGAGCCGGCGGCGGGTCTGAACCCGCGCGAGAGCGCTGAACTCGGACAATTGCTGCTGTCGATCCGCGACGATCACAACACTTCGATCCTGCTGATCGAGCATGACATGTCGGTGGTGATGCAGATCTCCGATCATGTCGTCGTGCTGGATTATGGCGTCAAGATTTCCGATGGCACCCGCGAACATGTCAAGAACGACCCCAATGTGATCGCGGCCTATCTCGGCGTCGAGCAGGAAGAAGTAGCCGCGGTCGCGACGGAGGTCGGGCTGTGAGCGCCACTCCCCTCCTCGCCGTGCGCGGCGTCACCACCATGTACGGCAATATCACCGCTTTGCGCGGCGTCGATCTCGACGTGCATCAGGGCGAGATCGTGACCCTGATCGGCGCGAACGGCGCCGGCAAATCCACGCTGATGATGACCATCTTCGGTAATCCGCGCGCCAGTGACGGCCAGATCCTGTTCGAAGGCCGCGACATCACGCATCTGCCGACGCACGAGATTGCCCGTCTCGACATCGCGCAGGCCCCGGAAGGCCGGCGCATTTTCTCGCGCATGACGGTGATGGAAAATCTTCAGATGGGTGCGGCCGTTATCGGCTCGAAACATTTCGACGAGGATCTCGCCCGCATCTTCAAGATGTTTCCGCGCATGAAGGAACGCATCCATCAGCGCGGCGGCACGCTGTCCGGCGGCGAGCAGCAGATGCTCGCGATTGCGCGCGCGTTGATGTCGCGTCCGCGCCTGTTGCTGCTCGACGAGCCGTCGCTCGGCCTCGCGCCACTCGTCGCCAAGCTGATATTCAAGATTGTCGCGGACCTGAACGAACACACCGGGCTCACCGTGCTGCTGGTCGAACAGAACGCCTTTCACGCCTTGCGGCTCGCCGACCGCGGTTATGTCATGGTCAATGGCGAGATCACCTTGTCGGGAACCGGCCGCGATCTGCTCGAACGGCCCGAAATCCGCGCCGCCTATCTCGAAGGCGGGCGCAGGGAGGCGGGATAGATGGGGCGTGTTGTCAGCGGCCTGACCGACGCAGGACCGGTCGGCATTTTCATACTGCTCACAGTGATACTCGGCGGCGGCACCGCCTTTCTCACCGGTCGCGCGATTGCCGGAACCTGGCGGCCATGGTGGCAGGTCGGTCTCTATATGCTGATTTTGGGTGCGGCCGTGCGTTTCCTTCACAGCGCGCTGTTCGGCGCAACGCTCCTGTCTCCGACCGACTACCTGATCGATACCGCGATCTGCCTGGTTTTCGGTTTCTGGGGCTTTCGCGCCACCCGGGCACGCCAGATGGCGCAGCAATATGGCTGGATCTACAAGCGCGCCGGCCTGCTCAGCTGGGTGCGGCAATCCGCGGCACCAATCGCCGCAGCGCCGGAATCTGACTGACGCAGAACCCGATTTCCAGCTAGATTGTGCCTGCGGCGGGCTCCGGAGGGCGGGCCCGCCACGCAATTCCACTCAGAGGGAGAGTTTTCGAATGAAACGGATCACTGCGCTCGGTATGGCGTTCGGCTTCGCTGCCGCGCTGGCCGGCACCGGTCCCGCCGCCGCCCAGATCAAGATCGGCGTTGCCGGACCGCTCACCGGCGGCAGCGCTGCCTTCGGCGCACAATTGAAAAATGGCGTCGAGCAGGCGGTCGCCGACATCAACGCCCAGGGCGGCATCAACGGCCAGAAGATCCAGCTGTTCGTCGGCGACGATCGCGGCGACCCCAAGGAGGGCGTCTCGGTCGCTAACAAGTTCGTGGCAGACGGCGTGAAATTCGTGATCGGCCACTTCAATTCCGGCGTCACCATGCCGGCATCTGAAGTCTATCAGGAGAACGGCATCCTGGTGATCACTCCGGCCGCCACCAATCCGAAAATCACCGAACGAAAGATGTGGAACGTGTTCCGCGTCTGCGGCCGTGACGATCAGCAGGGCGGCGTCGCCGGCAAGCTCATCGCGGCGAAATTCAAGGGCAAGCGCGTCGCGATCGTGCACGACAAGACCACCTACGGTCAGGGACTTGCCGACGAGACTCGCAAGGCGATGAAGGCCGGCGGCGTGAACGACGTGCTCTATGAAGGCGTTAATGCATCCGACAAGGACTTCAACGCGCTGGTTTCGAAGCTGAAGGCGGCCAACATCGATCTGATGTACTGGGGCGGCCTGCACGACACCGGCGGCCTGATCGTGCGCCAGATGCGCGACCAGGGCGTCAAGGCACCCCTGATGGGCGGCGACGGCATCACCGATGACGAATTCGCCACCATTGCCGGCCCCGGCGCCGAAGGCACGCTGATGACCTTCTCGCCCGATCCGCGCACAAACCCGGCGAACAAGGACATCGTCGCGGTGTTCCGTAAGAAGGGCTTCGAGCCGCAGGCTTACACGCTCTACAGCTACGCTGCCTTGCAGATCATCAAGGAAGCGGCGGCGGAAGCCAAGACGCTCGACACCAAGAAGATTGCGGCGGTGATGTCATCCGGCAAGCCGTTCAAGACCGTGCTGGGCGATATCTCTTTCGACAAGAAGGGCGACGTGTCCAACGACGGCTATCTTGTCGGCGGCAAGAAAAAGGACCGCTACGTGCTCTATACGTGGAAGAAGGGCCCGGACGGCAAGATCAGCTATTTCGAGGATTGATACCTTCGTCAGACCAACGGAAAAGCCCGCCTCTCCGGCGGGCTTTTTCATTTGTGGTCCAGGAGCGACGCAGTTACCACATCACCCATGCCCGAATTCTCCCCGCAACAGGATCAGGCGCTTCGCGCGGTTTCCGACTGGCTGAAAGCCAAGCCCGGCACGCGCGGCACCCCGCAGCTGTTCCGCCTGTTCGGCTATGCCGGCACCGGCAAAACCACGCTCGCGCGTCACCTGGCCGATAGCGTCGACGGCAGGGTTTCGTTTGCGGCCTTTACCGGCAAGGCGGCGCTGGTCATGCGTGCCAAAGGCTGCGGCGGCGCCTCCACCATCCACTCGCTGATCTACAAGACCAAGGAGAGCAGCGAGGAAACCCCGAATTTCGAATTGTGGGACGACGCGCCGGCCTCCAAATCGGCGCTGATCGTGATCGACGAATGCTCGATGGTGGATGCCGAGCTCGGTCGCGACCTGCTCTCCTTCGGCGTGCCGGTTCTGGTGCTGGGCGACCCCGCGCAATTGCCGCCGATCCAGGGCGCCGGGTTTTTCACGGAAAGCGAGCCGGATGCGATGCTGACCGAAGTGCACCGGCAGGCGCAGGACGACCCGATCGTGCGGCTGTCGATGCTGGTGCGCGAAGGCAAGCGGCTCGAACCCGGCCGCTACGGCGAAACCGAAATCGTGCTGCGCAATGATTTCGATCCCGACCGCGTGCGGGAAGCCGATCAGATTCTGGTCGGACGCAACAATACGCGGCGCGCCTATAACACGCGGCTGCGCGAGCGGCTGGGCCGGGAGGAAGGTCTGCCGGTCGCAGGCGACAAGCTCGTGTGTCTTCGCAACAACCGCCGCAAGGGCCTGTTCAATGGCGGGTTGTGGAGCGTGAAGGAGCGCGCGGCCGGAAAATCCGGCGGCATTCTGACGATGCGTCTCATGCCCGATGCCGACCTGTCGGGTGCGGCGATGGGCATCAAGGGCGTGAAAGTCTCGGTGCGCCGCGAATGTTTCCTGGGAGGCATCGAAAATTTCGACTGGCCGCAGCGCAAGAAATACGACGAATTCGATTTTGGCTATGTGCTGACCGTGCACAAGGCTCAAGGGTCACAATGGGACGACGTCGTGCTGTTCGACGAGAGCTTCGCCTTCCCCGACAGCCGCGAGCGCTGGCTCTATACCGGGATCACGCGCGCAGCCAAGAAGCTGACGCTGGTGGTTCCGTGATTCCAAAACATGCGGGCCGGATCGGCTAACGTAACTGCGTCAGCAATCTCAGGCAGCGCGTGAACGATGCCCGGTCCTTGCGCGGCAGCTTGCTGATAATTTTGCGCTCGACCTTCGCGTCACGCACGATGATCCGGTCAAGCAGCGATGCGCCTTTCGGCGCGAGAAATAGCTGATAAGCGCGCCGGTCGCCCGCCGCCGGCGAACGCTTCAGCAGCGTGCGCGCGCATAGCCGCGAAACCATCTCGGCCACAGTGTTGCGGTCCATGAACAGCAATTCCGCCAGTTCGTTCTGGTTGATCCCCGGCCGCTGATAGACGACGACAAGAGCCGCCTTCTGCCGCGGCGTGATCGCCTCGGCGGAAAATTCCAGGGCAAAGACGTCTTCGGCGGCGAAGTGCGCGCGCCGCAGCAGGTGCGAGACGACGTTTTCCAGTTTGAATTGATCGAGCGCGCGGCGTGCCGGCTTAGACAGAACAGGCGCTGGTTTTTCATCGCCCGCGCGCGGCGCAGCCTGCCTCTTGCGGCGCGGTGCCTTGCTCTTGTCCGATGATGTTCGATCGCGGCCCATGACGGAAGTTCTATTGCGTTGTGACCGCAATCTCAATTGCAGCCTTGTTACGCTATTTCTGCGCGTTTAGACAGCTTACGGCAACTTGACACGCCAAAATGCGTTCCATAGGCTAAATGCACGTATACGTACTAAATGGCGCGTCCCGCTGGGGACGATTATTTCGGACGCAGGATTCATGACCAACCTGACACAGGCGGTCGTCCTCGACCACAAGGCCCCGCCGCGCGGCCGCTTCCCGCATCTCAAACGCGCCGGCGATTTCGTGTTTGTGTCCGGCACCAGCGCGCGGCGCGCCGACAACAGCATTGCCGGTGTTCATATCGACGCAACCGGCACCGTCACGCTCGATATTCACGAGCAGACGCGCGCCGTGATCGAAAACATCCGCGATATCCTGGCAAGCGTCGGCGCCGGCCTGAACGACGTCGTCGAAATCTGCGCCTATCTCACCAGCATGAACGACTTCGCCGGCTACAACAGCGTCTATGGCGAGTTTTTCGATTACAACGGGCCGGCACGAACCACCGTCGCCGTTCATCAGCTGCCGCATCCGCACCTGTCGATCGAGATCAAGGCCGTTGCGTTTGTCCCGAATGCCGGAATTCCCAAGAGCTCTTAGCGGAGATTATCCATGCACGTTACGCGTCGCCGGTTTCTTCAGGGCACAGCGGCCTGCTCGCTTCTCCCCGCCTCTGTCGCCAACGCACAGAATGGAACCGCCCGCATTTATGTCGGCTTCGCCGCCGGCGGCACGCTCGACATCATCGCGCGCCGCATGGCCGACAAGCTGCGCGGTGTCTATGCCGACCCGATCATCGTCGAAGGGCGGATCGGTGCCGGCGGCCGTATCGCGATCGACGCGACCAAGGCTGCGGCGCCGGACGGCATGAGCATCGTGCTGTCGCCGTCATCGCCGATCGTGATCTTCCCGCACGTCTACCGCAAGCTCTCCTACGACCCGGTGCAGGATCTCATACCGGTGACGCCAGTCTGTTCGAATGCGCAGGCCTTTGTGGTCGGACCGGGTGTCCCTGAATTGGTGCGCGACCTGGCGCAATTCGTCGAATGGGCGCGGGTCAACAAGACTTTTTACGCGACACCGGCGGCGGGTTCGATCATGCATTTTCAGGGTATGGTGTTTTCCAACAAGGCCAACCTGGACATGACGCATGCGCCCTATCGCGGCATGGCGGCGATCATTCCCGATCTGCTCAGCGGCACGGTGGCTACTTCAATGGCGGTGATGGGCGACGTGCTGCCGCACATTCCCGGAAAGCTGCGCCCCCTTGCCGTCACCAGCGCGCAGCGGTCGCGCTTCATGCCGAACGTGCCGACCTTCGCCGAACTCGGCTATGGCGAAGTGACCGGAATCGACTGGTACGGGTTGTTCGTTCCGGCGAAGACGCCGGCCGCGACTGTCGAAAAGCTGCAAACGACGGCGCATGCGGCCATGAAGGACCCGTCTTTCGGCGAAGCGCTGACACAAATGGGCTTCGACACTTACATGCTGTCGTCGGCCGAACTTGCCGCGCGCATCAAGTCCGAGACTGAATATTGGGGTCCGATCGCGAAGGCCTCCGGCTTCACCATCGATGGCTGACGCCGCGGTCCTCTCGAAAAAGCGCCTGAACCGAACGGGCTCAGGCGCACTTAATTGTGAGCAGCGCGGCTAAATCCCGCGCCCCCAGTAACCGCACCAGCGGTGTATGTTCCATTCGATGTTCTGCTCATAGCCCTGAAGCGTTGCGTATTTCGGCACGCGCACTTCCTTGCTCGCAGGATCGAAGCACTTGCCGGCATCAGAGGCTTTCTTCACCTCGTCGTTCAGGTCGGTCATGAAGGCGAGTTGATCCTCCATATCCTTCTTGGTGCCGAGCCGCCCGCCCGGACCGGGGTGACCGGGAATTTGGCGGTCCCAGTTCAGGGCCAGAATTTTCTTCAGCGAAGCTTCCCATTCCGTCGGATAGGAATCGTTGACCGCCAACCGCGACGGCACCGCACCGAGTGAATTGAAGTCGACGATGAAGACGATCTTTTCCTTCGGCAGGAACATCACCAGCGACGAGTCGGAGTGATTGCGGCCGGTATAGAGCAGATCGAGCGTGGTACCGCCGAGCTTGATGGTGCGCTTGTCGCCCACCGACTCGTCGGGGATTACCACATCCTTGCCCTTGAGCGCCTTGAGCCGCTCGGTCGCTCTGCGATGCGCGACCACCTTGGCACCCGCCTTCTTGAACACCTCGCCACCGGCGATGTGATCGTAATGATGGTGGCTGTAGATAAGATATTTGATCGGCGCCTTGGTGATCTTGCGGATCTCGTCAAGATAAGCCTGCGCCGCCTGCGGCCGTCCGTAGGAAATCGGGTCGGTCGCGATCACACCTTCGGGCGTGACGATGAACATGGCCTGATGGTTCTGATAGCGGAAGACGTAGACATTGTCGGTACCGTCGACCTTGGTGACAGCATAGAGCGGCGGAGCGGCGGGCGCAGCGGGTGCGGCTGCGGGCGGCGTCTGTGCGATTGCGCCGGTTGCGATGACCGAGGCGATGGCGGCAAGCGATAGGCTGGTAATGCTGGTGCGTTTCATTTTGGGTTTCCTCCCGCACCACTAACCCCACGCTGTCGCGGGCATTCCGCGTGCGGCCAGACGCCGCTATCTGTTCGCGATTGGAGCAAGCCGCCGACCCTTCCGCTCCCGCGCCACTCGGCGTCAGAAGATCGTGCCTTTTAGGAGTATGAACGCGACTGCATTCGGGTATTGTATAGGAATATTTTCATGTGAAACGGAGGTCGGCCGGCCTGATTTTCAAAGAAAATGGTAGCTTTTCAGCCAATCCGCCCCAGCGCCGGAAACGCTTCCAGCAACCAGAAACTCATGGTGGTGATGCTGCCGGTGAGAAACATGATCCCGGTCAGCACCAGAAGCCCGCCCATCGCCATCTCGACCTTTTGCATATGCGTCTTGAATCGCGACAGAAACGCCGCGAACGGCTCGGCCAAAAGCGCCGCCAGCACAAAGGGAATACCGAGCCCGAGCGAATAGACCGCCAGCAGCGAAGCTCCCTTCACCACCGTCGCTTCCGACGCCGCGACCGCCAGAATCGCGGCCAGGATCGGCCCAATGCACGGCGTCCAGCCAAAGGCGAAGGCCAGCCCCATCACATAGGCGCCCCACAGCCCGATTGGCTTGGCCATGCCGAGCCGCTTTTCGCGCAGCAGAAAATCGATCCGGGTCAGCCCCAGGAAATGCAGCCCCATGACGATGATGGCGATGCCGGCAATGGTCGAAAGCACGTCGGAATAGGCGCGCAACAGCCCGCCTATCAGGGTGGCGCTGGCGCCGAGCGCAATGAACACGGTCGAAAAGCCGGCAACGAACAGGCAGGCCGCGAACACGGTCTCACGCCTCACGCGCGGCTCTGGCTCGTCATCGGCGAGCCGTTCGAGCGAGGCACCCGCCATGTAGACAAGGTAAGGAGGAACCAGCGGCAAGACGCAGGGCGACAGGAAGCTGATCAGGCCTGCAAACAAAGCCGCCAGATACGATACATCCGGCATGCGGGCTTCTTGCAGGACCACAGGCGGTGGCGCAAGCCGGGAGCCGCCACCTCGCCGGGTTGTGACCGGGCGTGATAACGCCGCTACAATCGGCGCAGGTCCGGCATTTCCACCGACCTCATCCTTCGAGATGGCGGCTTCGCCGCCTCCTCAGGATGAGGCTGCAGGTGCCGATTTCGGGAGCAACGCGTGCGCAATCTGATCACCGATGTCGCAGGCCTGAAAGTCGGCCATGCCGACGACACTACTCTGGCTTCGGGCGCGACCGCGATCGTGTTCGACGAGCCCGCGGTCGCATCCGCCGATCTGCGCGGCGGCGGACCCGGCACGCGCGAGACCGAACTCCTCACGGCTGCTTCGACGGTAGAGCGCATCGATGCGATCACGCTGTCGGGCGGCTCCGCGTTCGGGCTCGATGCGACTTCCGGCGTGCAGGCCTTTTTGCACGAACGGGGCCGCGGCTTTGCCATTCGCGAGGCGCGGGTGCCGATCGTTCCCGGCGCGATCGTGTTCGATCTGCTCTCGGGCGGGGACAAGAATTGGGGCCGGTTCTCGCCTTACCGTGAGCTTGGCTATGACGCCGCTGCGGCAGCCTCGCTCGATTTCGCGCTCGGCAGCGCCGGTGCAGGACACGGCGCGACCGTCGCAAACCTCAAGGGCGGCCTCGGCTCGGCGTCGGCCGTGACCGAAGACGGGCTTACGATCGGCGCGCTCGCGGTTGTCAATGCGGTCGGCTCCGTCACCATTGGCGACGGCCCGCATTTCTGGGCGGCGCCGTTCGAGCAGGACAGGGAATTCGGCGGACTTGGATGGCCGCAAAGCTTCGGCCCGAAGGAGCTTGCGGTCCGCACCAAGGGCGGCGAACGGCAGGCCACCACCATCGCTCTGGTCGCAACCGATGCCAGGCTCACCAAGGCGCAGGCGCATCGACTCGCGGTGATGGCGCATACCGGAATGCCGCGTGCGATCTATCCGGTTCATACTCCGCTCGACGGCGATCTCGTCTTCGCTGCCGCCACCGGAAAGAAGCCGCTGCCCGATCCGCTATTTTCGCTGACGGCGCTCGGCACCATTGCGGCCAATGTGCTGGCCCGCGCCATCGCCCGCGCAGTGTACGAAGCGACCGCCCTGCCTGTTCCCGGCGCGCTGCCGTCGTGGCGCGACAAATTCGGATAACGCTCCCCTCGCCCGGCGCCGAACCAGCCTGCGCCGCGTGCGTTATTGCCATCGGGCGATATTCGTCGTGCAAGGACCTGCCGTGCCGTCGAGCGTGATCCGCGAGGCGAGTTACAACAGAGAAACGAAGGAACTGCGCGTGACCTTCGTTTCAGGCCGCGTCTATGTCTATGCCGGAGTGCCGAAGACGATCTACGACACCTTTTGCAACGCTTCATCCAGAGGCTCGTTCTTCAACGCCGCAATTCGCGGGCGCTACCCCTTCCGGGAAATCGCTCAGGACAGGAAGCGCTCGGCCCGATAGGGCGCGGGATCGGTGAACGGAGTCGTGCCCGTCACCATCTCCGCGATCAGCCGCCCGGTGACCGGCCCGAGCGTCAGCCCCCAATGCGCGTGGCCATAATCGAGCCAGAGGCCAGGCTGGCCCGGCGCTGCCCCGATCACGGGCATGGAATCCGGAAAGCACGGCCGCCGTCCCATCCAGGGCTCGGCTTCCACCGGCTCGCCGATCGGAAACAGCGCACGAGCCTGTGGCATCAGACGGTCGAATTGCACCGGCGTCGGCGGGGCATCGCGCGAAGCGAATTCGGCGCCGGTCGTGAGCCGCAAGCCTTGCTCCATCGGCACCATCGCATAGCCGACCTCGGCATCCAGCACTGGCCGGTTCAGGCCCTTGTTGCCCTTCGGGTGGAAATGGCGGTGATAGCCGCGCTTGACCTCGAGCGGCAGATGAATTCCGAGCGGGTCCAGTACATCGGTTGCCCAGGGTCCGAGCGCGACCACCGCGTTCGGCGCATCGACCGGTCCTTCGGTGGTATCGACGCGCCATCGACCATCGGCACGGTGCAACGAGCGTGCATCGCCTTGCAGGATCACGCCGCCCAGCGAGCGGAACAGGTCGGCGTAGGCGCGCGTCACCGCCAGCGGATTGCTGACGCTCGCCGCCTGCGGCCAGAAAATGCCGCGCTCGAAGACCGGAGACAATCCGGGTTCGAGCGCCAGCGAGCCGCCAAGATCCAGCGGCTCGAACGCGAGGCCAGCGGCTGCAATGGCGTCGAGGTCAGGCTTGGCCGAGTCGAAGGCCTTGGTGGTTCGATAAACCTTCAGCCAGCCATTGGTGCGCAGATAGCGCTCGGCTTTGGCTTCGCGCATCAGCAGTTCGTGCTCGGCAATCGAGGCGGCAAATAGCGGGCGCATCTTCTCGGCGAACTCGAACATCGCCTCGCCGGTCGAATGGCGCAGATAGGCGAACAGCCAGGGAGCGAGTTTCGGCAGATAGGTCAGGTGGTAATTCGCCTCCGGCGCCTGCTTGAAAGCGATCTTCAGCAGCGCGCCAATTTTCTTAGGAAACGGATAGGGAAAATAGGTATTGCCCTCGATGATCCCGGCATTGCCGTAGGACGTTTCCTCACCCGGGGCACGCCGGTCGACGAGTGCAACCGAAAGGCCGCGTTTGGCAAGGTGAAGGGCAGCGGAGACGCCGACGACGCCGGCGCCCAGAACGATTGCATCGGTACGGGCCATGAATTCCTCGGGGCAGTTCCGCACACATATATGGATCGCGGGGGATTCGTGCAGTATCAGCGTGCATGCCCATTTTTAACGCAGGCGCCGCCGGTCTGGCCTGGCTGGGACGGCAAGGGACGCGCGCGCTCGCGCTTTCCGTCTTTGCCGGCATCGCCCTGCCCCCGCTCGCAGCCCTGTTCAAGCATGTCTTCGTCGAGGCTTTGCTGGTGCTGCTGGCGCTCGCCTTCCTGCGCGTGGAGCCCGCCAGTCTGCGGGGGCAATTCCGCCGGCCGGGCCTTGTGATCGTGGCAAGCCTGTGGACGATGGTTGCGGTGCCACTTGCGATCTGCGGATCGGCAATGGCTCTCGGAGTGCCGCAGGCCTCGCAGGCGCTCTTTCTCGCCTTGGTGTTGCAGGCGGTGGCACCGCCGGTGATCGGCTCGCCCGCGCTGGCGACCCTGATGGGGCTCGACGCAGCGCTGTCGCTCGCCACCCTGATCGTGGCGATGGCGTCGACGCCGCTCACGGTGCCGCTATTCACCGCTCTTTTTGTGGGCCCGACCCTCGAAGTATCGCCGCTCGCGCTCGCCGCGCGCCTGATTGCCATGCTGGGTGGCGCCTTTTTGGTGGCGACCCTGATCCGGCGCTGGAAGGGGCAGGACTTCGTCCGACGCAATCATGAGGTTATCGACGGACTCTCGGTGGTCGCGCTGTTCGTATTCGCGATCGGGCTGATGGATGGGGTCGGCGGCAACATACTCGCCCGGCCGCTATTGGTGGCAGCGCTGACTCTCACCGTGTTCGGACTCACCGCGCTGCTGATCGTTGCCACATGCCTCGTCATGCAGCGCGCCGGACGGTCCGCGGCACTGGCACTCGGCCTGTCGGTTGGAAGCCGCAACATGGGCTTGATGGTCGCCGCCGTCGGCGGCGCCGTACCCGAAATGACCTGGCTCTATTTCGCGGTCGCACAGTTTCCGATCTACACCCTGCCGCACCTTCTGAAACCGCTGGCGCATCGCTGGATCGGTGCCGCAAGCGGAGGTTTGCCCGACCCCGACGAGGGTGTTAGACGGACGGCAGACGAGTGACGAGGCAAGACATGTCACGCCCGCTATTGATCGCGCCCTCCATCCTGGCGTCGGATTTTGGAAAGCTCGGCGAGGAAGTGCGCGCCGTGGACGCCGCCGGCGCCGACTGGATCCATCTCGACGTGATGGACGGACATTTTGTGCCGAATATCACCTTTGGGCCGGATGTGATCAAAGCCATGCGGCCTCATTCTACGAAGGTTTTCGACGTGCATCTGATGATCGCGCCGGTCGATCCACATCTGGAGGCCTTCGCCAAAGCCGGCTCCGACATCCTTACTGTTCATGTCGAAGCTGGTCCGCATCTGCATCGCTCGCTGCAGGCCATTCGCGCGCTCGGAAAGAAGGCCGGCGTCACCATGAACCCGGCAACGCCGGTCAACACCATCGAGAATGTGCTCGATCTGGTCGACCTGGTGCTGGTGATGTCGGTCAATCCCGGCTTCGGCGGGCAGGCTTTCATACCGGCCGCGGCCGAGAAAATCTCGGCGATCCGCGCGATGATCGGTAGCCGGCCGATCGATCTTCAAGTCGATGGCGGCGTCACACCCGAAACGGCCGCGCGTGTGACATCCGCCGGCGCGAATGTGCTGGTCGCGGGCTCGGCCATTTTCAAGGGCGGAGCCTCCGCCTATCGCGGCAATATCGCAGCCATCCGCAATGCCGCGGCGCTCGCGCGCGGCGAAGCCGCGTGATCGCACCTGCGCACGCGCTGACCCTGCTCGCCGAAAAACTTGAACCTGGCGAACGCGTCGTCTTTGCCGCCCGGCCCGATATTCGCGTGACGCTGCGCAACAAGCTCGTGTTGTGGTGGATCGGTGTGCCCTGGTGCATTGCGATTTTCGGGCTCTATTTCGCCGGCCGCGCCTCGCTGGCCATCACAGTCCCTTTCGCGATGGTGGGATTGGCCCTGGTGATGGCGCCGATACTGCTCGCGATCGACACGCAATATACGCTTTATGCAATTACCGATCGCCGCGCCGTGATTGTCCATGAATGGTTTCGCCCCGAAACGGTTAGCTGCCCGTTCGACCGCATGGACCAAAAGCTCGAATCGATGACCGCCGGCGGCAAGGGCGGCCACCTCTATTTCGCCACCGGCCTGCCCCCGCGGATGCGTGACGTCGACTATACCGGCAAGCTCGCCTTCCGCGATCTGGCCGACGTTTCGACGGCAGCGGACGCGTTGGAACGCGCCCGTAACCAGCATCCACAGGCGCGCTAGCCAAGCGATCCATCGCGCGTTACGAGAGACCCATGATCCCTCGCTATTCCCGGCCCGAGATGGCCGCCATCTGGTCGCCCGAAACCAAGTTTCGCATCTGGTTCGAGATCGAATCGCATGCGGCCGACGCCATGGCCGAACTCGGGCTGATCCCTGCCGCCGCCGCCAAGACTATCCGCGACAAGGGCAAAGCCGCGGCCTTCGATGTCGCGCGGATCGACGCCATCGAGGCCGAGGTCAAACATGACGTCATCGCCTTCCTGACCCACCTTGCTGAAATTGTCGGTCCCGAGGCGCGTTTCGTGCATCAGGGCATGACCTCCTCGGATGTGCTAGATACCTGTCTTTCCGTGCAGCTTGTGCGCGCGACCGACATTCTGATCGCCGATACCGACAGGCTGCTCGCCGCACTCAAGCGACGAGCGTTCGAATACAAGATGACGCCCACGATCGGCCGCTCGCACGGCATCCACGCCGAGCCGGTGACGTTCGGGCTGAAGCTCGCGCAAGCCTATGCCGAATTCGACCGCGCGAAGCAGCGCCTGGTCGCAGCACGCAAGGAGATCGCCACCTGCGCCATTTCGGGGGCGGTCGGCACCTTCGCGCAGATCGATCCGCGAGTGGAGGCGCATGTTGCCAAGGCGATGGGGCTGACGGTCGAGCCGGTCTCAACCCAGGTCATCCCGCGCGACCGGCATGCGATGTATTTTGCGACGCTTGGCGTCGTCGCGTCGTCCATGGAACGGCTCGCGACCGAAATCCGGCATTTGCAGCGCACCGAAGTTCTGGAGGCGGAGGAATTCTTCTCGCAAGGCCAGAAGGGCTCCTCGGCGATGCCGCACAAGCGCAATCCGGTGCTGTCGGAAAATATCACCGGCCTCGCGCGCATGGTGCGCGCCTATGCGTTGCCGGCGATGGAGAATGTCGCGCTCTGGCACGAGCGCGACATTTCGCATTCCTCGGTCGAGCGCATGATCGGCCCGGACGCGACGGTCACGCTCGATTTCGCGCTCAATCGCCTCGCCGGTCTCATCGACAAGCTCCTGGTTTACCCGGAGACCATGCAGAAAAATCTCGATCGGCTCGGCGGGCTCGTACATTCGCAGCGTGTTCTGATCGCGCTCACCAACAAGGGCGTGGCGCGCGAAGAGGCCTATCGGATCGTGCAGGACAGCGCGATGAAAGTCTGGCGCGGCGAAGGCGATTTTCTCGCATTCCTGAAGGCCGATCCGCGCGTCACCTCAAAGATGACTGCGAAGGAGATCGAGGACAATTTCGATCTCGGCTACCATTTCAAACACGTCGACACGATTTTCCGACGCGTGTTCGGCGAGGCCTGATCTCGGCAGGCTGGGTAATTCACTTCGCTGAGACAAAGCCGGGTGGTCGATGTCTATGCAATAACGGCACCCGCAGCATCGCTGCCAAGAAATATATTGCGCCTGCACAAGGCTGCCCACCATAGCTTGTGTGGCGACAAACCACTAAAGTTTCGTGCTGACCGGGTGCCGACTTCCAGTCGACGCTCCGCTCGAGCAGACTTGCGGAGGCCGAACCGACGACATGTTGGCTCCTGTAGAGAAGTCCTGATGACCGACGGTAAGCCGCGCTTCTGCCTTCCGTTCCGGATCAGCATCAGCCTTGCATTCGCGCTGATCACCGTGCCTCTGCTGCTTACCGTCATCGGTACGCTTTATGTTCGAAACGTCAATCTTGCGAGAGAAGTCGCGGTCGACCTGATAGAGCGAGCGACCGTCGATATTTCCGAACATGTCGAGGCGCTGCTTGTTCCGCTGGCGCGAGTGGTCGACGCGACCACAACGCTTGCCAAGATCGATCCCGACAAGCTGCGAAAGCCGGACACGTTCCAGTATCTGCTGACGGTGCTCGAATCGACGCCACACGCGGAGATGCTCTATGTCGGCTTTGAACGCGACGGCGCATTCTTTCAGGTGAGGCGCCTGCATCCCGATCAGAAGCTAGCCGGCGCGGGCAATGAGAAACCGCCGCCCGACGCCAATTTCGTATTGCGAACGATCGACCCGAACGCGGGCATCGTGGCCGATGTCAGCACCTATATCGCCAAATGGGGCCAAATCGTCGGCATCGAGCGCCGGCCGCCGATCTATGACCCGCGAAGCCGCCCATGGTATCTCGCCGCCCGAAATCAAACGGGGCTGTCGATTTCGGATGCCTACATCTTTTTCAGCACCGGTCAGCCTGGACTGACGCTGTCGCACAAAATTGCGACCGATGCCGGCACTTCGATCGGCGCGGTCGGCATCGACATCTCGCTTGGAGCGCTGTCGGAATTCCTGGCACGGCAGCGCATCGGCAAGAACGGCCTCGCCTTCATCGTCGACAACAACGGCGGCCTTGTCGGCTATCCGAAACTCGATTCCATCGTCGCACAAAAAGGCAGCGAGCTGATCATCAAGAAGGCCGCGGACATCGACGACCCCCGGATCGTTCAGGCGGTTACCTTGCGTGACCAGGGCGCCGGAAATCGGTTTGTGGCCGAACTCGAGAACGGCACCAATTTCATTTCTTTTACGCCCCTTCCCGCGCGCTTTGGCAAAGACTGGCAAATCGGAGTGATCGCGGCCGAAAGCGATTTCGTCGGTCCGATCCGGACCGCGAGCCTGTTCATGCTCGCGTTCGGAAGCGCCGCCCTGCTCCTGGCGGTATTGGCGATCCTGTATGTGTCCGACAGTCTCACGAGGCCGCTAAAGCGGATCGTCGGCGAGACCAAGCGCATTCGGCAATTCGAACTCGGTGGTGGCCTTGGAGTGCATTCGCGGATCGTCGAGATCAATGAACTTGCCAACGCACTGGACGCGATGGAAGCCGGGCTCCGGAGCTTTGGCGCCTATATTCCGAAGGCACTGGTCCGCACCATCGTTTCCTCCGGCAAGGATACCGGCATCGGCGGCGAACGGCGGACGCTGACGGTCCTGTTCACCGATATCCAGGATTTCACCCGTCGGTCCGAAACGCTCTCGGCGGAAGTGTGTTCGACCAGCTCTCCTCGCACTTCACCGCGCTGTCGCGTTGCATTTTCGATCGCGGCGGCACCGTCGACAAATTCATCGGCAATTCCGTGATGGCATTCTGGAATGCGCCGGCTGCCGATCCGGATCATGCCGCGAATGCGTGTCATGCGGTATTGCGCTGTGTCGCCGTCAACGACGCGCTGAATGTCGAATTGCAGGCCAAAGGTTATGCCGCGATGCGGCCCCGATTCGGATTGCACACCGGCGAAGCGGTTGTCGGCAATGTCGGATCGGCAGACCGCATGCAATATACCGCGCTCGGCGCGCAGGTGAATTTGGCCTCCCGTGTCGAGGGGCTCAACAAGCAATACGGCACCCAGGTGCTGGTAACCGGCACCGTCGAGGAACAGGTGCGAGATCAATTCCTGTTCCGGCCGCTCGATCTGGTAGTGCCTGCGGGAACGTCGCAGATCGTTCCGCTGTTCGAACTGCTTGGTGCACGCGACGCCGGCCCCGATGCTGCAACCGAAGCGGCGATTAGCCTATGCCGCGAATGGAGCGAAGCGATTGCGATCTACCGCGACCGCGACTGGAGCAAGGCACTCGAGCTTTTCCGGCGCTTCGCTGCGGCCTATCCGGCCGATCCCGTGGCGCCGATCTATATCGAACGCTGCACGCGCCTTCTTGCAAATCCGCCGCCGTCAGACTGGGATGGCGCGGAGCATTTCGATTCGAAATAACCCCGCTTCGTCGAACTCACGTTTGCTCCACCGTGCGGATATCGATTTCGGAGGACAAGGTCCGATGCACCGGACATTTGTCAGCAATTTCCAGTAATTTTTTGCGCTGTTCGGGATCGAGATTGCCGGTCAGCGTCAGCACACGGTCGATGCGGTCTATCTTCCCCTCTTTGGTCTCGCAGTTTTCGCAGTCCTTGGCGTGAATGCGCGAATGCTGGAGAGTCACGGTCACCCGCTCCAGCGGCATTCTCTTGTGGTCGGCATAGAGGCGCAGTGTCATGGATGTGCAGGCGCCGAGTCCTGCCAAGACCAGGTCATAGGGGTTGGGACCGGAATCGAGCCCGCCGGCCGATACGGGTTCATCCGCAATAAGCGTATGCCGGCCGGCCGTGATGGATTGCTGGAATTTGCTCGCCCCGGTCTCGCTGACGGTGACGCCTTGGGTGTCAGCGTCGGGAATCTCGGCGGACTCTGGCATGTCGAGATAGCGTTCGGACCAGGCGGCGAGGACATCCGCCACATAGTCCGCATCCTCCCTCCGGCTCAGCAAGTGGTCGGCACCGGCGAGTGAGACGAAACTTTTCGGGTGCTTCGCCGCGACGAAGATCGCCGTCGCGTTCTCAATGCCGACCGTCTCATCTGCCGGCGAATGGAACACCAACAGCGCCTTGCGGAGGGTCGCGATCTTTTCCTTCAGCACATGACTTGCAACGTCGTCGAGAAATTCACTGCGAATCCGAAACGGCCGACCGGCGAGCGAGACCTCAAATTCGCCGTGCTCGCGGATCTGCGGCACATGATCCTTGAACAGATGGAGGACATGGCTGGGATCTGACGGTGCGGCAATCGTCACCACTCCCCTCGCCTCCGGAATTTGGGAAGCGGCCGCGAGAATGGCGGCGCCGCCGAGACTGTGACCGATCAGCAGGGAGGGCGCGTGCCCGCGTTCGCGCATGTGGGTTGCAGCGGCGACCAGATCCTCAACGTTCGAAGAAAAGGTGGTGTTGGCGAATTCGCCCTCGCTCGAACCAAGTCCGGTGAAATCGAAGCGCAGGACGCCGATCCCGAGCGCCGTCAGCCTTTCGGCGATCCGTTTTGCGGCGCGGATATCTTTGCCGCAGGTGAAGCAATGCGCAAACAGCGCGGTGGCGCGCGGACTACCGGCGGGGCGATCGAGCAAAGCGGACAGCGTTTCGCCGCGATTGTTTTTGAAATCGAACCGCTCGGCGGGCATGTTAGTCTCCGTCTTGCTCGCGATCTCGCGCGTGCAAATCCTACAGAAGGAATATCAACGCGCTTACATCGTCCATGGACACCTGCTGCATTGTATTGCGGCCGCGAAGGTCCGTCGATCTTTGCCTCGTCGCGACACGCGGGCTTTTCGTGCCGCATTGGCCATGCGACAAGCAGCGTTTATTTCCGTCAGCCGAGGTCATCCATGCCGGTCAAAATTCCCGCGCCCCGTCTCAAAATCCCCTCCGAATCCGAACTGTCGCCCAAGCAGCAGGAGCTGCTGGCCGATATCCAGAAGACGCGCGGCAAGGGTCCGCTCGGCGGCCCGTTCGCCGTTCTCCTGCATGCGCCGGAATACGGGGACCTGGCACAGAAGCTCGGCGCCTTCTGCCGCTACCAGACCACGGTGCCGCCGCATCTGTCGGAATTCACCATCCTCGTGCTGGCGCGGTTCTGGCGCTCGCAATATGAATTCTGGGTCCACGCCCCGATCGCGGAGAAAGCCGGCGTCAAGGCCGAAACGATCAAAGCCTTGCGCACCGGACGAGTGCCGAAGCTCACGAAAGAGCAGCGCGCGATCTATGACTTTATCGCTGAGCTGCATCGCACCAAGCGCGTATCGGACAAGACTTACGCGCGGGTGCATGCGATTTTCGGCGACTCCGGCACGATCGAGTTCGTCGGCATCCTCGGCTATTACACGCTGGTCGCGATGACGCTTAATGCGTTCCGCGTGCCGTTGCCGAAAGGCGAGTCCTATCCATTCGCCGAGCCTGGACAAAAGCGATAGCGGCGAGATTTTGCATTGCAAAAAAGATTTGCAAGAGCTTTTGCACCTCGCGAGCCAAGTTCGAAAGGCGATTCATCCACAGCCGATGGTCGCCGACTACCGAAAATCAACGCCGCGGTTTGCCAGACATGCCGAGAATGCATATTCAGCACGATGACACTGAGATACGTTGACGCAAGATGATTTCAGGCACCAAACCAATCATTGCAATGGGGGGGACTAAATGAACATGCAGCGACGTCTCGGGGCTGAATTTTTCGGCACCTTTTGGCTAACATTTGCCGGCTGTGGCAGTGCGGTGCTCGCCGCAGGATTTCCTTCGCTGGGCATCGGGTTTCTGGGCGTGAGTTTTGCGTTCGGATTGACCGTGCTGACCATGGCGTATGCTGTTGGCCATATCTCCGGCGGCCATTTCAATTGCGCCGTAACCATCGGCCTTTGGGCCGGAGGCCGTTTCAAGGCCAGCGACGTTCTTCCCTATATTTTGGCGCAGGTGGCAGGCGCCATCGCGGCGGCAGCAGTTCTTGTACGCGATCGCCTCGGGCAAACCCGACTGGGTCCCCGGCGGATTCGCGTCCAATGGTTTCGGCGATCTCAGCCCGGGAAAATATAGCCTGGCATCGTGCTTCGCGATCGAAGTCCTCGCGACCTTCTTCTTTCTGTACGTCATCATCGGCACCACCTCGAAAGGAGCGGCGGTCGGATTCGCCGGGATACCCATCGGGCTATGCCTGACACTCATTCACCTCTTCCTGATTCCGGTTACTAATGCCTCCGTCAATCCGGCGCGAAGCACCGGCCCCGCGCTGTTTGCCGGCGGAGCCTATATTTCGCAGCTGTGGCTGTTCTGGTTGGCGCCCATCCTGGGCGCGGCGATTGCCGGAGTGGTGGCGCGCTGGCAGCATGAAGAGCCGACGTCCTAGTCGGCTCGCTGGCGTTATGTTCAAGGCGGGATTGTTGGAGCCGGACGAGGCTTCGTCGATCCTGCGCTACGCGACGCGGCCGGTGCCGTGCTGCATCATGACAGATGGAGCCTGTGCCGGCTGTTTGTTGTTGCGCGAGTTCAGGAGCGCGATGAAGCGCTCCTTCGGCATTGGTGGCGCCAGCAGGATGCCCTGCCCGTAATCGCAACGCATCACCTGCAAGGCCTGCAGGTCCGCCATGCTCTCGATGCCTTCGGCGACCGCCACGCTGCCGAAGCGATGCGCCAGGTCGATCGCAGTCTGGCAGATCGCGCCGTTGGTGCCTTCGCTGGCGCAATCCTTCACGAAGGAATGGTCGATCTTGAGTTCCGCGAAGGGCAATTCGCGCAGCGACGCAAACGAGGAATAGCCACCGCCGAAATCATCGATCGAAACGGTGACCCCTGATACCTTGAGCTGATTGGCAATCTCATTTGACAGCGCGATATCGCGAACGATCTCGTCTTCCTTGACCTCGACCACAAGGCCCGGCCAACGCTCCGATTGCGGCCGATATTCGCGCACCAAGGTCGGAACCGGCAGCCGCAGCAGCACCGACACCGGCACGTTGATCGCAAGATGCAGGTTGTAGCCGGCCTCGTCGAAGGTGGTCCAATCGTAGAACGTGGACACCATCGCGTGCTCGGTCAAACTTGCAAGCTGTTCGTCGCTGATGCCGGGCAGAAAGCTGCCGGGCAGCAGAACACCAAGCGTCGGGTGATTGATGCGCGCCAGCGCCTCGGCACCGGCGAGGCATTTGCGACGAAGGTCGATTTTCGGCTGATACCAGATTTCGAGCCAGCGCTGCTGCAGGGCCTCGTCAATGTCGATCTGGGGCCTCGTGCCGCGCATGGAAAGTTCGAGCAGCAGCCGCTCGGCATCGCCCATGTTGTCTATCGGACCGGACCATTGACGCGGATCGTCCTGATATTAAGTCATGACCTTTGCTCGGATCCCGATGATTTCGCAGTCCCGATCCGTGGTATCTGAGAGGTCTTAAACTTTGGTTTTTTGAAATATCGAGATTATTTGCAATTTTACAGAGCGGCCGATTCGGTAAGGGCCGATGGGATGGCGATTAGAATATCGCGGGAACCTTCACCGCGTGATACAAGTTCGCAAGCGATATGGAATGAGGCCATGACGCAACGTCCGGTATCTGACCCGGAAAACCGGGTCGTCGACATCCGTAGCAATCGCAGGTTTCAGCAGGCGCACGCCAACAGCCAGTCGCCCGCCGAAAACCTTGAGCAATTCGAGCGCAACGATGGCGAGCCAGACGATTTCCGCCACCGTATGGTGACGAACGCCTTGGCTTTGGCCTTCATTGCGCTCTTGATTGGCGGGGCAATCTGGCTTGCCGATTCCATGCTTACGATGCGCAAGAATTCAGGACTGCGTGCTCTACGGAAAGCGCAATTGCTCTCCGATCGAAGCACCGGCCTCGACACGCTAGTTCACGATTGCAAGTTCAACGGGCGCGAGCCCCTTCGAGCCGATCTCGGTGGCGGCTCGCGGCGTGAGGTCGATCACTCTTCCCTTCACAAAGGGTCCACGATCGTTGATACGCACAACCACCGATTTGCCGGTATCGAGGTTTGTGACCTTCACAAGGGTGCCGAATGGAAGGCTCTTGTGTGCGGCTGTAAAGCCGCTCGGTTTCGCGGTCTCTCCATTTGCGGTGATTTCGCCCTCATAGGCGTAGACGGAAGCGATTCCTTTCATTGGATGTCCCGTATCCGCTTGCGCGGCGACGGTCAGAAAAACAGCAAATATATTCGCGCTGATCGTTTTTACGATCATTCGGCATTCCTCATTGAATGTTCAGGGGAGGAAGCGCGTTAAGAAGCCAATCGTCCCTTTTGGGGGCGTCCGTGCGGAATGATTGCGTTCATGCAGCGGCAGGCAATAAAGATTTCATCGCAGGAATTTTCGACACAAAAAAAACGCGCGCCGTAATCCCGGCGCGCGACTTTTCGAGAAATATTGCGGAGCTGAAGCCCTGACCTCGCGATCCTCGATCAGAAACGCAGCGGGGGCTTTGCAGGAGCGGCTCCGTCAGCAGCAGACGCGGGCTTCGGCGCGCTGTGAAACTCGCCCCCGTGCGATATCCCGGACGTAGTGGCGATGCCGGCTTGCGGTTTCGGTGCGGCCGGCGGCGCAGATTCGGCGGGCGGAGCCGAATGCGGCGCAGGTTGTGCTGCGGGCGCGGCCGGGTCGCCGGGCGCAGCGGCGGCCGGCCGAGCGCGCGGTGTTGCGCCATCACCGACGATACGGCTCGGGCTTGCTCCACCACCTCCGCGTGCGAGCACGGACTGGATACGGCTGAGCACCATCTCGTGCAATCGCGCCGACTTGTCGATGTTGATATGATCGATACCAGCATGTTTGCTCACATCGATATTGGAAAGCTCGCCGCGAAACCCGGAGCCCTTGCGCATATAGGCGTAGTCGCGCTGCGTGAGATTCATCACACGTGCGACATTGCTCGATGCGGCGAAAGAACCGGTGCCGTCGAACGGCACAACTAGCGCCACCGGCACGCCCTTCTTGCCGAGATATTCGCTCATGAACATGACGGCATCGGCGCCAAGCGAATGTCCGACCAGGACGACCGGGCCGTGCTTGCCCGCCTTGTATTTGACTGCAATGTCGTCGGCGATGGCTTGCCAATCCGAATGATTGTGGACACTCGCGCTGATGCCCTTGGCCTGAATTTTCGCTGCCAGATCATCCATGCCGAGCGAGAAAATGTTGAGTAGGCCACGCATCAGATAGACATGGCCGGAACCGGAAGGGCGCCTGGGTGACGATTTTGCAGCCGGCTTGGCCGCTTCAGCATTTTCGGAGCCCGACTGCGCGCCTGCCGGCGCAATGCCGCCCACCACAAGGGTCAGCGCCAGTACAGTTACCCCCAGCCAATTTCGCACGATCCCCGTCATGGACCCAATGCTCCGTGTCTCGATCTTGTGGCTCGGGCCCAACGTCGGCACCGTCCGTCGATACACCCGTTTACAACGCGCCGCCTGCGGAAGGCCACAATACTAGACTGATTTCAGCGTGAACCTTCAATTGTGTTGCCATGATGCCACGCCACATCCCCTAGTAGATATGCGGGATAAGTCGCGCAGTGCGCGCCATATAAGCCCGATATTCCTCGCCGAAGGATTCCAGCATCATGGCCTCCTCGCGGCCGAACTCGAAGCAGGAACAATATCCCGAATCCAACCAGCCCGGCCGGTCCCGCGATCCAGTTCGGCAACAACAGCGCCTGCGCCAACGCCCACATGAAAAACGCCGTGTACATGGGGTGGCGGACATAGTGGTACAGACCATCGGTAACGAGCCTGTGCTGCTCGCGCACCTCCAGCGAATCGGACCAGTTGCGGCCGAGTTCCTTGTGAACCCGATAAAACAGCCAGAGCGACGCTACGAATACGAGGGTGCCAAGCCAGGCCAGAATCGGCTGGAACGCATAATTAGCGAAGCGCGGGACCCCGAATGCCACATACAGAAAAGGAATGATCCCAAGACCTGTGAAAGAGCAGGTCAGCAGCAGCTTCTCGCGTGTGGTGCGCTGATTGATGCGGGTCTGGGTCTTCCAAGAGCGCTTCTGGTGCGGCAGCCGAATCACGAACCACGAAATGGCGCCGATCACGAGGATGAGTTTGGCGATGAAGGGGGACATGGTCGGTTACCTGCTCTGCGAGCCCGCGGGCTGTTCGTCGATCTTCAGCGCTCCATCGGGGGTGAAGCTAGCAACGATCGTTTCCGGCTTCAGGACGCGGGTTTCAAGGCGCAAAGGGCCGCAGCAGATCATGTAGTAATCGTAGAAATAACGCTTCTCGTTCCCCATCACCAATTGCCGGTGCAGACGGAAAAAGTTGGCCTTGAAGCGCCGATAGGTTTTGGCCTCCAGCATGTCGCGGATATGCACCCGCCGCACGATCGGCCGGCCGGTATCGGGCAAGCCGAGCGCCTTCAGGGTATCGACATTATAGAAGCTGATCGGATCGGCCATGGTCTGGTAGTCGATCCAAAAGATCGACGGATTGGCGGATACCCGCGCCACCGCCTCGCGCATCCAGCCGGCCCTGGGATGGTAGGCAATCTTGAGCAGCGAAGAGCCGGTGGAGAGAAGCTTCAGCGTCGTGCCGTCCTTGCCGAAATCCGGTGCGAGTTGCAGCGCACGGTCGACCACGGCGATCTTGAGCGCACAGCCCAGGCTGTGGGCGGCAAATACCACCTCGTCGTAACCGCCCTCGCGCAGGACCTTGGCGAGTTCCTGCGAGAAGCCCTCCAGCCGCGCATCAAAACCCGGGCGCGAGCGGTGCACGACCTCATGCCCGAAAATCCAGTCGTCCATCATGTAATCGAGCAAGAGGAAACGACCCGGCCAGAACAGCAGGATGGCGAAGATGGCGATCGCGGCGAGTGGCGCCGAAAGCCAGGGCGCCGGCATTCCGACACCCACCAGCCAGTTCGCCGCAAGGGCGGCTGCCACCGCGAAGGTCAGCAGCAGGATCACGGGATAGAAGAAAAACAGGCCGTAGCGCCAGTTCACCAGCAGATAGCGAAAAGCCGTGCCGGTCAGGATGAAGTCGCCGAACGCCACAATTGCCAGCGCCAGCCGCTTCCAGGCCGGCCGCGCGAAATCCTCGATCACCATGTCGTCCCAAAGCAGCGAGCGGTATTCCGCGTCGGTCGTCCAGTTCGGCCCGCGAGCGGTGATCCGCCACGACCCGACCCGCCCGTCTGGCGAAAGCTCGATCGGGCCCACCTCCGCTGTCGCCGACCAGGTCCGCTCCGAGCGCGAAAGTTCTCGGATAAAACGCTCATGCTGGCGCCGCGGCGGAATCGGCTCATAACCGCCCAGAAAGAAAACGCAGCGGCTTTTAACGGCTGAGTCGTTCCCCATGGGGCCACTTTTGGGATCGGTTTTAGGGTCGCTCATCGGCCACCGGTGAAGAAAGCGGGCCTGCTGGTTAGGGAATTGGCGCCTTTTGCACAAGGGATGAGCCGGCAAATACGGTTTCGCAGCACGTTGAACTTGGGCCCCGCCTTCGCTATAGGCTTGCCAAACCCCGAAAGCGGCGACCTTAGCCGTCCCTCCCTTATAGCTTCCTTGGGCTGTCTGCCGCTGCCCGTGATCCTGAGAGCACCGATGTCCACCACTTTTGACAAAGTCGCCGATATCATTGCCGAAACCTGCGACATCCCGCGCGATACGATCACGCCGGAAAGCCATGCGATCGACGATTTGAAGATCGACAGCCTCGATTTCCTCGACATCGCGTTTGCCATCGACAAGGCGTTCGGGATCAAGTTGCCGCTGGAACAATGGACCCAGCAGATCAACGATGGTCAGGCAACCACCGAGCAATATTTCGTGCTGAAGAATCTTTGCGCCCGCATCGATGAACTGATCGCGGCCAAGAGCGGCGCCGCCTGAGACAGCGGATGCATTATGCCGGCTTTGAACGGCCAAGTCTGACAGAGCCAGGACTGACCGGGGCAGGCGCTCATGCGGCTTGAATATTTTCAGATGCTCGACCGCTTCGTCGAGGTCAGAGCCGATGAGCGCTGGATTCGCACCGAGAGCAAGGTGCCGATGCAGAGCCCGGTCTTCGAGGGCCACTTTCCCGGCTATCCACTGATGCCGGGCGTTCTGCTGATCGAAAACATGGCACAGACCTGCGGTTGGCTGGTGAGCGCGATCACAGGCTTCACCGGCTTGCCGGTGTTGGCCGGCGTCAAGGAAGCCAAGGTGCGCGGTGCGGTATTTCCCGGCATGGAGATCTCGACCGAAGGCAAGATCGTGCATGACGGATCGGGTTTTGCGATCGCGGACGGCAAGATCAGCTCCGGCGATACAGCGATCGCCGATGCGCGGCTGGTCTATCGCTTGATCCCCTATCCGAGCCCTGAATTCCAAAACACCATGGTCACCTGGGCGAAGCAGCTCGACTTCCCGTTGGAGAAATTCCGCAAAGTCGAAGCCAAAGAATGAGCATCTGTCTGTGAGCGAACGTCAGGACGTCTGGATTACCGGCATCGGTATCGTCTCCGCGCTTGGCGAGGGCCTCGATCAGCATTGGGACAAGCTGATGGCGGGCGGTCCGCCTGCCTATGACGACAAGACCTTTGCTCCCTACATCACCTTTCCCACGCAGCCGATTACCTACGACACGCAGATCCCCAAAAAGGGCGATCAGCGGCAGATGGAAGCCTGGCAGCGGATCGGCGTCTATGCGGCGGGACTGGCGCTCACCGATGCCGGCATCGCCAAGAACGCCGAGATTCTCGACAAGACCGACATGATTGTGGCCGCCGGTGGCGGCGAGCGCGACGTGACCGTCGACACCGCAATCCTGTCCGAGTTGCGCGGCAAGCAAAAGCGCGACGCGTTCGTCAACGAAAGGCTGATGAGCGATCTGCGCCCTACTCTGTTCCTCGCGCAGCTTCCGAATCTGCTCGCAGGCAACATCTCGCTCGTGCATGGCGTGGTCGGCTCCTCCCGCACCTTCATGGGCGAAGAAGCTTCCGGCGCCGATGCGCTGCGAGTAGCTCATGCGCGCATTGCTGCCGGACAAAGTGACATCTGTCTTGTTGGAGGCGCCTATAACGGCACGCGCTGGGATCTGGTGCTGCTGTTCCGGCTCGGTACGCCGCTTCTGGAAGCGCCGTTCCGTCCGGTCTGGGACCGCGGCCCAGATGGCGCGCTTGCGCTCGCAGCGATGGGGGCCTTTGTTGTCCTCGAAAGCCGGGCGCATGCGGAAAAGCGCGGCGCCAAGCCGATGGCGAAGCTGTCGCAAGTGCTATCCAGCCGCAACAACCGCTCGCCTGGCGATACCGCGGCCTACCCTGCAATCGGAATGGACCGATATCGAAAAGGCTGTAAAGCGCGACTGCGCGGTGGTGATTTCGGGCGCTTCCGGTGCCGAACCCGCAACCTCCGAGGAGCGTCAGGTTTTAAGCGGTATCGGCCTCCCGGTACGCTCCACCACCACCTATATCGGCAATGGGATGGAGGCGCAGTTCCTCGCCAATGTAGCGATCGGCTGCGAGACGCTTCGCAAGAATGCGCTGTTTCCTCCCTCCGGCAGCGGCGATACCGGGACGGCGCCCGCGGGCGGCATCTGCCAGGCCGTCGTTACCAGTGTCGGTCACTGGCGAGGCGAAGGCTTGGCGTTGGTGGAACGGGTCGATTGAAGGGGGAGCGAATGGCAAGCCTGCGTGACAAGAAAGGCCGTCCGGTCGTCGTCATCACCGGCATGGGCATCGTCTCACCGCTCGGCACCGGCAAGGCCGATAACTGGAAGCGCCTGACCGCGGGCGAATCCGGCATCCGCTCGATTACCCGTTTTGCGACTGAAGGGTTGCGCACGACCATCGCGGGCGCCGTCGATCATGTCTGGGAAGACGGCATGGTGTCATCGGAATTGTCCGAAAAGCTTGCGCGGCTCGCCGGCAACGAGGCGATCGAGGAATCGGGCATCGGCAAGGGAGATTTTCCCGGACCGTTCTTTCTCGCCTTCCCGCCGCTCGAAATCGAATGGTCGCAGCGCTACAAACTTGCGGAAGCGTCGGGCGCCAACGACAAGATCGAATATGCCGATCTGGTGCGGGTCGCGAGCAAGCCTGAATTCGGTTCCTTCTATGAAGCCTCCAAATACGGCGTGGTGCCGGAGCGCCTCGCCGAACATTTCGGCACCAAGGGTTCGCCCATCTCACTGACCACGGCCTGCGCCTCCGGTGCGACCGCGATCCAGCTCGGGATGGAGGCGATCCAGCGCGGCGAATGCGATGCTGCGCTCTCGATCGGTGCCGACGGCTCGATCACCGCGGAATCGGTCGTGCGGTTCTCGCTTCTGTCCGCGCTCTCGACCAACAATGCGGCGCCGCAAGGCGCGTCGCGCCCGTTCTCGAAGAACCGCGACGGCTTCGTGCTGGCGGAGGGCGCCGCCGCGGTGGTGCTCGAAAGCTACGATCATGCGGTCGCACGCGGCGCGAAAATTCTTGCCGTGGTCGAAGGCTGCGGTGAGAAGGCGGATAATTTTCACCGCACCCGCTCGAGCCCGGACGGCAAGCCGGTGATCTCCTGCATGCGCAATGCGCTCGCCGACGCAGGCGTGACGCCCGCCGATGTCGATTACATCAACGCCCACGGCACCTCGACGCCCGAAAACGACAAGATGGAATATCTCGGCGTCTCGACCGTGTTCGGCGAACGGCTGAAGGACATCCCGATCTCTTCCAACAAGTCGATGATCGGACACACGCTGACGGCCGCGGGCGCGATCGAGGCGGTAGTATCGGCACTCACGATCCAGAACCAGCGGATCCCGCCAACGATCAACTACGCCTTGCCCGATCCGGCAATCCCGCTCGACGTGGTGCCGAATGTGGCGCGCGACGCCAAGGTGAAGCGGGTGATCTCGAACTCGTTCGGCTTTGGCGGACAGAACACCTGCCTCGTGATCACCGGTGAGCCAAACTGACGCTGCATTCAGCGCAATCTTAATCGACCTCATCTTGAGGAGAGCGCGCAGCGCCCGTCTCGATGGATGGGGTCGCCCGATTTGCTCCGTGCAGCAGGGTTGACGCCCGCCTTGCCTGAGCGATAGGCAAAGCCCCGCTAGCCCTGCCCTTCCCGCCGGAGAAATAGCGCTGATGCGTGCGCTCGCCCTGATCGCTGACCGCAAGCTCGACCTGGTCGATCTGCCGCCGCCACCTCCGCCCGCCGCCGGCGAAGTGCAGATTCGCATCAAGGCGGTCGGACTCAATCACCTCGATCTCTGGGGCTATCGCGGCATGGCGTTCGCCAAGCGCGCATTCCCCGTGGTGGTGGGCGTGGAAGCCGCCGGCGAAGTGATGTCAACCGGGGCTGGCGTCACGCGCTTCAAGGCGGGCGATCCCGTCGTCATGTATGGCGCGCTTACCTGCGGCACCTGCAAGGCGTGCCGCGAAGGCCGCGACAACCTGTGTGAGAATGTCGGCGGCGTCATGGGCTTCCATGTCGATGGCTTTGCACGCGAGATCGTCACCATGCCGGAGCGGCTGGTGATCCCGGTGCCGACGGGAATAGCGATGCGCGACGCAGCCTGCGCGCCGGTCGCCTATTCGACCGTGCAGCACATGCTGTTCGACAATGCCAAGCTGCAGCCGGGCGAGACCATCCTCGTGCATGCGGCGGGCTCCGGCATCGGCAGCGCCGCAATCCTGATGGCGAAGGCGATAGGCTGCACGGTCATCACGACCGTCGGCGACGACAACAAGATCGAGAAGGCGAAGGCGATCGGCGCCGATCACGTCATCAATTACCGCAAAGACCGGTTCGAAACCATCACCCGCAAGCTGACCAGCAAGAAAGGCGTCGACGTCGTGTTCGAGCATGTCGGCGGCGAAGGTTTCAACGGCTCGCTGCTGGTGCTGAAACGCGGCGGCCGGATCGTCACCTGCGGCTCGACCGCGGGGCCTACCGTGCAGATGAATTTGATGCAGCTGTTCCAGCAGCAATACAAAATCTTCGGATCGTTCGGTGCCACGATGCGCAACATTTCCGAAGGGCTCGACAAGATGGCCGCCGGCCTGAACCCGGTCATCGACATGGAAGTGCCGCTCGATCAATTCGAGCGCGGGCTTGAACGGCTCGAAACGCGGCAGGTATTCGGCAAGGTCATCGTGACGCTGTAGATGCGCATTCGCGTTCCGAACACCGTCCGCGATGCCGTGCTCGGCAATGCCGCGGTCGGAATGATCAAGATGCTGCGCTGGACCGATCCGCACAAGATGTCGGATTTCGCAGGCAGTTTGATGCGCAAGGTCGGCCCGCGATTGCGCGAACACCGGATCGGCCAGACCAATCTGCGCATGGCGTTTCCGGAAAAGTCGGACGCGCAGATCGAGGAAATTCTTTCAGGCGTCTGGGACAATCTCGGCCGGATCGGGATCGAGTTCGCCCATCTCGACCGAATCTGGGATCACGATCCGGACAACCGTCGGCAGAGTCATATCGATTTCGACCCGGCCTCGGAGGAGCGCTTCGTCCAGTTGCGCGACGACGGCAAGCCCGCCTTGGTGTTCGCGGCCCATCTTGCGAACTGGGAAATGCCGGCGCTGCCCGGCCCCGCGCACAACCTGCCGAGTGCCGCGATCTATCGCGCGCCGAATATCGGTGCGATCGCCGACATGGTGATGGCGACGCGCGGGGTGAATATGGGCCGGCTGATCAAGACCGGGCTCGACGGTGCGCTGAAAGCCGGAGAGGCGCTGCGAGAAGGCCTGCATGTCGGCATGCTGGTGGACCAGTATTACGGGCGCGGCGTGCCGGTGACGTTTTTCGGGCGCGAGACCAATGCCAATCCGCTGCTGGCGCGATTGGCGCGGCAAGTCGAATGCCCGATCCACGGCGTGCGGGTGATACGAAAGCCTGGTCACCGCTTCTTCGTCGAGCTTACGCCGGAAGTAGCGCCCGTGCGCGACGCGGAGGGACGCATCGACGTGCAGGGCACGATGCAGGCCGTGACCAATGTGGTCGAAGGCTGGATCCGCGAACACCCCGAACAATGGCTTTGGCTGCATCGCCGCTGGCGGTAGCGCTCGCCTGTGGCGGTGAGTTTTACTTGCCCGTCTTAACCCGGGTCCAGAGCCGGTTCATGATGCGCTGGGACTTGGCATCGCGCGCCGTCACCAGATAGAGGCTCTTCAACGTCGCCTCGTTCGGATAGATCGCGGGGTCCTTGAAAATCACCGGATCGATCAGCGGCTGGCTCGCAAGATTGCCGTTCGGATAGGCGACGAAATCAGAATTCTTCGCCGCCACATCGGGCCGCAGCGTGTAGTTGATGAACTCGTGCGCCTCGGCGACGTTCTTGGCGTCCTTGGGGATCGCGAAATTGTCGAACCACATCTGCGCGCCGGTCTTGGGGATCGCATAGCCTATCTCGACGCCGGCCTTGGCTTCCGCCGCGCGCTTCTGCGCCTGCTTGATGTCGCCCGACCAGCCGACCACGAGGCAGATTTCACCGCTTGCGAGCGCGCCGAGATATTCAGAAGAATGGAATTTGCGCACCGACGGCCGCACCGAGATCAAAAGGTCCGTAGCCTTCTGAAGATCAGCCTCGTTGGTGCTGTTCGGATTGAGGCCGAGATACTGCAATGCCGCGGGCATGATGTCGTCGGCGGAATCCAGCATCATCACGCCGCATTGCTTGAACTTGGCGAGATTTTCCGGCTTGAACACGATGTCCCATGAATCCGGCACGGCGCCGCCGAGAATTTCCTTTGCTTTCTTGACGTTGTAGCCGATGCCGGTGGTGCCCCACATGTAGTTGACGGCGTATTCATTGCCGGGGTCGTAGGTCGCAAGACGGTTTGCGATTTCCGGCCAGGCATTTTTCAGATTCGGCAATTTGCTCTTGTCGAGCTTCTGGAACAGTCCGGCCTTGATCTGCCGCTCCAGGAAATAGGCGGTCGGCACTACCAGGTCGTAACCGGACTTGCCGGTCAGGAGTTTCACTTCCAGCGTGTCGTTGGAATCGAAGGTGTCGTAGCGCACTTTGATGCCGGTTTCCTTGCTGAAGGCCTTCAGCACCTCCGGGTCGACGTAATCCGACCAATTGAAGACGTTGAGCACCCGCTCCTTCTGAGCGGAGGCAGGGAGTGCACCGGCGCACAGGAGGACGACGGCGGCCGCGACCAGACGGGCCCGCTGCAAGACGATCCTTGGCATCATGGTTTCGATTTATCCGGTTTTTGTCGGCAGGCCCGCAGCCTTCCAGGCCAGGATGCCGCCTTCGAGATGGGAATCGTATGACAGGCCGGCTTCCTGAGCCGCGAGTGCGGCCGCGGCCGAACGCTTCCCGGAGCGGCAGGCAAAAACCACCTTCCTCCCGTGCGGATCGGGAATCTGCATCGGGTCGAACACCGACATCGGCAACACGAAGGCGTCGGGATAGGCTTCCACTGCCACCTCGTTCGGCTCGCGCACATCGACCAAAAGGACGCTGCCCTCGGTCATTCCACGCGCCACATCCACCGCATTCAGGTCATGAACGACCGGAGCTTTTCGGCTGAACCAGCCCATCGGACTTCTCCGCTTTACGGCGCACAGGAACCACCGGGAACGTCAAACGTCAACGGCGAAAACGATCCCGAATTATCGATCGGAAACAACATCCGAAAGCCCTTCGTAAGGCCCGGTGGCAAAAACGATTTTTCCACCCACCATCGTAAGCAGGGAGGAAAGTTGTCCGATCTCGCCGACCGGCATCGCGAGATAATCTGCGCTCAGCACGGCGAGATCGGCGAGCTTTCCAGCCGAAAGCGAGCCGCGCTTGTCGTCATCGGACGCGAACCAGGCGCTGCCGAGCGTGTAGATACGCAGAGCGTCCTCGCGCGTCGGGATTTCCTCCGCGCCGCGCATCGCGGTCCCGCTCACGGTCTTTCCGTCCAGCATCCATTGCAGCGACACGAACGGGTTGTAGCTCATAACCCGGTGCGCATCGGTGCCCCCGCCGACGGGAACGCCCATGCGCAAGGCGGTACCGATCGGTGGCGACAGACGCGCGGCTTCGGCACCGCGCTGGCCGATAAAGGCCTCGCCACGAAAATAAAACGCGTTCTGCATCAGCCAGCCCATGCCAAGCGCCTTCAGACGCCGCAGGCTGTCGGGCGAGGCGTCGTTTAGATGCGCGACCGACCAGCGCAGGCCAGCGATCGGCGTTTCGCTGTTCACCTGCTCCAAAACTTCAAGCAGGTGATGGACTGCACGATCGTTGTGCCAGTGAAACGTAGCTCCAAGGCCCCGCGGGGCCGCCCAACGCAAGACGCGCAGCAATTGCGCGCGCTGCGCTTCGCTCGGCGTGTCGTTGTTGTACATGCCCCAGGTGACATTTTCCCCGATGCCGTTGAAGCGCAGCCAGTCGTCGCCGAACCCCATTGGCATGGCCGCGGTCAACGCCTCGAAATCCTCCAGTTCATGGTCGCGGCGCGGCGCGCAAAGGTTATAGGCAACGCGGATTGTCAGCGCGCGGTCGCGCCAGAGCTGAAACAATGGCCGATATTCCTCGATCGGCATGTTGTAGCCACCGGGGTCGAGCACGCCGGTGATGCCAAGACTGTTGAGCTTGCGAAAGAACGCCTTGGTGCCGGCAACCTGCTGAGCGAAGGTCGGACGCGGCAGCAGATTGAAAAGATCGCTGATGGCGCGGTTGTCGCCCGAGACCCAGCCATTGGGCTTGCCATCCGCACCGGTCTCCCGTTTCACGCGCGCGGAGAGTTCGGCATTGCCGGAGAGCCCGATTGCATCCGCGCCACCCGGAGAAAGCAGCACGGCGCTGTAGAGAATCTGCACATAGACGCGATGATCCGGCGCGGCTTCGGTAATCTCTGCCTGCGTCGGGCGCCGATCTTCTTTGAATTGGCTCTCTGTCCAGCCGCCCGCGACCACAAGCCATGACCCTTTCGGAGCACTTGCGGCCGCTTCGCGCAGGCGGCCCAGTGCTTCGTCGAGTGAGCGAGCACCGATCCAATGCACTTCGGTCGTATAGGTGAGTCCGGCGCGTATGGCGTGAATGTGCGAATCGATCAGTCCCGGAATGACGGTGCGGCCGGCAAGATCGATCTTCCGCGTTCCGGCGCCGCTCATCGTTGCGATCCGCTGAGTATCGCCGACAGCGACGATGCGGCCGTCCCGGACGGCAATTGCCTCGGCTTTCGGGTTCGCCGGATCGAGCGTGACGATCCTGCCGTTCAGAAGGACCGAATCGGCGGTCTGCGCGTGAACCGGACTCGCAAGCGCCCATGTAGCAACCGCCGCGATCGCAAAACGAACCAGAATGGCGCGGGATCGCGACATCGCCGCTCACAACCGCTGCAGCGTGCAATTAATCTCGATATTCATGGCTTTCGAACCGGGCGGAGCGCGACGTAGAACTTCGGTCTGCCTGTAGCCCTGCTTCTCGCAGGCGAGTTGCACATCGTCAGGCTGCACTTCCTTACTGATATGGCTGCGAAACAGGCCCAGCACATTGGTCTTGATCACAAGCGGGTCGCGGCCCTTCGCGCTCAGCATGACGCGCGCATCAGCGACCGGCGAGCCGCGGTTGTCGCGCACGAAACCGAAATAAACCGGGCCTTCCCCTTCGGTATCATTCATGGCGTCATAATCGTCACCGCCGGGCGAGGCCGGCGTCACGATGGTCCCGGCCAGCAGCAGGCCGAGCAAAAGCCGTGACACGATTGGCGTTACGTCCATCACCAGCGCCAGAAGAATTTCAGCGAATACATCAAGACCGGGAGTACCGCGATCGGCAATATCCAGACGAGCGACATCGGAATCCGATTAGCCAGCTTTTCAGGCAACAGCGTGGCTAGGCTGCCCAGGATTGCCGAGCCTATAAGCGTAGAGGCGGTCCAGCCATACCAATACATGGCCGGTCCTTCGTTCTTGACGGCAGGTGCGAAGCCAAGGTCCAGCCGGTTGGTACCGGGATGATAGGTGAAGAGCGGCCAGTTCATCATGTCGCAAATGACATACAGCACCGGCGTCGCCATCGCGAAAACCAGCGCGAAAGTGCGGAAGGTTTCGGACCTTGCAAACGACGCCTCCGCAGCCGGCGCCGAGGTTCGGGTGACGCTGCTCATGATCCGAAGCCCCGGACATTGTTGACGATGTGGCCGACCAGGAAAATGAACCAGGCCATCGCCGCAAGCGTCACCGTCAGCCATTTGCGCGGCGCGTCATATTTCGGCTCGCGCGCATTCTTCCAGAACAACCAGTAGATCGGCAGCAGGCCGAGCCCGATCGTAGCGTAGTGCTCCTTTAGCTCGAACACGCCCTGCGTCTTCCAGAATCCCGCCTGCTCGATCGGGATACGGATTTGGATGCGATACTTCGTGTAGATCCAGGCGCCAAAGAGGAATGTGATCACCCAGAGTACGCAGACGGCCGTCGCATAGCCCGCGCCATGCACGGAACGGAATCGCGTGACGAAATTTGCAGGTCCGTTTGCGGCGCGAACCGGCATCAGCACTGAAGCGGCCTGATGCGTGAGAGCACCGAGCAGCGCCACCGCCAAAAGGGCGTGCACCGTGAAAAGAATGGTCCAGAAGGTCGTGACGGATATGTAGTCGTAGATGAAATCCATCCGTCTCCCCGCCATCGGGATCATGCCTCATGCGGGACGGTCCTACCCATCCCGCATGATTATCTCACTCACCTATCTCGCTCACTTGGCAAGCGGATCGGGGCGCACCTGAATCTGCACCGCCATCGGCCGCGCACCCTTGCCGAGTTCGTTCAGCCAAGGAGTGCGGTCGCCGCTCGCGCTCCACAGCCCGCGGCCCTTCCAGCCCGCATTCGGATCGTCGATGCGCGCGTCGAGACCCTTGGCATAGAAGCCCATCGGATAAGGCACCCGCATCAGGACCATCTTGCCATCCTTGAGGCCGACAAAGCCGTCCTGAAGATTCGCGGTTGAAATCGGCACATCCTCGCCAAGGCCGACCGCATTGTGGTGATCGACCCAGGTGTAATAGCTCGCTTCGGCGCTGTTATTTTCAAAGCCCTCGAAGCCCGGGCCGGGATATTTGTGCAGCGTGAAGCCTTCCGGGCAATGATCACCAGTCGCCTTGGGCCCGCTAAGAGGCGCCTTGCAATTGCGGCGGTCGAACGCGATCAGATGACCAGCCGAGCCGGAGCCATACAGCACGCCATCCTTGCCGATATCGCCCCCGCGCAGTCCGATGGCTTCCTTTGGAAGCGCATAGAACTCGCTCAGCTTGGTCTTGGGATCGAAGCGCAGGAAGCCGGCGCGGCCACCGAACACGCCCGACGTGTACCAGATCGATCCGTCGGTCGGATGCGGCATCACCGCGTAGCCACCCGACCCCGGATTGAAGCGGACGTCCTTGCCCTCCTGGGCCGGCTGGCCGGGCTCCGTCCACTCATCCAGCTTGCCGTTGCCGCTGACGTCGAGGATGTAAGGGAACCACCCTTGCGCCTTTTGGGCGTCGCCGGTCTCGTCGAACACCTTGGTGTTGACCCAGCCCGCCACCGGACCGGAACCGGACAGCCACAGCGTGTTGTCCGCGTCATAGCCGAATTGCGGATGATGGGTTCCGAAGCAGGTGTCGATAAAGGAATATTTCATGGTCTTCGGATCGAGCATCGCAACTTGCCGGCTGCTCTGCTCGATCGGGAATATCTTGGCCGAGGGATGGTCCGAACCTTTCTTGCAGAAGTCCGGATTGGCGAGGCCGCGCACGTTGGCGGCAAGCCAGATGCGGCCCTTGTCGTCGAACATCGAATTGTGGTTGTTCGCGCGCGTGTCCCAAAGCACCCGATCGCCCCAATAGGCGGATGGAGCCGTGGGCTCTATCGCGCCGGCATGGCCTGGTCCGAGAGAGACCGGCATCTTCTCATCCGCAACCGGCATCTTGAAATAAGTCACAGTGTGCGTCTTCGGATCGAGGATCGGCATCATGTCGGTGGAATATTCCGGCGAGCCGTAGAGCTTCCCGCCCGCATTCACCGTGGGCTTCCTGCGATCCGACGAGATCAGATCGTGCAGATATTTGTCCGGCGTCGACCAGTCCCAGGTGGTAACCACCAGATTGCGCTCGAGCCCGCTCGGCCGCGCCGGTTTGTTCTTCGGCAATTCGCCCTTGGCGACGCGATCGGTCCAGTCGCCGAAATACTTGTAGGGCACCCCGCCCATCTGACCGGCAATACGATTGGTCATCGACTCGCCGGACTGGCCGGCGGCGAGGCGGCGCATCCAGCCTTCCTCACCGGTTTCGAACGTGCCGAATTGCGAGGGCAGCGTGCGCGTGGCTTCCTGGCCGAGCTGATGACAGCCGACGCAGTCCACGTTGTTCATGCGCATGCGCCAGATATCCTGCGTGATGTTTTTCGGGATATCGGTGCCGCCGCCGAAATCCTTGGCCGGCGGAATCTTCATCATCGTGTACCAGTAAATCGCCGGATAATAATGCGCTGCCGCGCGCTCGTTCGGCGCCGGCAATGCGGTGTGATTGAGAGTCTGTCCTGGCTTCGCGCGCATGCGCGGCGAATCCACAAGCCCATAGCCGCGCACCCAGACCTGATAATTGCCGGTCGGCAGATCGGGGATGACATAGCGGCCCTGATCGTCGGTCACCACGCTTTTGGTGTAGCGGGTCGGAAGATCGGTAGTTTCCGCAATCACCCAGACGCCGGGCTCCGGTCCACTCGGCCCCGTTACCACACCACCTATGTCGTCATTGTCGATGGCAACTGCCGCTTGCGGCTGCTGCGCCTGAAGCATTGCGGGAACGGCGACACCGAGAGCGGCCGCTGCCGCGGTCGAAAACAGGACGGATCGAAGTTTCATGACGGCCTCCACCACGCGCACCGGGTCTTGGGCCCGGTTTCGAGGCCGATCTTATACAACGCGAAGCAACGTGAAAGCGGATTAACGCGCTGCGTTTATACCGTCACCTGCGTGCCGACCTCGACCACCCGTCCGGTTGGAATCTGGAAGAAGTCGGTGGCGTCGCTTGCGCTCTTGGCTAGACCGATGAACAGGCGATCCTGCCAGATCGGCATACCCGACGTCGCCGAAGGCTTGAGTGCGCGCCGCGACAGGAAGAACGAGGTCGACATGATGTCGAAGCTCCAGCCCTGCTTACGAGCGATCGCCAGCGCCTTCGGCACGTTCGGCTGTTCCATGTAGCCGAAATTCAATGTCACCTTCAGGAAGTTGCTCGAAACTGGCGTCATGCTGACGCGATCCTCCTGCGGCACCCGCGGCGTATCGGCGGTCGAGATCGTCAGGATCACGTTCTGCTCATGCAAGATCTTGTTGTGCTTGAGATTGTGCATGAGCGCGGTCGGCGCCGAGCTCGGATCGCTGGTCAGGAAGACCGCAGTGCCCGGCACAGAATGCGGTGGCTTCTTTTCGAGATTGCGCAGCAGCAGATCGAGCGGAACTTCGGTCTTGCGCGTCTTGTTGGCAAGGATGCGGGTGCCGCGCCGCCAAGTCCACATCAGCAGTACCATCAAGCCTGCGAACAGCAGCGGCACCCAGGCCCCGTCAAACAGCTTGAGCATGTTGGCCGATAGAAACATGCTGTCGATCAGCACGAAGGGCAGGATCAGAAGCGCGGCCTGCCACCATTTCCACTTCCACAATTTCCAGATCACGATGAAGCCGAGCAGTCCGTCCACCACCATCGTGGTCGCAACGGCAATGCCATAGGCTGAAGCAAGTGCGCTCGAGGAGCGAAACATCAGCACCAGCAGCAACACACCGACCAGAAGGATCATGTTCACGCGCGGTATGTAGATCTGCCCGTATTGGTCCTCCGAGGTATGCACGATCGCTACGCGCGGCAGGAAGCCGAGTTGGATCGCCTGCTGCACCAGCGAATAAGCGCCGGTGATCACCGCCTGGCTGGCGATCACGGTCGCTGCGGTCGCGAGCACCACCATCGGGATCAGCAGCGGATCGGGAACCAGACGATAGAAGGAATTCTCGATCGCCTCGGGATGCGAGAGCACCAACGCGCCCTGGCCGAAATAATTGATCAATAGCGACGGCAGCACGAGCCCGAACCACGCGATGCGGATTGGACGACGGCCGAAATGTCCGAGATCGGCATAAAGCGCCTCGCCGCCGGTCACGGCGAGAAAAACAAGGCCGAGTGTGATCAGCGAAATGGTTCCGTGCGAAATCAGGAACTTGATCGCGTAATACGGATTGATCGCCGCCAGCACGCCTGGATCGTCGAAAATGTGCAGGGCGCCGAACACCGCGATCGCCACGAACCAGATTACGGTGATCGGTCCGAAAAATGCCGCCACCCGGGCGGTGCCATGGCTCTGCACCGCGAACAGCGCAACCAGGATCACGATCGTGATCGGGATCACGTAATGCTCGAGCGCAGGCGTTACGAGTTTCAGACCTTCGACCGCCGACAGCACCGAGATCGCGGGCGTGATGAAGGAGTCACCCAGGAACATCGCCGCCCCTATCATGCCGAGCACGAAGACCAGCGTGGTGCGCCGGCCGAGGGCGCGCATCGCAAGCGCCGCGAGCGAGAGCGTGCCGCCCTCCCCGTTATTGTCCGCACGCAGCAAGATGAGCACGTATTTCGCGGTCACCACCAGGAACAGCGACCACAGGATCATCGATAGCACGCCGAGTACGATGTCGCGCGTCAGCGGTCCGCCGGCCTGGGCGGCATGTACGGCCTCGCGGAAGGCATAGAGCGGGCTGGTGCCAATATCGCCGAAGACGACGCCGACCGAGCCCAGCGTCAGCGCCATTAAATTGGCGCCGCCCCCTGGGCCCGCATGAGCGTCCGAGGCCGGGCCGGCGGCCAGGACTTCACCGATAGGTTTTTTCATGAAATCGGGTTCTGACCCGTGGGCGTTTTCCGAAAGCCGGCGCGACTTATCGTACCACGCTGGCCGCTGCAATAGGCGGCCGCATGCGCGGCATGATGGCCCTTGCGTCAGGCTCAGGGCTTCAATTTGGACGGAACCGACCTCAACCGATGCCTGGCGTGGATTTTGGATACCATCGAACAGGCTCTACTTCAGGGCCCAACCCGTCGTTTTCGCCCCGGCGCCGACCTTTCGCATTCCGGCGTGACCGGCGCCAAAAAATCGGTAAAACCCTCCCACAGGTCAAAACAAGCTACGCGGGCGCGCCAGTGCCCGCCGCGAGGACGGGAGCGTCATAATGCGTGAGATCGGCCATTTCATCGGCGGCAAGGAGGTCAAAGGGACGTCCGGCCGTTTCGGCGACGTGTTCAATCCCAATACCGGCGAGGTGCAGGCCAAAGTCGCGCTCGCGAGCAAGAAAGAGGTCGAAGCCGCGATCGCGAATGCGGCGGCCGCGCAGCCGGGCTGGGCCGCTACCAACCCGCAGCGGCGCGCGCGGGTGATGTTCAGGTTCCTGGACCTGATCGCCAAGGAGATGGATTCGCTCGCGGCGCTGCTTTCCTCCGAGCACGGCAAGACGCTGCCCGACGCCAAAGGCGACATCCAGCGCGGCGTAGAGGTGGTAGAATTCGCCTGCGGCGTCCCGCACCTGATGAAGGGCGAATACAACGAAGGCGCCGGACCCGGCATCGACCTTTATTCGATGCGCCAGCCTCTCGGCGTGGTTGCCGGTATCACGCCATTCAATTTCCCGGCCATGATCCCGCTGTGGAAATGCGCTCCGGCAATCGCCTGCGGCAATGCGTTCATCCTGAAGCCTTCGGAGCGCGATCCGTCGGTGCCGATGCGTATCGCCGAATTGTTCCTGGAAGCCGGTCTGCCGGCCGGTATCCTGAATGTCGTCAACGGCGACAAGGAAGCGGTCGACACCATCCTCACCGATCCGCGCATCATGGCGATTGGCTTCGTCGGCTCGACCCCGATCGCCGAATACATCTATGCCACCGGCTGCGCGCACGGAAAGCGCGTGCAGTGTTTCGGCGGTGCCAAGAACCACATGATCGTGATGCCGGACGCCGATATCGATCAGGCGGTCGATGCGCTGATCGGCGCGGGCTACGGTTCGGCCGGCGAACGCTGCATGGCGATTTCGGTCGCGGTTCCGGTCGGGCAGAAGACCGCGGATCTACTGATCAAGAAACTGATCCCGCGCGTCGAGAGCCTGAAGGTCGGCCCCTCCAATGATCCGCAGGCCGATTACGGCCCGATGGTAACGCGCGCCCACATGAACAAGGTGCGCGATTATGTCGAGACCGGAATCAAGGAAGGCGCAAAACTTGTCGTCGACGGCCGTAACTTCAAGCTGCAGGGCTATGAGAACGGCAATTTCATGGGCGGCTGCCTGTTCGACGAGGTGACGCCGGACATGCGCATCTACAAGGAAGAGATATTCGGCCCGGTGCTGTCGGTCGTGCGCGCCAAGGATTACGATGAGGCCGTGCGGCTTCCCTCCGAGCATGAATACGGCAACGGTGTTTCGATCTTCACCCGCGACGGCGACACCGCGCGCGATTTCACGGCGCGGGTGAATGTCGGCATGGTGGGCGTGAATTTCGCCATCCCCGTTCCCCTCGCCTATCACACCTTCGGCGGCTGGAAGCGTTCAGGCTTCGGGGATCTCAACCAGCACGGTCCGGATTCGATCCGCTTCTATACCAAGACCAAGACCGTCACCTCGCGCTGGCCGTCCGGCACCAAGGAAGGCGCGGAATTCGTCATTCCGACGATGCGGTAAAGCCAAAATGTCCGAATACACGCTCCATTGCTTCGCACAATCCGGCAACGCATATCGCGTTGCGCTGATGCTCAACCTGATCGGCGCCGACTGGAAGCCGGCATTTGTCGATTTCTTCGGCAAGGGTCTGCCCCGCACGCCGGAATGGCGCGCCGAGGTGAACGAGATGGGCGAGGTGCCGGTGCTCGATCACAAGGGCAAGCGGCTGACGCAGTCGGGTGTAATCCTCACCTATCTCAGCGACCTCAGCGGACAGTTTCGCCCGAACGGGGAAGACGAGCGGCTTGAGGCGTTGCGCTGGATCATCTTCGACAACCAGAAACTCAACGGCTATCTCGGGCCGTATCGCTTCCTGCGCAATTTTGCCAAGCCTGCGGGTGATCCGGCCGCAATGGCCTTCCTGAAAGGCCGCATCGACAATTCGCTCACTATCCTGGAGAAGCGTCTCGCACGTTCCCCCTTCGTGGTCGGCGATCGCCCGACCATCGCCGACATCTCGCTCACCGGCTATCTGTATTATCCGGCCGAGGAATTCGGCTTCGACATGCCCGGCACCCATCCCAATATCGCAGCCTGGCTGACACGCATGAAGGCGCTACCGCGCTGGGGCCACCCTTACGAGCTGATGCCAGGATATCCGCTGGCGGCGTAATCAGCTGCCAAATTTGGCAAGCAGCGCCTTTGCCTCCGCAAGCAGCGCGCCGCCGTCGAACTTGCGCTGCTTGGATTCCTTCAGCCAGGCTTCGGTCACTGGCTGCGTCGCCTTGATCCAGCGTTCGACCTCGGAACGGTCGAGCTCTTTGATGGTGTTGCCCTGCTTGCGGGCGGTGTCCTCGACCGCAGGCGCCAGATCGTCCCACATCCGGCCAGCCATCTGCGCCACACCCTGGCCGGAATGCTTATCGATCACCTGCTTTAGATCCGCCGGCAACGAGTCATACCGCGCCCTGTTCATCGCCAGGATAAAGGTCGCGGTGTAAAGCGTCGGCGAGCCGGCGATCTCGGTATGGAATTTCACCCGCTCCTGCAGCTTGATGGCTGGCACGACTTCCCACGGCACGAGGCAACCGTCGATTACACGCTGCGCCAGCGCATCCGGTATCTGCAGCACCGGCAGCGAAATGCCGTTGGCACCAAGCGCCCTCAGCGCTTCGCTCGCAAGTCTGGTGGGCGCCCGCAATTTCAGACCCTTCAGATCTTCGAGCCTGTTGATTGGCTTGTTGGTGTGCAGGACTCCGCGATCATGGGCCCACAGACAGATCGGCTGTACTTCGCGAAATTCGTCCCGCAGACGCGTTTCGTAGAGTTGCTGCACCGCCCGTGCGTTCGCGAGCGCGCGCTGGTTGGCGACGAACGGCAGTTCGAATACTTCGATGCGGGGAAATCGCCCCGGCGTCATGCCGGGCAAGGTCCAGACGATGTCGGCCGTTCCATTCACCGCCTGGTCGTAGAGCTGCGACGCGGTGCCGCCGAGCTGCATCGAGGGAAACATGTCGATGCGGATGCGACCGTTCGAATCCTTTTCCACGCTCTTCGCCCAGGGAGTGAGGAAGCGCGTATGAGCGTAGGCGACCGGTGACAGGAAATGATGCAGCTTGAGGACGACGGCCGGCTGCTGCGCCCGACCGAGCCGCGGCAAAGCGGGCGCCGCCAACGCGCCCGCCGCAAGCGTCATGAATTTTCTGCGTCCGAAAGTCATCTTCGGCATTATGTCCTGGAATTTGCGATCACAGCTCGAACAGCACGAGTCGGTCAATCTTGGTGTTGATAGGCGCCGCCTTCCGGCTCGAAGGGCGCTTCAATATTGGCAAGCTTGAGGCCGAGCGGCGTGAGAAGGGCCGCCACCGCTTCACTCCGTCGCACCCGCAGACGGCGCTCCGCCAATTCAGCAGGAATATGATGGTCGCCCAGAAGCCACGCCGCGCGCGCCAGCATCGTGACATTGTCCGCGCGAATTTCGATCAACATCTCGGGCCGGGCCACGATTTCGACGAGGCCGCCATCGTCGAGCAACAGCAGGTCGTCGTGGCGCAGTGCCATGCCGCGCGGCAGCGCGAATTCGATCGCGGTCCCACGCAGCGCGGAAATCACCCCGGACGGATTTTTTCGCTCCTCATGAGTCAGCAGCAATGTGTCGCGGATTGGTCCGCCGGTTTCGCCCGCTGGAACGCGTGCGATGGCGCGCGGCATCACAGACGGCCGCTCAGTTCAGCCGTTCCGGCCGCTCGTCACCATCAACCTGGCTCGCCGTTGGCGCGCCGGGCGAGACACCGCCATCCCCCCGCTCCACGGCATGCGCCTGCGGAACGTGCGCCGCTGCCGCCTTTGCATCCTTCTGTGCAAACCTGCGATAGGAAAGCCACCCGAGCGGCAGCGCGGCGATGTAAAGCACGCTGCCGATCGTCAGCACATACCACGGATAGCTGACGAGGAGCGCAACGAACAGCACCACCGCGACGAATACCGGCAGCACCATGTCGCGCGGCACGCGATTGCCGAGTTTCTTGCCGGAGAAAACCGGCAGCGTGGACACCAGCAGGAACGCGATCGCCAGGGTGTAGATACAGGCGAGACCGGAAAGCCGCGGCATGCCGAGCAGCGCGAGATAGATTGGCAACAGCACGATGATGGCGCCAGCCGGCGCGGGAACGCCGGTGAAGAAATTCGCCGCCCAGACCGGCCGGTTCGGATCGTCGACCATCACATTGAAGCGCGCCAGCCGCAGGCTCATGCAGATCGCAAAAACCAGCGCCGCGATCCAGCCGATCGCACCAAGCTCGTTCAGTCCCCAAAAATAAAGAATGAGACCCGGCACGACGCCGAAATTCACAAAGTCGGCGAGGCTATCGAGCTCGGCTCCAAATTTCGACTGCCCTTTGAGCAGCCGCGCCACGCGGCCATCAATGCCATCGAGAAGTGCGGCAAACACGATCGCTCCGAGCGCCCATTCAATCTTGCCCTCGAGCGCCAGGCGGATCGCGGTCAGCCCGGCGCAGAGCGACAGGAGCGTGATCATGTTCGGCAGCAGCAATCGCACCGGGATCGCGCGGAAGCGTTTGCGGCGGGGCTCGGGAGGATTCGGATCAACCGGGGCAAAGACCATAAGCTTACCCTATCACAAATCGCGGCGCGCGACGACCTTCGGCCAGGCGAAAGCGTTAATTTTAGCTCACTTTGAAGCTGCGCGGGCCTTCAGCGCCCTTCAGATCGGCGATCACGGTTTCGCCGGCGATCGCGGTTTGTCCCTCCGCTACCAGCGCGCGAGCGCCGTCGGGCAGATAGATGTCGAGCCGTGAGCCAAACCGGATCAAGCCGAACCGGTCGCCGGCACCGATCGTTTCGCCCTCGCGCACGAAGCAGAGGATGCGCCGCGCCACTAGCCCGGCGATCTGGACAACGCCAACGCGGCCATTCTGGGTCACGATCACAAGGCCGTTGCGCTCATTGTCCTCGCTTGCCTTGTCGAGATCGGCGTTCAGAAATTTGCCGGCGCGATAGACGATGCGCTCGATGCGGCCGGCGGCCGGCGCGCGATTCACGTGACAGTCGAACACGCTCATGAAGACGGAGATGCGCGGCAGCGGACGCTCACCGAGTTCGAGCTCTCGCGGCGGCACAGCTTTCGCTATCAGGCTCACACGACCGTCCGCGGGCGACACCACGATGCCTTCCCGAACCGGGGTCACGCGCGGCGGATCGCGGAAAAAATAAGCGCACCAGGCCGTCAAGATCGCGCCGATCCAGCCCAGCGGCGACCACAGCCAGAACAGGATCAGGGTCGCCAGCGCAAAGGCGCCGATGAAAGGCATGCCCTGAGGATGAATCGGAACCAGCTGTGCGTTGATCGATTTGATGATGGACATTGCCTACTCCACGGCATCGACCGCGGCGCGTGCAGGCGCAAGATCGGCGGCAGCGTTGATTTCGTCCTCGACCAGCGGCGGATTGCGGTTCGGCGCCACTTCCGCCTCGCCTGCGAGCGCCAACTTCTCACGCGCGGCCTCCGCCTCGCGCTGACGGTTCCACATGCTGGCATAGAGACCGTTCTGAACCATCAGCCCGCCGTGTGTGCCACGCTCGACGATGCGGCCGGCATCCAGCACGATGATCTCGTCGGCGTGCACGATAGTCGAAAGCCGGTGTGCGATCATCACCGTCGTGCGCCCCTTAGACACCCGGTCGAGCGCGTCCTGAATTTCCTTTTCGGTGTGGCTGTCGAGCGCCGAGGTCGCTTCGTCAAGCACAAGGATCGGGGGGCCTTTCAGGATGGTGCGCGCAATGGCAACGCGCTGCTTTTCGCCGCCGGACAATTTCAAGCCCCGCTCGCCGACTTCGGTTTCGTATCCCTTGGGGCTGAGTTTGATGAAGCTGTCGATCTGCGCAAGCTTGGCGGCATGCTCGACTTCGGCGTCGCTCGCGTCCCAGCGGCCATACCGGATATTGTAGCGCAGTGTATCGTTGAACAGCACCGTGTCCTGCGGGACCATGCCGATGGCCGAGCGCAGCGACACCTGTGTCACGTCGCGGATATCCTGATTGTCGATCAGGATATGACCGCCGGTCACGTCGTAAAAGCGAAACAGCAGGCGCGAGATCGTCGACTTGCCAGCACCGGAAGGCCCGACGATCGCAACCGTATGACCGGCCGGGACCTCGAAGCTGATGCCTTTCAGGATCGGACGCGCTGCCTCATAAGCGAAGCTGACATTGTCGAAGCGGATGGCGCCTTTGGTCACGTGCAAAGCCGGCGCGCCCGGGTGATCCTTGATCTCAGGATCGCGCGCCAGCACGCCGAACATGACTTCGATATCGGTCACCGCCTGCTTGATCTCGCGATAAACCATGCCCATGAAGTTCAGTGGCTGATAAAGCTGGATCATCATGGCATTGATCATGACGAAATCGCCGACGGTATTGGTGCCGTTCTTGACACCGATCGCACACATCACCATCGCCGCGCCGAGCCCTGCGGTGAAGATCGCGGCCTGTCCGGCATTGAGCACGGCGAGCGAGGTATAAGTCTTGACGCTCGCGTCCTCATAACGCTCCATCGACCGGTCGTAGCGTTTGGTTTCGCGATCCTCGGCGACGAAATATTTGACGGTTTCGTAGTTGAGCAGCGAATTGATCGCCTTGGTGTTGGCCTCGGTGTCGCTGTCGTTCATCTTGCGGCGGATCGCGATCCGCCATTCGGTCGCGTAATAGGTGTAGACCATGTAGGCGGTGACGGTCGTCAGGATCACCGCGACATAGCGCCAGTCGAATTGCCAGAACAGCACGCCGACGATCAGCGCGACTTCGATGATGGTCGGCACCAGTTGCAGGATCACCATCCGAACGATGGTCTCGATGCCATTTCGGCCCCGCTCCAGCACCCTGGTCAGACCGCCGGTTTTGCGCTCCAGATGGAAGCGCAGCGACAATTGATGCATGTGCTCGAAGGTGAGGATGGCAAGCCGGCGCACCGCGTTCATCGCCACCTTGGCAAAAATGCCGTCCCGCAATTGCGTCAGCGCCGCCATCAGGATCCGCATGCCGCCATACGCGATGGTCATCGCGATCGGCGCCGCCACCACCCAGGTGAGCGTGGAAGACGCCAAGACCGGCGCGCTCGGCTGGCCGGCGAGCGCATCGGTCGCCCATTTGAAGGTGAAGGGAACCGTGATGGTTGCGAGCTTTGCGATCAGCAGCAACACCGTCGCCCACAGCACCCGCATTTTCAGGTCGGCGCGGTCGGACGGCCAGATATAGGGCCACAGCCCTATCAGGGTGCGAAGGAGCGCGCCCTTCTGCGCGGAGACCTGCGGCTTCGGCAGGTCACGGGCATGGGCGTTAGGGGGTGTCATGGGTCGGAAAGCGGCGCCTGTTCGTTTGCGGATACCGGGCAGATATAGGCCTTCCAAGACCGATTGTTACCGCCGGAACATCCTTGGAATAGGCGCAAAGGGCCTATACATCAACTTTTGCCCCGCCTTTACGGCCTTTCCCAGTCAATGCAACAGTGGATGAATGAGCACGATTCGTAATATCTGCGTCTATTGCGGCTCCGGCCCCGGCACCGACCCGCGCTTCGTCACGGCGGCGACGGCTTTCGGCGCTATTCTGGCCGACAACGATATCGGTCTCGTCTATGGCGGCGGGTCCGTCGGGCTGATGGGGGCGGCTGCGGCGGCGACACTCGCCAAGGGCGGACGCGTCACCGGGATCATTCCGGAATTTCTCTCCAACCGCGAGCGGCCCTTTTCCGACGCACAGGAGCTGATCGTCACGCGCGACATGCATGAGCGAAAGCGCATCATGTTCGAGCGCTCGGACGCCTTTGTCGCGTTGCCAGGCGGCGTCGGCACGCTGGAGGAGCTGGTTGAGCAACTCACCTGGGCTCAGCTCGGCCGGCACAAGAAGCCGATACTCGCCGCCAATATCGGTGGATTTTGGGATCCGCTTTGCGCGCTCCTCGATCACATGCAGAGGCTTGCCTTCATCCGCCCCGGTTTGTCGGTCACCTTGCTCGTCGCGGACAAGGTCGAAGACATCCTGCCGAAATTGTTCGAAGCTGCGCGCCCGCTGCCGGAAGCCGAGAAGCTGATGGAATCGGGCGCCGCCGAGCGGATGTAGGTCACTTCAGGAAAGTCACGGCTTCGATGCGGTTGCCATCCGGATCGCGGATGAAGGCCGAATAATAGCCCTCACCGTGCGCGGGGCGCAGGCCGGGTTCGCCATCGGACATGCCGCCATGAGTAAGCGCCGCAGCATAGAAGGCATCCACCATATCGCGGCTTGAGGCGCGCAGCGCGACATGCGAACCGCAATCCGCAGGCAATGGCGTGATAGCGGGGCGGTGGTTGATCCAGAACTCGGAATACTTTTTACCGAAGGCGATCGTAGCGTCGCGCCTTTCGAGTTTGGTGTAGCCAAGGCACGCGAGCACGGCTTCATAAAAATCCGACGCACGGTTGAGATCGCGCACCGCCACCGAGACGTGGTCGATCATGGCGCGCTCAGACCGTCGCGTTGGACTTCACGAGCTTGTAGACGATCGAATCCATCAGCGCCTGGAATGAGGCATCGATGATATTCGGCGACACGCCGACCGTCGTCCAGCGCTCGCCCTCCTCGTCCTCGCTTTCGATCAGCACGCGCGTCACCGCTTCCGTGCCGGCATTGAGGATACGCACGCGATAATCGGTGAGCTTCAGACCATCGATGAATTTCTGATATTTGCCGAGATCCTTGCGAAGCGCGACGTCGAGCGCATTGACCGGCCCATTGCCCTCGCCGGCCGAGATCAGCGTCTCGCCCGCGACTTTCACTTTCACCACCGCCATCGCGACGGTTACTCGCTTGCCGACCGCGTTGTAACGCTGCTCGACATTGACGTCGAACTGCTCGACATCGAAATAATCCGGCACCTTGCCGAGCACGCGCCGTGCCAGCAACTCGAACGAAGCGTCGGCGCCTTCATAGGCGTAACCGAGCGCCTCGCGTTCCTTCACCTCGTCGAGAAGGCGAGCTATGCGTGGATCGTTTTTGTCCGTCGTCATACCGATGCGTTCGAGTTCGGACAGGAGATTCGAGCGGCCGCCCTGATCCGACACCAGCACGCGGCGGCGATTGCCGACCGCTTCGGGCGCGACATGCTCGTAAGTTGCCGGGTCCTTCAGGATCGCGGAGGCATGAATACCGGCTTTGGTGGCAAAGGCGCTGTCACCGACATAGGGCGCGTGCCGATTGGGAGCGCGGTTGAGCATGTCGTCAAGCTTGCGCGAGGCGGCGGCCAGCGCCTTCAGCTTGGCATCCGATATGTTCACATCGAAGCGCTCGGAAAATTCAGGCTTCAGCTTCAGCGTCGGGATGATGGAGACGAGATTGGCATTGCCACAGCGCTCACCAATGCCGTTCAGCGTGCCTTGTATCTGGCGCGCGCCGGCGCGAACGGCAGCAAGCGAATTTGCGACCGCCTGCTCGGTGTCATTGTGAGCGTGAATGCCGAGATGATCGCCCGGGATGACCTTGGCGACCGCACGAACGACCGCCTCCACCTCGTGCGGCAGCGTGCCGCCATTGGTGTCGCATAGCACCACCCAGCGGGCGCCGTAATCGTAGGCCGCCTTCGCACAGGCAAGCGCATAGTCCGGATTGGCCTTGTAGCCATCGAAGAAATGCTCGCAATCGACAAGCACTTCGCGGCCCTTGTCCTTCGCCGCCCGCACGCTGTCGCGAATAGAAGCGAGATTCTCTTCGTTCGTGGTCTCGAGCGCGACCTTGACGTGATAATCCCAGGTCTTCGCGACAAAGCAGATCGCGTCGGACTTGGCATCGAGAAGAGCCGCCAGGCCCGGATCGTTCGAGGCGGAACGACCGGGGCGCCGCGTCATGCCGAACGCCGTGAAAGTCGTGTTGAGCCCGCGGTCCTTGGAAAACAGATCGGTGTCAGTGGGATTGGCGCCCGGATAGCCGCCCTCGACATAGTCAACGCCGAGATCGTCGAGCATTGTCGCGACCGCGACCTTGTCGTCGAGGGTGAAGTCGACGCCGTTGCCCTGCGCACCATCGCGCAACGTGGTGTCGAACAAATAAAGTCGCTCTCGTTCCATGACCTCACCAAAGATAGTAGTTGGCGGCGAGCGCGAAAGCGACGAGGATTGCGATTGTTGCGACGATGATGTGATGGCGCTGCAGGTTCATTGCAACTTGCTCCCTTCGCCGGGCATTGCGTTGCCCAGCGGCTTTTCCATGGTGGTATTGGCGAGCCATTCGTCGCCACGCTGCACTGTGTTCCGGCTCTGCGGTGCATATCCGCGCGCCTTGAAAAAGGATTCGGCGGTGTCGCTGGCATCGACCGAAAGCTTTTTCGCGCCGCGTGCGCCTGCGAGCTTTTCCAGCGCTTCAACCAGCATCGTGGCGGCACCCAGCCCGATCGCAGCTGGATGGATATAAAGCATATCAAGCTTGTCGTTGCCTTTCAGCGACGCAAAGCCGACCGGATCGCCCTCGAGCAATGCTACCAGCGTGAGCTGTCCGGAAAGCGACTTCGCAAACGCTGCCTCGTCATCAGCCGCCGAAGCCCAAGCCTCTACCTGTGTCGCCGAATAATCCTCGGCTCCGAGTTCCTCCACGCTGGCGCGGAAGATTTGCGCAAGCAGCAACGCATCGTCCGGCAGTATCGGCCGCATGGTGAGGCTCCGGCCGGCGAGCGCCTTCATCGCGCGACCTCCCAGGTGGTGCCGTCCTTGGAATCCTTCAGCACGATGCCCAGCGCGGCGAGTTCGTCGCGAATACGATCGGATTCGGCGAAATTCTTTGCCGCGCGGGCAGAATTGCGAGCAGCGATGCGGCTTTCAATCTCGCCGCGTGCCAGCTTGGGTGCTGGCGCGTTTCGATCCTGCCAAGCCCGGAGCTCGCTTTCCCGAAACCCAAAGAATGCGAGCGTGCCGGCAAGCGCCTTGCGCCCAGCCGCATGCTTCAGCGCGTGCATTTCAGCGATGGCTTTCGGCGTATTGAGATCGTCCAGAAGTGCATCGAGAACCGCAGGCGCCGGACGTGCATCTGCCTGTGCCGCGGCAATATCGAAGAAACTTGCCAGCGCCTTTTCGGCCTCCTGCAAAGTTTTCACCGTCCAGTTCATCGGCTGGCGATATTGCGTGGTCAGCATCGCGAGCCGCGCCACGTCGCCCGGCCAGTCATTCAGCACTTCGCGGATCGTGACGAAATTGCCGAGGCTCTTCGACATTTTCTCGCCTTCGACCTGCAGGAAGCCGTTATGCATCCAGACATTCGCCATCACATTGGTGTGGAAGGCGCAGCGCGATTGCGCGATTTCGTTCTCGTGGTGCGGAAACACGAGATCGATCCCGCCGCCATGAATGTCGAAGGTCTCGCCGAGATGTTTCCAGGACATCGCGGAGCATTCGATATGCCAACCCGGACGCCCGGGCGTCGATATTCCGGCAGGTGACGGCCAGGATGGCTCGCCCTCTTTCGACGGCTTCCACAACACAAAATCCTGATCGTGCGTCTTGTAGGGCGCGACATCGACGCGCGCGCCGGCGATCATTTCGTCAAGCGGACGCCTGGAGAGCTTTCCATAATCGGCCATCGACGGCACGCTGAACAGTACATGATCCTCGGCGACATAAGCATGGCCGGATTTCACCAGCCGCTCGATCAGCGTGCGCATTTCCGCAATGTGCTCGGTTGCGCGCGGCTCTATGTCCGGCGGCAGGCAGCCAAGTGCCGCGACATCAGCCTTGAAATTCGCGTAAGTGCTCTCCGTCAATTCGCGGATGGAGATGCCCTGCTCGGCCGCGCGTGCGTTGATCTTGTCATCGACGTCGGTGATGTTGCGCACGTACGTGACATGATCGGCGCCGTAGAGGTGACGTAGCAGCCGGTACAGCACGTCGAACACGATGACGGGCCGGGCATTTCCGATATGCGCGAAGTCGTAAACCGTCGGTCCGCACACATACATGCGCACGCGCCGGCGATCCGGAAGGATCGAAGAATCCTGCCAATCGATCGGCGCAAAGACGCGTTTTTCCCGCGTCAGGGTGTCATAAAGCTTCAGTTCCATCGAACAAGATTCCCGGCCCTGCTGGCCCCGGGCGTTCTCTTTATCGCGATGGACAAAAGACAGCCGCAGCCAGCGTGGGGCGCTAGCGAATAATCTCCCGGCAAATGCCGAAAATTGCGTTGCGGGCGGTCATTGGCGGGACAATGTTGAAAAACGTCCACTCCGTCAAGAGCATAGCACAGGCGCAATTTGGGTTAACAAAGCTGTAGTGTTTTCAGGGCAATTTCTGTATCCGGTCCCGGACCCCTGCGAGCGCCCCCATGCGAATCTTACTTGCCGCCTTCTTCGCGGCCCCTTTGCTGATTTCGGGCGCGATTCCTTCGCAGGCCGAAAAGCGCATCTTCGTCATCGCCAATAGTCCGGACGATTACGGTGTCGACCGCTGCCTTTCTGGCGGCCATGCCTGTGGAGCCGCGGCAGCTGCCGCCTATTGCCAAGCGAAGGAGTTCTCCGCGGCGGTGTCCTACCGCAAGGTGAACCGCGACGAGATAACCGGCGCAGCTCCAACTGACGGCGCGGCCTGCGGCCGCAACGGCTGCGACGAATTCGTCGCGATCGAGTGCACACGCTGATCTGCAGCGATCTCTAAAGTTCCATCAAGTCTGTTGCGAAGCGTCCCGCTTGCCTCCGTGCAAGTGCGGTCGGTAGTATGGTGAATCGCCACTCGCATTTCCGACCTGATGGTATTGCCGCCAAATTCCAGCCAACGAACGGCGCGAGACGACCAGACCGCGCAGCGGGAATTGGCCTCCGCAATGCGCCCTGTGCGGCTGATGCTGGCGGCATCGATCATCCTTCCGATCTGTCTGTTCCTGTTCGCGTCCTGGCTGTCGTTTCACCAGCATGTCGCCGATGCGCGCGACCGGGTGCAGCGCAATCTCAATACCGTCTACGAGCATGCGCTCAAGGTGTTCGAGACCTTCGAGCTGAGCGCACGCTATCTCGACGAACTGACCGGCGACCTTACCGATACCCAGATCAGGAAGGACGAAGTAAATCTCAGCGGCAGACTGAAATCGATAACCGACCGGCTGCCGCAATTGCGCGACCTGTGGGTGATCGGCGCCTCGGGCGAACCTCTCGTCTCCGGCACTGTCTATCCGATGCCGAAAATAAATCTCTCGGACCGCGATTATTTTCGCGCGCAGAAGCAGAGTGCCAAGGCCGGCACCTATGTCAGCGAAGTGCTGAAGGCGCGCGCCGCCGATACCACGTTCTTCACCCTCAGCCGTCGGCGGGCTGACGCAAAGGGCGGCTTTGGCGGCGTCACCACCGTTTCGATAGCGCCGGAATATTTCACTCGCTTCTATTCGAAGCTGCCGCCGCCCGGCGTCTTTGCATTGATCCGCGACGACGGGGCCATTCTCGCGCGCTTTCCCGATATTTCGAACAGGCTCGAAAAGCTCGCGCCCGAAAGCACGGTGATGCGCAGCATCGCGAGCCAGCCGGAGGAAGGTTTTGCCACCGGCACGTCCAACTTCGACGGGCTGACACGAATCTTCGCTTATCGGAAGATGCCGAACTACAACATCTATGTCGTGTCGGGCGTCGATAGCGAGGTCGTGATCCGCGATTGGCTGAACACGATGTCGGGACATCTGATATTCGGGATACCCGCAACTCTCGCGATGTTCGGCCTCGGCCTGTTCGCGCTGCGCCGCACGCGGCGCGAAGCGGTCGCGCATTCGAAATTGCAGCAGGAAGTGACGCGGCGTGAGCAGACCGAACTCGCTCTGCATCAGGCGCTGAAGATGGAGGCTGTCGGCCGGCTGACGGGCGGTATCGCCCACGATTTCAACAATCTGCTCACCGCCATACTCGGCAATGTCGATCTCGCACTTCGCCGCCTCGGCGAGGGCGACGAGCGCATCAAGAGGTCGCTGACATCGGCACGCCAGGCTTCCGAACGTGCGGCAAGCCTTGTGCATCGGCTGCTCGCGTTCTCTCGCCAGCATCCGCTCGAAGTCAAGGCCGTCGATGTCAACCGCCTGGTGCGGGACATGTCCGAATTGCTGCGCCGGACCATCGGTGAAACCATCACGGTCGAGACGGTGCTGGCAGGCGGATTATGGAAAGCCGCGATCGATCCAAACCAGCTTGAAAATGCGGTGCTCAATCTCGCGATCAATGCTCGCGATGCGATGAAGGACGGCGGGCGCCTCACCATCGAGACCGCAAACACGTATCTCGACGACGGCTATGTTGCAGCCAATGGTCCCGACCTCTCGCCTGGCCAATATGTGCTGCTCGCGGTCAGCGACACCGGTACCGGGATGAGCAAGCAGGTAACCGATCGCGCGTTCGAACCGTTTTTCACCACCAAGCCGACCGGCGCCGGCACCGGGCTCGGGCTCAGCATGGTCTATGGCTTTGTCAAGCAGTCAGGCGGCCATGTGAAAATTTACAGCGAGCTTGGCGAAGGAACGTCCATCAAACTCTATTTGCCGCGGCTGATGGACGAAAGCCAGGTAGGGCCCTGGGTTCCGGCCGGCCATGACCAAGACGCCGAAGACGAGGCTGCGCATCATCCGGAAAAAATCCTGCTTGTTGAGGATGACGAGGAAGTCAACCGCTTCTCAAGCGAAGTCCTGCGCGACGAAGGCTATCAGGTGATTTCGACGCATGAGGCCGCTAGCGGCCTTCGGCTGCTCGACGCCAACCCGGATCTTCAGATGCTGTTCACCGACGTGGTTCTTCCGGGCGGGATGAACGGACGGCAGCTCGCCGATGAAGCGCGGCGGCGACGGCCGACTCTGAAGGTATTGTTCACCACCGGCTATACCCGCAACGCCATTATCCATCACGGTCGCCTGGATGCCGATGTCGACCTCATCACCAAGCCATTCACCTCGGAAGCGCTGGTCCGTAAGGTGCGGCAGATTCTCGACATGGAAGCAAAGGACCCGGTGACGCGCGTCAGTGCCATCCTTGAAAATATCAAGGACAAGCCACAAGACGGCGAATAACCTTTTCTCGCGGTTTCTATTTGACGCCGCCCTGCTTCGCCAACGCGATCGCTTCCTTCAGCACGCCAATATCGCCAATGTGATTTGCGAGAATCAGCACCAATTTTGCGTCGAGCGACGCTGCTCCCTCTTCGCTGAGACCCCTGCGTGCCTCCACCAGCATGACAAATGCCGTGTCCGGGTCTTTGAATTGCGAGGCGGTGATGAGCGACATTTTCATCTTCCTTCAGCGGGCGCCGTCATATGCGCAAGCGGCATTAATAAATGAAACTTGAGTTCCAAACGGAACCTTTTCATCCGAAATGTGTTTTATGGGACCAGCAAATAACACGAAGGAAGTCAGCATGTCCGCAGTCGCCGTCAGCGCGATGTTCCGTGCCCATCCGGAACAACCAAACCATGTCGACGCCATCGGAGTCTGTATCGATGCCTGTTCGGCTTCCGTGAACACGAGCAACGCTTGTGCGGATGCTTGTCTGGCGGAAAAGGATATGGAGCGGTTTATTAGCTGCATTCGCCTCAACCAGGATTGCGCCGCGGTGTGCATCGCGACCGCAAGCATCATGTCGCGTGCGAACAAGATCGGTCACCGCCAGCTCCTGGAAGCGCAATTGACCACCTGTATTGCGTTCTGCCGCGCCTGTGCAGCGGAATGTGGAAGACATGCGCAGACCCACAAACATTGTGAGGTTTGCGCCAAGGCCTGCACGCATTGCGCAACCGCCTGCACCGAAATGCTGACATCACTGCGAATGCCGACCTGAAGCCTGATTGCGAGCCAGAGCGCGGTCGCGAGCGGCCGCGATCTTTTCGGGCGAAGGCTTTCGCCAGCGTGCGCAGACATGCTGGTCGGGTCGCAGCAGATAGGCGGTGCCTGGCTGCGCATCGAAGCGTGCCGTGAAGTCGCCGCGCGCATCGATTAGGTCGCGGCCTATCACGGTGATCTCGATATCGGACGGCAAGGCGGGCGCGCCTCCATCTGCGACGTAAACCAGATCGAAGCGGGCCGGCAGACGCTCCAGAAAATGACAGGTCTCGCCTGCCGGCGTTTGCATGATCGCATCCGGCGGCGGCGCGCCAAGCTTTACCGCGCCCGCAAAGACGTCTTCATCCGGCGTGGATAGCGGCGAGTCATAAACGGTTGCGACCGAGAGACGGCCCGAATTGACCATGCGGCGGGCGAAGTCCGCGTGCGGTGCGAGCGAGAGGACGGCGTTGCGCAAGGTTCGCTCCGCCGGCGAACGCGGAGCAATGAAATCGGTTGATCTTGTGGAGTGCCCGATATTCTCGTCGGCCGCCTGCATGCGCTCGAGATCGTAGCTGTCGATCAGGTTCTCGCCCGCCTCTCCGTGCAGCAAGGCCGCGAGCTTCCAGGCCAGATTTTCTGCATCCTCGACACCGGAATTGGCGCCGCGCGCGCCGAACGGCGAGACCTGATGCGCAGAATCGCCGACGAAAATCACACGGCCATGCACGAAGCGATCGATACGCCGGCAATTGAAGCGGTAAATTGAAACCCAGTCGACGTTGAATTCACGATCTCCCACCATCTTGCGAATACGCGGGAGGTAGTTTTCGGGCTTCAGTTCCTCGTCGATATTCGCATCGGCACCAAGTTGAAGGTCGATCCGCCAGAAATCGTCCGGCTGACGATGACGCAACGCCGATTGTCCGGAATGGAACGGAGGGTCGAACCAGAAATGTCGCTCGGTTGGGAGATCGCCCGCCACCATGTGGACATCGGCGATAAGGAATTTCTCCTCGAAGGTGTGGCCCTTGAATTCGAGACCGATCAGTTCGCGCAAGGTCGAGCGTGCGCCGTCGGCGGCTATCACCCAAGCGGCGTCGAGACGATAGGGTCCATCCGGCGTTTCGATGGTGAGCGTCGCGCCGTCGTTGCGCCGATCGATGCCGCTTACGCGGTTTCGCCAGCGCAGATCAATTTCCGGCACTTCAAGCACGCGATCGACCAGCGCCTTTTCGAGATAATATTGCTGCAAGTTGATGAAGGCCGGCATCTTGTGGCCGTCCTCGGGCAACAGGTCGAACGAAAAGACCAGTTCGTCACCGAGATAGACCTTGCCGATTTTCCAGGTCACGCCCATGTCGACGAGCTTTTCGCCGACGCCGAGCCGATCCAGGATTTCCAAAGTGCGTTTGGAATAGCACAGACCGCGTGAGCCCTCGCCGATGCGGTCGGTATCGTCGAGCAGCACCGATTCTATTCCGCGCTGAGCCAGATCGAGCGCCAGGCTGAGGCCGACCGGCCCTGCACCGACAATCACGACCCGATGGCGCGCCGGCACCGCTGCATCCTGATCCGGCGAATGCCGGTAGCCGAAATGAAACAGCGATTTTCGTTCGTTGCTCATGTCAGGACCCAAAGGCGAGACGCGCTTCGATGTCGCGCCGCATGGCATCGGTACAGGCACCGCGTTGTACGAAGTTCTTCTTTATCTGCTGCTGCGCGTAGCCATGCAGTATGGCGATCAAAGCCAGTTGCCGGTCGGACGCTTTCTTCGATGCCCGCCAATGCGACATCATCGGCAGAAAGTTCAACCTTTGCCAGTCGAGTCCGCAATGCTCCCCGGCGGCACTGAAAACGGCGCGACTGACGACAGATTTGGCGTCCGGCACGCTAAGCGGCGGCGTGACTTTCTCTTCAGCGCTCGCGGGCGCGCATGGCCGTCCGCCGGTGCAAACGCCGCTCTGAATATTGTCCAGCGAGATCATTAGTAGCTTTCGTACCGCGTCATCCTGAGGCGCGCCGCCCGATGATTGAGCCATCACGGTTCCCGCTCCGGCAAGCAGTGCCACAAGCGGCAAAATCCATCGTGCGGTCTGCATCGCCTACCCCTGCAACGCCGCCCACATGTCGCGGTCGCGTTCCGCCGTCCAGATCACTGGGTGCTCGATGCCTTTGGCTTCATCATAGGCCCGTGCGACGTTGAACGGCATGCAGTGTTCGTAGATGGCGTAGCTTGCGAATTTCGGATCCATCGTTTCGCGCGCGGCGGCAAAGGCTTCCTTCAGCGAAAGACCTTTCGCCACACTCGTCTTTGCCGAATTATAGAGCGTTGACAGAAAATCGCGCGTGCCGTCGATGCCGTGGCGCACCTTGTCCGGGGTCGCAAGCGCCGCTCCCCTTCCCGGCACCAACGCATTGGCCTTGAATTCCGCAAGGCGGTCGAGCGTCTTCGGCCAGTCGGCAAGATGCGCGTCGCCGCAATAACAGGCCGAATGATATTCAACGAGATCGCCCGAGAACACCACGTTGGAATCCGGCACCCAGGCGATCACATCGCCGGCGGTGTGGCCGCGCCCGATCTGCATGATCCGCACTTCGCGCTTACCGAGCCAGACCGACATCTGCCGCTGGAAGGTAATGGTCGGCCAGGTCAGGCCCGGAATCGACTCGACGGCACGGAACAAACGCGGGAAACGGCCGATCTCGGAATCTTTGTCCTGCTGTCCGCGTTCGACGATCAGATCGCGCGTCGATTCGGACGCGAGAATTTCTGCGCCGTCATAGGCTGACGCTCCGAGCACGCGTACCGCGTGATAATGACTCAGCAGCACATACTTGATCGGCTTGTCGGTAACCTTGCGAACGCGCTCGATCACCTCCAAAGCCATGACCGGCGTCGCCTGAGCGTCGACCACCATCACGCCGTCGTCGCCAACGATGATGCCGGAATTCGGATCGCCCTGCGCCGTGAAGGCATAGAGCCCGCGGCCAATTTCGTCGAACGATATGACCTTCTCGGCAGTGTCGCCGGTCGAAGCAAAACCCTTGGACATATTCCACCCCTGCGGTCCCGCCGTGCGGAACATCGTCTCTTATTTCGGCGGCGTATAACGTACCACTTCCTGCTCGATGGCGCCGAAGATCGAGCGCCCGTCTTTGTCGTTCATTTCGATGCGTACCTTGTCGCCGAATTTCAAAAACGGCGTCGAAGGCTTGCCATGTAGAATCGTCTCGACCGTGCGTTGTTCCGCCAGGCACGAATATCCAAGTCCACCCTCGGAGATCGGCTTGCCGGGGCCGCCACTGGCATCGCGGTTCGACACGGTGCCGGCGCCGAGAACGGTGCCTGCACCGATCGGGCGCGTTTTCGTCGCGTGCACGATCAGCGCCGGGAAATCGAACGTCATATCGACCGAGCAGACCGGCTTGCCGAATGGTTTGCCATTGATGAAACTCAACAGCGGCAGATCGACCTTGGCGCCGTCCCACGATTTACCGAGTTCGTCGGGCGTAACCGCAACCGGCGTGAAGGCCGATGGCGGCTTCGACTGCAAAAAGCCGAAGCCCTTGGCGAGCTCGGGCGCGGTGATGTTGCGCAGCGTCACGTCATTGACCAGCATGATCAGCTTGATCGCCTTCGCCGCTTGTTCGCGGGTCGCACCCATCGGCAGATCGCCCAAAATGACGACCACTTCCGCCTCGATATCGATTCCCCATGCCTCATCGGCGAGCGCGATCGGCTCGCGCGGCGCGAGCACGATGTCGGAGATGCCCTGGTACATCAGCGGATCGCTCCAGAACGAGGCCGGCACTTCCGCACCCCTCGCCTGCCGCACCAGCGCAACGTGATTCACATAGGCTGAGCCATCAAGCCATTGATAGGTGCGCGGAAGCGGCGACGAGCATTTGTCGGGATCGAACGGCATATGCGCAATGCGACCGGCCTCGAGCGAATCGGCAATCTCCGTGAGCCGAGGCAAGGCCGCATCCCAATCGTCGATCGCGGCCTGCAGCGTCGTCGCGACCGCCGACGCATCGGCGCAGCGCGTGAGATCGCGCGACACCACCACCAGCCGCCCGTCGCGGCCGTCCTTCAGCGAAGCTAGTTTCATGTCAGCGTGGCTCGCGACGTTTCGGATCAAAATGCTTCTTTAGCCCCTTCCAGCAATCGACATAGTCGTCCTGTCTGGAATCTAGGCCGGCAGCATATTTCGTGACGCGCTGGCGAAAGCGAGTCTCGAACATGAAGGCAAGCGTATTGGCGAGCTTCACCGGCTTGAGCTCGACATTGCTGGCATGTTCGAAGGCATCGGCGTCCGGGCCATGCGGCAGCATGGTATTGTGCAGCGAAAAGCCGCCGGGCACGAACCCTTCCGGCTTTGCATCATAGACGCCGAACACCAGACCCATGAATTCCGACATGATGTTGCGATGATACCAGGGCGGCCGGAAGGTGTTTTCAGCAACGCCCCAGCGCTCGGGGAAGATCACGAAATCGATATTGGCGGTTCCCGGCGTTTCCGACGGCGAGGTCAGCACCGTGAAGATTGACGGGTCGGGGTGATCGAACAGCACGGAGCCAACCGGCGAGAAGTGCCGCAGGTTGTATTTGTAAGGCGCGTAATTGCCGTGCCACGCAACAACATCGAGCGGCGAATGCGGCAACCTGGTCTCGAACATTTCGCCGCCCCACTTCACGTACAATGTGCAGGGCTCATCGACGTCTTCGTAGGCCGCAACGGGGGTGAGAAAATCGCGCGGATTGGCGAGGCAGTTGGCGCCGATCGGCCCGCGATCCGGCAGCGTGAAGCCGCCGCCGTAATTCTCGCAGACATAGGCGCGCGCCGGACCCTCTACGAGTTCGACGCGGAAAATGACGCCGCGCGGGATCACGCAGATCTCGCCGGGCGAAATCTCGATCAGCCCGAATTCGGTGCGGAAGCGAAGCGCTCCCTGCTGCGCGACGATCAGGAGTTCGCCGTCGGCGTTGAAGAAATGCTCGCGCACCATCGATTCGGTAACGAAAAGGACATGCACGGCCATGCCGCTCATGGATTCGCAATCGCCCGCCACGGTCACGGTCTGCAAGCCGGAGACGAAGGTGAGCTTGTTTTTCGGAATCGGGGTCGGGCTCCAGCGCAACTGGCCGAGCGGCAGATCGGCGTCCTCGCGATCGGGCGCAGTGCGAATCAGTCCGCGATCGATCTTCTTGAAGCGGCCGGTATGCCGAACGGTCGGCTGGATGCGATAAAGCCACGAGCGCTGGTTGGTCGATTGCGGCGCGGTGAAAGGTGAGCCGGAAAGCTGCTCGGCATAGAGGCCGTAATTGATCTTCTGCGGCGAGTTGCGGCCGATCGGCAGCGCGCCGGGCAAGGCCTCGGTCTCGAACGAATTGCCGAAGCCCGACATGTATTCAGCGGCATCGACCAGAGGTTCGGTTCTGACCTTGTCGGTGACCGCAGCGGGAGAAGCCTGCCGTTTGACGCGCGGCGCGGTGTCGATTTCCGCCATTGCCCTGTCCTCCTGGAAATCGCGGGACGCTCTGTGAGCGCTCCGATTATTGCTGCTTTTCTTTCGAGACATAATAGTTACATTCGCAACTATTGTCAACGAAGCATTAACTGAAGGAGTTTGCTCGCACATTTGCCTTGAAACTGACATGCGAACAGTCCATATCAGCGCCATCGAAGCTGGCCTTTTGAGGCCGCTTGCGGGCCGCGTGAACGAAAACCATTTTTACGAACTGGCTTTCGGCCCGCCTTTCTCCCCACCCCACCGGCAGCCCTGACCACGCGGGATGTCTTTTGAACCCCGCGCGTCGCGTTCGTGCCCTTACAGGGCCGGGCGATCGTGCTGCATGAAAGAACGAAATCTTTTGACCGCTTTTCTTGAACTCGGACTCGCTGAGTCCATCACCCGCGCCATCATCGAAGAAGGCTACGAAACCCCCACCCCGATTCAATCTCAAACCATCCCGCAAGTGCTCGCCGGTCGCGACGTCGTCGGCATTGCGCAGACCGGAACCGGAAAGACCGCAGCCTTCGCGCTGCCGATCCTCCATCACCTGTCAAAGAACCGCATTCGTCCAGAGCGCAAGAGCTGCCGCGTACTGGTGCTGAGCCCGACGCGAGAGCTGTCCGGCCAGATCGTCGACAGCTTCAAGACCTATGGCCGGCATATGAAGGTCTCGGTGACGCTCGCCATTGGCGGCGTTCCGATCGGCCGGCAGATCCGTGCCATGGCAAATGGCGTCGAAGTTCTGGTTGCAACCCCCGGCCGCCTGCTCGATCTCGTCCAGGAACGGGCGGTGAGCCTGGATCGCGTCGAGATTTTCGTGCTCGACGAAGCCGACCGCATGCTGGACATGGGCTTCATCCATGACATCCGGCGCATCGTCGGCAAATTGCCAAAGCAACGCCAGACGCTGTTCTTCTCCGCCACCATGCCGCCGCCGATCGAAGAGCTCGGCCGCATCATGCTGAGCAATCCTGCACGCGTCGCAGTAACTCCGGAAGCCACGACCGCCGACCGCATCTCTCAGCGCGTCGTGCATGTGGAGAAATCGGCCAAGGTCGCTCTTCTCGCTGACATTCTGCGCTCCGAGCCGATCGACCGTGCCATCGTGTTCACCCGCACCAAGCACGGTGCCGACAAGGTTGTGCGTCAGCTCAACCAGCAGGGCCTTTCGGCAGAGGCAATTCACGGCAACAAGTCGCAGGGTCAGCGGGAACGCGCCCTCGCCGCGTTCCGCAATGGCAAGGTCAAGACCCTGATCGCGACCGATATCGCTGCCCGCGGCATCGATGTCGATGGCATCACCCATGTCATCAACTACGACCTGCCGAATGTGCCGGAAAGCTATGTGCACCGCATCGGCCGCACCGCTCGCGCCGGCGCCGAAGGCTTTGCGATCTCGTTCTGCGATCACGAAGAACGCTCTTTTCTGCGCGATATCGAGCGATTGATCCGCATGACGCTGCCCTCGACAGACAAGCGTGCCAACCGGCAGGGCGGCGAGCCAAGCCCCACCGTACAGGCGGCCCGCCCGCATTCGCCAGACGGCAAGCCGCGCAACCGCGCCGGCCAGCGCCGTCGCCAGCGTGAACGTGACGGCCAGCGAGGACCGAGTTCGCCACAGGAATCGCGTCAAGCCCCGGCGAAAGCTAATGGCGGAACGGCCGATGGTGCGTTATCCTCTGTCGGATTCATGCAGCACCGGCGTCCAGAACGCCACGCCACGCGGCGGAACGCGCATACGCCGCGCTGATCCATTCGCAGAAGGACTTGTGGATGTCGAAAGAAGAAATGCTCGAGTTCGACGGCACCGTTACCGAGGTGCTGCCGGACGGAAATTTTCGGGTGAAGCTCGACAACGATCATGAAATCCTCGCCTACACCGCCGGAAAGATGCGCAAATTCCGCATTCGCACCGGCGTCGGCGATCGCGTGATCGTGGAAATGTCGCCGTACGATCTCTCGCGCGGCCGCATCAGCTTCCGCCATCGCGGAAATGCCATGCCTGCTCCGCCCACTCGAAGACAGACCTTCGTCAGAAAGCGCTAGTCAGAACCGACAGCGCGACTTTTGCCCAAGGACATTGTCGATGCAAAAAGCCGGCAGAGAAGCATTTTCAATCGTCGCGATGACGTGTGGATTGCTTCTCTGTCTGGCTGCTGCACCAGCTTCGGCGCAAGCGCCCGACCCCGGAAAGCCAAAAGCGGCTCCGACCCGCACCGAACGTGCCGCCGCCGATGCCGCGCGTCGCAAACAGATGCGCGAAAACAACGCAGCCTTGCGCGCCAGGCGCGACGCCTGTCTTCAGGAACGCAAGGAAAAGAAAATTGCGATCCTCGAACGTCCGCGCTTCATTCGCGAGTGCATGGCGCGACCGAACTTCTGACGAAGCGGCCTTAAGCGCTTTTGCCGAATTTAGGCCAGCCTACACCACCGCATTTCGAGACGCAGCCTCGCGAAACCACGTAGCACTGAGCTTCGGTGTCCGCTTCTGCGTCTTGAAGTCGACATGGACGAGCCCGAACCGACGGCTGTAACCGTCGCTCCATTCGAAATTGTCCATTGCACTCCACACGAAATTACCCTTGACGGGGATGCTCTCGGCGGTCGCTCGCTGCAGCTGCATCATCGCATTGCGCAGATACATGACGCGATCGGAATCGGAGACTGTTCCATCGGCCGCCATTTCGTCCGCAGCGGCGCAGCCATTTTCGGCGATGTAGATTTCTTTCACGTTCCAGATCGACTGCAGGAGACGCGGGCCCCAGTACAGCACCTCGGGGCCGAGCAAATGCCAATTCGACGCCATCCTTGGGTGTGACGCGCTTTCCGGAATGACGCGATAGCCCGGAGCGGCGTCGGATGTGGTCACATAGACCGACGGCCGGTAGACATTGATGCCGACGAAATCAAGCGGCGAGCCAATGATGCGCATGTCTTCCTCGGTGAACACCGGGGCATCCCTGCCGGCCGTCGTGAGATACGCGTCGCTGTATTTGCCTTCGAGAAGCGCGCCGAGATAGGCCGCGTTCAGGTCGCGCGTCGCACGCTCCGCTGCTTTGACGTGCGCGGCATTTTCGATGACCGGCACCGCGACGCTGATATTCTCTGCAGGTCCAACTTTTGTACCCGCCCGCCCCGACGCGCGAATGGCCTGCACGGCCATACCGTGCCCGAGCACGGCATAATGCCGAACCTGATTGAGCGCCGCGGGTGAGAGCCGTAAACCGGGAGCGTGTTCGATCCTTGCGGGCTTGCCGTCCGCTGTCGTGTCGATACCGCGATAGCCAAGGTCCACGAACACACTGAATTCGTTGATCGTAAAGAAATGCCGGACCCGGTCACTCAGAGCCTTTGCGACATTACTTGAATAGTCGCCGAATGCCTTTGACGTCTCGCGCGATTGCCAGCCTCTGTATTTATCCTGCAGCGCTTGCGGCAAGTCCCAATGATACAGCGTCGCATAAGGTTCGATGCCGGCGGCTAGCAACTCATCGACCAGACGATTGTAGAAATCGAGTCCCTTGGCATTTGGCGTGCCAGAACCGTCCGGAAAAATGCGCGGCCAGGAAATGGAAAATCGATAGGCCCTCGCGCCCATCGCTTTCATCAACGCAACATCCTGCTTGTAACGCCGGTAGTGATCGCTGGCGATGTCGCCATTATCGCCATTCTTTATTTTGCCAGGTATGTGCGAAAAGGTGTCCCAAATCGACTTGCCCTTGCCGTCCGCATCCGGCGAACCCTCGATCTGGTAAGCCGACGTAGCGAGGCCCCAGACAAAGCCATTCGGAAATTGCGGCGGCGACGAGCGATCGGCCGGGGCTTCCAGTTTTTGCGAGCCTTGAGCGGAAGCGGCGAAAGGCGCCATCGTCGTCCCGACAGTGGCGACGGTTGCGGCACCGAACTCCCGTCGAGTGAAGCCAGCAGTCATGCGGAGAACCCGATTACTAATTTACGGGTCACCCTACCAAGCCTGGCACGGCGATGTAACCTTGCTGCCAGGCGCGGCCGCCTTACCTATTTTTGCAGTGAAATCGCCAATCGTAGTGACTGCAACAGGCCTTCCGGCGTCGACTGATCCGCCGAGACGGGTAGAGCATGCATCCGCGAAAGCGCTTGAACGACAGCGGGATCGCTCTGCATGCGTACCAAAGCCTGCGACAGCAGCGCGATGCGATCGGCGCTGAGACCGGCGGGAGCATAAAGCCCAAGCCAGTTCGGCGCGATGATATCGAATCCCTGCGCGCCGCTCACGGCCGCCCGGTTCCGCTGGGCCAGCGGAGAGGATGTCGAGCGGATTTCGGCAAGCTCGCGAACCTTTGAATTCGGCTGCGACGTCGCTCCCCGCATGGAAGCGGTATTGCCGCAAGTCAGATCGGCGTTGCCATTCGCGACCTCCGTAAAGGCGGCGGCCTCTCCATTGAACGACACGAGTTCAATCACATCGGCGCCGAACTTGGACTGCAATTGCAAGGCGCACATTTCGGACGGCGAGCCCTTCAGCGGCACGGTCATTCGCAGCCGCCTGCCCGCAAGGCGGGATGAAGCAAAAAGCTCGGGAAGGTCCCTCGCTGTCACGCCTTCGCGCACGACGATACTGAGTGGCGTGTCCGCGACTATGCCTACCGGAACGATGCGATTGTCGTTGGACCGCAAGCGTCGCGCCGAAGCCGCAAATGGCGAGATCAAAAGCACGCTGCCATCCTTTGGGCTCTCGGCCAGCAATTGCGCGACCTTTTCGCCCTGAACATCGATCAGATTCTCGACGACAATCTCGCGATTGACGCTCTTCGCGAGTATTGGCACCAGCGATCGGATCACCACATCCGAGGGACTCTTCTCCGCAAACGGGATGATGATCTTGATCTGTCGCGGCAAGGCCTGCCCGGTCGCGCTCACCTGCGCTTGCTGTGCCGGCGATCCGAGATAGAAGGCGCCTGGGCTCAGATTGTCATAGAGCGCCGGAACCTGCAGGTGTCCGGCACCCTCCGCCTTCTCCATGACCGAATAGCGCACGCGTTGCGCAAGCTCGCGGATTTCGAGACCCGGCTGCCGCATCGCCGACAGCAATTCGCCGGTGAATAGCCCGTGCTTGGAAGGCCTGTTCGGGATGGCATCGAGCGCAGCTTGGTTGGAGCTTGCGGCATACAGTACGAGCACGCCCGACGGGATAGGCTTTGCCACTTCCGACAGACCGCGTTTGGCGACCTGGACCGGCGCCTGAACGAATGGGTTGTCGCGACAGGCATCAAGAATCAGGATGCTCAGCCTTGGCTTTGCTTTTTCGAGTTCGTCGAGGAAGGCGGGAACCGAGAATGCCTGCTGGGCGAAACCTGCGGCGCTGACATCGGAAAAATCGACCGGCAGGAGATAATTGCGTCCCTCGACCTGAAGACCGTGGCCGGAGAAATAAAAGACGCCTATCCCGCCATTCGCGACGGCCGCAAGGAACCGCCTCTTGGCTTCCTGAAGCTCGTTGCCTTTCGCGTCAATGACACGGATGACTTGAAAGCCATTCTTGCGCAATTCTTCGGATACCACCGCGGCATCATTGACCGCGTTGTTGAGAGGGCTCACTTTCGTATAGGCGTTGTTGCCGACAACCAGGGCGACGCGCGTCTGCGCATTGGCTGCCGTACTGACGGCCAATGGAACGCAAATCCAGGCGAGGATCACGCAACGCTTCAGAAGCCAATGGATGACGCGCATAGCGTGTCTACTGCTCCCGGATATTTCTCGAAATATAGCAGCCTTTCAGACAGAACTTGCATTCGCTTTGTCGCAGTAAGCAGGAAAATGGTTCATTCCCACGCCCGTCAGATGCGCAGCGAAACCGCGAAAGCGCGCCGTCAAGCTCGGCGGCGCAACATCACCGCGAGCGTCAGGTCAATGAATGGGTAGTCCTGGGGACGGGCAGCGAGCGCGCGCTGCATCAATGTGTAGAATCTATCAGCAAGCCGACTGGCATCGCTCTTGCCAAACTGGAACAGGCCCTCGCGCAGGCTGCTTTCGCTAAAGGCGCGGGTGAAAGCGGTATAATTTTTCGCGAAGGCCGCGACGTCGCCGGTCTTTTCCAGCGCAACCTGATACGGCGATGGCACCGGCGTAAGCCCGCAATGCAAAAGCTCCAACCGGTCTGCCAGTAAACCGATGAGCGGCGCCCTGGCTTCCTCGACAGTGCGCGGCACCACCGGAAAACAATAGCGCGTATAGACATCCTGAGGCAGTTCGCCGGAATCGACCAGTTGCAGCGCGCATTCATTCATCAGCTTCAACAAACCCGCGGCGCTGACACGCACGGGATTGCTGCTGCCGTCGGAGCCGAGCATCTGAACCAGCAGTACGCCACCCGGCTGCAATTCCTCGGCGCGCGCTTCCAGAAAGGCCCGCCAGTCGGCGGCGGCCTGTTTGAGAATCTTTGCAAGTTCTGAGGCAGGCGCATCCGAGCGGTACAGCGAGCGCGGCATGTCGAGATCCGGCGGCTGACGCGACAGCCAGTGGACCGCAGAGCCCGATGTGCCAAGGGTCACGCTGGATGGCAGCGTCACGCGCTCGAAGAAGCCGCGCGGCGCGAACAGGGCCCGCGCCTGCGGGAAGCGCGCCAGATAGCTGTCGGGACTGGAAAGGTTCTTCGCCAGGCTCAACCAATCGTTGGTCGGCAGATCGTTGTGCAGGACACCGAAGCCCGCAACGCCGCGCCCGGCCAGAAGTTCAAGCGCGCTGCCGATCGTCGCCATCGAATTACGGCCTTCGGAACAGCCATAATCGGCAATTGTCGCCTCGCCGCTCGCCGTCAACGACAGCGCGGCGACGGCATTTTGCAGCAGCGTCTTGCCGCTCTCGGCCACGGCGGCCTGAAATGTTGAATGCGCATCGTAATAGCCGCCGCCGACCATTCCCTCTGTGGTGCCGGTCATCGTTGTCCTCTCGGATCGCAAGTCAATATCAGGCTATTACAGCGGGAAGCGCGACGAAACCGCGAAAGCGTGCGCGTGGCGAGCGCGAAGATGCTCCGTCCAGCCGGTAGCCGGGAAATCGCTTCAGGAAGCGCTCGATCGCGATGCGGCCTTCGAGCCGCGCCAGATTCATGCCGGCGCACATATGGATGCCGCGAGCCGAAAGCGAGATGCCGTGTCGGATTGCGCGCGACATCGAAACGATCCGGATCGGGAAAATATTCGGCATCGCGGTTGGCAGCGCCGATGCCGATGGTGACCGAGGTCGCCCTCCGGCATCGCGCACGCCGCCGAGCACCGTGTCCGCGGTGACGATCGCGGTTGCCGAGCTGGTTCGAGCTTTCGAAGCGCAGCACCTCCTCGACCGCGCTCTTCATCAGCGACGGGTCCTCCGATCAGCCGCTGTCGTCTCACCGGGAAATGCGGATGAACAGTTCGAGCGCATTGCCGATCAGGTTGGTGGTGGTCTCGTGGCCGGCATTGAGGATGAAGATGCAGTTCTGCAGCAGCTCGGTCTCGGTGAGCTTGCGCCCTCATGCTCGCCGTTGATCAGCCGCGTCAGCACGTCCTTGTCGGGATCGCCGGGCTTTCGCCGGCGGTCGTCAGTCAGTCTCTTCAGATAGGCGGAGAAAATCGCGCACCGCCTCGTTGCCGAGACGCCATCTGCTCCGGCGGTCAGCACCGGCTCGAGCGCGCCTAGGATCGCGAGCGACCAGCCGCGCAGCGGACCGCGATCCGCGTGCGGTACGCCGAGCAGATTGCCGATGATCTCGACCGGAATGGCGGCGGCGAAATCCTCGATCAGGTCGGCGCGCCCCTTGCGCTGCCATCGCGTCGAGCAGCCGGTCGACCAGCGCGATCGAGCCCGGCCTCCATCTCGGCGATGGCCCGCGGTCGACAGCGCCATCTGGATCGCGCGGCGCACATGGGTGTGCAGCGGCGGGTCGTTGAACACGAGGCTCGTTCGTATGGTGCTCGAACAGCGGCGGTGTCGCCGTATTTCGGACGAAACTCGATCTTCTTGTCGGAGGAGAATACGTCGCGGCGTCGCGGTAGACCGTGTCGCAATCGCGCCAGCGCGTGATGAAATAGGCGCCGTCCGGCATGCGATGCACCGGATCATGCTCGCGCAGCGCGCGGTAATACGGGAACGGATCGTCGATGAAATCCGCCGGCAGGCGCTTGAGATCGAAAGTCGCGCGCGGCTTTCGCCGCTTCGCTTGCATCCACAAATTTGGGCATCCAGCACACCCGTTTTCGTAGCCGCATAGCACATCGGCGCCCGGCCCGCTGTCAATCGGACACGCGGGTGCGCCGTTGCGCCTGCGCAAAGTTCCGCCATGGTCGTAGCCGGCCGTCCCGAGATGAGAATGGCGGACGACGATGGCACAGACCAGGCTGCCCGAAGGCCGTCCGGCGAAGGCGAATCGCGAGCGCGGCCGCGACGCGCCGCTTCGGCTCGAAGACTTCCTGCCCTACCGGCTCAACGTGGCGGCGGCGCTCGTCTCGCAGGCTTTCTCGCGCATCTATGCCGAACGCTACGGCATCGGCGTGCCGGAATGGCGCGTGCTCGTGACGCTCGGCGAGTACGAGAGCGATGACCGGCAAGGCGTCGGCGAGCACGCCACATGCACAAGACCAAGGTGTCGCGCGCGGTCGCGCTGCTGGAAAAGCGCAAGCTGCTGGTACGCCGCGCCAACAAGGCTGATATGCGCGAGTCGTTCCTGTCATTGACGCCGGCGGGCCGCGCCATCTACGAAGACCTCGCGCCGGTCGCCGTCGCGTTCGCCCGCCGCTTCATCGAGGCGATCGACCCGGCCGACCGCGCCGCGTTCGACCGTGCGCTGCAGCAAGTGATCCGCCGCTCGAAGCCGCTGGCCGGCGAAATGATGGACGAATTCTCGGATAGCTGAAGCCGCAAACTCCGGAATACTTGCATTGAGCAACGCGCACTGGACAAGCCGCGTTCAACCAAGTTTGGTCCAGCCTCAAAAGCCCTGCCGGAGGTCCGTTGAAGCTCTATGGATATTTCCGCTCGTCGGCGGCCTACCGGGTGCGGATCGCGCTCAACCTGAAGAAGCTGCCTTACGACCAGCCAGTCCGTGCACCTCACGCGCGACGGCGGCTGGCAGTGGAGCGAGGAATTCCGCGCGATCAATCCGCAGAAGCGCGTGCCGGCGCTGGCGCTCTCGACCGGCGAGGTGCTGCTGCAGTCGCTCGCGATCATCGAATATCTCGACGAGATCACATCCCGAACCCGCCGCTGCTGCCGGCCGACGCGATCGAGCGCGCGCAGGTGCGCGCCGTGGCGCAGATCATCGCCTGCGACATCCATCCGCTGAACAATCTGGTGGCGCTGAACTACCTGAAGGACCGCTCGACACACGACCAGGCCGCGGCCGACGAATGGTACCGCCACTGGGTGATCGCAGGGCTTCGACGCGCTCGAAGCGCTGCTCCGGCCCGGCCCCTATGCGTTCGGCGCGCATGTCCGACACTCGCCGACTCTGCCTGGTGCCGCAGGTGTTCAACGCGCGCCGTTTCAAGGTCGACGTGGCGAAGTATCCCGAAGATCGCCGCCGTCGAGGCGGCCTGCCAGAAGCTTCCCGCCTTCGACAAGGCGCGGCCGGAAAACCAGCCGGACGCCGAATAGCAAGGATTGCTCGTCGGTCACTCCCGTCGAGGGCGGCGCGGGTCACGCCAAGCCGAGCCCCACGTGCAAACCTCCAACATCGTCCGGCCGTCGTTCTCTGGATGATCGGCACGCTGCTGTCGTTCTCGCTGATGGCGATCTCGGTGCGCCAGCTCGGCGGCCGCTGTCAACCTGTTCGAGCTGCTGACGGTGCGCACCGTCGGCGGGCTCGGTAATCCTGCTGCATCGTGATGACGGCGCAGCCTTCGCTGTTCGGCTATCTGGCGCTGCGCCGAGCCTGCCGGTGCATCTCCTGCGCAACGGCATTCACTTCATCGCCAACATCTGCTGGACCAGGCGCTGACACTTGCTGCCGCTCGCGACCGTGTTCGCAATCGAGTTCATGATGCCGGTGTGGGCCGGCCTGCTCGCGGTGCTGCTGCTCGGCGAGCGCTTCACGCTCGAGCCGCACGGCTCCATCGTGCTCGGCTTCCTCGGCGTGCTGATCATCCTGCGGCCGGGCATCGAGGCGTTTCAGCTGGCGGCGCTCGGCGTGCTGGTCGCCTCGCTCGGCTACGCGGTCTCCAACATCGCCACCAAGACAGCTGATCCCGGTGCAGAGCACGACTCGCGATCCTGTTCTGGATGAACTGATGCAGATCTCCGATGGCGCTGCTCGGGCATCGACCTCGCCGTTCCCGCTGCGGCTCGCCGCGCGCAGATGGATCTGGGCCATCGGCCTCGCCGTTCGGCGGGACTTTCGGCGCACTACTGCCTGACCAACGCGCTGCGCGTCGCCGACGCGATCGTGGTGATCCCGCTCGACTTCCTGCGCATCCCGCTGATCGCGTTCGTGGGCTGGATGTTTTTTGGCGAATCCGCTCGACCTGCTGGTCTTCGTCGGTGCCAGGATCATCCTGTCCGGCATTCTGTGGAACCTGCGCGCCGAGAGCGAAAAACTCACGGAAAAACATCGCCCTGCCGGACGACCAAGGGCTGTCCGAGCCACAGTGACGGTTTTTCTTTTCGGCCCCTTTGCGCGGCCCGCGACCGTTTGATAACCATCGCGGCGCCTCATTCCGCGGTCAGAAGTGGGCAAATGCACGGGATTCCATGAAGAATTCGCCCGCCATTGCAGCTCTGCCCTGCTCGCCTGCGCCGCCGCCATGGTCGGCGCTACGGCTTTTGCCCAGCAATCCTATCCGCCGCCCGGCACGACGCTGTCGGCGCGCGACCAGTCGTGCCAACGGCTGGAAGCCCAGCTTGGAGCGATCGACCGCGGTGCGAGCGATCCGGCGCACGCCGAGCAGGTGCGCCGCTGGAGGCGACGCTGGCCGCCAGCAGGCCGAGCTCGACCGCGTGACACAGCAGTCGCGCCGCCAGGGTTGCGAGGCGCCGGCTTCTTCCTGTTTTCGGCGGCGCGGGCCGTTCCGAACAATGCGTCGCTCAACAAGCAGATCTCGCAAGTCCGCGCCAATCTATCGCGTGTCAGATGACCTGCAGCGGCTGCAAGCTCGGGCGCGAATTATGAGCGCGACGAGCAGCGCCGCTCGGTGATGGCGGCGCTGGTGCAGAACGATTGCGGGCCGCAATATCGCGCGCAAGCCGCACGCTCGCGCAATCTTTTCGAAACCCTGTTTGGATCGGGCTCGGCGCCCGGAGTCGAACAGAATAATCCGGGCGACGGTGGCGCAGCGGCAGCGGCTACGCACGGTGTGCGTGCGCACCTGCGACGGCTATTTCTTCCCGATCTCGTTTTCGACCTCGCAGGACCGCTTTCGACGACGACGAGACGACCTGCCAGCGCATGTGCCCGGCTTCGGAAGTTGCGCTCTACACGCACCGCAATCCGGGCGAGGACATGCGTCAGGCGGTTTCGGCCAATGCCGGCAAGCTCTATACGGAATTGCCGACCGCGTTCAAATACAAGACGGAATGGAGCAATGCCTGCGTCTGCAAGCAGGCGAATGAAAGCTGGGCCAACGCGGTGAAGGACGATCCAGCGTCGCAAAGCGCGGTCGACCGAAACGACGTCGTGTCGGAAGAACGCGCCAAGATTCTGTCGGCGCCGCGTGATGCCAAAGGCCGCCCGATCCTTCCGCCGGCGCAAAAAGGCTCGCAAAAAGGAGCGGCCTCCGCTGCGGGTCCAGCGCCTGCCGCTGCACCGCCAGCGCCGCCCCCACCCGATCAACCCGAGGGTGAGAAAAAGCCTATCCGCTCGGTTGGCCCGAAATTCCTCTCGCAATAGCAGCGAGATCGATACGCCGCGCGTGATCGCGGCTCCTCACCCGCCGGTGACGCTCATGTGGCGCGACACTGCGGGTCCGCTATGGCGGCGGTCGATCACGAAGTCATGGCCCTTGGGCTTGCGCGCGATCGCAGTCTCGATCGCTGCATGCAGGAAATCGTCGGATTCGGAAGCGCGCAACGGCGCCCGCAGATCGGCGGCATCCTCCTGGCCCAGACACATGAACAGCGTTCCGGTGCAGGTCAGACGAACGCGATTGCAGGATTCGCAGAAATTGTGGGTCATCGGCGTGATGAAGCCGAGCCGCCCGCCAGTCTCCGTCACCCGCACATAACGGGCGGGGCCGCCGGTTCGATAGTCGATATCCTCGAGTGTGTAGCGCTCGGAAAGCCGGCCACGAACCATCGACAGCGGCAGATATTGATCGATCCGCGCCTCACCGATTTCGCCGAGCGGCATGACCTCGATCAGCGTCAGATCCATGCCGCGGCCATGCGCCCATTCCATCAGGCCCGCAATCTCGTGCTCGTTCACGCCCTTCAGCGCAACCGCATTGATCTTGACCTTGAGCCCCGCCGCCTGCGCGGCATCGATGCCCGCCATGACGCGAGCGAGATCGCCCCAGCGAGTCACGGCGCGGAACTTGTCCGGATCGAGCGTATCGAGCGACACATTGATGCGCTCAACACCATGCGCCTTCAGGTCGGTCGCATATTTTTCGAGCTGAGACCCGTTGGTGGTGAGCGTCAATTCGTCGAGCGCGCCGGAACACAGGTGTCGCGACAGCGAGCCGATCAGCGTCATGATCCCTCGCCGAACCAGCGGCTCGCCGCCGGTCAGGCGCAGCTTGCGAACGCCGCGGCCGATGAATGCGCTGCAGACCCGGTCAAGTTCCTCGAGCGAGAGCAGATCGCGCTTGGGCAGAAACGCCATATCCTCCGACATGCAATAGACGCAGCGGAAATCGCAGCGGTCTGTCACCGAAACGCGCAGATAGGATATGACACGCGCAAACGGATCGACAAGCGGCGCTCGGGTCGTGCGCTCGGTCAATTGAATCGGTTGCGGTGCAGCATTCATGGTCATACCTACCCCATCCATATAGGCTTTCCAGGCTGCCCGCAAAACCCGCGGGTGGTGAAAATAGGGGCCTGCGGCATCGCGATGAGTTCCGAAAATCCGACTGAAAATCGACCCTGGCCGACTGAATTACGACTCAGCAAGGACGGCAAGACGCTTGCGGTCGCCTTCGAGAATGGCGAGCGTTTCGAGCTTGCCGCCGAATATCTGCGGGTCAAAAGCCCGAGCGCCGAGGTGCAGGGTCATTCGCCGAACGAGCGCAAGACCGTGCCAGGCAAGCGCCATGTCATGATCACCGAAATCCAGCCGATCGGAAATTACGCCGTGCGGCTCACCTTCGACGACATGCACTCGACCGGCATCTACAGCTGGGATTATTTCGCCGAGCTTGGTCGCAGCCATGGGCGATATTGGCAGGATTATCTCGACGAACTCGCCGTCAAGGGGCTTACGCGCGATCCGGTCGCGCGCAAACCGTGACCCTGCCCGCGCGCTATTGGACCACGATCACCTTGGCGCCGACCTTCACGCGTTCGTAGAGATCGATCACATCGGGATTGGTCAGCCGTATGCAGCCCGAGGAATCGGCCTCACCGACCGAGTCCGGATCATGCGTCCCGTGGATGCGATAGATCGTCGAGCCGATATACATCGCGCGCGCGCCGAGCGGATTGCCCGGTCCGCCTTTCATGTGTCGCGGCAGATAAGGTTGGCGCTTGATCATTTCGGGCGGCGGCCGCCAGTCCGGCCATTCGCGCTTGTTGGTGACGGTGTGAATGCCGTGCCAGGTAAAGCCGTCACGACCGACGCCGACGCCATAGCGCATCGCCTGGCCGGGACCGAGAACAAGATAGAGCTTTCGTTCCTTGGTGAAGACGATGACGGTGCCCGGCTTTTCCTTGGTCTCGAACGGCACCACCCCGCGCTGAAGGGCCAGCATGTCGAACAGACCCTTGACCTTGACGCTGTCCGGCGTGCCGCCGCGGACACGGCCGTCCGGATCGGTCAGCGTATTGGCCTGCGCGGCGAACAAGCCCGAGACGGCCACGGCGAAAATCACAGCGATGAGCCCCAGCAGACGCAACGGCATGCAACTCCCCCGAAACAAAGCCCCCAAAACGAGGTCACCGCGCGGCCAAAAGGCACCTCGCCGCGTGCCAAAGATGCAGTTTTCGGTCGAAAACTTCAAGCATGTCCGCGGCGTGGCGATCCGACCGGCATCCTTGCATGCCTGCACCTAGCCCAATATGAAGCCGCTCCGGCGGGTGCCGCAACCCGCCATCCGGATCGGAGCAAAAAGCGGTGAACGCGTTATCTTTGTCACTCCTGATCTTCGTCTTGATTCTCGGCGGCATTTTTCTTGGCGCCTTGCTGCGCAAGATGCTGCCGGAAAATCATCTGAGCAAGGAAGCGCAGGACGTCGTGCGGCTAGGTGTCGGCCTGGTCGCGACCATGGCGGCCCTTGTGCTCGGTCTTTTGATCGCTTCGGCGAAGACTTCTTTCGACACGCAGACGAGCCAAGTGAAGCAGATCACTGCGAATATCATTTTGCTGGACACTCTGCTGGCGCAGTATGGTCCGGAAGCTCTCCCAATCCGCGTGCAGATTCGCAGCGGGATCGGCGCTTTTGCCGACAAAATCTGGAGTGAGAAGCAGCACCGGACGAATGCGCCGTTCGAAGCCAATGCGGCGACCGAGCAGATCTATATCGCAATCCAGGCTCTGCCTCCGAAGAGCGATTTGCAGAAACCGCTGCAAGCCAGGGCGGCGCAGGTCAGCAACGATCTCGTGCAAACCCGAATGCTTTTATTTGTGGGCTCGGGCGATCTGATCCCGACGCCATTCCTCGCCATTCTGGTTTTCTGGCTTGTGATCATCTTTGGAAGCTTCAGCCTGTTCTCGAATCTGAACGCGACGGTGATCGCATTCCTGTCGCTGTTTGCGCTGTCGGCGTCCTGTGCGATCTTTCTGATTCTGGAGCTTAGCCAGCCATTTTCAGGCCTGATGATGATTGCGAGCGGCCCGCTTCGAAACGCACTCGCGCCGCTTGGCCCATAGCGGAATCCGCATCAAGCCACTGACGTTGATCGCGATCGGATGAGGCTTGTGGTGCAAGCGTTCGAAGCGCGGCGAGCCGGACACGCTGCATCGCGGCCACCAGAACAAAATGGGAAGAAATGGTGGGCGCGACAGGGATTGAACCTGTGACCCCTCCCGTGTGAAGGGAGTGCTCTCCCGCTGAGCTACGCGCCCGGGAAGCACGGGACATAAGTGCCGCGGCCAATCAGTGTCAAGCGGCAGCCGCAAGGCTCCACGTCATGGGGTGCATTGAGCGCTGGATCAGCGCGTCTGGTTGGGTGCGGGCCAGGCCGAAGCTGCCGGCGCCGATCCGCCGCGCGGCGGAGGAGCAAATCCGCTGTTATTCGAAGGCACCTGCTGTTGCGGCGGCACCTGTTGTTGCGGCGGCGGTGCATTAAACCCGCTGGTCTGCGGTGGGGGCGCGAAGCCGCCATCGCCGGGCTCGACACCGGCCGCAGACGGTTGCGGCGCCGGGCGCTTGGCGACTTTAGCGGGCGATTTCTTCGGTGCCGGACCACGGCGTGCCTTGACAAGTTCAGCAGTGACCGGGCTCGGCGTAAAGCGCGGCGGCCCGGCGCTGCTACCGAATTCGCCGATCTCCCGCGCGTCATCCGGCGGCATCAACTTCACCGGCACGGTCTGCGGTTGATAGCCATTGAGATTGTAGGTGACCTGCATATCGGCTGCCGGGACCGCGAGCGCGCAAGGCGTCTTGCAGGTCTGACCGCCCGAGGTGCGTACTTCCGCGCCAGGAGGCTCAAACTCAAACTGCAGCGGAACCGTCGGCACAGCCGTCCGCATCAGATCACCGCCCGCCGAGCATCCTGCCAGCGCGACGCTGCAAAACAAAAGCACGAATGATCTGCTCATGGGTCGTATCCGTATATGGGGGGCCCGTCCCGCGCCCCGACCCTTGCTTTGCCAAGACAATACGAGCCAACACATGCTCGCGCAACCGGACAGAAAACCCCGAATTACATTCATATTCTCACGAGACCGCCTGCGAACCTATGAGATCATTCGATTGTGAGCTTATTTGGCTATATTGTGGTTAATCGGCCTTAACCACGGAAAATCGCAGTATTTTCGTCCTGCGCAGCCCCGATGCGCGGCAAAAGTTCCATCACGGATGCCGGCAATTTGTCGAAATGGCCTATCAGACGGTCCGGTGCCAATTCCGCCATCGGCGTCTGGGTGTATCCGAAATCGACCCCGATTACCGGCACTGTGGCAGCGCGCGCGAGCCGCACATCGGTATCGGAATCGCCGACCATCACCGCCCGCGCGGGATCGCCGCCTGCGCGTGCGATGGTGAGACGCAGGGTTTCGGGATCAGGCTTCATCATTGGAAAGGTGTCCTGCCCGCAGATCGCTGCAAAGCGCCGCGTGAGCCCAAGTGCGTTGAGCAGCCGCAGCGACAAGGCTTCGTATTTGTTGGTGCACACCGCAAGGCGAAGGCCGTTATCGGCAAGGCGATCGAGTGCGGCTTCAACGCCGGGATAGGGTCGCGACCGATCCGCAATGTGATCGTGATAGTGCCGGAGAAACCGCGCAAACATCTCGTCGACCTGTTCGGCCGGAAGATTACGGTTCTGTTCGGCGAGCGCGCGTTCGATCAGCGGGCGTATGCCGGCTCCGATCAGCGGGCGCGCCTGCTCCAACTCTATCGCCGGCAATCTCTCCTCCGCCAAAACGATATTGAGCGTCCCGACAAGATCGGGTGCGGTATCGACCAGCGTTCCGTCAAGGTCGAAAACAACGATTGGGGCGGGGTTTGATTTGGCCATTGCGCAAACGGCTACCGGCCGCCTGCCCTGATGGCAAGGCCGAAGCCGTTTCCCCACCAGATCACGATGATTTTGGATCGACCCGATCCAAAATCATAAACGTGATCGATTCTAATAGTTTAGAGCATGATGTCGTCCGAAAACCGCTTCGCACTTTTCGGCATCATGCGCTCGGCTCGAAAGCCCTGTATTCCGCGCCGATAGCGGGCTAGACAGGCGCGCCCTTTTGCCAGACCCACGCCGACGCCCGATGACCCCCGAAACCCTGAAACGACAGGCTGCTGCCCGTGCGCTCGAATTCGTGCGCCCCGGCATGCGGCTTGGGCTCGGGACCGGCTCGACTGCGAAGCATTTCGTTGAGCTTCTGGGAGATCGGGTGCGCGCGGGGCTCGACGTCATCGGCGTACCGACTTCGGAGGCGACCCGCGCCGATGCGGTGCGCGTGGGAGTGCCGCTCACTACGCTGGACGAGACCCCACATCTCGACATCACCGTCGATGGGGCCGACGAAATCGGGCCCGGATTGGTCCTGATCAAGGGTGGCGGCGGGGCGCTACTGCGCGAGAAGATCGTGGCGGCTGCCTCCGACCAGATGATCGTGATCGCCGATGAAACCAAGCTCGTGTCGCTGCTCGGCACCTTCCCGCTGCCGATCGAGATTGTGGGTTTCGGGCAAGGCGCGACCAGACTTGCCCTCACCGATGCGCTGAAATCGCTCTCCCTGCCCGACCGGCTGACGCTGCGAATGACCAAGGACGGCCACGTTTTCGTCACGGATGAGGGTCACCTGATCCTCGATGCGGCGCTCGGAAAAATCCCTGATCCGCAGGCGCTGGCGGCCCGGCTTGCTGAAATTCCGGGCGTTGTGGAGCACGGCCTGTTTCTTGGACTTGCGAAGGTCGCGATTATCGCTGGCGCTTCCGGAATCCGTGTGATCGAACAATCATGACCTACGACCAACAGGAGTTTTCCTAGATGAGCGTAACAACGCCGCTCCGCCTGGCACTTGCCGGGCTCTCCGCCATGTTGATGCTGGCCTGCGCACCGGCCGCGCGCGCGCAACAAGAGCCCTCCGCCAATTCGCTCGCGATGGCCAATGAGATTATCGACATCAAGGGCTCGATGACATTGTTCGAGCCGCTGATCCCGGGCGTCGTCGAGCAGTCAAAGAATACGCTGCTTCAGATGAACCCGAATATGTTCAAGGATCTTACGGACGTCGCTGCGGCGCTCCGGAAGGAATATACTCCGCGCCTGACGGGCCTGCGTCAGGACATCGTGAAGCTCTACGCCACGCGCTTCACCGAACAGGAGTTGAAGGAGGTGCTCGCTTTCTACAAGTCGCCTATCGGCAAGAAGGTCATTGTCGAAGAACCGGTATTCGTCGACCGCACCATGAGCGCAGCGCAGGACTGGGCGATCAAGCTTAATGAGGAAGCGCTGCAGCGTTTCCGCGCGGAAATGCGCAAGCGCGGCCACGCGCTCTGATTGCTGAACGCGCGGTGGCGAGCCGATGAGCGATTTCGACGTCGACCTGTTTGTGGTTGGTGCGGGTTCGGGCGGCGTGCGGGCGGCCCGCATTGCGGCCGCCTACGGCGCGCGCGTGATGGTGGCGGAAGAATACCGGGTCGGCGGCACCTGCGTGATCCGCGGTTGCGTTCCGAAGAAGCTGTTGGCCTATGCCTCCCGTTTCGCCCACGAATTCGAGGATGCCGCGGGCTATGGCTGGCAAGTCGGCGAGCCGGTTTTCGACTGGGCTACGCTGATCGCCAACAAGGATCGCGAGATCGACCGCCTCGAAGCTGCCTATGTTGCCAATCTCGAGCGATCGGGCGCCAAAATCGTGCGCAGCCGCGCGGTGCTCGAAGACGCGAACCGCGTGCGTCTTGTGAAGACCGGGGAAGTTCTGCGCGCGAAGCATGTGTTGATTGCGACCGGCGGCGCACCATATCCGGGCGCCAGTATCGCCGGGATCGAACATGTGATCTCCTCGAACGAGGCCTTCCATCTGAAAGAATTGCCGAAACGCATCCTGATCCAGGGCGGCGGTTATATCGCGGTCGAGTTCGCCTGCATCTTTCATGGCCTCGGTTCCGAAGTGACGTTGGTCTATCGCGGCGACAATATTCTGCGCGGCTTTGACGACGATCTGCGCGAACACCTGCGCGGCGAAATGCAGAAGCGTGGCATCAAGATCGTTACGCGCAAGACGGTCGAAGCGATCGAAAAGGTCGATCACGGTTTTTGCGTCGAGTTGTCGGACCACGAATCCGTCACCGTCGATCAAGTGATGTTTGCGACCGGGCGGCGGCCCAATATCGCCGGCATTGGTCTCGACGCCGCCGGCGTCAAGCTCAACGACAAGGGCGCAATCGTGGTCGACCGCTTTTCGCGGACTTCGGCTCCGAGCATCTATGCCGTGGGCGACGTCACCGATCGCATCAATCTGACGCCGGTCGCGATCCGCGAAGGCCATGCCTTTGCCGATACCGTGTTCGGCGGCAAAAGCATCGCTGTCGATCATAGCGACGTTCCGACTGCGGTGTTTTCCGAGCCAGAGCTTGGCACCATCGGGCTGACCGAAGCGGAGGCGCGCAAGCAATATGTGCGGGTCGACATCTACAAATCGGGCTTCCGCACACTGAAAATGACTCTCGCCGCGCGTGACACGCGTTGCTTCTTCAAGCTTATCGTCGATGGAGGGACCGACCGCGTGCTCGGCTGCCACCTCGCAGGGCCCGATGCCGGCGAAATGATCCAACTGGTCGGGATCGCGATCAAGATGCGCGCCACCAAGGCCGATTTCGACGCAGTGATGGCGGTGCATCCTACCGCGGCGGAGGAGCTGGTCACCATGCGCACCATCGCTGCAAGCTATGTGCGGGAAGCTGCGGAATAGCCGTTAACGCTGTCGCCGCCTCTGGTTGGCTCGCCCGGTTGTTGTGTTAGAAATCCATCACATTCGATGGACGAATCTCGGGCACGATGAAACGGCAACAATTCGATTTTCGGCTGAAGACGGCGGCGCGGGGCGCTGTTATCGCAATATTGCTGGCCGTCAGCGGCGCAGCGTCTGCGCAAACACCGGTCGAGACGCTGCTTCAGCGCGAGCTCGTGGTCGGCACCAAGGAAGCTGCGCCCTTTGCGATGAAGAATGCCGATGGCATCTGGACCGGCATCAGCATCGACCTGTGGCGGCGGATCGCAGAGGAAAAGCGTATCCGTTATCGTTTTGTGGAAACCGAAACGGTTCCGCAATTGATCGACGGGGTTGCGGCCGGCAAATTCGACGTCGCGGTAGCGGCCCTCACGGTGACCGCCGCACGCGAGGAGATGCTGGATTTCTCGGCGCCATTCTACACCACCGGCCTTGGCATCGCGATCGCTTCCGGTGGACTTGCCAATTGGGCGCCGGTGCTTCGTGCGCTGACTTCCCTGAACTTTATTCAGTCGGTACTGGCGCTCATCGGGCTCGCCTTGTTGGTCGGGTTGATCGTGTGGCTGTTCGAGCGCCGCACTAATGAAGAATTCGGCGGCGGCGTCGCCAAAGGCCTGAGTACGAGCGTGTGGTGGACCACGGTCGCGATGACGCAGCGCGCCATCGGTCAGGCCGGCCCCCGCACCATGCCGGGCCGTTTCGTCGCGATGCTATGGATGGTCGGATCGATCATCGCAATTGCGGTGTTCACCGCCGGCATCACCTCCGCGCTGACGGTGCGGCAATTGCAGGGCAATGTGCAGGGCGTGACCGATCTCTCGCAGGTGAAAGTCGGCGCCGTCGCCGGCTCCTCGACCGAGGAAGCGCTCGCCCGCATCCGCACCACCTTCACGCCTTTTCCGAACGCGCGCGACGGTCTGCAGGCGCTGCGCGCCCGCCGGATTGACGCCTTCGTCTATGACCGCCCCCTGATGGCCTGGATCGTGAGCCAGGATTTCCGCTCCTCGATCCAGATTTTGGATGCCACCTTCGACCCGCAAAATTACGCCTTTGCGCTGCCGCCTGGCAGCCCATTGCGAAAGCCGCTCAATGTCGCGATCTTGAATGCCGTTCAGAGCCGCTGGTGGGACGACACGCTGTTCCGCTATATCGGCAACCGGTAACAGGGTGCAAATTTGGCCGGCCCGGCGGCCACATCGATCGCCGTGAATTGTGGCAACTGGCCCTGCGCGGCGCTATAAGGCGGCCGCGGCCCGGAAGCCGCAGGAGTGACGAATATGCCTGAGCGTTGGAAGCCCGAAAGCTGGCGCGGTAAGCCCGTGATGCAGGTGCCGGATTATCCGGACAAGGCGGCATTGGCCGCAGTGGAGAAGCAACTTTCGACCTTTCCGCCTCTGGTTTTTGCAGGTGAGGCCCGCAGCCTGAAGAAGTCGCTGGCACGGGTCTGCGCAGGCGAGGCTTTCCTGTTACAGGGCGGCGACTGCGCCGAAAGCTTCGCCGAACATGGCGCGAATAATATCCGCGACTTCTTCCGCGTGTTTCTTCAGATGGCGGTGGTGCTGACCTTTGCCGGCGGCTCGCCGGTGGTCAAGGTCGGGCGCATTGCCGGCCAGTTCGCAAAGCCCCGCTCCTCGCCGACCGAGAAGAAGGATGGCGTCGAGCTTCCGAGCTATCGCGGCGACATCGTCAACGGCAATGAATTCACGCCGGAAGCTCGCATCCCAGATCCGCGCCGTCAGATCGAAGCCTATCGGCAGTCGGCGGCGACGCTGAACCTGCTTCGCGCCTTCGCGCATGGCGGCTACGCCAATCTGGCGACCGTGCATCAATGGATGCTCGGATTCGTGAAGGATTTGCCGCAGGCACGGCGCTATCAGGAACTGGCGGAACGGATTTCGGAAGCGCTCGGCTTCATGCGCGCCTGCGGGCTCGATCTCGAAAGCCATCCGGAATTGCGCACGACCGACCTCTATACGAGTCACGAGGCGCTTCTGCTCGGCTTCGAAGAAGCGATGACACGCGTCGATTCGACCAGCGGCGACTGGTATTGCACATCCGGCCACATGGTCTGGATCGGCGACCGGACACGCCAACCCGATCACGCTCATGTCGAGTATTGCCGTGGCATCAAGAACCCGATCGGACTTAAATGCGGACCGTCGTTGAAGCCCGACGAATTGATCCGCCTGATCGACCTTCTCAATGCCGACAATGAGCCCGGAAGACTCACGCTGATCGGCCGCTTCGGCAATGACAAGGTGGGCGAGCACCTGCCTGCGCTCGTTCGCGCGGTGAAACGCGAAGGCAAGAACGTCGTATGGTCCTGCGACCCGATGCACGGCAACACCATCTCGTCCGTCTCCGGCTACAAGACCCGGCCATTCGACCGCATCCTGAATGAGGTGAAGGAGTTTTTTGCCGTGCACGCGGCCGAAGGCACCTATGCCGGCGGCGTGCATCTGGAAATGACGGGACAGAACGTCACCGAATGCACCGGGGGGGCGCGTTCGATCAGCGATTCCGATCTGAACGACCGCTATCACACCTTCTGCGACCCGCGCCTCAATGCCGAGCAGTCGATCGACATGGCATTCCTGGTCGCGGAGCTTCTGAAGAAGGAGCGTGCATCGAAAGTTGAGCCGATGCCGCAGGTGGCGGGGCTCTAAGCCATGCGAATGCAGGGTCCGCGCGTGCACAGCGTCGCGCTGGCCCTGCTCTTCTCGGCCGTCGCAGGCGCAGTTCTGGCCGACGACGTGTCCGATTGCAATCAGCAGCAGGACCTCGACTTGCGCATCAAGGGCTGCACCGCGCTGACTCAGCAGCCGAAGCTGCCCGCGCGCGACAAGGCGATCGCGCTTCAATTGCGTGGCAACGCTTTTCGACTGAAGAAAGAGTTCGAGCGAGCGCTTACTGACTACAACGAAGCGATGGCGCTCGCGGCCGACGACGAAATCAGGGTCCCGACCACAACGGGCATAATGCTCGTACTGACTGAAGCCCCGCCGGAGCTGCGCAAAACCGCCGCCGGCCGCAAAGCCATCGACCTGATGGAAAAGAATTTCCAAAAATCCAAGGCCGCCAGACCTGCCGCGAAGTAAACGCTGGCTTAAGCCGATCCCGGATAGTGAACAAAGGGTAGCGGCCGCGCGCTGTAAAACCCGCTGTTACGAGCGTTTAGGTGCCGGAACCGTGCCGCGATTTCGCTCCTGTTAACATTGTCAATCGACAGCGCCGCAATCGCTTCCAACGTGGCAACGAATTGAAAGCAATTTGATTTAAATTTTGCATGCACACGGGGGGTGATCGTGGCGTGCAAGAAAACAATGGCCACGGCGGCAATTGCGATCGCGGGGATGCTCTGCCTCTCCGCGATCGCGAAAGCCGGCGATGATCGGGGACCGCAATGGCCGAATCTGTATCAGCCGGAATGGCCGAACATTGCGGGTACCGCTGGCTACAATCCTGCGAAGATAACGCCCGTGCCTGCGCCGGCACCGGCGCCGGAATTGATCACCGGATCGGCGCCAGTGCGCTCGCCAGTCGCCGAGCGCTGGGGCGAATTCAAGCAGCCGCCTGCGATCTTTGGCGAGTTCGGATTGCGATATGTCTATTCGTCGAACCGGACCTCGAAAAACCTTTATGACATTCCGGGCAGCCCAATGGTGTCGCGGCTGACCTATAGCGGCATGAGCGGAAACGCGGGCGAAGGCTTCGGCCGCATCGATCACACCAGCGGTTTCTATCTTAAGGGCTATCTCGGCGCGGGCGTGCTCGCGGGCGGCAAATTGCAGGATGAGGATTTCCCGCCCCTCACTGCGCCGTATTCTTCGACCATCAGCCAGCAGAGTGACGGCTATCTCGCCTATGGCGCGATCGATTTCGGCTTCAACGTGATCCGCCAAAAGGGGCTGCGCGTCGGCGCCTTTGCGGGCTATCACTATCTCTCGGAGTCGGTGACTGCCTATGGTTGTACGCAAAATGGCAGCAACAGCGGCATCTGCGGCAATCCGATCCCCGACACCATCAAGGTGATCACACAGAGCAACCACTGGAATTCGCTGCGCGTCGGTCTCGACGCCCGGATCGCGCTCGGAGATCGCTTCAGCCTCAATCTCGACGCCGCCTGGCTGCCCTATGTGAAACTGAACGGCACCGACAATCACTGGCTGCGCATCGGCACCTATCCCGGCGCGTTCACGAGCGGGATTCCCGAAGACGGACACGGCACCGGCTATCAGCTCGAGGCCGCGATATCCTATGCGCTCAATCCCAACGTCAGCTTCGCGGTCGGCGGCCGATACTGGCGCATGGATTCGAAGGGCCTGACCCATTTCGAGGATCACGTGGTCGGCTACACCGCCTACCCGCAGCCGGTCGACTGGAAAGTCGAAAATATCGGCGTCTTCGTGCAGGGCTCGTTCAAATTCGGCCCCTATCCGACCGGCCGCATTTTCTGATTTAGTCCGCCTGCCCAAGACCGGATTCCATAACCCCTTGCAACGCCTCCTGCGTGCCACCCTGAACACCCTGAACGGCCTTCGCGCCGCCGCCTCGAGCGAGGCGGCGTTCCGCCAGGAGCTGTTTACGCTCGCATTGTCGGTGCCGCTTGCGATCCTGATCGCGACCGACAATTGGACGCGGCTGGCCATGATCGTGGTGGTGGTGGCCGTCATGGTGGTGGAATTGCTCAATACCGCCATCGAAAAACTCGCGGACCGGGTCACGCTCGACCACGACCCCTTGATTGGGCGGGTCAAGGACATGGGATCGGCTGCGGTCGGACTTACGATGTTGGTGGGGCTCGCGGTGTGGCTGCTCGCGATCTGGGAGCGCATTGCGGCACTGCTCGGCTAGCATTGCGGCGGGCGGTGTGGCCGCGCTAGACCATCGCCATGAACCCTCCGCCCGCAGGCAAACTCGCCATTGCCCTGGCCCAGCTCAATCCGGTGGTCGGCGATGTCGCCGGCAACGCCGCCAAGGTGCGCGCCGCGCGCGCGACGGCGATGGACGCCGACCTGATCCTATTCCCGGAACTGTTCGTCGCCGGCTATCCGCCGGAGGACCTCGTTCTCAAGCCGGCCTTCCAGGCCGCGTGCCGGGGGGCGGTGGAAGCGCTTGCGCGTGAGACCGCCGATGGCGGGCCTGCCATGGTGGTCGGCACGCCCTGGGTCGAGCGAGGGTTGCTCTACAATGCAGTGGCCGTGCTCGACGGTGGACGGATTGCGGCGCTGCGCTTCAAGGTGGACCTGCCGAATTACGGTGTGTTCGATGAGAAGCGCGTCTTTGCTCCGGGGCCAATGCCGGGGCCGGTCAATTTCCGTGGCGTACGCATCGGCATTCCGATCTGCGAGGATATCTGGGGCCCGGAACCGGCGGAGTGCATCGCCGAGACCGGAGGCGAAATCCTTCTGGTTCCGAATGGCTCGCCATATCGGCGGGGAGTTGTCGATCAAAGGTTGTCGGTAGCTGTCGGGCGCGTGAAGGATACCGGTTTGCCGCTGATCTATCTGAACCAAATCGGCGGACAGGATGAACTTGTGTTCGAAGGAGCCTCCTTCATCCTGAACGGCGATGGCTCGCTCGCAGCCCAGCTGCCGGCCTTCGCCGAGGCAATTGTAACCACGCGCTGGACGCGCAAGCCCGACGGCTGGCATTGCGCACCGTCCGAGATCGTCGCACTCGATCCGCAGGACAAATCGGATTACAGCGCGTGTATGCTGGGCTTGCGCGACTATGTCGGCAAGAACGGCTTTCCGGGGGTCGTGCTCGGATTGTCGGGCGGCATCGATTCTGCGCTCGTGGCCGCGATCGGTGTCGATGCGCTCGGACCCGAACGGGTGCGCGCGGTGATGCTGCCCTACAAATTCACCTCGCAGGAATTGCTCTCCGATGCCGCCGCGGTCGCGGCCGCGCTCGGCATCCGTTATGACATCTTGCCGATCGAAAGCGCCGTGCTCGGCCTCGAACGGGCGCTTTCGCCGGTGTTCGAAGGACTCAAGCGTGACGTTACGGAGGAAAATCTGCAGGCGCGCGCGCGCGGCACCATCCTCATGGCTTTGTCCAACAAGTTCGGTTCGATGGTAATGACCACCGGCAACAAGTCGGAAATGTCGACCGGCTACGCGACGCTTTATGGCGACATGAATGGCGGCTTCAATCCAATCAAGGATCTCTACAAGACCGAGGTGTTCCGGTTGAGCGAACTTCGCAACAGCTGGAAGCCCAAAGGCGCGCTCGGTCCCGACGGGATCGTCATCCCGCGCAACATCATCACCAAGCTGCCGACCGCGGAGTTGCGCGAGAACCAGAAGGATCAGGATTCGCTGCCGCCCTATGACGTGCTGGACGGAATCCTCGAACGTCTGGTGGAACTCGAACAGCCGATCGCCGATATCGTCGCGGCCGGATTCGATCCCTCCATCGTCACGCGCGTCGATCGCATGCTGAACCTTGCCGAATACAAGCGGCGGCAGGCAGCGCCCGGCGTAAAGGTGACATTGCGCGGCTTCGGACGCGATCGCCGCTATCCGATCACCAACAAATTTCGCGATCCCGGCACGCCGTTGCCGCAGCCGGACGCGACGCTCGTCTCAAGCGTTGCGACCAAAACCGAAGCCTACGATCTTTAAGGCGGCCGCAATGAGCGAGACACATGCCGCCGCAAGCCCGGCCGCCAACCGGCGCGGCATGATCGTGCTGACGCTCGGCATGGCGTCCTATACCGTCAACGACACCTTCGTGAAGCTGATCGCGCGCGAATTGCCGTTCGGCGAGGTGATCTTCCTGCGCGGCGTGTTGTCCGTGCTGGTGCTGACCGTGGCGCTGATGATCGTCGTCGATCTGCGCAGCCTGGTCACAGCCTTCAATCCCAAAGTGCTGTGGCGCGCCCTGTTCGACGCGCTTTCTACGGCATTTTTTGTCGCAGCTTTGGTGCACATGAAGATTGCCGAATTGTCGGCCGTGGTCTTGACCTCCCCGCTGATATTGACGGCGCTCGCGGCCTTCGCCTTTCGCACCCGTGTGGGCTGGCGAAGCTGGTCCGCGATCGGCGTTGGCCTTCTCGGCACCTTGTTCATCGTCAAGCCGAGCGCAGGCACCTTCGACATCTGGGCAATCGTCGGGCTGGCCGCCGCAGTCTTCTCGGCGTTTCGCGACCTCGCAACCCGCAGCATCAGCCATACGATCCCGACACTCGCAGTGAGTGTTTATGGCGCGTTCGCGGTCATGCTGACAGGGGCGGCGCTCGGCGTTGCCGAAAGCTGGGTAATGCCCGATCTATGGCAATGGGCGGGGGTCGCAATCGCTGCACTGTTTCTCGGTCTTGGGACCTTTCTGATCGTGCTCGGCTTCCGGAACGTGGACATCCCGGTGGTGGCGCCGTTCCGCTACACGCTTCTGCTGTGGATGGGCATCAGCGGCTATTTCGCCTTCGGCGAGGTCCCCGACCGCTGGTCATGGGTCGGCGCCGCTCTGATCGCTTTGTCCGGTCTTTACGCGCTATACCGGGAGAGCGTCCGCAAGCGCGAACTGGCCGCAACGGCCCTGCCGCCCGCCTAACGGACAATTGCGAACTTTCCATTGACGCCCGCCTTGCGCTTCGGATTAGCTGCGACAAAGGCGCGGTGCCGGGCAGAAGCACTCCGCTTGGCGAACAGCAAGCAAGAAGCGGCAATCCATGCCACGGCTTGAGGGGACGAATGCTCGACGGTCTGCTTGGGGTGAGCCGCGCGATCGACTGGCTGAATGACAGATTCGGCCAGGTCGCGACCTGGCTTGTGCTGCTTGCGACCCTGATCAGCGCCGCCAACGCCACCAGCCGCTATCTGTTCAGTGCCAGCTCCAACGCCTGGCTGGAGATCCAGTGGTACTTGTTCGCCGGAATGGTGCTGCTCGGCGCCCCCTATGTGCTCAAGATCAACGAGCATGTCCGTGTCGATCTTGTCTATTCGTCGATGTCGGAGCGGGTGCGCATCTGGATCGATTTGCTCGGCACCATATTCTTCCTGCTGCCGATCTGCATCATCATGATCTATTTCACCTGGCCTTGGTTCGTCAATTCATGGCGGATCAATGAGGGGTCGATGAATGCGGGCGGTCTTATCCGCTGGCCGGTGAAATTGATCCTTCCGGTCGGATTTGCGCTGATGGCGCTGCAAGGCGTCTCCGAAATCATCAAGCGGATCGACGCGCTCCTCGAACACAAGAATTTGCAGTACGAGTACGAGAAGCCGCTGCAATGATCGCCTTCATCGCGCAGAATATGGCACCGCTGATGTTCGCGGGCCTCGTGGTGTTTCTTTTGATCGGCTACCCGGCTGCGTTTTCGCTCGCAGCGGTTGGACTTTTCTTCGGCCTGATCGGGATCGAACTCGGCCTCATCCGCGCGGATTTTCTCGGCAACCTGACCTATCAGCTTTTCGGCATCGTCTCGAACGATCTGCTGCTGTCGATTCCCTTCTTCACGCTGATGGGGGCTATTCTCGAGCGATGCGGGCTGGCGGAAGACCTGCTCGATTCGATTGGCCAGCTGTTCGGACCGGTCCGCGGTGGATTGTCCTATGCGGTGATTTTCGTCGGCGCCATCCTCGGCGCCATCACCGGCACGGTCGCAGCCTCGGTGATTGCGATGGCGGTGATCGCGTTGCCGATCATGACGCGTTACGGCTATTCGATACGTCACACCACCGGCGTGATCGCGGCATCCGGAACCATCACCCAGTTGATCCCGCCTTCTCTGGTGCTGATCGTGCTCGCCGACCAGCTCGGCAGGTCCGTCGGCGACATGTACAAGGGAGCGATCGGGCCAAGCCTCATCCAGCTTGCGCTGTTCTGCGCGTGGGTTTTCATCCTGAGCATCATTCGTCCGCAGGATGTGCCGGCACTTCCAAAGGAAGCCCGCACGCTGCAGGGATGGGCATTATGGTCCAAATGCCTGCGAGGCATCATTCCTTCGGTCGGCCTGATCTTTCTCGTCCTTGGCACCATTTTTCTCGGCCTCGCCACTCCGACCGAAGCTGGCGCACTCGGCGTCGTCGGCGCCTTCGCGCTCGCCGCCTTCAACCGTACGCTGACCTGGCCGCTGGTCTGGCAAGGCATGTCGACCACCATGCGGATCACCGCTTTCGTGGTCTTCATCCTGATCGGCGCGCGGGTATTCAGCCTGGTCTTTCAGGGCGTGGGCGGCAAGGAATGGATCGAGCACCTGCTATCGTCGCTGCCCGGCGGACAGGTCGGCTTCCTCATCTTCGTCAACATCTTCATTTTCGTGATCGCGTTCTTTCTCGATTTTTTCGAGATCGTATTCATCGTCATTCCGCTGCTGGCTCCGGTGGCCGACAAGCTCGGCATCGACCTGATCTGGTTCGGCGTGCTGATCTGCGCCAATGTGCAGACGAGTTTCATGCATCCGCCCTTCGGCTTTGCGCTGTTCTATTTGCGCGGTATCGCGCCGCCCAGCGTCAAGTCTTCCGATATCTATTGGGGTGCCATTCCCTGGGTGATCCTTCAGCTTCTTCTGGTCGTCATCCTGATCTTCTGGCCGGGCTCGGTCACCTACTGGCTCGACAAGGGCACCGGTGTCGATCCCAGCACCATCAAGATCGACATCCCGCAGATCGAGATGCCCGAGCTCGATTTCAGAGATCCGGGCAAGAAGTGAGAGCCGCCTGAAAAAACGAATCCGGAAACGGTGGTGCGCGGTCAGGACCGCGTCCGCGTACGGACCATATAGCTGTCGAAGCCATATTCGGCGACCTGCCACCAAAAATACTGATCGTTCCGGAACGCCACGAGACTGTCATAGACTTTCTTGAAGCCCTCGTTCTTCGCTGAGATCTCTGCATAAAGCTCGTTCGCAGCATTGTAGGACGCATCGAGCACCGGCACCGGAAAAGAGCGGATTTTTGCGCCCGCCGCGATCAGCCGCCGGAGCGCCGGCGGATTTTCGGCGTCGTAGCGCGCCATCATGATGGTGTTGGCGACGTGCGACGCCGAATGCACGATCGACTGGTATTTCTTCGGAAGCTCATTCCATTTCCCGATATTGATGAAATTGTGCAGCATCGCGCCGCCTTCCCACCACCCGGGATAATAATAATAGGGCGCAACCTTGTATAAGCGCAGTTTCTCGTCGTCATAGGGCCCGACCCATTCCGCCGCGTCCAGTGTGCCCTTTTCCAGTGCCGCATAGACGTCACTGCCGGCAAGCTGCTGGGTGACCAGACCGAGCTTGGCAAGGACTCGACCGGCAAGCCCGCCGATCCGCATTTTCAAACCCTTGAAGTCTTGCGTCGATTTGATCTCCTTGCGGTACCAGCCACCCATCTGCGCGCCGGTATTGCCGCACGGAATCGCATAGATGTTGTACTTCTTGTAGAAGTCGTTCATCAGCTCCATGCCGCCGCCGACAAACATCCAGGCGTCGATCATGCGCTGGTTGAGACCGAACGGCAGCGCAGTGCCGAATGTGAAGGTGGGGTCTTTGCCCACATAATAATAGGAAGCGGTCTGACACATCTCGACGCTTCCGCTTGTGACGGCATCCGCCGCCTGCAGGCCCGGAACGATTTCACCGGAAGCAAAAACCTAAATCTGAAATTTGTTGTCCGTCGCTTCCGCCACCGCCTTGGCGAATACTTCGGCTCCGCCAAAGAGTGTATCGAGCGACTTCGGGTAACTCGACGTCAGCCGCCAGCGAATTTCCGGATCGGATTGCGCAATCGCCGGCTTTGCTATCGTTGTTGCGGCAAGCCCCGCGGTCGCGGCTTGAATGAATTTGCGGCGCTTCATCGAATCCCCCACCGGCGTGCAAAGACACAAGAAAAAGGGCCGACGTATTTGCCGGCCCTCAGCATTTCGTCACACCATCCGCAATCTCACAAGCGGCTACGGATGCGAATCATAAAGGTGTCATAGGAATATTCGGCCACCTGCCACCATAAATACTGGTCGGCACGGAAGGCTGCGATGTTTTCGTAGATTTTCTTGAAGTCTGCATTGGTCGCGGAAATCTCCGTATAGACTTCGGTCGCTGCCTTGAAGCAGGCCTCCATGATCGGCTGCGAATACGGCCGCAATTGCGCGCCGGTGGCGAGCAGCCGCTTGATCGCGGCGGGATTTTCCGCATCGTATTTCGCCGTCATCGAAACATTGGCGGTGTCCGATGCCGATTTCACGATCGCCTGATAGTTTTTCGGCAGCGAATTCCACTTGTCGATATTGATGAAGTTGTGAATCGCGGTGCCGCCTTCCCACCAGCCTGGATAATAGTAATACGGCGCGACCTTCTGGAAGCCGAGTTTCTCGTCGTCATAGGGCCCAACCCATTCCGCGGCGTCAATCGTGCCCTTCTCCAACGCAGGATAGATGTCGCCACCGGCAAGTTGTTGCGGCACCGCGCCGAGCTTTTGCAGCACGAGACCGGCGATGCCGGCGATGCGGAATTTCAAACCGTTCAGATCTGCGACATCCTTGATCTCCTTGCGATACCATCCGCCCATTTGACAGGTGGTGTTCCCGGCCGGAAACGCGACGAACTTGAATTTCTGATAGAATTCGTCGAGCAGCTTCGAGCCGCCATGCTGATACATCCACGCATTCTGCATGCGGGTGTTGAGCCCGAACGGAAAGGCGCATGCGAGCGCGAAAGTCGGGTCCTTGCCGAAATAATAATAGGAAGCGGTCTGGCACATCTCGACGCTGCCGCTGCTCACGGCATCGGCGGCCTGCAAGCCTGGAACGATTTCTCCCGCCGCGAACGGCTGGATGATGAATTTGTTGTCGGTCAATTCAGCGACCGCCCTGCAGAAGGTCTCCGCGCCACCCCACAGAGTGTCGAGCGATTTCGGGAAGCTCGATGTCAGCCGCCATTTCAGTTCCGGAGCCGTTTGCGCGATGGCGGGTGCAGCAATCGTAGTTGCCGCGGCACCGGCGCCAAGCGTTGCGATAAATTGACGGCGTTTCATGCGCTTCTCTCCCGTGTTTCTTTCCCTGGGCCGTTGGCGGCCCAATGGTTAGCCCAACCATGATCTGCAAGCGGGGCGGTGGCAAGTTACCCGCCTTTCACAAATCAAAGGGCCAGCGTCAATGCAAAAAAATCCAATGGCGGCTCGCCATCGGCTGAAATAGAGCGACAGGCAGGTTCAACTAATGGAGCCCGGAAACCGCGAGTTTGGCTGCGGATGCGGCCGCCAGCAAGTCCGCCTCCGTGACCTTCGCCTTTTCGGGCCGCGCAAGGCCCGGATAGGCCTTGCCGAGTTTGGCGATGGCATCCTGGACGGACCTGGCCTTTTTCGCATCCTGCTTGTTCAGCCAGGGCATGATCGGACGCGCCTGTTCCTGTGCCGCCATCGAAAAGCCGAGACCGTCGAGATACGGCTCGATATTGGCAGTATCCTTCTGCGCCACACCATACTGGGCAGCCGCGCGATCGATCAGCTCGGCTGCCACCTGCGCCCGGACCGACTGAGCCGAAGCGTCCGATTTCGGTGCCTTCTTCGCCGCGGCAGCGAGGGAAGCAAGCACATCATTGACCTTCCGCTTCACCTCCGCGGCTGACTTCTTCTCGTTGGCAACGGCGATCGTCGCCTCCAGCTTCTTGCCGAGATCGTTGATGCCGAGCTTTTTGAACAACTCTTCCATTTCCGCATAAACTTCCGACATGCCGTGCGCAAACATTTGCGCGCCCGCTTCCTGCTGCTTGCCGGCATAAGCGGCGAGGCCCGCATGATAATGCGCGGCGATCACCTGCAACGCGACCCCATAGGCGACCGGATCTTTGGCCGCTGCATCGACATCGATGCCGGCTTCGCCCCCCTCACCGCCTTCACCACCCTCACCCCCGGCGCCAAGGGTCACGGCTTGCGCGAGATGCTGCAAGGTGCGGCCCTGTTCAAGTCCGCGCGCCTGCACCTGCGATCCGGATGTCACCGATGCTTCGTCTCGCGCCGCAGCAGGCAGCGAGTTTGCGCTGCCACCGGCAAGAATGAAGGCGCCGACCCCGATCCAGATTTTACGAATTTTTTTCATGAACGAACTCATGTGCTGACGCGCCTGCCGCGTGCCAACACCCATAATGCGCTTGCATGACAAGGCCAATAGCCACTGGATTTGAATTGTTCCAATCGGGCTGCGGAATTGCGAAACCGGTTGAATTCAGGCACCAGACAGCCATGCAAATCGTGATCGGCGACGTTCTGAAATTCGATGAGCTTGCGGCAATCCGCGAGGCGCTCGAACACGCGCGCTTTGTAGATGGAAAAGGTACCGCGGGCTTCGCGGCACGGCGGGTGAAGGATAATCGTCAGGCCGATGCAGGGGATCGCAGTCTCGAAGCGATCCGCGCGATGGTCGCCAAGCGGATCATGGCGAACGATCTGTTCCGGATCGCGGTGCGTCCAAAACAGCTGTCCCAGCTCCTGTTCTCGCGCTACGAGCCCGGAATGGAATACGGCAGCCATGTCGACGACGCACTGATGGCGGGCATGCGTACCGATGTCGCGTTCACGCTGTTTCTTGAAGAGCCCGCAGACTATGACGGCGGCGAACTCGTGATCGAAAGCTCAGGGAGCGACGATGCGGTCAAACTGCCCGCAGGAACGATGATCGCCTATCCTGCGACCACCCTGCATCGGGTCGCGCAGGTGACGCGCGGGCGACGCCATGTCGCTGCCGGCTGGGCGCGCAGCTTCATTCGCGACGCAGCGCAGCGCGAGCTCTTATTCGATCTCGATACCGCGCGGCGCACGATATTCGCGCGCGACGGCAAGAGCTCAGAGTTCGATCTGCTCTCGAAATCGCTCGCCAATCTGATGCGGATGTGGGCGGATGATTGATGCGCGGATATACGCTAAAGCCCGGCGCCGAACCGCGCCATGATCACAATCATGGCGACCTGCATCGCGCCCTGGATCGCTACCACCCGCACATAGGTTTTCATCCAACGCGTAACCTTCTCGCTATCGGGTTCGGGCTTCAGCATTTCCAGATAGACCAGAATGTTGATCGGCGTCAGGATTCCGAGACCCTGGACAGTGAGCACGACCAGGATCGCAAGCGCCGCTGCGACCCACCAGAATTCCGGATAGCCGAGTTGCAGATAGCCGGTGCGCTCGGCGAGAAACCATCCTGCCGTACCGGTAACGATCGATAGCGTCGGCATCAGCACCATCGTTTTCGGAATGAGCTGGCCGATCACCGCGCGGCGCGTCTCGAATGGAAGACGCCGCAGAATCGGACCGATCACAAAGCCCAGGAAAAGATCGATGCCGGTCCACAGCACGCCCGACATGATGTGCACCCAGGTCAGGAACCAGAGACTGGGACCGACGATCGCGGCAATCATCACGACCAGCGCTGCGGCCGCCGCAATGAAATAGGAGGGCCGCAACGCGAGCTTCTGGCCGGCGGCCGGATTGACTGCAACACTGCTCACGGGCGTCAAGCCTCGATCACGATCTTCGGCGCGGTGCGTCCACTGCCGGGACCCGAGAGTGCCTCCCGTACCTTTTCGGCAATCGCGCGATAGACTTTGGCATGCGAACCGTCGGGCTGTGTCGCCACCACCGGTTGGCCCGAATCCGACGACTCGCGAATGGCCATGTCGAGCGGCACCTCGCCGAGGAACGGCACCTTCAGCCGTTCGGCCTCGTGGCGGGCGCCGCCGTGACCGAAAATGTCAGAACGCGTGCCGCATTGCGGACAGAGGAAATAGCTCATGTTCTCGATTACACCGAGGATCGGCACATTGACGCGCTTGAACATGGCGACGCCGCGGCGCGCGTCGATCAGCGCCAGATCCTGTGGCGTCGAGACGATAACGGCGCCCGCAAGCGGCACCTGCTGCGCCATTGTAAGTTGCGCGTCGCCGGTGCCGGGCGGCATGTCGACCACCATCACGTCGAGCGCGCCCCACTCGACTTCGCGCAGCATCTGGGTCAGCGCTGACATCACCATCGGGCCGCGCCAGATCATCGGAGTTTCCTCCTCGATCAGAAAACCGATCGACATGACTTTGAGCCCGTAACGCTCGATCGGTTTCAAGCGGGTGCCGCCGATGGTCTCCGGCTTCTCCTTGATCGCGAGCAGCTTCGGCATCGAGGGACCGTAGATATCGGCATCGAGCACGCCGACCTTCAAGCCGAGATCGCGCAAGCCGAGCGCGAGATTGATCGCGGTCGTGGATTTGCCGACGCCGCCCTTTCCGGAAGCGACCGCGATGATCGATTTGACACCGGGAACGCCGGACGGCCCCTGCTGCTGCTGGCCATGCGTGTGTCCGTGCCCTTGAGCAGGCCTTGCTGCCGGCGCTGCCGGCCGGGGCGCCTGTGCCCCGCCGCCCGCACGTTCAGCGGTGAGCGCGATCATCGCCGAGATCACACCCGGCGAGGACTTCACCGCCTCCTCGACCTGTTTTCGGACCGGCTCCCAGGCCTTCACCGCACCCGCATCGACGCTGATCGAGAAGAACACCTTGCCGTCGCTGATCACGATGTCGGAAATCGCGCCGCTTTCGGTGACCTTGCGGCCATCGGGGGCTGTGATCGCCGAGAGGCGTTCGAGAATCTGGTCTTTGGTCAGCGCCACGTGCGCAATCTCCCTGCCCGCTTTTCCGGGTTTGTGTTTGCTTGCCCCCTAGATAGGGCGGGTTGACGGGCGCGCACAAGCCGTCACATTGGCGCCCGATCGAATATCAGGGCGGCGTTTCAAGCCGCCCGGAACAATCGAAAATCCGGAGGAACCGATGGCAAAGGTGGCGTTTCTAGGCCTTGGCGTGATGGGCTACCCGATGGCGGGGCATTTGAAGAACAAGGGCGGTCACGACGTCACGGTCTACAATCGCACCGGCGCCAAAGCCGACAAGTGGGTCGCCCAGTACGGCGGCAAAGCCGCGAGAACGCCGAAACAGGCCGCCGAAGGCCAGGACTTCGTGATGTGCTGCGTCGGCAATGACGACGATCTGCGCCAGGTCACGCTCGGTGCCGACGGCGCCTTTGCCGGCATGAAGAAGGGCGCGGTGTTTGTCGATCACACCACCGCTTCCGCCGAGATCGCCCGCGAACTCTACAAGGCGGGAAAGGAGCGCGGTTTCGATTGCATCGACGCGCCGGTTTCCGGCGGCCAGGCAGGTGCCGAGAACGGCGCGTTGACGGTGATGTGTGGCGGCGACGCCGATCCGTTCGCGCGCGCGGAGAAAATCATCGCGTCTTACGCGCGTGCCTGCAACCTCCTGGGATCGCCTGGCGCAGGCCAGCTCGCCAAGATGGTCAATCAGATCTGTATCGCAGGTCTCGTGCAGGGTCTTTCGGAAGGCCTGCATTTCGCGAAGAAGGCTGGCCTCGATATCGACAAGCTGATCGCCACGATTTCCAAGGGCGCCGCCCAATCCTGGCAGATGGAAAACCGCTACAAGACAATGACTGACGGCAAATTCGATTTCGGCTTCGCCGTCGACTGGATGCGCAAGGACCTTGGAATTTGCCTATCCGAAGCCAGGCGCAACGGCGCGCATCTGCCGGTGACCGCGCTCGTCGACCAGTTTTATTCGGAGGTGCAGTCGATGGGTGGCAAGCGCTGGGACACGTCGAGCCTGATCGCGCGTCTCGAGCGATAGTGCATTTGGCTGGAGGTGAGTTCGCGGCGACCCGGCTCGTCCCTGCCACCGATGTCTATGATGCCGGTCGGCTTTAAGCCTCGCGTCCGACTAGACGCCTAGCGTCGCCGTCCGAACCCGCCGCCGCCACCACCACCGAAGCTGCGGCCACCACCACCACCGCCGAAGCTGCGGACGGTTTGCGCCTGCCGGAAGTTACCGCCTCCGCCTCCGCCGCCGCCGCCGCCGCCGAAGCGAGCACCACCGCCTCCACCGCCGCTGCTACGGAAGCTCTGGGCGTTGCGATTGCCACCTCCTCCGCCGCCGCCGACACGCGCGTTCCGGAAATTGCCTTCACGTCCGCTGCGCAGATTTCCACGGCCGCCGCCGTCGCGTGCGCTGCGCACGCTATTGCGGCTATTGTTGCCAGCATTGCGGTTGTTATTGCCGCTGCGTGCATTACGGGAATTTCCCTCGCGATTGTTGCGCGCATCTTTACCGCGCCGCGACTCGTTGCCCCGATTGTTTTCGCCCTTCGCATTGTTGCGGTCGCGCAACGTGTTTCGGTTCTGATCGAGTTTCGACTTCTGCTGATCTTTGTTGGCGTTCGACGGCAGATTGGCCTGTTTCTGATTCTGATTTTGGTTCTTACCCTGATTTTGATTCTGGTTCTGATTTTGGTTCTGGTTCTGACCCTTGTTGTCGTTTCTCTGGAACGGGATCACCGGATTTCGGTTGGCATTGACATTCCCTCCCGGGTTGTTCTGCTGCCCGCGCGGGAAATTGATCAGCGAAGAAGAACGCACGACATTGACCTTGAAATTGCCGAAGCGTCCCTCGTTCAATCGCGGGTCGCCACGCCGCGGAAATGCGATTTCAATATTGCGCGGGCGCTCCTGAAGCTTGCGGGCTGCAAGGAACATGGCGCCGTTGCTGAATGTCGATGCAAAGCTGGCATAGGCCTCCGGCGTATTCCGGTAGGTGACATTCTGCCACTCGATCATCTCCTTCCGGAGGCCGAGTTTCCGCCGGATTTGATTGGCGAGCGGATCGCTTGGATAGAGGCGGATGAATTCCTCATAATATTCGATCGTGTCTTCCTCGATCACGACGTCATAGGCCTGAATCGCCGGGCGTGAACCAAGGTCGGCGACCGTGACCCGCTGCGGCAAGAAAGCCGCACCGGAGGCGCGCGGCGCACCCGGCGCATTCGGCGCATTCGCTGCCGCAGGCGCACCGGGACTGTTCGGTTGCCCGGTGATGCTGGAGAAGAAGACGAAATCGGACGTCAGCGAGGAACTCTCCCAGGGCGTCTGTCGGCTATCTGTGGAGTCATTGACCAGCCGCCGCACCCTTTTGAAAACCTGCTCGATCGGCAAATCGGGCTGTTTCGCGGTGCGCATGAAGGCAGCTGCGAACGGACTGTGCTTTCCGGAGCCGTCCAGGGCCTCGGTGCCGGGCGCGGTCGAATAAGCGACAATCGTGCCGGCCGGCGCATCGACAATGGCAAGTCCGCGGCCGCCCGTAGCACCCGAGAACGGATTATTGCGGCACGCATCGAGAATGACGATGCGGATCTTGCTCGGAGCAGATTGCAGCGCGCCCATCACGTCGGCGAGCTTCACACCGTGATTGGCAAGGTCTTCTTCCTTGGTGAGCTTCGCGTCGACCGGCACAAGAAAATTCTCGCCATCGACCTGAAGACCGTGACCGGCGTAATAAACGAGTGCGACAGAATCGTTGCCCTTCTCGGCGACGCGACCGGCGAATTCCTCGATCGTCTGCTTCATTATGTCGCGCGACAGATCGAAGGCCATCACGACTTCAAAGCCGGCAGTGTTCAGCAATTGGGCGACGGCCTGCGCATCGTTTTGCGGATTGGCGAGCGGCGCATTGCTCTCATAAGCGGAATTTCCGATCACGAGCGCGAGCCGCTCCTCCGCCGACGCTGCACCGGCGGACCAGCCGAGCCATGCGAACGCGGTGAAAATTGCAAACAGACGCTGCCACATAAGGCGCTCCCTGCTCCGTATGCCACCGACCGGGCGGCCGGCGCGGCCATGTCCCCTTGCTGGCCATGAGAATACGGCGCTGCGCCCCATTCCCGCAATCACATTGCGGTGCATGAAAAAGAAAGAAGGCCGGCTTTCGCCGGCCTTCCATCGCCTTGTTAGAGTTCCCGATTAGCGGCGACGACCGCCGCCGCCGCCACCCCCACCACCGCCACCGCCGAACCGGGCGCCACCACCGCCGCCGGCCGAGAATGACTGGCGCTGAGGCTGGAAGCTCTGGCGCTGAACCTGCTGCACTTGCGGGGCCCGCTGGATCACCTGCTGCTGGCGCTGGATCTGCTGGCGCTGCACCTGCTGCTGGATTTGCTGGCGCTGAACCTGCTGCTGGATCTGTTGGCGCTGAACCTGCTGCTGCTGAACCTGCAACTGCTGGCGCTGCAGTTGCTGCTGTTGCTGTTGCTGCTGCTGGAGTGCCTGGCGCTGCTGCTGCTGTTGGACCTGCTGGTTTTGCTGGATCTGGTTCTGCTGGTTCTGCTGCACGCGGTTCTGGTTGTTGTTGTTGTTATTGTTCAAGTTGTTACCGTTGTTACCGTTCTGCGGCAGGTTGGCGACGCGGTTTTGATTGTTGTTGTTGTTGTTGTTGTTGTTGTTGTTGTTGTTGTTCACGCCGTTCTGCTGCTGGCCGGGCCGGCCACCGTTGTTGTTGTTGCCGTTCTGCTGCTGACCATTATTGTTGTTATTGTTGTTGGCATTCTGCTGCTGACCCGAGCGACCGCCGTTGTTGTTATTGTTGTTGGCGTTTTGCTGCTGTTGCTGCTGCTGACCGAAACGGCCGCCGTTGCTATTGTTGTTGTTGTTGTTGTTGTTGTTGTTGTTGTTGTTGTTGTTGTTGTTGTTGTTGTTGTTGTTGTTGTTGTTCACGCCGTTCTGCTGCTGGCCGAAGCGGCCATTGTTGTTGTTGCCGTTCTGGAAGTTACCCTGACGGCCACCATTGTTGATCCGCGAGAAGTCGATCGCCGGACGATTGTTGTTGTTGTTCACCCGGCCGAAGTCGATGCGGCCACCAAACCGGCCATCGCCGAAGCGGCCTTCACCCTTACGCGGGAAGGCGATGTTGACGACACGCGGGCGCTCCTGCAGGCGGCGAGCAGCGAAAGCGAGATCGCTGTTGCCGAAGCGGCGGACGAAGCCGTCATACGCGTCGCGGGAGTTCGAGTGGGTCGCAACCTGCCAGGCGACCATCTGCTGGCGGCGCGAAAGCAGCCGGCGGATGTGGTCGCAGCGCGGATCGGTCGGATATACACGCACGAATTCTTCGTAAAACTCGACCGTGTCTTCGGCGATCGCGGCTTCATACGCAGTCTGTACGGGGCGCGAGCCGAGTTCGGCGATCGTCACGCGGGCCGGGAGCACGTCCGGGGCCGGCGCGCCGTTGTTGACGTTCACGTTCGAGAAGAACACGAAATCGTCGGTCAACGAGGAGCTTTCCCAGGGAGTTCTGCTTGGTGTCGGTCGCTTCATTGACGAGGACGCGGACCTTCTTGAAGACCTGCTCGATCGGCAGATTGGGGGTCTTCGCAGTGCGCATGAATGCCGCTGCATAGGGGCTGTGCTTGCCGTTGCCGTCGAAAGCCTCGGTGCCCGGCGCGGTCGAATAAGCGACGATCGAGCCCGCGGGCGCGTCGACGATGGCAAGACCGCTTGAAGTGCCGCCGAAGGGATTGTTGCGGCAGGCGTCCAGGATCACGATGCGCATCTTGGAAGTCGCGGCTTCCAGCGCGCCCATGACTTCGGCCAGCTTCACGCCCTGGTCGGGCAGATCGGCTTCCGCTTCGAACTTGGCATCGGTCGGGATCAGATAATTCTCGCCGTCGACCTGGATACCGTGGCCTGCGTAATAGACCAGCACGACGGTATTCTTGCCCTTCTCGTTCGCACGGGCGGCGAATTCCTCGACCGTTTGCTTCATCAGATCGCGGGCAAGGTCGAAAGCCATGACGACTTCGAAGCCGGCGTTATTGAGGAGCTGCGAAACCGCCTGGGCATCGTTGGTCGGATTATTCAGCGGCTTGTTGCTGGTATATTGCGAATTGCCGATCACCAGCGCGATGCGGTTCTCGGCCGGGGCCTGTGCCAGTTGGAAACCGTTTTCCAGCGCGGCGGTGCGGACTTGGGCGTTGGCGGAACCGGCCCACAGGAGGGCGGTTGCGGCAGCGGCGACGGCGATTGAAGCGACCTTCCGAAACATGACGTCCTCCTGAATGAGCAGATGATTGCCTTGGAGGTTCGTCGTTGGCTGTGGAGGGGCGGTTCACCGATTTGAGCGCGCTAACGCGCCCGTGATCCCTTTATCTTCAGGGACTTGCGAAGGCCGATATCCAGCCGCCGCTCACGTGCCCGAAACTTAACGCGATTTGCCTGCGTTAACAGCGGGTTAAGCATAGACCCGCCGTTCAGGCGCCAGCACTCGGCCGGGCCGCCAGTTCCGCATGCCATCGCGCCACATGAACAAGCGCCGCGGGCAGCGGCAGCTTGGCGGGTCGCAAAAAGTCGATCGAAATCAAACCGGTGATGTCGGCGACCGAGTATTGGTCGCCGGCAGCGAACCGCCGGTTCGCTAATTCCCGGTCCAAAAGTGCAAGAAAATCCATAACCCGGCCCTTGTTGACCTCGCCCCATTCGGCAACCTGCGGCACCTCGAACTCCTTCATCCCGGGATGCAGGTGCCGGAACACATGCGCGAGACCCAGCATGAGGTTCAATTCGATCCGTCGCTGCCACATTTCGATGCGGGCGATTTCTGTCGGGCTGGTCCCAAACAGGGCCGGCTCGGGATGCAGGGCCTCGAAATAGCGGCAAATGGCGATGGACTCGGTGACAATAGTGCCGTCGTCGAGTTCCAGCACCGGAACCCGCTGCAGCGGATTGACCGCGGTAAAGGGCTCGGACTTGTGCTGCATGGCGACGAGATCGACCGGCTCGATCGGCACCTCTATCCCCTTCTCCTTCAGGAATATCCGAACCCGCCGGGGATTCGGCGCCCGCCCGCCATCGTAAAGCTTCACCTTTTTTCTCTCCGGTTTCAGACGGGTTTAACCCGCCGATTAAGCTTGCCCTTAAGGTTTTTGCGAGAATTTAACCTGGATTTCCAGGGACGGGTGGATGACGACCAATACCGCAAGCGACCAGCGCGAGGAGGCTGCTGCCAAAAGGCGGAGGGTAGCCACCCAGCGCGTTCGCGATGCCCGCGACCGGCTTACTTCGACTACCGGCACCCGTCCGGTTTTCGACTACGAAATGTTGCGGCTATTCGCCCAGAACCGCCTGTCGGCTTCGCTCGTCGTCCTGCTGCTGGTCGCAACGGTGGGCTTCCTGTCGAGCCTTTGGACCGGCGCCGCCACCGCCAGCATCTGGACCGCCGGCGTCCTGCTGATCCACGCCGTTATCGTCACCAAATGCCGCCAGTTTCTGGCCCTGCCCGCAATCGACGTAAATCTGAAGGCCTGGCGGATTCGTTTCATCTTGCTGGATCTGTTCTTCGGCCTCGCCTGGATGGTCAATCTGGTGCAGCCGATCGGAGTCGCCGAAGGCAGCGGCACCTTCATGCTGTTCGTGATGCTGCTGGTGGTCGCAGTCTCAAGCATGCTCGCCTTCTCGCTGCCGATCGCGGTATTCGCAGCAACCGTTCCGGTCACGGGCGCGGTCGCGGTCAATTTCGCGATGAAGGGCAACCTGCACGATTATATCCTCGCCATCATGGCGGTAACGGCGCAGGGATATTTCCTGCTTCTGGCCCATCGCCTCTATTCCTCGGCCTTGCAGACGCTGCAGGCACGCGCCGAGAAAGACATGCTGATCGGAGAACTGGAACAGGCCAAGACGATCTCCGACGAGGCACGCCACCGTGCCGAAGCCGCCAACATCTCCAAGTCGCGCTTTCTTGCCCAGATGAGCCACGAATTGCGCACTCCGCTCAATGCCATCCTCGGCTTTTCCGAAGTCATGAAAAACGAGATCTTCGGTGCGCATTCGGTTGCCGCCTACAAGGACTATTCAAACGACATCCACGATTCCGGCCAACACCTGCTCGGCCTGATCAACGAGATCCTCGACCTGTCGCGCATCGAGGCCGGCCGCTACGAGCTGAATGAGGAGGCAGTGTCGCTCATCTCAGTGGTGGAGGATTGCCATCATCTCGTGAAACTGCGCGCCAAGAACCGGCTGATCACGGTCCACGAGATTTTCGAACCCGGTCTCCCGCGCGTATGGGCTGACGAGCGCGCCATCCGCCAGATCGCGCTCAACCTGCTCTCCAATGCGATCAAGTTCACCCCGCAGGGCGGCGAAATCTGGATGAAAGTCGGCTGGACCGCCTCCGGCGGCCAATATTTCAGTGTCAAGGATACCGGCCCCGGCATTCCGGAGGACGAAATCCCGGTCGTGCTGGCGTCATTCGGACAGGGCTCGAACGCGATCAAGTCGGCCGAACAGGGCGCGGGCCTCGGACTGCCTATCGCCAAAAGCCTGGTCGACCTCCACGGGGGTTCTTTCACGTTGAAATCGAAGATGCGCGTCGGCACCGAGGTCATCATCGCGCTACCACCCGAGCGCATAATGGCGGCGCTCGCTCCCATGAACGAGCCCTCTCCCGCCCTGCATGCCAAGGAACCGCACGCTCCGATCGACGAGCATGGCGGAGCGGCGACGGCCGGCGGCCGCCGCGCCTGATACTTCCCGATTCACGCAGTCGCGCTTATGTTTCGGCGACGGACGCCCTCATATCAGCCATCGAATGCCAGCGATCGAATCCCCCTGCCTGAAAATATGCGTGCTCGAACCCGGCTCGAAACTGTGCCGGGGCTGCGGACGCACGATCGAGGAAATCGCCGGCTGGTCTACAATGTCGGATGGCGAGCGGCGGCGCATCATGACGGCGCTGCCGGCACGGCTTGCGGCCGCCAGCATAGCGCCGCGATCCGGCGTGGCCTGAGGGAATAGTTTCTTGCGCAATACCATGTTCTGGATCCTGATGACGGCGATCGCGCTCGCGCTGGTCGTGCTGCTGATGCGCCATGACCAGGGTACGGTCGCCGGCATGTCGACCGACGAATTTGCATCGCTTTCGGTGAAGATCGTCTGGCTGGTCGCACTTGGAGGCGCGGCGCTGGTCATCTTTCGCGAAAATGTCGCGCGCGCTTTGCGCATCGTACTGATCTGGGTCGTAATCGCACTGATGCTGGCGCTGGGCTACACCTATCGCTTCGAGCTGCGCGGCGTCTATGACCGTCTCATGGCCGAGCTGGTTCCCGGCCGTGCCGCGACCCGCGGGCGTATCGTCGAAATCGCGCGCGGCCAGGCCGGCGAGTTCGGTATCACGACGCAGGTCAATGGCGGCACCGTTCCGATGGTGCTCGATACCGGCGCGACCGCGGTGGTGTTGACGCAGGAAGCGGCGAAGGCCGCAGGGTTGCCGCTGGAAGTGCTGAATTACAACATTGTCGTCGATACCGCGAATGGCAAGACACGCGCGGCTTCGGTCACCCTTGATCGGATTGGCGTGGGCGGCCTCGTCGAGCGCTCGGTTCCGGCGCTGATCGCACAGCCCGGACAATTGACGAAAAGTCTGCTCGGCATGAGCTTTCTCAATCGGCTTGAAAGCTGGGAAGTGCGCGGCGACAAGCTCATCCTGCGCGGCTATCCGTGATCACCGGACAAGACTGATCGCAAATCGCGCCGCCACGATCCACAGGAATATTCCGAACGCATATTCGAGATGGCGTCTCGACATCCGATGCGCGACACGAGCACCATACGGCGCAACAAACGCGCTCACCGGGCCCATCAACACAAGTCCGATCAGCGACACATATCCGATCGACAACGGCGGCATCAGCGCCTGATATGGTAGCCCCGCGATCACGAAGCCGATCGTGCCGATGATCGAGATGACAACGCCGACACCGGCCGAAATGCCGACCGCGGCATGGATCGGCTGCCCGTAGAGGCTGAGGATCAGCGTCGACACCGCGCCGCCGCCAACTCCCATCATCGCGGAATAGAAGCCGATGAAGAGCCCGTAGGCCCACATCAGCGGACGGCTCGGCAGCGTATCGGCGATCCGCCAGCGATTCTGGGCGAACAGGAATTTGACGCCGAGCAGAAACGTCATCACCGCGAAAAAGCTCTTGAACACAGCAGCCGGCGCCACGGCCGCGATCACGCCGCCGACGGTCACGCCTGCCGCGATGGGTACGATCCAGGATTTCAGCACGCCGGCCGGCAGCGTGCCCTGTGCCCGGTGCGCAAGGTAGGAGCGGATCGAAGTGGGAATGATGATCGCAAGCGACGTACCGACGCAAAGCTGCACCCGGATGTCTTCCGACACGCCGAGAATGCGGAAAATTTCGTAGAGGATCGGCACGATGATGGCACCGCCGCCGACACCGAACAGCCCGGCGAGAAGGCCGGTCACAGCGCCGCCGACAACGATGGCGGCCGCAAGCCAGGCAAGCTCGCCGGCCGGGATGCCGAGCATCATTCGCCCTTTGTTGGAGGACGTACGATCGGGCGCAAAACCGGTACCCACGTTTGCTGATCGCACGCCGGGAAAAACCGGCCCGAACAGGCCGGCGTCACGCCGCTGCGGTTTGCGTCATTGGCGCTGGCGTGTCCATCACAAGGTCCAGCGCCTCGCGCAGGACACCTATGCCGGCGCCGGGTTTGACGGCGTGAACGGCGATATGCCGGCGGAACGCACGGGCCCCCGGTACGGCGCGGAACAGTCCGAGCAAGTGGCGGGTGATTGAGTGAAGCCGCACACCTTGCGTCAGCTCGCGCTCGATATATGGGAATATTGCTTCGAGTGCCTGTCGCGCGGTGACGAAAGGCGCATCGGCGCCAAACAATCGCGGATCGGCCGCGAGCAATTGCCACGGCTCCTGATAGGCGGCACGCCCCATCATCACGCCATCCACATAACGCAGGTGTTCACTGGCGGCTTCGATCGAACCGATGCCGCCATTGATCGAAATGTGCAAGTCCGGATGCGTCTTTTTCAGTCGATAGACGCGATTGTAGTCGAGCGGCGGGATGTCGCGGTTCTCACGCGGCGAGAGACCATCGAGCCAGGCCTTGCGCGCATGCACGATCAGCGCGTCAACGCCGGCGTGCCGGACCGATTGCGCGAGCGCTTCCAGCGCAATCTCCGGGTCCTGCTGATCGATCCCGATGCGGCATTTCACCGTTATGGGGATCGCAACGACCGCCTTCATCGCAGCAACACATTCTCCGACGAGCCGCGGCTCCGCCATCAGGCAGGCGCCGAAGCGGCCATCCTGGACACGGTCGGACGGACAGCCGACATTGAGATTGACCTCGTCATAGCCGAGGTCTTCAGCGATGCGGGCTGACTTCGCGAGATCGCGCGGATCGGAACCGCCGAGCTGCAACGCCACCGGATGCTCGGCCGGATCGAAGCGCAGCAGCCGCGTGCGGTCGCCATGCAGCACCGCGCCGGTGGTAATCATCTCGGTATAAAGCAGCGCACGCCGCGTCAGCAGACGGTGGAAAAACCGGCAGTGCCGGTCGGTCCAATCCATCATCGGCGCAACGGAGAAACGGCGCGCTCGCTCAATCTCGATTTGCGACAAGGCTGCCATATTCGCTTTACGGAATCCGATAGAACGGGTTGGGCAACAGATAAGTGCGTTCGGCATGACCGCCAGCCAGATCCGACGGCTGGTCGCCGATATTGGCGATGATGGTATATCCCGCCGCCTCGATTTTCTGGCGTTGGGGGACCTTGAAATCCGCAGCCGATGCAAAATGCTGCCCCCTCGCCGGCATGTAAAGTCCGCGATGGTCGCCGTAACCTTGCATGCGCAGATTGAGGCGCGTCGCCGCGCGCTGCGGCTCGTCCCGCCCGGTAATGAAAAAAACCTCCACCCTCGCCGCACGCGCGTCCTTGAACAATTCGCGCGTCGGTACTAGCGCCGGAATTTTGGCGCGTAAGTCCCACGCCACCCAGCCACAGGGGCCTTTCGGCAATTCGCGACAGGGGCCACCGAAGACACGGCCAAAATCGTTGGCCTGGATCACCTGCCAATTGGTCAGCGCCGTATCGTCGATATCGAGCACGATCGCGGGCTTGCTCACTTGCGGTGCACGCTCCTTGATCCAGTTCCGCGCCTGCGCGATCACCGCCACCACCTCGCGCTCATAGGCACCGGACGTGTAGTAACGGCTCGCCGCGATTTTCGCGTCGCCGACATTGGCCGGTTCCTGCGGCTTCAGATCCTGCGCGCTGGACGGCGTCGCCAACATTGCGGCAATCGCAACAATAGCAATCCAGCCGGGAGACAATGTGCTCCGGGCGGTTTTCGAATACATGGTTAGTGTTCCGAACCTCGCAGGCCGGTCGGGCTGCTTCCTGCTCAGCGGTTCAGATGACGTAGTTTGTGCGGGCGCGCAAGTCTGGCTCAGGTCTGCATCGCCGCAAAAGCCGGGGTTTCACTCTGGCAAAGTCCCTGGCCCGTTCGCATCAGAAACCGAGCTGCGACCTTCCGTTCGCAGGCGAAGCGGTAGCCCTGCTCCGCCCCCAGCACCGACAGCGCGGTCGCGAGCGCATCTGCTTTCATGCAGGAGGAGCTAAGCACGGTGACGGATGCGAGGGTGTCGGGGATCGGCCAGCCGGTGCGCGGATCGAGCGTATGGGAGAGCCTGCGGTCGCCATCCTCGACATAGCGGCGCGCATCACCGGAGGTCGCGATCGACAGCCCGTGCAGTGCGATCACCATATCGTCCGCGTCCTCCAGCGTCACCCACCACGGCGAAAGGTCGGGCTTGGTGCCGGACCCGCGCAACTCGCCGCCGATCTCCACCAGATGATCGGGGAGCCCCCGCTTCGAAAGCGTCTCCGAAACGAGATCGACCGCAAATCCTTTCGCGATCGACGACAGATCGAGCCGCACGCCGCCCGGTTGCCGAACGGCGCGCCGCACGACGTCGAGTGCGATACGTTGCCAGCCGCACTGCGCCTTCGCTTCCATGATCGCGGAATTGTCTGGCACAACTTGACGCCGGCCGGTCGAGCCGAAACCCCAGAGATCAGACAATGCGCCGATGCTGGGATCGTAGGCGCCGTTACTGTCGCCTGCGAGTTCGAGCGCCTGTTGCAGGACCCGGCAGAATTCTTCCGGCAATAGCTGCCACGTACCGGCTGGCGCTCGATTAAACCGGCTGACGTCGGAATTCGGCTCCCACTGGCTCATCTGCGCGATAACGCGAGCCAGACAAGTTTCGATCACGCGGCGAAGGTCGCGTTCCGGCGCATCGCCTCGCACGGCCGCCTTCACCGACCACGTTGTCCCCATCGTCTCGCCGGACAACGAAACGACTTTGAAAACGTTTTGCGCCGCCCGCAGAGCGAGTGGCGCAACATCCGGCGCATGCAACGGGATCAGAACGCGCCGCATTATTGCGGCAGGACCTCGAAGGTGGCGATATAACCGGCGCGGCGCTGCTTCACTTCTTTTGCCGGCGCGGCTTCATCGCGAACCACGGCCTCCATCCAGTACATGCCGGGCTCCGGCCATTTGACCTTGAACTTGCCGTCGGCATCGGTGACGAGGTTGATCTCGCCGAGCTTGTCGCGATAGCGGTTGCCGCCCGGCACGACCGAGATCTTCACGTTGCTTGCGGGCTTGCCGTCGAGCACCAGCTGGAAGCTCGCCTCGCTGCCGGCGGTCATGTCATTCGGATGCGTGATCGGCGCAAGCTCGAGACCGGCGCCTGTGATCTTCAAAGTCTCCTTGGTCGGCTTGCCGGAGGTGACAAAGGTCTCGATCCGGCTTTGCAGGAACGAAGCCTGCAGACCTTCCGCATTCTGCGGCACTTCCTTCGCGAAATTCTCCGCGCTCCCGCGCCATCGCTTGACCTGTCCGCCTTCCTTGTAGCTTGCGAACACGCCTTCATTGATCAGCGCGAGCTTGTAGGTGCCCTTCTGCTTCAGCGGCACGTCGAAGGTGGAACGATAGCGTCCGGTTGAGCCGTTCTCTGCCTCTACCCGCGAACCATCCGGTGCGGTGATCGAAAGCTGCGCGCCGGGACCGCCGCGAGCTCCCGTCGTCTCCGGGCGCGTTCCGATATTGGCGATGCGCATCGGCTGATGCTCGAAATAAAACAGGTCATTCGACACCGCGGCATCGACGGTGACCCAGAGATCCTCACCGCCGGACAGAATGGTGGCGGACGGCAGCAGCCACGCCCGATGCGCCTGCGCGGACAGCGGCAGGCCAACACACAACGCCAGAACGAGCCACTTACGGGACGGGATCATGACAATGCTCCTAAATAATCACGGTTTGATTTCTAGCGCGACCTGGCCGAGCTCATGCTCGCCCTTGATCTTCAGATTGTCACCGGACAAGTTGTTTCCAGCCTTGGCCGGCCACTGGAACGGGATACGCAGGATTTCGCGACCGCCGACTTCGCGCGCGGCTTCGATCACCAGATGATATTCGCCGGCCGAGAGATCTTTCACCGGTGCCTTGTCCAGCGCGACCGCGACCTGATGCTCGCCGGGCGCGCGCGTCGCGCTGGAGAGGCCGTCGACCGGCATCGACAATTCGCGCCCGGACTTGCGCCACCATTGCCGCATGTCCTTCAGCCACTTGGTGCCCTCATTGTCCTTCAGCTTGAGGTCGTACCAGACCGCGATATTGCCGACGAAGGTCTGGTCCGGCTTTTCCAGCCAGACCGCGACGTAAGGCCTGTGATATTCCGCAACACTGAGCCGAGGAATTCTCGATGCTCACCTTCATCTCGGCCGAAAGCGCAGGCGCGACCATTGCGCCGGAAAGGGTGAATGAGACAAGGGCGCGCATGACTTTCCTCAGTGAATGAAAAAGATCGCGATCAGCAGCGGGATCACAAGACCCAGGCCGACCAGCGGCCAGGTGGAAGGCCGCCCGACCGACAATAATTGCAGGAGCACAAGCCCGGTCAGGCAGAACACCACGCAGGCGACAGCGAACACGTCGAGGAACAACGACCACATCGCGCCGGTGTTGCGGCCCTTGTGCAGATCGTTGAGCCAGGAAATCCAGCCGCGGCTTGTTACCTCGTAGCGCGCCTCCCCGCTCTTGCGGTCGAGACTGACCCAGGCATCGCCGCCCGGCCGCGGCAGCGCGACATAGATTTCGGTGTCGGAAATTTCAGCCTCGCGCCCGCCAATATCCACCTTCAGCGCGACCGAGGCCCAGTCTGCGAGGACGGATGGGACCGGCATTTTCGCTTTCGGCGGCAACGCGGCGATGGCGGGCGCGAGGCTTCGGGGGATGGTGGCAATGCGTTCGGAGACGGCGGGTTTCGCTTCGATGCTGCCGGCATGGTTCAGCGTGATGCCGGTCACCGCGAATAAAAGCATTCCAATCAGGCAAACCGCGGCGCTGATCCAGTGCCATTGGCGCATCTGACGCAACCAGAAGGCGCGGCTGCCGAGCGGCCATTTGGACTTCATGCGAAACGTTTTGGACTGCGCGCTGGCGATGGAATGGGACATTGGCCACGTCAGTAACCAAGAACAAAACATGTCGCAAACACAATGATTTAGGGCAATTCCAAACTGAAATCCTCGCACAAAAAAACGCCGGACCGCGGAAGCGGCCCGGCGCGATAAAAAAGATCGAATCCGGTCTTCGGCTATTGTGCGCCGAGCCCCGCATCCTGGAAGATTTTCGTATAGCGCGCGGTATCACTCTTGATCATCTCGTCGAACTGCTTCGGCGAAGATGTAATGACCAGCACACCGCCCTGCTTCGCCATGCGGTCCTGGAGTGCCGGATCCTGCAAACCCTCTACGACATCCTTGTTGACCTTTTCGATAATCGCCGCTGGCGTACCGGCGGGCGCCATCAGCCCGAACCAGGAATTATAGGAGAAGTTCGGCAGGCCCGCTTCCTTCAAGGTTGGAACGTCGGGCATGCTCGGTACGCGTTTGTCGGTCGCGACCGCGATCGCGCGTACCTTGCCGGATTGCACCAGCTCGATGGCCGTACTCGCCGGCGTGAAATACATCTGCGAGTCGCCACGCACGACGCTCATGTTGGATTCCGGCGCGCCCTTGTAGGGAACATGCACGAGATCGAGCTTGGCCGCGTCCTTGAACAATGCGCCTGCGATGAAAGTGGTCGAGCCCAAGCCGGGCGAGGCGAAATTCATCGAACCGGGCTTTGCCTTCGCGAGATCGATGAATTCCTTCACGGTCTTGGCCTGCAATTCGGGATTGATGATCAGCACCAGCGGCACTGACGCGATCGGCGTGATGCCGGCGAAGTCCTTCACCGGATCGAATTGCAGCCCCTTGTTGAGAACGCCTGCAACGGTGTGGCCGTTCGAGGTCAGCATCAGGGTGTAGCCATCGGCCGTGCTCTTGGCGACCGTGGTGGTGCCGGCAATGCCCGGGCGGTTCTCGACGATGACCTGCTGTTTCCACTTTTCGCTCAGTTTGTCGGCGACCGCGCGCGCCAGCAGATCGGTGGCGCTGCCGGCCGAGAACGGCACGACGATGCGCACGACCTGGTTCGGATAACCCTGCTGCGCCTGCGCGCCGATATTCGTCAGGATGAATGTGGCGGCTGCGAGCAGCGCCAAGCTTATCCGCGGCATCAAGCCTGTCCTCGGCATCAAGTCCTCCTTGGTCCTCCCGGCTATGCTGCCGGCTCACGTCCCTTCTATCAGGTCATGAAATTTCCCGATATGGAGGTCATCGATTTGCTCGTTGCGGCTGATCGTCCGAATTTCACATGCTCGAAGGAACTCCCCCTGCCCATGCGCACCGAACAGGCCCGACCCGTCCGCCTTGAGGATTATCGTCCGCCGGACTGGCTGGTCGATCGCGTTCATCTCGATGTGTCGCTGCAGCCGAACGCCTCGCACGTGCGCGCGACCTTGAGCCTTCGTCCCAATCCGGCCACATCACCGGCCCCGCTGGTGCTGGACGGTGACGGGCTCACGCTGTCGTCGATCTCGCTCGACGGAAAGCCGCTCGCGGTTGACGCTTATATCGCCTCGCCAGACCGCCTGACGCTTGCGCAGCCACCGCAGCGCCCGTTCGAACTTTCGATCGAGACCATCATCGACCCGTCAGCCAACACGCAATTGATGGGACTTTACCGATCGAGCGGCACCTATTGCACGCAATGCGAGGCCGAGGGCTTCCGCCGCATCACCTATTTCCCCGACCGGCCGGATGTGATGGCCGTCTACACAACGCGGATCGAGGCCGACAAGGCGCAGGCGCCGATTCTGCTCGCCAACGGCAACCTGATCGAGAGTGGCGACCTGCCAGCCGGGCGGCATTTCGCGGTCTGGCACGATCCGTTTCCGAAACCCTCCTATCTGTTCGCGATGGTGGGCGGCGCGCTCGCATGTGTCGAAGACTCCTTCGTCACCATGTCCGGCCGCAAGGTCGCGCTGAAAATCTATGTCGAGCCCGGCAAGGAAGACCGCTGCGGCTATGCGATGGATTCGCTCAAGCGCTCGATGCGCTGGGACGAGCAGGCGTTCGGCCGTGAATACGATCTCGATATTTTTATGATCGTCGCCGTCTCCGACTTCAACATGGGCGCGATGGAGAACAAGGGCCTCAACGTCTTTAACGACCGCTATGTGCTGGCGTCGCCGCAGACTGCGATCGATTCCGATTTCGCCGCGATCGAAGCCATCATCGCGCACGAATACTTTCACAACTGGACCGGCAACCGCATTACCTGCCGCGACTGGTTCCAGCTTTGCCTGAAGGAAGGCCTGACCGTTTTCCGCGATCAGGAATTCACCGCCGACATGCGCTCGCGCCCGGTGGAGCGCATCGGCGACGTGCGAAACCTGCGTTCGCATCAATTCGTGGAGGATGCAGGTCCCCTTGCGCATCCGGTGCGGCCGCAGCTTTATCACGAGATCAACAATTTCTACACCACAACCATTTACGAGAAAGGCGCCGAGGTTGTGCGCATGTTGCGCGTGCTGCTCGGGCCTGCGGATTTCCGCAAGGGCATGGACCTATATTTCGAACGCCATGACGGCGAAGCCGCGACCATCGAGCAATTCGTGCAGTGTTTCGCCGACGCTGCGAAACGCGATCTCAAGCAATTCATGTTCTGGTATTCGCAGGCCGGCACGCCGGAAATCATTGCCGACGGCAAATATGATGCGGGCGCGAAGACCTACACGATGAACCTGTCGCAGTCGCTGGCGCCGACATCCGGCCAGCCGGTGAAGGAGCCGATGGTGATCCCGCTGCGTGTCGGGCTCGTCGCCGCGGACGGTGCGGATTTGCCGCTGCGCATTGGCGGCAAGCCGATGCAGGGCGACGTGATCGCGTTCACCAAACCCTCCGAATCGATGGTGTTCGAGAATGTGCCGGAGCGTCCGGTACTGTCGATCAATCGGGAGTTTTCGGCGCCGGTCAAACTCACCGCCAGTCTGTCGGCCGACGACCTGCGGCGGCTCGCAGCCCATGACAGCGATCCGTTCAATCGCTGGCAAGCGTTACAGACGCTCGCCACACGGCTGCTGGTGAAGAATGTCGCGCTGATCCGGGCGGGCAACGCTCCGGCAACGGATGACGGTCTGATCGAGGCACTGGCCGCGATCCTGGCCGACGACCGGCTCGAGCCCGCCTTCGTGGCATTGGCGCTCGCGATGCCGAGCGAGGGCGACATCGCACGCGAGATCGGCCGCGACATCGATCCGGACGCCAATTTTCGCGCCCGCGCACATCTGCGAAAAGCTGTCGGCCACGCGCTCGAAAACCCGCTCGATGAAGCCTATCGCAAGATGCAAACCAGCGGCCCCTACAGCCCGGATGCCGCAAGCGCCGGGCGCCGTTCGCTGAAAAATACCGCACTCGATCTGCTGGCCGCGACCGGGCAACCGCAGTCGATCGAGGCTGCGCTTTCACAATATCGCGCAGCCGACAATATGACCGACCGCATGGCCGCACTCTCGGTCCTGTCGCAGCATGACGTGCCCGCGCGCAGCGAGGCACTTTCGGACTTCTACAAACGCTACGAGAGCGATCCGCTCATCATCGACAAATGGATGGGCCTGCAGGCGATGATCCCGGAGGCCGGCACGCTCGACCGCGTACGCGCCCTCACTTCGCATCCGGCATTTTCGATGAACAATCCGAACCGCGTACGCGCTTTGATCGGTTCCTTCGCACATGGCAACACCACGCAATTCAACGGCGCCGATGGCCTTGGCTATGATTTCGTGGCCGATGCCGTGCTGACGCTGGATGCAAAAAACCCGCAAGTCGCCTCGCGGCTCGCCACCTCGTTCCGGTCCTGGCGCGTGCTGGAAAGCGAGCGTCGTGCGAAGGCCGAGTCCGCCCTGCGTCGCATTGCGGCCTCCTCGACTTTGTCGGCCGATGTGAACGACATCGTCAGCCGCGCGCTTGCGGAACCCTGAACTGCAACGCCTCCGCCTGTTGGGCTGCATTCTCATAGATGCAGCTTCTTGCATGCAGATTTCCGAGCGTTGCGCTCCGCAGGGCAACCATCGGCGGTCAAGATGCAATCCGTCACCAAGTGAAAAAAAATGCCGACATCGACCGCTGTGCGGCGGCGATCGGTTGGCTTAGGCTTGCTCTGCTGGACGCCACCGCCGACCAACGCGCCTTGATGCCGACGGGGCCCTGCAGGGAGAAGGCGACATGGCTCATGCGACGACCGCAGTAGCGCGCGCGACCCACGGCAAACCGTTTTATCACAGCCTTTATGTGCAGGTGCTGACGGCCATCGCGATCGGCATCGCACTTGGACATTTCTACCCCGAAATCGGCGAGCAGATGAAACCGCTCGGCGACGCCTTCATCAAGGCCATCAAGATGATCATCGCTCCGATCATCTTCTGTACCGTTGTGCATGGCATCGCCAGCATGCAGGACATGAAGAAGGTCGGCCGCGTGGGGCTGAAGGCACTGATCTATTTCGAGGTGCTGACAACGCTGGCGCTGATCGTCGGCCTCATCGTCGTGAACACGCTGCAACCCGGCGCCGGGATGAATGTCGATGCCAGGGCCATCGACACCAAAGCCATTCAGGGCTTCGTGGCGAAGTCAAAGGACCAGGGCACGGTTCAATTCCTGATGGACATCATTCCCAACACCGTCGTTGGGGCATTCGCGCAAGGCGAAATTCTGCAGGTGCTGTTTTTCGCCATTCTGTTCGCCTTCGGGCTGCAGTCGCTTGGCGAACGCGGTAAGGCACTGCTCGGCGTGATCGACCAGGCCTCCTACGCGTTTTTCGGCGTTGTCGGAATCATCATGAAGGCTGCACCGATCGGCGCATTCGGCGCGATGGCCTTCACAATCGGCAAATATGGCGTGGTGACGCTGGTGTCACTCGGCAAGCTGATGATCGCGTTCTACCTGACGTGCATCGTCTTCGTCGTTTTCGTCCTGGGCTTCTTCGCGTGGCTTGCCGGATTCAACATCTTCAAGTTCATCCGCTACATCAAGGAAGAGTTGCTGATCGTGCTGGGCACGTCGTCTTCGGAATCCGTGCTGCCCCGCATGATCGCGAAGATGGAAAATCTCGGCTGCGAAAAGTCGGTCGTCGGTCTGGTAATTCCGACGGGCTATTCGTTCAACCTCGACGGCACGTGCATTTATCTGACGATGGCGGCGATATTCCTGGCGCAAGCGACCGGCACTGAACTCAGTCTGGCGCAGCAGCTCGGCATTGTCGGCATCCTGCTGCTGACCTCGAAGGGAGCCGCCGGCGTGACCGGTTCGGGCTTCATCGTGCTCGCCGCGACGCTTGCGACAGTCGGAACGATACCGGTCGCCTCGATCGCGCTCATTCTGGGTGTCGATCGCTTCATGTCGGAAGCGCGCGCGCTCACCAACCTGGTCGGCAATGGTGTCGCAACGGTCGTGGTATCGAGATGGGAAGGCGCGCTCGACGTCGAGAGGATGAAGGCGCACCTGAACAACGAGACGGAGGCGGAGGCGGATACGCCCGAGCAGGTGCTGGTCGAAGACGACATCAAGGAGGCAGGGCCGCCCAGGCCCGTGACCACGTGAAAGCCGGCGTCCCTGTCATCGAGCTCGCGCGTTGCCCCTTTGTCGGCGCGGTTGGAGGTCGGATACGATGAACGCACTCGTTTGGATCGCCACGATCCTGATCGCGGTTCTCGGATTGTCAGGCGCCGGGCGGTCGGCCGAGCCGAATTGGCCAGCTACGCTCACGATCGCGACCGCCTCGCCCGGTGGCACCTACCACGCCTATGGCGAAGGACTGGCCCGGCTGCTGACCCGCAAGCTCGGCCTACCCGTCAGCATGCGGCCGACCGAAGGGCCGGTCGAAAACCTCAAGCTGTTGGAAAATGGCGAAGTCGACCTGGCGTTCGTCACGCTTGGCATCGCGCAGCAGGGATGGAATGGCACCGGTGACTGGACTGGTGGAAAGCAGTATCGCACCGCACGGGCGCTGTTTCCGATGTACGACACGCCATTCCAGTTCGTGGTAATGGCCGACTCCGAAATTCGCTCTGTCGCCGATCTGTCGGGCAAACGGATCGGGATTGGTCCGCAGGGCGGCACCGGCGGCGTCTACGCACCGCTTGTGCTCAAGGCGCTCAAGATCGACGCAAGCTTCAGCACCGGATCGTGGACCGAAATGGCCTCCCAGCTCCGTGCGCGCAAGCTCGACGCGCTGGTGGTGGTTGCCGGCGTGCCGGTTCCGGAGGTCACCGACCTTGAAAAGAAGGACGACATTCGCAATCTGAACCTGACGCCCAGCCAGACGGTGGCCTTGCGGCTGGCGTTGCCGGAACTTGCGCCGTCACTGATCGCGGCCGGCACCTACCCGTCGCTTCGGCGTCACTATCAAACCATCGGCGTCTACAATTTCGCCGTCGCGCGCGCCGATCTGCCGGACGACCTCGTTTATGAAATCCTCGAAACCGTCTTCAACTATCACGACGAGATGATGCAGATACATCCTGCGGCAGCCGAGACCGTTCCGGCCAACTTCACGCGCAACACTATCCTGCCGTTCCATAACGGAGCGTCGCGCTGGTACAACAACAAGGCCGCGGCCGGGATCGTGCGGGGCGATTGACGCCCCTGCCCCGATGCAGGTCCGATCCGCGCCCGGCCGGAATGACCCGGCCGGACTGTTAGTAAATTTTTTACTTTCTTGACTCTTCGGACTTCTCGACAAATCACCCAGCATCGATTCTTATGATTCTCAATTCGGGAAGAGATGCGGCACATCCTCCCGTTCCAGGGTTGAGTCAAACGTCAATCCGACACGGGGGCACTTCATGGCGCGCGCCGAGGCAGCGCACGCGTCTGCACGTTCCGATTCCATCAAGGGATTGGCGCAGTCGATCGCGAAGCCGGCCTATAAACGCCTCCTCACCGCAGAGCCCGCTTTGCGGCGCGCGGTGCCTGCTCTCATTATCGCCTTTCTGATCACGATCGCCGTCGGCGCATTCGTGCAGGTTCTGGATCACCGGCGCACCGCGCTGGCCGACGCCTCCAAAGACATCGAGACCATCGCCGAGGTTTTGTGGCAGCGGCTGGAACGGCCGCGCCGGGGTGACCGCGCCAATGCCTGGAGGCGCGTGCAATCCGAACTCGATCAGGCGCGCACCCCCCGCACCACTTCCGCCGGCCGGCAGATATTGATCACCAATCCCGATGGGCTTGTGATTGCCGCCGCGCCCGAAACGGCGGGTATTATCGGCCGCAAGCTTCTCGATATCCTTGGCGACGCGCAGGCGCTGACCATCATGGGCGCGGGCGCCGGAGTCATGGACATCGCGCTCGGAGACGGCAAACGCGCATTGGCGACGGTGCGAACGCTGGAGGAGCCGCTCGGCCAGATCGCGGTGTTCCAGCGTCGTGCCGATTCACTTGCTTCATGGCGCTCGGACACCGCGCTCACCGTCACGCTTTCCGCCACTACCGGCTTTGTCCTTCTGATCCTTGGCTTTGCGTTTCACTGGCAGGCGACGCGCGCGCGCGAGGCCGACCTGATCTACGACACCGTCCGCAGCCGCATCGATACTGCCCTCAATCGCGGCCGCTGCGGATTGTGGGATTGGGACCTCGCGCGCGGGCGGATTTTCTGGTCGCATTCGATGTTCGCGATCCTGGGGTTGGATACGCGCGACGAACTTCTGACCTTCGGCGAGATCAACAAGCTCGTACATCCCGAAGATATCGATCTTTATCACCTCGCCACCCAGGTCGCGGATGCGAAGCTGAATGCGATCGACCACGACTTTCGCATGCTGCATGCCAATGGCCGCTGGGTGTGGCTGCGCGTGCGCTGCGAAGTGGTGCGGCAGATCAACGAGCCGGGCCTGCATCTGATCGGAATTGCGGTCGACGTGACCGAGCAGAAAACGCTGGTCGAACGGACCATGGCAGCTGACCTGCGGCTGCGCGACGCCATCGAAACCATCCCGGAGTTGTTCGTACTCTGGGATTCAGACAATCGCCTTGTGCTGTGCAATTCCAATTTCCAGGATTTGCACAAATTGCCCGACGAGATGGTCGAACCGGGGGTCGAATACGAGACCATCGCCGCAGCGGGCCGCGCGCACCTGCATCCGAGCCGGGTCGCCGATATAGGCCCGGATCTGCCTGGTGCGCGCACTTTTGAAGTGCAACTCGACGACGGCAATTGGCTGTTCAGCGAGCGGCGCACCAAGGACGGCGGCTATGTCTCGGTCGGCACCAACATCACCGGCCTGAAGCACCACGAGCGCAAGCTGAAAAGCAGCGAGACCCGCCTGCTCGCGACCATCGAGGATTTGCGGCAGTCCAAGCAGCAGCTTGAGGACCTTGCCGAGAAATACGTCGTCGAAAAGGACCGCGCCGAGGAAGCCAACCAGACCAAGTCGAAATTCCTGGCCAATATGAGCCACGAACTGCGCACGCCGCTCAACGCCATTATCGGCTTTTCCGAGATCATGGAGAAAGGCATGTTCGGCGCGCTCGGCGTCGACAAATATCACGAATATTGCCGCGACATCCGCCAAAGCGGGCAATACCTGCTCGAGGTGATCAACGACGTGCTCGACATGTCGAAGATCGAGGCCGGCCGCCTCAAGCTCCAACCCGAAGAACTTGTGCTCGAGCAGATCATGGACGACGCTCTGCGTGTGGTTGCTACCCGCGGCGAAGAAAAGGGTTTGACGCTATCGGCGCAGATTGCCCCCGATCTGAAGCTGCGCGCCGACCGCCGCGCGCTCAAGCAGATTGCCCTCAATCTCTTGTCGAACGCGGTGAAGTTCACCAATGCCGGCGGTCACGTGACCGTGCGCGCGCGCCTTGTCGGCGACTGCGTCTCGATCAATATCAGCGACAGCGGCATCGGCATCGCCAAGGACGCGCTGGCACGGCTTGGGCGGCCGTTCGAGCAGGTCGAGAGCCAACTCACCAAGACGCAACATGGATCGGGGCTGGGGCTCGCGATCGCAAAATCCCTGATCGAATTGCATGGCGGCCGTATGCGCATTCGTTCGACACCGGGCGTCGGAACCGTTGTGCAGGTGCAATTGCCGGCCGGCGGCCCGATCACGGACCTGTTCGGCAATCTGCAATAGTCTTGATTATTCCCCAGGCCCCAGCAGCGCGATGAAGCGCTTGCGCACACGAGCCTGGGTTTCAGTGACATGGGCGTCGAGGGTCGCAAAATCCGGCACGTCGGCGGCGCGCGCCATTAATCGCAACAGGCCGGCATCGGCCTTCTTGGGGTCGAATGGCCCCGACAGGCAGAGCCGCAGGATCTGGCTGAGATTCTGATAGAGCTGAACGGCCGGCCGCAGCACCTCGGAATCTTCCGGCGACAGAAGTCCGAGCCGGGCCGCGCGCTCCAGCACCCGCGCGGTGGACGGATCGCACAGATCGGGATGCTCAGCCGCATGTACGAGTTGCAGCACTTGCGCGACGAATTCGATATCGATCAGTCCGCCGGCCGCATATTTCAGGTCCCAACGATCAGCCTCGCCCTTCTCGATCGCGATCGCCGTGCGCATCTCGTAGGCGTCGCCGGCAATCACGTCATAATCGCGGCTGCGCCCCAACACCTCGCGGATCGCGCTTTCCACCTCGGAACCAAAGACTCCGGTCGCCGATACCACGCGCGCACGCGTCAGTGCCATATGCTCCCAGGTCCAGGCTTCGTTCTTTTGATATTCGCGAAAAGACTTCGATCTTGGTCGCGACCGGACCGGAACGACCCGAGGGGCGCAGCCGCATATCGACATGATAGAGCGCGCCGTAATTGGTGGGCGACGTCAGGGCCGAGATGAACCGCTTGGTCAGGCGCGCGAAATATTGCGAGCCGTAGAGCGAGCGAGCGCCGTCCGAATCCGGATGTCCCTCGTCATAGTCATAGACCAGAATCAAGTCGAGGTCGGAGCTTGCCGTCATCTCGCGGCCGCCGAGCTTGCCGAGCGCGAGCCAGGCCGTCCGTTGGCCCGGCACATATCCGTGCGCTTCCGCAAACAGCCTTTCGACGCCGTTGTGAAGGGAGCAGATGATAACGTCGGCGAGCCGCGCGTAGGCTTCACCTGCCTGCTCTGCGGAGACCGTGCCGGACAGGATGCGCACGCCGATCAGGAACATGTGCTCGTGCCCGAACAACCTGAGCCGATCGAGCATGTCTTCGTAGGAGATCGACTGATCGAGCGAACGCGTCAGCTCCTGCGACAATATCGTTGCATCCGGCAGCAAACCGAAAAACGCCGGATCGAGCAGCGCGTCCATCACCTGCGGCTGATGCGCGAGAATGTCGGCAAGACGCGGCGCGGTGCCGAGCATAAGGGCCACAAGCGCCAGCAGATCGGGATGCTGCAGCAGCAGCGAGATCAGCCGTGCGCCACCGGCCGCATGCAGCCCCGAAAGGAAGCGGTCGAACGACAACAGCGCCTGCTCGCGATTCTCGTTGCGCGCCAGGTGTTCCAGCAGCAACGGAACAAGCTGCGCAAGCTGCCCGCGCGCGAACTCGCTGCGCAGCGCGAGGTAGCGGCCGCCGAGCCAGCCGCGAACGGTCGCGGAAATTTCGAGCGGATTGCGAAAGCCCATGCTCGCCAGCCGGTCGAGCGTTTCGCGGTCGTCATGGTCGCTCGGAAAACGCAAGGCGCGGTCGGGAGGCTGCGAGAGCGGCTCGAATAATTGCGAATATTGCCGCTGCACATTGCGCAGATGAACCACCAGCGTCTCGGCGAAAGAGCCGGTGCCGTCGAAGGTCAGAAATCTCGCGAAGCGGTCGAGCGGCCCGGCATCCGCCGGCAAGGTATGGGTCTGCTCGTCTGCGACCATCTGGAGGCGGTGTTCTGCTCGCCGCAGGAACAGATAAGCCTCCTCGAGTTCACGCCGCGCCTCCTCATCCACCCATTGCCCTTCGGCGAGCGCGGACAAGGTCGTCAGCGTACGGCGATCGCGCAATTCCGGATGACGCCCGCCTGCGATCAATTGCTGGGTTTGGACGAAGAATTCTATCTCGCGAATGCCGCCGCGCCCGAGCTTGATGTTGTGGCCGGCGACCGCGATCTCGCCATGTCCGCGATAAGCGTGGATCTGCCGCTTCATCGCATGGATGTCGGCGAGCGCCGCGAAATCCATGTATTTGCGCCACACGAACGGCGACAGCGCTTTCAAGAGCTTCTCGCCGGCCGCGATATCGCCAGCGCACGTCCGCGCCTTGATCATCGCGGAGCGTTCCCAGTTCTGGCCGCGATGCTCGTAGTAATCGAGCCCGGCCGCGACAGAGATTGCAATCTGCGTGGAAGCCGGGTCTGGCCGCAGGCGAAGGTCGACACGGAACACGTAGCCGTCGCCGGTGCGCTCCTGCAGAAGCTTCACCAGACCGCGGGTGACGCGGATATAGAGCGACGAGGGTTCGGTATCTTTGGGGATCGCGGGCGCATCGGGATCGAAAAATACGATGAGATCGATGTCGCTGGAATAATTCAGCTCGAACGCGCCCATCTTGCCCATGGCGAGCACGATATAGCCGGACCCGATTTCGGGCTGTTCGGGATCGGCGGGCTTGAGACGGTCGCGCCGCGCAGCGTCGGACAACAGGAAGCGAACCGCCGCCTGAACCATGGTGTCGGCGAGCTCGGTCAGCGCGCGCGTGACCTGCATCACCGGCCACACTCCGCCGATATCGGCAATCGCGATCAGCAGCGCCGCTTCGTTCTTGGTGCGCCGCAAAACGCGCATCGCATCCGCCTCGGCCTCGATCAGGGTCAAGGCACCAACGACGGAGGCCAGCAGGCTTCGAATCTGCCTGTCCGGATCGAAACAAAACAGACGCAGGATGCGATCAGGGTCGCTGCGCACCAGTTCCCAGAGATAGGGCGAATATTCGGCCAGGCCCGCGATCAATTCGCGCGCCTTGGGAGCCGCCGCGAAGACCTGGCGCAGGCCGTCGGCTTCCGCCTCGGCACCCATCTGCGCCAGCCAATCTTCGACCTTTGCGTTTGCTGCCGAAGCGGTTTCCGGCGTCAGAAACGGCGCGTCCACGATCCGCGCAGCCAGCGAAGCAGCGGTTAGATCGATCGGGGATGTCTTGCGAGGAGCCGCGGCACCGGACGTCATTGAGGTCCCGGCATAGACCAGTCGCCGCCGAAATGGGAGGGCATGAGCATGATGCCGAAAAGTGCGAAGCGGTTTTCGGACAACATTATGCTCTAAGCTATTAGAATCGATCACGTTTATGATTGTGGATCGTCTCGATCCACAATCATCGTGATCTACGCAGGGGCTGTCCCCGACTGCGGCATGGCGGCCTCTGCCGGTTCGGCCGGTGCAGACGAAATCGCAGGTTGCGGCAGCGGCAACAATCGCGGCAGCACCAGCACTGCCCGCAAGCCCGGCGCATTGTCCTCTAGCCGCAATTCGCCGCCATGAAGGCGCGCCACCGCGGCGGCAAGACTTAGGCCCAGGCCCGAACCCGGGATCGAGCGGCTTTTCTCCAGACGCACAAACCGTTCGACGGCGCGTGCACGGTCGGCTTCCGGGATGCCTGGGCCACGATCGGCGACGCTCAGCAATACATTGTCGCCTTCCGTGCCTGCCGTCACCGTTACCGCGGACGGCTCGCCATTGGCCTTGGCCGCCGGTGCGGCATATTTGATCGCATTGTCGACCAGGTTGGCGAGCGCCTGGCTGATCAATTCGCGATTGCCATGCAACGGTACCGCCGCCGGCGCCTCGACGTCGAGAGACAGCCCTTGCTCGTCGGCGAGCGGCTCGTAGAGCTCGCCGATGTCGCGCGCGGCTTCGGCAGCGTCGAAGTCGATCATGTTGCCGCGCGCATGGCCGGACTCCGCGCGCGCGATCATGAGCAGCGCGTTAAAGGTCTTGATCAGCGAATCCGATTCCTCGATCGTGGTCTCGAGCGCCGCACGATATTCGGCTTCGCTGCCGGAAATCCGCAGCGCCTCCTCGGCGCGGTTGCGAAGCCGCGTTAGCGGGGTTTTGAGATCATGGGCGATATTGTCGGAGACTTCCTTGAGGCCCCGCATCAAGGCCTCGATCCGGTCCAGCATCTCGTTCAGATTATGCGCCAGGCGATCGAGTTCATCGCCGCTGCCTGCGACCGGAATTCGGCCCGAAAGATCGCCGCCCATGATGGTGCGGGTGGTTTCGGTCATTGCATCGACGCGGCGCAGGACCCGACGCGCGACGAAGAAACCGCCGATCAATCCGAGCACGATCACCGCCGCCGTTGACCATTTGCCGGCATCGAGCACGACGTCATAGAGGCGGTCGCGCTCGTCCAGATCCCGCCCGACCAGCAGCTTGAAACCGCTCGGCAATTGCGCCACGCGCACCAGCGCGCGATGCAGCTCCGCCGTCTCCCCCTCCTCAATTCGCCGATAAATCGTTTCTGTCAGGCCCGGTTTTTCCAGGACACCGGTCGGCAGCGAGCCGACATTGCCGGCAAGCCCGTCTCCATTCGGAGTGGTTACGAGATAGAGATTCGATCCCGGCCTGCGCGAGCGCGCATCCACGACCTGTGTCAACCGCCGGATGCCGGCGGAATTGAATTGGTCTGAAAGGCCCGCGATTTCGATGTCGACCGCCTGCGTCGCCTGCTCGGTGAAAAGGCGCCGGGTATTGAGCGCGAAATATCCGAGCAGAAATGCCGCGAACAGCGCAAAGACCACCAGATAGGCGAGCGTCAGCTTGAAGGCGGTGGTGCGGAAAAGCTTTCCGAGCGCGCTCACATCCTCACGCGTCAGCGAATATTGTCGCGGATCATGTATCCGGCACCGCGAACGGTGTGCAGCAGCGGCTGGGCGAAGCCCTTGTCGATCTTCGAACGCAGCCGCGAGATGTGCACGTCGATTACATTGGTCTGCGGGTCGAAATGATAATCCCAGACATTCTCGAGCAGCATGGTGCGGGTTACGACCTGCCCGGCATGTTTCATCAGATATTCCAGAAGCCGGAATTCACGCGGCTGCAGGACCACCTCTTCGGTGCCGCGCATAACGCGATGCGACAGCCGGTCTAGTTCGAGATCGCCGACGCGATAAACGGTCTCTTCGTTGCGGCCACCGCGGCGGCGCGCGAGAACTTCGACGCGGGCGAGCAATTCGGAGAAGGAATAGGGTTTGGGGAGATAGTCGTCGCCGCCAGCCCGCAGGCCTTTTACCCGATCATCGACCTGTCCCAGCGCCGAGAGGATCAGCACCGGGGTTTCGACCTTCTTGGCGCGCAATTCACCAATGACCGACAGGCCGTCGCGCTTTGGCAACATCCGGTCGACGATCAGCACGTCGTAATCGCCGTCGAGCGCCATGGCGAGTCCTTCCTCGCCGTCCGCGGCGTGATCGGCGACATGGCCGGTCTCGCGGAAGGCGCGGACGATGTAATCCGCGGCGTCTCGGTCGTCTTCAATGATCAGGATGCGCATCGTGTCGGAATGAACCACATGGTCCGACACGGAATCGCCCTTTGCGGGCAAATTTGCAAGAGCGGAGGTCGGAAGACCGAAGGGATAAGGTTGATGAGACATGAGGGGGTGGCGACTTTACGCAACTACGCCACCCCCTCACTTTAACCCCGATCCGGCGGGGGCGACGGTAGCCGGGTTTCAGGGTATGGGGTGGGGGCGGGTTTTGACCCGCCCCCAGGGTTTCGTGGCACCGGCGGGGGCGACGGTAGCCGGTAACACGTCCCTTTCTTGTGGCGCCCGGCCCTTCCGGATCGGGCGCTTCGTTCCTTAGGCGCGGCCGGCGGGCAGCGCGACGAAGCGGGTATTGTCACCCGACTTCACGCGCATCAGCACGGTGCGCTTGTTGTCCTTGCGGGCGTCATCGATCGCCTTGCGGATGTCGGCCGGGTTGGAAACCGGCTTGCCCGCGACTTCGAGAATGACGTCGCCGGTCTTGAAGCCGCGCTCGGCGGCGGGGCCGTCCTGCGCAACACCGGTCACGACCACACCTTCCGAACCCGAACCAGCTACGGTCGAAGCCGGCGCGAGTTGCAGGCCAAGGGCCGAGAACTCGTTGGAACGCGTGTTGCGCTCTTCATCACCACCGCCACGGCGGGCTTCAGCCTGGGCCGGCAATTCGCCGAGCGTGACCGACACGGTCTTCTCCGAGCCACCCTGCAGGACGGTCAGCTTGACCGCATTGCCGGGAGCCATCGAGCCGATGCGGCGCGAGAGTTCACGGGCATTGACGATCCGCTCGCCATTGACCGCGACGATGACGTCGCCGGCCTTAATGCCGGCCTTCACCGCGGGGGCGCCAGGCTGCGGCTCGGCAACGAGCGCGCCGTCCGTGTTCTTCAGGCCCATGCTGTCAGCGATGTCCTTGGTCATCGGCTGAATGGAGACGCCGATCCAACCGCGCGTGACCGAGCCCTTGTCCTTGAGCTGCTTCACGACCGAGTCGACGGTGGTGGCAGGGATCGCGAAAGCGATACCGACCGAGCCGCCCGACGGCGAGTAGATTGCGGTATTCACGCCGACCACATTGCCTTCGGTGTCGAAGGTCGGGCCGCCGGAATTGCCCTTGTTCACGGGCGCATCGATCTGCAGGAAGTCGTCATACGGACCCGCGCCGATGTCACGGCCGCGCGCGGAGACGATGCCCGCGGTCACGGTCGAGGACAGGCCGAACGGATTTCCGACCGCCAGCACCCAGTCACCGACGCGCGGAGCGCGGTCGGCAAGCTTGGCATGCGGGAAGTTGTTGCCGTCGACCTTGATCAGCGCGAGATCGGTGCGCGGATCGGTGCCGATGACTTTGGCGGAATAGGTCTTGCCGTCGTCGGTCTGAACTTCGACCTCGTCGGCCTGATCGACCACGTGGTTGTTGGTCACGGCAAAGCCGTCGGCCGTGATGAAGAAGCCGGAACCCTGGCCGGAGGTACGCTGACGCGGACCGCGCTCGCCACGTTCACCGCGCTCACGCTGCTGCGGCATCATGTCGGGCATTTCCTCGCCGAAGCGGCGGAAGTAGCGCTCGAAGCCCTGCGGAAGCTGGCCCTGAAAGGATGAATTCTGCGCGCTCGCGTTTACCTTGACGCGAACGGAAATAACGGCGGGCTTCACCTTCTCGACAATGTCGGCAAAACCGGCCGGACGCGCGACGCCCTGCGCCTGCTGCGTCACATTCTGCGCGACCGCCGAATGACGCGCCGCATCGGGAGCGACGAACAACGCCGCCGCGCCGAGAGACAATATCGTGGTGCCGAGGAGAAACGCTCGGCGTCCTCGCAGGTAGCCGCCCTGGCTCGGGGGCAAAGTTGGTGTCATCGGGTTCACTCCATCTTCAATCTGTTTAAGCCGGTGTTTGGGAGGAAGGCGTCCGAGACGCGACCTGTCAGCACCGCACTGGGAGAGAAGATGGGGAGGTCCGCCTTACAACCACCTGTCGGCGCGATTAAACTTTGGTAATGGGAAGAGCGAAAAAACCGCCAGCCGATTCAATAACTTAGGACCGGGTCCGCGGATCGGCATCGAGCAGCCGGTCGATCCGGGCCTGCTCGGCGGCGGTGAGCGGTATGCCTTGCGGGGTCAACTCGCTGCCTTGGCCGCGGCGGCGGCGGATGGCGATGAACAGCACGACCCCGCCCACGACCAATATTCCCGCAGGCAAGCTCCACAGCAACGCGGTGCGCATGTTCAGGGGCGGCTTCAACAGCACGAAATCGCCGTAGCGCGCGGTCAGAAAATCCAGCACCTGCTTGTTGCTGTCGCCGGCCTTCAGGCGTTCGCGCACCAGCAGTCGCAGATCGCGGGCAAGTGGCGCGTCCGAATCGTCGATCGACTGGTTCTGACACACCATGCAGCGCAATTCGCGCGACAGTTCGCGCGCGCGCTGTTCGAGCGCGGCATCCGGCAAGATTTCGTCAGGCTGCACCGCATGGGTAGGAACAGCGTGAAAAAGCAAGAACGCAAGAATGAGCGATGTGAGCGCGCGCATCCGCCCTACTCCGCCGGCTGCAATGCGGACTTTTTCGCGCGGCCCGGCGCGCCGACGCGCAGACGTCGATCGGACAGCGACATTCCGCCTCCCAGCACCATAATGACCGGACCGAGCCAGATCAGCAGCACCAGCGGCTTGTAATAGATCCTGACGGCGATCGAGCCGTCGGTGCCGACGTCGCCGAGCGACAGATAAAGCTGGCTCACGCCGCGCGTCAGCAATGCAGCTTCCGTGGTCGCCGAATTGCGCGCCGGAAAAGTGCGCTTCGACGGTTCGAGGGTGCCGATGGTTTCGCCGTCGGACTTGACGGTGAATTGAGCAAGCAACTCGCGATAATTCGGACCGTTGCGGGAGAGCAGATCGTTGAAGGTGAGATCGTAGCCGCGCAGCGACACGGTCTGCCCGGGCTTCATCGCAAGAATCCGCTCGGCGCCGTAATTGGCTTCGGCTGCAACGCCGAGCAGGCATATTCCGATCCCGAAATGAGCGATTGCCGTACCGATTGTCGAGCGCGGCAGGCCCACAAAGCGGCGCAAAGACACGGAAAGCGGTTGCCGGAATAACAGCGTCCGTTCGGCAAGATCGGTCAGCGCGCCGGCCATGGCAAAGAAGGCGATCCCGATCAGGAACGGCGCCAGCACCGGTCCGCCCTGCGCGATCGCAAAGGTCGCGGCCATCGCGATCAGCGCAATGCCAAAGGCCGCCATCAGACGCTGCGCGGCTCCCAGAAGGTCGCCGCGCTTCCAGGCCAGCAGCGGACCGAACGGCATCGCAATCATCAGCGGCAGGAAAAGCGGACCGAAGGTGGCGTTGAAAAACGGCGCGCCAACCGAAATCTTGTCGCCGGTCAGACCTTCGAGCGCGAGCGGATAGAGCGTGCCGACAAGTACAGTGGCGCAGGCGGTGGTAAGGAACAGATTGTTGAAGACCAGCGCGCCCTCGCGCGAGATCGGCGCAAACAGCCCTCCCTGCTTCAGCGCCGGCGCGCGCCACGCGAACAGCGCCAGCGATCCGCCGATGAAGAACACCAGGATTGCGAGGATGAAAACGCCGCGGGAGGGATCGCTCGCGAAGGTATGCACCGAAGTGAGCACGCCGGAGCGAACCAGGAAGGTACCAAGGAGCGAAAGCGAAAACGCCAAGATCGCGAGCAGGATGGTCCAGACTTTCAGCGCATTGCGCTTTTCCATCACCACCGCGGAATGCAACAGCGCGGTGCCAGCGATCCACGGCATCAACGACGCATTCTCGACTGGATCCCAGAACCACCAGCCGCCCCAGCCAAGTTCGTAATAGGCCCAGTAGGATCCCATCGCGATACCGAGCGTGAGAAACATCCAGGCGGCAAGCGTCCAGGGCCGCACCCAGCGTGCCCAGGCCGCATCGATGCGGCCTTCGATCAGCGCTGCGACCGCGAACGAAAAGGAAATCGAGAACCCGACATAGCCGAGATAAAGCAGCGGCGGATGCACCGCGAGGCCGACATCCTGCAGGATCGGATTGAGGTCGCGGCCCTCGAACGGCGCCTGCGCCAGACGCGCGAAGGGATTGGAAGTGGCGAGAATGAAAAGCTGGAACGCGGCCGCGATCCAGGATTGCACGCCCAGCACATTGGCGCGCAGCGAAGCTGGAAGGTTAGTTCCGAAGATCGCGACCATCGCGCCGAAAATGGCGAGGATCAGCGCCCAGAGCAGCATCGAGCCTTCGTGGTTTCCCCACACGCCGCTGATCTTGTAGATGAGCGGCTTCTGCGAATGCGAGTTCTCGAACACATTGGCGACCGAGAAATCGGACGTGACGTAAAGGGCGGTCAGCGCTGCAAACGAGAGCGCGACGAACAGGAATTGCACGACCGCCACCGGCTCGGAGATAGCCATCAACGCGCGATCGCCGATCCGCGCCCCGATCATCGGCAGTGTCGCCTGAATGAGCGCCAGCGCCAGCGCCAGCACGAGCGCGTAATGGCCGATCTCGGCGATCATTTCGACGCCCCCTGCGGCGCAGCAGCTCCGGGCTTCTTTCCGTAATCGTCCTTCCAATGGCCCTGCTTCTTCAGCGCGTCGGCCACTTCCTTCGGCATGTAGTTTTCGTCGTGCTTCGCAAGCACCGTGTCGGCACGGAACGACGCGACGTCGATCAGGGTCCCTTCCGCCACCACGCCCTGCCCTTCGCGGAACAGATCAGGCAGGATGCCGCGATAGGTGACCCGGATCACGTTCTTGCCATCGGTCACGTCGAAGGCGGCATCGATATCCTTGCGCTCCAGGGTGCCAGGTTGCACGAGGCCGCCGAGCCGGATGCGCGAGCCGGCAGTGACCTTCTTCTCCACCACATCCGTCGGCGAATTGAAGAACACGATCGAGTCGCGCAAAGCCGTCAGCACGAGCAAGGCCGCGATCGCGAGCACGATCAGCCCCGATCCGATCAGCACCAGGCGCCGCTGCTTGCGCGTCATCAATTTTACCCTTTCAGACCAAGGCTTTCCGCAAGCGCATCGAGACGATTGCGCTTTTCGGTATCGGTTCCGACCGCGTTGCGCGCATTGGTGAGTGCCTCTCGCGCCTTGTCGGCATCTCCCATCACGATATAGGCACGAACGAGCCGCACCCAGCTATCAACATCCGACCCGTCAGTCTTCAGCCGGTCCGCCAGCCGCTCGACCATGCCGCGGATCATCTCGGCGCGCTGTTCGGGCGTAAGTTGCTGGGAGGCGGCGATATCCTCCTGGGTTGGTCCCGGCTGGGGCGCTTTTGGTTCGATCGCGATGCCTTTTCCTTCAAGCCGCGCCAGGGATTGCTGAATCAGCGGACGATACGGCGCGTTGGCCGGTGCATTGTCCAGCATCGTGCGCCAGATATGGGCCGCGTCGTTGGGACGCCCGTCCTGTTCGGCCGCCAAACCTACAAAATACTGCGCTCTCACGTCGGAGGGATCGATTTTGAGCGCGCGTTCGAACGATTGTTTCGCCTCGGCGGTCACGACGCCATTCGCGGCGGCGACCTGGGCCTCGCCAAGTTCGGCTTCACGAGGCGCGGTCGAGCCCAGAATGCGCACGACATTCGCGCGCGCACGCACGGCGTCGCTATAGCGCCCCATCTTCATATAGACCGGCGCCACCACCTCCCAGCCGCGCGCGTCATTCGGCCGCTGTTCCAGATGAGACTCGACCTGTGCGACCATGCTTTCGATCGAGCGCTGCTCGGGCGGCAGATCGAGCCTGGTCGCAAGCGGCGCGCCCGGCAATTGCGGCGAGCCCCACTTCATATAGAGGACCGCAGACACGACCGGCAGCGCGATCAGAGCGACCAGCGCTGCGGCGCGCCGCCGCCACAGCACGGCCTCCGGTTCGGAGGTGCCTTTGGATTTGGCTTTTGGAGCGGCCTTTTTCGGTTCGGCCTTGTCGGCCGCGGCCAGCAGGCGGCGCGAAATCTCGAGTTTGGCCGCTTCCGCCTCGGGATCGCCGATCAGGCCGGATTTTCGGTCGCGCTCCACCTCTTCAAGCTGGTCGCGATAGACCGCTATATCCTGGCCCTGCACGGATACGGAACCGCGCCGGGACAATGGCCAGAGCACGGCGAAAATTGCCGCCGCGGTCATCAGGGAAAGTATGAACCACAGGGTCATCCGCCCGCGTTACATCACGGGTCGAAGCGGCCCGCAACCGCCAACCGATCACGCTTTTGCGGCTGCTTTGCGCTCGGATGCCGCAGCATGATCGCGTGCCTTGACCAGGGCCTGGGCATATTCGTCTCCGAACACCTTGGCGCAGAAGCGGACGGCGGCGTCGAGCTGCGACTCGCGAAAGGAACCGTCGGCGGGGCCGGCATTCCGGAGATTTTCGGCCAGCTCCGCCGTCGTGGTGTCGAGATATTGCTGGAGTTCCGCCCATGCGCTGGCGGTCAGGTCGCTGACGTCGAACTCAGTTGCATAAGCGCGGCAAGCGCTGACGAATTCGATCAGCGCCTCGGTGTCCTGGACGTCGCGCTGATCGAGCGTGGATTGGGGCGCGATCTCCATGGTGGGCCGCGGCCGGATCAGGCGCTGCACGCGACCATTCAGGCCTTCGATCTCGCCCTTGAGAAGGTCGGAGACCTGCATGCGCAACGCCGCCAGACGTCGGCTCCAGGGTGAGTCATCGATCAGGTCGATCTCGGTGCGCATGCCGCGCACCGCGTCGTGAATGCTTTTCAGGAGCGCACCGGTGGCAAGACCGCGCCCCGTGCGCAGCTCCGCCTTCAATTCCGCGATCATGCGTTCGATTTCGGCAAATACCATATCGACCGCGACTGCGTATTTGGTCTCGGCGATGCGCATTGTGCTGTCGCTGCCGGCGGCTCGGGTGGCAAGCCGGATCAATTGCCAGGTCGATGCCAGCCGGCTCATCGCTATCGCGAGCTTGTAAACGAACAACGATCCGCCACCGCGCCGCGAATCGATCAGCGACCTGACGTCGCTTGTCATCGTGTCGTCGAACACCTTGATATGGGCCGGCAGCCGCGAACCGAAGGCGGAAAGCGAATCTCGCGTTTTGAGCACGGTCATGACAGCTGTGACATCATCAAGGGCTCGCGGCGTACCGATCTGGCTGCACAGGCGGCGGCGCACCTTTTCGTCGTTTGCTGCGGCGCTGAGGGCCTCATCCATCCGCGTCACGGCGCGGTCCTGGAAACCGTTGGCAAGCTCCTCTGCACGTGTGACCTCGCCGCGATCGAAGGCAGCTGCTACTTGCCCGGTGACGGCTTTCACCTCGCCGGGCATCAGGTCGCGGCTCATCCATTCCCAGATCGGCTCGAGCGTCACGCGCGCAATCCGACCGGGATGGTGGCGTGTCACGATATCGTCGACCAGGAATGGCTCAAGCGGCTGAAAGAAGAGTCGTGCGAGATTGCCCGGACGTTTTGCGGGCGAATTGTTGCGTGCCTGACGCCGCAATTCCTGCAGCACCAGTTCCGCACCCGGCATGTCTTCGCCGCGCAACAGGCCGCGCTCTAGCTCGGCCATCAGCAGAGCCCGCGCGTTGGGCTGCAGATCCTTGAGATATTGCCGCAACCGCTCGACCAGGAGCCCGTCGGCCATACGCTTTACTCTACGCTTTCACATCCAAACGATGTTGGTAGCGCGGCAGCGTTAAGGAGCGGTTAGATGGGTCTGGCGATTGCCTTCAGGCCACGTGTTTCCAGTCGCCGTCAGGCGACCGGCGTCCACGAACCGTCGGGATTGCGGCAGGCGGCGCCGCGCGCAACCTGCGGCCGGCCATCGATATAGATGGTGTGGGTATAGTCGCGGCATCGCGAACCGCGGCGGTCGTATTGCGGACCGGGAACAATGGTGCCGCGGCGGCCGGAATCCGGATTCTCCCAACCCACGGGCGCACCGGCAGCCCCGCCTTCGAGCGCAACGAGTTGCGCGTCATAGGCGCGGCGCTTGTCCTCGTCGTCCATGGCTGAGCCGATGCGGTTGCCTATGAGACCGCCGATCGCCGCACCCGCGACGCCGGCTGCGATCCGCGAGCCGGTAGAGCCACCGATTTGCGAGCCGATCGCGCCACCCGCCAGCGCTCCCACCAGCGTACCGGTATTTTCGCGCGGGCCGGTTCCCGTATTCGGGTCACCCGCGCAGCCGGCGAGGCTCGCTAAAGCGGCTGCAACGATGACGATACGGCGCATGAATTCCCCCTGGCTCGCACGCGGGCGGCCATCCCTTCTAACTCCCCCGGAGGCCGCGCGCTCACTAAACAACAGGGAATGCGGCATTAGTCTGGCCGCAGCGCGACCATGCAATGATGCGCGGAGATAGCCACCAAATCGTAAATATCGTCACGCCGCCGGGAGCAGCAATTCCGCCCGCAGGCCGCCGATCGGGGACGAGCCCAGCGTTAAAGTGCCACCATAGAGGGCGGTAAGTTCCACCACGATCGAGAGGCCAAGGCCGGAGCCGGGCTTGGTTTCGTCCAGCCTGCGACCACGGCGTGCAACCTGTTCCCGTTCGGTCGCGTTCAGCCCCGGGCCGTCATCGTCCACGACGATTCGAACCACCTGCCGGTCTGCCTCGGGACGCTCTTTCAGGACCTCGATCGAGACGCGAGCCTGCGCCCACTTGCAGGCATTATCGACAAGATTGCCGACCATCTCCTCGAGATCCTGCCGCTCTCCCTGGAATTTCGCATCGTCCGGCTGATCGACCTTCAGCCGCAATTCCTTGTTGCGGGTGGTTTTCTCCATGGTGCGCGCGATCGCATCGACCACCGGCGCCACTTCGGTGACGGTGCCGACCACGGTCAGCCGCGCCGCCATGCGGGCGCGCTCGAGGTGGCGCGTGATCTGGTCGCGCATGATGTCGGTCTGTTCCTGAACCTTCTGCGACAGCGGATCCTCCGCCCGCACCGACGCTTCGTTGATGATGACGGAGAGTGGCGTCTTCAGAGCGTGCGCGAGATTGCCGACATGGGTGCGCGCACGCTCGACAATTTCGCGATTGGCATCGAGCAGCGCGTTGGCTTCACGCGCGAGTGGAGCGATCTCGACCGGGAAATTGCCTTCCAGGCGCTCGGCATTGCCGGAGCGGATCGCGGCCAGCTGTTCGGAAATCCGTTTTAAGGGCGATAGCCCGAACCGGACCTGAAAAGCGGTGGTGAGAAGCAGGATGAGCGCAAGACCGCAGAAGGTCAGCAACAGCGCGCGATCGAAATTCCTGATTTCTTCTTCGATCTCGGCGGCATCGCCCGCGACCGCGACCAGGAAATTGCCCTCCTCGCCGAGATCGACGGTGCGCTCGACCAGGCGCAGTTTCTGATCCTCCGGCCCGCTCACATAGCCGGAGCGCACGCCGACCGCAGCCGCGGCCGACGGCACCGGCAGCCGCGGCAATCCGCCATCCCAGAGCGAACGCGAGGCACGGATTTCCGGCTTGGCGCTGTCGAGCTGGGTGACCTGCCAATACCAGCCGGAGAGCGGCAATTCGAACAAAGGCTCGCTCACGCCCTGGGCCAGCTTCTCGTCCGGCACTTCGGGGGCGGCAAGATCGGCGACCAGCGTGCGCAGATAAACCTGAAGGCGTCCGTCGAACGCGCGTTCCACCGCCTCGCGATAGAGCGAGGACAGCACGACGCCGGTGACGAGGATGATCACGAGCGTCGACGCCGCCGCCCACAGGAACAGCCGCAGCGCGAGTGAATTAGCGCGCATCGTTCAACCGGCCCTGGAATCCGTCAGCGCACATCGGGTGGTGTCAGGAGATAACCGAGGCCGCGCACGGTCTGGATCACGTCGACGCCGAGCTTTTTGCGGATGCGGCCGACGAACACCTCGATCGTATTGGAATCGCGATCGAAGTCCTGATCGTAGAGGTGCTCCACGAGCTCGGTGCGCGACACCACGCGGCCGGTGTGATGCATCAGATAGGACAGCAGCCGGTATTCGTGACTGGTCAGCCGCACCGGATTGCCATCGACGGCGACCCGGCCGGTGCGGGTATCGAGCCGGACCGGTCCGCAGTTGAATTCGCTCTTGGCGTGTCCGACCGAGCGGCGCAGCAGCGCCCTCACCCGCGCCAATACCTCCTCCATGTGGAAGGGCTTGGGCACATAATCGTCGGCACCGGCATCGAAGCCCTGCACCTTGTCGCTCCAGCGGTCGCGCGCGGTGAGCATCAGCACCGGCATGGCACGCCCGGCGCGCCGCCAGGATTCCAGCACCGAAATGCCGTCCATCTTGGGCAGGCCGATGTCGAGGATCACCGCGTCATAAGGCTCGGTTTCGCCGAGATAATGACCCTCTTCGCCGTCGAACGCGCGATCGACGACATAGCCTGCGTCGGTGAGCGCGGTTGCGAGCTGGCGGTTGAGGTCGGGATCGTCCTCGATGACGAGGAGACGCAAGTCTGAAGCCCTCCGGATCAGCCGCCGTCCGAGAGCTTCCCGCTCGCGGCATCGACGGCGACGCGGGTGACTTTGCCATCATGCGCGAGCAGAGTCAGCAGGTAGACGAGACCTTTTGGACTCTTGCAGAGCTTGGCATCGACCACATCGATTCGGCGGGCGCGAGCGGCACGGATCGCCTTGGACAGCGGCACCACCTTGCCGGAGGCCGCCACATAGCGGCGCTGGGCCGGCGTCAGGCAGTGTGAGGCCTGCGCTTGCTCGTTCGCGGAGATTTCAGCGGCTGAAACGCCGGTCGCGGCCGGGCCGAATACGCCAAGGGCCGCGGCCAACAGGGCCGCGCAGAGAATCAGGGATTTGGGCAACATGCGCTCGCGTAGGCCCCAGCCGGTGAATGCACTATGAATATCGGGTAGGTCCTGGAGTTCCACCAGTGGTCGCATGCCAAAAAGACTTGGAAATTCATGCACCTGGTTGGCACTTCGCTACCGCACACCATCCCGTGATGACATTTTTATCAACTACTTCCTCGACGCCGTGAACACCCGCGCCACCTTCTCGAATGGCCGTGCGATGAAGAACGAAAGAATGATCGCCTGCTCGTAGCCGTCATAAGGCGGCGGCTCGATCATTGAAGCAGGCTATTCAGGTTGAAGACTGTTGTGGCGATCAGGCCGCGCCCGCTACAATTTTTCAAATTGTCACGCCAAAACGCGGCAAGAACAAATGGCGCAACCCAATGAACATGGCCGACTGATCGCAGCCGCCGCAAAGGCGGCGCTAGCACCGCTTGGATGCCGCCGCAAGGGACAGTCTCGCTTCTGGTTTGCCGACCAGCGTTTCTGGGTCCTCTCCGTCGAGTTTGAACCCAGCGGCTGGTCGAAGGGGAGCTATCTCAAAGTCGGCGTTTCCTGGCTCTGGCGAAAGCCAAATGTTCGAGGCCTCGATTTTGCAGAACGTATCGCCGATTTTGTGCCGTTCGAAACAACAGACCAGTTCAAGGCGCGGATCGAGCAAATGGCCGCACTTGCCGCCCAGCGCGTCCTTGAACTTAGAAAACAGCTCAGATCGCTTCACGAAGTTCATCGTTGGCTGATGCAAGATGCAACTCCGAGACGGCCGGCCGATCTATAACGCTGCCATAGCAGCCGCGCTTGTGGGCGATGTCGCTGGAGCACGGCAATTGTTTGAGCGCATGGAGCGCTGGCCGACTTATGTCGTACAATTCCCAACTCCAGTCTGAAGGCAGACAGCGCGGATACTCGCCGCATTGCTGCCGAAGCCGGATCGGTTTCGATCAGCCATTCTCGATCTGATCGAAAAAAAAAGAACGCGGATCGGTTTGCCAAGTGACCTCAATTGTCTTGAGGCAGGCGGCATTGCCACAATCGCTCGCCGATTATCTCGACCTGCCAATTAGCCCCCGCTCGGTCATCCCTTTCAGGCGTCGCGCCTCGCACGGAACGCAGCTGCAATAATAGGCACATTCGGCCCAACGCACCGTTTTGGTCACGCAGCTGCCGCACTCTGGCCAGCAGGGCGGCAACCCGGTGAGCTATACACTCGAATTTGCAACGCCCCTGAAGTCGGTCAGCTTCGATCGAGTTGCCCTCATCGCCGGCCCAAGCGGCATCACGCATCCAATCTGGAAGGCGACGGCGCAGGATGCGGTCGGCAAGGCCGTGGCGACTGCAGGTGAAGATGAGATCCGCAGCTTTTCCGACGTTGCGGCCAAGACTTTCACGTTGACCGGCAACAATATCCGCTGCGCGAGCCTGTCCGCGAGCCCGCGCAATTCAGCGATGAACGCCCCGCCTTCGCGCCGCACCTCGCCGATATGGCCGCGCGACATCAGTACGAACAGCGACGGCTCGCTCCAGTCGACAATATACATGTCCACCTGTGCGGCATCGTAGCGGCCGGCGGCGAGCGCGGATTTCGTTCAGCGCATCGTCCGACAGCGCGCCGGAAATCTCCGCGCCATCGACGCTGAGACCGAGACGCGCCGCAGCTTCCGATCCGTCGAACCCAGTATCGGCGCGGCAGGTTATCGCTCCGACGATCACGTTCTCATCGTGATCGGTGAAGCCCTGGATCGCGCCGTCGCGGCGCGTAACGATCCAGCAGCGGCACAGCGTGGTGACGCCGAAATCGAGTTTGGTTTGCAGGGCGGGCGGGATGGTGCGCATGGTTTCGGTCTCGTGTCCCGGGCGCGACGCGGCATAAAGCGCGGTCACGCGCGTCTTCAACGCGCCATGAAATGACGCGGCGCAGAACCGGGATCTTTACAAATTCGTTGGATGGAGTGGTCCCGGATCAGCGGCGCACCATTGCGCTGCGCTCATGCTGCGCCGCGTCCGGGACACACGTTCAAACTCTAATTTCCACCAGCGGGATTTTCGGGATCGCTCCCGCGGCAAATGCCGACAGATCGACTTCCAGATAATCGGTGTCGAACCGCACCGGCACATCGAACAGGAAGCCCGCGGTGACGGCCGCGCCGACACCCGGCACATGACCGTCGAGAAAGCTCACCGCGCCTGTGGTGACATCGCAGGTGAAGTCGACACCCTGCTCCGCTTCCTCGCCATCGACGGCAACTACCACGCTGCCGGAAACCGGCTTTGCGATCGGCCGCGCATAGGGCGCGAACACATCGCCATAGGTTTTGATCAGCGCAAACGTCTCCTTGTCGCCATCGCCGATGCCGATCGCCTGATCGAGCCGCGACACTGCGACACCGGGAGCGGCGGAAGAATGATCCAGCCGGTCGCGCCAGCGAAAGCCATGCAGCATGCCGCGCCGCTCCTCGAAGAACGCAATCACCTGCGACAGCGCTTCCAAGGTCTTGATGCCATAGCCGGCATCGTAGCGGCGCCGCGAATGCGCCCAGCGCGTGTTGCGCTCCTCGCGTCCGGAGCCGAGCGCCACGATCTCGGTGCGGCGCTGTGGCCCGCCCGAACTGCCCAGTGCGATGTCGAGCGGGAACAGGATTTCGTGAAAGGCTGTCATCTTATATGTGCCTACATTCCACGCTGTCCGCGCGCGACCGCGCGCGCGATCTGGCCGGTGACATAGACTTCCGAGCGGCGAAATGATTCTGCATCGGGCGTGGCGATATTCACCGTGATGCGCCCACCTCCGCCTCCCGCGGCTGAGATGCCAAGGCGGCCGTCCGGCCCGCGCGCGAGCGGCAAGATCGCTTCCGGCCCGGCTTCGCCGGCAAGCCCGATGCCGCCCTGGCGCAGCGGAAAATAGGTCGGCGTGCCGATCACCCCGCCGGCCGCGAATGGCTTGATCGCGCCGCCGGCCGCCAGAGTCATCTTCGGATCGCTATTGCCGAACAGATTCGAGAAGCTGCTGCTGAGTGCAGTCTCGACCGGCTTGAAGGCAAGCTTCAGCGCGATGTCCGACAGACGCAGATAAAGCTGCTTCAGCACGTCCTCGAAATTGCGGCTGCCGATGATGCTTTGCGAAAACGCATCCGACATAGCGCGGCCAAACGCGGTTGCGCTGCGGCGCATGTCGTTCATGCGAAGATCCACACGATCCAGCGCGCCAGTCAGCGCCACGTCATCGATGCGAGGAGTGAGGTCATCGGCCATCGGGATATCTCGTCATCAGATCGGAAAGCTCGGATCGCCGCAGCGGCATCGTGGCCCCGGTCGCAGCGTTGATCGCAAGCGCAAGCTCGCGTGGCGTCATCGACCAGAAGGCTTGCGGCGACAGCCGCAGGATCCCGAGCCCGAAGCCGATCGCCTCATCCCATGGGAAAGGTTTTGGCGTGCTCATGTCGGCGCATCCCCAAAGGTCGCTTCGATCAGGCTTGCCGCGATGCGCACATAGCCCTGCGCGCCGCCGAGCACGCTCATGCGCGCCACGTCGTCGTCGGTCACGGTCTCTCCGGCGCCCCGAAGTCCCGCGGCGATGATGCGAACAAGGTCGCGCGCGCTCATGCGTCCCTGCGCGAAACGTTCGGTGAGGGCCGCCAGATCGCCGGCGCCGAAGGCGGATTCCAGCTCCGCCAATGCCCCGAGCGTCAGCACCAGCGTGCGCTTGGCGCCGCCGATCTCGGCGTCGATCTCGCCGCGGTGACGATTGGCCATGCTACGCCGCCGCAAACGTCAGTTCGCCCGCCGATTCCAGCGACAGCTCATAGGTGACTTCGCCGTTATGCTCGCCAGCAAACTCGAGGTTGGTGATCTGGAACGCGCCCTGCACCGTGCCGAAATCAGGAATCACCACCTGGCAATTCTTCACCGCGCCGTCGAAGAAAGTCTGGCGCATCAGCGCGTCGGTCGCCGCATCCTTGAACAGCCCGCGGCCGGAAACGCCGGCGCGCTTGATGCCGGCGCCGTCGAGCAATTCGCGCCAGCGTCCGGCGCTTTCCGTGTGCGTGATGTCGACGGTCTCGGCATTGAATGCGATCCTTCGCGAACGCAAGCCCGCGACCGTCACGAAGTTACTGCCGTCATGCATCTTGACCAGCAGGTCCTTGCCTTTTTGTGCAGCCATGTTGTCCTCTTGATTATGCCGGCTCGGTTACCGCGCGGAAGCGCACCAGCGCGTGGTAGGTGCGGCCGTCGGCTTCGCGGCGAATGTCGGCCAGCGAAAAGCGCAGATTCACGAGCTGATGCCCGTCGGGCGAAAGCGGAGCGTCGTCGAGCGCTTGCAACAAAGCGCCCGCGAGCAGATGCGCTTCCTTGTGGCCGCCCTGCCGCGACCAGGCATGCAGGGTGAGCTGATGCTCTTCCAGCTTCTCGTCGCCCGCGGAAAAATCGGAAACGCGCGCCTCTCCGAGCGTCACATACGGAAAAGCCGCCGTCGCCGGCGGCACGTCGTAGATTTTCGGGCCGCCGAGGATCGCTGCAAGCGCCGTATCGGCGGTCAATGCGTCGTGGATCGCCGCGCGCAACGCGGCGGTGGATGAAGGCATATTCGCTCCTGAGATTAATCGACCCGCTCTTCCGCCTCGATCTCGAGGAAGCGCTTGCGGCCGTCACGGTCGCGGATCGAAACGATGCGGTAGATGCGGCTGTCGTCGCGGAAGCGATGCCGCGTCGTGATGTGGTTCGAGAACCGCAGATGCAGCCGATGCGTCACCCTGGCGCCGAGGCGCTCGGCTTCAATCTGACGCGCGGCGGAAATCGGCGTGACCGAAACCCATAGCGTTGCAATCTCGTTGAAGCTTCGCGCGACGCCGCCGGCGCCGTCCGCGGTTTCGACCGGTGCCTCGAGCACGAGCCGGCGGTTCAAAAGGCCGGGATCGCTCATAGCGACAGCACCCGGAACGGAGCGATCAGCGCGGACACCGAAGCCGGCAGCGATGCCACCTCCCCGCTCGCAGCGATGATGCGGCGGTTCTCGTACCAATGCGCGACCAGGAACCGGATCGCCTGTCGCAACGGCGCCGGCACGGCCTCGGCTGTATCTCCGAAGCCGACCTCGATATCGATCTCGATCCCGGCATTGTGCCGTCCGGGTGCAAGCGGCGCGCCACGCTCGAAGGCCAGGATCGCGGGCGCCGATATTGTGTCTATGTGAAAGTCATCCACATCGAGCGTATGGATCATGCCATCCGCGTCGTAGACGCCGATCGCCGTCACCTCGCGCAGCGGCACCGGCAGGATCGGCAAGCACCCGCTCGCGGGCCACACATCGCGCACCAGCCGCCAGGTCTGCGTGATCAATGCGCGGCGGGTCTGCGCCTCGACCTGTACGCGCGCGGCCGCTATCAGCGCCGCGATCAGATCGTCATCGTCGTCGTGTTCGACGCGCAGGAACAGCTTGGCTTCGGCCAGCGAAACGGGTTCGCTCGCCGGAGCGTTGAGAAGAATGGCGGACATGATGTGACCTTCGTATCCGTGTCCCGGACGCGGTGCAGCGCAAGCGAAGCGCAGTGATGCGCCGCAGAGCCGGGACCGTTAAAAATTATGAGTTTGGAAAGGTCCCGGTTCAGCAGCCCACCGTTTCACGCTGCGCTGCGCCCGGGACCCGATAGTGTCGATTGAAGCGGCTAACCCGTCAGCGCAATCGCAAGCGGCATCACGACGATCATGGCCATCGTCGTCAGCACCAGTGTCGACGCCGCTTCGTTTTCGTAGACGCCATAACGCGGCGCCAACAATGTCGAGAATGCCGAGGTCGGGATCGCGCACATCAGAATGGCCTCACGCGACAGTGGCGGAGCCACCGCCAGCACCACGACCAATCCCGCCATGACCAAAGGCTGCGCGATCATTTTCACGGCCACGTTGCCGAAAATCTCGGCGCTGAAATGGATGCGGTGCGCCGCGGTAACCAGACCCGCCGCAAACAGCGCAACGCCCGATGTGGTCGATCCGATCAGAAGCAGCATGTCGTCGATTTCCTTCGGGATCCGCAGACCCAGAAGCACCACCGCGACCGCACAGAGCGGTGCCCATACCATCGGCTTCACCAGGCTGCTCATGAGGCCGTTGCGAATATCGCCGATCAGCACCGCGAGTTCACCTTCACCCGCGCTCTGTTCACGCGTCGAGCGTTTGGCATGCATCTCCAGCAGCACCACGGTCAGCGGCGCGATGGTGAGATTTGCCAGCACCGTGGCCGAAGCGATCGAAAGCAGACTGCCTTCGCCGAACAGCCCCTTGAAAATCGGAATGCCCATGAAGGCCACCGACGGAAAGCTCAGCGAACAAGCCTGGAGCGCGGCTTCGCCGAGAGAGTGACGCAACAGCGTCATGCTCACGACCAGCACGGCGAGGTAAAAACCCACGATGCCGATGAACATCGCAATCAGAAACGCGGTCTCCGGTGGCGCGTCGCTTCCCGTGGTCTTGACGATGCCGACGAACATGATGGCCGGCAGCGCGAAATCCAGGACCAGTTCGTTGACCCCGTTGACCTGATCGGCATCGAATTTCTTGGAGCGGCCCGCCCAATACCCGATCACGAGCACGAACAGGACCGGCAGCAGAACGGAAATTGCGCTGACAAGCATCGAATCGTCGCCTGGCCGAGATTTGCCGACGATAAGCGGGGTCGATTGACAATTGCAATGGAAGCAGGCTTCAAACCGCGACCATGCTTCGTCCTGCCCTCATCCCCGCCCTGCTCATATCCTTCGTCGTGCCCGCCGCGGCGCTGGTCGGCGGCGCGCCGGCGGTGCAGGGGCCGCAGGCGGCGGTGATGATCGTAGGCTCGCGTGGCAATTCCTGCACCGGCATTGCGATCGCGCGCGACCTCGTGCTGACCGCCGCGCATTGCGTGCCGCCCGGCGCCGATTACAAGCTGGTCGAATTCGATGCGCAAAGGCGGCCAAGTCTTCGCGATGCGCAAAGCGTCGCTCGTCACCCTCAATTCAGCCAGAAGACATTCGATAGTCACCGCGCCACCGCCGATGTGGCGCTGATCAAGTTTGCAGCGCCCGTGGGCAACGCCGCGCCCGCCGCCATTCACGGCGAGCGGCTTGCGATCGCGCCGGGCGATACCCTGAGCCTTTTTGGGTTCGGCCTCACCCGCATCGGCGACGGCAAAAGCGGCGGCACCTTGCGAAGCGCGACCCTCACCGTTACCGGCCAGCCCGGCGGCCTGCAGATCCGGCTGATGGACCCGTCCGGCCGCAACGAACGCCCGGGCCTTGGCGCCTGCACCGGCAATTCCGGCGGGCCGGTCTTTCGCGACATCGGCGGCCGCATGAAAGTCGTCGGCGTGGTGAGTTGGTCGACCGCGCCGGGCAACGAAGCCGGCTGCGGCGGGCTCACCGGCGTCACACCCCTGTCATTATACTATCCCTGGATCGCGGAGACCGCGAGGAAGCTCGGTTCGGCGCTAGCGCCATGAACGCGTCATGAGGTAGCGCCATTGACAAAGCGGCGTGGCTGGCGAACCTGCGGACCACACAGCAGCGACAGGCGGCAGCATGTTTCCGGTTCCCAAGAGTTTCTTCCTGACGCGCGGCGTCGGCATCCATCGCGATCAGCTCACCGCCTTCGAGCTGGCATTGCGCGATGCCGATATCGAGCAGCAAAATCTCGTTACGGTGTCCTCGATCCTGCCGCCGCATTGCGAGGAGCTGACACGCGAGGCCGGCGTCGCCACGCTGCGTCCCGGCGAAATCACCTTCTGCGTCATGGCGCGCACCGAAACCAATGAGCCCGGCCGGCGCATCCATTCCAGCATCGGGCTTGCGCGTCCGAGCGACACCAAGATGTACGGTTACATTTCCGAGCAGCACGGCTATGGCATGACCGCGCAGCAAAGCGGCGAATATGCCGAGGACCTCGCAGCCAGCATGCTGGCCTCCACCCTCGGCATCGAGTTCGATCCGAATGCCGCCTGGGACGAGCGCAAGAAAGTCTATCAGACCAGCAATCTCATTTTCGGCAGCACTTCGATCACGGCGGCAGCCGTCGGCGACGATGCCGGCCGCTGGACCTGCGCGGTCGCAGCCTCCGTGTTCCGCTTCGCATAATGGCGACCACTCCCACTTTCGCGCTGCCGCCGAGCTTCCTCGCAATCACGCGACCGGCAGCCGAAGCAACCGTGCACATTGCCGGCATCCCGTTCGACATCGGCACCACCAATCGCAGCGGTGCCCGCTTCGGGCCTGCGGCGATCCGCCAGGCGAGCCGGATGCTGGTCGATGGCGATCATCCGCATTGGTGGATCGATCCCGCCGCGCTTCCCGTTGCCGATATCGGCGATTTCGACATTGCGCTCGGTGACATTCGCGAAAGCCTCGCGCTGATCGAGCGTCAGGCCGCGGATCACAAGCATCTCGTCACGCTGGGCGGCGACCATTCGATCTCGCTTCCGCTGCTGCGCGCATTCTCGAAAGCGCGCGGCGGCCCGGTCGCGCTGGTTCATTTCGATGCCCATGTCGATACATGGCGGGACAATTTCGGGCAGGCCTTCGCGCATGGCTCGGTGTTCTATCACGCGATCGAGGAGCGGCTGGTCGATCCGCGCCGCATGGTGCAGATCGGCATCCGCTCGCCGGTGCAGAAGGATGTCCATGACTGGACTGTCGGCAAAGGCGTCACCATCCTCACCGCGCAGGACGTGCATGAGCGCGGCCCGCAGGCGATCGCCGAGCGCGTCAGCGCGATCGTGAAGGACGCGCCCGCCTATTTATCGTTCGACATCGATTGCCTCGATCCGGCTTTCGCGCCCGGCACCGGCACGCCGGAGATCGGCGGGCTTGCAAGCTGGCAAGTGCAGGCCATTCTGCGGCGTCTCGATAAGCTGCATTTCGCCGGCATGGACGTGGTCGAAGTAGCCCCGCCCTATGACACCGCCGAGATCACCGCGCTCGCCGCGGCGACCGTGGTGTGGGAATATCTGGCGCTGGTGGCAAGGCAGGCGGCGTGATGACCATTCGTCGAAGCTGGTGCTGATCCAGCCGGCCCCGTCATTCCGCGACTGCGCGCCGACGGCTTTTTCCTATGCAAGTTTCTCGTCGCGATCCACGGTCCGACGTGCGCCTTCGTAACGAAGGTTGCGAAACTCGGGAGGCAGATAGTTTCTCTGCAATTCGTCTGGTCGCTGTAAACGATCAGGCCCATACCGGGCCATTTTCGATCAAACTTGACGGTATCAACACCTACGCGAATTTCCCAGCGCGGATAATCCGATAGCTGACGCTGCAACAGCTTCACAATGTGGGGCTGCAAGAGATTGAGATTCTGAATTTCGATCAGATGACGACATTGACCCCAATTGTCGTCCACGAGCCAATAGTCACCGTCACCGAACGCATCTCTGCGGCCAAACCGATCGAGAGTTTCAGCAATCCTGTCGTGCAAAACTCGCCACTCCCGGTCTTGAATTGGATCAATGCCATCGGTCATGACGGGCTAAATGCCTTCACTCATTTTACTCCTTACTCCGATAACAATTTTATCAGGCTCAGTCGGATGATTGGTCCAGACGCGGATATGAGTTCGTACGCCGGCCACCGATCTCCTTAGCAGAACGTCTCCTTCCGATGTCGAAACTTCCACTGTCCGAAAGGGCGTCTCTAGCTCGCGATCGAGCGCCGGAGGTTCGCTCTTGCCGACCTCATCAACATCGCCCAAAACGATCTCTGTCTCTCCATCCATGAAGGCCAGGCATCCGATCAGAATACACGAGGATGTCGCCCATAAGCTGGACCCCCGTGTTATTTCAGGCACTTTTCGGTTCACACGATCGGAGACAAAGACAAGACAATTCGGAGGAGCGACTTTGATCGAGGTTGCAGTACTCATCGTCATCTCCTGACACCATGCACCGCACCACCCTGACGCTGGCTACAAGTCAGACATTGTGGATAGAGCCTTTGTCCGAGCGGTTGGAGCGCCGTCGGCAATTGGTGGTCGATTACGAAGTTTCCCGACCTAGTGCCCGGATCAAACGTGCCGCATGTGTGACACCCGGTTGACGTACCAATCCGATTAATCTCTCTTCGCTCCCACATTACAAAATCCCGCTCCGGTCCGCGCGCTGGTAACGATTCTTCTGCGAACGAGCCCGGCCCAATTCCGACTCGTCCAAGCTCTGTAATGCGCGCCTGAGCCTCGAATGCAAGATTGTTCGCTCTGTTGATTTCACTTTCGATCCCGGTACCGTAAACACTTGGCACAGGACGCCAGTTTGGCTCGACCTCCCGCAATCTGCCAATCGCTTCCTGAGCGCGCGCATTGGCCACCTCAAAGCGAGCTAATTGCGCTGGCGTTGCCTCAAGCCATTGCCCATTGACGAAATGAGTCCCAGCCCGACGGCGAACGCTCGAAAGGTCTGTGTTCTCTTCTTCAACCGCTTCGCTTTCTGTTTCCTCGAATGAGGCATCTTCGATGGTGTCCGCAAAATCAGCATCACCGTCCAAAGCGACAGCGTCTGCGAACGCGTCCGGGTCGGTGCCAAAAGGTAGCGACAATCCGCTGCCACTAGTGCGCCCGCTCGTCCATTGCCCGCCTCTCGAATTTCCAGCCGGCACGCGCGGCTGGTCGGGGCTGTATTTGCGTTCGACATATCGTGGCTTCTGAAAACGCGCATGGTCGAGACGCAGCCAGCGGCGCTGTTCGCGCGCCAGCCACGCAGAATGAAATTGGTTCATCGACGTCGAAAATAAAATGGGCCGCCTTGAGGGCGGCCCGTTGAGTTCGGATATCCTCTCCTCACACCGGGAGGAGATGGGGCTTCGCTGCAGGCGCTTACGCCCCGCTGAACTTCAGCAGCTTGATGGCGTCGAAGTCCTGCACGCCGCCGCCGACCCGCTTGGTCGTGTAGAACAGCACATAGGGCTTGGCGGAATAGGGATCGCGCAGCACGCGCACGCCCTGGCGGTCGACCACCAGATAGCCGCTCCTGAAATCGCCGAACGCGATCGAGTAACTGTCGGCCGCGATATTCGGCATGTCCTCGGCCTCGATCACCGGGAAGGTGAGCAGCCCTGCCCGCCCGCCGACCTGCGCCGGCGGCTGCCACAGATAATTGTCGTCGCCATCCTTCAGCTTGCGGATCGCGCTCTGGGTCTTGCGGTTCATCACGAAGGAGGCGTTCTGCCGATAGCCCGCTTTCAGTGCATAGACGAGATCGATCAGGGGATCGGCCGCGCCCTCCTCCGGGAAGTCCGCATCGACGCCGGTCTCGATGAAGCCGATCTTGGTCCAGGCCCAGGAGGTTTCCGCCACCTTGTCATATTGCAGGAAGCCTTTCGGCTTGTTGGTGCCGTCGCCGTTGACGAAGGCCGCGCCCTCCTGCACCGCGAAGACCTGCTCGACTTCGCTTGCGATCCATTCGTCGATATTGACCGCGGCGTCTTCCAGCAGCGCGCCGGTCGCCGCCGGCATGGCGTAAAGCTCGGCCGCCGGGAACGAGAGTTCGTCGAGCGTCGGCGAATTGGTCTGCGGACGCGAGGCGGTTTCCGCCACCCAGCCGGTCGCAGGACCCGCGGTCATGAACGGCTTCTTGTAGACATTGCCGGAAATCTCGCGCACCGATGCGATGGCGCGAATGGGCGAGATCGCGGCAAGGCGCTTGCCGATCTCGCGCTCAACCTCTTCGGGAACGAGATAGCCGCCGTCACCCGGCGTGCCGATCGACATCGCCTTCACTTCGAGCGCGCGCAGGCTCGCGACGTCGCCGCTGCGCATATAGCTTTCGAACGCAGCCTTGTGCTCACGCGAGATGGCAGGCGCCACCGCGCGCTCCAGGCCAAGCTGCGGGCGCGCGGATTTCAGCGTCAATTCGTCGAGCCTGCGCGTCTGCGCATCGAGCGTGGCATCGATGCGCGCGACCTTGTCGTCATGCAGCACGTCGGCCGCCTTGCGCTCGACCGCGTCGATGCGCTCGTCATTCGCCGCCTTGAAGGCGTCGAAGGTGCGCATCATTTCCGAATGCGTCACCACAGCATCCGGCGGAAAGCCGGCCTTGCTTTCGAAGGCCTTGCTTTCGAAGGCCTTGCTTTCGAAGGCTTTGGTTTCGAAGATGTCGTTTATTTCCATAAAATTCTCCTTGTGAACGGATGAAAACGAAAAGCACGCAAGGCGTGCCTTGCGCGCTGGGGTTGTTGACGGCGTCGTGATCGGAGGATGGCCTAGAGTCTGGAACCAGTCCGGCGTTCGAAGATTTGCCTGTCGCAGCCGCCATTGCGGAGGAAACCCTCCGTTAGCTCGTGGTGTGCAAGTTTCCGCAACCACGTGTGCTGTCGAACAAGGAATGTACCATGCGCAAAATTCTCACAATCACCGCAGCGATTGCCGGTCTCGGCCTGCTCACCCTCGCAGCCACGACCGGAGCCGAGGCCCGCTTTGGCGCCGGAGCGCTTGCGCAAGCCACAGACGCCTCATCGGCGCAACCCGCCCAATATTACGGTGGCTATTACCGGCCCTATTACGCGCCGCGCTATTATAACGGCGGCGGGTATTACGATTACCAGCGCTACGGCTATACCGGCTCGCGCAATGCGCTGGACACCTGCTCGTATTGCTGATCGCGAGAGATTGACGCGACGTCCGCTTTGAGCGGACGTCGCTCTGACGAGCCGCGCGGCGCGCGTATGATACGCCCGTTGCTGTACGACGCTTACCCGTTGCTAGTCGTTGATCGCCACCGCCCCGTTGGGGGCTGGAAACGTGTTTGGTGGCATCCGTCTCCATGAATTCCTTCAAAGCCTTCGACGCGGCCGGGAAAGGGATGAAGAGTCCTGTCGGCCGAAGGTCGCCCTTCAAGGTGCGGCTCCATTCCTACAAGCGTCTCATGTTCAGGTCCGGAGCGGTTTGTTCAGAAATCGCACACCTTTAATGTGATGACCGGCCTGGGCGTACGATCCGGGCTATGAAGTGTTGGTAACAGTGTCGCGCGGCGGCAAGGACCCGTTCTCACACCCGTTCTCGGCCGCGCTTTCGATCAAGGACCGCTCATGCGCAAGATTTTAACGATCACCGTAACCGCGGCGATATTCAGCGCCACCGCGATGGCAGCGCCAGCCGCGGCACAGACCCAGTACTACGGCAGCTATCTCAACCAGCCGCGCTCATACGGGCCGTCCTATGCCCCGCCCCCACCGCCCGCGTATACCAGGCCCAACGTGTATGTGGCGCCGGGCTACGGCAACCGCGCCTATTACGACTACCGGCATTTCGGCGATCCCACCACACAGGATTCGCTGCTAACCTGCTCGTATTGCTGAGGCGGACCCGGCGTCCGCTTAAACCGGTGCAGCGAATGCGAGATGTGACATGCGAAAGACTGCAACGTTCATCACAGCTTCGATCGTGGCCGGCGCCGCTGCGATCGGAACGCCTGGAATTGCCGAGGCGAGGTTTGGCGCAGGTGCAATCACCAGCGCGGTTACGGATCTGAGCGTGGCGCAGCCCGCGCAATACCGGCGCAACTATCGGCGCAACACCGCGCCGAGTACATACACGCCACCGCCATCCAGCACCGTGTCGCCCTATCGTTATCCTGGCTCACGCGGCGCGCTGGACAGCTGCGGCTTTTGTTGATCGCGGGACATTGACGCGGCGTCCGCGCTGAGCGGACGTCGCATCTGCCGAGCAGCGCGGGGCGCGGACAATGCGCCCATCGCTGTAAGCAGGGCGCTAGTCATTGATCGCCACTGCAGCGTTGGGATCGGGAAACGTGTTCGCCGGCAGATCATGGTTCGACACCCACTCGATGCTCTTCGGCAACTGACCATCCGTCTCCATGAATTCCTTCACCGCCTTCCAGGCGGTTGGAAAAGGGATGAAGAGGCCAATCGGCCGAAGGTCGCCCTGCAAGGTGCGGACCCATTCTTTGAGTCGGCTCATGTCACCCTTTGAGGTGAAGTGTTCGCGATAGCCGCCACCGGTCTTCGTGTAATAGAGAAGCACGCCCAGACCCGGATAGCCCCACATGCTGAGATTGATGTCGATCCGAGTCTTGTAGGGCTCGAGATGTTCGGTGCCGTCGACGCCTTCGATGCCGAGACCCCAATTGTCGTTGCCGGTGTCGAAAGTCCATTCCTCCCCCTTGGGAGCAAGGAAGTATCGTTCCAGCCATTCGATAGACGGCCAGCCTTTGCCCCAATAAGAGTCGAAGCTCGCGTTTTTCTGCATATCGACGCCTATCTGACCCATGAACCGTCGCGAAAGATTAGCATTCTGTCAGTCTTGTCATAGATTCTGACCGTGGGATTCCCAAGTTCTCTGCTCAACAAGGGTAAAACCTCTTCACAACTTCTGCACATAGGCCGATCGACATGCACTTCCAATTCACGGCCAGATAAAGAACCGCCAAATCGGTTTGCCGCTCTCATCAAAACGTTGGCTTCAGCGTGAAACAATGCGTCATTCGGAAATTGCCCTATATTTTGGGTATTCATTACATCGGGATACTTGCCGATCAATATGGCCCGGACCTGCTCGGCGTCGCGGCGGTCGGCATCCGTGAAGGTTGGCGACCTTCCGCTTGATCCAAAAATCATCTCTCCATCTACCGTCGTGACCGAGGCAAGAGATCGTGAAAGCCATTCTCCGAGCGAAACGCCTCGATCAACCGTTGCGCTGCCTCCGCAACAATTCCGATGGCGCCCAGCCGCCCAAGCCGCGGCCGTTCCGCACCCGAGATATCCGTCGCTTCGCCGCCTTCACCTTCGTCGCTCGTTTCCTCCCCGTCACCTGAAGAAACTCATTGACCGGCGCCCTCTTCACCCGCGGGAATACGCCATGAAAGAGGGCGCGGCCGACGGTCTTTCGATCGGCTTCAAGACCGTGAAGGCCAGGCTCGATCCGAAGACGCGTATCCGCAAGCTCGTGGAGATCGAGCTTTGGGAAATCTCGATCGTGACATTTCCGCTCCTCCCCGGGGCGCGCGTCCGCGCGGTGAAGCAGGCGAGGCAAACCCCACTCGCTGCTCCCGCGCGGGCGCGCAAGCCGGAGCTCACGCGCGAGGTGCGCGAGTTGTTTCGCGGCGCGCAACGCGGGCCGTGGCCGCGAATTCGCGGGTCGATTGATTGCCTGACGCCTTCTACAAACGTTCGCGCTTGACTCGCCGTCATCGTTTCCGGCGAAATTCCGTTCCTGAGTTCGGACATGATTTGAATTTCATTCGACCGGAACGCGGTGGCCTCGGATCAGTCGTATTCGCTACCCGGCCGCGCGCCTTCGTATTGAAAGCTGCGATAGGGCTCGGGAAATATTGGCGTTGCAGACCGTCGATGATTTCGTGCGCGCGGATCGTAAGACCCATTACGGGCCATGGCCTCTCACCTTCCGGTTCAACAATCGCCACCCGCGGATGGCGCGAAACGCATGTGGAGGTTCACAACTTGAAGATGCTTGCTCCAGCCGTGATTGCGCACCTTCGATCACTGCTCGCCAAGGACAGCGCTTGGCAAATTTCTGTTGCAGTGCACGTCCCCGGTACGATTTCACTCTAGGAATCTATAGGCGCGAGCTGCGTTCTGCTTCGATTTGGACCTAGAAGGCCTGAATGAGTTTCGTCATGCAGTCGGCAGATGATGAGCAAGGGCAAGCTTGGGAGCATTTCTACAAATCGGTTTGCAATGTGCTGCGGAGATCTGGAGCCGAGGATCATTTTGGGAAGGCGGACTATTGGGTTGTCGACGACAACTACGGAAACCTGGTTGGCCCGAGACCGTCGATGATTTCGTGCGCGCGGATCGTAAGGCCCATTACGTCGCGGCCGGTGCCCTGCATGGAAATCAGATGCGCGGTGCGCGAGGCTTTTTGCTCGGGCGCACGATTCTCACTTCGTCGAAAGTCATGTCTTGAGTCACGTCGCCGTGCATCGCATTCCCCTGCATGGCAATTCCCAAATGCATCGCCGCCGTCATGTTACCATGCTCGCGTCACGCGACACGAGAGTTACAACCCCCGCACCCTCGGCCCAATTCTCGCGCCGAACGTGAGATGCGTCAGCGCCCACACCATCGCATCGAGCCGGTCGGGCGAGCGGCCGGACGACAAGCCATCGAGTCCAAAGTCGCACATCTCGTCTTCGAGCGCGGGAAACACGCCGGCATGTTTCACCTTGTCCTGCTCGTATAACGCCGCGATCGGCTCGGCGCGCAGCCACTTGCCGCGGCTGGCGCGCACCGCGATCACCGGCACGGTGGCATCGGCTTCCCGGATCACGCTCTTCACCATGTCGCCGCCCTGGTTGACCTCGACCACCAGCGCGTCCGCCTGCAATCTTCGCCACAGCGCGATCGCACGCACGCTCGCCCATCTCATCACCCACCGCGGAGCGATGGTGCCGATGATCGGCGCGTCGGCGGCGATCTCTGGCGCGATGGCGGCGGCTTTGCGCTTCGTCTTTCAGCAAGGAGCGCCGCTTGGGCTGTGGCGCGCTGATGGCGATGCAACGGCTTATCGCATACCGGCTTCGTCATTGATGGCGACGCTGCGCAATCCGCGTTTTCTGATTTTCCTCGGCGTGTGGATCGGGCTGAACGCGCTGTTCGGTTTCGGCTCGATCCCGATCGGCGAGGGGGCCGGTCAGGAAGTCGCGTGGCAGGCGCACATTGGCGGCTTCGTCGCCGGACTGCTGCTGTTCAACGCGTTCGATCCGGTGGCGCCGCAGCCGCGGTTTGACCCGGGCCGCAGCCGCTGATGCTCGCAAGACGGTGAAGAGTTCTTCGTCGAGAATCTAACTAAACTCCTCGCTTCTTTTTGATCGGCGGAACTGCGTCCAAAGCGCGACATGCATCATGTGGCCGCCGCATTTTTGTGATTAGATACTGCCAGAGTCAGCGCTGGTATTTGCGGGCGACCCACGCGAGACTCGATGCTGCGCCGCAACGCGGCGCAGGCAGCCGAGGACGGATCTGAAATTTTGATCCGCCGGTTTTAGAAGCGCCCGACGGAACTCCGCGCCGACCAAAAGCATAATTCTAGCGGCATAGCGCTCCGCCGTTGCGGGCCGCAGCCGCAAAGGCAAGGGAGGTTAGGATGACTGTCAGCGTCATTCTCGCGCATAAGGGCCGCGACGTGGTCACCATCGATCCGGCGGAAACCCTCGCTCAGGCGATCAAAACACTGGCCGAGAAGCGGATCGGCGCCGCGCTTGTTCTGGGCGCGGACCGCCGCATCGCCGGCATCCTTTCCGAGCGCGACATCGTGCGTGCGCTCGCCGAGCGCGGCGCCGCTGCCCTCGACGAGCAGGTCAGCCGCACCATGACGCGCAAGGTCGAGACCTGCAATGAGAGCGAAACCGTCGCCAGCATCATGGAACGCATGACCGCCGGAAAGTTTCGCCACCTGCCGGTGGTCGATCAGGGCCGGCTCGTGGGCCTCGTCTCGATCGGCGACATCGTCAAGCACCGCGTGCACGAGATGGAGCGTGATTCGGTCGCCATGCGCGACTACATCATGACCGCCTAGCGCACCGACTGTTCGCACGGTGGCTGGCGGCGCGGCGGCCAGCAATTACCGCATTGTGCGCCACGCAAAAGAGCATGCGCCCCGGCCGTTCGGGCGCTAAGATGCTTCGCGTGCCGATCTTCATGAGGACTGTGCCCGCCAACACACCTGGCAACATGGATTACCTCTGATCCCCCATTTCCTCGCGGTAAACACTGGCTTTTTGACGCCTTCTGAATACCTCAGGCTACAGTTGACAACATGGGCTAACCCGCCTACTCCGTTGCCAGACTGTTGCCAGGATGAAAGTAACCCTGACAGATCGACGGCTGAAGGCCCTTCGAGGCGGGACCGGGTATGTCGACGTCTGGGATGCCACGGTTCCCGGTTTCGGTGTGCGCGTCGCCCCGTCCGGGCGAAAGACTTTCGTGCTGATGACGCGGTTCGGCAGGAAGAACCCGACGCGGCGAGCAATCGGTGTCTATGGCGCTATCACCCTTGCAGACGCCCGCGGGAAGGCCAGGGAGTGGTTGGCGCTCGTCAGTGAAGGCAAGGACCCCGCTGTAAGACCGCGCCACGGGACAACCTTTGCGGCCGTCGCTAACGCCTTCATCGAGGCAAAGGTCAAGCACGAGCGCCAGGGCGTAACCGCGACGCGGACCATCCGGAGACTGATTGAACGGTGGGGCAATCGCCCGCTGGGCGACATCACCCCCGCAGATGTTCGGGAGCTGCTGCGCGAATACCACGATCGCCCGGCAATGGCTCTCAGCCTCCTCGTGGTCGCCCGGCGTTTATTCGGTTGGGCGATAAATCAGGGGGACTATGGAATCGAGCACGCCCCCACGGATAGGCTGAAAGCCCGCGTACTTGTCGGCCCCCGCAATATGCGGGATCGAGTCCTTAGCGACAGCGAGATCCGTGCAATATGGCACGCCGATCTCCAGTTATCCCATGCAGCCGTTGTTCCGCTTGATGCTGTTAACCGGTCAGCGCAAGTCCGAAGTGGCGAACGCCCAATGGAATGAATTTGATCTGGATAAACGTATCTGGATCATCCCCGCCGGTCGTATGAAGGCGGGGGCGGCGCATGTAGTGCCGCTGTCTGATGGCGTCATTGATCTGCTGCGGGCGCTGCCGCGTCTCGATCGCGGCGATCATCTGTTCTCGTTCACATTCGGAGCACGCCCCGCGAATTCCTTTAGTCGAGCGAAGAAGCGTCTCGACACGCTCATGCCGCCGGGAGAGCCCTTCGTTCTTCACGATATCAGACGCACCGTGCGGACCAGGTTGTCGGGAATTCCCAATGTCAGCGACCTGGTGCGTGAGCTGGTGATCGGCCACACCAAGCCCGGCCTGCATAAGGTCTACGATCTTCACGCCTACGAAGATGAAAAGCGATACGCCCTGGACGAATGGTACCGGCGATTGCGCCAGATCGTGGAGGTATAGGCGGTGTCCGACATCAGAAAGCGCATGGCCTCCGTAAAAGCGAAGCGGTTTCGGGGCGTCGTCAGCCGACCTGGCGAGTCGCAAAGAGTAGCGAGGCGGTTCGGGGACCTTGGTATGGACCCTCAACACTTAGCTGAGTTTCTGAAACGGGACGAATTAAATTGCCAGCATGAGGTTCTTTTGTGCAGACGCCGTTTCGTATGAGGCGCTGGACTGTGCCAAGCAATACTTCGGCATCGCGGACACGAAGCACTTGGCGCTGCTGATGGCAGAAGTCCTCTTTGGAAAGCACGAACGCGGCAGGGCGAAGGGCACAAAGACGTGGAGCTATGAACAGTATTTGCGGCTCGCTGACGCGGCTAGCGAGTTATGGAAAAAGAACCCGAGGCTGAGCGACGCAAAATCGCGACGCTCCTTGGCAAAACCGACGAGTTCAAAAAATTTCCGGTCGAAGTCCTGCGCCAGCGTATGCGCGGGGCCAAACAAGCTCCGCGGGACTACCTTGAGGACATGGCGGCAGACGAAGCAAAGGCCCGACGAAAGGGTGAGTTGTAGAAATAAAAGGGCCATTAAAACTGCAACTTTCAGACTAGCCAAGATATCGCTTTCCGTTTTAGTTCGACTATGTGTTTGCTCCGACGCCGCACGCGAGCAAGACAACATGATGAAAATCCTTGGCTTCAGCGATCTGAAAGAAAAAAAGGGAATTAATTGGTCCCGCGTTCATGTTTCTCGTCTAGAGAAGGCGGGCAAATTCCCCAAGCACGTCAACCTCGCCCCTCAAAGCATTGGTTGGATCGAGGAAGAGATCGACGCATGGATCGAGGCTAGAGCCGCTGAGCGATCAGAGAAGCCGGCCCAGACAGCCGGCAACGAAGTCGATCGCCCGCAGGGCTCCGCAGCTCCGCTGCATCCGATCGCATCCGCCGAAAAACGCAAAGATGAAAACGCCAAGCTCTGGCCCGAAGATCAGGAGCCGGCGTCGTGACGGTCACGGATTACCGAAACAGCAAACAGTGGAGTGAGGTCCGTCATGAAGATGATTTGTCTGGATGCCAAAGCTACGCCCAAGCGCGATCAAGCGATCGACGCCGTAGTTCAGAAATATCCCGAGCTCTGGCCGCAAAGCCTGGGCGAGTGGGAAATCAACGGGAAGCCCGTTCCTGCGCAGTACTCCTACATCGACTGGAATGAAGAGGACGGCTGGACCTTTATTAACATCGAGGTCCGCGACGACAGCAAAGCCAGCAAGATTGCAGCCGATCTGGCAATGGTCGGTGGCTGCCATGTCAAGGTTATGAACGAGCTGGAATACCGCTCCGAGCAAATGGGCGAGCCGGAGGGGCGGGCATGAAGCTGAATCAACAAAACACTGCGCACAGCTTCGCCGCGCGCTCCGAACTCAAGGTCACCGAGCTTGTGAAATTCCGAAAGGAAATAATCGACGGCGGTCTAAAGGACCACTGGCGATGGAAGTCGTGGGTCAATCACGCTCCGGCGGCCGTGCATCAGCTCTTGCAGGCCGCAGAAGTGCTCGACGACGTAATCAGACACGGCGCCGATACAGACGGTGTCGCTAACGCCACCCTCTACCGGCATTCGCGCAAGCGGCGGAATCGTCTGCATGTCTTTCAGGCCTCTACTCCTTGCGACCCAGCGGTGTTCCTACGCACTCCGGATCTCTGCAATGACTGACATCATCGACCTTAAAGAGCCGCGGGAGCGGCGCCTCGAAAGGCGCACCGGGTGTGAGGGCTTAAACCCAGACTTCTCTGTTGACATGAACGATGAACGGAACGTGCTGTATCTGACATCAATCGAAGATCTCGCCCGCTCTATGGCGGACGCTGTCTACTGCGCGAAGCTCGATGAGATCGACGGCGATCTCACGACCGAGCAGGATGAGACGCTGTACCAACAATGCTTAGTCGACATGCGTAGGGTGTTGCTTGATCCAAAATACGACGCGCTGGTTTGCGCCGGGGCGGTGCATGAGACAAAGCGTGAGAGAGACCTGCAACGGTTGCTATCGCTCGTTACTGAACAGGCAAATGCGAGATTGGAGGCAATGCGGGTAACTAGGCGCGGTCACTACCGGGCGATCTTTGTTAGACGGAACCGGGCGTCCATAAGTCGCGCGATGTATTTAGCGGCGACGCTATCAGATAACGCAAGGACACTTAAGAATACGCCGCCCAGGCCCGACGGCTGTTGCGGGGGATCGCATGACGCAGAATGATGTCTTCGGCGCCACTATCGCCAGCAGCAACCCCATAGTTGGTTTGCATGGGAAGCTGCCATCACGGCCATGTCGTAGCTGCGGAAGCATTGATGTGACAATCGAGTCCACGGGTCGCGCAATGCATCATGGTTCGCTTCGTTGCGGTTGCGGACAATTCAGGGGGTGGCTCAGCAAACAAACATACGAGTTCCTGACAGCAACGATCACGAAAATCGGTAAGCCAACGGAACCGATAGAAATTCACACCAATTCGTCCAAGGCGGGCGAATGACAGCAAGGAGCATGCGAAAATGTATCAGAAGAAACAATTTGACGAGAGTAACCGCTGGAGCCTCTTTTCCGAAGAGAACAAGAAGAGCGACAACGGCCCCGACTATACCGGCGAGGTTGACATCGGCGGCACGAAATATCGGCTCGCCGGCTGGAAGCGGGTATCGAAGAAGTCAGGCAAGAAATTCTTGTCGGGCGCGATCAGCCCGAAGGATGGGGAGAACGATAGGCAGACTCAAGACGAAGTCTGCCGCCCCCTTCGATGATGATTTCGAAATTTGACAAGCAGATGAAAGACAAGAAGCGAGAAGCGACGTTGCCGAGCACACACGCCTGAAGGTGCGAGCAACGACGAAGTAAATCAGCGCCTCGATCGGCTATTAATCGATCGAGAGCTGATCGATCGCTTTCGAGCTGCTTGCATCCTGGGCTCAGCGCGTTTTTGCGACGCTGCCGTCTCTTTGAGGAAATGGCTCGGGTCCGAGTGACAATAAAGAAGTGACGACGAGGAAAAGAAAGAGGCCGCCTATTTGGCGGCCCCTCAAGCATAATCACGTTCTAATCCAGGACGCTGCCACGAGCGTCCTCAACTAACAGAACAGATGTAACATGATCGATCAGAATCTTCAAGTCGCTTTGCAGTGGGCCGCAGCAGGAGTGCCGGTCTTTCCCGTTCGAAGTTTTCGCGACCGAAAAGGGAAAGATCGAGAAGGTACCGCGCGTGAAGTGGCGTGATCTCTCCACAACTAATTCAGTAGACCATCAAGAGCTGGTGGAAGCAATGGCCTGATAGTCTGCCGGGCATTGATCTAGCGAAGATAGGTGTTGTTGTACTTGATGGCGATCGCCACGGCGGCCCGATGGCGTTGCGGGTCTCGCTCAGCTTTTCAAGGAGCATAACCTCGACACTTCTGCAATTCCTATGGTGGTAACTCTACAGAACGGCGGACGCCACGCCTGGTTCAAACAGCCGACAGATTTGAATGGCAGCGAACCGCTCGGCAATCGTGATAGGGCCATCAGGGACAGCGGCATCAACGTGCGTGGGCATGGTGGCTTCGTTGTCGCCCCTGGAGCGAAGTTCAGGAGCAATCAATACCAACGTTGCCATGGCACGCCGAGCACGATCGAGGCGTCCCGGAATGGTACTCTATCCTGTCTTACCGCCCTCGCTGGTCGAGTTATTGCAGGCAGAGGCAACAGCAAAGCCGGAATCCAAATTGCTGCCGCGACACCGACGCCTACGCCCGTACCGAAGCCGAACGGATCGTCTCATCATCCACTGGGAGCTCCTCCTCCACGTGAAGAAGCCTATGCCGATACCGCGTTGCGTAACACCATCAACGAGCTTGCGGCAATGCCGCCTGAGAGCGGCCGTAATATCGAGCTGAACACCGCAGCATTGAAAATGGGCCATCAGGTTGCTGCCGGCAGGATCGATCGGGCGACGGTTGAAAAGGGACTTCTACGACGCCTCAGCGGCAAAGCGGGCTAGTGAAGGATACCAGCGCAAATGCCGTGCGCGCTACGATCGCGAGCGGGCTTAATACTGGGATCGAGAGCCCAGCCCGCCGCTGCAGGATCGACCGCTTACTAATGGCGGATCATATAAGGCAACGCTCAAGACTACCACGGCAGCCTTTACTGCAGGCACTGGGGAGCTGCTCAGCGTCTGCGCCGCCGACGTGAAGATGAAAATCATCACTTGGCTATGGCCCGATCGGTTTGCGATCGGAAAGCTCGGGTTGATTGTCGGTCTAACCCGATGAAGGTAAGGGGCAGATTTTATCGTTCTTCTGCGCGGCTGTGACCACCGGAGGCAATTGGCCGATGGATGAGGGCCGCGCGCCCAGGGCAATGTGATCCTGTTCTCCGATGAAGATGATCCTAACGATACGCTGGTCTCTCGTTTAGCAGCCGCTGGCGCCGATCTTGGACGGGTTCATATCATTAAGATGGTGCGGCACGACGAGCAGAAGGAAAGGCTGTTCAGCCTGGTGACTGACCTGGAAGCGCTGCGGAAGAAGATCAGCGGCGTCGGCGATATCAAACTGGTCGTCATCGACCCGATCACTGCCTATCTTGAATTCGGCACGATCGACAGTTTCCGCACTGCGGATGTCCGGGCCGTCCTCACACCTTTAGTCACGTTAGCAGCGGAAATGAAGGTTGCAATCATCGCCGTGATGCACTTCAACAAGAAGATGGATGTGACGAATGCGCTGCTGCGGATTTCAGATAGTTTAGCATTCGGTGCTGTGGCCCGTCACGTCTATGGCGTGATCGATCATCTTCTGAAAATAAGCGCAAGCTGTTTGTTCGAGCGAAGAACAATGTTTCGGCGCGGAGTAAGAATTCCGAAACGCTGGCTTATCAATTCGGTGCACGAGAAGTAGGAAAGGACGGGGAGACCGGCGAGACTATCATGGCGCCGCACATCATCTGGGAGCCGAATTATGTCGACGTCACCGCCTCGGAAGCGATGCAAGCGGTGGCGGAGAACGGGCACAACTTCGTGGGACGAATTTCAGTCGATCGCCGAAGAGTGGGAGAACGATGGATGGCTGCATAAGTTCTTCGACGACCAGGGCAGGGAAAGACGGGCCCTGACGACCTTGGGACGGCGACAGCTCGGCTATCCTCCCTGACGATCGAGGAGCGAAGGACGCTAGCCAGTAAGAAGAGCACCGACGGCCACCAGGGGTCCAGATGATCACCAGGTGATCCGGGGAGAGAGAGATGATCACCTGGAGAGAAAGCCACTATGTCAGAGTTTTATGTATATATATATTCTATATATATTTTCAATGGCTTACGGATAGTCACAGACCGTCCACTGACCAGGTGATCCAGCTGATCATTTCACACACCCATGAGCCCCTGGGTCTTGGCCGAGGTGAGCCGCAATACGTCCAGAGAGCAGTACGGTTTTAACAGGCTATCGGACAAAGCCGGTTAGGAGCCGCTTCTTCAAAGCGGGACTATGTTGCCTGGCCGGAATTCCCTCAGAACAGGGAATTAACAGGGAAGTATCGGCAAGAGCCTCCATCGGAGGCGATAGGACGATCGATCGATGACTGACAAGAAAGTAACCCGCGCACAGTTCAATGAGACCTATCTCGAAAATCTTATCGCGGTCTGGAAGAAGATCGGGCGTGCGCAGACTGCGGCTAGATGGACCATTAAATGCACAGTTGGCTAGCCTGAGGAGATGGAAATGGCCGCCACTGCGCACCTGACTTTGGTAGCTCCGGACAACGAAAAGTTCACAGTGCAATCGGCGCCAGCCAGATTGCCCAGGCGCAAACCCAACGCCGAATATCGATCGCGGGAGCATCTAACCGAGCGCGAGGTCGAACGGCTGATCGAGGCCGTGAAGGGCAACCGCTGGGGACACCGTGACGCCACGATGGTCCTGATAGCCTTCAGGCATGGCCTACGTGCGTCGGAACTGGTCGACCTTCGTTGGGATCAGGTCGACCTCGAACACGCGCTCCTGCACGTCCGTAGACTCAAGAATGGCAGTCCTGCCACGCACCCATTGACCGGCAAGGAATTACGCGCCCTGAGGCGGCTACAACGTGAGCAAGACACCAAATCGCCGTTCGTGTTCACATCGGAACGCGGCACGCCATTCACCAAGCGTGGCTTTCAGGCGATGGTCGAGCGCGCTGGTAAGGCTGCTAGGCTTCGATATGAAGATCCACCCTCACATGCTGCGCCACGCCTGCGGCTTCAAGTTGGCCAACGACGGCGTCGATACCAGGACCATCCAGGCCTATCTCGGCCACAAGTCGATCCAGCATACGGTGCGTTACACCGAGCTGGCACCGACTCGGTTCAAAAGCTTATTCCGGGACTGACCGCACCCGCGGCCTCGATTTGAGGCTACCGTCGGCGGCTCCGCTGCCCGAGGCTCGTCGAATTTTTCAAGAAAATCTCGATGAATGCTCGATGGGTCCCTTTTTGCGTTGAAGTACCTGCCGCCTAATGAGGAGTCCCGTTCCTCGGGCCGCCAAGGAAATAAAAAGAGACCCCTCTCTACCTCCCCTACAAAAAGTGGGGCCCCCTGTTCCGGAGTCCCATAAAAATTGGGGCCCCTGTTTTACCTCCCCTAAAAATGCTGTGGTCCTGTTATTTTTGGACCTGTTCCGCCTGTTATGGCGCTAACCCAACATGAAGTTTGCCGCAGTAAACTACGCAGCAGATAAATCGCGCATTCGTTCGGAGCTTCGAAGAACGTGGCCGGTTGGGTCTTAGCCGTGTGCAGCATGGTATCGCGGCCATGCTCCTGCCAGACCTCGGCCAAGTCTTTTAGGAAGCCATGCGAAAATGCCGTGCGGCTTCCAACCGGTCGGCCGTTCGGGTTGCCCGAGACGCCGGGGGGCCACATCCGGCCGTTCACATGTTTGGTCGGCTCAAGAGGCATTCGTTCTGTTTCCTTCTGTTAATTTGTGCGCGACGGCAGCCTGCGGACGCCACACGATGGATGACCCTGGGTATGGTGAGTCGGCGATCAGGGGCCGTTCGTCTTAGTGAAAGCCGCCATCCCTCTGCGCTCACTCCGCACTCCGCCGAGATCGCGACATTGGTACTTGGAGCAATCCGTGTACTCGTTGCGGGTGCCGAAGCGCTTCCCCTTCGTCAATGCCGATAGCCCTGTCGGCCCGTGGAATTTTCAAGCCTTCCTTGTTCGACAAAAAGAATTCCGATTTCGGCCTCGAACATTCGCTTGGCTTCTGGTTTCTCAAGATGACTTACCTCACGTCTCCCTATCAGATGAATCCGTTCAACCACAATCCACTCAAAGAGCTCCATCTATTCTTCGAGGATCGACGGCTGTAGATTGTCGATGTGCAGCTTTTTTCTAAGATCACGAATTTGCTGTGGGATAGCCTTCAACTCACGAAAGCGAGCCAAGGCATTTGCATATAGGGGCGGCAGCTCGTTCTCTGCTGCCTTAGCGTATGCTTCGGTGCTCACGGACAGGCTAAACTGCACAGCGAGGCCCTCTTCAAACGTGAGACACTGGCGCTTGAAACCACCGCAAAGCACATGAATTACTTCATGCGCCAATTGCAGGCGTAACCGGTCATAATCGTGGCGGGCCTCATTCGCGAACCAGATCGTAACTTCACCGGCAGCGGGGTCGAGGATTGTTTCTGGCGTAAGACTGTCCCGACCTTTGATAGTGAATTTATGGTTCGTGCTTCGCTTGCCATACAGCCGCTCGGCATTCGCCAACAATACCTTAAACAGCGGGGTGGGTCTGAAACTCACGTCTCGTCCATTCTCACCCGAAGGCAAGTATAGAGCGTCGCAGGCTATTCAGGAGCACGCTGCGCGTTATGCGCAAACTGACGTTCGAGATGCTCTGCCCCAAGGATAACATTACGCCAGAGGTCTTGGGGCGTGCGCCTAGGGCCAGGAACGCGCTGATCCCGGCCTTGCGGCACACCTCGCCCACCGCTGTGCCTTTCAGCCTCTCGCACAGTTGGGCATGTAGGAGTTGCGGTTGTCCGGGAGCGGATCATCGATCCAGGACAGTCGCGATGCCCAAACGGGCGAGCAAGAGGAGCCTCATTTTTTTGGGATGCAGAGAGCCAATGCAGGTCCTGCACTATTCGAGCAGGATGCACTTTCCGTTTCCCCGTTCTTCGTTATTGAGACCCCGCCTTGAGGGCACGTCACTGAGGCAAGTGTTTCGCCAGAGCTGCACGCCAAGTTGCAGCCTGATGAGTCCTCGCAGGTGTCTTGTCTCACGACGTGGAAACCAACCGAGGCAGTTGGGGCCGTGGCGCTAACGGCTTGCTCGCCCTGAGGCCCTGCTGGCCCGGGCGGACCGGGAGGACCTTGTTCGCCCTTAGCACCTTGCTCTCCCTTGTCGCCTTTTTCGCCCTTCGCACCTTGCAGACCAGGTGGGCCGGCTGGTCCCTGATCGCCCTTGGGGCCTTGCGGGCCTGGCGGTCCTTGCTCCCCTTTAGGTCCTGCAGGGCCTGCTAAGCCCTGCTCACCTTTCGGCCCTGTCACCCCGGCTTGCCCGGCCGGCCCTTGGTCGCCCTTCGAGCCCTGCGGACCGGCCGGCCCCTGTTCGCCCTTTGGGACCTTGTTGGCCTTGACCACACGCGGTAAGAAACACCGCGAATGAAAGCATCGCAAACGCGAAAGATTTGCGCATTGTCCCCTCCCAATGTGAAAGAGCGTCTCACCGACGAAAGTAACAGATCACCGCGAGCACTCAATTACGCCGCGCGCCTAGTCGGGAAGCCGACCGGTAACTCCATTCGAAAATCTAGCCCACGTCCAGGATGCTGTCCCGTGTCAATTTAAACCCTTCGCTGAACCCCTTTATTGGATCCCGTGCCTAGCGCGACGCTGAGAATCCTCCTGATCGCTTGCTGTCGAGAAAGCAATCCACCATCCGCCTTGATCCAACGGTCCAAGGCTTTTAGTTCATTGGGGGGCACTCGCATCACGATTGCCAGCCCCTTATAGCGCAGTCTTGGACGGCCACGAGGTCGCCCCTTTCAACTTGGATTTGCTCTTCTTCATGGTGACCTTTTCGGAAGCTTCTGGCCGGGGCTTTCCCTTTGTCTTGCAGAGTGACGTTAGTCACACCCCAAGATCGCATGGGGGGATAGCTTCACGACAGCGGATAAAGGAGAGTGCCATGCGGAAATTACTGTTCGCTTGCGCGTTCGCGTTCGTCGCCACGCTGGTGCACCGCGCACTTGCGGGTGGCTGATCGGGTTTGACCGGCGATCACGCGGAACGAGGGTCTGTCCACCTCAGCGGGAATCGGGCCAATATCGGCACCGCAAATGATTGCGCTTCGCACTACCGTGCAAACTAAAGATCGAAGATTGCGGTGAGGACCGCCATAGCGGCAACTTATCCGCCGCTGATCTTCCGACGCAACGAGTACGTTGTGCTCAAAGACAAGGTGGGGATTCACACAAATTCTTAATATCACCACCCAGCGAGTTCGATTATTCGATAAACTCAATTTGCTTTTATCGTTTTTTTGCTCATTGTCCCATGACCCGGTGGCCGAACTGACTGTGATGCTGATCACTTACCGGTCGCGCGGTCATTGTTACACGAAAATGGCCTTCGAGTTGGATTTAAGGAGGCGCAATCATGAAAGCGAAAACCTTAGCGGTGTCCACCGCCGTGCTTTTATTCATGTCGGTGGCAGCCAATAGTAGAGAGTGCGGGGAAGAGTTCAGGCCCTGGTTCGAGGCGGGAAACGGAGATGCGTGCTTTCCCTACGGCGTCGGTCAGGTGACCATCGGCCAAACTAATGTCTACAAGGATGCGGGGCTTATCGCGGGGCTTGCGTGCCTGAAATGGCACGGGCACTGCGGATGGCAGAAATATTGGAAGTATGAGTGGATTTAGAAACACCCCGCGTAATTGCCCAATCAGTGCCCAATCCGGAAAACTCCACCTCGCCAAAGTTTGGGTCGCCGAGGCGGTGCGATTATTCGATAACTCAGAGGTAGTAGCGCCCGCGCGAAACTTGCAGGGCCAGTGGCAGGCCCCCGACGATCCGACGAACAAGCGGCTTAAAGGCGGGGCGGGGGTGTCGGGGGGATGACAATTCCTTAAATCGCGACTGTGAGCCCAAAAGGATAAGCCCCGGCCGGGAAGACGGGTTCACGGTGAAGGCGACCTGGGCTGAACTCGTGGCCCACGCGGACGATGGACGCGCCGCCGCACAATCTGCGACCGCGCTATAACGTCTACTCGACCGATCCTGTCGACGTGGTGACCGCGGAGGAGGGCAAACGCGAACTCGTCCCGATGCGTTGCGGCCTCATCCCGCGTTGGTAGAGCAAAACCATCAAAGACGCGAAGATAGCACGTTCAACGCCCGGCCCAGACGATCGAGACCAAGCCGTTCTTTCGTGACGCATTCAAGCGGACGCCCGGAGGTCGCCCGCGCGGCTAGGATTCATACCAGCCAATTGTTTCGTTGGCGCCAGCAGCTAGGGACAAAGATCTTCGTGGACATTGCTCAACCTCCGACGATCACACAGGATCCGTTGAAACCACGCCAGAAAGTTAATTCACGCCGTTGCGCCAGCCCTGTGCTGCTGGTTTAGCTGGGACTGCACGGATCGTCAGGTCTTTATATGCCGCGAGACGCTCGCATCGCGGCGGCTAGTACGCGTCGTCGGTGCCGGCGTGCTGGGGAGGGCGTAGCACTTCCGAGGCGCACATCCGTGCGTGTCGTGCGCGATTAGCCATGCCAGGCCGCGATTGTGGTTCGTTACTGGAATGCACTTGACATTGACGTGCGCGTCCTAGGCTGCAACGCTGCGGCTGGCGCAGGGGTTGGTACATGAGTGACACACCAACACAGCGCGGACTTCCGCCCGAACTCGACCGCATTGTCGCACGAACGGCGCGCGCGACTAATCGCTCAATTGCACCGGCAGGCGATCGCAACAGCCAACGATCTGTTGACTCAGCGCAAGGCAATCGAAGCAGGCCTCGCTAAGGATGCTCGGCGCCGAAAGACTGAAGCTTGGTTGATTGCCGCGGGGGCCATTATCGTAGCGCTGGGCTGCATCCTCGCCCTTTGGCAGTGATACCGCGGCACCTACGGGGACGTCAGTGAACCGAGAAGCGCAGATTGCTACCATGTTGACGGTAGCCTTTGCCGTTGCGTTTGTCGGCTGGGCTCTTGTGCATCTCGCATCAGCGCCAACTCATCCACGCAAATATGACCAGCGCCCCCCCGAGCCGATTTCGAAAGTGGTTAGACACCACTACGCGGCGGCTTGCCCAGATGCTTGGCCGAGCAGAAGGCGACTTCGGGGAATGTGTCCACAGCTCGACGCGATTGCGATCCATAGCCCTGGCGCGGCAGAGCACCTGATCTGCTACATCCAGGAGGGCGCCAAGATCGGAGTTCGCATCGTCTAAGATTGCGACGCCAACGCTGACGGTCGCGGTAAGCGTTTGCTTGCCGGCCCTATGGGTGGCGGTTTCGAATGCGGCACGCACCGCTCTCCCAACAAGACGGCGTGGGGTTTAATCGCCCAGTAATCCTTCCCGGGTATGATTTCGTCCGGTTGGCGATGGCAACTTTGCCACGCAGCTAATGGATACCGGCAATGCTCGACGGCAAGCGTTATTATGCGGACTTTCCTGATGAAGATCCGGAATTGCGACCACGGATCACGGCCGTTCTCCAAGCGCTGGGCAAGGTAGAGAAGGTCTTCCGAAAACACGCGGAAGTATTTCGGGCTGAAGAGCTCAAAAGCGCCACGACGATCGCGCCCCCGCTCGCTCCACAATGAGAGTGCGCGCGACCGACGAGCGATGGCTTTTTGATGCGGCCGAATGGGATTCCAGACACTAACCTAACGGCGCCACTCACAGCGAAACCTTAACTGCGGGGCCTTACTAAATCGCATGTTGCTAAGCGCGATTGGCCGGCATTTCTTCCAAATTGTCGCCTAGCCACTTTCGCAAGTAGTCCAAGATGCGCAGCTTTGACGCTTCATCGTCCAACAATGCGTCGAGAGCCGCTTCGGCCTCGCCTGCGTCTGCTTCGACCATGTGCAGTTGCGCTACAACGTGGCGCTGAAGTTCGACGCGACCTTTAACGTCATTGTATTCCCGCTCGATGTAGGCAAACGCTTCGCTCGTTTGATTACGCATGCCCCTAAGAGAGGTACCCCATTGAGGCCTCGATTAGGCGGCAATCGGGCACCTCATGGATGCCCGAGGCACAAAAGAGGCCATGGGTTTCGAAGATGACCTTCGCCGTATTGATGAGCACATCGCCGAAGCGCGACGTCTTGTGCAACGGCAGAAAGGCCTCATAATCCGCTTAAGGGCCGGATCGAGCACGTGGGATGCGCAGAGAATACTTTGGCTACTGGAAGCCAACCTCCGGCGATTGGAAGAACACAGGGACCGCCTCAGAGACCAAGTGAGTAAACGCCCGTGGGCTGCTTTCAGATTGATTCCCCTCGAGCATTAGGCCTATCAATACGGCGATGTGAGTACTTGGGTGTGCTCATATCGCAACGTTCTGTGGTCATTGCGACATCTCGCGGACGTCGGAGCGTGCGCGACGCCCACGCTCCTCTGACCGACAACCCGCAACCTCATCATTGTTCTTCATCGGCACGTGCACAGCGGCTGCAGGAAGAGTATGGTTAAAACCTCGTGCGACACAGCCTCGAGGATCCGAATGGTTCCCCAATCATCGGCGGAACATGCACGATCGTTGAATTCCAGAAAAGAATAGGGAGGAAAGTTCATGACCGAGACATCGAACCAGGAAGATGGAGTATCGCGGCGTGAATTCATGGTCGCGGCAGGGACTGCCGCCATGGTGAGCGGCGCGTTTGCTGCAAGCGGAACGCCGGCATCGGCTGCCACCTCGGCAAACGAAATCTGCCGCATGGATGCGGTGACGCTCGCCGAGAAAATTCGCACCAAGCAACTCTCGCCGACCGAAGTCACGGAGGCGGTTCTGGCGCGGATGGACAAAGTCAATCCCGTGATCGGCGCCTTCTGCACGCCCGCGCCCGACGTCGCGCGCGCTCAGGCAAAGGCGGTCGAAGCTGACATCATGGCGGGAAAGTCAGTGGGGCCGCTCGCCGGGGTGCCGATCGGCATCAAGGATTTGGTCTACACCAAAGGCATCAAGACCACGTCCGGATCGATCGTCTACAAGGACTACGTCCCGACTGAGGACGACGTTGTTGTCGAACGCCTGAAGGCGGCCGGCGCCATTATCCTAGGCAAGACCAACGTGCCAGAGTTCGGCTACAGTGGAGCGAGTTACAACCTGATATTCCCGCCCACCAACAATCCGTGGAACACTGAACACACCGCCGGCGGATCGAGCGCCGGCTCGGGTGCGGCGGTGGCCGCCGGTCTCGGCCCGATGGCAATCGGTAGCGATGGCGGCGGATCTGTTCGTATCCCGGCTTCGATCAACGGGCTGTTTGGCCTCAAGGGTTCAATGGGCCGGGTCCCGCTTTATCCGGGAACGAAAGATGAGACGGCGCCCGGAGCATCAGGATGGGAATCGCTCGAGCACATTGGGCCACTCACCCGCACCGTAGCCGATGGCGCATTGATGATGAGTGTTATCGCGTCAGGCCCGGACGATCGGGACCGCCGAACCATCCCCAACGATATTAAGTGGACGGATGCTGTTAAAGGCGACATCAAGGGCCTACGGGTGGCTTGGACGCCAGACTGGGGGTACGCGCAAGTCGATCCCGAAGTCCGTGAAGTTTGCGCCAAGGCTGCTAAGGTGTTCGCCGATCAACTTGGCTGCAAGCTTGAGGAAGCATCGCCGTGGAAGGACGACTATTTTGGACAATTCTTCACCATCGTGCTCGCGGAGACCGACCTCAAGGGGATGCGGGAGTTCGTGGCAAAATACGGCGATCACATGCAGCCGCATTTAGTTGATGCGATCAAAGGGACGATGACCGACGTCCAGATTACGGACGCCCTCATGGCGCGCAAGAAGTGCGCAAACCAAGCATGGCGGTTCTTCCGCACCTACGATTTGCTGCTGACGCCGACGATCGCGTGCACGCCGTTCAAGCAGGGCATCCAGGGTCCGGAAACGATCGAGGGCAAGAAGGCCGGCCCGTTCCAATGGATCTCCTTCACCTATCAATTCAACTTGACCGGTCAGCCTGCCGCCAGCGTTCCCGCCGGGTTTACCAAGGATGGGCTCCCGATCGGCCTGCAGATTGTTGGTCGGCAGCGCGACGACGCTACCGTACTGCGCGCGGCGGCCGCTTACGAGGCCGCAGCGCCGTGGAAGGACAAGTGGCCACCCATGCTGGCACAGATGGGGCTGTAGTCGAGTGATACAACAGATCGCGGCGCGGAAGTCACCCGCGCCGCGAGCGCGCAGTCATAATACTCAGCCACAACTCGACGCCATTCATTATGGTCGATCGCGAGAACCGCGACGACGTTGCCGTTCTTGTGCCGGTCAGGACCACTCTGAAATTTAAAGGGACCTCCGACATAAAACGGGCCAGCACTAGCTCTCCGATTGGCCGCGATTTAACGCGCTTCACGCCGCCAGCGCCGCCTCAAGCTCCTGATATAAAGCCAACGGCTGGGCTGTCGCACAACATGACCGTAGCAACTCGTCCATGAAGTTTTCGATTTTCAGACCCATTGAAGGGCGGCCGCTGCGTTCTGAGCCGCCAGGAATTGAGGCATCGCTAGCGATAGAAAGCCGTGTGACTGCCCCGAGCGCAAAAGACTTCGCGCTCGTTGCTGACAGGCTTCGGTAGCTTGGAACGGCATTTCGGGTTGCGGCAGTAGTGGCGTACTTCGGTAGCAAACTCGGTCACGTTTCCTCATCCCTAATCCCCCGCGGTTGATCAACTGTTCATAAAACGATGGTGGGGCGAGCAGGTCAGATAGCCTGCAAGTGCCCTATTTGTGTCAATGTCCGGATCGGCAACTGTTCAAAGCTTTTTCGAACAGTCGCGCAGCGCACTCAGCAATAACA
>CAVPRD010000018.1:0-307561 GCA_963707705.1 uncultured Pseudomonadota bacterium | reverse complement strand
GACCGTTATGAGCGGCCGGCTCTAACCATTGAGCTACGGGCCCGGCCGGGTGAGGCACCGGGCCCGTTCTCTTAGCAATGCCGGGCGGCGAGGCAAATGCCGTCCGGCACGAAAATCAAAAATCGCTGGGAAGCGCAGGCGCGTCCGCTTGTTCGACCGGGTCGTGTCAGCGCACTTCGCGGGCGAGGGCGCCTGTCATCGGCGTCACGCCGCGGCGACCGCCGCGATAGGCGCGTCCGGAAGCGTAGGCGGAGCGCGCCTCTCCCGAGACATATGAGCTGCGGCCCGAGCCGTAGCCGCTCGCATAGAGTGCGACTGCACGGTCGGGATTGCCGCCGGCGGCGCGATAGGCACCGGCCAGATACTTCACGGCATAGGTCATGTTGACGTTCGGATCGAGCAGGCCGGCGGCGCTGCCGCGATATCCCATGGCCCGGGCAGTGCCGAGGCGGATCTGCATGATCCCGTAATTGCCCTTGGAAACCGCGCGCGCATTGTAGCGGCTTTCGCGCATTATAACGCGATGAACGAGCGATGGCGGCAGTCCGTGTGCCGCGGCGTGACTTGCAACGATAGAGGAATAAGCGCCTTCGCTGGCGCTAGCAGTGCCAGCCGAGGCGGCGCCAATCAAACCAAGTGAACAGACGGTGATGAAAATCGCTTTGAAACGAGTCATTGGAACTCCGGAGTTGAGGGAATGTCCGCCTGCTCGCGACTCAATGAGGCTAGGATGCGGCGAGTCTCACCGCGACGTGATCACGTTTGGTCACGGAATATTTCAGGACGTCCGCAACTCCTTCCACGCCATTCTTCCAGTGCATGGCAGGCGGAGTTAACGCGGGATACGGCGATACTGTGTCCAAGCGCCGAACTATCACCTTGAAATCGCCGGAGGTGTTAACGCCGCTTCCTGCGCGTTTTTTTGCCCAGTTAAATCTCGGCCGCGAGGCCCATCACCGTCTCTTTATATTCGGCGATCAGGCGCGCGCAGAGTTCGGCCGCGCCGGGGATATCGTCGATCGAGCCAACGCCGTGACCGGCCGACCAGATCGTCTTCCAGACGCGCGCTTCTTCATTCATGTCCATCTTGCCGTGCGCGGGAAGATTGTCCGGGTCGAGGCAATTGGCGATAATGCTGTCGCGCATGAAGTTCGCGTTCACTCCGCTGATCGCCGGCGTGTAGACGATGCCGGAAAAGTTTGAGCGCAGGATCATCGCCTTGTATTCGGCTGCGGCCATGCTCTCGCGCGTCGCGATGAAGCGGGTGCCGAGATAGGCGAGGTCGGCTCCCATGGCGCGAGCCGCTGCGATCTGCGCGCCGTTCGAGATCGCGCCCGACAGGATGATGGTTTTGTCGAAGAAACGGCGGATTTCGGCGACCAGCGCGAACGGGCTGATCGTGCCGGCATGGCCGCCGGCGCCTGCGGCCACCGCGATGACGCCGTCGACGCCGGCTTCCGCCGCTTTTTCCGCGTGACGCAAGTTGATGACGTCGTGAAAGACGAGGCCGCCATAGCTGTGCACGGCCTTTACAAGCTCCGCCACCGCGCCAAGCGAGGTGATGACCAGCGGCACCTTGTGCTCCACCGTAATCGCGAGATCGGCCTCAACGCGCGGGTTGGAGCGATGCACGATGAGATTGATGCCGAAGGGCGCGGCGTCCGCGTGACCGCTCAGGCGATGCTTTATCTCCGAAAGCCATTCCGAATAGCCTTCGCTGGTCCGCTGATTGAGCGCGGGAAAGGTACCAATCACGCCGGACCGGCAAGTCTCGACCACAAGATCCGGCCCGGAAACGAGGAACATTGGAGCTGCGATCGCGGGAATTCGTAGGCGGTCTTTTAACGTACTTGGCAGCGTCACGGTCGATCCCCGCACGGCATTGTCGGTGCATATTCGCACGTCAACCTAGTCGCTGCCTGCTAAAGGTACAATTATCCAAATCGGAGCGAGCCTTTTGCGGTAATGTTTTGATGCCCTGTTCCCGAAGTGTTTCCTCGTGCTAATGTCCGGAATCAGTGCCGGGAATGCCCATGACCGAAGCCGGTCTGTCGGAACGAGTTGAAGTACGAGAGGGCATGTGCCGCGTCGAGGGCGGTACCTTTCGCATGGGCTCCGACCGACACTATCCGGAAGAGGCGCCGATCCATCGTGTCACCGTCGACAGTTTCTGGATCGACCGCACGCCGGTCACCAATCGACAGTTCAAGGAATTCGTGAAGGCGACCGGCCATGTCACCGTCGCCGAAATCGTTCCCGATCCGAAGGAATATCCGGGCGCGCTGCCGCACATGCTTTACGCGGGCTCGCTGGTCTTCTCTCCGCCGGAAGGCCCGGTGGATCTGCGCAATTGGGGACAATGGTGGACGCTCCTGAAAGGGGCGGACTGGCGCCATCCCTACGGACCGAAGAGCAACATCAACGGTCTCGACAATCATCCGGTAGTGCATGTCGCTTATGCGGACGCGCTTGCCTATGCGCGCTGGGTCGGCAAGGACCTGCCGACCGAAGCGGAATGGGAAGTTGCCGCGCGCGGCGGGCTCGAAGGCGCCGAGTTTGCGTGGGGCGACGAACTCATCCCCGGCGGCAAGTACATGGCCAACACCTGGCAGGGCAATTTTCCGCACGAAAATCTCGCCAAGGACGGCTTCACGCGTACGTCTCCGGTTATGGCATTTCCGGCAAACGGTTACGGCATTCACGACATGATCGGAAATACCTGGGAATGGACCAGCGACTGGTATGCGCCGAGGCATGAAGCCGATGTCGCGAAAGCCTGCTGCATTCCGGAAAATCCGCGCGGTCCGCGTGAGGATGGTAGCTACGACCCTTGTCAGGCGAACGTCAAAATCCCGCGCAAGGTGCTGAAGGGCGGCTCGCATCTCTGCGCGCCGAATTACTGCCGGCGTTATCGCCCGGCCGCACGTCATCCCGAGCCGGTCGATACCTCGACCAGCCATGTCGGATTTCGCTGCGTCAGCCGGATCGCGCCTGACGACGAGAGGTGAAATCGTAGTCAAGCGAGCGTCCCGCGCCGCACAATGCGACGAAAAGTTGAGTGGCCGCATGGCGGCCACTGGGATAGCTCTTTCGTGTGCGCGAATGGCGTCTCTCCAATCTGCGTCCAAGGGTTCATTTAACAAGAACAAGAAACAAGCTTCACATTTCATTCCGACGAAATGTTTCAGGTACGGACTACGTTGTCAGGAGAGGCGTCGTGATCTCCTCTGTTGCATCGAACATGGCCCGCATCACGGCGTGGCTGGTCGTCATCTTGACAGCTGGCTTCATCCTTTACGGTATCTTTCGTCACGGTCTGACATGGGAGACGCACACACGTCTGTGGCGCGATGTGATCGACCGCTCCAGCGGTCCGATGACTTTCCGATTCTTCCTGCAACCGAGCATGGCCACAATCGCAGCTTTGCATGACGGCATCCGCGATGCGCGCAGCGGCCGGGCTCCGTTTCTGCCTACCCTGCTGCGTGACAAGGCGGGGCGGGGCAGGGCGATCAGCGAGGAACTAAATTCGACGGCGCGCATTATTCTGCTCGGTTTTGGCATGGACGCCATTTACCAGTGGCGCGTTCTCGGCACTTTCTATCCCGGCGAAGCCGTCGTCATCACGTTGATCCTCGCGGTCCTGCCCTATGTCATTCTGCGTGGCCCGATCAATCGCATCGCACGGATTTGGTTTGCGCGGCATCCCCAATCGCAATCGAACGGCTAAAGCCCATGGACCCCGTTACACGACAATCCAGTTCGGATCAGATTTCGGTCGAGCTTTCGTCGCGGCGCACCGGCATGTCGTTCCAGCGCACCCGCATGAGCGCGGATCGCACGCTGATGTCGGTCATAAGAACATCGCTGTCGCTGATCAGCTTCGGCTTCACCATCTTTCAGGTATTCGAAAAGCTGAAGGAGGCGGGCACGCTCGCTCACGCCGGCGCGCCTCGCAATTTTGGCATTACCCTTGTTGCGCTGGGCATCATCATGCTGGTCGGCGGCATTATCTATCACCTGCAATTTATGCTGCATCTGCGCCAGCAGCGCGAAGCAATGATTGCCGACGGCCTCGTCCACGGCGAAAGCCAGTTCCCGGTTTCGCTAACGCTTCTGACGGCGGTCATTCTCCTGATGATCGGCGTCGCAGCGATTGTCAGCATGGTTTTTAATGTCGGGCCGTTCTGAGCGGGATGGCCCGGAAAGGGAAGCAGAGAAGGAGATCGAACAAGGTACGGGCGCGCAAAGCGCCCACGAAGAAGAAAGCGGCAAAGGCCTTATCGAAGTCCAAGAAGACTCAAACATCACGGGAAAGGAATAGGGTTATGGCAAAGAGCGGAAAGCCGAACATCCTCGTCATCTGGGGCGACGATATCGGCATCTCGAATCTGAGCTGCTATTCGCACGGATTGATGGGCTACAAGACGCCCAATATCGACCGCATCGCCAAGGAAGGCATGATGTTCATCGACTCCTACGGTGAGCAATCCTGCACCGCGGGCCGGTCGTCCTTCATCACTGGGCAGAGCGTGTTGCGCACCGGCCTGTCGAAGGTAGGCTTTCCTGGCGCGCCGGTCGGCATGACCGAGAAGGCCTTGACCATCGCCGGCGCCCTGAAGAACCAGGGCTATGCAACCGGACAGTTCGGCAAGAACCATCTCGGCGATCTCAACCACATGCTGCCGACCAATCACGGTTTCGATGAATTCTTCGGCAACCTTTATCACCTGAACGCCGAAGAAGAACCGGAGATGTACGACTACTTTCCGGAGAGCGACTTTCCGAACTATCGGAAGAATTTTGGTCCGCGCGGCGTCCTGCATTCCTGGGCGACCGACAAGGACGATCCGACCGAAGAGCCGCGCTGGGGCAAAGTCGGCAAGCAGAAGATCCAAGACACCGGCCCGCTGACGCGCAAGCGCATGGAGACGTGTGACGACGAATTCGTCGCGGCAGCCAAGGATTTCATCAAGCGCGCCGAGGCCGAAGGCAAGCCGTGGTTCGTTTGGCTTAATACGACACACATGCACCTATACACCCACACCAAGAAGGAAAGCCTCGGTCAGGCGGGCCGCTGGCAGTCGCCCTATCACGACACAATGATCGATCACGACAAGAATGTCGGACAGGTGCTCGATTTCCTCGACGAGCTTGGCATCGCCGACAACACCTTCGTCCAATACTCCACCGACAACGGGCCTCACCGCAACTCCTGGCCGGATGGCGGCATGACGCCATTCCGTTCGGAGAAGAACACCAACTGGGAAGGCGCCTTCCGTATTCCCCTGCTGGCGCGCTGGCCGGGCAAGATCAAGCCGGGTGAGGTCTCGACCGAAATCGTTCAGCATCATGATTGGTTTCCGACTTTCCTTGCGATGGCAGGAGAGCCGGATATCGTGGAGAAGGCGAAGAAGGGCTATCAGGCCTGCGGCCGAACCTACAAGAACCACATCGACGGCTACAACCTGGTGCCCTATCTGACCGGCAAGGAGAAAGAGTCTCCGCGCAAGCTGTTCGTCTATATCAGCGATGACGGAGACATCATCGCGCTGCGATACGACAATTGGAAATGCGTGTTCATGGAGCAGCGCTGCAAGGGCACGTTGCAGGTTTGGGCGGAGCCCTTTACGCGACTGAGACTTCCCAAACTCTACAACCTGCGAACCGATCCTTACGAATTCGCCGACATCACGTCGAATACCTATTGGGAATGGTTTATCCGCCGCGACTACATCGTCTTCGCGATCAATATGGTGGCGTCGAAATGGGCGGATACTTTCAAGGACTTCCCGCCGATCCAGAAGCCGAACAGCTTTACGATCGATGACGCGATCGAGCAGATGAAAGCAGCCGGTGCCGGTAGCTGATTTTGCTCTGGGCGGCGGAACGATCCCGCCGCCCGATTTTTCGATTGAATATCCTCAGCAGCAGACTTGAACCGGGCATGCTGAAAGACTGGCTCGTCGTCGCAACGCAGAATGCCGTCGTCATCATCGACCTGATGGCGCTGATCGTCATCGTGATCGGTACTGCGGAGGCTTTTGTCGCCGGGGGCTGGGTTCTGATTTCCTCGCGTAGCGGCCACGAGAAACGCGATGTCTGGCTGCGCTACGCGCGATGGCTCGTCGCCGGGCTCACCTTTCAGCTCGCCGCCGACATCCTCGAGACGGCGATCACGCCATCCTGGGAGGAGATCGCCAAGGTCGGCGCGACCGCGTTGATACGGACTTTTTTGAATTTCTTTCTGGAGCGCGACCTGTCCGAAGTGCGCACGCGGCAACACGAAGCAGACAGGCGCTAGGAGCGGGATCGATGCGGAAGCTGATTACGGCATTTTATCTTTTCGTCGTTGCCGCCGGGAGCCTTGCGGGTGCTGTCCCGGCAAGAGCCCAAACCGATCCGCTGCCATCCTGGAATGACGGCGCTCCGAAAAAGGCAATTCTGGATTTTGTCGCGCGCGTGACGAAGGAGGGCGGTCCGGATTTCGTGCCGGTGCCCGAGCGCATCGCCACCTTCGACAATGACGGCACGCTGTGGTGCGAGATGCCGTTCTATTTCCAGATGGCGTTCGCCTTCGATCGCGTAAAGGCGCTGGCGCCGCAACACCCGGAATGGAAAACCAAGCAGCCTTTCAAGGCGCTGCTTCAGGGCGACGTAAAGACAGCTGCGACCGCGGGAGAAAAGGGGCTGATCGCGATCGTGGAGGCCACACATTCCGGCATGACGGTGGCCGACTTCGAGACCACTGTGCTCGACTGGCTCAAAACCGCGCGTCACCCGCGCTTCAAGAGGCCGTATGACGAACTCATCTACCAGCCGATGCTGGAGGTGATGCAATACCTGCGCGCCAACGGCTTCAAGACCTTCATCGTATCCGGTGGCGGCATGGACTTCATGCGCCCCTGGACCGAGCGCATTTATGGCATCCCGCGTGAGCAGGTGGTCGGATCATCAGGGGTGACGCAGTTCAGGCTTCTGAAGGACGGCAAGTCGGAGATGTTCAAAACCGCCAAGGTGGATTTCATCGACGACGGCCCCGGCAAGCCGGTCGGCATCAACCGAAACATAGGGCGTAGGCCAATAATATCTTTTGGTAATTCCGACGGCGATCTGCAGATGCTGCAATACACGACTTCCGGCTCGGGCGCGCGGCTCGGGCTCTATGTCCATCACGACGATGCCGAACGCGAATATGCCTATGACCGGAAATCGCAGATCGGCAAGCTCGACAAGGGCCTGGACGAGGCGCCGAAATGGGGCTGGCCCGTGATCTCGATGAAAAATGACTGGAAGACGATCTTCCCGGCGCCGAAGTGAAATTGCCGAAATTGCATAAGTTCTGGCGCTCCGGTGGGGCGTAGTCAGGGTGGAGGTAACGTCATGCGAAAACTGCTTTTTGCTCTTGCGCTAACCGGCCTCGGCCTGCTCGGGGCCTGCCAGGCCTTGGCGCAGTCGTCTTCCACCCTGAAGCCGGAAGAGCTCGATCAACTGGTGGCGCCGATTGCGCTTTATCCCGACACGCTTCTGTCGCAGGTGTTGATCGCCTCGACCTATCCGCTGGAGGTGGTGGAGGCGGAGCGCTGGGCGCAGCAGAACAAGAATTCGAAAGGCGATGCCCTGAAAAAGGCGGTCGATCCGAAGAAGTGGGATGACAGCGTCAAGTCACTCGCGGCAACCCCGGATGTGCTCGCGATGATGTCGGACAAGCTCGACTGGACGCAGAAGCTGGGCGACGCCGTGCTTGCGCAACAACCCGATGTCATGGATGCCATCCAGCGGCTGCGCCAGAAGGCTCAGGCCAACGACAAGCTAAAAACCTCGAAACAGCAGAAGGTCACGACCACGACCCAGAACAATCGCCAATACATTGCGATCGAACCTGCGGAGCCGAACACGGTCTATGTTCCTTATTACGATCCGGCCGTTGTCTATGGTGCGTGGTCCTATCCCTCGTATCCGCCGTATTACTTTCCGGCGCCCGGCTACATTGCCGGTGCTGCGATTGCCACCGGACTTGCTTTCGGCGCGGGCTATGCGGTCGGCGCCTGGGCGCGCGGCGGCAGCTGGTGGGGCGGCAACGTCAACTGGGGCAACAACAACATCAACATCAACAACGACATCGACATCAACAAGCGCAACAACTGGGTCCACAACTCGGATCACCGCCACGGCGTGCGCTACAACAACAATGACGTGCGCCAGCGATATGGCAAAAACGAAATCGGGAACAAGGACCAGCGCATGGACTTCCGCGGGCGCGATGGCCAGCAGGTGCTGAAGCCTGGCTCCGATCGGCCCGGCGGCGATCGTCGTCCGGACAGCAGGCCTGGTGGCGACGGTGGCCGGCCCGACGCGCGGCCGGGCGCAGGCGGTGGCGGCACGCAGAAGGGCGGCAATCGTCCGCAGAAGGATGCGAGACCGGGCGGAGATCGTCCGGGCGGCGGCGATCGCGCCCGGCCTGAGAACCGGGGTCCGCAGAAGGGCGGCGCGTTCGACAACGCCAATCGCGGCGGGTTCGAGCGCGCTCAGTCGAACCGTGGTCATGCCAGTCTCGGTGGCGGAGGTGGACGGGAATTCCGTGGTGGTGGCGGAGGCGGCGGACGAGAATTTCGCGGCGGAGGTGGTGGTGGCCGGCAATTTGGCGGCGGCGGAGGAGGCGGTCGACACGGCGGTGGTGGCGGACGAGGTGGCGGCGGCGGCCGTCGCGGCCGCTGATCGAAAATCGATTCACCCTCGTTTAATTCGGGAGGACACCATGACAGTCCATTTCCATTCCGTCCGCGTCGCGGCTTTGTTCGCAGCCATGCTGTTCGGCGGGGTTACCGCCAATGCGCAAGAGAAATTCAAGTCGCCGGATGATGCCGTTGCCGCGCTGGTGGCCGCGGCGCGGTCCGACAATTCGCGCGGCTTGATGAAAGTTCTGGGCGAACCCGGCCGCGATATCCTGTTCTCGGGAGACGATGTCGCGGATCAAAAGAGGCGCGCAGATTTCCTGGTGGCTTTCGACTTGAAGCATCAGATCGTCAAGAAAGGCGACAGCGCCGCCGATCTCGTGCTCGGGCCGAACGATTGGCAGCTGCCAATTCCGCTGGTGCAGAAGGCCGGCGTCTGGCAATTCGACACCGCCGCCGGCCGCCGTGAAGTTCTTGCGCGCCGCATCGGCGGCAATGAATTGAGTGCGATTCAGACGGCGCTTTCTTACGTCGATGCGCAGAACGAATATGCCTCGATGAATCCGCAAGGCACCAAAGTCGATAGCTACGCGCAGCGCATCATCTCCACGCCCGGAAAGAAGGACGGGCTTTATTGGCCGGCGGCCGCGAACGAGCCGCAAAGTCCGCTCGGCGAGGCCTTCGCGCTCGCGACTATTCAGGGCTATCGGCCGGGGGCGGAAGCGGCGCCCTATCACGGCTATTACTACAAGGTGCTGACCGGGCAGGGCGCGAACGTGCCAGGCGGCGCCATGAACTATCTCGTCAAGGGCAATTTGATCGGCGGCTTCGGGCTCGTTGCCTATCCCGCCGAGTACGGCAATTCCGGCGTGATGACCTTCATCGTCAATCACTCGGGCGTCGTGATGCAGAAGGATCTGGGGCCTAACACGGCAAGGATCGCATCGCGCATGACCGCGTTCGATCCGGACTCAACCTGGAGAAAAGTACCGGATACGGACCTGAAGCTCGCACCGAAATAAACACGCGGCGTCGTGAGCGGAGCGATCCCATGAGCGTACTCGACATTTTCGCGTGGATCGTTCTGATCGTGCTGGTCTGCTGCACGGTCGCAGTCGTCATTTTCATGGCGATGCTGCCTGGGATGATTGCCCGGAGTCGCAATCACCCTTACGCGCAGGCGGTCAGTGTCGCGGGCTGGGTCACGCTATTCTTCGGCTTCGTACTGTGGCCGGTGGCGGTAATCTGGGCTTACGTTGACATCCCGGCCTCCCGTAAAGGGGAGGGCGCGCGGTGATCGTCGTCCTTTTGAATGTTTATCTGGTCCTCCTCTTCATTCTGGTGAAGCTAAAGATCGTTCCCTTCAACCTGTTCTGGAAAATTTCTCCGGTCATCGTTTTGCTGCTGCTGTTGATCGGGCTTTTTATTCCGATGAATTGGGGCGCGCCGCAGGGGCCGGCTTTGGTGATCCGCAATTCCGTCCCGATCGTGCCGAATGTCGCAGGCGAGGTCATCGAGGTTTCGGTGGATCCCAACAAGCCGCTCAAGGCCGGTGACGTGCTGTTCCGCATCGATCCGGTGCCGTTCAAGGCCAGCGTCGAAGCGCTTGAGGCACAGCTAAAGTTCCAGGAATTGCGGCTGTCACAGATGACGCAACTCGAGCGCGCGCAATCCGGTCGCGCCTTCGATGTCGAACAGCGGCAGGCCGAAGTCGATCAGCTCAAGGCGCAAGTCGAGGGCGCGAAATACAATCTCGATCAGACAATTGTGCGAGCACCGGCAGATGGCTATGTGACGAACCTGGCGCTCCGAAAGGGAGCCCGTGTCGCCAATCTGCCGCTGTCGCCGGTGATGGCTTTCATCGATACTTCGGACACCATAATCGGTGTCGCAATTCAGCAGATCGACGCGCGCTATTTGGCGCCGGGACAACCGGTGGAACTGACCTTCAAATTTTTCCCGGGCAAGGTCTTCTCGGGAAAGGTGCAGTCGATTCTGCAAGCAGTGTCGAGCGGGCAAGTTGCCGCTTCCGGACAAGCTGTGACCCCGAAAGATGTGCAGGCCGCACCGTTCGTGGTCCGCGTGAAGCTCGACGACGCTGCGATTGCGCGCGAGCTTCCGGCCGGCAGCGCGGGCGAGGCCGCGATATTCACCGATCGCGTCAGGGTGGCGCATTTCATACGCAAGGTTTTGCTGCGCCAGATCGCGATCGTGAACTACGTGTATCCCTACTGACACGGTTGGAGGTAATAGAGCAGGGAAGGACCCGGAAACGTCGTTTCCCCCCGCACTAGAGCTTGTATATTTTGAAGCTGTCTCGTCTTGTCGGTGGGGGCCTTCATGACCAAGCTCGGAAGCGCAATTCGGATCGGCGGTTGGTCACTTGCGATTGCGGGGGCGGTCGCAGTCTCTCAGAAACCTGCATTGGCCGATCAGGGCGGCGTCAGCTTCTGGGTACCAGGATTTTTCGGCAGCCTCGCGGCGGTGCCGCAGCAGCCTGGCTTCAATGCGGCGGCGATCTACTATCACACCTCGGTCAATGCGGGTGGTGAGGTAGCCGCCGCCAAGCAGATAGAGGTCGGGCGCGTGCGGCCCAATCTGAACGTCAATCTGAATGTCGATCTGTCGGCGCGGGCGGATATTGGCTTTATCGTTCCGGGCTACGTGTTCGACACAAAAGTTTTCGGCGGACAATTCGCGGTGGCCATGCTGATCGGCTATGGAAAGCAGACCACAACGCTCGACGGTACGCTCAGCGCGTCGCTTGGGCCGCTGTCGGCAACGCGACAGGGCTCGATCACCGAATCTGCGACCGGTCTGGCGGACCTCATTCCGCTGGCATCGCTGCGCTGGAACAGCGGCGTCCACAATCTCATGATTTACGGTACGACCAATCTTCGGGTTGGCACCTATGAATCGACGCGGCTCGCCAATCTTGGCCTCGGCTTCAATTCCTGGGACGGCGGCATTGGTTACACCTACTTCGATCCGACCAAGGGCCTAGAATTTTCCGCCACCGGCGGTGTCACCTTCAATAACTGGAACCACGATACCAACTACAAGAATGGCATCGATTTTCATGTCGATTTCGGCGCGGCAAAATTCCTGAGCAAGCAATTCTTGGTCGGCGCCGTCGGCTACATTTATACCCAGTTCGATGCGGATACCGGATCGGCGCCAATTCTCGGCGAGGTGAAGTCGCGCGTTTTCGGCATCGGCCCGCAGATCGGCTACATCTTCCAGGCGGCGCCCGGCGTGCAGGGCTATCTCAATTTGAAAGGGTATTACGAGTTCGACGCGAGAGATCGTCCCGAAGGCTGGAATGTCTGGGCGACGCTCGCATTTTCCCCCGCCGCGCCCGAGCCAAAGCCTGTATCGACGCCTCGGCCGCAATGGAAATAATGCAGATCGCTTGAAGGCCTTAAAGGCTCGAAATTTCGCGCCTGTCAGGCCGCTTGACTCGTTAAACTCAAATAGTAAACTAACTTAACGAAATGGAGAGGCCCAATGTCGCTGGCTCCCGGTCACGTGCCTCCGCTGCAAGCCAAGCGGCCGCTCGACGCAACGCTTCGCGATTATTTCGTCACCAATTCCGATATCGTCACGCGCATTACGAAGCCCGTGAACATGGTCAATATCGGCGCGCTGTCGGCGCAGAGCGACCAGCCGATCCTGTTCGAAAACATCGTCGAAAAGCCGGGCTTTCGGCTGTGCGACATCCTGGTGAAAAACCGCCGCTCGCAGGCGCGGGCCCTCGGCGTTGACGAGAACGACTATCTGAAGACGCTCGCTTTCCGGCTGCGGCAGCCGCCGCGCGGCATCAAGAAGGTCAAGAGCGGACCGGTGAAAGAGGTCGTGCGTACCGGCAGCGATGTCGATTGGACCATGCTTCCGATCCCGCGGCACAAGGACAAGGATTACGGGCCGTATGTCACGGCCATGAATATCATCAAGGATCCGGAGACCGGTTTCTACAATTCATGCCACGCCGGCACTTATGCCGCGGGCCCGCGCCGCGGGTTGATCAGTTTCATCACGCCGCATTCGCACATCATCATGAACAAATATCGCGCGATGGGTATCGACAAGATGCCGATCGCCTTTGTGTGGGGAGTGCCGCCTGCAGTCGAGATCATGGCCAATTTCTCGGGTCTCCACATGGATATGTGGGGCGAGATGGAAATGGTCGGCACCATCATGGATCGCGATTTCGAGATGGTGCCGTGCGAGACCATCGATATTAATGTGCCGGCGCAGGCCGAAATCGTGGCCGAAGGCATCATCCATCTCGGTGCCAAATATGAGGTCGGTGACGTGACGTCGCCGTCGATGTATCACCTGCCGCATCGCGATTTCGTGCCGGAGGTAGAGATCACCGCGCTCACCATGCGCTCGGACCGTCCGATCTACCGCAATCACCAGACCTGCCCGGACACCGATCACCAGACGCTGCCGCGGCTCTGCCATGAGGCGATACTCTACAACCGGCTGACCGAAATGGGGCTTGCGGTGAAGGACGTGCGCTTCCCGACCTGGGGCGCTGCGCTTTCCTGCATCCTGCAATTCGATTATCCGCGCGAGGGCTTCGTCAATGACGCGCTGATGCTCGCGATGGGCGCGCCCTGGCTCAATACCAAGATGGTGGTCGCTGTTTCGCCTGACACCAATATTGACGACGCCCGCGATGTTTATCTCGCGATGGCGACGCGCGTCGATCCTGCCCGCGACATCGTGGTCGTGCCGAATACTCGCGGCTCGCTGTTCGATCCTTCCGGCTCGCCCATCGAAGGGCAGGAACCGCATCGGCTTGTCGGCAAGATCGGCATCGACGCCACCGCCAAGGCCCGCCACAACATCAAGGATTTCGAGCGCGCCTGGCCGATCAATTGGGGAAAAGTTCGCCTGGAAGATTATCTGTAACGGAGACCTGTCATGACCGATAAAGTTCTTGCGCCGCCGCCGCGCGTGCTCGTCGAAACCGAGCCCTTCATTCCGTATATGAAGGAAGAGGATTTCGCGCCCAATCTGAAGCCGGTGGTCGAGCCCTACAAGAAGCGCATGGGATTTCTGCCGAATGCACTGAAGCTTTACGCCTATCGGCCTGAAATCGCTGAAACTTTGTGGTCGCTCAACAGCAAGGTGATGCGCGATCCTTCCTCCAAGCTCGACCAGTTCCTCAAGCGCCGGCTCGCCGCGGTCGCCTGCATGGTCAATGGCTGCGCTTATTGCACGGCGCATAGCTGCGCGATGTTGAAGAAGCCGAAGGATAATCAGTCCGAAGGGTGGGGCCTGACTGAGGGCGAATTGCAGGAAATGCTAATGGGCGACCTCGAACCCAAGGACGAGTTCGAGCGCGTCTGTTTCGATTATGTGCGCGCGGCTTCCGAAGATCCGACCGCGGTGCCGGACGAAATCCTGGCTCGCCTCAAGAAACATCTGACGCCGCCACAGATTATCGAACTCGCCTGTGTTGTCGGGTTTTGGAAATTCTACAACACGGTGCATGACAGCCTGAAGATTCCGGTCGAGAGCCAGCTTCTTCAGGACACCGGCTATGTCGACCTTCAGGCTGCGGAATAGGTAAAGGCGTGAAAGCAAAAGCCGGCAAGCGCAAAGCGGGCGGTGAAGATAAGTCGCCGCCCGATCCGTCGCTCTCGACCACGTCGCATGCGGCGTTGCTCGATCGCGGCAGCGACAAGCGCTTCCGGCAATTGGTCTACGATCTGCTGACGCTCTCGGTCCGTATGGAAATGGTGCGCGAGCATCTCGGCCGGCAGATGGGCATCAGCGGACCACAATACAGCGTGCTGGTGGCGGTCGCTCATCTACAGGGCAGCGCCGGCGTCAGTGTCGGCGCGCTTGCCAAGGCACTGCATGTCTCGAGCGCTTTCATCGCGACCGAGACTCGCAAGCTTGCCGAGGCCGGTCTGGTCGCCAAGGTGCCCAATCCGGAAGATCGGCGCGGCGTGCTGATCTCTCTGTCGCGCGCGGGCAATGCTCAGATCGCTCGCCTCACGCCGGCCATCCGCGCGGTCAACGATCAGTTTTTTGCGCCCTTGAGCCGCGGCGCCTTCGAAGCCATGTCGTCGGCGAGCGCAGCGCTTGTGAAAAGTTCGGCACGCGTGATGACGCGGCTACCCGCACTGGAGCAGGATGCGTCCATTCGTCGCCTCGAAGCGGCCGAGTAAAGCTTCATCGCTCATGTTCGCTACGTGGCGCCCGATACGCCCGATTTTGCGCGGCAAATCGAAGGTGCGTTCGCGCTTGCACAATAGCGGGTCAGGCCCAGCTTTCAAAAAGAGCTTGTGAAATTTCACTGGAATGGCACGCTTCCGGCCGTTAATGCGGGCGCGTCTGCGCCTTGTGAGAATTTCGGCGGGACCCAAGCATTGCTCGGCCAGCAGATCGTCAACGGTGTGATGTTGGGCTCGGTCTACGCCATGGTGGCGGTCGCGCTCACGCTGAGCATCGGCGTCCTCAACTTTCTGAATTTCAGCATCCCGGCGATGTTCATGATCGGCGGGATGGCGACCTGGGCCTTTATCCATGCGGGTCTGCCGTGGCCGCTCGCGGTCGCGGCGGCGATGGTTGTGGTCGGCATCGCTTCGCTGATCGTGGAGTTGTTCACGTGGCGCTGGATGCGCGGCGCCGAAAAATTTGTCCCGCTGGTTTCGTCGATGGCGTTTCTGATCCTGTTCGAGCATCTGGCCATCGCGCTCTATGGCTCCGACCTGCGGACAGTGAACGCCGGGTTCAGCCAGGTCGATCTCCGATTTGGCGGACTGGTCATCGGCATCCCTCAGCTCATCGGTCTCGTCTGCTCGATTGTCCTGATTGGGTGCTTGTCGCTGCTCCTCAACCGTACCAAGCTTGGTCGCGCCCTGCGCACGATTGCGGAAGATTCCGATACGGCGCTGCTGCTCGGCGTCAACATCAACCGCGTAGTGCCGATCGTATTCGTGGTCGCGGGCGCCTTCGCGGCCTTTGCCGGCGTGATCTTCGCGTTGAATTACCGGCAGGTGCATCCCTTCATGGGTGAGGTGGTCGGGCTCAAGGGTATCTCCGCCATGATCATCGGCGGCATGGGTAACATCTGGGGCTCGATCGTTGGCGGACTTCGTCATCGGCCTCGTCGAGGTGCTGGCGATCGGATATTTCGGCGCGGATTTTGTCGACATCGCCGTATTCGGATTGCTGTTGCTGATCCTGTTCTTGCGGCCGACCGGCCTGTTCGCCGGCATGACAACGGCGCGGGGCGGCATATGAGCGGCTATCTCGAGGGCATTCTCGTCCTGCTCGCCGTTAACATCGTCTATGCTTATGGTGCGTTTCTTCCGCTCGCGGCCGGGCAGCTGAATATCGGGCTTGCCGGCTTTGCGGCCATCGGCGCCTATTCCTCCGCTTATGTGAGCAATGTCTATGGCGTGCATCCGCTGATCGCGATCCCGATCGGCGGTGTGGTGGCAGCGCTCATAGCCCTGGTTGTCGCGGTGCCGGTGTTGCGCACACGCGGCATCTATCTCGCGCTTGCGACCTTTGCGCTCGGACAGGTGGTGCAGGCGTCTCTTCTTAATATGAGCGCCGTCGGCGGCGCCGCCGGATATCCGGTCACGGCTTTCATCCGGCTGCCGGTCGTGGTTGGGTTTGCGGTCGTGGTGATGCTGCTGGTCTGGCTGCTGTTCACGACCCGCTTCGGGATTGCGGCGCGCGCCGTGCATGACGACGAACGCGTCGCCGATCTCATGGGCATTGAGGTGAGAGGATTTCAGGTCGCGGCCTTTGCGTTGGGATCGCTGATTTCCGGCATCGGCGGCGGCATCTATGCGCATCATTTCAGCTTCATAGAAGCCCAATACTTCAACATCACGCTCTCGATTACGATCGTGCTCTACGTATTGCTCGGCGGAACCCAAACCGTGTTCGGTCCGCTGATCGGGGCCGCTGTGTTCACGCTGTTGCCCGAGCTTCTGCGCGGCAGTGCCAATTGGAGATACGTCGTGTTCGCGGCCGGCATTATCATGCTGATGGCGCTGCGGCCGCAGGGACTGATCACCGGCGGCATGCTGCGCCGCCTGTTCGACTGGCGCGACCCGTTCGTAAAATCGCCGGGCGCCGCAAAAGAGCGCGTCACATGACCGCGCCCAACATCCTCGAACTCGAAAATGTGCACAAGCAGTTCGGCGGTCTGGACGTCATCGATGATTTGACCTTCGGCGTTCGGCGTGGATCGCGGACGGCGCTGATTGGACCGAACGGCGCCGGCAAGACCACGGTGTTCAACCTCATCACCGGCGTCTATGCGGTCGACCGCGGGCGCATCCATGTCGACGGCGTCGACATCACGCATGTTCCTTCCAGTCGCCGCGTCGACCACGGGGTCGCGCGCAGCTTCCAGAATGTACGGCTGATGCCGCATCTGAATGCGCTGGAAAATGTCATCGTCGGGCAGCATTCGCGCAATCGCGGCTTTTTCGGCGTGTTGCAGCCGGTCAACCTCACCCGCAACAACCGCTGGAAGGAGGAGGCACGCGCGGCCCTCCACGATGCCGGCTTGGGTGAGTACGAGCGTGCCGCGGTCGGCAGCCTGCCTTACGGCGTGCAGAAGCGGATCGAATTGGTGCGCGCGCTGATGGCGCATCCGCGGCTGCTCCTGCTCGACGAGCCGGCGGCGGGCCTGAACCCGGCCGAGACCGATGACCTGCAACGCCAATTGCGAACGATATGCGAGCAGGGCGACGTCACTTTGCTGGTGGTCGAACACGACATGCAGTTCGTCGGTGCCTTGTGCGAACACGTGGTCGTCATCAGCTTCGGCAAGAAGATCGCCGAAGGGACGCCGAAGGACATTCGGCAGGATCGCCGGGTGCAGGAGATCTATCTCGGAACGCCGCCATCCGAGCCAGCGCTCAAGAAGGAGGCGCGCCGTGCTTCTTGAAGTGCGCGATCTTCATGTCCGCTACGGACGCGTTCACGCCGTCAAGGGTGTCTCGATCAATCTTGCCCCGGGCAACATCGTTGCGGTGCTAGGCGCCAATGGGGCAGGCAAGTCGTCGATGCTGCGGGCGCTGCTCGGTGTCGAAAAGATTTCCGAAGGAAGGGTGATTTTCGACGGCAATGACATCACACACTGGACGCCGAGCCGAAGGGTTTCGGGCGGCCTCGTTCTGGTGCCGGAAGGCCGCCGCATTGTCATGAGCCTGACCGTTCACGAAAATCTGCTCATGGGCGCGTTCAACCGCCGCCAAACAGCAACCATCGGCCGCGAGATCGACGACATCTACGACCGTTTTTCGAATCTCAAGGCACGCCGCGACCGGTCTGCCTCGGTGCTGTCGGGTGGTGAGCAGCAGATGCTGGCGATTGGACGTGCGCTGCTAGCGGCTCCCAAGCTGATGATGCTGGACGAGCCATCGCTCGGCCTGAGCCCGCTTCTCTCATCGGAAGTATTCGCGCATATCGGCGAACTCAGCCGCGAGCGCAACATCACCATCCTCTTGGTCGAGCAGAATACCCAGCGCGCGCTCGAACTCGCCAACTGGGCCTATGTTATCGAGCTTGGAAAGGTCGTCACCGACGGGCCGCCCGGAAGGCTGCTCGCCGACAATAGACTTGTCAGTGCCTATCTCGGCCAGGACGTCGAGAAGACGATGGCCGCGCAATAAGAAGCATTAAAGAGACGTTCAAGAATTCACACAGGAGTTCTGATCATGAAACAGAAATGGATTACAGCTTCGCTCACCGCCGCATGGCTCGCGGGCTTCACCGGCATCGCCGCCTCGCAGGAAATTGCGCTCGGCTATCTGCCATCGAGCGGCGGCCCATTTGCCACCTTCTCCAGAACCAACTTGATCGCCGCCGAAATGGCGCTGGAGGAGATCAATGCCGCGGGCGGCGTCGGCGGCAAGAAGCTCAAGCTGATTTCGTTCGACACGGCCGGCAAACCTGACCAGGCGGTCGTGGGTCTGCGCAAGCTCGCCGAGGATGACAAGGTCCTGGCAGTTGTCGGTCCATTCAGTTCGAGCGAGGTCCGCGTCGTGTTCCCGGCCGCCGAACGCGCGGGCGTAGCCTCGATGTCGATGGCCTCTTCGGCGCCAAATCTTGCAGAGCCCTTCAAATTCGCGTTCCGCAATACTACCGACGAAGGCTTCCTGTTCGAGCGCGTATTGCGCGCGCTGAAGGACAAGGGCTACCCCATGGGTTCGGCCAGCATCGCCTATGCGACCGACGACGTAGTGTCGAAGACGATGGGCGAAAAAGTGCTGCCGGCCTTGCTGAAGAAGGTTGGTGTCGATCCGAAGGCCAGCGTTACTTTCCAGAGCCAGGCGTTCGATCTTGCGCCGCAGGTTTCGCAGTTGAATTCTGAGCCGACCGATCTGATCGGCGTCGGTTCGGGGCCTGAGGCCGCCACGCGCCTCGTGCAGGAATTGCGTCGTCAGGGACATAAAGGGCGGCTGGTCGCAGGCTCGACCATCGCCGATCCGGAATTGCCAAAGCTGATGGGCAAGGCCGGCGATGGCACCGTGATCCCGACCGCGTTCTATGCCGACCTCAACGACCGGACCAAGAAGTTCGAATCGGAATTTCTGAAGCGCACCAAGGCCGCGGGCATCGATCGTTCGGCGTCGTCGCAATTTGACGCTGCGACCTACGACATCGTGCTGATGTATGCGGAAGCCATGAAGCGCGCCAAGGTCACCGGCGATCCGGCGAAGCTGGCAGCGGAGCGCGAGGCAATCAAGGACGAACTGCGTAAGATGAAGGACTTCCCCGCGCTCGAAGGTCCGATCTCATTTGGCGCGAATGGCGATGCGCTGAAGCCGGTCTACATCATCGAGATGAAGGACGGAAAGTGGACGCTGCTGGCCAACTATCCGGCCGGTCAGTAACGATCAGAAAAGCTCCGCCGGCCCGCTCAGGGCCGGCGGCGAAAATGCCGGAGGATTATGAGTGACTGTCGAAACTGAACTCGACCTCGGCCGCATCCATTCGCTGGTCGTCGCCGGTTGGACCGGCCGCGATGTGGCCGCGGTCGAAAAGCATATCCGCGAACTGGAAGCGATCGGCGTCAAGCGGCCGAAATCGACGCCGATCTTCTATCGCAATGCCGCGTCGCTCCTGACGACCGCGGACAAGATCGAGGCGCTGGGTGAGCATTCCAGCGGCGAGATCGAATTCGTGCTGCATGCGATCGGCGACGAGCTGTTCGTCGGTATCGGCTCCGATCATACCGACCGCAAGGCCGAGACCGTAAACGTGTCACTGTCGAAGCAGATGTGCGCCAAACCGGTGAGCCGGAATATTTGGAAGCTGTCGGATGTCACACCGCATTGGGACAAGCTGATATTGCGGGCGCATGCGCATATCGGCGATGAAAGGTTGCTGTATCAGGAGGGTCCGGTCGCGGCGATGCGGACGCCGGAAGAACTGATCGCGCTTTACACCGGCGGTGGCAAGCTGAAGGCCGGCACTTCCATGTTCTGCGGCACGCTCGCAGTGCATGGCGGGATCCGCCCCGCTCAAGCGTTCGAAATGGAACTGCACGATCCGGTGCTCGGCCGCAGCATCAAGCACCGTTACGCAATCGAAGTCCTGCCTGACGAAGGATGACGAGTATGGGCTATCACAAGGGACACAAGGAATTTCACTCGCTCGACATGGGCTCGGGCTGGCACACCCCGCCCGGATATCCGGAGGGTATCCAGCAAAAAATCATCGCCGGCGAACTCGACGAAATTGGCAAGAAGGGCAACCGCACGCGCTTCCTGCGGTTCGCGCCCGGCGTCTACACCACCAAGCCGTTCGTGCACGAATATTGGGAAGAGGTGTTTCTCGTTTCCGGCGACCTGATCGTGGGTAACGACGAGAGCGGGAAGGGCGGGGAGAAATTCGAGGGCTACACCTATGCGGTGCGGCCGCCCGGCGCCTATCACGGCCCCTTCAAGTCCGAGAACGGTTGCCTCCTTCTCGAAGTGCATTTTTATGCGGACGCATGAGACGGCCATGACCATGCAGGAGCGCACGCGCCGCCTGAACCGGGTTCCGGATGCGCCGGTCTCGCTGCGGGACCGTGCCTATCAGGAGATCAAGCGGCGTATCAACAAGATGGAATTCCGGCCGGGCGCCTATCTGAACGAGGCGCAGATCAGCCGCACGCTCCGCATTGGCCGCACTCCCGTGCATCAGGCGCTGGACCGGCTGATGCTGGAGGGGCTCGTCCAGGTGATCCCGCGCAAGGGCGTGATGGTGGAAAGCATCTCGCTCGATCAGGTGCTGCAGATCATCGATGTGCGACTGGTCAACGAGCCGTTCTGCGTCGGCCTTGCAGCGGAACGTGCGACGCCGGCCGAATTGTCGCAGCTTCGCGTGCTTCTCGATTCCGCCGGACCCTTGATCCGTGCGCGCGACCGCGAGCAACTCATGGATCTCGACCGGCAATTCCACTGGAAGATATCGCTTGCGGCCAAGAACATTGTGCTGGCCGATACGATCTCCCGGTTGCATGACCGCTCGCTGCGTTTCTGGTTCATTTCGCTTGGCGACGATTTGCAATTGCGCCGGGTCGACGAGGAGCATCGCGTCATTCTGGATGCTGTAGTGCGGCGGGACGCGGCCGGCGCCGCGGACGCGATGCGGCACCACATCGAGTTGTCGCGCAAGCATATCGCGCGGGCGATTTAGGGCTTTCCGTCATGGCCGGGAATGCCCCGGCCAGCCACGTCTTGCCGACGACGGCGAAAGACGTGGATGCGCGGCACCGGGCCAGGCAAGGCGATCAATGCTCCAACATTAGCGAGCCGAAACCTTCCTTCTTGTCCTCGATCCCGTTTTCCCGCAAAGCCCACCAATAGGTCGCGGTGTTGATCGCCAGCACCGGCTTGTCGAGCCAGAATTCAGCGAGACCGGCGAGCCGCGCCATCGCGAGATTGGTGCCGACCTGCAGCACCGCGTCGACATCCGGCCCATCGACCTCGTTGATGGCGTCGCGCAATTCGCGCTCGGAAACATGTGCGATGGCGGTGGGGCTCGAGCATTTCAGCCCCTTCAGCCGGACCACTTCGAAGCCGCAATCGGTCAGGAAGCGCCGCACCTGGCTGTCACCGACCGGCATGTAGGGCGTGATGACGCCCAGCCGCTTGACGCCGGGATATTGTTTCAGCGCCGCTTGTGAGGCATCCGAACCCATCGCGCATTTGATGCCGGCATGGCTCTCGATGCGCTCCTTGAGCTTTGTCGCCCCATCGAGGCCGTCCCAGAAGGTCTCCGACGACATGCCCATGACAAGGTAGTCCGGCTCGCAGGTCATGCAGCGGTCGATCGCGCGCAGGAGTTCGCTGCGGATATTCTGAATGAGCTGGTTGAAATCGTCGTCGTTGCGGATCGGATCGTTCGGGATATGCACCCGGCCGAAATGATTGGTGACGCCGCGCGGCGCCATCGCATCGAATTCCGGCTGCACAATGGTGTTGGTGGACGGCGCCACCACGGCGAATTTTCTGCGAAACCCCAGTGAATTGCCCATCTCACTTCGTTCCTGTCTGTATGGCGGCCTGCAGCTTCGCGACGACTTCATCGCAGGTCATCAGGTCCGCATATTTCTGTTCCATGTCAAAGAGATTGGCCTCGTGCGGCGCCAACGCGCGGTCGCCGACACAGTCCGAAACCACGATGGTCCGGAAATTGTGGCTCATGGAATTGATCACACTCGCGCGCACGCAGCCGCTCGTTGTGCAGCCAGTCACCAGAACGGTATCGACACGCTTTTGCGCGAGCCAGCCGACCAGGCCGGTGCCGAAGAAGGCGGAAGGCTGGGTCTTGCGGATCACGTATTCGCCGGCCTGCGGGGCCACCGCATCGACAACCTGGCTCGCCTGTGCGGTTTCGGTGAGCGCGAGCAGGCCCGGCAGCTTGCGGCAGAAGACCGAAGCGTCGCTGCCGTCATCGGCATAGACCACGCGGGTGAAGGCGACTGGGATTTTTGCGCGGCGCGCGGCAGCAAGAAGTCCCGCGGTATTTTCAATCGCGGGCGGGATATTACCGCCGCCGAACATTGCCGGATCATTGAAGCCGTTGACGAAATCGACAATCAGAAGCGCGGGATGGGTTCCGAAACCGGAAGGATTGCCGATATTCTGGCGCTTGTAGACCGCAAGCGCGTCTTCGGGTGTTACGCCTGAAATTTCACGGGTAGTGCCTGACATCCAAAATGCCTCGTATTTGCAGTCATTGACACCTAACAGACTTAGGTATCATACTTAGTCTCATGATGAACATCAATGTCGCAAATCCGATTTTTCGCGCATCCGAAGCGAGAGCCGGCGCACCGTTGCCGCTCAGCGTGTCGCGCCCGGCCGTGTTGATCGAAGGCAGCGATCATGAATTCCGCCGCCTCATCCACCGCATGATTCTGAACGAGGCCCGGCTCGTCGACATCCGAAAGTCGATTGCGAAGAAGGTCGGGGTCAGCGGCGCGCAATACACGATGCTGATGGCGGTGCTGCGGTTGCAGGGCGACTGCGGCATCGCGATCAGCGCGCTCGCTGATTTTCTCGAAGTGTCCGGCCCGCATGTCACCGGAGAAGTTCGCAAGCTTGTCGCCAAGGGCTATGTGCGCAAGAACGCCAATCCGAAGGACAAGCGCGGCGTTCTGATCTCGCTGACGCGGCAGGGCAGGAGCCGGCTTCTCGCTGCCTTCGCCTTCATCCGCAGCGTCAACGACATTCTGTTTGACGGCGTCACGGCGGACGAGTTTCGAACGCTGGTGCGCTTCAACCAGAAATTCATGAAAAATTCGAGCCTGGCGCTGGACTGGATCGAGCGGGAAGAACGTCCCGCCGGCCGCAGAGCCGCGCGCTGAACCGGAGGCTGACATGCTGAGAACCGGCAAGGAACATCTGGAGTCGCTGCGCGACGGCCGCGTCATCTATATCGGTTCCGAGAAGATCGACGACGTGACCCGCCATCCCGCCTTCCGCAACGCGGCTCAGACGGTGGCCGAGCTCTACGACATGAAGGCGGACCCGGCCAATCGTGCCGAGTTGACCTATGAGGAGGATGGCGGACGCCATTCGATCTATTACTTGCGTGCGAAGTCGCGCGACGATTTGCAGCGCCGCATGATTGGCCACAAGCGCATCGCAGATTTCACTTATGGCATGTTCGGCCGCTCGCCCGATCACGTTGCGTCCTTTGTCGCCGGCATGGCGATGAAGCCGGACGAGTTGATCGAGCCGTTTGCCAACGCCAACAATCTTCTCAACTATTACAAATACGCCCGCGACCATGACCTCTACACCGTCTATGCGGTGCTGCCGCCGCAGGCCGCGCGCAATCCGGAATTCTACGAAAAACAGAATATCCCGATTCCGACCTTGCAGGTCGTGCGCGAGGAAGACGACGGCGTGGTGATTTCCGGCATGAAGATGCTGGCGACCGGCGCGGTGTTCGCCAATGAAATCTGGATCGGCAATGTGCTGCCGCTTGCGCCCGATCAGAAGAAGCAGGCGATCACCTGCGCCATCCCCTGCAACGCACCGGGCCTGCAGCTCTGGTCGCGCCAGCCAATGGAGATGAATTGCACGTCGGAATTCGATTCGCCGCTGTCGTACAAATATGACGAATCCGATTCCATGCTGCTCTGCGACGAGGTGAAGGTGCCGTGGGAGCGGGTCTTCATCCACGACGATGCGCTGCTCTCCCGTAACATCTATTTCAAGACGCCGAGCCACGCCTTCGGCAATCACCAGTCCAATGTGCGCTACTGGTCGAAGATGCAGCTCCTGGTCGGGCTCTGTAACAAGGTTGCGGGCGCGACCGGCGCCGACCAGATCCCGGCGGTGCGGGAAACGCTCGGCATGCTGTCTGCCAACGAGGCGATGATCGCCGGAATGGTGAACGGCCAGATCAATGCGTTCGAGGACTGGCCCGGCAACGGCTATGTCTGTTTCAACCGGCGCATGATGTATGCAGCGCTGGAATGGTGCACGCAGAATTACACGCAATTCATCGATGAACTACGCACGCTCTGCGGCGGCGGCGTGTTCCAGATGCCGGCCAACATCTCGGTGATGAAGGATTCGGAGCTTGCGCGCCAGTTCCAGACCTATTGGCAGACGCCGCAGACGGATGCGATCACGCGCATGAAGCTTTTCAAGCTCGCCTGGGACATGGTCGGTTCGGAATTTGCTGGCCGGCACCAGCAATACGAGAAGTTTTATGCCGGCGCGTCGTTCATCGTGCGCAACCATTCGTTCCGGGAAACCGATTGGGCCGCGTTCAACAAGATCGTGGAAAACCTGATGGCGAGCTACGATTATGAAGGCGCGGCGCGAGTTGCGGCCGAATAGCCGCAACGTGCAATTAAAAGAGATTGGATGAGGAAGCGTCATGAGCGAACTGGTATTGTATGACGGTGCCGGTGTGCCGAGTCCGCGCCGGGTGCGCAACTGCCTCCTGGAAAAGAGGCTGCCGTTTACAGTCAAGTGGCTCAATCTGGGGTTGATGGACCAGAAGCGGCCGGACTACCTTGCGCTAAACCCGACCGGCCTTGTGCCGACGCTCGTGCATGACGGCAAGGCGATTTATGAATCCAACGTCATCAACGAATATGTCGACGCGATCCATCCCAATCCGCCGCTGGTGCCGAAGGATGCGTATGGTCAGGCGCGCATGCGGATGTGGTTCGCTTTCGAGAACGATTTCGCCAAGCCTTTCCGTGATTGCGCCTACGAGACGCTCGGAAAGGAGCGCTTGCAGAGCAGCGGCATCTCACCGGACAAGCTGCGTGAGGAAATCAGCAAGCGAACGAAAAACGAAGCCTATATCCGCTTCGCGACCAAGGTCCTGACCACGCCACGCGACGACGCGTTGCTGGCGGAACGTCATCTGGTCCTGCTTGAAAAGATGGACATGATGGAGCGTCAGCTTGCCGATGGCCGTCCCTGGCTGTGCGGCGACCAGTTCACGCTTGCCGATATCGCCCTCGGGCCGCGGGTCGACATGTTCCCGATCATCGGCATTCCCGATATCGATCAGCGCTTTCCGCATATCGGGAAATTCATGGAGCGCATGAAGGCGCGCCCGAGCTGGGCGGCGTCGGGCTTTCGCCCCGAGCCCGGTGAAACCGAACGCAAGATCGAGGCGCTGGCGGCGTAGCCCTTCCACCGTCATTCCGGGGCGCGAGCTCGCGAACCCGGAATCCAGCAGCGAGTTCAGATATCCTGACTGGATTCCAGGTCCGCGCGTTTCACGCGCGTCCCGGAATGACCAAATTGAACAACCCTTCCACTGCCTTCGCGATCCTCAGCAGCTTTGCATCCTCGCCGTGCTTGCCGACCAGCATCAACCCGACCGGCGCGTCGCCTGCGCGATGCACCGGCAGCGAGACCGCACAGAGATCGAGAAAATTCGCGACCGTCGGATTGCGAAGCGACAGGATGTTGAGTTTCGCGTAGGCCTCGTCGCTTTCGAATTCGGCGATTGTCGGCGCCACGATCGGCACCGTCGGCATCACCAGCGCATCGTAGTCGGCGGTTAGGCTTCGCACGCGGGCGATCAGATCGGCTCGGCCCTGCAGCAGGTCGATATAGTCGGCTGCGCTCTGTTCCGTACCGCGCAGAATTCGAACGCCGACGCGCGGGTCGTATTTCTCGCGCTGCGTCTCGAGATATTTCCGATGCCAGGCATAGGCTTCGGCAGCCGGAAATCCGCCCTTGGCACTGAGCGCGCCAATTTCCGACAGCTCCTTGAGCGGGATATTGTCGATTATCACGCCGGCTTGGGCGAGGCGCGACAGCGCGCGCTTATGGGTTTTCGAGACGACCTCGTCGATACCGTCGAGCACCAGCGTCTGCGGGGCTGCGATGCGCAGGCTGCGAATGTCGAGCGGACTCACCGGCTCCGTTGGAGCTTCGCCCGCCACGATCGCATCGATCACCGCGCAATCATCCACCGATCGCGCCAGACAGCCAACGGAATCGAGCGAGAAAGACAACGGCAGCACGCCTTGCTGCGGCACGCGGTTGGCCGTCGGCTTCCAGCCGGTAATGCCGCAATAAGCCGCGGGGATGCGGCACGAGCCGCCGGTGTCGGTGCCGAGCGCGGCATAGGCCATGCCGTCGGTCACCGAGACTGCAGCACCCGAAGACGAGCCCCCGGGAATGCGTCCGGTCGCGCGGTCGTAAGGGTTGCGCGGCGTGCCGTAATGTGGATTGAGGCCGAGACCCGAATAGGCGAATTCGGTCATGTTGGTGCGGCCGACGATCACAAAGCCGGCGGCACGCAGCCGCTCCACCGCGGTGCAATCCTTCGCAGCAGGCGGCGCGTCGTCGAGCAATCGCGAGCCCGCGCGCGTCACATTGCCTTCGACGTCAAACAGGTCCTTCACCGAGATAGGAATGCCGGCAAAGCGCGGCAGCGTCACGCCGGCCTTGCGCTTGGCGTCGATATTCCTGGCGGCTGCGTGTGCGCCTTCCGCATAGACTTTCAGGAAGGCCCGCGCGCCTTCGCCCGACGGGTCCGCAATTCGTTCCAGGCAGCCATCGACCAGGGCCTGCGCGGTGATACGGCCGGCGGCAAGATCGTCGGCAAGCGTCCAGAGCGATGCGGTCGAATTTTGACTCATGCGAGCTTTATACTTGCCACGCTTCGATATCGGTGAAATTTCAGTCCATGTCCCATGCCGTATCGTGCCATGCCGCTTTTTCGCTGGAGCGAAGCGCCGGGTCCGATAGGATCGCAACGATTGAAAATACAAGGAGCGACACGGCCCCATGCTGATGAGCGGAAAAGAATATCTCGCAAGCATCCAGGATGGCCGTGTCATCTATATCGGCAGCGAGCGGGTCGACAATCAGGTAACGCACCCGGCCTTTCGGAACGGCGCCCAAACCTATGCGGCGATGTATGACCTCAAATGCGATCCCGCCAACCGCGACCTCATGACCTATGAGGAGAATGGCGAGCGCTGCGCGATGTATTACCTGCAGCCGCGTTCGCAGGAGGATCTGCGCCGCCGCAATCGCGCGCATCGAAGGATCGCGAATTTCTGCTTCGGCCTGCTCGGCCGCACGCCCGATGCAATCGCAGGCAACATCACCGGCCTCACCATGAAGCCCGAGGTGTTCGACAGCGAGCCCGGCGGCAACAAGACCAACCTTCTCAACATCTATAATCACCTGCGGCGTGACGACATCTTCGCCACCTACGCGATCGTGCCGCCGCAATCGGCTCGCAACAAGGAATATTATTCGTCGCAGGGCCTGTCGCAGCCGGCATTGCGTGTGACCGCAGAAGACGACAAGGGGGTGACCCTGAACGGCATGAAGATGCTGGCTAGCGGCTCGGCCTATGCGCACGAAGTGCTGATCGGCAACGTGATGCCGCTCGCGCCCGACCAGAAGAAAGAATTGATCACCTGCGTCATCCCGCTCAATCTGCCGGGATTGTCGCTGTGGTCGCGGCAGCCATTCAACCGCGAGGGTGATCGCGTGTTCGACGCGCCGCTCACTCACCATTTCGACGAATCCGATTGTATGCTGGTGTTCCGCGACGTGAAGGTGCCGTGGGAAAAGGTAATCGTGCATGACAATCCGGCGTTGTCGCGCAACATCTATGTGCAGACGCCCTCGCATGTGATGGCAAATCATCAATGCAATGTGCGGTTCGCCGCGAAGCTGCGCTTCATCCTCGGCACCGCGAGCCTGGTCACCCAGGCAACCGGCGCGCGCGACATCCCGGTGGTGCGCGAGACGCTGGCGCGCCTTGTCGCCATGGAGGCCGGCTACAATGCAATGATCGACGGGCAGATCGAGGCCTGGCTGCAAGTTGACCACGGCTATGCGCTGTTCAACCGGCGCTATCTTTACGCGGCGATCCATTGGGCGATGGAGAACCACTCGCCGGTCATGGATATCGTGCGGGAATTGATGGGCGGCGGGCAATTCCAGTTTCCGGCCTCGATCGATGTGATCGACGATCCCGAGCTCAAGGAGACATTCGAGTCGTTGTGGACGGCAGGCGCCTTCGGTGCGGTCGATAGGATGAAGCTGTTCAAGCTCGCCTGGGACCTGATCGGCTCCGATCACGCAAGCCGCGCCATGTCGTACGAAAAGCTGTTCGTCGGGCCGGCCTTCGCTGTGCGCAACTACAATTTCATCAACGCACCGTGGGACGAGTTTCATTCGGTCGCGGAAGATTTCATGGCGACCTACGGCACGCAGGAGGCGAACACCGCATCGCCCGGCAAGCCGCGCCTGAACGTCGCCGGCTGACATGCCATTCGTCGAGGTCGCCGGCGGGCGCATCGCCTATGATGTCGAAGGGAGCGGGGACGCAGTCGTCTTCGTGTCCGGGCTCGGCGGCATGGCCGCGTTCTGGAGCACCCAAGTCCGGCGCTTCAGTCCGTCATATCGGGTGGTGGCCTTCGACCATCGCGGCGTGGGAAGGAGTTCCGGTGCGCCGCCTTATTCGGTGCTGCAATGGTCGCACGACCTGTTGGCTCTGCTCGATCACGCGGGCGCCGATCGCGTGCATCTGGTTGGGCATTCGACTGGCGGCATCATCGCCCAAACCTTCGCGGTGGCTCATTCCGATCGGGTGCGCTCGCTGGCGCTGAGTGGAACCTGGTTGAAGCCGGATCGGCGCTTCCGCGATCAGTTCGTGTTTCGCAAGGAAGTGCTGAGCCGGCTTGGGGAGGACGCCTATCGTATGCTCAGCGACCTGTTGGCCTATCCGGCGCCGGACGTCACAGTCCCGGCCGTGGGAAAGGTGCCGATGACGACGCAGGAACGCCGTATCATTCTCAGCCGCATCGATGCCTTGCTCGCCTATGACGGCGAGGCGATTGCCCCGCGCATCGGCGCTCCCACGCTAGTACTTTCGGCCAGCGACGATTACATCGTCCCGGCTTATCTGTCGGAGGCGGTCGCTTCGGCGATTGCCGGCGCAAGGCAGGTGAGTTTCGACGACGGCGGGCATTTTTTTCCGAAGACGCGCGCGGACGATTACAATGCGGCGCTTGCGGATTTCTGGGCGGAGGCGGGACGATGAACCAATACGAACAGGGCATCACAATCGTGTTGCGTCCGGAGGACGGCGAGGCGTTGTGGCAGCCCAAGCCCTCGACCGGCTACATCGTCAACAAGCTCAATCCCTATAACTGCCCCCACGACAATTTCTCGACCGGGCTGCAGGTGCTCGAACCCGGCACCCATATCCGCCGTCACGCGCATGAACGCAGCCACGAAATCCTGTTCTGCTATCGCGGCGAGGGCTACGCGGAGATTGGAGATGCGCGCCACGAACTCGCGGAAGAGAGCATGATCCTGATCGGCCGCGGCGTGCAGCACAAAGTGGTCAATACCGGCAGCGGTCAGATGCGGCTTCTGTGGATCATCAGTCCGCCGGGACTGGAGGACTGGTTCCGCGCGCTCGGCCGTCCCAAACAGGCAGGCGATACGCAGGCGCCGGCGTTCGAACGGCCGGCGGACATTGACGCGATCCAGGCGCAGCAGCGGTTCATCCGTGGCGACGATTGAAATCTTATCGTCATGTGGCAATGACGAATCTAGCTGCGCGCGGGCGTAGTAGCTTTCTTCGGGCGCTGCTTGTCGCCGCTCCAGCGCCGCACCGTTCCCAGATCGATATCGAACAGGTCGAGCACGCGACCGAGTGTGTGGTCGATCATGTCTTCCAGCGATGTCGGCTGCGCGTAGAAAGCCGGCACTGGCGGATAGACAATGGCGCCGGCTTCGGTCACCGCCGCCATGCTGCGGATATGGCCGAGATGCAGTGGCGTTTCGCGCAACATCAGCACCACGCGGCGGCGCTCTTTCAGGGCTACGTCGGCCGCGCGCGACACCAGATTGGCGGTCACGCCGGTTGAGATTTCCGCCATGGTCTTGATCGAGCAGGGCGCAATGATCATGCCCAGATTCTGGAACGATCCGGAAGAGCAGGCTGCTCCGAGGTCGTCGTTCGAATGCACCACATCGGCGAGCGCCTCCACGTCCGAAACCTTGAGCGTGGTCTCGGTAGCGAGTGTCACCTTGGCGGTGCGGCTGACAACGAGATGGGTCTCGATGTCGGTGTCGCGCAGAAGTTCCAGAAGCCGCACGCCATAGATTGCGCCGGAGGCGCCGCTGATCGCAACGATCAGCCGCTTGCGCGGATCCCCGGTGGGCTTCGATCGGCGGGCTTTTTGCAGCATCGACAAATCCGGATTGAAACTTTGGCCAATTTGTCCGATGCAGTCGGCGAATGCAACGCCCGCGATAGATCATAAACAATGATGTCGGGAATAGCGCCGTCACTGGCGGGTTGCTGTTGGTATTACGGTCTGTCCTCAGAAATCCGGAGTCGGCAATGTCCCTTCGCTTCCCGCTTGTCGTAGCAATAATTGCCCTGTCGGTTTCGTCCACCAATGCAGCCGAAGTTAAGGTGCTCACCGCCGGCGCGATGAAGCAGGTGGTGCTCGCGCTGCAGCCCGATTTCGAGAAGCTCGGCCACAAGCTCGTGGTCGATAACGACACGGCGGGCGCGCTGCAAAAGCGCATCGAGGGCGGAGAGACTTTCGATGTGGCGGTTATCACGCCCGGCGTGCTCGATCAGCTTGCCGGAAAGAACAAGGTCGTGCCCGCAACCAAGGTCAATCTTGCGCGCGTTGCGATCGGGGTAATGGTGCGGCCGGACGCGAAGCTGCCCGATATCTCAACGGTCGACGCGTTCAAGCAGGCGCTGATGGACGCGAAAAGCATAGCCTATATCAATCCGGCCTCGGGTGGTTCCAGCGGCATCTATCTCGACAAGCTGTTCGAGAAAATGGGCATCGCCGACGCCATCCGTGCAAAGGCGAAACTGAAGACCGGCGGCTATGTCGCCGATCTCCTGATTTCCGGCGACGCGGAACTCGGCATCCACCAGATCAGCGAAATCGTGCCGGTGAAAGGTGTTGTGCTGGTTGGCCCGTTGCCGGCTGAGATTCAGAATTACACCACCTATGCCGGAGCGGTATCCGCGGACGCTCGCGATGCCGCTGCGGCCAGGGTCTTTCTCGATCTGCTTGCGGGAGCGGCCGCTGCCGCCGTATTGCGCGAGAAGGGTATGGATCGGCCATCCTCCTGATCGCGTTCAGGCTGCAGCATTCACCGCAAGCACGGTGAGCGATCGCCGCCCGCCGCTCTGCGTTTCCCATTCGATCGACTGGCTGACCGACAAGCCGATCAGTGCCGCACCGACCGGCGTCAGTACGGAAATCTTGCCCAGCGAAACGTCCGCTTCGCCGGGATAGACCAGCGTCACGATGCGTATCTGTGACGTCACCTCGTCGCGGAATGTGACGCGCGAGCCCATCTTCACGAGGCCGGGCCGGCTCTCGAATTCCTCGATCACTTGCGCACGGTCGATCTCGCGCCCCAGAAATTCAGCCGTCTGGGCAAACGCGCCTGCTGACGAGTCGGCGATGCGGGTGAGCTTTTCGATATCGCCGCGGGTGATCGCGATCGGCGGCAATTCCGGGTTCAGATAGCTCATGGTCATTCTCCTGATTTGGAAGAACTTTTCCGATGCGCAATGCGGACGAGGCCGCAGCTTGCGAAATCGGATGTTTGGATGTTTTGAGAGTTTGGATGAAACGTCAGCCCGGAAGGCTGACAGGCACAGCCGTCCGGGTCAGCAGCCTGCGTGGAGGCGGCCGGCGCGAAGAAGCGAACGGATCAAGTGTGCATTGTTCATAACGACAACGTAGGAAGCGTGGAACCGAAAATCAACGGGTCCGTATCTCTGCCATCGGGCTTCGTCCCGTGCTATCGAAGCCGCCACCGCCGCTGGATCGCCAGATGCTGACGCCCGCCGACCTCACCGACCTTCTGGCCGCCGCGGCGCGCGGCGATCGGACGGCTTTTGAGCGCCTTTATGTCGCTACCCGGGCGAAACTCTACGGGGTCGTGCTCCGTATATTGAGACGCCGCGACCTTGCTGACGAGGTGATACAGGAGACCTACCTCAAGATCTGGGGCAGCGCCGGTTCCTTCAATCCGGCGGTCGCGTCACCGATCACCTGGATGGTGACGATCGCACGCAACCGGGCGATCGACCTCGTTCGCAAGCGCAGCGAGGCCTCGATTGAAGAGGAGCCGCAGGCCATGGACGTCGCCGCCGATTCTCCCAATCCGCTCGCCGCGCGCGAGCTAAGCGAGGATTTGAAGCGGCTGATGGATTGCGTCGGACTGCTCGAGGCCGACCGGAAGGAAATGGTGCTGCTTGCCTATTACAACGGGGCGAGCCGTGAACAGCTGGCGGCGAAGTTCGACAAACCAGTGAATACGATCAAGACTTGGCTGCGACGGAGCCTGATCGAGATCCGGGAGTGTCTCGGATCATGAGAGGCCCGCTATGACAATGGAAGAAGACCGCGAGATCCTGGCCGGCGAATACGTGCTTGGCACGCTGGACCCCAATGAACGGGCGCAGGCCGAGCGCCTGATCGCGACCGATGCCGCCTTCGCGACGCGCGTGCGCTACTGGGAAGGTCGCCTGACGGCATTGTCCGACGCGGTCGAGCCGGTCGAGCCGCCATCGGCGCTGTGGACGCGCATTCTGGGCGCCCTGCCAGCCGCAGGCGGAGCCCAGATCATCGATCTTACGCGCCGCCTGAAACGCTGGCAGACGGCGACCTATGTCGCGGGCGCCCTCGCGGCCGCGCTCCTGGTTTTTGTCGGGGTGCGCGAGGCCTACCAGCCGCGCCTGCCGGAAGGCGGCAAATTCGTTGCGGTTCTGCAGCAGGACAAGGTTTCGCCGGGCTTCCTGCTGACGGTCGATCTGCGCACCAAGGAATTTACCGTGCGCCGGGTCGGGGCGGAAGCGCCGCGCGATCGCTCGTTCGAGCTGTGGCTCGTGCATGACAAGTTCCCGTCGCCCCGCTCGCTCGGGGTAATCGGGGACCACGAATTCACTCGGGCCGCGCTGTCCGCCTATGATCGGCAGATCATCAACGAGGCAACTTACGCGGTCTCGGTGGAGCCGCCGGGCGGCTCACCCACCGGCGTTGCCACAGGCCCGATCGTTTATGTCGGCAAGCTGATCGAGGCTGTCCCTTAGGAATTGTCCGGCCGCCAATCCGTCATCCTGAGGCGGCGGCCGCAGGGCGCCCTCGAAGGATGCACGGCCACGATAACCACGCGCGGGACGTCGCCCTTCGAGGCGATTGCTGCGCAATCGCACCTCAGGGTGACGGACCGAATTTGCGTGCGATGACCTACCCCTAAAATAGTTGCGCCCCCTTGGGGGGAGGGGGCGCAACACTCAACGTTGATCCCTGGGGGGAAGGGAGATTCAACGTCAGTAGGAACTAGCGAATAGTCTGGCCTTCACCCGCGATCGCGGTCGGCTTTCCGGCGCGGATCACCGGTCCGGAAGCGTCGAAGCGCTGAGCGAAAGAGGCTGTACCGTCCGAGAAATTCGGCTTCGCGAGGATACCGACGCCTACCACCAGAATGGCGGCGAGCAGCGACACGACCACCACCTTCAGGTGGGTCGAGCCGTCGGCGCTCGTGAGCGAGGAATTGTTCATGACACGTCCCTTGCCTGTCCTGCGTTTGGCTTTTCGTCGGAAGGCGGAGCCGCGAGGTTCACCGTCTTCTCGTAGGGTCGTTCACGAACCCGTGTGCTCTAAACTTGAGCGGACATCCCGGGTTCGCGACCGGAATTCCTGAATGCCCACCCAACGTAGGAGCCCGTAACCGGTTCCACAGGGGCGATCACATGTCGTTGATAGGTTGTGAAAAGACGTGACTGTTGCAAGTGGGTTTGGATTTTTCTTGTGCAACATCGTTAACGGGCGGGGCGAAAAGCGCAAATTTTAAGCGCAAAATTTGATTTGCTGCGCCGCACTTGCGGTTTCGAAGGCGCTTAGAACACTGAACCGGATGGACAGTGGGTGCCGGACTTCGATGCCGTCCCATTCCCGGGCGCCACGTCGTCCCGGCGATCACGAACGAGTGCAAGAAATTTCGGCGACCGCAGAGGAAATGGGGGAGCAATGCCCAATACGGAAACCGGAGTTTTCAGCCTCGAAGCCGCGCAGGCTTTGTTGAAAGACGTGTTCGCCGCATGGGTGCAGGACATGCAGCTCAGCGTCGAAAAAATCCACCCAGCGAACGAGCCGGGCGGCATAGGGGCCGTGCTGCGGATGAAGTTTTCCGAACGGCTGTGCCGCGACGGCGGCATCGTCTGCGGCCAGGCGCTGATGGCGTTGGCCGATACCGCGATGGTGTTTGCAGTCTGCGCCGCCTCGGGCCGCTACCGGCCAATGACCACGGTGGACCAGACCACGCATTTCATGCGGCCGGCGGTGAACTCGGATGTGCTTGCCGACGCGCGTATCGTTCGCATCGGCCGAAGCATGGCCTTCGGGCAGGTGATGCTTACAGGCGTTGTCGATCCGAAACCGCTGGCGATGGTGTCGAGCGCCTATGCGCTGATGTGAAATTGTTTCCGGAAGCTATCGCTTCACTTGTGCGCGATACACCACCGGCCAATCCTCCGGCAGCACTCCCTTGCATTCCGACATCAGCTTCAGCTCGGCGAGCTGGAAAGCCTTGCCGTCGAACACCCATGCTTCCTCGGTCCCGCAATCGCCGATGCCGCGCCCCTTGGAAAAGGTGTTGAGCGTCATGGAGTTCGGGATCGAATGAGGAATTCGTCGCCGTCACAGCGTCGCCGTCATGCACGATGTCGCCGACCTTGACCGGCCAACGACGGAAGCTGACCGCACGTGCGGCCTCGGGCTTTCCGGCGGGCACGATGAAATAGACGCTTTTCATGTTGTAGGCGCCGCTCATCTCGGGACAGGAAAACGAATAAAGAAACAATCCGGCCGCGAGGCTGTCGCCCTCTTCAAACTTCGCTTTGGTGTCGCCCTCGCAGGCCTTGCGTGCCTTGGCGAGCAGATCGGCCGGCGGCTTTGGTGTCTTGGCGTCTTTCACCGGTCTTGCCGCGACGATGATCGGTGCGTTCGGCTGCGGTGGTACGGCACTGGCGGGCTTCGGACCTCGCCGGACCAGCGCAGTGGTGGTGTCGAGCCGCTTCTGCTGGTCGTCAATCCAGAGCAACGCCGCGGCCGCGCCCGACATCGAGATGCTCGACAGTTTCTCGTCGTCCTTGAGCGTGCGGTCCGGCGGGTTATCGCGCGTTATGGTGATCTTCTGGGCCTTGCGAAGCGAATCCACCATCGCCTCACCACCGGCGATCGTGATACGCCGCGCCTCGTCGCTGCCGTCGATTTCCTCGCCGGTCTGCGGCTCGGACGGCAGGCCGGGCAAGCCAGGATCGTCGAAGCGCAGCGTGAATTTCGAGCCGTTCGGCACCTCCGCGGTGATCGAGATTTTTGCGGCTGCGTCGGGTGCACCGCTGCGCTCGATCCGCAGATAGGAGATGCCGCCGCCGAGCAGCTCCGTGTCGAAGCCGTAGGCCGAGCAGTTTCGCAAGTTATCGCAGGCCGCATACCAGTCGCGGAATTGCTTGAATTCGGATGCGGTTGCCGCGCCCGACAACAAACCCGCGCCGAGAGAACCGATCAGCAATGCTTTCTTCATGCACTCAATTCCGCAATCCTGCGTTTCAGCCCGTCGCCGGCATGATCCATGAATGCGCGCACACGCGCGGTATCTTTCAGCGAACGATGCGTGACGATCCACATTTCGGTCGAGAGGTCCTTCAGCCGGCCGAGCACCGGCACGAGATTTTTATCGCCGGCCGCGAGATACACCGGCAGCAACGCAAGGCCAAGGCCGTCGCGCGCAGCGATCGATTGATTGACGAAGCCCGAGACACGAAAGCCGATGGCCTCGGCCGGCACGTGTTTCGCAATCCAAACGCCCGCCTTGGTGTGGGTGGAAAGGTCGGGCCAGCCGATCACCGCATGTTTGCCGAGATCGGGAAGGCTTTTCGGCGTTCCGTTTGCCTTCAGATAGGTGGAGGCTGCGAACAGTCCCCATTGCACGTCCGCGAGCTTGCGCCCGAACAGATCGCCCTGCGAAGGCCGGGTTGCGCGCAGCGCAACATCAGCCTCGCGGCGCGCCATGTCGATCACCCGGTTCTCGACCGTGAGATCGACGAGAATGCCAGGATGATCCTTGCGAAAGCGTGCGATCAGCGGCATCAGCATCTTGAACGCCATGGTTTCCGAGCAGGTGACGCGCAATTGCCCGCTCAGGCGGGTGTCGTGGCCGGACAAATCTCGGTCGAGCGAAAGTGCCTCGGTCTCCATCCGCTCGGCGGTCTCGATCATGCGCTGACCCGCCGGCGTCGGCTGATAATCGCCAGCGTGTCGCTCGAACAACTTGGCGCCGATCTCGCGTTCGAGCGCATTGAGCCTGCGGAACATGGTCGAATGATTGACGCTGAGCGATGCCGCGGCCGCGGCGAGATTGGTGCTGCGGGAAATCGCGAGCACGTAGCGCAGGTCATCCCAGGCGAATGTCATGTTTCCGTTCTTTGCAATAATGCAAATAGGATTGGCAATATCGATCATAGCATTGCGAATTAGCAAGCGCTAGTTACGCCGGTCCATCGAACTTCCCTTGGACCCCAACTTCCTTTGAAACCTCTGAATGGCTGGAGACGGATAATGACCAATACAAGCGAATACGGTGCCGCAGAATACGGCGCGCTGGTGCTGCGCCTCGCGCTTGGCACGATGTACATCTCGCACGCGCTCCTGAAGCTTTTTGTATTCACGCTGCCCGGCACGGCGGCTTTCTTCGCGGGTCAGGGCTTTCCGGCCTGGACTGCCTATGTCGTGGTGATCGCCGAATTGCTCGCCGGCGCGGCGCTGATCGTCGGTTTCCAGGTGCGCCTCGTTGCGCTCGCCGGACTGCCGATCCTGGCCGGCGCGCTCGCGGTGCATCTGCCGAATGGCTGGGTGTTTTCGGCGCCGAATGGCGGATGGGAATATCCAGCTTTCCTGATCGTCGCCTCGATCGTGCAGTCGCTGGTCGGCGCCGGCGCCTATGCGGTCAATTGGCCGCTGCAGCGCGCGCGTATGGCGCATGCCTGAGGCATCACGTCAGAAGCAAGAAGGCCGGAGCATCGCTCCGGCTTTTTTTGTTCAGAGGGGCGGGAAGATATGCCGACCGTGTTCCGCAAGCGGTAACGGATGGGCTCGCAGAACGAGTGAAACATCGAGCGGTGCATAGAGATGCGGAAACAGCGCGCCGCCGCGAGAGGGCTCCCATTTCAGGCTTTCGCCGAGCGCCTCCACCTGGATAGCAAGCAGCACGAGATCGCTCTGTCCGGCAAAATGCTTCGCTGCCGTCTCGACCGCCTGTTCGGCCGTGGAGAAATGAATGTAGCCGTCGCGCAAATCGACCTCGGAGCCGTGGAAGATTCCGGTGCGCTTGGCCTCATCCCAGAGGGAGAGCGGGAGAATCTTGTAAATGGCGGGCATCGTCTTTGCGGCTTCCGTTCGGCAAACGTCTCTGACCATTGCGGTGCTGATAAGAAAAAGGCGGGCTTTGGCCCGCCTCGTTTTCACGCGTTGCCGGGGCGTTCAGTAGTAATTCCGGCACGTCTCGTATCGGCCAAATCCCGAAATCGGTGATGCAGGGGCCGCGCCGGACTTTTCTGGCGGTGCTCACCTTGATCGGCTTGCGGTAAGTGCGAACCGCATAGGGGTTCGGCAGCCGCTTCCAGTAATAGCCGCGAACATAGACGTATTTGTAGCCCCGCGGCGTCCAGTAGATCGGCTCGCGGAACGGATAGCCCATCGAGGTATCGGTCGGTGTCCAGCTTCCGCCATTGGGCCAGGTATAGACCGGAACCGCCGTATAGCCGGGCGGCTCGAAATAGCCGGCCGCGGCGCCGACCGCCAGCTGGCGGGCGGAAGCGGGGAATACCGCAAGCGCGAGGAAGAAAAGGCCCAGAAGGGGCAACCGAACTTGCATGAAGGGCTCCGAACAATGCTGAGCCACTTTACCGGCAGCACCGGCGAACGCAAAGGTCCCGGAGCCCGTAAGCCACAGACTCGAAGCCCGACACATTGACGTAAGGAAAGCCGGCTAGAAGAGCCGGGACTTACTGCCGGTATTGCTGGATGCGCGTGGTGCGCAGCCCGGCAAGGCCATGCTGGTCGATCGAGAATTGCCAGGACAGGAATTCTTCGGTGGTGAGCGTGTAACGCTGGCAGGCTTCCTCAAGCGAAAGCAGGCCTCCACGCACGGCTGCAACCACCTCCGCCTTGCGGCGAATGACCCAGCGCTTCGTCGAGGGCGGCGGCAAATCCGCAATCGTCAGCGGAGAACCGTCCGGCCCGATGACATATTTGACCCTCGGGCGATGAGGTTCTGTCATGGTTGCAACTCACACACTCAACCCACAAACTCCATTCAACGTACCGGTCGGCGCTTAAGATTTGCCTAAGCGCAACACTCAATTCGGAAATGTCAGCGGGGCGCATCGCGCGCGAATTCTTAATCGTGCGTTAAGGCGTGACGCGAGGTCACCGCATGTGCGCATTCAACTGCTGATAGATCGTATCATGCAGTCGATCTTGTCGAACGTGTGATGGCGCGTCGGAATTCAGAAAACAGGCTTTGTTGAAGGCATATAGACCGCGCGATTTTTGATGCTGTTTGCTTCATGTGCGCTAGGGTGAATTGGCTTTCTGCTGATGCTTGAGGTCGCGGTTCCGTCGCAAATCGAGCTCCGGAAATTTTTTGGCTCTCATGCTGCAGTGCACGTATCTTGTGGCGCTATCGATACAAGGTCTTGCAATATGTTGCGGGCAACCGGCGCTTGGCTCGCGGTGGAATGCAAGGCGTGATGCCGTGTCCGGCGAGAGCCTCTCCGGAATGCATCGCCTTCATGGCCCTTGTTGGCAATAGTGTCTCGGCGTCTGGAGATTTTTGTATTATGGCGAAGCTCGTCTTTGGAATGAACCAGTCTCTTGACGGTTGTGTCGACCACCTTGAAATGCGGACAGGCCCCGCGCTCTTTCGTCACTGGATAGAGCACGTGCGCGACCTGACTGGCAGTGTGTACGGGCGCCGCATGTACGAGACCATGCGTTATTGGGACGAAGACCGTCCTGAGTGGAATGCGGAGCAACACGAGTTCGCCGCGGCGTGGCGGCGCCAACCGAAGTGGGTCGTGTCGCGTTCGTTGAAGTCAGTCGGCCCCAACGTCACGCTTGTCGAGGATGACATCGAGGCGGTGATACGTGGCCTGAAGGCTCGGCTTGTTGGAGAGATTGCAGTTTCCGGACCAGACCTAGCGCGAAGCCTGACCGACCTTGGTCTTATTGATGAGTATCGACCTTACTTGCACCCCGTCGTGCTTGGTCGCGGCAAGCCATTCTTCGCCGGCCGCCGGCCGCCGCTCCGCCTTGTGGCGAGCGATCTGATCGGCGAGGACGTGATCAGGTTGACATACGTTCCCGCTTGATCAGGCAACTCCGTCCAACAGACCGTGCCGACGCGTCAGTCCGCTTTGAGACAAACCGGACGTGGAACGCGGTCGTCTTCAATCCGGGTGTGTTTGCCTTGACGGCTTGCCAGAGCTGATGATGTTCGCCAGTAAGGAGCCTCACGATGACCATAACCATTACCGCCTTTGAACGGTCACCGGATGGCGGCAAAGGACTAGCGCGTGATACGCGCGTTCGCTGGGCGCTGGAAGAAGTTGGCCAACCCTACGAGGTTCGTCTTGTTTCGTTCAGGGCGATGAAGGAACCAGCGCATCTGGCGCTTCATCCTTTCGGGCAGATCCCGACCTTCGAAGAACACGATCTCGGCTTGTTCGAAACCGGCGCGATCGTGTTCCATATCGCCGAGCGCCATGTGGGCCTGCTGCCAGAGGATGCGAATGCGCGGGCGCGCGCGATCACGTGGATGTTCGCCGCGCTCAGTACGGTGGAGCCGCCGATCCTTGAATTCGCAAACGCCAAGCTCCTTGAGGGTGACAAGCCTTGGTCCGCAGAGCGCATGCCTCTCGTAAAGGATCGCGTTCGCGACCGGCTGGAGCAACTTTCCCGTCGCCTTGGCGAAGCCGAGTGGCTTGATGGCGCGTTCAGCGCGGGCGACCTGATGATGGTGTCGGTGCTGCTCAGGTTGAAACCATCGGGCATTCTGGACGAATACGCGAACCTCGCCGCCTATGTCGCCCGCGGCGAAGCGCGGCCCGCCTACAAGAGAGCTTTCGCCGCGCAATTGGCGATCAACGCCGGCAAGCCACCGACCGGCTGATTGAGGTCCGTCCGTTTGAACGAAAAACTCGGCTCGAAGTCGTCATCCGAGTTTTTCATTCAGTTTAGGGTCCTGACCCTGGTCTTGTGTGCGCTCAATTTTTGGGAACCCTGCTGGCGTGACTTTTCGTCTCGATTGGGACGGTCGCACTGAGGTCCGGCCGCTTTCGTGCCGGAACGGGCCCGGCAATTTGCAGGTTGGACGAATTGTCAGGAGGGTCTCACAACTGACAGGCCATTGCGCCTCAACAAATAATTCAATGAAATCAATGGCCGCCTCTCCGCCCGGCGGACTCTGCGGTCTGCTGGCAGGACATTTCGATTTCACTGCCTATATGTCGCGCGTGATTGCGCAGCCGGCGCTGGGGCCTGTAGAAGGGACTGGCCGGCAACGGAAAACGACAAAGCACGAGAGCGGCAAAACCCGCATAATCGATGATCAACAGCCTGGGTCTTGAGAGTCGTCCGCAGGAAACCCGCGTCGTGGTTGCGATGTCGGGCGGAGTGGATTCCTCTGTCACCGCCGCGTTGCTGGCGGCGGACGGCTATGACGTCGTCGGCGTTACGCTGCAGCTTTACGATCACGGCGAGGCGACCCATCGCAAGGGTGCCTGCTGCGCAGGCCGCGACATCCACGATGCGAGGGCGGTAGCCGGTACACTCGGTATTCCGCATTACGTGCTCGACTACGAAAGCCGCTTCAAGGAAGAGGTGATCGACCGTTTCGCCGAAAGCTATGTCGCCGGCGAAACGCCGGTGCCCTGCATCTCCTGCAATCAGTCAATCAAGTTTCGCGATCTTCTGGATACCGCCAAAGATCTCGGCGCGCAGGTGATGGCGACCGGGCATTACGTCGCCTCGCGCGATGCGCCGGGTGGCGGCCGCGGCCTGTATCGCGCGCGCGAGGAAGAGCGCGACCAGAGCTATTTCCTGTTCGCGACCACGCGCGAGCAGCTCGATGTACTTCGTTTTCCGCTGGGGGATCGCACCAAGGCGGAAACCCGCGAAGTTGCGCATCGTTTCGGGCTGTCGGTCGCCGACAAGGACGACAGCCAGGACATCTGCTTCGTGCCGCAAGGCCGCTATACCGACATCATCGAGAAGCTGATGCCGGGCTCCGCCGATCCGGGTGAGATCGTCGATCTTGAAGGCCGCGTGCTTGGCCGCCATCACGGTATCATCCATTTCACGATCGGACAGCGCAAAGGCCTCGGCGTCTCGACCGGTGTGCCGCTTTATGTCGTGCGGCTTGATCCCGCGATGCGCCGCGTCGTGGTCGGCCCGCGCGACGCGCTGCGCACGCGGCGTATTGCTCTTCGTGATGTGAACTGGATCGGGGAGGGTACTCTCGATGAATTGCTCGATGCCGGCCGGCGCGAGATTTTCGTGAAGGTCCGCTCGACGCGTGCGCCGCAGCCGGCGTGGCTGATGCGTGGCGGCGGTGGGGTCGTGGTCGAACTGATCGAAGGCGAGGAGGGCGTGGCCCCCGGTCAGGCTTGCGTCTTTTACGACGCGGCGGATGGGCAGGCGCGGGTGCTCGGCGGCGGCTTCATCAAGAGCACGCTTGCGATGACCACAGCCGCCAATGCCGTTTTTCCCGAGCCCGCTCCCGTGTCGCACGCAAACTGAGACGAACTGGGGCGAACATGGCCGGGGGGCTCGACAAAGCAACGATCACCAAGGCCTATGCGCGCTGGGCGCCGGTCTATGATCTCGTTTTCGGCGCGGTTTTTCATCAGGGCCGCAAGGCGTCGATCGCGGCGGCCGAACGCATCGGCGGCCGGATCCTCGAAGTCGGCGTTGGTACCGGAATTTCGCTCCCCGATTATTCGCGCAGCAACAGGCTCGTAGGCATCGACATATCCGAGCCGATGCTGCGCAAGGCGCTTGGTCGCGTGCGGGATTTCAAACTCGACAATGTCGACAGTCTCTCGGTGATGGACGTCGCCCATCTCGGATTTCTCGATGACACCTTTGACGTGGTGGTCGCGCAATATGTCATCACCGCGGTACCGGATCCCGATGCCGCGCTCGACGAATTCGCGCGCGTGCTGAAACCCGGCGGCGAGATCATTCTGGTCAATCACATCAGTGCGGAAGCCGGCATGCGGCGTGCCTTCGAGCTGAAGTTTGCCCCTATCGCACGCCGGCTCGGCTGGCGGCCGGAATTCGAATGGGCTCGCCTGCAGGCGTGGATTGACCGGCGGCCAAATATGAAAGTGGTCGACAAGAAGCCGATGCCGCCGCTCGGCCATTTCTCGATGATCCGGTTCCGCAAAGGCTCCTGACGGAACCGAGGCCCGGCGCGGGCCGTTGTGTCCTGGATTGGAAATGGACACATGAAACGCATCATCCTTGCGGCTTTCGCCGCATCGCTTTTCGTCATCCCCGCGGGGGCCCAGGCTCCCGAGCCGAGTGTGCCCGGCAAGGAGCAGGCGCCGCAGCTCGACCCGAAAGCCTGCCGCGACCGGGACCGCCTGCAGCGCGGCGACACGATCGAAAACGAGGGCAGCGCACCCCGGCAGGACGAGACGCCAAGCGACAAGCTCGCCCGCACCGAAGGCGTGATCTGCCCGCCGCCCGAACTCGATCCCAATATCCGGGCGCCGGCGCCATCGGATGGCGGCAGCAACATGCCGGTCATTCCGCCCCCGGGCAGTCCGGGCGGCGATCCGAGCGTGCGGCCGAAATAAGCATGGCCCGGAGGTGGTTTCGGGGCCCGCTTTGCTTGACACCTTTTCGGCGCGAACCTTATATCCGCCCGCGTTCAGACCGCCGCCTGGCCCGAGATGGCCAAGCGAGATGGCGGGGTAGCTCAGTTGGTTAGAGCAGCGGAATCATAATCCGGAGGTCGGGGGTTCAAATCCCTCCCCCGCTACCACTTAGCGAGACAGGTGGTCGAGGGTCTGAGCGGCCATTGGCGAGAAGGGCCTCAAGCTTTCCGGTGACCTGGGTGCCTTTGGCGAAACGCCCGGCGTCACAGATATGCGCTCAATCAAATCCCGGACGGCGGTGGCGAGCTTGCTATCCGGCGTGGCCGTCTTGCCCCATTGCGCGCCAAGACGATTTTTTGATGCTCGCGATTTTGTCGCGGTCACTTCACGGACGCCGACCTTGCCGATGTGGTGACGCTCGCGCGGTGCGGTCTGGTGCATCAATCCGCCGACGTGGCGTGATCTTCCGGCTATGACCAAGGTTATCGAGCGAACAGTAGAAACCCCGTTTGGTCTCCCACCACGGTGATATGTCCTCGGCAAGGCGCAATGTCTTCCAGCAGGGCCACGTCGCCGGGATGTAGCCGTCGCGTCTCGCCATCTGTCACGGTGATCGAAAATACCCCGCGCAGCACCGTTAAAAGCTGAACTGCGGGAGCAGGATGGTTGAGACGGGCCTTCAGGTCATCAGCGCCCCAGTGAGCCTCAAATCCCGCTATGAACGACCTTGAACTCGGCCTATTGCCGCCGATTGCGATCGGGGCTGCAGGAGGCGCGAAATTTTCTTTAGTAAGTTCGGCTCTCACGTCCATGAAATGCGACTCATTGTCCGGAGTGCAATACAGCCGCACGTAACTGAAACTTGAAGAATTGTCTTGCGCTGTTGCGCTTGGGATTATGGCAGAAAAGCCAACCAACACCGCTGACGCTATCAGCGCCGCACTAACTCGTCTCCACACACGTTTCTCCGCAGTCATCCTGTTGTGCCTTTCTCACCGTAGAACCTCAACCCTTATCCTCTTATCGACCTTATGGCCCCTTACACAATCTACAAACGGAGGAAAGCAATCGGAAAATATAAGTGGGTAACCGGCTTCGCTTGAAGGTCTGCGCCGCTCGCGTAATGCCGGGTGATTTCGATGGTCTTGTGGTCTAACGCATCAGCGATAGCGCGCTCATCACATAGTTCGAAAAACGCCCTGCCCGTTCGGCGGCTTTGTCGCGAACGGTTGCGTGGGACCTTAAAATTCTCGCCGCCATCCGCCGCGGCAATACAATCGGTCGTTGTCGTTATTGGCCCGTCGCGGCGCCGGATTTGGCGCGCGCCTTGGGCTGCGCCGCCGTCTTCCGGCTATCGGGACCGCGTACGTTGCCCCACGGATCACCCGCCTTCGCATCGGGAATTTTGCGCAAGGAGTCCCGATAGGCTTTGTCGGTGGCCTGATCCCGCTCGATTTCTTCCTGCGTTCTGCTCTTGGTCTCCGACGGTATCAGATTCATACTGGGTGTCTGGCCGTAAGCTGGCCCGGCGAGCAAGGCGAGCAGCGCCGCCGCACGAAAAATCTTCATCAATAGCTCCCCTGTCGGCGCGTTTTCCTCAAACCCGTTCTTCCCGGCCTTCGAGGATTCAACGGTGTTTGCGATCCGTCAATCGCCTCACCATGCCTGCCTCGTCGAAGTATTTACGGAAGCATACAATCCGGGCATTTTCACGCCGTGGGCGTTATAGTACCTGACCGCTCCACCGGTCCACGCGCAAAACGATACTCGTTATTGCGAAGCGCGGGAGGAGGCACGCATGTCCGTCACCTATTATGTGGCGTTGCCATTTATTCGTGGCGAAGATGCAATCATTCCTGGTCAGGCTCAGGAGGCGCCGAATGAACCGGCGGCGATACGACTGGCGGAGCTGATGTCACGGAAGCCAGAACATGCCGGTGCACTCGCGTTCAAACGCACGGGTGACCCCAATCTCGGAAATTTCGGAGAGGCAACCGTGCTGAGGGCATTCGGCGAGGTGCCAGAAAATCTCGACGAACTTTGATCGGGGCCTGTATTGCCCGTATTTCACACTCCGGCCACGCAATGGCGTCCCTTATCTAGTTGGCTGTGTCGAAAACGAATTAACATGTGTCCGCTGGAATTTGCATCGGGTCGGCGGTCTCATAATTGGCAACCACCACACATTTGCATCGTCCGAAACCTTAATACTGCCTTCGGCAAGATAGATGGCGTTGTTTCTTGATCGGCGGGAAGTGATGAAATAGCGTTGTAACAGCGAGGGACTTCCATGCGCGCCACGATCTCAATTTTGTTTTTTCTTGCGACCTCCACGACTGCGTCTGCCGTGGAGTTGCCGGTCGCGAAATCTTAGTCCTGTGGTACTCTCAGAAAGCCAAAGCAGTATTCTATTTATCCCGCCCGCGATGAAGGCGGATTGCTCTGTCGAAGGCAGGGTAACCGTAAGGATCGTCAGGAAGCCAAAGAACGGCACAATCGAACTAACTGACCGGATGGGTCACACCAATTTCGTCAAGGACAACCAAAGATACAAATGCAACGAGCAACTGACGGCCGGCACCTGGTTGGACTATGTTTCGAATGTTGGTTTCAAGGGTAAAGATGAAGTCGAAGTTGAGGCATTTTGGGATGGCGGAGTTGCCCGTAAGTATCGTTTGAAGATCAGCGTCCGATAAATTTGGATAAGAGCATTATGCACGGTCGCATTTTGACAACAGCAATTTTAGCGGTGTCAGTTTCCACCGGATGTTTTGCTGTTGAGCTACCGATTTTGGATCGACCAGCCACGGTTACGGAAGGTGCGCGAACGCAAATTTATTGGTCGAACAACATAAATCCTGATTGTACTCCGTTAGGCAAAGTGGTTGTTCGCATTATCAAGAAACCGTTGAATGGAAATATCGAAATTCTGGATGGCGAAGGATACACTTCGTTTAAATCAGATAACCAGCGTTTCAAATGCAATGAGAAGCCGTTGCCGGGAAAGGCCATTTTCTACGAACCGAAGCCCGGCTTCGTGGGCGCTGATCAGGCGGAGCTTGAGTACTTCCTGAGCAATGGCGTAACACGAAAATTGCGGATGAAAATAACGGTCAAATGGGTTTCCGCCTGCGGCTCAATATTGCTGAACAACGACCTGGACGCTGATTGGCGGCAGTATGTGCGGAGTTCGTGCAATTCAGGCACGATTTTTCCTTAGCTTGCGGACTTCATAATGAAACAACGTGCGCTTTGGTTTGCCGCGATCGCCGTTGTCGCAGTTCTGCCGGCCAAGGCCGCTGACGTTGCTCCCAGCATCGCCGTCAATCCATTGATAGCGCGGGACGCCACCACGATCGCGTTGGAAGTCAGCCCGGAATTCTATGCGCGTTCGAACGCGACGCAGACTGCCGGAAATTATGCCGACACTCAGGCCAAGTTCAAGATTACCCATTCCTTCGACAACAATTGGTTCGTGAGCGGCTTTTTCCAGACGAAATTCAAGGGCAGCGATACCCGCCAATATTTTGGCGAAGGCGCGGTGGGGTACCGGTTCGACATTTCCGCCTTCGCGCTGAAGCCGTCTGTAGCGATCGGCGACACGAGCGGTTCGACCGGACTCGGAAAAGACAAAAATTCGAATGCGCCTTATTACGCGTTGTATCTTGCCGGCGATCTCAAGCTGAATTCGCAGTGGACGTGGAATATGTTCGATCTGCGCTATCGAAATGCGTTCGACTACACTGGATCACGCCGAAGGTCACGACCGGCCTGACCTATGAGTGGAGACCGGGCAGTTTTGTCTATGGAAATGCCGGTTATGCCTGGAAGGATACCGACACCGGGTCGCCCAGCGACAAGATGAGTGTTGCCTTGGGTTTGAGGCAAAGCTTCTAATCCCTGGGCAAATAACGGCCGCTGGCCTGCCGGCAGGCCATGCGCGGGACGATTGTCCACAGCTCGTTTTGCAAAAACCCCGATCGTCCACAGCTCGTTTTGCGGTGCCCCACTACGCATGACGGATTTTTGACATTGTCTTTGCAGGACTGAGTCCTGGGGACAGTATGACACCGACAGTGCAGGCGAAGGTTCGCGAATTCCGCGAAAGGGCGCACAAATCGAAGTTGCTGGCGACCGTGACGGACGAAGAGGTCGCCAAGAGAATCTACGAAGACGCGGCGCGCCAATGGAGCGATCTGGCCGAAAAGCTTGAAACCACCGGCCGTCCGTATTGATCAAAAAGAAGACGGCCAGCAAATGCTGACCGTCGACTTTATTTCGCGATTTCGCTGCCGGGCTTAAGCCGCCGCGATACGGCCACTCGGAGTATATTTGTCGACCGCCTGCGGAAGCTCGCGCGATAGTTTCGCGAGCAGGTCCTGTTCGTTCATGCCGGTTGCACGCGCCAGCGCCGAGATCACATCGGGTCCGAGCACCGACTTCAGGTCCGTCGGTGCCACGTCCTTGTTCGGTCCGGTGCCGACCCAGGAATCGACAGTGTCTTTCTGACCGGCCTGATGAAACTTATCCATCATCTCGTTCAGGCCGTTGGTCAGCAATCCGCCGACGCTGGTGCCGGCGAGCAGCCCGCCAAGCCCGCCGGGAAGGGCCGGCGCATTCGGGTCCGGCTTCGCGGTGCCGGCGCCGGACGTCATGTTCTTCAGCATCTCCGAGATCTTGTCGCGGTTCTGATAGCCGGCGATAGCCAGCAGGCCCAGAAGCGCCGTCATGGAGGGAAATCCGCTGCGTTCGTTCATACCGAACTCCTCTGTATGCGTTGAGGTACAAAAAGGTGGCCTATAGTCCTTGGTAACGGCGCCGAGCCAAGGCCGGATGACAGCGCGCCGTGAAATGTGATTGCGAAAGCGGCGCCCTGATGACGCATCATCGGCGCCCCAGCAGGCCGCGGCAGCCCCGGTTGCGGACCACCTTGGCGCCGGACTTTTCGGCCTCGCAGGCGTTGCCGAATGTCCTGCGCGGTCCTGAGGCGTCGATCGCGCAGACCGGTGCGTATTTTCGCGGACAGCCCTCCATGCAGGCGTGATGGGTCACAACACGGGCTCCGACGCCCTTGGCAGCGCAGGCATTCACATAGGTAACGAGGGTGCGCTTTATAACCGCGCAGACCGGGTAATAGCCCTGAGGGCAGGCGCCCATCTTTATCAGCGGCTGGCCCTGCGCCAGGCCTGCTTTTGGCGCAGCCATGACGCCTGCCATGAAAGCGATGGCGATCAATGCGATCCGAAGTACCGTTTGCATGCGGTTCCACTACAGGATGCCGCGGTATTACGACAATCCGGACGGGGGCGGCTGGAAGACGCGTTTGCGTGATTAATAATGTATCCACATTCGACGGGGGCTGATCGCCGCTTCTCGATCATCCCGTTCAAACCGATGGCAAGGCTTCGGCCTCGCGCGGGTTTGATCCGCGAAGTACCGGAATTTACCGCGGAAAACCCGCCGGTTCTGACCATTCGGGCTCCGAAATGCTAAACATTGTCCTCGAGTTCGGGCCGGAGAGGGCGACATTTCATGAGCACGAGTTTTATTGTCCTGGCCGTCATCGCCGCATTGCTGATCTACGGGGTCTGGATTTTCAACCGGCTGGTCCGCGAACGAAATCTGGTCCGCGAGGGCTGGAGCGGAATCGACGTCCAGTTGAAACGCCGCACCGATCTCATTCCCAACCTGATCGAGACCGTGAAGGCCTATGCCGCGCACGAGCGCAGCCTGTTCGAAGACATCGTCAAGGCGCGCAACGCCAGCATGCAGGCATCGAGCGTCAAGAGCCAGGAGAACGCGGAGCGCGAAATTTCCGGCGGGCTGTCGCGCCTGATCGCGCTGAAGGAATCCTATCCCGACCTCAAGGCCAACCAGAATTTCATGAAATTGCAGGAGCAGCTCGCGGAGATCGAGGATCAGTTGCAAATGGCGCGCCGCTACTACAATGGCAGCGTGCGCAACCTCAACATCGTGATCCAGTCCTTCCCCAATGTGCTGATTGCCCGTCCGCTCGGTTTCAAGGAGGAGGAATTCTTCCAGGCCGAGGGTGCCGACCGCGCGACGCCGCAAGTGTCGTTCGAGAAGGCCGCGTCATGAAGTGGCTCGCGCGCCTCGGCTTTGCCGCAGCCTTTCTCGCGCTGTCGCTGACGCAAAGCTTTGCGGTCGAACGCATCCTGCAATTCATCTCGGATGCAAAGGTCGAAAAGAACGGCGACCTGCTGGTCACCGAAACCATTCGTGTCAACGCCGAGGGGCGGGAAATTCGCCGTGGTATCCTGCGCGATTTCCCGACCACCTACACCGCCAGCGACGGCCGCCGCGTGCGCGTCGGTTTCACCGTGCTGTCGGTGACCCGCAATGGTGCGCCGGAAAATTTCGCGACCGAACCGCTCTCGAACGGCGTGCGCACGCGCATCGGCAGCGCCGATCGTTTTGTGCCGAACGGGCCCAACACCTATGTGATCCAGTATCGCACCACGCGGCAGGTCGGCTTCTTCGATAAGTTCGACGAACTTTACTGGAACGCGACCGGCACCGGCTGGACCTTCCCGATCGACGTTGCCGAAGCGCGCATCACGCTGCCGGAGAAGGTCGATTTCATCCGGAGCTCTTTCTACACCGGGCCGCAGGGCGCGCAGGGCAAGGATGCGGCGGTGATCGAGCAGCGTCCCGGCACGATCGTGTTTCGCACCACGCGTCCGCTGCCGGACCATAATGGCCTGACCGTCGCTGCCGCGTGGCCGAAGGGGATCATCACGCCGCCGACCTCGAGCCAGGTTGCAGGCTATTGGTTCGAAGACAATTTGCCGCTGATCGTGGGTGCCGGCGGCATATTAGCGATGCTCGGCTATTTCGGGTTCGCGTGGCTGACAATCGGACGCGATCCGGCTACCGGAACCATCATTCCTCTTTTCGCTCCGCCGAAGGACATGTCCGCGCCCGCGGTTCGCTATGTTTATGACATGGGGTTCGACGATCGCGCCTTCAGCGCCGGCATCGTGCAGCTTGCCGTGGATGGCGGCGCAAAGCTGATCGATGTCGGCAGCGACATGCAGATCAACCGGCTCGACGGAGGCCGAGACCACGGTGCGCCGATCAACGCGATGTCGAAGGAGCTGTTCAGAAAGGGATCGCAACTGCTGCTCAGCAATACCAACCACGAGATCGTCAGTGCCGGAAAGAGCGCGTTGCAGGGCGCGCTCACGGACCAGTATGCCGGTAGGTTGTTCAGCAACAATTACGGCTGGACCAGCATCGGTGTCTTGATTTGGTTCATCATGTCTGCCGCCGTCATTCTCGCCGCCTTCTTCACCTACGGCTCCGAAATGGGCGGCCTCGCCTTGTTTGCAAATGCCTTTGCAACGGTTGGTGCGCTGATCGCGACCGGCTCTCTGGTGGCATGGCTCACCGGAACGAGCGGCTTTCTGTGGGGCCTCTTGGGAACGCTGTTCGGCGGCGCTTTCGCGATCGCGGGAGTGGCGGTGGCGCTGGGCGGCGCTCACAATATTGCGCTGGGAGTTATCCTGCTGCTGCCGGCGATCGCATCACCGTTTCTGATGATCTTCTATCAATTGTTGCGAGCGCCGACGGTCGCGGGCCGCAAGGTCATGGATGAGATCGAGGGCTTCAAGCAATATCTCGGTGTCGCCGAAGAAGATCGCCTGAACTATCTGCATCCGCCGGAAAAGACTCCGGCCTTGTTCGAAAAATATCTGCCCTATGCGATCGCGCTCGATGTCGAGAACCGCTGGGCCGAACGCTTCGCGGGCGTGCTTGCGGCCGCGGCCGCCGCGGGTGCTGCAACGGCGGTCTGGTATTCCGGTAACCGAGACATTGCGTCCAATCCCGGCGGTTTCGCGGATCGCGTCGGCAGCGCGCTCGCAACCACCGTGGCTTCGGCTTCGACCGCACCGGGATCGAGCGGCGGCGGCTCATCGGGCTCCAGCGGCGGCGGATCGTCCGGCGGCGGTGGCGGCGGCGGCGGCGGGTCGGGCTGGTAGCGGAGACGAGAAACAATGCAACTCGTCCTGGGCTCCGAACGAATGTTCGCGGACGAGCGCACCGATCCTGTCGACGGCGAAATAGAATGGGCGCCGGCGAGATCGATCTGGATCGGCGGCATGACGCTGGCCGCGCTGATCGCAGGACCCTTGACCTTCACCTGGGGGGCGTTCGCACTTTTCATTGTGACCAGCGGCGTCACGCTCTGCTTCGGTCACTCCGTAGGCATGCATCGCAAGCTGATCCACGAGAGCTTCGATTGCCCGCTCTGGCTGGAACGGATTTGCGTTTATCTCGGAACGCTGGTCGGCATGGCCGGGCCGTTCGGCATGATCCGCCTGCACGATTTTCGGGACTGGGCGCAGCGTCAGCCCGTCTGTCACGATTACTCCAAGCACAATGCGTCGTTCTTGCGCGATGCCTGGTGGCAGATGCATTGCCGGCTTGTGTTAAAGCATCCGCCGGAATTCCGGCTGGAGCTGCGGCTCGCCGACGACAAGTTCTACCAATTCGTCGAGCGCACCTGGATGGCGCAGCAGGTGCCGCTGGCAATCGTGTTCTATGCGATCGGTGGTTGGGCGTTTCTGATTTGGGGCGTGTGTGTGCGGGTTGCTGTCTGCGTGACCGGCCATTGGCTGATCGGACATTACGCACACCGTCAGGGCCCGCAGACTTGGGTGATCGATGGCGCCTCGGCGCAGGGCCATAACGTGCCGCTCGCAGGCTTCATCAGCATGGGCGAAGCCTGGCACAACAATCATCACGCCTGGCCCAATTCCGCGAAAATGGGATTGCTGCCGGGCCAGATCGATCTCGGCTGGTGGCTGATCCGCGGCTTCGCGGCGCTCGGGCTCGCAAGCAACATCAAAACACCGGATGTCTTGCCCGATCGCGATGGCTTGCGGCTTCTTGCGTGCAACGACAATCAAATAGCAGCGGCGCGGTGATGATGATCAACCCGTTTTCGTTTCAGGGGCCGATTGATCGCAAGACCTACATCGTCTGGGCATGGCCGCTCTATTTCGTTCAGTATCCGATTGTCTGGGCATTGGTACAGTTGCATGGCGAGAGGATTACCGAAGACCTTCGGTTCTTGATTGCTCCATGGAGCCTGATCGTTGTCGGGCCTTACTCGCCGGCAGAGATGGCATTGGCGCTGCTGGTCTTGCTTCTGAGCAGCGCGATGCTGGCGGCCTTGTCGTTTCGACGCTCGGTCGATGCCGACGAAAATACCTGGGTTGCGGCCGGTGTGCTCGCGATCCTGTTTCAACTGCCGATCATTTTGTATTTAAGCGTGGCTCCTTCGGCGCAGCCCGGCCGGCCGTTGGCGGAGCAGGAACAGGCTCGCAACCTGCCGGGCTGGATTGGCGGCCTGCAAGGCATGCTCGCGGGTGTCGGCGTGACGCTTGCTGCGGTTGTTCTGAGCGCGCTCGTATTCAAGACTTATGGGCAGGGGATATTTCTTGCGAGCCCGTTTGTGATCGGCGCAGTCACGGCCTTTATGGCAAACCGCAGAAGTGAACTAAGCCTCGGTCAATCGACAGGGATCGTCGGAATCACCGGATTTGCAGCATGCATGATGCTTTTGGGTCTTGCGCTCGAGGGTATCCTTTGCGTCGTGGTGGTTGCGCCGCTTGCGGTCGGAGCTGCGATGCTCGGCGGATTGCTCGGGCGCGAACTTGCACTTCGCATCAAGAACCCCGGTCGCAAGATCGCTTCCAGCATCGCGGTGCTGCCGCTGATCTTCGCGCTCGAAGCGGCGTTTCCGCCGGTCGCGCGTTTCGAGACTCAACAGAGCATCGAGGTGCGGGCGGAGGCGGCGCACGTCTGGAAGGCGATCGTGCAGATGGAGACGATCGAGGAACCGCTCCTGCTCGCGCATCGTCTGGGCCTTGCCTATCCGGTGCGGGGACGTGTCTTCGGCGCCGGTGTCGGCGCGCTGCGCTACGGAGATTTCTCGACCGGTACCGCAATCGAGCGGGTCACCGAATGGGTGGAGAACAAGAAGCTTACCTTCGTCGTGCTGAAAGACGTTGCGGGCTTACGAGAACTCAGTCCGTATCGTCACGTCCATGCGCCGCATGTGATCGGCTATTTCACCACCCGCGAGACCAGCTTCGAACTCGTCGAAAAGTCCGGCGGACTCACCGAAATCGTGGAACGCACCTCGCATGAATTGCGTCTCGATCCGGCGCTCTACTGGCTGCCGATCGTGCGCCACGTGGTTGACCATAACAACGGGCGCGTGCTTGCCCATATCAAGAAGCAGGCCGAGCGCGGTGCTACCGCCGGCTTATCGGATCGTGCCAGCGAAAGCGCGGATATGGAATCAAGAACCGGATTTCTGCTTGCGCGCGAGTGAACCGGGTTTGAGGCTGGGCAACAGCTTCACTCTCCGGTTCGTCATCATGCGAAGCAGCGCGGTCCGCAAGGCATCGTATTCTTTCGCCGAAAATCCCTTCATCGCCGCGCGATATTCATCGACCGCAAGCGGGCGCATCTTTTCGTAAACCTTGCGGCCGTCTGGGGTCAGAAACAGATGCACGATGCGGGAATCGCGCTTGCCGTTCTGCCGCTCGACATAGCCGCGGCGCGCAAGATTGGCTACGAGGCGGCTGACGCTGGGCTGCGGAATGACGGTCGCTTCCGAAAGTTCGGTGAGATTGGCGCCCTCATGCACGGCCAGTACCGCCAGCACCCGCCAATCCTGGAAGGTGAACCCGCGCTTGCGCAGATCCTCGGCCAGATTCTGATTGAGCCGCGCCACCAGCCGGTTCATCAGATACGGCAGCATATCGTCGAGATGCAGATGCTCTTGCATCACGCCCCGAGAATGAACGGCAGCCAGGTCGCGATTGGCGGAAAGAACAGGATCGCAAACAGCACGATCAGCGCGAACACCACATAAGGCAGCGCCGCGATATAGATCTGGTTCATGGTGATGTGCGGCGGCGCCACGCTTTTCATGGTGAAGAGCAGAAGTCCGAAAGGCGGGTGCAGCAGGCCGAGCTGCATGCAGATCAGAAACATCACGCCAAACCAGATCGGATCGATATTCAGTTTGGCCACGAGCGGCATGAAGAAGGGCAGGGTGATCAGCATCATCGAGACCTGATCGACGAAGCAGCCGAGGAAGATCAGGATAAGGATCATGCCGAGCAGCACCGCCATGGTGCTCAGGCCCTGCGCGGTGATCAGACCGGTAATGCCGTTGACCACGCCGGAGAACGAGAGAATCTGTGAGAACGTGGTGGCGCCGATGATGATGAACAGGATGGTGCCGGAAATCGCCACGGTTCCGAGCAGCGCTTTCATCAGATTGTCGAGCGTCAGGCTGCGATAGAGCATGGCGGCGAAGATGGTGCCGGCGGCGCCGAGCGCGGCCAATTCGGTGGGTGTCGCCCAGCCGGCCGACATTGCGCCGACCACAAACCCGAAGATCGAGAGCAGCGGCAGCACGTAAACCAGGAACGGCCGCCAGCGCTCCCAGAAGACGGGCGCTTCGTCCAGCGTTTCCGCCGGCGCCAGCGCCGGATTGAACCAGCAGCGCAGCACGATAAAGGCGATGAACATCGCGCTCATGATCAGGCCCGGTATGATGCCGCCGATCAGGAGGCCGGAGATCGAGATGCCGGCGAGACTGCCGAGCAGCACCGTCAGCGCCGAAGGCGGAATCAGCATGTCGACGCCGCCGATCCCGATGATCGGGCCCATGGCGAGGCTCGGATGATAGCCGCGCGCCAGCATGGTCGGCAGCATCAGCGTGCCGAGGAGGGCGGTGGTTGCGATGGTGGAGCCGGAAATCGCCGAGAACACCGTGCCGGCGACGATCGCAATCACCGACAGCCGCCCGGGCACGCGGCGTATCAGCAGCGCGAAGGCATCGATCGCCTTCATCGCGACGCCGGACTGGAACAGCACTTCGCCCATCAGCACAAAGAACGGTATCGGCGTCAGCGCGAAGGCGGTCACCGATTGCACCGCGTTGCGGTTGAACTGGATCAGCCCGACTTCGCCGCCGAGAAAGACCGCCGCTCCGATAATGTTGATCGCAAGGAATGCGAACGCCACCGGCAGGCCGACCGCCATCAGGCCGACCAATCCGCCGAACAAAAGGAAACTGGCTTCGACCCATCCCATGGTGCTACGCGACCGAAGTCGCTTCCTCGCGGCGGTCGCGGCGCTGCAGCAGGCGGCGGAAGCGGAACACGAATTCGATCGCCAGCAGCAGGAAGGTGATCGGCAAAGGCGCGAGCAGCCACCATTCGGGGAAGATCAGGTTCTTGATGGTGATCGAGCTGAGCCGGAATGCCTCGTAGGTCATCCAGGTGCCGTAGCGCAGCATGATCAGGCAAACCACAAAGCCAGCGACGTCGCCGATGGCCTCAAGCAGCCAGGCGCCGCGCCGCGGCAGGATCGTCAGGATGAGGTCGAGCCGCACATGCTGGCCGCGGCGCAGAAGCCATGGCGCGGTGAGCAGCGTGATGAAATAGAGCGAATATTCCGAAACCTCGTTCGCCCAGACGAAGCCCTTGTTCGCAAGATTGCGCAACAGGATATCTCCGGTGACGATGATTACCATCGCAAGCAGCAACAGCGCCGCGATCACGGCGAGGAAGTCGAGCAGCCTGCCATAGAGGTCGGAGAGGCGGTTCACGAGAAATCCGAACTATCCGGATCTTCATGGCCGGGCTTGTCCCGGCCATCCCGCTTAGGCGTGCCTTGTGCGCTCCTAAGCGGGATGCGCGGGTCGAGCCCGCGCATGACGATTGTGGGTAACATTCGCGCGGAATGCGCCTTCAATTCCCCGCCAGTTCACGCAGCTTCTTGCCAGTGTCCGGCGATTTGGCGATCACCGCCTGCCAGGCCGCGTCATTGGCCTTCTTCAGAAACTCCTGAGAGGCGGCTGGTCCGAAATCGAGAGTTTCGATCCCGGCCTTGGCTTGGCGCTCGCGCTCGGCCTTGATCAGGGCGACGTTCTCGTCGTCGAGCGCTTCGACCCAGATCGCGGCATCGGTCAGGACTTTGCGTTGCGCGTCGGTTAGGCTCTTCCACTTGTCGAGATTGACCAGGATGTTGGCCTCGACGCTGTAGAACGGCGGGTCCATGCGGAACTTGGTGACCTTCTCCCAGCCGAGATCGAAAATCCCGAGCACCGGCCAGCCATAGCCATCGACGACGCCGCGTTCGAGCGCGGTATAGACCTCGCCGGGCGCGGTAGTGATCGGCGTGCCGCCGAGCGCCAGAACGATGTCGCGATAGATCGGCGTTACGCGGACCTTCAGGCCCGAGAAGTCCGCCTTGTCGATCTTCTTGTTAAGATAGATGTGGAACGGCACGTTGTGGAATTGGCGGGCCAGAAATTGCGAATTGAGTTTCTGGTTGTGCAGTTGATTGATGAGCTCCCAGGAGCCATTCTTGCGCTGCTCGCTCATCGACTTGCTGAACAGCTTGAACGCGTCGGCCTCGGGGAGGAGGTTGCTGTAGAAGGCGCCGGTGGCATTGGCGATATCCACAACGCCTGAGCGCACCGCATTCCCGACCTCGAACGGAGGCATGGCCCGCGGGCCGCCGATATAATTGATCTGGATGATGCCCTTGCCGTCCTTGTTCACCTTCTCAATGAAGCGTTCGAAATTCTTCGAAAACTGGGTGCCCTCGGCAAAGGAGGTTACCCCTTTCAAGGTCACTTCCTGTGCGGCGGCCGAGGAAACGCCGGCTGCAATAACCAGCCCGAATGCACCGAATAGCGCTCTGATGCTCATATTTTAGCTCCCGCTAGGCAAAGTTTCAGATTATATTCTTTTGAATATAATTGCCGGGTGGCGCGCGTAAGTCAATTTGCACCGACGCCACAGCCGGCACGGACAGGGCAGAACATGGCAGAGCGATCGTTCAAGCAGGAAGTCAAGCAGCTCGCGCTCGGCGACGGCCAGGAATTCAAGGGCGAAGCTATTCTCGCGGTCACCAAGGCACTGCTGCAGTCCGGCGTGTCCTATGTGTCGGGCTATCAGGGCGCGCCGATCTCGCACCTGATCGACGTCCTGAACGATGCCAACGACATGCTGAAGGAGCTCGGCGTCCGCTTCGAATCGAGTGCGAACGAGGCCGCTGCTGCCGCCGCCCTGTCAGTCTCGGTGAACTACCCATTGCGCGGCGCCTGCACCTTCAAGGCCCCGGTCGGCACCAATGTCGCATCCGACGCGCTGGCCAATCTCTCCTCCGGCGGTGTGAAGGGCGGGGCGCTGATCATCGTCGGCGAGGATTACGGCGAGGGCTCTTCCATCATGCAGGAGCGCAGCCACGCTTTCGCGATGAAATCGCAAATGTGGCTGCTCGATCCGCGTCCGAATGTGCAGTCCATCGTCGACATGGTGGAAAAGGGCTTCCAGCTTTCGGAGGCGACCAACACCGCCGTGATGCTGGAGCTTCGCATCCGCGCCTGCCACGTTTACGGTAGCTTTATCGCCAAAAATAACGTGCGGCCCGAATTCACGCGAATGGACGCGCTCGAAAATCCGACGCGCGACATCACCCGCTACGCGCTTCCTCCCTTCACTTACGAGCATGAGAAGGAGAAGGTAACGATCCGCTGGCCGGCGGCAATCAAGTTCATCAAGGATAACAAGCTCAACGAATTCTTCGACGGCGACGCATCCGATATCGGCATCGTGATGCAGGGCGGCATGTACAACAACGCGCTGCGCGCGATGGAGATTCTGGGCCTGGCCGACATCTACGGCAACAGTCGTATCCCGATCTATGTGCTCAACGTCACCTATCCGCTGGTGGACGAGGAGTTCGTTAAATTCTGCGCCGGCAAGAAATCCATCCTGCTGATCGAGGAAGGGCAGCCCGACTTCATCGAGCAGAATGTCAACACCATCCTGCGCCGCGCCGACGTTCAGACGCGGATCGAAGGCAAGTCGATGCTGCCGATGGCCGGCGAATATACCGGCGGCGTGCTGAAAGCCGGCATCCAGAAATTCTGCACCGCGTATCGGCCCGATCTGCTGGCGCCGGACGAGCCGGCGCAGACCAACAAGAGTCTGCCTGCGGCGCTGGAGACGCTCGGCACCAATGTGCAGGGCCGTCCGCCGTCCTTCTGCACAGGCTGTCCGGAGCGGCCGATCTTTTCGGCGATGAAGCTGGTCCAGCGCGAATTGGGGCAGCATCATGTGAGCGCCGATATCGGCTGTCACACCTTCGCGGCCTTGCAGCCGTTCAATATCGGCCAGGCGACGATGGGATACGGGCTCGGCGGCGCCGGAGCTTCGCCGCTGTCGGGCGAGGGCGGCAAGCGCCCGATCTCGGTGGTGGGCGACGGCGGCTTCTGGCACAACGGCCTTGTCTCCAGCGTCGGCCATCAGGTGTTCAACAAGACCGATGGCGTCATGCTGATCGTCGACAACGGTTATGCGGCGGCGACCGGCGGGCAGGATATTCTCTCGTCTGCGGCCGAGGTCGATACCCGTTCGACCAAACATCCGATCGAGCGGGCGGTGCGCGGTGTTGGCGTCGAATGGGTCAAGCACATCACCCGCACCTATGATGTCGCGAAGATGCGCGACACCCTGCGCGAGGCGCTGACCACCGACGTCAAGGGTCCGAAGGTCATCATCGCCTCGTCCGAATGCATGCTGAACAAGCAGCGGCGCGTAAAGCCGCTATTGCGCGACGCGGTCAAGCGCGGCGAGCGGGTAGTGCGCGACCGTTTCGGTGTCGATCCCGATACCTGCACCGGCGATCATTCCTGCATTCGTTTGTCCGGCTGTCCGTCGCTGACAATCGCGCCCAATCCGGATCCGCTGCGCCGTGAGCCGGTTACCAAGGTGATCAACACCTGCGTCGGCTGCGGCAATTGCGGCGAGGTCGCCCACGCCGCGGTGCTGTGCCCGTCCTTCTATCAGGCCTCGATCATCGACAACCCGACCGGGTGGGATCGCTTCAGGCAGCGTATGCGCGACGCCGTGATCGGCTTCCTGCAGCGGAGGCTGGACAGGAAGGCGGCAATGGCATGAACACCCCGCTCGTCGACACTCGCGGTGCTGCGCGCATCCGTCCCATCACTATTGCCATTCTCGCCATGGGCGGCGAGGGCGGCGGCGTGCTCGCCGACTGGATCATCGATCTCGCAGAGCATGGCGGGTATCTCGCGCAAATGACCTCGGTGCCTGGCGTAGCCCAGCGTACCGGCGCGACCATCTATTACGTCGAACTGTTCCCGAAAGCCGCAGCCCGCGAGCAGAAGCCGGTGCTGGCGCTGATGCCGGTGCCGGGCGATGTCGATATCGTACTTGCTTCCGAATTGATGGAAGCCGGCCGCGCCATCACGCGCGGGCTGGTGACGCCCGACCGCACGACCCTGATCGCCTCCACCCACCGCGTCTATACGATGCTGGAGCGCACCGCGCTCACCGACGGCCGTGTCGACGCCAGCGCAATGGTAAAGGCCAGCGAGGAAGCGTCGCGCCGCCTGCATGCGTTCGACATGGAGAGCATCGCGGACGCGACCGGCAGTCTGGTCAGCGCGGTGCTGTTTGGTGCGCTCGCTGGTTCGGCGGCGCTGCCGTTCCAGCGCATGGCGTTCGAGGCCACGATCCGTCGCGGCGGCGTCGGCGTGGATTCAAGCGTGCGCGCCTTCAATGCCGGCTTTGAAGCGGCGGCATCCGGCAACGCGCCTCTCCCCAAGCCAGCATTACCATTCGACCCGCAGGCGCGCGACAACTCGGTGCAGACGCTGGTGGCCACCATCGACGGCAAGCTTTCGATCGTGTCGCGCCCGATCGTGAGCGCTGGGGTGGTGCGGCTCACAGACTACCAGAACCGGGATTACGCCAAGCTCTATCTGAAGCGGCTCGAGCCGATCCTCGCGATCGAAGCTGCGCGCCCAGGCAAGCCTGACGAACTGTTGACCGAAGTCGCGCGCCAGCTCGCGCTCGCGATGGCTTATGAGGATACGATCCGGGTCGCCGAACTGAAGATACGCGCCTCGCGTTTCGAGCGGGTACGAGAGGAAGTGATCGTCAAGCCGGACCAGATGCTCGAAATCGTCGAGTACATGCATCCGCGCACGCAGGAAATCGCCGAGACGCTGCCGGCGGGTCTCGGGCGGTTCATTCTCGACACATCGTGGGTGCGCCGCATTGTCGATGCGTTCACGCAAAAGGGCCGCAAGGTCAAGACCTCGTCGGTTCGCGGCTTCCTGCTGCTTTACACGGTGGCGAGCCTGAAGCCGATGCGGCCGAGGTCGCTGCGCTGGATCGATGAGAACAAGCGCCAGGAAGAATGGCTCGACAAGATCGTGGAGGTCGCACCGCAGGATTATCCGCTTGCGCTCGAACTTGCGCATGCGCTCGGTCTGGTGAAGGGCTATGGCGACACCCATGAGCGCGGGCGGGAGAAGTACGAGACGATCCTGGCGCTGCTTCCCAAGCTGATCGCGCGTGGCGACGCCGCGAAGGAAGTCGCCGCCCTGCGCAAGGCCGCCGGCGCCGATGAGACCGGCGATATCTTCAAGAAGGCGGTCGCGGGGATTTCGTAAGTCCATCATTCCGGGCCCGGCCCTTGCGGGCTGTCCCGGAATGACAGCTCTCGCTTCACCTCAAATCGAAATTCACCGGCACGGTGAAGGTCATGGTCTGACCGGTCGGCGGGGCGGGGAAGGGCGATGCCCGGCGCACCATCTCCTGCGACTCCGCATCCAGGCTTGCAAAGCCAGACGAGCGCGCGAGCGACACCGTTTCGACTTTGCCGCCGCCATCGATCGAGAACGACACGGTCGCGACGCCGCGATTGCCGGCGGCACGCGCATCCGGAGGGAAGCGCTTGTGGCGCGAGAGATGAGCCGCCACCTGGCTGGAATAATTGCGCACGGCATTCGACTGGCCAGCCCCGATGCCGCCGGCCTGCGCGACCTGTGCAGGCGCCGCCTTTTTCGCTGCGGATTTCTTTTGCGGTTGCGGCTTTTGCTGCTCGCTCACTTCAGGTTTCGGCGCCTCCCGCGGCTCCGGCTTGTCCTGGACCGCGAGTGCTTCGGGCTCGGGCGGTTGCCGATCCGGCTCGGCTTGCGCGGCAGCTAGCTTGGGCTCGGGCTCCTTGATTTCCTCAGGCTTCGGCTTGTCCGGCTCGACCGGTGTTTCCAGCTCGTTGCGGGCGAGTTCAGGCTTCTGCTCGGTATCAGGCTTCGGCGCGTCGGCCGCTTCACTTGGTGAGGACGCTATACCGACCGGCTGATTGTTGCCGATCTCGAGTTCGACCGAGATCGCTTCCAGCCCGACTTCGGGCAGCGGTGTAGGCGCACGCAGAAAAAGCGCGACCAATCCCAGATGCAGAAGCAGCGCCGCTGCGAGCAAAGCCGTCCAATGCGTGCTCGCGCGGGATGCCACAAGCTCCGGCACCGGACGCAGATTATCATTGACCTCGACCGGCGGCGCTTCGAGATCGCTCGCTCGCCGACGATGCGACAACACGATGACGTTGCGGAGATCGGCATCCGCCAGCGCAGCGTTCGGAACGGCCGCGCCGAGGCGGTCGGTGGGCCCGATTTTCGGCAAGTCAGCGGCGGGATCTGCGAGCGGTTTCATATCTGTTGGAAGCCTAACCCAAGGCGCCGTGCGATCAAGGGACCGCGTCTCTTATTGTCGCATTGAAATTAACGGCAGAATTGGCCAAGCCGAAAGCCCATGCGCTTCCTTCTGTTCATCCCCTTCGCAATCTGGCCGCAAGCCGCATTCGCTGCGCCCGCGCTCGACGGCGCCGTCGATGTCATGGCCATTGGGCGCTGCCCTTTGCGGGTCTGCTGCTTACCATCGCGATCGGGCCGCTGCTGTTCCCGAAATTCTGGCACGCGCATTACGGCAAAATCGCAGTGTTGCTGGTCGGTCCTGGCGCTGGTTCCGCTTGCGATCGGCTTCGGCCCGCAGACTGCCTTTGACGCGTTCGTGCATGCGGCGGTCGGCGAATATGTGAGCTTCATCATCCTTCTGTTCGCGCTGTACATGGTGGCCGGCGGCATCCTGGTAACCGGCAGATTTGCGCGGACCCCTGTAATCTGACGCGTGATGCTCGCACTAGGCGCCGGCGATGGCGAGCTTCGTCGGAACCACCGGCGCTGCCATGATCCTGATCCGGCCGTGTCTGCGCGCCGTCGAGCCGCGCGCGCCATCGCGTCCATGTCATCGTGTTCTTCATCATCCTGGTCGCTAATGTCGGCGGCGCGCTGACGCCGCTCGGCGACCCGCCGCTGTTCGTCGGCTTCCTGCACGGTGTCGATTTCTTCTGGACCGCCCGCAGCATCTGTGGCTGCAGACCCGATCGTTGCCGGTGTCTCTGCTCGTCGTGTTCTTGCGTTCGATATGCTGGCTCTCGCGCGGGCGATGCGGCGGCGCGAGCGCCGAAAACGCCCGGTATCGAACTTCGGATTCACGGCGGCATCAATCTCGTGCTGATTGCGCTGCATCGTCGCCGGCGATCCTCGTGTCCGCCGTTCTGGAAGCCCGGCATCGGCGTCGACATCCTCGGGACCGGGTGGAACGCAAAGACGCTCGCATGCGCCTCGCGCTGATCGTCATCGCGCTGCTTCGCTGTGGCTGACGCCGGACGAACACCGCGACGTCCAACGGCTTCACCTGGGAACCGATCCGTCGAAGTCGCGAATCCTGTTCGCGGCGATTTTCATCGCCATCATTCCGGTACTGGCGATGCTGCAGGCCGGGCGAGGCCGGGCCGTTTGCCTTCCTGCTCACCGCCGTCACCGCCAACGACGGGCTAGCCGCACGAGGCCGCCTACTTCTGGCTGACCGGAATGCTGTCGGCCTTTCTCGACAACGCGCCGACCTATCTGGTGTTTTTCGAGCTTGCCGGTGGCGATGCCAACGAGCCCTGATGGGCCCGCTCGCGGGCACGCTCTCCGCGATCTCGATGGGCGCGGTCTATATGGGCGCGCTGACCTACATCGGCAACGCGCCGAATTTCATGGTGCTAGCGATCGCCGAGGAGCACGGCCATCGCGCATGCCGAGCTTCTTCGGCTATCTCGTGTGGGCCGCGCTGCGATCTGCTGCCGCTGTTCCTGCTGCTCACGCTGCTACCGATGTCGCCGATGCTCAAACTGTCGTAGCGACGACCGCGGGCGGATCAGGCTCGCCGCTTCTTGTGTTCCGGGTCGGGATGCCAGCCCAGGATCGCCAGCATCACGAAGAAGCCGATCACATAGGCGAGCGCGACATGCCAGCCGTGGCGCAGCCACAGCCCGACCGATCTTCGCTTCCGGATACATGTTCGCCAAGCGCGACACCTGCCGACGAGCCGAACCAGATCATCGAGCCGCCGAAGCCGACCGCATAGGCCAGGAAGCCCCAGTCATAGCCGCCCTGCTTCAGCGCCAGCGCCGTCAGCGGAATGTTGTCGAACACCGCCGACACGAAGCCGAGGCCGAGCGCGGTCTGCCACGACGCGCGGGAAGTTTCTCCACCGGCATCATCGAGGCGGCGGTGACCAGCGCCAGCAGGAAGATCGTGCCCTTGAAGGTCTCCGGCATCACCACCAGTCCGGCCGCCGCAGGGCGCGGTCAGCAGGATCACGCCCATACCGCAAGTCCGATCACCGGAATGAGATCGAGCAGATACGGGAAAGTGCAAATTCGCGATCACGTTGGCGAGGATCGCAACGATCAGGATCGCCGCCACGATCACGACGCGCGGCCATTCGATGCTTGAGGCCGCGTCGGCGCGTCCTTCACGATCGGCGAATATTTGTGCTGCTGAAACGCAGCCGGAATGCCGAAAATCACGATCGCGACGCTGGCGGCAACGAACGCTTCCAGAACACGACAAGCGGGCTCACGCCGTCGATCCACATCATGGTCGTCGTCGTGTCGCCGACCACACTGCCGGAGCCGCCGGCGTTGGAGGCCGCGACGATGGCGGCGAGATAGCCGATGTGAACCTTGCCGCGGAACACGTGCCGCGCCATCGTGCCGCCGATCAAGGCCGCGGCGATATTGTCGAGGAAGCTCGAGATCACGCCGACGATCACGAGCAGCACGAACGCACCCTTCCAGTCGTCGGGCAGACAGGCCGGCATCTCGTCCGGCATGCGGCTCTGTCTCGAAATGCCGCGAGAGCAGCGCGAAGCCCATCAGCAGCAGGAACAGGTTGGCCAGGATCACCCATTCGTGCTGCAGGTGCAGCGCCGAGACCGGAAATGCCGATGCCGAATTTGAAACCGGTAAACGCGATCTTGTAGAGCGTGATCGCCGCAAGTCCGGTCAACGCGACGGCCAGCGTGTGATGGTGAAACAGCGCGACGCCGAGCAGCGTCAGCCCGAACAAAATGAAATCGACCGGAATGCCTAACAGCAGAATTGGCTCGATCATGCCCCTTAACCCCCCAGCCAGCGCTGATTTTGCGGTGTCTGGCTGCCCCTGTTGCTTGTACGGGGCAGCCATGCATGCGCCAAGTGGGTAATCCCTTCGACCTTGCCGCCGCGACAGACTGTCCCTATTTTCGCCGTCGGCCGGCGCCGTTGAGGTGCCAGGCGAGGCCGGTAGCCTTAGCGAATTACCAAATCGGTGCCGATTGACCGCCTTGTCGGCCGGGCCCAAGGTCCCCGGCGAACCGGAACAATTGCCACCGACGGCCATTAAATAAAGCCTGGCGTCGTCGTCCGCCTACGTCGCAACCTGCGGAGTTTTCTTCCATCATGCGATCCATGACGTCCCTGCGGGAACAGGGCGCGACGGCGGGTTTGACTTCCGAGCGTGTGCGCTGGCTCGACGCGTTCCGCAGCGTGCGGGCAGAAACCGAAGCGCGCGCCAAGCTGCTGTCGGTGGAAGACCAGCTCGTGCAATCGATGCCGGATGCGAGCCCAACCAAATGGCACCGCGCGCATGTCACCTGGTTCTTGGAGACCTTTCTTTTGGTCCCGCATGCAAAAGGCTATCGCGTCTTCGATCAGCGCTTTCCGTTCCTGTTCAATTCCTACTATGTTGCCGCCGGTCCGCGTCACGCGCGGCCGGAACGCGGACTGATCACGCGCCCCAATGCGCAAGACGTCGCGGCGTATCGGGCGCATGTGGATGCCGCGGTGGCGCAACTGATCGAAATTGCGGACGAGACCACGGCGGTTGCGATTTTTCCCATCCTCGAGATCGGGCTGCATCACGAACAACAGCATCAGGAATTGCTGCTGACCGACATTCTGCATGCCTTTGCGCAGAACCCGACCGATCCCGTTTATGACGATGGCTGGAAGCTTCCGCCGGCGGCCGGCAAGGGTGGCTATGCCGATATTCCGCCCGGCATTCATCTGATCGGGCACGAGGGCGACGGCTTTCATTTCGACAACGAGGCGCCTCAGCATCGCGCGCTGACTCAGGATCTGCGAATTGCGCGCGCGCTCGTCACCAATGCGGAATGGCTCGAGTTCATCGCCGATGAGGGCTATGCGAAGCCATCGCTCTGGCTGTCCGACGGCTGGGCGCTCCGCGCGAGCGAGGACTGGCAGGCACCGGGCTACTGGAAAAATATCGACGGCACGTGGCATTCGATGACGCTTGCCGGTATGCGTCCGATCGATCCGAAATCTCCGGTCATGCACATCAGCTATTACGAGGCTGACGCCTTTGCTCGCTGGGCCAGCAAGCATCTGCCTACCGAATTCGAGTGGGAAGTCGCCGCGCGCCATAATCTGATCGACGATGCGTTCGGCATCGTATGGCAATGGACGCGCAGCGCCTATCTGCCCTATCCGGGTTATCGCGCGCCGGACGGTGCGCTCGGCGAATACAATGGCAAGTTCATGGTGAATCAGATGGTGTTGCGCGGCTCATCGCTGGCGACGCCGCAGGGCCATGCGCGCGTTACCTATCGCAACTTCTTTCATCCGCCGGCACGCTGGCAATTCAGCGGGCTCAGGCTCGCGGAGTATGTGTGACCCTCATGGCTCGCAAAATTCAACCCGCTCTCGCTGCATTTTCGGCCATACCGGTACGCTCTGTTGTCGATGAAGAGTTAGCGTTTGCGGACGACGTGATCGCGGGCCTGTCGGCGTCGCCGAAGCGCATTCCGCCGAAATATTTCTATGACAATGAAGGCTCGGGCTTGTTCGAGGATATTACTCGCACGCCCGAATATTACCCGACCCGCAGCGAGAACGAGATTCTGCGCATGCAGGCCGGCGCGATCGTGCAATATTTCCCGACCGGCGCCGCGCTGGTGGAATTCGGCAGCGGCGCCTGCATCAAGGTCCGGTTTCTGCTCGATGCCGCGAAGAAACTGAAGGCCTATGTTCCGGTTGATATTTCCGGCGAGTTCCTGGCGATCGAAGCCGAGCGGCTTCGGCAGCATTATCCGAACCTGTCGATCCTGCCGGTGGTCGCCGATTTCATGCAGCCCTTCGCGCTGCCGGAGCCAGTCGCGGACTTGCCGAAGATCGGTTTCTTCCCCGGCTCAACGATCGGCAATTTCGAGCCGCACGAGGCCTGCGCGTTCCTGCGTCATGCCGGCGACATTCTGGGGCGCGGCGCTGTCATGGTTGTAGGGGTCGATCTAGTGAAAGACCCGGCCGTCCTGAAAGCGGCCTATAACGATGCGGAGGGTATTACCGCAAAGTTCAATCTTAACCTGCTGCGGCGCATCAACCGCGAGCTTGGCGGCACCTTCAAGCTCGATGGCTTCGAGCATCATGCTTTCTACAATCGCGAAAAAAACCGGATCGAGATGCACCTCGCCAGCAAGAAGCGGCAGAAGGTGAAGGTCGGAGCGTCGACATTCGACTTCCGCGCCGGCGAGACCATCCATACCGAGAACAGCTACAAATACAGCCGCGACTCCTTCAGTGCGCTGGCGCGCGGGGCGGGGTGGACCATGGAGCAGGTCTGGACCGACGCGAACCAGAACTTTGCGGTTTGCGCGCTGACGCTGGCCTGACATTCGTTCATTCCGGGCCCGCGCCTTTCAGGCGCGTCCCGGAATGACGAGGCTCCGCTTGGCGAAAGTCTTGCGTGCGGCTAAAGAGGCCGTCCGGGCGCAGACAGCCGCCCCAGCCTTCACGCCAGTTTCGGGAATTCTTCACATGAAAATCGTCGGTTTCGAGCAGGACAAGCGTTTGCATCTGGGTGTGGTCGAGGGCGATCAGGTAATCGACCTTCAGGCGGTCGATCCTAAAATCCCTGCCGATCTCGGCGAGGTGCTGGCGCGCTCGGGCGGCGATCTTAAAGTCCTGTCCGATGCCGCGAAATCCGCACCGGCGTCCGCGCGCCGTCCGCTCGCCGGCATCAAATACTCGCTGCCGGTGGCAAGTCCCGGCAAGATCGTCTGCCTCGGCTTGAACTATCTTGAACATGCCAAGGAAGGCGGCCACCAGAAGCCGACGGCGCCATCGATCTTCATGCGCTGCACCACCTCGCTCGTGCCGCACCAGATGCCGATCATCCGTCCGCTGGTGTCGGAGACGCTGGACTACGAATGCGAATTGCTGATCGTGATCGGCAAAAAGGCGAAGCATCTCACCATGCAGAACGCCTATTCCTGCATCGCCGGCTATTCCTGTTTCAATGACGGATCGATCCGGCAGTTTCAGCGCCGCACGGCGCAATGGGACATGGGCAAGAATTTCGACATGACCGGCGGCTTCGGACCCTGGATGGTCAGCGCCGACGAGTTGCCGCAAGGTGCAATAGGCCTGAAGATCGAGACCCGCCTGAACGGCAACGTCCTGCAATCCGACAACACCGCCAACATGATTTTCCCCGTAGCCGAAACGCTCGTCGATCTGAGCCAGGCGATGACCTTGATGCCGGGGGATGTGATCGTGACCGGCACGCCGTCCGGCGTTGGTCATGCGCGCAAGCCGCCGCTCTGGATGAAGCACGGCGATGTCTGCGAGATCGAAGTCGAAGGCGTCGGCATTCTGTCCAATCCGATCGAGGACGAAAAGAAGAACTGATGCGCCGGCCGGCCTTCGCGCTTGCGGCCATTCTGATCGCGGCGGCGCAGCCGGCGGATGCGCAGACGCGCGCGAGATTCGAGCGCGTCACGCTGCCCGGCGAGATCAAGATTGGCGTCGGCCACGGCATCGGCTTCCTGCCGCTCTATCTCGCGAGCGATCTCAAGCTGTTCGACAAATATGCCAAGGCCGCCGGTCTGCCGGCGCGCATCGTGGTCCAGCGCTACAATTCGGCGGCACCGTTGCGCCAGGCGATGAGCAAGGGTGAACTCGCCGCCGGCGCCTTCGGCCTCACTGCCTTTCTGTTGGCGCGCGAAACGCCAAAGCAGATGGTCGCCATCTCCGGAGTCACCACCTTGCCGCTGGTGCTGCTCACCGCCCAGTCGAACATCAAGTCGCTGTCCGACTTGAAGCCCGGTCAGCGCATCGCGGTGCCGCTTTCGACCTCACCGCAGTTGAGATATTTGCGTATCCAGGCCGAGCAGTTGCCGACCCTCGGTCTGTGGACACGGCTTCAGCAGCAAGTCGTGGTCATGCCCCATCAGGACGCGCTCGACGCGCTGACCGCCGGAAAGCGCGAGATCGCGGCGTATTTTTCCTCGCCGCCTTTCACACAGGTTGCGCTGAAAGATCCGAAGGTGCGCGCCGTCATGTCGTCGGTCGATGTGCTCGGAGGCAAAAGCTCGTTTTTCGTTATCGCCGCGCCACGCGCCACGCTCGCCGCCTATCCGAAGCTGGCCGAAGTGGTCGCAAAGGCGATTGACGAAGCCTCTGCGATGATCGGAAAGGATCCGAAACGCGCCGCGGTGACCTGGCTCAAATACGAACCCTCGCATTCGCTCGATGTGCGCGCGGTGGAGGCGATCCTGCGCGATATGAAGGACGAGTTCGGCAGCGGCATCTACGGCGTCAGTGCAACCGCAGCCCTCATGAACCGCGAGGGCAAGTTGAACAGCGCGGTGCCGGACTGGAAGACTGTCGTCGCACCCGCCATCGCCGCAGGCCCGGGGTCGTAGCGCTCGATGCCACTGATCGACGTAGAGCGGCTCAGCGGTTTCGTGCAGCAGATCTTCACGAAGCTCGGCTCCTCACCAGAGGAAGGTGCGCGCATCGGCCGCTATCTGGTCAATGCCAACCTTACCGGACATGACAGCCACGGCGTCGCGCGCGTGCCGCGCTACGTGCAATGGCGGCACGACGGCCTTCTGTTCGCGGATCGCGTCGTGGAACGGGTGGTCGACACACCGGTCATTGCAGTTCTCGACGGCCAATTCGGTTTCGGCCAGACCATTGCACCGCAGGCGGTCGCGCTCGGGATCGAGAAATGCCGGGCGCATGGTCTGTCCGCCATTGGCTTGCGCAATTCCGGCCATATCGGGCGTGTCGGTGAATGGGCGGAGATGGCGGCGGAAGCCGGTCTGGTCTCGGTGCATTTCGTCAATGTGACGGGTTCGGTGCTGGTCGCGCCGTTCGGCGGCGTGGAGCGGCGGTTCTCGACTGCGCCGGTCTGCATCGGGATGCCGCATCCGGGCGGTCTGCCGGTGATCCTCGATTTCGCGACTTCGCTGGTCGCCGAAGGCAAGGTCCTGGTGGCGAGCCAGGGCGGCAAAAAGCTTCCGGCCGACGCACTGGTGTCGGCGGAAGGCAAGCTCAGCTCCGACCCGCGCGAGCTTTATGGCGAGTATGGGCCGGGGCCCGCGCGCGACCATGCAAAGGGGGAGGGTGCGCTGCGCGCCTTCGGCGAGCACAAGGGCTCCGGGCTCGCGCTAATGTGCGAGTTGTTGGGTGGAGCGCTGACCGGCAACGGTGCCTCCAATCCGGGCAAGCGCTGGTCGCAGGGCATGTTCTCGTTTTACGTCGATCCTCAGAGGATCGACCCCGGGCATTTCCTGCCCAACGAACTGTCGCGCTTTCTGGCTTATGTGAAAAGCACGCTGCCTATCGATTCAGGGGCGCCCGTCCTGCTTCCGGGCGAGCCGGAAGCGCGCCTGCGCGCCGAGCGGACCGAAAACGGCGTCCCACTGACCGACGAGACGCTCGCAGGCCTGATTGCCACCGCGCGGAAGGTCGGACTGCCTGACAATGTCATCCGTGAATTGACGGAGCCCGCCGGCTGAGGCAAGGGCATGCTGATATTGGTTTTCGGTCACCTGCAAGGAATTGAATAATGTCCAACGTGATCACGATATGCGGCAGCCTGCGCAAAGCCTCTTTCAACAACATGCTGACCAATGCGCTGCCCGGGCTTGCGCCTGCGGGCATGAATATCAAGCGGTCTCCTTCGATCGAGATGCCGCTCTACAATGCGGATGTGCAGGCCGAGGGCTGGCCGCCGGCTTGCGTCGCCTTGTCGGATGCGATCCGCGCGGCCGATGGCGTAATCCTGGTCACTCCCGAATACAATTATTCGCTGCCCGGCGGATTGAAGAATGCGATTGACTGGGTTTCACGCATGAAGGACCAGCCCTTCGCCTACAAACCGGTGGCTCTGCAATCGGCTTCGATGGGACCGCTCGGCGGCGCGCGCATGCAATATCATGCCCGCACCATCATGGTGTTTCTGGATGCCTTCGTGTTCAACAAGCCCGAAATTTTCGTAGGCGCAGCGCAGACCAAGTTCGACGAGAAGACCGGCGAACTGAAGGACGAAGCAACCCGCACCATCGTCAAGCAGCAGCTCGAAGGCTTCGAGAAATTCATCGAACGCCACAAGCATCACAAAGCGTAAAGCGCAATCGATGGCGAACAGCCTTGGAATTCTCTGCATCTGCGGCAGCCTGCGCAAAGGTTCGTATAACGCGAGCCTGGCACGGTTGCTGCCGAGCCTTGCGCCGGCGGACATGAAGATCACTGCGGCGCCCACCTACGAGGGCTTTCCGCATTTCAATCAGGATCTGGCGGTGCCCGCCGACGTCATGGTGCTCGCGGACGCGGTGCGCGCTGCCGACGGTATCGTTATCGTATCGCCGGAATATGGCTGGACCATTCCCGGTGCGTTGAAGAATGCGCTCGACTGGGTTTCGAAGACGAAGGATCAACCGTTCAAGGACAAGCCGGTTGCGCTGCAATCGGCGTCGACCGGACCGCTCGGCGCCTCGCGCATGCAATACCACCTGCGCCAGACTTTGGCGTCGATCGACGCGATGGTCTTGATCAAGCCGGAAGTGCAACTCGCTTTCGCCAAGGACAAGTTCGATGCCGACACGGTTGCGCTGAAAGATCAGCCCTCCGATCGATCTGGTGAAGCAACAGCTCGAGGCGTTCGGCAAGTTTGTGCGGCGGGTGGCGGTGAACGCCTGAAGGCTTTGCTGCTCCTTCAGAGTGGCTTGCCTTCGAGCCAGCTTTTGCCCTTGGCGTAGAGCGCCTCGACTTCCGGTCCGTCGAGGCCCGGCATGTCGCGCTTCACCTTGTAGCCGATCTTGTGCTGCAGATAGGCGAGGTGGCGGTAGCCTTCCGGATAGAGCTTGAGAATTTCGGGATCGGGCGAGAGTTTCGCCGCCGGGTCTACCGGATCGACGCGGTCCTTCTCGTAGATCGGCTGGCGCAGCACGAAGCCCCATCTGCCGTTCCGCTTTTCCAGGAAATCGTAGAAGCGACCGGTGCATACCACGTCTGAGAGCACGCCATCGAACGGCCCGCGCTGCGAGATCGTCATCTTGGTCTGTGCGATCGCGCGGTTGCCGGCGATCTCGATATTCATGCCGCCGAGGAAATGCAGGATACGAACGCCTTTCGCATAACCTTCCTCGCTCACCTTGATAAACTCGTCGGCGCTGCCCTGAAACCAGGTCGCCTGCATCACCCCGTCGTCGTGCCAGACCTTGCGGAAGCGATCCCATAGCCGCGCGTCACGCAACATGGCCCAGTCCTCGACAATTTCACGGATGGCGAGACAATCGAGAGTTTCGCTGTTCATGGGAGAGCTTTCTTCCTGTGGCATGCCGTGCATATATCCAACCCGGCTTTGTAGAGCTTTGTAGAGACTGGGACGAACATGGCAAGACTGGCAGGACGGACCGCCATCGTGACCGGCGGCGCCAAGGGCATCGGGCGGCATTATTCGGAGGCGCTGGCAGCGGAAGGCGCGGGCGTCGTGATCGCCGATATCGCGGGTGCAGAAGAAGCGGCGCAGGAGATCGCGGCCAGGCACGGGGCGAATTCTACCATGAGCGTGCCCTGCGATGTCAGCAAGGAGGATCAGGTCAAGGCGCTGGTCGCCAAAACCGTGGAGCGCTTCGGCAAGATCGACATCCTGGTCAACAATGCGGCCCTGTTCGCCCCCTTGCACCACACCAAGGTGCAGGACATGGACGTCGATCTTTGGGACAAGGTGTTCGCCATCAATGTGCGCGGCTCGTTCCTGACGGTGAAGCACTCCGTCCCGCACATGATCGCGCGCAAATACGGCAAGATCGTCAATATCGGCTCCGGCACCGTCTACAAGGGCCTGCCGGGCATGGCGCATTACACTGCCTCAAAAGGCGCGATCGCGACCTTGACCCGCACGCTGTCGCGCGAGCTTGGCGAGCACGGCATCTGCGTCAACACGCTGGCGCCGGGTCTCGTCATGAGCGAGACGCTGGTGGCAACCGGCACTCACGATGCAGCGTTGCAGGCGCGCGTGGTGGGCAGCCGTGCCTTCAAGCGCGACCAACTCCCACCCGATCTGCTGGGCGCGTTGATATTCCTGTCTTCGGCCGACAGCGATTTCGTCACCGGCCAGACCATCGCGGTGGATGGCGGCTCGGTAAATACGTAATTTTCGCACATTGTGAGAAAATCGGCGATCCCGGCTTGCCGGGAGGTGCGACCGGCCGTATCTCCATAAGCGGAAAGCCCGAATGGCTGACATGCCGCAGCCCCCTGTAAACCGGGCGGACATGCGATTATTGTCGGCGCAACGACGCAAATAAATCCGCAAGGAGGAAACCATGGCGACAGCCACGGCCGTCAAGCTCAGCGACAAGAAGGCGAAGGTTTACGAAGGCAGCAAGGATCCCAAGCGCGCCGCCTATTACGAGAAGATTTCGCAGAGCGACATGGCGCCGCTCTGGGAGGTGCTGAAGGACCTCGTTGCCAAGAATCCGAAATCGATCGCCGCGCCCGCGATCTGGCATTTCGACCAGGTGAAGCCGATGGTCGAAGAGGCTGGCGCTTTGCTGACCGCGGAGGAAGCCGAGCGCCGCGTGCTGGTGCTGGAGAACCCGGCGTTGCGCGGACAGTCGCGCATCACGTCCTCGCTTTACGCCGGCCTGCAGCTCATCCTGCCCGGTGAAATCGCGGGCGCTCACCGCCATACCGCCGGCGCCATCCGCCTGATCCTCGACGGCGAAGGCGCCTATACGCAGGTCGACGGCGAAAAGACGCTCATGAAATATGGCGACTTCGTCCTGACCCCGAGCTGGACCGCGCACGATCACGGCAACGAATCCAAGAAGCCGATGATCTGGCTCGACGTGCTCGACGTGCCGACCATCAATTTCTTCGAGACCGCGTTCTCCGAGCATCTCGACTCAGCGGTGCAGAACACCAAGTTCACCGACAATGATTCGCTTTGGCGTTATGGCTCCGGCGTGCTGCCGGACGGCACCGACGTCAAGAGAGAGTCGCCGATCATCAATTATGCCTATGAGCGTGTGCGCCCGATCTTGGATCGCATGGCGAAGACCGACGAGGTCGACAAATATCACGGCTTCCGGGTTCGCTATTCCAACCCGTTCAATGGCGGCTGGTCGACCCCAACGATGGGCGCACACCTGTCGCTGTTGCCGAAGGGCTTCAAGGGCCAGCCATATCGCTCGACCGATGGAACCATCTTCGCGTGCCTGGAAGGCAAGGGGCAGACTACGATTGACGGCGAAGTGTTCGAATGGGGACCGCGCGACGTGTTCGTGATCCCGTCCTGGAAGCAATACTCGCACAAGGCAGACGATCAGAGCGTGCTGTTCTCGATCTCGGATCGGCCGATGCAGGAATTGCTCGGCATCTGGCGCGAGGTTAATTAGCCTCGCCGGCGCCTTGAGGATCTCGCGAAAAAGAAACGGCGCGCCGCAGGCGTGCCGTTTTGCTTTTGGGCGTCAGCCTCCGCGCATACAGCGGTTAAATGCCGCGTTGCGCGCATTGCCGGCAGTACGGTCGGGATTTTCCGCACGCGCCTTGGCAATGCAGGCCGAACGCTTGTCGGCGGCGCCCTTCTGCTGGGCGAAGGCCATGTCGGCAGAGGCGCCGATCGACAGGATCAATGCGGCGAAGACCGCCGCCAGCGCGACATGAAATGCAGGGCGCATGCTTTCCTCCGGTTCTCAATTATACCGGCAGGATACGGGCTTTAAGGCTCGACCGTAAAGCCCTCGCCCTCGAGGGTGATACGGCCCTGCGCTGCATGCGCGGCCCATTTCGAGGTCGCCGCAACGCCGCCGAACGAGAAGAAATGCGCCGCGACGGTTCCGAGAGAGCCCAGGGAGTTTTCGCTTGCCAGCGCGCGAACAAGGGAATCGGGCGCGCTCACGCCGAACAGATGCTTGACCAGACCGGCATGTTTGGTGACGCCGCCGAGCGAAGCCTTCACGCCGCAGCGTTGCGCAAATTTCAGAAGCGTCGTCAGGTTGGTCGGGCCAGCCATGCCGATGCGAACCGGGCATTCAATGCCGAGATCGCGCATCTTCATGATCCAGCGGGAAATGCTCTGCGCGTCGAAACCGAATTGGGTGACGATGTCGGCAGTCAGCCCGCTCTGCTCGGCGGCCTCCACCTTGGCCACAAGCGCACGATGCATGACATCTGCTGAAACCACGGGATGGCCATCGGGATGTCCGGCAATGCTGACATGGGTGATGCCATGTTGCTGCAGCATTCCGCTTTCGATGATTTCCAGTGAGGCATTGAATGGGCCTGCCGAATCGGCACGGTCCCCGGAAATGATCAGTATCTGCTTTACGCCGGCCTCGCCGGCGAGGCGGCCGATCAGGGTCGATAATTCGTCACGGCTCGTATAATTGCGAACCGCGATATGCGGGATAGGCTCCAGGCCCGCCTGGCGGGCCATCGTAGATTGCTCGACCAGTTCCACCGAAGGGCGGGTCGGGATTGCGCTGACATAGACGCGGATCGGAGAGCCGGCATTGGTTCGAATGGCTTCCAGATCGGCAAGCTTTGGCCGCGTAACCTCGATCGAAAAATCGTCAAGGAAAGCGCAGATGTCGTCCACACTGCTCGAATGCGTTGACGCAACCGGCTTTCGCAAGGGAAGGGCCATTGGATTACTCGCGCCTGCGGGAGATGACGTAGGATTCGTCGTTGAACCAAAGTCCGTTATTCTTCCGCAACACTTCGCGTGTCGCGTCGAGATAGCGTAAGTCCTTCACCACCTCGTTGAGGCGTTCGTCTTCGACCTGCGAAACGTAGATCGCAGCGTTCCATGCGGCGAGTACGGTCGAGGTACCGATCGAGCCGGTGACTTCGCTCGGCAGCGTGTGCATGTCGTAGCGGAAGATCGCGCGGTTATCGGCGTAGGTGTTGAAGTTGAGATCGCGCGCGGCTGGCCCGAGCGCTTTCTTCACTTCGCGCAGGATGGCGTGTCTGTCGGTGTGAAACGGATTGTCGTCCGGCCAGACTTGCTGGACGATTTCGGAGCCGGGATCGTTGCCGCAGGAATGGATCGCGATCAGCCGGCCACCCGGTCCCAGCGCGCGCGCGAGTGGCGCGATCACCTTCTGTGCCTTGAACTCGGCCGAAGCACGGGCGCGATAGGGCTGCGAGGCGATGATCAGATCGAAATCGGCCTGCGCCGCGCCGCGCTTCGGGATGATCGGATCGAGCAGGAACTTGTGGTCCTGCCGATAGATCACCAGCACGACCGGCCGCTCATAGATCGGATTGCCGGTCTTGGCGCTGACGCCGGCCTTCCAGTTCTCGTCCAGGAAGCTCTGCAGATTGGTGATCTGCTCCTCGAAATCGTGCGAGGTATTGCCGGTAAGGGCGACCTCGTTCCACACCAGGCTGTTGGCGGCGGCCGTGGATTTCACGGTCAGCCACGGCGCCTCGGCGTAATACATGTTGGTGAGCACGAGCACGGTGGAGGGATGCTCGTAGAGCCGGTCCGGCATCTTTTCGAGCGTGAGGCGGATGTCCTCGAGGCTGATTTCCTTGCCGGAGATATAGAACGGCATGTTCGGGTAGCGATGGTGCATCGCGCGCATCACGCGCGTCAGCACCGTGCCGTCGCCGAGACCGGCATCGAACAATCGCACGGCGGGCGGACGCGGATGGATGTTGCCGAGTTCCTGCGCGACCTTGTTGGCGACCACCCATTTCTCGCTGCAGGTGTTCACGAACAGCAGGTATTTCTGCCGATTGTCGAAGAAGCGGAATTCCCGGTTTCCGTCTTCGGTCGCACCGGCATTGCCATTGGCGGGGGGCGAGCTGACAGGTGCAAGAGTCGGGCGGCCGCCGCGCTCGATGATCATAGGGCGAGCCCTTTCTTTTCCGTCGTGAATGGTCATGAAGGTGCGAATGCGGTCGAGCGTTTCGGTCGTGATCCGCCCGCCGTTGCGCAACCGGCTGGTGAGTTTGCCGTCATTGACCGCGCGCCGGCCGAAGGTCGATTCGGCGAGCCCGGACTGTCGGCAATAATCAGAGATTTCCTGCAGCAGCTCTTGTGCGTTCATCGCACCGTCCTCGTGGTTTCCTGCGCCCGTCCAAGTTCTTGTTTTGTGGTTATGAAGCCCCGGGAAACGATTGGGTCAACCACAAAACATCCCACTCAGTCAGTGGGAAGTTAGATGGGCAATTGCCCAATTAAATCAAGCTATTGTTATTATTATAAAATATATCGTTTTGCCCAATGGGGTTCTGCCCAGCGAAGGGTGTGTGCCCAAATACACCTCCGTTCGGGGAAGCTGCCCACATTTTTCCAAGTCCGGCACAAATGTCCGGCCCTGTTGCGTTTTTCCTGCCCGGCGCTACGCCAGGATTGGCCAGAGCGTTTTCGAGCGAAGCGGATACCGGTTGGCGTCAAGAAAACGCGTCAAAACAAAAGCATGGAGCCTCGGTTCTGATTCAATCGGAACTGAAAAGGCTCTATTGAAGCGGGCCCCTTCGCCTGTGAGAGAGCGCATGCCCCGATTTGCCGCCAACATCGCCTATCTGTTTTCGGAAATTCCGCTGACCGAGCGGCCGGCCGCCGCGGCCAAAGGCGGTTTTGCCGCCGTCGAGGGTCAGTTTCCCTACGACACGCCCGCGTCAGTGCTGCGTGCCGAGATCGAAGGGCACAATCTGACCATGCTCGGGATCAATACCGAGCGCGGCGGGGAGGGGCAGTTCGGAATTACCGCGGTGCCGAAGCGGGAGCGCGATTTTGATGTGCTGTTCGCGCAGGCGCTGGATTACATCGTGGCGGTCGGCGGCAAGGCGATCCATTGTCTCGCCGGCAAGATCGATGTGAACGAGCGGCCCGCCGCCGAGCGCACCTTCATCGCCAACCTGTCGCGCGCGGCCGATCTCGCCGCCCCGAAAGGCATCACGCTCCTGATCGAGCCGATCAATACCTACGAGCGGCCGGGCTATTTCCTCAGCCGCGCCGAACATGCCGCCGACATCATCGCAAAAATCGGCAAACCCAATATCCGCATGCAGTTCGATTTCTATCACGCGCAGATCGTGGGCGGCGATCTGATCCGGAGGTTCGAAACGCATCTGCCGGTGATCGGACATGTCCAGGTGGCGGCGGTGCCGTCGCGTCACGAGCCGGACGAGGGCGAGGTGAACTATCTCGAAATCTACAAGGCGATCGATGCCCTCGGATACAAGGGCTGGGTGGCGGCCGAATATTTCCCGCGCGGGCGCACGGAAGACGGTCTGGGCTGGCTGAAAACCGCGCAAAACCGCTGATTTTGCTTTCTTCTCAGCCTGTTGATAATTTCCCTGCCATGTGGGGACGGAGAAATAAGGCGGCCGCGAAGTCCGAAGTCGCGCCCGCGACACCGCTGAAGGATGCCCTTCGGCAGGCGCGCATCGATTCCGCCGAGCGCACCGGGATCATCCTGGAAATGCGCGATGCGGAAGCCGCGCGGCTCGAGATCCTGAACGAGGCGCTCGATCCAGTCTTTGCCGAAATTCCGCAGGGCGTCGAGATTTTCGATCGCGTCGTCAGCCGGGGCGAGGTGCCAAAGCTCTGGATCGACATCGTCGCCTATGTGCTGATGGGCCGCGACAAGCGCACCTATCGCTTCGTGCAGGACACCCGCTACGGCCGCAAGGTGGTGTACGAATCCGCCGATATTCCCAGCATGACGAAAGCAATCACACGCTATGTCGCCGCCCGTCTGGTCGAGCGCGAGCGCGCCCTTGTCAACGGAACGCATGTTGCGCTCGCTGAAGTGAGAAATCCCTGGCGCGCGCTCGGAATGTTTTTGCTCGGATTTGTGATCGGCCTGGTGGCCCTGTTGTTTACGGCGGTGATTTTCGGCGGATAACGGTTTCTCCGCTCATTCCTGCAGTCGGGTCTGCATTTTGCGCAGCCCGGGTGGGGGGACGGGCGGAGAGCTAAGTGGCCGCGAGTTCGCGCCGCGCTATCTCCTCGATCGCATCGCCGCCGTGGCGAAAGCCGCGCGTCACCGCCTCGCATTGCCATCCGTTTCCGGACTTGCCGATCGCGTAGAGATTGTAGGCCGCGAGATCGCCTTCGCCGCCGGCGGCCGAGGCTGAAGGCACACCAGCCGCCGGGATCTTGCCGGACGGCCCATCCAGCCACACCACCGAATGAATGTGATCGTGGCCGTGCAGCACCAGCTCGGCGCCGTGTCGCGCCAGCACCGTGCGGAACTTGTCGGCGTCGAGCAGCCGTTTGAACCGGTGCGACGGCTTGGTGATGGGCGGATGATGGATCAGCACCACGCGGAACAATCCTTCCTCGTGCAGGTGATCGAGAATATCCGGCAGCGCGTGCAGCTGCGGCGTGCCGATCTTGCCGGTCGCCATGAACGGCGCGGTGGTGATCGCGCTCGACAGGCCGATCAGCGCGATGTCTCCGCGCCGCCGCACGAACGGGAACTGGTCCGGCGCCGTGGTATCGCCGCGCATGAAGTCGCCCCAATGCGAATGCCATTGACGCGCCGCCTTGCGCGCATAGGCATCGTGATTGCCCGGCACGAAAGTCACGTCATGGGCGGGACCGACGGTATCCAGCCACACCCGCGACGGCGCGAACTCGCCGGGCAGGGCAATGTTGAGAATGTCGCCGGTCACGGCGATGTGGTCGGGGTTCTGCGCCTTCAAATCGGAGACGATGCGCGAGAGCACCTCGCCGCGGTGGATGGTCTTGCGCCGCCGGTGCCAGTTGACGAAGCCGATCGCGCGCTTGCCGGCGAGATCGCGGATGCGCGCCGAGGGCAGGGGACCGAGATGCGGATCGGAAAGATGACCGAGCAGGATCATCCGGTCACGAATTGCCGATCAATATGCCTGCCGCAAAAACCAATGCACCTCCGACCATGACCTGGAATGCCGCGTTGAGAAAAGGCGTGTCCATATACTTGTATCTGATCCAGGAGATGGTGGCGAGTTCGACGACCACGACGGCGATTGCGACGATGGTCGCGGTCATGAAATGCGGAATGAGATAGGGCAAAGTATGGCCGAGGCCGCCGATCGTGGTCATCAGGCCGCAGACCGTGCCGCGCAGCACCGGCGCGCCGCGACCGGTCAGCGAGCCGTCGTCGGAGAGCGCCTCGGCAAAGCCCATCGAAATTCCGGCGCCAACCGAAGCGGCAAGACCGACCAGGAACGTGCTCCAGGTATCGTGGGTCGCGAAGGCGGCGGCGAATAGCGGTGCCAGCGTCGAGACCGAACCGTCCATCAGACCCGCGAGCCCGGGCTGTACATATTGCAGCACGAACATGCGGCGCGCGGTTTCGTCTTCCTTGGCGCGCGCGTCTCCGGTCAGAAGCTTTTCTTCCAGGTCTTCGGCGACGTGCTCGTGATGGGCTTCTGCCTCCGCAAGACCGACCAGCAGTTCGCGCATGGAGGCGTCGCGCGCGTTTTCCGCAGCCTTGCGATAGAAATGCGCGGTCTCGTATTCCATGCTGGCGGCGTATTTGCGTATTTCGTCCAGGCCGAGCGCGCTCACCAGCCAGTGCGGTTTGCGACGCACGAAGCCCTTGACGTCCTGCCGTCGGATCAGCGGCAGATATTCGCCGAATCTCTGACGGTAGAGTTCAAACAGCGCGGTGCGGTGGCTTACTTCCTCTTCCGCCATGCCCTCGAACATCTGTGCCGATGCCGGATATTGCTTGCGCAACCCCTCCGCGAAGTCGCGGTAGATACGGCTGTCCTCCTCCTCGCTCGAAATGGCGAGGGCGAGAATCTCCTGTTCGCTGAGGTCGGCGAATCGCTTCATGGGTCGGGGCCAAACAAGCCGCGCTTCATAGATTAGAGTAATTCTAAACAAATATCCTGCCGAAAGCGAGGTAGAAAATCATCCGATGCAGAGGCTGATACGGTGGACCCTTCATCTCGTTTGGCGTTTTACGCGCGGTCTGACGCTTGGCGTTCGTGGCATGGCCGTTGACGCGGAGGGCCGCATCTTTCTGATCAAGCATTCCTATGTGCCCGGCTGGCATCTGCCGGGCGGCGGGGTGGAGGCGGGCGAGTCCATGCTGGAAGCGCTGACCCGCGAAATGCGCGAGGAGGGCAATATCGAGATCGGCCCTGCGCCTGAATTCTTTGCGCTCTATTTCAACCCGAAAGATTCAAAACGCGACCATGTCGGGCTGTATGTGATCCGCGATTTCGTGCAGCCGTCGCCGCCGCGTCCGAACGCGGAGATCATCGCGCATGGCTTCTTCGCGCCCGATGCATTGCCGGAGGGCACCACGCCTGCAACACGTGCGCGGATTGCCGAGGTGCTGGATGGGGTGAAGGTGAGGGAGCGGTGGTGACTCTTTGCTGATCCCTCGCACTGAAAGGGCGAGGGTGGCGAGCGAAGCGAGTTGGGTGGGAGTCGGTGAGCAGTCGTCACTTCCTTGATTCTTCCGATGCAGCGTGCGGCGACAAAAGCGCGTTCACGCGCGTCTTCGACGCGCTATGACGATGCACCGCAGAGCCGGACCCAAACACTCGTCATGCCCGCGCCTGTCGCGTGCATCCCGCTTAGGGGCGCGCTGCGCTGCTGGTCGAGATGGCCGGGTCTTCAGCGCGAAGACGCGCTTTCGCCCGGCCATGACGAACCCCAAAAAATCGCGCTTGACATTTTCCTGATTTAGGATTATATTCACAGTCACCCCGCTCCTGCTGCAAGGGGCGTTTCATGAGCGTCAGGAGACGCGGGGCGGGATGCGGTGGCCGTTGTGCGCGAAGGACGTATCGCGCGCAGCGGAGGCCCAAGCTGCGATGATCCGGGTCCAGTGCCTGGGCTCACCAGCGGAGGATAAAAAGTTGGCCGCCCCCGCCAGGGCGTTGCTCCTCCGGGGTTGTCGCAGAGCAAGCCTCAAACACCGCGCGCGGAACGCCGGGCGACCGGCTTTTCCGTGGTGACTGCTATTCTCGTGTGGTTCTACTCATTTCCCACACGAGGCCGCGGGCAGGCTGAGAGCCCGGCGTTCCGCGCGCCCTTGTTTCAAGGGCAAGGAATGGGACTACGAATGCGAGTTGGGATACGGCGTACCCCGCGCCGCAAAGAATAGGGGCGGCGGAGCTATGTCTTGCAGCCGGTCGTCTCCGCACCCGGGGCGGCGCGAAGCGCAGACCCGGGTGCGTGGGCGACGAAAACCGGCACTATCCAAACCGTCCCCGATCATGCGCGCGATTGAAATCCAGCGCCGGACCCGCGGGCACGATGCCGGTCGGATTGATGCCGCGATGGCTGCCGTAATAGTGGCGCTTGTATTGATCGATATCGACGGTCTCTCTCACGCCCGGCCATTGATAAAGCTCGCGCGTGTAATTCGACAGGTTCGGGTAATCGTCGATGCGCCGCAGATTGCACTTGAAATGTCCGACATAGACGGCGTCGAAGCGGATCAATGTCGGGAACGCCCGCCAGTCGGCTTCAGTGACGGTCTTGCCGGCGAGATAGCGCTGCACTCCCAGCCGTCCCTCCAGCACATCCAGAGTCTCGAACAATTGTGCGAAGGCTTCCTCATAGGCTTCCTGGCTCGTGGCGAAGCCGCAGCGATAGACGCCGTTATTGACGGTCTCATAGACGCGCGTGTTGATGGGATCGATTTCGGCGCGCAAGACTTGCGGGTAATAGTCGGCTGTATCTCCGGTCAACGCGTTGAACGCCGAATTGAACATGCGGATGATTTCGGAGGATTCGTCGTTGACGATGGTGCCGCGCTTCTTGTCCCACAGCACCGGCACGGTGACGCGGCCGGAATATTTCGGATTGGTCTTCAGATAGATGTCGCCGAGCGTCGCGGCGTCATGGAGGTGATCGCCGGTCGAGCCCTCGTCGCGGTTGAAGGTCCAGCCCTTCTCGAACATGTAGGGCGAGACGATCGAGACCGAGATCAGGCCGTCGAGTTTCTTCAGTTTGCGGAAGATCAGGGTGCGATGCGCCCAAGGGCAGGCAAGCGACACATAGAGGTGATAGCGGCCGGCCTCGGCGGGGAAGCCGCCTTCGCCGGTCGGGCCCGCGGCTCCGTCTGGCGTGATCCAGTTATGGAAGCGCGTCGCCTCGCGCTGGAAGCGGCCTTTGGTCTTGCCGGTATCGTGCCACTGGTCGTGCCAGATGCCGTCGAGAAAGTAGCCCATTCCACGCTCCTCGCCACACTCCTTGAGGTTGGCACTGATATGGCGGGCGCGCCCTGTTGGGCCAAGCGGCAAATTTGCATGGGGGACGATGGATTTCGGCACCCGCAGGTGCTAATCGGCGGGCGGCTCACGCATGAACGATCTCTCCATCACTATCCTGCCGGAAACGGCCGCCGACGCCGTGCCGATCGAACGGCTGCACGAGCGCACCTTCGGCCCCGGCCGCTATGCCCGCACCGCCTTCCGTATCCGTGAAGGCATCGGGCACGATTTGGCGCTGTCGTTTACCGCGCGCATCGGCACGCTGCTGGTGGGCTCGGTGCGGCTGTCGCCGGTGCGGATCGGGGAGACCCGGGCGCTGCTGCTCGGCCCGCTCACCATCGAGCCGCCATTCCGCGACCGTGGTATCGGACTTGCGATGATGCAGCGCGCGATCGCCGACGCGAAGGAGCGGGGCCATACGCTCGTGATCCTGGTCGGCGACGAGCCCTATTACGCGCGCGTAGGCTTCAAGCGAGTTCCGCGCGGGCGGGTGAAGATGCCGGGGCCGGTCGATCCGGCACGGCTTCTGGTTCTGGAATTGTCCGACGGCGCCTTCGAGGGCGTAACCGGGCCGGTGCGGCCGGATTGGCCGGAGAGTTAGCGGCCCTCACGCCGCGGAGAGCCGGTTTACCGGCCTTCGCGCGCCATCGAAGGGCGGTCTACCGCCCTTCGCGCGCCCAAGTCGCGGCCAGCGAACCGATCAGCAGCAACAGTCCGAGCAGTCCGGCGAATACCGGCAGTACGCCGATGCCGCGCAGCACGGTAGCATCGCGCAGTTTCAGCCCGAGCCAGTCATCGCCGCGGAAGGTCTCGCTCGACCGTACGCCGACGATGCGTGGCATGTTGAGTGTGCCGCCATCGTCAAGACGCCTTGCATCGCCACCGGTGGCGACTGAGAGCGGGCGCAGCACCTCTGTCGTCGAAGTGACCTCGGCGAATTCGCGCGGGTTCACCGGCCCGACATTGACGAGGGTAGTTAGCTTGCCGTCGGTCGCGCGCCAGAGCCCGAGTTCGTTCGCGGGCGTCGCGCCGCGCCAGAGACCGGGTTCGGCCTGCGTCAGGATCACGGTGCGGGTCTCACCCGACGGCGTCGTCACCGTCACCGGTTCGACCGTTTCCGACATGGTCTGCCGCTCGATGGTGAGGTCGCGGCCACGCGCAGCCACGCGCAGCGCTTCCTCTTCGAGATCGGGCTGCTTCATCAACCAATGCGACAGGCGCCGCAGCAAATCGAGATGCGGGCCGCCGCCTTCAAAGCCGCGCGCCCACAGCCAAATGTGGTCGGACAACAACAATGCGACCCGCCCTTCGCCCTCGCGTGCAAGCACCAGCAGCGGCTTTCCGTCAGGGCCCTCCATCACCGAGGAGCCCTGGCCGACCTTGGCGTCGACCAGACGGAACCATCGGCTCCAGTGCGGCGGCTCGGCGCCGGCGCCTTCCAGCGCGCGGGTGACCGGATGACGCTTGCCGATATCGGAGAGCCGCGCATGGAACGGGGTCTCGATCATTTTGCCGCTCGGCTCGGCCGGCAGCACCACGTCAAGCGGCGTCCGCCACAGCGACGTCGGGCTCGCGTAATCGGGGCCGGCTGCGATCAGCACGGCGCCGCCTTCGCGCACATAGCGCGCGATATTGTCGAAATAGATGATCGGCAGAACACCCTGCCGCGCGTAGCGATCGAAGATGATGAGATGAAACTCGCCGATCTTCTGCTGGAACAATTCGCGGGTCGGGAAGGCGATCAGCGAAAGCTCGTTGATCGGCGTGCCGTCCTGCTTTTCCGGCGGACGCAGGATGGTGAAATGCACGAGATCAACCGACGCATCGGACTTGAGCAGATTGCGCCATGTGCGCTCGCCGGCATGCGGTTCGCCGGAAACCAGGAGCACGCGCAGCTTGTCGCGCACGCCGTCGATCGAGACCACCGCGCGGTTATTGACCGGGGTCAATTCGTTCTCGAGCGGCGAGGCTTCGATCTCGACGATATTGGGCCCGGCATGCGGGATCGGAATCTGCACCCGCACATTGGTGTTGGTGGTGACGTTGCGGGTCTCGATCTGCTCGCCGTCGCGCCGGATTGCGATCCGGGCGGTCGAGGGACGAACGCCCTGGTCATCAACACGGAAGGCAATGGTCTGCTGTTGACCGACGATGCCGAAACGCGGCGCCGAGGTCAGCACCACGCGGCGGTCGCGCTCATTGGGAACGCCGGTGACCAGCGCGTGCAGCGGAGCGTTGAAGCCGAGCGCGGCGGCATCCGCCGGAACGTCATGCACCCGGCCGTCAGTGATGAGAAAGGCGCCGGCAATGCGATCCGGCGGCACATCGGCGAGCGCCGCGCTCAGCGCCGAGAACAGCCGCGTGCCGTCGGTCTCGCCGTCGGCTACGCCCGCTTCAACGACGCGCACGTCGAGATTGGGAATGCGGCCGAGCCGCTCGTTCAGCGCAGCGCGCGCTTCCTCGGTCTGTTTGGCGCGCTGACCGAAATTCTGGCTCGGGCTCTTGTCGATCACCACCGCAACTACCGAGGGGATCGGGTCGCGATCCTCGCGCGTGAAGGACGGATTGGCGAGCGCCAGCACGAGCAGCGCGAGCGCAGTGCCACGCACCAATGCACCGCGGCTGCGAATGAACAGGAGCAAGGCCGTAACAATAAACGCCACGATGCCGGCCGCCAACAACACATAGGCGGGGACAAGGGGTGCGAATGCGATACCGAAATTCATGGGGCTCGATTTCCGTTCATTGCCCCAGCCGTTCCAGCAAAGCCGGCACATGCACCTGATCGGCTTTGTAATTGCCGGTCAGTGTGTACATCACGATGTTCACACCGGCGCGGTAGGCCATCTCGCGCTGGCGCGGTTCGGATGAGACCATCGGCAGCATCTGCTGGCCGTCCGGCCGCATCGCCCAGGCACCGGCAAGGTCGTTCGACGTGATCAGGATCGAGGACACGCCATCGCCGGCGCGGGCAGGGCGCTTGCTTTCGGTTTCATTGTCGAGGTCCTGCTGCGCCGGCAACGCTTCGACCCAGAGCTGGCCGCTATTGAAGCGGCCTGGGAAGTCCCGCAGGAGGAAGAACGTCTTGGTCAACACGTGATCTTTCGACACCGGCTCGAGCTCGGGGATGTCGAGTGCGGACAGGATTTGCCGCAGCGCCAGCATGCCGGGGCTGCGGGATTCACCGCCCGGTCCGGGTGGCGCCATGATGGCGTCGCGGGTATCGAACAGCACCGTGCCGCCCTGCTTCATGTAGGCGTCGATGCGCGCCAGCGCTTCCTGCGATGGCGTCGGTGCGCCCGGCACGATCGGCCAATAGATCAGCGGAAAAAAGTTGAGTTCGTCGCGGGTGATGTCGAGGCCGACCGGTTCGCCAGCCTCGAGCGCGGTGCGTTGCGCGAGAAACAGCGTGAGCCCGCTGAGGCCCGACTTGCTTACATTGTCGGTTTCGGCATCGCCGGTGACCACATAGGCGAGCTTGGTTTCGTTTGCGGATTTCATCGCGAAATCTTCCGCACCCGGTTTCGCAGCAACCGCCGGCGCGGCTCGCTGCGGAGGTGGCGGAGTCTGTGCGCGCGATGGCGAATGATGAGCGAACAGCGACAAGGCGAGTGCGACTGCGAGACTAGTGGCGACTGCACGCTTTCGTTGCCCGACAAGGCGAGAGATGCCTCCGCCGAGCCAGAATACGACAAGGGCGTCGATCAGCAGCAGCCCCAGTGCCCCCAGGAAGACCGGGCCGCGCAAGTCGAGCGGCTCGCTCAGTCGGTAGACCTCGCGCCGCGCATTCAGGCCGGTTATGTCGACCGGCTCCGGCTTGTCGGCAGCGGCGAGCGTATTCACGGCCAGCAATCCTTCCGGCGGTCCGTAGAAGCCGGGCGGGAAATCACCCGTGGCGCGCCCGGAATAGTTTGCGGGCACGGGTTTGGCGCTGCCGGGCGGCGCGGTGAAGGCGCCGAAACCGTCGAGTGTGCGATTGGGGGCGAGCGTCTCACGGTCGCGCTCGGCATTGGCCTGTTCGGCGGTCGCGGTCGAGCCGGCAAGCGAAACCAGGCGCTTCAGCATCTCGACGAAAGAGCCCGACAGGGGCAGATCCGACCAGCGGGTATCGGCAGTCACATGAAAAAGCACGATCATTCCCTTGCCGCGCCGGCTGCCTGTAACCAGCGGCGTGCCGTCGGCGAGCGTTGCCCAGGTGCGCTCGGCGATGCCGGCATCCGGCTCCGCCAGCACCTGGCGATTGACAGTAACGTCACCCGGCACCGCCATTCCGCCGAACGGACCTTCGCGCGAGAAGGCTGCGAGCGGCTGCGGCTTTTCCCAGGACAGCGAGCCGCCGAGCGTTCGGCCGCCGCGGCGCAGCCTGACCGGGACGAGTTCGTCGTCGGAGGCCGCGAGCCTTGGACCCGCAAAGCGCAGCAGCACGCCGCCATCCTCGATCCATTTGGCGAGCCGCTCGCGGGCGGGGCCTGCGACATTGCCGACATCGGCAAGGATCAGCATCGGCACATTCTGGTCGATGAAACGGATGATGGCATCCGACGGTGCGACGCGGTCGCCCATGCGCACGTCGGCGAACGGCCCAAGCGCGCGTTGCAGATAGAAGGTCGAGGCGAGCAGCGGCTGCGCGGTATCGGCGGTCGCGCCGGTAATGACGCCGACGGCTCTGCGGCGCCAGCGCTTGTCGAGTAATTGCACGGCGCCGGCCGAGCGTTCGCTGACGATTTCAAGGCGAGCGATATCGTTTCGGATCTCGACCGGAAGATTGAGCGAGGTATCGGCTTCGCGGTCCCGCGGCTTGAAGGCGAAGCGTGCTTCGCCGAGCGGGGAACCTTTCATATCGAGCGCGCGCACCAGGCCTTCCTGCTGCGAACCCGCATTCGCGCGTTGTACCTTCACGGTGAGCGAGCCCGCTGCATTGTCGGCGGCATTGAGCGCAAGCGCCTGCGCGACGCCACCGTCGATCACGGTGACGGTGCGATTGCCGACGATACCCGCAAGGCCCGAGACAAATTCGCCGGCACGCCCGAGATGCACGCCGTCCGACAACCAAACCAGTTCGGCGTCGGGGGCGGCCGAAAGAAAACGCGTGAGCGCCGGCAGTGCATCGGTGCGCTCGATCGCATGGGGTTTTGGCGCGAGCTTTCGCAGCACAACCCGGGCGGCGGCGGCCGGCTGCATGGAGATGCCGCGGCCGGCTTCCGATATCGGGATGATGGCGACCGCGCGTCCATCGGCTTCGGCGCGCGAAAGGATGTCTTCGCCAGTGCGGATGCGCGTGTCCCAGGTCGCGGCCGCGGCCCAGCCATCGTCGATCAGCAATGCGAGCGGTGCCGATCCGCCGGAGGTGGCGACGGAAGGATTCCACATCGGTCCGGCGGCGGCGAAGATCAGTAATGCCGCTAGCGAAAGCCGCAGCAGCGTCAGCCACCAGGGCGTGCGCGCGGGCGTTTCTTCCTTGGGCGCGATATCGAACAGCAACCGGGCCGGCGGGAAATTGATGCGGCGCGGGCGTGGCGGAATAAGCCGCAGCAGCCACCACAGCACCGGCAGGCTCAGCAATCCGAGCAGCACCAGCGGCTGTGCGAAACCAAGCGGCAATCCGCCGATCATGCGCTCGCCTCCGCTTTCGGCTGCGGCGTCGTCGGTGCAAACGCGGCGTCGGCGCTTTGGCCCATGCGCGCATGCAGCGCCAGCACAAGCTCGCTGGCCGGACGGTCGGTGCGATGAATGATGAAGCTCGCGAATTGTTTGTCGGCCTCATCGCGCATGGCGGCGCGATGCGAGGCGAGCTTCTGGATATAGTCGTCGCGCCACGTCTCGGCGCGGCCGGCGGTCACGCTGCCGAGGCCTTCCGGCTCCAGAAATTCGATGCGGCCGGAATAAGGGAAGGTCTCCTCAGCCGGATCGACGATCTGCACGACATGGCTATGCGCGCGCGCACCGGAAACCTGCGCCAGCGTGGAACGAAATTCCGAGATCGGACTCCAGAAATCGGACAGCAGCACCACCTCGGAAAGAGGCGAAGGAGAGAAGGACGGCGGCAGGCTGGTGCGCTCGGTCGGATCGTGGATCATGGCCTGTGCCATCTTGTCGATGACGTTGCGGCTGGCCGACGGCCGCATCAGGCCCGGAATGCCGACCCGTTCGCCGCCTTCGACGAGAATTTCCGCAAGCGCAAAAGCAACAACCAGTGCGCGATCGCGTTTGGTCTCCGAGACCATGGGCGACGAAAACACCATCGAAGGCGAGCGGTCAGGCCAAATCCAGACCGTATGCGCGGCTTCCCATTCCTGCTCGCGCACGTACAGATTATCGTCGCGAGCCGAGCGCCGCCAGTCGACACGTCGCGCCGGTTCACCTGACAGGAAGCGGCGATATTGCCAGAAATTCTCGCCGGAGCCGGAGCGGCGACGCCCGTGCAGCCCGTGGATCATGGTTGCGGCGATCCGGCGCGCCTCCATGATCAGACGCGGCAGGCTGGCAGCAAGCGAACGCGATTGGCCGCTCGCATGACGGATCGCATCGGTCTCGGCCTTTTGCGTCTCCGGCTCGATCGCCATCGATCACCCGAGCCGCGACTTCAATTTGCCGATCACGGCCTCGATGGTTTCGCCTTCGGCGCGGGCGGCGAAGGTGAGTGCCATGCGGTGCTTCAAAACCGGTTCGGCAAGCGCGGCAACGTCGTCGATCGAAGGCGCGAGCCGGCCATCAAGCAGCGCACGCGCACGCACCGCAAGCATCAGCGCCTGGCTTGCGCGGGGACCCGGTCCCCAGGAGATCGACTTGGTTTCAACTCCGGCGCCGGCACCGGGACGCGCCGAACGCACGAGCGCGAGGATCGCCTCCACCACCGATTCACCGACCGGCAGACGGCGCACGAGGCGCTGCGCCTGCGATCAATTCATCGGCGCTCATTGCGGCCTTCGGCTTCGCTTCCTCGGCGCCGGTGGTGTCGAACAGCATGCGGCGTTCGGCATCGCGGTCGGGATAATCGACATCGATCTGCATGAGGAAGCGGTCGAGCTGCGCTTCCGGCAGCGGGTAGGTGCCTTCCTGTTCCAGCGGGTTCTGGGTCGCCAGCACATGGAAGGGCTTCGGTACGTCATGCCGGGCGCCGGCGACGGTAACGTGCAATTCCTGCATCGCCTGCAGCAGCGCCGATTGCGTGCGCGGGCTCGCACGGTTGATTTCGTCGGCCATCAGCAATTGCGCAAAGACTGGTCCGGGAATGAAACGGAAGCTGCGTTTGCCGCCCGGATTCTCCTCAAGCACTTCGGAGCCTAGAATGTCGGATGGCATCAGGTCGGGCGTGAACTGAATACGGCGTGCGTCGAGCCCAAGCACCACGCCCATTGTTTCCACAAGTTTCGTTTTGGCGAGGCCCGGGACACCCACCAAAAGCGCGTGGCCGCCGGAAAGAATCGTGATCAGAGCCTGCTCGACTACCTTTTCCTGACCGAAAATGACGGTGCCGACCGCGTCGCGGGCGGCCCGCGCATGGGCTGCGGTGGATTCCGCGGCTCTGACGATCATGTCTTCGAGCTTGTCGATGCTTTCGCCGGCTGCCGGCATAGTCTCGCTCCTTCTGTCGTCCCGCCGTATCGGGGCATATATCTACGGAAAGCGATGCAACAACCGCGCCAGTGGGGCGTCAGGGCAGCCCCGGGAACCCGCAAGCGAATCTGCTGCGCCCGCGCCGGATTGGGTCAGCTTACGCTATTTTTGCTGGCTAACAGGCTATTCTGGGACGATCACTTTTGCGCGCGGGGCATGGCTCATCGCCCCAACCTCGGTACCAACGATGGCGAACCAAAGGCAGACGGATACCGGCGGGCTGGATGGCATCGCCGCCGCGGTCCGCGGCCAGAGCGGAGCGGAAGGACCGCGCGCACTGCCGCCGGTCCATCTTTGGGATCCGCCCTTCTGCGGCGACCTCGATATCCGGATCGCCGCCGATGGCACCTGGTTCTATCTCGGCTCGCCAATCGGAAGGCAGCCGCTGGTGCGGCTCTTCTCCTCGGTGATCAAGCGCGAAGGTGACAAGTATTTCCTGGTCACGCCGGTCGAGAAAATTGGAATCGTGGTTGAAGATGCGCCATTTATGGCGGTCGAGATGCGAAGCGAAACGATGCCGTCCGGCCTGCGCTTGCATTTCCGCACCAATGTGGATGACTGGGTCACCTGCGACGCCGAACACGTTTTGCGTTTCGAGCCGGAGCTGACGTCCGGCGGGCTCAAGCCCTATCTGCATGTGCGGCGTAACCTGTGGGCCAAAGTTACGCGCGCTTTATTCTACGATCTGGTCGAGATGGGCAACGAGCGCGATGTCGGCGGTGAGCGTATGTTCGGGATCGATTCGGACGGGCTGTTCTTTCCGATGGCGCGCGCGGATGCGTTGAAGGACCTTACCTGATGCAGGGCGCCGCTTCCGTCGCTCAGGCGAAAATCGACCGTGGCGATTTCTTTGCGCGTGCGCGCGCGAGGCTGACGCTCGATGCGCCGGCCGGCCTGTCCGATCCCGACAACATGCCGTTGCGCGGCGATCACGATGTCGATCCGGTGCTGAAGGCGATCGCGGCGGTGCGGCCGATCAAGCCTGCCGCGGTGCTGATCGCGGTGGTGGAGCGCGAGGAGCCGATGGTGCTGCTCACCCAGCGCACCGCACACTTGCCGCAGCATGCGGGCCAGATCGCGTTTCCGGGCGGCAAGATCGATGCCGGCGATCCGACGCCGCTCGCGGCTGCACTGCGCGAGGCGCACGAGGAGATCGGACTTGCTTCAGGCGTGATCGATCCGATCGGATATCTCGATGTTTACATGACGACGCTCGGATTTCGCATCGTGCCGGTGCTTGCGCGTGTTTCTCCGGAATTCACCCTCACACTCAATCCCGGCGAAGTCGACAATGCGTTCGAGGTGCCACTCGCGTTCGTGATGGAAATGACCAATCATCAAATCCACAGCCGCGAATGGCAGGGTATGATGCGGACCTATTACGCGATCCCATTCGGCGAGCGGTATATATGGGGCGTAACCGCCGGCATTTTCCGCAACCTGTATCAGAGGATCTACGGCGAATGATCCGTCCGGCGCTCACCGAAATCCTGTTATTCGTAACGCCCTTCGTCGCCTATGCGCTGTTCTTGTATGCGACTCGCGCGGGCGTACTCAATCCGGAGAAATGGAACTGGCGCGTGCTTGCGTCGCTGACCGCTGTCGCGATTCTTTTCATGATTGGCGGTTTTGCGATGCTGCGCCAGCACCATTCGCATCCGGCGGGATCGAATTATGTGCCTCCGCACGTCAAGGACGGAAAAGTAATTCCCGGGCAGTTCAAATGACCCTTGCGGCGAGCCTCTCCGGCACCGCCTGGCTGACGAACGGACCGGTCGCGCGATTGTTCGAAATGCTCGATTGCGATGGCGAGGAAGCGCGCGTGGTGGGCGGCGCCGTACGCGATGCGCTGATCGGCCGTCCGGTCGGCGAGATCGACATAGCCACCACGGCCTTGCCGGAGGAAGTGGTACGCCGCGCGGAGCGCGCAAATATTCGCAGCGTTCCGACCGGCATTGACCATGGTACCGTGACGTTGATCGTCGAGGGCCATCCGTTCGAAGTGACAACGCTTCGCGAAGATGTCGAGACTTTCGGCCGCAAGGCCAAGGTCGCCTTCGGCCGGAGTTGGGCGCACGACGCGCAGCGGCGCGATTTCACCATCAACGCGCTGTCCGCGTCCCGCGACGGAAAGCTGCACGATTACGTCGGCGGACTTGCCGACCTCGAAGCGCGCCGGGTCCGCTTCATCGGAGACGCCGGCACGCGGATCGCCGAGGATTATCTGCGCATTATGCGGTTCTTCCGCTTCCACGCGGCCTTTGGTGAAGGGCCGCCGGATGCGATTGCGCTGGCGGCCTGCATCGCCGCGCGCGAGGGCCTCGACACCCTCTCGAGAGAACGTGTGCGCCAGGAATTGCTGAAGCTTTTGACTGCGCGCCGGGCGCCGCAGGTGGCTTGGGTGATGGCGGATGCGGGGCTGCTGGCTCGTATCCTCGGCGGCGTTCCGCTGGTCTTCTCGCTCGCGCGGATGGCGGAAATCGAGCACAGCCTGAACGTCGCGCCGGACGCGCTGCGCCGTCTTGGCGCGCTTGCGTTATTCGTTGCCGAAGATGCCGAAAGACTATTCCTGCGGCTGCGTCTTTCCAATGCCGAGTATCAAAGGCTCGTGCGGATGTCAGTGGGCTGGTGGCGAATCGAGCCCGCGATGCCGGCGACCGAAGCGCGCGCTCTTGTCTATCGGCTCGGAACTGCGGGTTATATCGACCGCGCCATGCTGGCATGGAGCCGATCGCAGGATGCTGCGGACGACGCTTCATGGCAGGCGCTTGCGAGATTTCCGCAGGCCTGGACGCCGCCCAGATTTCCGCTGGCCGCAGCCGATCTCATTGAGCTTGGCGTGGTCAAGGGGCCTGCTCTCGGCGTGGCTTTACGCACAGCGGAGGAAGCCTGGATTGCGGCCGATTTTCCGGCGGACGAATCCGAGATCGCGCAGATCGCACTTTTGGCCGCTAACAGCGAAGCCCGAAACTGAAAAAGCCCCGGCCGAAGCCGGGGCTTTTAGTTGATCGGGACGATCCTTGGATCAATACCTCGCGACGACCGGGCCCTTGCCGTAGCCGAAGCGGTAGTTCAGGCCGACCTTCACAGTGTGAACGTCAAGATCCGCATTGAACCCCAGGCCAGCACCGAAGGTGTTGGCGAAATAGGTCTCGTTGTCGAGTTTGACATAGAGATATTCGACCTTGGCCGTCCAGTTATCGACCAGCGCCCATTCGACGCCGCCGCCGGCGGTCCAGCCGACATGGGTATTGCTCGAGTTGAGGCCGGCTGCAGCGTTACCGGATGTCACACCGAAGCCAATCTCGTTGGTACCCCAAGCGAGACCGCCGGTGCCGTAAACCATCACGCGATCCCAGGCGTAGCCGAGACGCAGACGGGCGGTGCCGAAATAGTCGAGCGTGCTGAAAGCATTGCCGACGACTCCGCCAGCCAATGCGACCGAATCTTTCTTCTCGATATTCGCCCATTGCGAGTCGAGTTCGATACCGAATACCCACGGCGAACCGGCAGCCTGCCAGTTGTAGCCGATCTGGCCGCCGGCGAACCAGCCATCGACCTTCTCGGACACGCCATAGCCGAATGCGGTCGCATTCACATCGCCCGTGCCATAGCCGACGTTGCCGCCGAGATAGAAACCGGACCAGTTATAAACCGGCACCATGACCGGGGCCTTGTAGACAGGTCGCGCGATGTCAGCGGCCGATGCCGTCTGAACGAAGCCGAGCGCGATTCCGGCAGCGGCGAGAGCCGCAAAAGTATAACGACGCATGGTAGTCCCCCATTTCATTTGGGTGTCACGATTAGACGTAAGTGCTCGTCCCGATGCTTGGTCTACATATCAATTACGGCAGAACATCCTAAAAAAGTGCCACAATTGGGCTTTGGTGCCTGTTGTTGGGACGGTGTAGCTCCGGGGCAACAGAATTGTAGCTAAGTTCTCGTAAACTTTGCCCTTTCCCGGTAACTAGTTCCGTTGGGGATTATCATCTTACCGCGCTGATTTGTACGATGATAATCTGCCTTGTGGAGAAGGCCGCCAGATGCGGGGATTGCGCTCGGTATTGATCGCGCCCGCCGATCTGAAGTCGGGGAAATAGTGTGGCTCAGGGCCATTTCACAACCGGTGGCAGGGACGACAGGATCGAATTGACATTGCCGCCGGTCTTCAATCCGAAAATCGTGCCGCGATCGTAGAGCAGGTTGTATTCGACATACCGCCCGCGCCGCACCAACTGCTCGTCGCGCTCGGCTTCTCCGTAAGGTGTCGCGAAATTCGCCCGTACCAGTTGCGGATAGATTCCCCGAAAGGCACGCCCAACGTCCTGGGTGAAGGCGAAGTCGGCCTCCCAGTCACCGCTATTGTGCCAATCATAGAAGATGCCGCCGATGCCGCGTGGCTCATTGCGGTGCTTCAAATAAAAATAATCGTCGCACCATTGCTTGTATTTCTCGTAGGGCGCTATGGCCGCATGCGCGTCGCAGGCCTTTCTCATGGCCGCGTGGAAGGCAGCCGTGTCCGGGTCTTCCTGCGTGCGCCGTTTGTTCAGAACCGGCGTCAGATCGGCACCGCCGCCAAACCAGGTTTTGGTCGTCACGACGAAGCGCGTGTTCATGTGGACGGCCGGGATATTAGGATTCCACAAATGCGCGATCAACGAGATACCCGACGCCCAGAACCGCGGATCGCTGTCGGCGCCAGGGATCTCCTTGCGAAATTCCGGGGCGAATTCGCCGTGCACGGTCGAGCAATGCACGCCGACCTTCTCGAACACGCGCCCCTTCATTATCGACATCACGCCGCCGCCGCCGGGGGCACCGGTGTGATCGGTGCGGGTCCAGGGCGTCCGCAAGAAGCGGCCGGGTGTCATTGCCGATTCCGGTAAGCCCTTTGGCAGGTCGTCCTCGAGCTTTTCGAAGGCGCCGCAGATGTCGTTGCGTAGCGTCTCAAACCAAGAGCGCGCCGTGTTCTTGCGCCGCTCCAGTTCGGATAGGGCGGGCAGGGGAAATGTGTTGTGGGCTGCGTTCTCACGCATCGTCGTGAGTCATGACTGTAAAGCCGGGTCCGCTTCGCGAATCCTGCGACGCCGGTTGGTCGGTGATGACCAGCGTCGTGCCCGGATGCATCATTGCCGTAACGCGCCTGGCGGTTTCTTGCGGCAGATCAATCCGGTTCAGCGTTTCCGAGACGATCAGTTGCGACGCGGCCTTGCTGTCGAGCTTGGAATCGAGGCCGATCGCCAGCCATTGCATGTGGCGCGGATCGGAATCCGGACCCGTCAGCGTGAAGGCATGGGTACCGAAGGGCTTATCCGGGGAGCGCAGCGTCACCGGCGCAGTAAAGCTTTCCTTGCCGTTGACGAACGCCATGAACTTTCGATCGGCGGTCGAGATCACGAACGACACCGCTTCATGCGAATCGACGGTCGCGGTCTGCGGATGATGGGTCTTGGCCGCCGCGGCTGCCACAGCCTGGCGCGCCAATTCTTCGGTGTGATCGGAAATCAGAAGACCTGGATGGCTGATGTCGGCCGTCGACATCGCGGCATCTGCCACGATCACAGGCGTCCCGAGCGTCGTTACCCCGAACAGCAGCTTGGCGAATTCAGGCGGCAGCCGGACGCAGCCGTGGCTTGCGGGATAGCCCGGCAACTTGCCGGCATGCAGGGCGACGCCCCGCCAGGTGAGCCGCTCCATGTGCGGCATGGATGCATTGTTATAGGTAGACGAATGATGGTCCTTGTCCTTTTCCAGGATGACGAACACACCAGCAGGCGTCGAATGGCCGGGCTTGCCGGTCGAGCAGGTCGACATGCCGATCCGCTTACCGTTGCGGTAAACGACGACCCATTGGCCGGGGATAGAAACCAGAACCACCACCGGACCGGAGGGGGCGCGCTCCGGCGTCCAGGCAAATTCGCCCGGCTTCAGCGTCCCGGGGTCGGATGCCTCCTGTGCAATGGCGCGGGGCAGGAGCGCCACGATCGGCGCCGCCAGCGTGCCGACAACGAATAGTCGCCGCGACAAGTCCGTACCGAAATCGCTGCCTGTCATGACCGTGTGTGCTCCCAGTTCACATTCTAGCCCGGGTTTTGATGGCGCGTCTGCCGGATTGCCTCGCCCGCCGCCATAGCGGCGGCCATTGCGACGTTGAGGGAGCGCAGTCCTTCCTGCATCGGGATCACGAGCCGGGCGTCTGCCGCGTCCGAGACCCTGGCGGGCACACCGGCTGATTCACGCCCGAACAACAGGATGTCGCGCGCCTCGTAGTTGTGGTCCAAATAGCAGAGGCTTGCGCCGGTTGTGAACAAGGCAATCCGCAGTCCCTCGAGACGGCGCCACCGGTCGAAGGCGCCCCACGATGCGTGCCGCGTAATCGCGACCCGGTCGAGATAGTCCATCCCGGCCCTGCGGAAGGCGCGGTCGGTAATCGGGAAGCCGGCTGGCTCAATCAGATGGGCCTCGATTCCAAGACAGGCGCAAAGCCGAAGAATCGTGCCGGTGTTTTGTGGAATGTCGGGCTCGTAGAGCGCGAGGGAGAAGCGGTTTCCAGGGTTCAAAATGCACGCTCCGGGCGCCTAAATACGACGTTAGACTAAGGGTTTGTGCGACTCTTTATCGGCATTGCAAAGGCACACTTGCACTCCCCCGGTAAGGGTGCCAATAACACGCGCCGGATCGCTGCCGACGGCCTTTCCCAAAGGTCGGACGTGGCCGGTTCGCTCGCCGCCGTGGGACGGACAAAGAAGGTCAGGGTCCACTTTGCGGTTCGCAGCGCGCGCGGGCCCCGGCATATCGGAAGAGGGACCTTACCGTGGCAGCATCCACAGCAACGGCGGCACATACGCGCCGCGATTTCCTTTATGTCGCGACCGGTGCGGTCGGCGCCGTTGGCGCCGCGTTCACGGCTTGGCCGCTGATCTCGCAAATGAACCCGGATGCGTCGACCATCGCTGCCGGCGCCCCGATCGAGGTTGATCTCACGCCGGTCGCCGAGGGGCAGGCGATCAAGGTGTTCTGGCGGGGCAAGCCGATCTACGTGAACCACCGCACGCCCAAGGAAATCAAGGAAGCCGAGGACGTAAACGTAGCGACACTTCCTGATCCGCAGCCGGACTCGGCGCGCGTCAAGAAGGGACACGCCAATTTCCAGGTACTAATCGGAATCTGCACCCATCTCGGCTGTATCCCGATCGTACATGCCGGTCCGTATAACGGCTATTTCTGCCCGTGCCACGGCTCGGTCTACGACACCTCCGGCCGCATCCGTTCGGGTCCGGCGCCGCTCAATCTTGCGCTGCCGCCCTACGAATTCCTCACCGACACCAAGATCAAGATTGGCTGACGGCCGCCCGACATTCCAATCTGAAGGTTTTCCCCGAAAAGGTTCCCGATAATGAGCGGACACTCGACTTACCAGCCGCAAAGCGCCTTCATGAAGTGGATGGAGCGGCGGCTACCGATCGCAGGTCTCGTTCATTCGTCCTTCATTGCCTATCCGGTGCCGCGCAACCTGAACTATTGGTGGACCTTCGGCGGTATCCTTGCGTTCATGCTGGGCGCGCAGATCGTGACCGGCGTGGTGCTGGTGATGCATTACACGCCGCATGCCGACATGGCGTTCAATTCCGTCGAGCATATCATGCGTGACGTGAATTACGGCTGGCTGTTGCGCTACCTGCACGCGAACGGCGCCTCGATGTTCTTCATCGCGGTCTACATCCATATGTTCCGCGGTATCTATTACGGCTCCTACAAGGAGCCGCGCGAAGTGCTCTGGATTCTCGGGGTCATCATTTACCTGCTGATGATGGCGACCGGCTTCCTTGGCTACACCTTGCCCTGGGGCCAGATGAGCTTCTGGGGCGCGACTGTCATCACCAACTTCTTCTCCGCCATTCCCTTGGTCGGCGAGACTGTCGTCACTTGGCTGTGGGGTGGCTTCTCGGTCGGCAATCCGACCCTGCAACGTTTCTTCTCGTTGCATTACCTGCTGCCGTTTGTGATCGCGGGCGTGGTCGTGCTGCATGTCTGGGCGCTGCACGTAGTCGGGCAGAACAATCCGATCGGCATCGAGCCGAAGGGCGACAAGGACACGGTACCGTTCACGCCTTATGCGACTGTGAAAGACGGCTTCGTCATGGTCTGCTTCATGGCGTTCTTCGCGTATTTCGCCTTCTACATCCCGAACTATCTCGGGCACGCCGACAACTACATTCCCGCCAATCCCGGCGTGACGCCGACGCACATCGTGCCGGAATGGTACTACCTGCCGTTCTACGCGATCCTGCGCGCCATCCCGAACAAGCTCTTGGGTGTGATCGCGCTGTTCGCGTCGATACTGGTGCTGGCGTTCCTGCCCTGGCTCGATTCCTCGAAGGTGCGCTCGGCCCGCTTCCGGCCGCTCTACCGGCAATTCTTCTGGATCTTCGTCGCTGTCTGCATCGGCCTCGGCTATCTCGGCGCCAAGCCTGCGGAAGGTGCCTATGTGATCGCCTCGCAGATATTGACCGTCTATTACTTCGCGCATTTCCTGATCATCCTGCCGCTGCTGTCGCGTTACGAAAAAACCAAACCGCTGCCGAACTCGATCTCCGAGTCGGTGCTGAAGGCCGGCGCGCCGGCAAAAGCCTGACGGCGCGGAGAGAGACAATGACAATGCAACGCTCCTTCCTCGCTTTCGCGTTGGCTATCGGCCTCGCGGCGCCCGCGCTCGCCGCTGACGAGCACGCCCCGTTACCGACGAAGCAGAAATGGTCATTCTCCGGTCCGTTCGGAAAATACGATCGCGCGCAATTGCAGCGCGGCTTCAAGGTTTACCGCGAGGTCTGTCAGTCCTGTCACAGCCTTTCGCTGGTGGCGTTTCGCACGCTGGCCGATCCGGGTGGGCCGGGCTTCACCATCGCGCAGGCAACGGCGGTCGCCGCCGAATACAAGGTGCCGGGCGGACCAAACGACGCCGGCGAGATGTTCGAGCGACCCGCAGGGCCAGCCGACCGTTTCCCGAAGCCGTTTGCGAACGACAATGCCGCGCGCGCGGCAAATGGCGGAGCCCTGCCGCCCGACCTGTCGGTGATGGCCAAGGCGCGCACTTATGAACGCGGCGGTCTGTGGTTCCTGCTCGATATCGTTACGCAATATCAGGAGCAGGGACCCGATTACATCACGGCGCTGCTGCAGGGCTACGAGGATGCACCGAAGGGTTTCGAACTTCCTTCCGGAACCAACTACAACAAGTATTTTCCGGGCCACGCCATCGGCATGCCGGCGCCGCTTAGCGACGGTCAGGTGACCTATGACGACGGCGCGCCGCAGACGGTTGCGCAATATTCAAAAGACGTATCCGCCTTCCTGATGTGGACCGCGGAGCCGCACATGGAGGCGCGCAAGCGTCTTGGCTTCCAGGTGATGATCTTCCTCCTGGTCTTTGCGGTAATGCTCTATTTCACCAAGAAAAAGGTGTGGGCGAGCGCGCACGCCTGAGCAAAGTCGAATGCTTGAAAGGGCCCCGATCGGGGCCCTTTTGTTTCACGGGGTCTTATGACCAAATCGGTTCTCGGCATCATCGGCGGCTCCGGCATCTACGATTTGCCGGGCCTTGCCAATGTTCGCGAGCAACATGTGGCGACGCCGTGGGGCGAGCCATCGGGCGCGCTGCGCATCGGCGACATCGCCGGACTGCCGGTCGTGTTCCTGCCGCGCCACGACAAGGGCCACAGGCTGTCGCCATCCGACATCAACTACCGCGCCAATATCGACGCGCTGAAGCGGGTCGGCGTCACCGATCTGGTTTCGCTCTCGGCCTGCGGTTCTTTCAAGGAAGATCTGCCCCCCGGCAGCTTTGTGCTGGTCGATCAATTCGTGGACCGCACCTACAAACGCGAGAGCTCATTCTTCGGGAAAGGCTTGGTCGCACACGTCTCGATGGCGCATCCGGTCTCGCCGCGGCTCCGCATCAATCTCGCAGCAGCGGCCGAATCCGAAGGCATCGCGGTCGCGCGCGGCGGAACCTATGTCTGCATCGAAGGGCCCCAATTTTCCACTTTGGCCGAGAGCCTGACATACAAGCAGCTCGGCTATTCGGTAATCGGCATGACCAACATGCCGGAGGCCAAGCTCGCCCGCGAAGCCGAGCTTTGCTACGCGACCGTCGCCATGGTCACCGATTTCGATTGCTGGCATCCTGACCATGATGCGGTAACGGTGCAGGACGTGATCCGGGTGCTGGTCGGTAATGCCGAAAAGGCGAAGCGCTTGGTGGGCAGACTGGCAAGTGATTTCCCGCGCGAGCACGAGCCATGTCCGATCGGTTCCGATCGGGCATTGGATCATGCGCTGATCACACATCCGGAGGCGCGCGATCCGGAACTTATGAAAAAACTGGACGCTGTTGCCGGACGCATCTTCGCTTCGTGACCATCAATTCATCAGCTCCGGGTTTCAAGACCGTTTGTTGCGCTGTCGAAATCTTGACTGCCACACGCCTGTGAATGCGCTATAACGCCCGCGTCCGGCCGGCGACAGCCCGGATGGAGTAGAAGAAACCAAAACACGTTCCGCGAGTTTTTTATGCCGGCCACCGCTTCCTCCTACAGGCTTCTGCTTGCCACTTTTGTTGCCGCTATCTTTCTCAGTGCGGCACTTCTGTTCGCCGTGCAGCCGCTCTTCGCCAAGATGGTGTTGCCAAAGCTCGGCGGCACGCCCGCGGTCTGGTCGGTGGCGATGGTGTTTTTCCAGGCCATGCTGCTTGCGGGTTACGCCTACGCGCACGCATTGACGCGCTTCCTGCCGGGTCGGTCTTCAGTCGTCGCGCATCTTGCGGTCATGGTGGTTGCGATTTTCGCTCTGCCGCTCGGCATCGCTGCCGGCTGGGGCCGCGCGCCGGGGCAGTTGCAGGAGTTCTGGTTGCTGGGCCTGTTCGGCGCTTCGATCGGGCTGCCGTTTTTCGCCTTGTCGGCGAACGGTCCGCTGTTGCAGGCATGGTTTGCGCGCACCGGACATCCGCAGGCCAAGGACCCCTATTTTCTTTACGCCGCGAGCAATATCGGCAGCTTTCTTGCGCTGCTTGCCTATCCCTTCGGAATCGAGCCGTTCAGCCATCTGCCGCAGCAGACCTTCGGATGGACGCTCGGCTTCTATGTCCTGATCGCACTGATCGCGCTTTGCGGAGTGTGGCTGCTGCGCTCGTCAAACGTCCTGCCTGACATCGCAACCGACGACGGCGCGCCGCCGGCGTGGCGCGACGCACTGATATGGGTCGGGCTGGCGGCGGTGCCGTCTGCGCTCCTGATAGCGATTACCGCGCATATCTCAACCGACGTCGCAGCCGCGCCATTTCTCTGGGTGGTGCCGCTGGCGCTCTATCTTGCGACTTTCGTAATCGCGTTCCAGTCGCGCCCGATATTGCCGCACCGGCTGATAACGTTTATCGCGCCGGCGGCGGTGATCCTGCTCGTGATCTCGCTCGCGCTGGGCTCGGCCGATCAGATTCTGGTTCTGATTGCTGTCAATCTGGTCGGCTTCTTTCTGCTGGCTCTGATGTGTCACGGCGAGCTCGCCCGCCGCCGTCCGCCCGCGCGATATCTCACTTCCTTCTATCTCTACATGTCGCTCGGCGGCGTGATCGGCGGCATTTTCGCAGGGCTCATCGCGCAGCATATTTTCTCCTGGGTCGCCGAATATCCGCTGCTGATCATCTTGGCCGCCTTGTGCCGCCCGGGCCTGGATTGGCCGCGCGGCAAACTCGACCTCGCGGGTATCGTCCTGGTTGTCGCCGCGGTCGTGGCGATGCTGACCGGCGCCTATCGCTATCAATATGAGTTCACCGAAAGCGCCTTCACACTCTGGGTCGCAGCGATCCTGTTCCTGGCGCTTGCAACCGCGCGCAGCGTTCCTGTCTTCGCCGGTGCGATCGCCGCTTCGCTGCTATTCGTGATCCTGTTTGGCGCGGATGCCGGAAAGCGCGACTTCGTGCGCAGCTTCTTCGGCGTGCACAAAATCCAGGAAGCCGACGAAGGGCAGTTCCGCATTCTCAAGCACGGCACCATAGAGCATGGCGCCCAGCGCATCCGCGACGCCGACGGCAATCTGCTGACCGGCCGTCCGGCTGCCATCACCTATTATCACGACAAGTCGCCGATGGTCGAAGGATTGAACGCCGCGCGCGCCAAGCGTGGCGGCGGTCCGGTCAATGTCGCGGTTGTGGGTCTCGGGACCGGCACTTTCGCCTGCCAGACCAAGCCGGAAGATACGCTGACCTATTTCGAGATCGATCCCGCTGTGGTCCGGATCGCGAAAGATCCCAAGCGCTTTTCCTTCCTGACCGAATGCAGGCCCGATGTGAAGATCGTAATCGGGGATGCGCGGCTGACGCTGTCGGATCAGCCTGATGGCCAGTTCGACATGATCCTGATCGACGCGTTTTCCTCAGATGCCATCCCGACGCATCTCCTCACCAAGGAGGCGATGGCGATCTACAAGCGGAAGATCAAGCCCGACGGCCTGATTCTGATGCACATCTCGAACAAGCACATGGCGCTGGCATCGGCGGTGGCGGGGATCGCAAAGGCCAACGGCCTTGTTTGGCGCGTGATCGATTCGGAAGAAGGCTATGATGACGAGAACCACATGTTCAGTTCCAACGTCGTTGCCGTGGCCCCGAACGAAGCCGCGCTTGGCGCGCTCAGCAAGGCCAAGGGCTGGGATCCGGTTCCGGCAGATGATGACAAGTGGGTCTGGACCGACGATTATTCCAATGTGATCGGCGCCATCCTCAAGAAGCTGAAGGAATAGTGACGCGCGACCGCGCCGTCATCCTTCTGTCATCCATATCCGGCTGCGAAGCCACGTCCATGGTTGCGCAAGGGGCGGGCCTTGGTCACATTGCGTCCGCCTTCCGCCGACCCCGTGAGACAATCATGTCCAGTCCCGTACTCGAAAACGACCTGAAAAGCACGATCCGCACGATCCCGGATTATCCCAAGCCCGGGATCATGTTCCGCGACATCACCACCTTGCTTGGCTCGGCGCGTGCCTTTCGCCGCGCTGTCGACGAATTGGTGCAGCCCTGGGCGGGGTCCAAGATCGACAAGATCGCCGGCATCGAGGCGCGTGGCTTCATTATCGGCGGCGCCATCGCGCATCAATTGTCGGCCGGCTTCGTGCCGATCCGAAAAAAAGGCAAGCTGCCGCACAAGAGCGTCCGGGTCGCCTATTCACTGGAATACGGCATCGACGAGATGGAGATGCACGAAGACGGGGTCACGAAGGGCGAGCGCGTGATCCTGGTCGACGATTTGATCGCGACTGGGGGCACGGCAACGGCGGCGGTGCAGCTGCTGCGTCAGATGGGAGCGGAGATCGTGGCCGCCGTTTTCATGGTCGACCTGCCGGACCTCGGCGGCGCGGACAAGCTACGCGCGCTCGGCGTATCGGTGCGCACGCTGGTGTCGTTCGAGGGGCATTAAGCCTCAGGCGCCATAGCCCGAGAAATAGCCGCGTGCCGGTTTCTGGTCACGCTTGGGGCTGACATGATCAGTCTGCGCGAACAGGGCGCGCAGCACGAGAATATGGCCGAGAATCGTCACACCGACAAAAGCGGCGATTGCGGAATAGACCACGAATTCAAGCATGGCACTTCTCCCAGGCATCCCTTTTTTGGCTTCCATACTTTGGTCGCAGGGAGGGCAGGGGACGTTCAATGCTGCGGTGCCGCTACCTTAAAGTCAGCGAAGATTTCAGGTCGCGCAGCAACAGTCGCAATTCCAGCTCGCGGAATTCCATGAAAGTGCGATCGATCCACTCATGCAATTCCGTGCGCATGGCGCTCTGGCGTTCGAGATAATCGTCGAAGGAGAAACCTGGCTTGTCGACGATGGATTTCAGGAACGGGCTCAGGATCGGGATGCGGACACCGCGCTCGCCCGCGGCCGGGTTCGGGAAATTCTCCATATAACTCTGTATGCTTGCGATCTGCTCGTTGTGCACCGGCACCAGCGCCATCCTCGGCAAGGCACGGTAGGTGTCGGCATAGCTTTTTGCAGAGCGCGGATCGGGGTCGCCAATGAACAAGGCCACCACCTCGATGCCGCGCCGCCGCGCCTCGTCGACCAGGCCGAGCTGGCGCAGCAGCGTGAAGAATTTCTCGAAGGATTCATCGCCGAGGTCGATGACCTTGGTGACTTCGTCCTCGGAAATGAGCTCGTCGAACAATGCCATCTGCCCGCGCGTCGTCGAAAGATCGGCGAGCGCGGCATAGCGCGGAAGAAAGCCGTAGAGCGCCGCATTGTTCGGGTTGAGATCGAAAGCGACTGCCGAGCGACCGTCGGCAAGGACGAATTCGGTGAGCGCGCGCGCGATCAGAAGTCTTGCCAACGCGTTGGCGCGGCGAGCAGACGATGTAAATGGATTTCGGTCGCGCCATCGCCGCGAACCTCGCGGCGTCAGCTTTGTCCGCCGCGCGTCTGTCCGTGGATTGCCGCCGCGCGCTCGCTCGGCGCCGAGCGTTCGCCCTTCGATGTGGCGGAGCCGGCCGGGTTGACCGCCGGTGAAACGAGATCCGGCAGCTTCACGCGGTCGAACTCGGCCCAGACATTGCCGAGCCAGTGCCGCACATAGCCTCGCAGCACGAAGGAGTAATTGGCGGCGTCGCCGCGCGGTCCCTTGTTGGCGATGAAGGTGACGAACGGCACCGAGGCGAGTTCGACCTGCTCATAAGCCATTTCGTTGAGCTTCGGGATGGTGATGTCGACGGCGTCCTTCACCTTCTTGAAATAGGAATTGTAGGTCGCCTGGTCCCAGTCGAAGAAGCTGGTCTCGTTGATGAAATTCTTGACCAGATAATACTTGCCGTCGGCCACGAAGGGGGCGATGTCGGCGATCTCGTTCAGCGAGGCGATCGAGGAGCCTACGATATGAAACACGCCAAGCTGGATCTGGCCGCGCTTGACCGATTCCAGAAATCCGATGTCACGCAGCGCTCCGAGCGTGGAAGACAGTAGCCCAGCGCGGACGTCGATCAGCGTCACCTTGGCTTCCGACAGCGTATCGAAAATCTTCATCTGGTCCGGCACCTGAGTCACGTCCACGACTTCGGTGATGTCCGGATGGAAGCGTGTCAGCGTGCCCTTGGGAAATTCGGTATCGAAGCCGCGGATCGGCACATTGCGGGCGGTGAAATAGTCGAGCACGGTGCGCGACACCGTAGTCTTGCCCACGCCGCCCTTGTCGGCCCCTACGATAATGACTGTCGGCTTTGCCATAAGCGTCCCTGCACCTGCCACGAGCCGAATGCTCCCAAATCCGCGTCGGCCATATACACCATGGCGAACCGGCCCATCCATTTCAATGGTTTGCGGCAGCTATTTGGTCGTGCGGTAAAGACCGTTCCTTGACCCCTTGCGGTCCGGCCGATAGGTAGACGCGCACCAAAACCCCTTGGATTCCGCCGGAAATGTCCGTCTCCGACACAGCTTTGGCCTCGGAGCCCACGCGCTCCTTTCAGGGCCTGATCCTGGCCCTGCAGCGCTATTGGGCGGATTATGGCTGCGTTATTCTTCAGCCCTACGATATGGAGGTAGGGGCGGGGACCTTCCATCCGGCGACCACATTGCGCGCGCTCGGGCCGCACGCCTGGAACGCCGCCTATGTTCAGCCCTCGCGCCGGCCGAAGGACGGCCGCTACGGCGAGAACCCGAACCGGCTCCAGCACTATTACCAGTTCCAGGTGATCCTGAAGCCGTCGCCGGACGATCTGCAGGACCTGTATCTGAAGTCGCTCTATGCCATCGGCATCGACCCCAAGATTCATGACATCCGGTTCGTCGAGGACGACTGGGAAAGCCCGACGCTCGGTGCTTGGGGGCTCGGGTGGGAATGCTGGTGCGACGGAATGGAGGTGAGCCAGTTCACCTACTTCCAGCAGGTCGCAGGTTTCGAATGCGCGCCGGTTTCCGGAGAACTGACCTACGGCCTCGAGCGGCTCGCCATGTATGTGCAGGGCGTCGAGCGTGTCTACGACCTGAATTTCAACGGCCAGAACGGCGACAAGAAAGTGACCTATGGCGATGTGTTCCTGCAGGCCGAGCGGGAATATTCGCGTCACAATTTCGAATATTCCGACGTCGATATGCTGTTCGCGCAGTTCAAGATGGCGGAGGAGGCGTGTCAGAAATATCTCACGGCCGGTTGGCAAAAAGACGGATCCGGGAAGAAAGAGCGCCACTTGATGGCGCTGCCGGCCTATGACCAATGCATTAAGGCGAGCCATGTGTTCAATCTGCTCGACGCGCGTGGCGTGATCTCGGTCACCGAGCGACAGAGTTACATCCTGCGGGTGCGCGAACTTGCAAAGGCCTGCGGCGCGGCCTGGCTCGCAACCGAAGCGGGCGGGGCGTAGTCCGATGCCCGATCTTCTGCTCGAATTTTTTTCGGAAGAAATTCCCGCGCGCATGCAGCCGCGCGCGATGGACGATTTGAAGAAGCTCGTCACCGACCGCCTGGTCGACGCCGGTCTTGTCTATGAGGGCGCCAAAGCCTTCGCGACACCGCGCCGGATCGCGCTTTCGGTGCACGGCATTCCAGCAAAGCAAAAGGACATTCGCGAAGAAAGGAAGGGGCCGCGCGTCGGCGCGCCCGAGGCTGCTGTCACTGGCTTTTTGAAGAGCGCAGGGCTCACTTCGCTCGATCAGGCCAAGATCGAAAAGGACGCAAAGAAAGGCGAATTCTATGTCGCGGTGGTCGAAAAGCCCGGCCGCAACGCGATCGAGGTGATCGCGGAAATCGTGCCCGACATCATTCGCAAATTTCCATGGCCGAAATCCATGCGCTGGGGCGCGGCATCGGCAAAGCCCGGGGCACTCACTTGGGTGCGCCCACTGCATGCGATTGTTGCGACTTTCGGCCCGGAGACCGAAGATCCGCAAATCGTGCCTTTCGACGTCGATGGTCTGATGGCCGGCAACGTTACGTATGGCCATCGTTTTCTTAGCCCTGGCGCGATCACCGTCCGTCGTCAGGACGACTGGATGGCGAAGCTCGAAAAAGCCAAGGTCATCGTCGATCCCGAGCGGCGGCGTCAGATCATCTCCACCGAAGCCAAAAACCTTGCCTTCGCGCAAGGCTACGAACTGATCGAGGACGAGGGTCTGCTGATCGAAGTTGGCGGCCTCGTCGAATGGCCGGTGGTGCTGATGGGGTCGTTCGAGGAGAACTTCCTCACGATCCCGCCGGAAGTGATCCGAACCACCATCCGCAACAACCAGAAATGCTTCGTGGTGAAAACGAGCGATGGCGCGCTCGCGTCGCGCTTCATTCTCGTCTCCAACATGGAAGCCATCGACGGCGGCAAGGCGATCGTCGCCGGCAACGAACGGGTGATCCGTGCGCGGCTGTCGGATGCCAAGTTTTTCTACGAGACTGACCTGAAGACCAGGCTGGAAGACCGGCTGCCGAAATTCGAGCACATCGTCTTCCATGAAAAGCTCGGCAGCCAGGCCGAGCGGATCGCGCGCATCGAGAAGATGGCCGCTTGGCTTGCGCCGCAAATCGATGCGGATATCGAAAAGGCCAAACGCGCGGCAAAACTTGCAAAGGCCGATCTGCTCACCGAAGTGGTCGGCGAATTCCCTGAGCTACAGGGGCTGATGGGGAAGTATTATGCGCTCGCGCAAGGCGAAGACCCCTCGGTCGCCGCAGCCAGCGAAGACCATTACAAGCCGCTGGGGCCCAATGACCGTGTGCCGGGCGACCCGGTCGCGATCGCAGTCGCGCTCGCTGACAAGATCGACACCCTGGTCGGGTTTTTCGCGATCGGCGAAAAGCCGACCGGCTCGAAGGACCCTTACGCGCTCCGCCGTGCCGCGCTCGGCGTGATCCGTACCATCCTGTCGAACAACCTGCGGCTCAACATGGCCGAGATGTTCGGCACTGCGACCGATGGCTATCTCGATCAGGGCAAGACCTTTGTACGCGATCACGTCACCAAGGCGTCGGAAGGCCGTGACGAATTGTCGGGCCTGAAGGCAAGCTTCGATGCGCTCACCGGATCGGAACTGCGCGACTTCTTCGCGGACCGCCTGAAGGTGCAATTGCGCGAGCAGGGCGCCCGCCATGACCTTGCCGATGCGGTGCTGGCGCTGCCGGGCGAGAATGACCTCGTGACCGTCGTCAAGCGAGTTGAGGCGCTCGGTAAATTCCTGGACACCGAGGACGGCAAGAACCTGCTCGCCGGCTACAAGCGCGCCGCAAACATTCTGCGCATCGAGGAAAAGAAGGACAGCCGCGACTATACCGGCGATCCCGATCCCGCGCTGCTGAAAGAGCCGGAGGAAAAGGCACTGGCGCTCGCCATGGTGGCAGCGGCGCCGGACGCAAGTGCAGCCTTCGCGCGCGAGGATTTCGCGGGCGCCATGACTGCGATGGCGAAGCTTCGTCCAGCACTCGATGCATTTTTCGACAAGGTGACAGTCAATGCCGACGACAAGGCACTCCGCGAGAACCGGCTGATTCTGCTCAACCGTATCCGCGAAGCGACTCGCGCCGTTGCCGATTTCTCGAAGATCGAAGGTTGACTGCCACCGGGAGCATTACGCGCCCTTCATCAAGCATCCGAGCGCGAGTACGATATATCCGAGAATGGCGATCCAGAAGGCATATTTGGTGACGACAGGTATAATGACCAAAGCGCCAAGAATGGCGATGATCACGAGTGCCAGCGATATCAGAAAGTATACCTGTGACGGTGCGCTGAGTGTCGGCATGATGTCTCCCCCTGTTCAAGCCGCCTTCGTTAAACCCCAAAGCGGACCGCGCGCCCAGCGGCGAGTCAAGTCCGTGCCGAAGTATCCCACCGCCAACATTTGTTCAGAAACCGACCGCAGCCTTTACCCTTATCCCGGCAGTTCAACACAGGAGAGTCTTGATGAATATCTTCCCGCACTTGCAGCCCATTCTCGCGCTGGTCGCCGGCATTTTGATCCTGATCATGCCTCGCCTGCTCAATTTCATCGTAGCGATCTATTTGATTGCGGCCGGGCTCCTGGGGCTTGGCATTCTGAAATAAGACGGCGCCGAGCCGCACCGGCGGCTTAGTCGCGGTTGAATCACACGCGGAAACCGGCCAAAGACCGGCCGGTTTTCGGGCTATGGCCAGGATTTCAGTGATGGCGAAATGGGTTTACGGCTTCGGCGGCGGCAAGGCCGAAGGCAAGGCGGATATGAAGAATCTACTCGGCGGCAAAGGTGCAAATCTTGCCGAAATGGCCAATCTTGGCCTGCCGGTGCCGCCCGGCTTCACCATCACCACCGAAGTTTGCACCCATTTTTATGCGAATAGCGAAACCTACCCGAAGGAACTGTTGAGCCAGGTGGACGAAGCGCTTGCCGATATCGGCACGGCGGCAGCCAAGACCTTCGGTGACGGAACAAACCCGTTGCTGGTCTCGGTCCGGTCGGGCGCACGGGCATCGATGCCGGGCATGATGGACACTGTGCTCAATCTCGGCCTCAACGATAACACCGTCGAAGCGCTGGCGAAGAAATCCGGCGACCCGCGATTTGCCTTCGACTCTTATCGCCGCTTCATCACGATGTATTCAAACGTGGTTCTCGGCATCGAGCATCATCTGTTCGAGGATATTCTGGCCGAGCATAAGGACGCCAAAGGCTATTCGCTCGATACCGAGCTCACGGCCGACGATTGGAAGGCTCTGGTCGGCCTCTATAAGGCGCGCGTGGAGGAGGAGAGTAGCAAGCCTTTTCCGCAGGACCCGCGCGAGCAGCTTTGGGGCGCGATCGGTGCGGTATTTGGCTCATGGATGAATGCGCGCGCCAAGACCTATCGCCGCCTGCACGGCATTCCGGAAAGCTGGGGCACTGCGGTCAATGTGCAGGCGATGGTGTTCGGCAATATGGGCGACGATTCCGCGACCGGCGTCGCCTTCACTCGTAATCCCTCGACCGGCGAGAAGAAGCTCTACGGCGAATTCCTGATCAACGCACAGGGCGAGGATGTCGTGGCAGGCATCCGGACGCCGCAGGAAATCACAGAGGAAGCGCGCAAAGACGCGGGCTCCGACAAGCCTTCGCTGGAAGGCGTGATGCCCGCGGCCTTCAATGAGCTGACGCGTATTTATGGCGCGCTCGAGCAGCATTACCGTGACATGCAGGATCTCGAATTCACTATCGAGCAGGGCAAGTTGTGGATGTTGCAGACGCGATCGGGCAAGCGCACCGCCAAGGCCTCGCTCAAGATCGCGGTCGAACTCGCCAATGAAGGCCTGATCACGCAGGAAGAGGCGGTGGCACGCATCGATCCGTCCTCCCTTGATCAGTTGCTGCATCCGACCATCGACCCGAAAGCCGACCGCAAGATCGTCGCGACCGGTCTGCCGGCCTCGCCGGGCGCCGCTTCCGGCGAAATCGTGTTTTCGTCGGAGGAGGCGGAGGCGCTGAAGGAGAAGGGCCGCAAGGTTATCCTCGTGCGAGTTGAGACAAGTCCGGAGGACATCCACGGCATGCATGCCGCGGAAGGCATCCTCACGACCCGTGGCGGCATGACCTCGCATGCGGCAGTCGTGGCGCGTGGCATGGGCAAGCCCTGCGTCTCGGGAGCGGGCTCGCTGCGCGTTGACTACGCCAATAAATCAATGAGCATCGCCGGCAATACGCTGAAACAGGGCGAGGTTGTCACTATCGATGGCTCGACAGGTCAGGTGCTGCTGGGACAGGTCAAGATGATCGAACCGGAATTGTCCGGCGAATTCGGAACCCTGATGTCATGGGCCGACAAGGTGCGCGGGCTCGGTGTGCGCGCCAATGCCGATACGCCCGCGGACGCGCGAACCGCTCTCAAATACGGCGCCGAAGGCATCGGACTTTGCCGCACCGAACACATGTTCTTCGAGGCCGACCGCATCCTCGCGGTACGCGAGATGATTCTCGCCGAAACCGAGAAAGCGCGCCGCGCGGCATTAGCTAAAATCCTGCCGATGCAGCGCAGCGACTTCGTCGAATTGTTCGAAATCATGAAGGGGCTGCCGGTGACCATCCGGCTGCTTGACCCGCCGCTGCATGAATTCCTGCCGCATGGCGAGGCCGAGATCGCGGAAGTCGCAAGAGCGCTCGGCACCGACGCGCAGAAGATAAAGCATCGTGCGAGTGAACTCGCCGAATTCAATCCGATGCTCGGCTTCCGCGGTTGCCGCATCGCCATTGCCTATCCGGAAATCGCCGAAATGCAGGCGCGCGCAATCTTCGAAGCCGCCGCCGAGGCAGGAAAGCGCACCGGGCAGCCGGTGGTGCCGGAAGTAATGGTGCCCCTGATCGCAACGCGGGTGGAATTCGATATCGTCAAGGCGTGCATCGATGCGATGGCGGAAGCGGTGTCGAAGGAAAAGGGCGTCACGCTTGATTATCAGGTCGGGACCATGATCGAGTTGCCGCGCGCCGCCCTGGTCGCCGACAAGATCGCGGAGGGCGAGGGCGGCGCCGAGTTCTTTTCTTTCGGCACCAACGATCTGACGCAGACTGCGTTCGGCATCAGCCGCGACGATGCAGCGAGTTTTCTTTCGACTTATACCGCGCGCGGTATCCTTGCCGTCGATCCCTTCGTCTCGATCGATCGCGACGGCGTCGGCGAACTGGTCCGGATAGGCGTCAGGCTCGGCCGACAGGCGCGGCCGGATTTGAAGATCGGAATCTGTGGCGAGCATGGTGGCGACCCAGCTTCGGTCGCCTTCTGTCACGAGGCCGGGCTTGATTACGTCTCCTGCTCACCGTACCGAACGCCGATCGCACGGCTGGCAGCGGCGCAGGCAGCGCTGGGCAAGGAAGTGGCCAGCCAGGCTTGAAGTGTGGTCATGCGCGGGCTTGACCCGCGCATCCATCGAAACACGAACAAAATGCGAAGGACGGATGGCCGGGTCAAGCCCGGCCATGAAGGCGAGCTATTTACACCGCCACCTTCTTCAGGAAGCTCTCTACTTCGTTTCGCATGTTCGCGACCGCATGCTCGACCGCGTTCGATGCACCGAGGACGGTCTCGGCGCCGGAACGGGTATCCGTTGCTGCGCGCGCGACCTGGTCCAGCACGGCGACGAAATCGTTCGTGCCATATGCGGCGCTCGAAACGTTGTGCGAGATTTCGCCGGTCACCGCATTCTGTTCCTCAACTGCCGCGGCGACTGCTGAGGTATATCGCTCGATCTCCTGCATCCGGTTGGTGATGCGGGCGATAGCTTCGACTGCGCTGCCGGTCGAGGTTTGCACCGACTGAATCTGGTTCGAGATTTCCTCGGTCGCCTTCGCAGTTTGCACCGCGAGCGACTTTACCTCGGAAGCGACGACGGCGAAGCCGCGACCGGATTCGCCCGCACGCGCAGCTTCGATTGTGGCATTGAGCGCGAGCAGATTGGTCTGCCCGGCAATGGTGCGGATCAGTTCGATTACGTCCCCGATCCGCTGCGCGATATCGGCAAGGCCGCGAATGCCGTCATTGGTAGATTGCGCTTCGCGCACCGCGCTGCGAACGACATCGGTGGTCTGCACGAGCTGGCGGCTGATCTCACCGATCGATGATGTCATCTCATCCGCGGCGGTCGCGGCGGTTGCGACATTGGTCGAGGCTTCGTTAGCAGCACTGACCGCATTCTCCGCGCGCTGCGAAGTCTGACCGGAAGCCGCAAACAGCGAGGTTGCAGTCAACTTCATCGAGGCTGCGCTCTCATTCACGGTGCGCAGCACGCTATCCATGCTCTGCCTGAAGGCGGTGATGGCGCTCTCGATCGTGGCGCGGCGCTGGTCTTCCGCGGCAAGCGTTGCGCGCTGACTTTCGAGCTTGTGCTGCTCGGTCACGTCCTGATGGGTTGCCACCCACCATCCGTCCGGCATTATCTGCTCTGAGACGGAAATCGTTCGTCCGTCTGTAGCCTGGAAAACTTGGGTGCCGCTCTGGCGCAATTCACGGCGACGTTGGATGTCAGCGATATAATTATCGATGTCTCCGGTGAAATTTCCGATTTCCGTCCGGTGAAGCAGCACCTCACGAAGGTTGACGCCTGGCCGCACCATTTCTGGCGACATGCCATACATCTTGATGTAGCGATCATTACAAACCAGGAGCCGGCCGGCCGCGTCCCACATGCAAAGACCTTGCGGAGTATTGCTAAGCGCAAGCGTGAGCCGGGCATTTTGGCGGCGCAACCTAAGGCAGGCGATGCTCACAGCCACCAGCGCGATCGACAGGCAAACAATGATCGCGGAGGCCAGCAAGCTCCCGCCAAGGCCGGTTCCCATTTCCAGCATGATCCGTGACTCCCAGACGAGAGCGACCTGTGTAGACCAGGCCGGCTTTCCGCGTAGTTAACGAAGTCTTTTTTGCCCCAATTTCGGGCAGAGGCCGGGTGCGCGGGTATTCGCTCGCCGCAGCTCCGTGCTAGCGTTGGGCCCAAGGGGCAGGCCTTAGCGGATCAAAAAAGTCCGTTCGGGAACAAGAACGACAAGACCAAAAATAATCCGGGGGGATTATGGCCGACCAAGACAAGCCGGTTTTCGGTCAGAGCACGGCCGACGCCATCGAGGCCGAGAGCCTGCGCAAGGCCGAGGAGTTCATCGAGCAGGATGAGGGCGCCACCAACCGGCTGACGGGCTGGGCCGGCACGATCGTGACCACGATCGCGGTCGCGATGTCACTTTTCCACCTCTATGCCGCCTACGAAATCGTGCCGACGCAGGAATTGCGCTACACCCACGTCGCCTTCGTGCTGCTGCTGGCGTTCCTGCTGTTCCCGATGGCCGCGAAGTTCCGCGACCGCATCCGCTGGTGGGATGTGATCGCCGGCCTCATCTGTGTCGGCATCCTGATCTACGCCATCAGGGGTGGTGACGATTTCACCGACCGGGCGACGACCCCGAACCGCACCGACATCACCCTCGGCGTCATCTTTATCGTGCTGCTGATCGAAGCGACGCGCCGCACCATCGGCTGGATTGTGCCGTTCATCGCGCTTCTCTTTATTGCCTATGCGATGGCGGGCCCCTGGCTGCCGCCGCCGTGGAATCATCGGGGCTACGGCCTCGATGCGCTGGTCGGGCATCTGTTCATCACGTTGGAAGGCATTTTTGGCGTGCCGGTCGATGTCTCGGCGACCTTGATCGTGTTGTTCACGATCTTCGGCGCCTTCCTGCAGCAATCCGGAGCCGGCAAGTTCTTCATCGATTTTTCGATGACAATGATGGGAAGCAAGCCGAACGCTGCAGGACGCACCGTGGTGCTCTCTTCGTTCTTGCTCGGCGGTCCGTCGGGCTCTGGCGTTGCCACCACGGTGACGATCGGCGCCGTTGCCTACCCGATGATGAAGAAGGCCGGCTTCGAAAAGAACGCCGCGGGCGGCCTGCTCGCGGCCGGCGGCCTCGGCGCGATCATCTCACCGCCGGTGCTCGGCGCCGCCGCCTTCCTGATCGCTGAGTTTCTCAAGATCAGCTATCTCGACGTCATCTGGATGGCGACCATCCCGACCATTCTCTATTATCTGTCGCTGTTTTTCATGGTCGAGCTCGACGCCAAGCGCTACGGCGTGCGCGGAGAGCCTTACATTCCCGAACACAGCCTCGGCGAATTGACGCGCAAATACTGGTTCCACTTCGTCTCGCTGTTCTCAATCGTCATTTTCATGCTGTGGGGTTATTCGCCGACCACCTCGGTGTTGTACGCCACCGGCATGGCCTTCCTGATGAGTTTCCTGACGCGCGAGACGGCGATGATGCCGAAGAAGCTTGTGCGTGCGCTCGCCGATGGCTCGATCCAGGCCCTGACCGCGGGCACCACCTGCGCCACCGCCGGCATCATCGTCGGCGTGGTGACGCTGACCGGGCTGGGTCTGAAATTTTCGTCGATCGTGATCGACTATGCCGGTGGTTCGCTGCTGCTCACCACGATCTACACTGCGCTGATCGTCTGGATCATCGGGCTCGCGGTGCCGGTGACCGCCTCCTACATCATCTGCGCGGTGATTGCGGCTCCCGCCATGATCAAGCTTGGCGTGCCGGATGTCGCCGCGCATATGTTCATTTTCTATTATTCGGTGTTGTCGGAAGTCTCGCCGCCGACGGCACTCTCGCCGTTCGCCGCCGCTGCAATCACCGGTGGCGATCCCTACAAGACCACGCTGCAGGCGTGGAAGTACACTCTCCCGGCATTCCTCGTGCCATTCGTATTCGTGCTCGATCCCAAGGGACTTGGGCTTCTCATGAAAATTCCGCCGGGCGGCAACTGGGGCGACATCGTTCTTATCACGGTGATTGCAGCAATCGGTCTCGGCGCGCTCGCGTGTGCGGCGCAGGGCTGGGCGCTGCGCCGCACCACCACGGCGGAGCGCGTGCTTTTGATCCTGGCCGGCCTGTTTCTCGTGTTCCCGAGTTTGCTGGAGGCCGCTGCCGAAGCGATCATTGGCCGCGACATCAGCTACACGCCGGCAATTGGCGTCGTGCTGTTCGCCGTTGTATTGTTGAAGCAGCGTTTGCAGCCGGCTCTGCCGCCGGTCGAAGCGTCCGGGCGACAATGAGAAACACAAGATAATGAGAAAATCGGAGGAAATTGGAATGCTGACCAGGACCAGATTTCTGCTCGTTGGAGCGATGTTCGGGGCCACCTTCATTGGCGGCGTAGCGATCGCGCAGCAGCCAATCAATATCGCGATTGCGACCGGCGGCACCGGCGGCGTCTATTATCCAATGGGCGGCGGCATGGCCAATGTGTTGTCGAAACATCTTCCGGGTGTGCAGGCCACCGCGCGCGTTACCGGCGGCTCCGTCGACAATCTGAAGCTTGTCGGCACCGGGCAGAGCGAAGTCGCGTTCACAATGGTGGATGCTGCGCGCGATGCACTTATGGGCGAGGACAAGTTCAAGGGAAACAAGATCGATCTGCGTACGCTGATGGTGCTCTATCCGAACCGGATGCATGTGGTTTCGGTTGATGGCAAGGGCATAGAAAAAATGTCCGACCTGAAGGGCAAGCGGGTATCGACCGGATCGCCCGGCAGCGCGACCGAAGTCATGGCTTTTCGCGTCATCGAAGCCGCCGGTCTCGACAAGGATAAGGACATGAGGCGCGAACGTCTCGGAGTTGCCGAATCGACGAATGCTCTGAAGGACGGCAAGATCGACGCCTATTTCTGGGTGGGTGGCTTGCCGACCGCTGCCGTGACCGATCTCGGCGCAACTCCCGGCGTGAAGCTCAAGCTGGTCGATCATTCCGAGGTGGTCGAGAAGATGAACGCCAAGTATGGCGGTATCTATTCGGAAGGTGTGATCCCGGCCAAAACCTATCCGGGCCAGGACAAGGAAAATAAGATTTCCATCGTGCAGAACATCCTCGTTGCTGACGCGAAGCTTCCTGAAAAGACCGTCTATGACATCGTCAAAACGCTGTTTGAGAAGCGTGATGATATAGCGCTCGCGCATGGCGAGGCGAGGGCGATCGCGCTCGATCAGCAGAACGGTAAGAACACCACGATCCCGTGGCATCCGGGTGCCGAGAAGTATTTCAAGGAAGCCGGCGCGAAGATGTGAGCCGCGCGGTTTCTCGATAGCATCAATGACGGCTCCGCCGCGGCGGAGCCGTTTCAGTTCAAGGCAGCGATTGCGAGATGCGGCTCGATCATCTTTTCTTTCTCTATATGGCGGCGGTCGGCGCAGCCGCTGCCGCGATTCTGATCGCGGCACCGCAGGCCGGGGATTTCTTCATCAAGCCGTATTTCTGGGTGCTGTTGGCCGTCGCAGCCTTCGATCTTGCGAACTACGCGTTCGCGCGTGGCAAGCCCGGCGCGATGCTTGGCATGGATGCACGATTGCTGGGTTTTGTGATCGGCATCGTCGCCATGGTCGCGATCAAGACGCTGGCGGGCTCGACGGCGAATGTCTTCTAGCGGCGCCGTCTCGCCGCTTCGTTGACCAGCCATTTACCATCTCGGTCCGATTCGTATCGGCAACCTTGCGATACCGCCACGCACGGGAACTCGCACGGTTAACCCGATCGCAACGATAATCCGACAATTCTACGGACCTGTCGCGGTGCGTATCGCCGTGGATCGTTGCGTTGCGTCCTAGTGCGTCCTGGTTGTGTTTGTTCGCGTTGCGTGAGCGTAAAGTATGAAAGCGTCGCGTAAGAGGCCGAAGGGCGCACATCGTCGTTCCTTCGGCCTCATTTTGTGCGGCCTGGTATTGATGCCGACGTCGGTCGGCTATCAAGACCTCGCGGCCTTGATCGCGCGCCAACCGGCGGTGACGGAGCGCTGGCGCGAACATGTGCGCAACTCCACCTTTGGCACCATCCACGCCGCCATCTTCAGCTTTCCCCGCCCGATCGGCTCTTCGATACCGGATCCGTACTTCACGCAGCTTGCAGCGCTCGATCCTCGTGCGCTCGATGTCACAGGTTCGGTACCGCTGCCCGCGCCGATTGAGTTGCAAGTCGCAGCGCCAAGCTATGATTTCCCGGTGGTCGAGCGCCGGTTGAAGGGCGACCGCCTGACCTTAAAGAAGGGGCCACAGGCGCCCGTTGCGCCTGCGAAGCAACCGGTCGCGCAGCCGCCGAAACTCAAAGATCAGGCGAGCTTTGTTCCAGGAGTGAAGCCCACCCCGCGTCCGGTCGTTCCCGAGCCTTCGGTTGAAGCGCAGCAGGCGCCGGCGCCCGTGGCGCGCAAGGGTGACAGGGCACCCGCAACGACGCCCGCGAAAGTGGAGAAGCCGGTCGCGACGCCTGCGGGCGACGCTTCCTTGAACCGCGCCGCCATTGCCGCCGAGCAGATCGCGCAAGGCGCCAGCGCCGCGGGCTCCGTGCCGCGCAAGCCCGCCGCGATCGCGGAAAAGCCCGCACCGGTCGAGCGGCCGCAAGTGCCATCGGTTCCGGTCCGCAAGGCCGAGAAGCCCAAGCCCGTTGCAACACCTTCGCAAGATGCCGCGTTACAGCGCGCCGGCAGAGCGGCGGAAAAAGCCGCGCAATCGACTTAAGCAGCACAAGCCGCAGCCTCCGCACCCAAGAAGCCAACTCCGGTCGCGGAGAATCTCACGCCGAAAGCGCCCTTGGCGTCGCAGCCCGCCGATGCAAATCCCCCGGCTCCGCAAGAGATCGCGGCGCCAAGGCCTGAGATCGAAATCGCCGATCTCGAATCCGAACGCGCCGACGTGCATGGCCCGCTAAAGCCGCCGCCGGTTCCGGTCGCGGAAGCGCCTGCGGACGAAGCGGCGCCGCAACCTGTGATGCCTGCGGTCGCTCAGAACGAGCCGGTTCAGGCGCCATCCGCCGAGAAACAAATTGACCGCTTTGAAGTCGTGGAAGCGCTTGCGCAATATTCCACGCCCGGCCGCCAGACCACGCGTATCTATTTCGGCACGCACGAAATCGGCTTCGGCAAGGGTACATTGCAGCGTTGGGAGCCCGACGAGATTCCGACCGTGCTCGCTCCTCCGCACGTCGATCCGGAAATCAAACGCGCCGCACTCGATCCGCTGCCGGAAATCGAAACCGAAACGCCGGGCGAGACCGTCGCAGCGAAAGGCGAGGTGACCGGCGAAGGCCGACGCCCGCGTACCCCGGCCGAGCGCCTAAACCTGATCGGTGCCACGCGTGTCAAACATGAGAAGTGCCTCGCCAACGCGATCTATTTCGAGGCGCGGGGCGAAGTCGAACGCGGTCAGATGGCGGTCGCGCAGGTGATCCTGAACCGTGCCTTCTCCGGTTATTATCCCGGCAATGTCTGCGACGTGGTCTACCAGAACGCGCACCGGCATCTCGCCTGTCAGTTCACCTTCGCCTGCGACAATGTCCGTGATGTCGTGAACGACCAGAAGGCGTGGAGTGTCGCCACCCGGGTTGCGAACGAAGCGCTGGATGGGAAGTTCTGGCTGCCGGAAGTCGGCAAGGCCACGCATTATCACGCGACCTACGTCAATCCGTGGTGGGTACGCACCATGACCAAACATTCCAAGCTTGGCATCCACATCTTCTACCGGCCCAAGCGATGGGGCGACGGTGAGGAAATTCCGGTCTGGGGTGACCGGCTGGACGTCACCGGCACGATCAAGGCAATCACGCAGGAATCGGACAAGGACGTTCCGGAAAAGCGTGCTGCGGCGCAACCGGGGACGCGGCGCTCGATCTTCGATCCGGTCGAAGAGATCAAGCCGGGCGGGTAGGGCTGCAAGATTGCGGTAGCCGGTCATATCCGGCAGCAGGCCCCGCTAGCCAAATCTCCATTGCATCAATCGGTTAGCGGCGCAATGCCGAGCCGCCCTGCAAGCCATGAGCGAAACGGATGGGGCCCATCACCAACATTCGTTAGGGACGAACTCCGCCTCTCCCTATGTTCCACCGCCGCTGCGGCACCATGCCCAGCATTCCGGGAACTGGCGATGTCAGAAAACGCAATTGCGTCCGCAGCTTTGACGAAACCGTCTTGGCGCACACCGCTGATCGTTATCCTGTGCGGCTGCGTAATCTCGCTCATATCCTTCGGCCCGCGTTCGGCGACCGGCCTGTTCATGCAGCCGGTGAGCGACGCCAATGGCTGGGGCCGCGATGTGTTCGCACTTGCATTTGCGTTGCAGAATCTTCTTTGGGGCGTGGGTCAGCCGTTTGCGGGTGCGATTGCCGATCGCTTTGGAACTATCCGCGTCCTATGCGGCGGTGCGTTGCTCTACGCGATCGGCCTTGTTCTGATGGCGTATTCCACCTCTCCGCTGACCCTGAATTTGACGGTCGGCGTGCTGATAGGATTTGGACTGTCCGGCTGTTCGTTCAATCTGGTGGTTGCGGCGCTCGGCAAGCTGGTGCCGGATCATATGCGCTCGATGGCTTTCGGCGCGGGCACGGCGGCGGGTTCCTTTGGGCAATTTCTGTTTGCCCCTTTGGGCGCAGCACTGATCGATAGTTACGGTTTCGCCTTCGCGCTATTTGTATTTGCCGCGGCCGTCTTGCTGGTATTGCCGTTCTCAATCGCGCTTGCAACGCGGCCCTCGGAGAAACCATCCAGCATAAACCTCGCAGACGCTCCCCAATCGTTGCGTCAGGCGCTTACCGAAGCCTTCGGCCACCGGTCCTACGTGCTGCTAGTCCTCGGCTTCTTCACCTGCGGATTTCAGCTCGCCTTCATCACCGCGCATCTGCCCGCTTATCTGATCGATCGAGGCCTGTCGGTGCAGGTCGGCGGCTGGGTGCTGGCCGTGATCGGCCTGTTCAACATCGTGGGCTCGCTCGCCTCGGGTTGGCTCGGGAGCCGGATGCCGAAGCGCTACCTGCTCGCGATCTTGTACTTCGTTCGCGCGGCAGCGATTGCCGCCTTCATCATTGTGCCCCTGTCGGTGACTTCCGCGCTTGTTTTCGGCATGGCGATGGGACTGAGCTGGCTGTCGACCGTACCGCCTACCTCCGGCCTGGTAGCGCTGATGTTCGGCACGCGCTGGCTCGCGACTCTGTTTGGCTTCGCCTTTTTCAGCCACCAGGTTGGCGGCTTCCTTGGGGTGTGGCTGGGCGGCCTCGCATACGAGAAGACGGGTTCCTATGACCTCGTCTGGATTCTCTCGATCGCTTTTGGTGTTGCTTCGGCTATCATCAACCTGCCGATAAAAGAACAACCGGTGGTTCGCGCAACGGCGAGTGCCGTGCCCGCGACCGGAGGAACGTGATGACCAGCAATCCCGTCATCCGGCGCGCTGCATGGCAATCAATCCCGCTGATTATTGTCTGTGGCTGTCTGATCGCGATGCTTGGCTTCGGGCCGCGCTCCACACTGGGCTTCTTCCTCACCCCTATGTCGAGTGCCAACGGGTGGGGCCGCGATGTGTTTGCGCTTGCAATTGCCTTGCAGATGCTGCTCTGGGGCGCGGCGCAGCCCTTCATCGGTGCGATCGCGGACCGCTTCGGCCCGGTCCTGGTGCTGTGCATAGGCGCTGCGCTCTATGCCATCGGTTTTACCTGGATGGTGTTCGCCACCACACCGACCGCGATGTACCTGTCCGCCGGCGTGTTGATCGGCTTCGGGTTGGCCGGCTCGTCTTTCACTGTGGTCATCGGCGCGTTCGGCAAGCTGCTTCCGGTCGAATGGCGTACTTTTTCGTTCGGACTCGGCACCGCCGCAGGGTCGTTCGGGCAGTTCCTTTTCTCTCCGCTCGCGATCGCGCTGAATTCCGCGTTCGACTGGCATACGACGCTGTTGATTTTTGCCGGCGTGATTCTGCTGATCCTGCCGCTGTCGCTGGCACTCGCCGCGCCAAAAAACGTTGAAACTCCGGCACAGCGCGCCGCACAGCAATCGGTCGGCGCTGCATTCCACGAGGCGCTCCGGCATCGGAGTTTCGTCCTGCTCGTTCTTGGTTTTTTCAGCTGCGGATTTCAGGTCTTCTTCGTGACCGTGCATCTGCCGGCCTACCTGATCGATCGTGGCCTGTCGGCTGACCTTGGCGCCTTCACCATCGGCGCGATCGGATTGTTCAACATCGTGGGATCAATCGGCGCCGGCTATCTCTCGAACAAAATGCCGAAGCGATACCTGCTGTCGCTAATTTACTTCTTCCGCGCGGTGGCGGTTGCGATTTTCATCGCGATTCCGGCCACCGCCGCCACGACGATCGTGTTCGGCGCGGTGATGGGCCTGTTGTGGCTGTCGACCGTCCCGCCGACCAACGCGCTGGTGGCACTTATGTTCGGCACGCGCTGGCTTACGATGCTCGCGGGCTTTGCCTTTTTCAGCCATCAGGTCGGCGGCTTCCTCGGCGTGTGGCTCGGCGGACTCGTGTTCGAACGTACCGGCTCCTACGACATGATTTGGTGGATGTTTATCCTGCTCGGTCTTTTGTCGGCGCTGATCAATCTGCCGATCAAGGAGGCGCCGGTCGCGCGCGAGGCCGCCGCGGCCACTGCCTGAATTGGTTATGGCCGGGCTTGACCCGGCCAGCTATCGAACGAAAATCCAGGAAGATAACCGGGCTGAAGAAGAAGCGCGGTTTAATCGCGCAGGAACGGGGGAAGCCGTGTCGAGTTTCAAGGCAATCGTGATCGAGAAGGGCGAGGCGGGGCAGTCCGTTGCGCTCAAGGATTTCGACGAGAAGGATCTGATGGACGGCGACGTCACCATCCGCGTCGAATATTCCACGATCAACTACAAGGACGGTCTGGCGATCTCCGGCAAGGCGCCAGTGGTTCGCCGTTTTCCGATGATCGCTGGCGTCGATTTCGCCGGCATCGTCGAGCAGTCCTCGCATCCGTCCTGGAAGCCGGGCGATGCCGTGATTTGCAATGGTTGGGGCATGGGCGAGACGCATCTTGGCGCTTACGCCGAGAAGGCGCGGGTGAAGGGCGACTGGCTGGTGCGGCTGCCGGACGGCATGACCGCGCGCGAGGCCATGGCGATCGGGACGGCCGGCTACACCGCCATGCTGAGTGTGATGGCGCTGCAGAATGCCGGCGTCACGCCCGACAAGAGCCCGATCATCGTGACCGGCGCCGCCGGCGGTGTCGGTTCGGTAGCGGTCGCACTCCTTGCCAAGCTTGGCTACACGGTCGCAGCTTCCACAGGACGGCCGCACGAAGCAGATTACCTCAAAGGGCTCGGCGCTACAGAGATCATCGACCGGAAGGAATTGAACGGGCCAGCCAAGCCGCTCGCCAAGGAACGCTTTGCGGGCGGCATCGACTCGGTCGGTTCCACCACCTTGGCCAACGTGCTCTCGATGACCCGCTATGGCGGGGCAGTGGCGGCCTGCGGACTAGCCGCCGGTATGGATTTGCCGACCAGCGTTGCCCCCTTCATTTTGCGGGGGGTGTCGCTTTTGGGCATCGATTTGGTGATGTGCCCCATTCCGAAACGGGTCGCAGCCTGGAACAGATTGGCAACCGATTTGGACCGGCAGAAATTGGCCGCAATGACGAGCGAAATAAGTCTCGCGCAGGTTATCGACACGGCGCCAAATATCATCGGCGGGGGAGTGCGCGGGCGAATCGTGGTCAATATTGGGTAAATCCGTTCAGGATTTGGCTACGAAGTTCGGGCACATTGGCCGTCTGTTATGGTAAGAGGCTCGTTAACAAGAGCCTCTTGAAACGAACGGGGTCCGGCATGTTGCGTTATGGAGCGTTGATCGCTGCCGCGTTTGCGGCTTTCCCGGCGCACGCACAGCAGATGAGCGCGGCCGAAGCACGCCACTTCGTGGTCGGCAAGCTCTACAGCTATCAGTGCTTCGAAGGCACCCGCGGCGCAGGCCGCATCGCCGAGAATGGCTCCGTTGCCGGAACCATCCAATTCCGCGGCAACGGCGCGACCCGCTATGCGATGTTGCCAAACAACACCCTGTATGTGGTCGGGGAGCGCATCTGCGCGACTGTGAAGGGCGTGCCGTTCCAGCCCTGCTTCAACCTGATCAAGACCGGTGCGAACAGCTTCCGCGGCTCGGTTTCCGGTCTCGGCTTCGCCTATTGCGACTTCGTACGCCGTGATCGCCCGCTCGTCGCTTCCGCGGCGCCGCGTGCGCCGCGGCCGGATGCTCGCGCCGAGGCCAACGAAGGTCCGGCGGAGACCGGAACGGTTCCGGCGCCTGCTCCGGTCGAGGCAAAGGAATTGCCGAAGCCGGAAGAGAAGCCCGCCGCTGCGAGCCCGTCCGACGACAAGCCGGACCTGCGTTCGTCGAAGGATTGATTTTCCACTGTCTTTGCCACACTCGAGCCGGCAACCGATCGGATGGGCAACCGGCTATTTTGCCGGAAAAATCATGCATGTCGTCGTGGCGTGCGCGTAGAGCTTGCCGCCGGCATCCTTGATATCGCCCTCCGAGGTGGCGAGCATGCGGCCACGATGAAGAATGCGGCCTTCCGCACGCACGATGCCGGTCTCCTTTGTGAGCGGACGCACCAGGTTCACCTTGATTTCCAGCGTGGTGTAAGTCTCGCCTTTGGCTAGCGTGGAATGGATCGCGCAAGCGAGCGCGGAATCCAGAAGTGTCATCGCAAATCCGCCATGCACCGTGCCGATCGGGTTGTAATGACGCGCCTGCGGCTCGCCGGTAAACACCGCGCGGCCGAGATCGACTTCTGACAGCGTGAAGCCCAAGGTCTGCGTGATTGGCGGCGCCGGAAACTTCCCATCGACCAAGCCGCGCAGGAAGGCGAGCCCATCGTATTGCAGCAGCGTCTCCACCGGCACGACGCCATACGTGATCTCGTTCATCGCGATCTCAGGCTTGCTGTGGCGGCTCGCTCGGTCGTCGAGGCGAGAATAACAGCCGTTGATAAAGCCAGCCGATCCCCATCAGCACAAGCCCGAGACAAATGAAGGAGAGAGCCTTGTAGACCCCCTGCACGCCGGCAAGATCATGGAGGAAGACCTTGACGATGGTGAGGATCACGACCGCCGCGGAGGCAAAGCGCGCGGGCTGCGATTTCAACGCGATACCGGCAAGCAACAGAGCGACTCCGAAGGCGAGCCAGACCGCGGAATAGGTATAATCTTCGGCGTCAGTGACGACCTTTCCGCTCAGCACAGGTCCGTGGAAGATCGTGCGGACTTCGAGTGTCAGATAGACCAGCGCCAGCGCGATCGCGATCACCGCCGCGATCCTGTAGACGAGGACAGGGCGGGTATAGCGGATTTGGCGCGCCAGGATCGCCATCAGCACCGCGGGCATTCCATAGCCCAGCAGCAGCGTATTGAAGAACACGCCGCCGACCGGCTCTCCGGTCGCGAGCGGATTGGCGTTGAGCCCAATGCTCATCAGCACACCGAACATTGCGGCCAGCCCAAAAATCCAGGCGGCGATGTTGTGGATGACGCTGCCGGTGCGTGCGCGTACATATTCGAGCCCGATAGTCATGGCGAGCGCGGTCGAGGTTTGCAGCCCGATCTCGCCAAGTCCCGCGCTCGGACGATAGATGTCGCCGTCGTTCATCAGGTGGCGGATTTCCAGCATCGCTGTCAGCGCAGTGAAGGTGATGGCGGCGGAATCCACACTGCGCGAGGCGAGGTCGTCGCCGCGCCGCCGCAGGATCATGCCGGCGATCCAGAACGACAACGCCGGCACGCCATAGCCCCAGAGCAGCCAATTGAAGATTGGGGTTTTGCCGACATCGTCGCCGACGATGCGCGGGTCCCAGAAGATGCGCGCCAGAACCAGAAGCGTCAGCACGATGCAGAGCTGGCGCAGCATCGGCAGCGGCCGCTTGTCGGCGATGAAAGCGATGCCCGGCACCATCAACGCAAGCGAGACCGTGAGCCAGCCGCGTTCGAGTGCGAAAGCAAGAGCAAGCGCTGTCGCCGCGACGCCTCCGCAGGCATAGATCGCGGTCGCAGCGGCCCCACCGGGTGCCAGCGTGCGGCGGTTCAGCCATTCGGTTGCGACGGCGAACAGGGCCGCGAGCAGGAGCGCAAGAGCGGCGAACGGGACGGACGGCGCAAAGCCGGTGACGCCGTAATTCAGCGCGATCAGCGTCAGGACTGGAGTGAGCACCGAGGCCGCGGCCCACAGGATCGCGGAATAGGGATGCGCGACGCGGCCCTGCGCCAGATAGCCGGCGGCGCCGAATAGAAGCGCGCTTCCGGCGCCGAACAGCAGATGCAGCCGCAGGCCTTCCAATTTCGGGACCAGTGGCAGCCCCGACAGCAGACCGCCAGACCGGTGCAGGTAAACGAAATAATCCGAGGTCGACCAATGCGCGACGACCAGGATTGCGAGCAACGCCGCTGCCGCGACCGCAGGCGTGGCCGCTTCGCTCCGCCAGGCGACTGCAACTGTTGCGGCGCAAAGCGCAAACAGCGTCACAACTGCAAAGGCATCATGGCGGTTGGCGAAAACCAGCAGAAAGGTGCCGAACAGGTAGCCGGCGAGAATCCCGCAGGAGACGAGATCGTAATGCCCGCGCTGCGATTCCGGCCCGTATAACAAACCGGCGACGATGAAGGCGCAGGCGAGCGCGAAGCCCACGACCGCATGGAACGCGTGCGGCGCGATTTGCTCCGGCAGCGAGATGCCGACCAGCATCCAGAACAGCGAGAAGCAGGCTGCCGTGATTGCAAGCCAGCGCCACAACCGCACCCGCGCCAACGCATACGCTGCAGCGGTCACTACCGCGAGATAGACATAGAGTGCCCAGTAATTCGGCTGCGTCGAGCCGACCAGCACCGGCGTCACATAGGCACCGACAAGGCCTAGGCCCGCGAGGCCCGGTCCATGCACTAGCGCTGCCGCGAGTGTCGCAAGAGCCACAAGCCCGAGCAGCACGAAGGCCGCGCCAGGCGAGAGGAAATTGTAGAGCGCATAGGCCGCCCAGACGTCGGCATAGGCGATGGTGGTGCCGGCTGCCGTCAGGATGCTTGGGATATGCGCGGAATTGATCTGCGAGATGCCGGTAACGATCTCGCGGCGCCGGGCGAGTTCGCCAAGGCCGACCAGAAACAGCGCGAGGATGGCGCCGAAGACGATGCGCAGTCCCGGCGTGAACAGCCCGGCCTCGATCGAATAGCGCACCAGGAAAATGCCGCCGAGCGCGAGCGCCAAACCGCCGACCCAGACCACCCATTGGGTCCCGAAACGGCGTTCGAAATCGCCATAATCGCGCGGTGGTGAGGGTGGGGGCTCTTCGCCGCCGCCTTCAGGGGTCGCAGGCTCCGGCTCCGCTTCGGGCGCGGACCCCCAAGGCTTCGGATCTTCCTCAGGCGGCGGAAGCGGTTCGGAGACCTGATCGCGCAAATCGCGAAACGCGGGCGCCGCTTGGATGGCAGGCTTCTCGACGGGTGGTGGAGGTGGAGGCGGCGCTGCTTGCGGCTCCGGGTCCAGCACGGATACAGGTCCCGGAATACCGGCGGCTTGCGCCTGTGGCGGTGCGGGCAGGCCGTCGAAATTGGACAGCCGCTCCTCGAGCTTGCGGAGCGTGGCGTCCAGCGCGCTCACCTTGCCGCGCAGCCCGCCGACCATGATCAAGAGCGCGACCAGCGCGATGAGGATCAGGAATTCCATGGAATCGCCTGTGAAATCCGAGGGCGAATGGTAGCGGCCCGCCTGCCCGAGGGATATGGGCGGTTGTGGATTACACCTGAGAATTCATGGAGATCGGCTGCGCGCCGCAGCAATCACTCGAGATCGAGCCGGAACGGATGCCCTTCGTAGGCGGCAAGGCCCGGCCCGATCGCGCGCACGGCGTTGGTCATGCGGCCCTTGCGGCCGAGCAGGTCATCGGCAAGTGAGACCAGACGGATATTGGGTTGCGCGGTGGGTGAGAAGGAGCGGATCGCGCGCGCGATGCTCGTCTCATCGCGTTTCGGATTGAGTGCGCAGACGGTGATGAAGGCGCCGGCGGTAGAACGGCTGATGCCGGCATAGCAATGCACCACGATCGGCGCCGAGCGGTCCCATGCGGTGACGAAATCGATCAGCTTTCCGACATGCTGTTCGTTCGGCGGCACATAGCCGTCCATGACGGTGACGATGTCGTCCATGTCGAGCAACAGATGGTTGGCTTCCACAATGGATTGCGGGCGGCGCACCATGGCGACGTCTTTCATCAGCGTCACGATATGCTTCGCACCGGTCTCGGCGACGGTGTCATGCAGGCGGGCCAGGGAGCAGACGTGGATCATGTTTTGGTCTTGGCCGGGCTTGACCCGGCCTTCCATCTTTTTCGCTTGATGGACTGACGAGCGGGGTTGTGCGATTCTTGTAGCCCCATTCTTACCATGGCTCTGCTGGCGGAAAAGTGTCAGCCGACCAGCTTGGCGAACCGTTCCAGATAGCGCGCTTCCGCCGTTTCCGCAGGCCAGGGGGTGAGATAGTCGCGCTCCAAGGCGGGCGAAAGTTTCGGTGGCTGGCCGAAAAACCGCCGCGCTTCCGCCTCCTCGAAACCGGCAAGCCGTGTGGCCTCGAGATAAGCCGCGGCGCGATCGGCGGCCTTGATCCATTTTTCCTGCGCGACCGGCAGTTTCGGCGGCAGGCTGAAGCGGACATGGATCGCTGCCAGCAGGCGATGTTCCACTGCCTTGTAGGAATCGCCGATCACCGCCTTGAACGGCGTGATCATGTCGCCCACCACATATTCCGGTGCATCGTGGAGCAAAACCGCCAGCCGCAATTTGTCGTCGACCGGACCCTGCTGGCGAACAAGCGTATCTACCAGCAATGTATGCTGTGCGACCGAGTAGATATGCGGGCCTTTGGTCTGCCCGTTCCATCGCGGCACCCGCGCGATGCCATGCGCGATGTCCTCGATCTCGATGTCGAGCGGGGAGGGGTCCAACAGATCAAGTCTGCGCCCGGACAGCATGCGCTGCCAGGCGCGCGCTTTGCCACTGGTCTTGAAATTTGCCACGGACCGCTTCGCCGTCACGTCTTGCGTCCAAGCTTGGCGCAGGCCTCGTGCCGGTGGCAGGAGACGAGATGGTCGTTGACCATGCCGACTGCCTGCATGAAGGCGTAAACGATGGTGGGGCCGACGAATTTGAAGCCGCGGCTTGCAAGATCCTTCGAGATCACGCGCGACAGCGGTGTCTCCGCCGGGACCGATTTGGTGGTCTTGAACATGTTGACCTTCGGCCGGCCGCCAAGATGGTTCCAGAGCAGCGCCGAGAAGCCGTCGGTCTTTTCCATGATGTCGAGATAGGCGCGCGCGGAGAGAATGGCCCCGTCGATCTTCAGCTTGTTGCGCACGATGCCGGCATCCAGCATCAGTGCCGCCGCCTTCCTGGGCGTATAGCGCGCGATCTTCTGCGGATCGAAATCATCGAAGGCTTTTCGAAAATTGTCGCGCTTTCGCAGAATCGTGATCCATGAAAGGCCGGCCTGGAAGCCGTCGAGGATCAGCTTCTCGAACAGCGCGCGGTCGTCATATTCCGGCACGCCCCATTCGTCGTCATGGTAGGCGACATACAATGGATCGTCCTTGGGCCACGGGCAGCGATGCAGCCCGTCCACATGCTTGATCGCTTTCATCCGGCGGGTTTGCTTTCTTTTTTCTCGATGAAGTCGGTGAAGCCTTCGCGCAGACGCAAAGGAATGCCTTCGGCGCTGAGACGCGCTCCTGCCGCAAGTGCATCAGCGACGCGGTCGATGCGAAGCATGGCGAGACCCATCTCGTCCGCCGATGAGCCCATGGTGCCGACGATCTTGTCGCCGGCCATTACATTGGCGCCGATCGGCGGGGCCTCGTCGTCGAAACTCACCGGAACGATGCGGTTGCGCGCGGTACCACGATGCTCGACCCGCGACACCACTTCTTGCCCAATGAAGCAGCCTTTCCCGAAATCGACGCCGTGGAGCTTGTCGAGATCAGCGTCATGCGGGAAGGCATCACCGTAGAGAAAATCCAACCCGCCGCGCGGCACACCGAGCGCGATACGGTGCGCGTCGTAGTCGTTGGCGTCGACCCATGTCGCGCCAAGTTCGGCGGCTGCGTCTTTCGCTGCGTCAGGCGAAACCAGCACCCGCAAACCCAGCGCGGGCAGCCGGGGATCGTGGTAGACGATGCCCCGCGCGGTGCTGCCGTCCCCGTCCCAGGCCGCGAGCACCGCAAGATCAACCTTCTCGATCGTCAGTTTGGCACGCAGCCGGTAGAAGCCGAGCTTCTGGTGCAGCTCAGCCGCAATGTCGACCGAGCAATCGATATAGAATCCGCCCTCGTACGCAGGCGCCGCAACCACGAAAAAATCGGCGACGATCTTGCCCTGTGGGCTTAGCAACGCCGTGTAGCGCGCGGTGCCCGGCGCGAGCGTTTCGATGTCCGAGGTCACGAGATTGTTGAGGAAATGGCGCGCGGGCTCGCCGGTCACCCGCAACACCCCGCGATCCGTGAGCAACGCCGCTTTCATGAAAATCCGTGTCGATTCGCGCGCCATTTAAGCACTTGCCAGAGCAGGAAAGCGAACGTAAGGCGCAAGGGACACGGCCTCAAGTGCGACACCCTGGCCGTCATGGCAGGCATGGTATGGCGCAGAGCTTCGATACGATCTTCAAGGGCGGCATCGTCGTCAATCAGGACGGCGAAGGCGCACGCGACGTGGGCGTCACCGCCGGCCGTATTGCCTCGATCGGCGATCTTTCCACAGCCTCGGCCGGCAACGTGGTCGACTGCGCGGGGCTGCATATCCTGCCCGGCGTGATCGACACCCAGGTGCACTTTCGCGAACCTGGTGCGACCCACAAGGAAGATCTCGAATCCGGCTCGCGCAGCGCGGTAATGGGCGGAGTCACCGCGGTGTTCGAAATGCCCAATACCGATCCGCTCACCATTTCGCCGGAGACGCTCGCCGACAAGGTGAAGCGCGGCCACCATCGCATGCATTGCGATTTCGCCTTCTTCATCGGGGGCACCCACGACAATTACAGACACCTGCCGGAATGGGAGCAGCTGCCGGGATGCGCGGGCGTGAAGGTGTTCATGGGCTCGTCCACGGGCTCGCTGCTGGTTGGAGACGAAGACGGTCTGCGCAATATTCTGAAAGTCATCCGCCGCCGCGCCTCCTTCCATGCCGAGGACGAGCCGCGGCTGAACGAGCGCAAATCCCTTCGTGTGGAGGGCGACGCTTCCTCGCATCCGGTTTGGCGCGATCCGGAAGCCGCGCTGATCGCAACGCAGCGCCTGGTGCGGGTCGCGCACGAAACCGGGGCGCGCGTGCACGTGCTGCATATTTCGACCGCGCAGGAAATAGAATTTCTGAAAGATCACAAGGATGTCGCCTCGGTCGAGGTCACGCCGCACCATCTGACGATGGAAGCGCCGGATTGTTACGAGCGGCTCGGCACCAAGGCGCAAATGAATCCGCCGGTCCGTGGTGCAGTTCACCGCGCCGGGATTTGGAAGGGCTTGGAGCAGGGTGTGGTCGATATCCTGGGTTCGGACCATGCACCGCATACGCTCGAAGAAAAATCGAAAAGCTATCCGGCAACGCCGTCCGGCATGACCGGCGTACAGACACTGGTGCCGCTGATGTTGGATCATGTGAATGCCGGACGGCTTTCACTCTCGCGGTTTGTCGACCTCACCAGCGCCGGTCCGGCGCGACTGTTTGGAATTGCGCGCAAGGGCAGGATCGCCGTCGGCTATGACGCCGATCTGACGATCGTCGATCTGAAGCGGCGCGAAACCATTACCGATCGATGGGTCGCCTCGCGCGCGGGCTGGACGCCCTATGCGGGCAAAGCTGTTACCGGCTGGCCGGTCGGTACCGTGATCCGCGGCAGCCGCGTGATGTGGGAAGGCGAACTGGTGACACCCTCGCAGGGCGAGCGCGTGCGCTTTCTGGAGACGCTGCTGGCTTAGAGGCTATTGCCGCGCCAGCTCGGCGGAAAACTCGCCGTTGCGGATGCGGGCCGAAAGGCCTTCCGCGAAAGTGGAGGCGGCTTCCTCGCCATAGGTCGACACGAATTCAATGAGGGCCGCGAACAGGCAAGCTTGCGCCATGCAGTCGCCGTCGACGCCGTCTAGACGCGCTTCCGCCCAGGCCTCATGCACATAGCCGAGCGCGACCTTTTTCTGCTCGTGATCGGCGATCGGCTCACGAGCCGGATAAATTCGCGTCAGACTACTCATTGCCAAGATGTTCCCGCGCGTCGCCGCGCCCCCGACCCAAACCCAGAGCGACGTTAGCACGGTGCTCCATGCCGCAAACGGCCGAATTTAGGAAGGGTTAATGTGCCGACTTTTGGCCTTAGTTGGTGTAGCGCGCGGTAATCTCACGCGAAATTTTTGCGCCTTCGTCGAGATATCGGCGGATGGCGACGTCGGCGGCATCGGTGCAGGTGCGATAGGTCTGCTGGAAACCGCTATAGCCACGGTTGAAGCTCGCCATCAGCTTGGTACGCCGCTCCGGCGCCTGGGCCTCGGCGTCGAGGAGGGCCCGCATCTCGATCCGCCATTTCTGGCCGTCCTTTGAGCCGCACAGCCCGCGCAGATAATGTAGCGCGCCAAGAATTTCGGAGAGCCGCTGCAATTCGGTCTCGAAGGCTGCGCCGCTGTCAACCGCGCGCGCGGGGGCTGCGAAGCTTGAGGCAACTATCAGGGCAAGGATCAGGCGGCGTATCATGGTGGGGGAGATATGCGACGGCCCTTGGTCGGCTGCAAGGCAACAATATGGGGAACTAGGGGCAATGTGGATGGCGGCAAGGCCTTCGGCACAAGACCTTTGGTATTCAAAGGCTTTTAGAGCTTCGCCATCGCTTCGGCCACAATCTCCTGCAGCCCCTGCGTAGTTTTCAACGATTTGAGCTCATCCGGATGCCGCCAGGCGGCCTCCGAAATTTCCGAAAGGTCGGGTGCCGGCTCACCCGATATCCAGCGCGCGGCAAAGCACAGGATAACGAAATGCCGGGCCACTCTCGTATCGCCGTCGCGCACGATCATCTCGCGGTAGCCAGCAAGCGTCACCGGTTCGATCGCGACCGCCGTTTCCTCCCGCACCTCGCGGACCACGGCGTCCGTCAGGGTTTCGCCGGCTTCTACCACTCCGCCCGGCAGGGTATAGATGCCTGACGCGAGCCCGGCGGCGCGCCGGATGATCAGCACTTTGCCGTCGCGAATAATCGCTGCGCTGACCGCCAGAAATGGGCGGTCGGGATAGGCGCGGGGATCGGTCATCGCGGCATGGTCCAAAAGCCTGCGCCGTGCCAGTGTTGAAGCGGAGAACACCTATCGTATGTGCGGACGCTACGCCATCACCACTGCGCCGGAAGCGATGCGCCGAATGTTCGGCTATCCAGAAATGCCGAATTTTCCGGCGCGCTATAACATTGCCCCGACCCAGCCGATCCCGATCGTGCGGGTGGTTGAGGGCAGACGTGAATTCGCGCTGGTACGCTGGGGTCTGTTGCCGTCCTGGGTGAAGGACCCAAAGAATTTCACGCTTCTCATCAACGCGCGTGGCGAGACCGTCAACGACAAGCCCGCCTTCAAGAACGCCATGAAAAGGCGGCGCTGCCTCATTCCGGCCGACGGCTTCTACGAATGGAAGCGCGACGGCGCAGTGAAGCGGCCATACCTCATCCGCCTGAAAGGTGGAGCGCCGTTTGCTTTTGCCGGGCTGTGGGAAACCTGGACCGGTCCGAACGGCGAGGAAATCGATTCTGCTGCGATTGTCACCACCGAAGCCAACCGCGCGCTTTCGCCAATTCACGATCGCATGCCGGCAATTCTGACACCCGATGCCTACGAGATGTGGCTCGACAACGCGAATGTCGATGCAAAGACCGCGGCCGCGTTGCTCGTGCCTGCCCAGGACGAATTATTTGAAGCTTACGAGATTGCGCCTCTGGTCAATCGTGTCACCAATGACGGGCCGAAAGTGCAGGTGCCGTTTACGGCTCCCGCCGTTTCGGAAGTGCCAGCGGTCACGCCTGCGCCAAAAAAGACCGCCCGCAAGCGAAATCCGGACGAGGACCAGACTTCGCTGTTTTAGCTTTGCGTCATTCCTCGATCTTGAATCCGGTCGCCTTCTGCACCGGGGTCCATTTCGCAATGTCGGTTTCCATCATCTTGACGAATTCCGGCTGCGAACCGCCTGCAGGAATATAGGCAAGCTGTGCCATGCGATCGCGCACGGTCGGTGCGGAAAGCGCCTTGCCGATCGCTGCATTCAGAGCGTTCACAACAGGCATGGGTGTTCCGGCCGGCGCGAACATGCCAAACCAATCCTCCACCACGATTGCCGTGGCGCCTTGTTCGGCGAAGGTCGGCACGTCGGGCAAATATTTTGAGCGGACTTTTCCGCTCACCGCGATGGCGCGCAGTTTGCCGGCCTGAATATGCGGCAACGAATCCGTCACCGTTGTCACCGCAACCGCGACCTGTCCGGACAGCGCGTCCTGCAACATCGGCGGCGCACCGCGATAGGGGATGTGGGTAAGTTCGGTTTGGGCGTGCTGCGCGAGCATGGCGCCAATGAAATGCATCGGTGAGCCGGCGCTGCCATGCGCATATGATGCTTTGCCGGGATTGGCCTTGTACCAGGCGATCAGATCGTTCAGCGTGCGCACGCTGTCGGGCACAGCGCTCGTCACGATGAGCGAGAATTCCAGCGTGCAGAGCGGTGACACCGGGAGGAAATCCTTCAGTGGGTCGTAGCTCAGCTTGGAGAAGATGAGCGGATAGAGCGTCATCATTGCGGCCGGAGACACCAGGATCGTGGTGCCATCGGCCGCACTGCTTTTCGCACGCTCAATTGCAAGCCTCCCACCGGCGCCGGAAATATTCTCGATTACGGGAGTCATGCCGATATCGGCGCGCAATTGTTCGGTGACGAGCCGCGTCACCATGTCGACCGAGCCGCCGGCCGGGAAGCCGACCAGGAAACGCACCGGTTTCGACACATCGAGCGCCTGTGCGCGCAAATCGGAAGCGCCCGCGAGCGGCGCCGTAAGGCCTGCTGCAATGACATACAGCACTTCCCTTCGATTCATGATGTTCCTCCCTTGATGTCTTTTGTTATGAAAATCCGTAGAGCTGTGCCGGATTGTCCGCGAGAACGCGTTGCAGCGCGGCGCGGTCGCAGCCTATGCGCGGCAGCCAGTCCAGCAATTCGTGCGATTGGGGCATGTTGTCGTCCCACACACCGACATGCGGCCAGTCGCTCGCCCAGAGCAGGCGCTCTGGCACTGCCGACACCAGCTTTTCGCCGAACGGGACAAGTTCGGGCCACGGAAACGGGCCGCGCGACGCGCGGTACATACCCGACAGCTTGAGCCAGGCGCGGCCCGAGGCGAGCAAGGAGAGCAGCAACGTAAAGCCCTCCTGGTTGATGCCGCGTTTCGGATCCCAGCAATGATTGGCCAGATGATCGAGCACGATCGGCACCGGCAGCGTTTCGCCGACGCGTGCGATCAGCTTCAACTCGTCGAGGGACGAAGGCCAGATCGCGATGTGCCAGCCATAGGGCGCGATGCGTGCCGCAGCTCCCTTCAACGTGTCTTCGGTCACCTCATAGCCAAAGGCATGTGATAGTCGCACGCCGCGGATGCCTTGCTCGTGGAATTGTCGCAGATCGCCATCCGACATCGATTGCAGCAGCATGATGGTGCCGCGCGCCCTGCTGCCCATCGCCTTGATGGCATCGAGCGTGACGCGGAAATCGGTTCCTTGCGCCGAGACATGCGCGATCACCGCGCGCTCGAGATGCATGACGCGCATCATTTCGAGCATCACCGGAAGGGCTGCTTCTGGGGCGGTATAGGCGCGGTCCTCGGCGAGTGGATATTGCGCGTAGGGCCCGAGCACATGCACGTGGCAGTCGCAGGCGCGCGCTGGCATTTCTAATGACGGCGCGGTTGCCTTCGGCGCGCCAGGGCAGGACTTGGTCATGCGAAACGGACTGTGCCAACCGGCTTCAAGGGCGTCCTCCAATTCGCTATTGCGAAATTATTATCGTTGTTGTGAAACACGATAATGGACCGTCCGACGCGCGGTCAAGCTATTGCGGCTTTTGTTATCGTGATAACCGTTAGCGCCGATGCAATGGCCGGCAATTGCCGCCGTCACGGAGCAATGTGATGTCTCTCCTGTCGGTTCTGCTGAATGTCCTGTGGCTCCTGTGCGGCGGCCTCGCAATGGCGGCTGGGTGGCTGCTCGCGACGGTCATCATGGCAATCACCATCATCGGTCTTCCGTGGGCGCGCGCGGCCTTCAATATCGCCTTTTATGCGTTGCTGCCGTTCGGGCAGAAGGCGGTGCCGCGCGACCAGTATCTCGGCCGTGAAGATATCGGCACCGGACCTTTCGGCACGATTGGAAATATCGTCTGGTTTGTGTTCGCCGGATGGTGGCTCGCGCTCGCCCATCTGGTGATCGCGATCGCGCTGGCGATCACGATCATCGGCATTCCGTTCGCCTGGGCGCATCTGAAGCTTGCCGGGCTTGCACTGTGGCCGATCGGAATGATGATCGTTCCGGCGGATTAGGGCCTGCGGTCGCAGGCTTCCGTTCAAAACGCCGCCGGGAAAACTCCGCCGTCGATCAGAATATTCTGCCCCGTGATGTAGCCGGCCTGCGCCGAGCAAAGAAAAGCGCAAGTCGCTCCGAATTCCTCCGTGCTGCCGAACCGCTTGGCCGGGACCGAATTCAGTCGATTGGTCCGCGACTGCTCGAATGTGATGTTCTGCCGCTTGGCGTTGCCTTCCAGATTGGCGTGCAGCCGGTCGGTCTCGAACGTGCCGGGCAGCATGAAATTGATGGTCACGTTGGAGGCCGCGACCTGGCGGGAGACGCCGGCGAGGAAGGCTGTCAGGCCTGCGCGCGCGCCGGAAGAAAGGTCGAGACCGGCGAGCGGCATTTTCACAGTCCCGGACGTGATGTTGACGATGCGGCCGAATTTCTTCGCGATCATCGGGTCGATCGCATTCTGAATCAGTTCGATCGCAACCGCCATGTTGGCGATCACGCCTTCGACGATCTGCTCGCGCGTGAGCTCGCGAAAATCGCGCATCGGCGGCCCGGCATTGTTATTGACCAGGATGTCGGGCTCCGGGCAGGCGGCGAACAACGCCTTCTGACCGGCCAAGCTCGCGACATCGGCCGGGACCGGGATGACCTTTGCGCCGGTCGCTTTTGCGATCTCGTCGGCGGCCTGCGCAAGACGCTTCTCGTCACGGCCGTTGACGACGACCTCGCAGCCTTCCTGCGCCAACGCCATCGCGCAGCCATAGCCCAGGCCGCGGCTCGACGCGCAAACAATGGCCTTGCGACCGGCAATACCGAGATTCATGCCGTTGCTCCCGTGTTGGCGTCACGCCCAGCCTTGTGCCGGGCATCCTGCCTAGCTCGGCATAGTGCTCGCCCAGGCGGGATACGCGGGTCAAGCCCACACACGACGAGTTTCGGGATTGAGGAGGGCAAACGCCGGCGACGTGCTTAGGAGAGCCTTGCGTTCTCGACTGCCCGCATGTCATGGCCGCGCCATTCAAATCCGCGACCGAGCCAGGCATTGGCATAAAGCACCGGCAACATCAGATCGCGGAGCAGGAAACAGGCAAGCGAGCGTGACGAACGATGCCATTGCCCCTTCACGGTCAGGAGCCATTCGGCACCGTACCAGACACTCAGAAAGGCCGCGACCGAGGCAAGCAGAGGCGCCTGCGTGAGCCATGCCAGCGCTAAGACGCATGCCAGAGGAAACATCGATCCCGAAAGTATTTCGAGCGCAAAATATCCAGGAAAACTGGCGCGCCGCAGCCGCGCCCAGCGGCGCTGGCGCTTCCATACGTCGACGGCGCTCCGTGCGCCGAGTGGCTGGCGTACGGGCGGCTGCATCAGTCGCACCCGCAAGCCAAGGTCGCGCACGATCTTGGTGCAGGCGGCGTCTTCAGCGGATTCGGCGCCCAACATGCGGATGCCGCCCGCGCTTTCGAGATCGCGCTTGCGCCAGAACAGCGTCTTGCCTTGTGCGAAGCCGAGGCCGAGGAAATCGGCGAAATATTGCCAGCGCGCCTGATAGGTATTGAGCATGGCGCATTCGGTTTCCGCCCAGAAGCCCTCCGGCCGGCATCCGATCGGGGGTGAGCAGACGAGGCCGGTATCGGGCAGGAAGCGCGCGAACAAGCTCTGGGCATAATCGCGCGGCAGCAGGACGTTGCTGTCGCAGATGGCAACGAACGCATAGGAGGTCTCGCGCCAGCCCTTGAACACGTTATTCAGCTTCGGGTTCTCGCTGACACGTTCGTCGCCGATCAGGAGCCGCGCGTCGATCCAGGGATGATCTGCCATCAAACGCCGGACCAGCGGCACCACCGGGTCGTCCGGCCGCGCGGCACAGAAGATCAATTCGTAGCGCGGATAATCGAGACGGAAGGCCGAACGCAACGTGTCTTCGATATAATTCTCAATGCCGCAGACAGGCAGCACGATCGAGATCGGCGGGGTGTCGGCGGAGACGTTATTGCCCTGCGGGCGGGGCCGGCAGGCGCGGATTGCAACCGCGACGCTGGCGAGATGGACGCCGAGTGCGACGGCGGTGCAAAGCGACAAGCAGAGGATCACGACGCTCATCCGACGCATCATGGCGGCAAGCGATGACATGGTGATGACGATTCTGAAGGCTTGCCCTCAGCCCCTTGTCATCAAACGGCAATATCCTTGTGCGACATAACTGCATGATGGTTTGAGAACGGCATCGAACGTGTTGACGTCAACGAGAACGCGGCATTTCCGTACGCTCTTCATCTCCGACATCCATCTCGGCGCGCGCGGCTGTCAGGCCGGAAAGTTGCTCGACTTTCTGCGTTACCATGAGGCCGACACGATTTATTTGGTGGGCGACATCGTCGACGGCTGGGCGCTGAAATCCGGTTTCTACTGGCCGCAATCGCACAACGATGTGGTGCAGAAATTTCTGCGCAAAGCGCGCAAGGGCACCCGCATCGTCTATGTACCTGGCAACCACGACGAATTCCTGCGCGGGTATTACGGCACCCATTTCGGCGGCATTGAGGTGCTCGAGAACGCAATCCATCAGGGTGCAGATGGTCGCACCTACCTCGTGGTGCATGGCGATCATTTCGATCTCGTGGTGACGCAGGCGCGTTGGCTGGCGCTGCTGGGCGACAGCGCTTATGACGCCGCGATTTTCTTCAACCGCCTGTTCAACACGGTGCGTCGCGCGCTGGGACTTGGCTATTGGTCGTTGTCGCAATGGGCCAAGCTGAAGGTCAAGAACGCGGTCTCCTATATCGGCGAGTACGAGCGCGCGCTCGCGGCGGATGCGAAGAAGCACAATGCCCAGGGCATCATCTGCGGGCATATCCATCACGCCGCCATTCATGACGATTTCGGCATTCGCTATGTGAATTGCGGCGACTGGGTTGAAAGCTGCACAGCGGTAGCTGAGCACCATGACGGCCGGATGGAGATTATCCGCTGGGTCATGGAAACTCCCGAAATTGAGATCCCGCACTTGTCCGAAATCCGGGCGGCATAACCTTTTGGACAGCAAGCTTGTGGGCGCGCTAGGCTGCCTTGGCTTTCGAATTTCCAGCGGCAAACTTCCATGAATGCCTCACCTGCCCTTGAGCCTGGCCAGCCGGTCGGAGAGGCTTTGCGTTCGGTTGCGTCGGAGATCCTGGCGCGCGCACAATTGATCCTTGACGACCCGGCACGCGAACCGACCGTGACGGTGCACGACATACGCCGCGCCATGAAGCGCTGGCGGGCTTTCCTGCGCATGCTCGCTCCCATACTGGGCGACGGCACGGAATCGTTGCGCGAGCAGGCGCGAGACCTGTCGCGCAAACTCACCGCCGCGCGCGACGCGCAATCGGCGATAGACGCCTTCCAGGACGCGGTTGAGGCGGGACTGGAGCAGTCAGCAGCACTGTCGGCGCAATCGCTGCGAACCATCCAATCGCGGCTTGAAGCCTTGCGCGCCGAGGGCGAGCGCTCGATCTGGAACGATGAACGGCGACGGGAAATGTCGGAATACCTCGCTAATGCGGCCACGCAGGTTGCGGGCTGGAATTTCCAGACGATCGCCTTTGACGATGTCGCTGACACTCTGTCGACCACCTATCGTCGTGCGCGGCGCGCCATTCCGCGATCCTGGGATGAAATCACTGCCGAGGAGTTGCACGAACTGCGTCGGCGTGTGGTCGAGCACCGCTATCAAATGGAATTGATCGAGCCGGCCTGGCCGCGGCTAGGCCGTCTGTGGGTCGACGAGGCTCAAAGGCTGCGCACGCGGCTCGGGAAATATCAGGATCTTGCGGTGCTCACGCTCAAGGCAGGGCCGAAGCAGCCGCTGGCGCGTTGGCGATCGAAGCTGATGCCGCTGATCGCGCATCGCCAGCACGAGCATGCCGGGGCAGCAAAGCGCATAGCGGCGCGGCTATTCGCCGAGTCGCCCAAGGCATTCCGCCGCAGGCTCGAGTTGCTTTGGGAGGCCCAGTCCGACGATGGAAGCGATTGAATAAGCTGGAGCGCACGTTACCTTGAGGCGATGATCGCCGCTATCACCGCCGCCGATATCGAGCGGGCCGCCGGCCGCATCGCGGGCGTTGCGGTTCGCACCCCCTTGATCCGCTCTCCGATCTTGGACGAGCGCGTCGGTGCGCGCGTGTTTCTGAAGGCTGAGACTTTGCAGCGCATGGGCTCATTCAAGTTCCGCGGCGCTTATAATCGTTGCGCAAGCATGGCGCCGGAGCAGCGCGCTGCCGGCGTCGTGGCCTATTCTTCGGGCAATCATGCGCAAGGGGTGGCGGCGGCGGCGAAACTGCTCGGCATGCCGGCGGTAATTGTGATGCCGCAGGACGCGCCAAGGCCGAAGCGCGAGCGTACAGCGGCACTTGGCGCCGAGGTCGTGCTCTACGATCGCGAGAAGGAGGATCGCGCCGCCATCGCACACGCGATCGCGCAGAGGCGAGGGGCAGTGATAGTTCCCCCCTTCGACGACCCGTTCGTGATCGCCGGGCAGGGCACCATCGGCCGTGAGATATTGCAGGATCTCGCAGCGCTCGATCTCAAGCCGGACGTGGTGGTGGTCGGCGCTTCGGGCGGCGGACTTGCCGCGGGCATTTCGCTTGCGGTGAAGAGCGAGGTGCCGGACGCTGATTTCTATACCGCCGAACCCGACGGTTTTGACGACACGCTGCGCTCCTTTGCAAGCGGCCACCGCGAACGCAACGCCCGCATGAGTGGCACCATCTGCGACGCGCTGATGACTAACACGCCGGGTGAACTTACCTTTCCCATCACCAGCAAACTGATCGGCAAGGGCGTGACCGCAACCGACCGCGAAGTGGAAGCGGCGGTGGCTTTCGCCTGGCGCGAATTGAAACTGGTAGTGGAGCCGGGGGGCGCTATCGGCCTTGCCGCCTTGCTTGTCGGCCGCCCGGACGTGAAGGGCAAGGTAGTGGTCGCGATCCTATCCGGCGGCAATGTCGATCCGGAGCTGTTCTCGCGCATCATCGCGGCGTGACGATCAGGTTAATAGCGCGATCCGCTCTTCCGGCGACAGCGCCATGATATCGGCGAACGGATCGCGCCGCGGCTCGATCAGAGCCACACCGCTGATCGAAATCGCCGCCGGTTCAGAGCCGGCTGCATGCCCCTCGTCACGTGGCGAGAGTGCACGCGCCAAATCGTCGATCGTTCGCTGCAGATCGTTGCACAGATGGATCGGCGCGCCGCACTCGATCAGGTTCTCGGCAATGTCGCGCAATTGCACGACAAGCCCGGCAATGTCAGGCGGCGTGGCCGCGGCCGGTATCTCCGGCGAGCCTTCGCTGTCTCGCGACTTCAGCAGCGATTCGATCCGGTCGATGGCCGCAAGCAGGGTGCTGGTATCGGCGTTGCGGTTGCGCCGCACATATTCGTGCAGGAACCAGCGCCCGCGTGCAGTCTCCATGACGGCGCGCAGAATGCTGTCATAATCCGAATTGGCGAGAGAATTGGGCTCGCTGTTCAAGGGCTCGTGGGTCACGGCCTTCGCGGAATCGGTCATGTCGGGGCGCGTTTCTGAAGTGCTCGAAACTATGGGTGAAGGCCGGGCCGCTCCAAGCCCGCAACGGGTCCGATGACGGCAGAACGACACTTATCCACTGACGGTTTCGCGTTTCGCACGGCGTTTTTCTACGCCATTTCCTGCATCTTGATGGGAGTTCCAGCTTCCTTTCTTTCCGATCTGGCTCCAGGCCAAGGGCTTCGATGCCGGCCAGGTCGGCGCGATCCTTTCCGCCACCGCGCTGATGCGGATCGTGTCGGTGACATCGGCGACCCGCGCCGCCGACCACCATTTCACGATCCGGACCGTTATCGTCACCTTCGCCTTTGCGACCGCTGCCGGTTTCACACTGCTCGGCTTCACCGATACGCTCTGGCTGATCGTGGCTTTGACGGTGTTCACGGCCTTTTCGCATACGCCGGCCATGGCGTTGCTCGATGCCTATGCGCTGCGCGGCCTGAAGCCACGCGGGCGTGCCTACGGCCCGGTGCGGCTGTGGGGCTCGGCATCGTTCATCGTCGCCAATCTGGCCGCCGGCCTGGCTTTTGACATCATCGATACCCGCGATTTGATCTGGCTGCTGTCAGCCTCCGCGATCGCTACCGCTATGGCGGCGATCTGGCTGATGCCGCTACCGCAAACGGCTCCGCTTTCGGATCATGCACAGGTGTCGCGGCCGCTCTGGCGAAACTCGGGTTTTCTCGCCATCGTCGTGGCGGCAAGCCTCGTGCAATCAAGCCATGCGGTCTATTACGGCTTCTCGACCATCGGCTGGAAGGCCGCGGGCTTCGACGGTGTAGCGATCGGTGCGCTCTGGGCGATCGGGGTGATCGCGGAAATCGTGCTGTTCGCGCTATCGGGCCGCCTGCCGCCGGCCTTCGGTCCGGTGCCGCTTCTTGTCATCGGTGCTGGAGGTGCGGTCTTGCGTTGGACCGCGATGGCGTTTGATCCGCCGGGCTGGACGCTGCCCTTGTTGCAATGTCTGCACGGCCTGTCCTTCGGCGCCTCGCATCTTGGTGCGATAGGCTTCATCGCTCATGCGGCGCCCGAAGGCCGCGGCGCAACCGCGCAAGGCTATTTCTCGGTGATGCAGGGGATAACCCTCAGCGGCTGTATGCTGCTGGCGGGATTTCTCTACGAGCGCGTCGGGATGCTGAGCTATCTCGCGATGGCGCTGACGGCCTTGCTCGGCGGATTGATCGCGGTCGCGGTGTGGCTGCGCGCCCCGGCGTCGCGAAGCTGACGATCACTGACAGACCGGATACATGGACATGAGTTCTGGGCCGGTCAGGATCACCATCTGGGGCTTTAGGCCGCCGCGCTTCTTCAACCACGCTCGCACATTGCCTGGATAAAGATCCCACAACGCCTTGGTGCCGGCTTGGCTCAGTACCGGCCGTCCGTCGGTGCCCGGATTCCATGCTGCATGAAATCCGAGTTGTGCGCGGCTTGTCACGCAGATGCGTGCCCGTGGCATGACGCCGAGCACGATGGTGCAGGCCGACAGGCAGGGCCCGTCGATGACCACGTTTTGACCGGAATTGCGCAGGCTTACATAGGCGTCGAGATAGGGACCGATTTGCCCGCCTTTGTCGTTCGATATCCGCATCGCACTCGCTTCGGCGCAAAATAGCACCGCAAGCAATGCCCCAACGAGCAAAGCCCGGAATTTCATACCGCCGATCTCCCCGTCCCCGCGGGCCGTCCCGTGTCAAAAGCTAGACGGGAATTCGGCGGAATGCCAAGCGGAAAAAGCCTGCCGCGGTCGTGGCCGCGTTATTGCCGCACGGCTGTTGCAAAGGAGCACGAGTGCCGCGCTGTCAGGTATTCCGGGGAGAATCGAGGGCCAGGAGCAACGCTTGTTCCAAATCGGCGCGGGCAAAAGGCTTTTGCAGGATCGGAACATCGCGCAGCGGTCGCGGGATCGACGTGTTGCCATAGCCTGTGGCGAATACGAAGGGAAGCTTTCGCATCCTCAAAACGTCGGCGATGCCGAACGATCGCTCGCCGGCGAGGTTGACATCGAGGATCGCGATATCGAATGCGAGCGTCTGTGCCTTGGAAAGCCCGTCATCGAAACGGGAAGCCAGGGCAACCACTACGCAACCCATATCTGCGAGCGTGTCCTCGATCAGCATCGAGACCATCGACTCGTCCTCAACTACCAAAATCCGCCGCCCCATCAGGTCGGGCGTCGACGCTTCCATGTTGGTCAAACCTCGTGCGCACGCGCCGCGTCCGGCCGCGATCGTCAAGCTGCGCCCGCAACCTCATGAAGTGGAGCGTCGATCGAACACATCACGCCATCAGTAGCAAAATCCAGTCTCACATCGCCGGCGAGATCCTGCGATAATCCTCGCTCGACAAGACGCGATCCGAAACCGCGCCGGCCGGGCGGCTCCACTTTCGGTCCGCCGGTTTCAGCCCAAAGCAACCGGAACCGTTGCGGCTGCCGCGTTACCGTCCATTCTATGTCGATGCCGCCGGTATGGTTGGAAAGCGCGCCGAATTTGACCGCATTAGTGGCAAGCTCATGCAGCGCGAGCGATAGCGCCAGCGCTGCCTTCGGCTGCAGGATCAATTCCGGTCCCTCGAGACGGAACCGCCCGTGGCCGGAGTGGCCACGATAGGCGGCGATCGCTTCGTCGATTACCTCGCGCACATCGGCGCCTTCCCAATGCTGACGCGTCAGCACGTCATGTGTCTTTGACAATGCAATCAGGCGCGCTTCGAAAGCTTTGCGGCCTTCCGCCATGGTCGGAGCGCTGCGCAGGGTTTGAACCGCGAATGACTGCACCGTCGCGAGCGTATTCTTAACCCGGTGATTGAGTTCGTCGACCATCAGCCGCTGCCGCTTCTCAGCCGTCTTGCGCTCAGTGATATTCTGCACGAGCTTGACGAGATGAAGCGGCCGTCCGACATCGTCATGCGTCAGCGAAACGCTGTTCTGCACCCAGATTATCGAGCCGTCCTTCCGCCGGTAGCGCTTCTCGATCACAAAGCTCGGCGATCGACCGGCCAGAAGATCGTCGATATGCGCCTGCATCGAGGCGCAATCGTCAGGATGCGTCAGGCTCGCTGAATCGCGCGAACGCAATTCTTCGCCGCTATATCCGCTGATTCCGCTGAAAGCATCGTTGGCTTCGATGAAGCGTGCATCCGGAGTGAGAATCGCGACCCCGACAGCGGAGGAGTTGAAGACTGCGCGCAGCCGTTCCTCGCTTTCCCGCAACGCCTCCAGAGCCGCACGGCGGCTGATTTCGGCTTCGGCTCGTTCGAGGCTGAAGCCGAGCTGGCGCGCTACCGTGACCGCAAGCTCGATGGTTTCGGGATCGAAAGCGCGAGCGCTGTCGTAATAGGTCATGAACTTGCCGACCGCACCGCCATTTGCAGTGATCGGAATGAAAGCGAGCGCTCGAATGCCTTCCGAGCCGAGCGCGTTGCGCAGGTCGTCTGGAAGGTCGGCTTTCTCAACATCGCCAATGCAGATAGGTTCGGGATTGCGGTCGCCGGCTTTCCAGGGCGAATGGCCGTCCACGGCCTTGCGGTAGTCTTCCGACAAACCGCGCCAGGCGACAAAACGCATCACATCGGCATCGTCGAAACGCAGGATCGACGCCGAGCGGCAACCCAGCGTGTCCAGGATTGCGTCGAGTGCTGCATCGTAGATGTCCGGCAGAGAGCCGGCGCGATAGAGACTGTTAGTGAAGCGATAGAGGGCCGATTGATCGTGCGCTCGCCTGTGCACCGCGTCTTCAGCAGTTTTGAGCGAGGTCACGTCTACCAGCGTATTAATGGCTCCAACAACAGCGCCTCTAGCGTCGCGCAGGGGGCGAGGAAAAGCCAGGAATGAAATGCGGGTTCCATCCTCGCGCTCGCAAACCGCCTGAGCGCCCGAAATCGGACGCTGCTCCTTGAGCGCGGTCGCCATCGGACATTGGTCGTGCGGGAGCGGAGTTCCATCCGGCCAATAAAGCCGCCATGAGCCGCACCATTCGCTCGTTCCAAGTTTGGGCCGGTGACCCCATAGCCTGGCGGCTGCCTCGTTGTAGAAGGTGATCCGGCCGGCGGCGTCGGTAGTGTAAACGGCGGTGGGCAGGGCTTGCAGCAGTTCGTGATCTTGCGTCAGCATCCCGCCTTGTTGTTGGGGCGGAGCCGGTTCCAGCGCAGATTGCATTGACGATCGGTTCCTGAAGCGCGCTGCTGAGGGGACGCCTATGAAGGGCTGACGCGGGGCTAGCCGCACACAACGCCCAAGATCAAACGTTGTTCCAGGCACATAGAAAAAATTTCAGCCCCAAAGTGCGGGCTCTGCCGGGTGGATTTGGCTGCCGTCATAGGTCAGCCCATGCGGGCGGTCGCGCGCCAATAGCAGCGGGCCATCGAGGTCCACAAATCGGGCACGCTGCGCCACCAGCATCGCGGGCGCCATCGACAGTGAGGTTGCGACCATGCACCCGGCCATGATCGAAAGACCAAGTCGTTCGGCTTCCTTGGCCATAACGAGCGCTTGGGTAAGGCCGCCAGTCTTGTCGAGCTTGATATTCACCGCGTCGTATTTGCCCACAAGGAGCGGCAGCGACAGCGCGTCATGCGCGCTCTCGTCGGCGCAGATCGGAACCGTGCGTTCAATCTTCGCGAGCATGTCGTCGGCACCCGCCGGCAGCGGCTGTTCCACCACGGCCACGCCGGCGCGCGCGCAGGCTTCGAGATTCGTCGCAAGGTTATTGGCGTTCCAGCCTTCATTCGCATCGACAATCAGTTGCGTGTTTGGAACCGCCGCACGGATGGCAGCGACGCGCTCCGGATCGCCGTCCGAACCGAGCTTGATTTTGAGAAGAGGCCGAGAAGCAGCTTTGCGCGCGGCGTCTGCCATGACGTCCGGCGTGCTGAGCGAGATCGTGTAGGCCGTTGTCAGCACATGAGGGGAGGGCAACCCGGCGAGCTGATGAACGGGCTTGCCGGCTTGCTTGGCTTCCAGGTCCCAGAACGCGCAATCGAGGGCGTTACGAGCGGCACCCGCGGGCATCGCCGATTGCAGGAGCACGCGCGTCAGTCCTTGCGCAACCTGGCCGGCGAGGCCTTCGAGCAAAGCCGCCACGGCTTCGGCACTTTCGCCATAGCGAGCATAGGGCACGCATTCGCCGCGGCCCAAAACGCGATTTGGGAACCCGCCATGCGACAATTCCGCCACCACTACCTTGGCTTCGGTTTTGGCGCCTCGGCTGATAGTAAATTGCCCCGCAATAGGCCAGGTTTCGATGCCGACGGAGAGCTTGGGGCCGGGTGGATTAACCATGATGAAGTCTTCGTTAAGGAGTTCTCGACAGTCCGCAACTCTCTGTTAAGTATGTGAGGGAAATGCGGTTTTTCACAAGGCGCCGGAGTATTGCTGCGGTGCTGGTGACCGTCCGGAGGCACCCGGGACGGGGAGTAGGATGAGCGTAGCAGCGTTGCTAACCGGCACGGTGAGCGGCGAGAGACTTGATCTCGCAGCCGCCGGCGAATGGACGGCGGATCACGCCGACGCACTCGAAAAGCAGGTGATGCAGGCGACCCCGGCCCAGCCAGGGGCGGTTAAATCCCTTCGCATCGATATGCGCGGCGTGGCCAAGCTCGATACCTATGGCGCGTGGCTGCTCGAACGGCTGTTGCGCGGTTCGCGCGAGCAGGGCGTGCTTACGGATGTCGTCGGATTGCCGGATCAGTTCCGCGTGATCGTCGATACCGTCCACCAGACCGCCGAACTTCCGGATCCTGAACGGCTGCGAAAGCAGACCGTCGCGGATTGGCTTGAAAGCGTCGGCGAGAATGTCGCCGAGGTCGGCAAGTCGGCAGCGCTGTTCGCTCAGATGCTTGGCGCGGTCACTTTCGCCGGGCTGCGTGTGTTGTGGCGCCCCCGAACGTTTCGTTTCACCTCGATGGTGAATCAGGTCGATCTGGTCGGCTGGCGCGCGGTGCCGATTATAATGCTGATCACTTTTCTGATCGGCGCCATCCTCGCGCAGCAGGGCATTTTTCATTTTCGCAGGTTCGGTGCCGACATTTTCGTGGTCGACATGGTCGGCATCCTCACGCTGCGTGAGGTCGGCGTATTGATCGTCTGCGTGATGGTGGCGGGCCGGTCGGGAAGCGCCTATACGGCCGAACTTGGCTCCATGAAGATGCGCGAGGAAATCGACGCACTGCAGACCATGGGGTTCGATCCGATCAGCGTATTGGTTCTGCCGCGCATTCTTGCGCTGATCATCGCTGTGCCGATGTTGACTTTCCTCGGCGAGATGTCGGCCTTGTATGGCGCCGGTCTCGTCGCGTCGCTCTACGGCAATATTCCGCCCGAAGTATTCTTGAACCGGCTGCGGGAAGTAATCTCGACCGACCATTTCATGGTCGGCATGATCAAGGCGCCGTTCATGGCGCTGGTCATCGGCATCGTTGCCTGCGTGCGCGGCCTCGACACCAAGGGAAGCGCGGAGTCGCTCGGCATGCAGACTACCAATGCGGTGGTGCAGTCGATCTTTCTCGTGATCGTGCTGGACGGCGTGTTCGCAGTGTTTTTCGCGGCGATCGACAAATAAGAAACGGGCATAGATACGATGTCGATCACGGATACCGGCTTCAACCTTCTCTCGCTCTTCGAGGATGAAGAAGCTGCGAAGCTCGATATTTCGCAGGAGATCGCGCTCCGGGTGCGCAACCTGCAGGTCAAGTTCAAGCGTCAGAATGTCCTCAAAGGCGTCAATTTCGACGTCAAGCGCGGCGAAGTTCTGGGTTTTGTCGGAGCGTCCGGCGCCGGAAAGTCGGTATTGTTGCGTACCATGATCGGCCTCATTCAACCGAGTGCGGGAACGATCGAGGTTTTTGGACAGGAATTCTCCAAAGCCAAGGAATTGCGCGAGCAACTGATCGAACGTCACTGGGGCATCCTGTTCCAGCATGGCGCGCTGTTCTCGGCGCTGACCGTGCGCCAGAATGTGCAATTCCCGATGCGCGAATATCTCGATCTTTCTCCAAGACTGCTCGACGAGGTGGCGGCCGCAAAACTGAAAATGGTCGGCCTTCCTCCGGAAGCACTCAACAAAATGCCGTCGGAATTGTCCGGTGGTATGATCAAACGGGTGGCGCTCGCACGCGCGCTGGCGCTCGACCCGGCCATCGTGTTTCTGGACGAGCCGACTTCTGGCCTGGATCCCATCAGCGCCGGCGAATTCGACAATCTGATCAGGACCTTGCAGCGCACTTTGGGTCTGACAGTTTTCATGGTAACCCATGACCTCGACTCCCTGCATTCCGTCTGCGACCGGATCGCCGTGCTGGCCGATGGCAAGGTGATCGCAGCAGGGCCGATGTCGACCATGCTTGCCTCGGAACATCCGTGGCTGAAAGCTTACTTCCGCGGCAAGCGCGGGCGCGTCGGCGCAACGATGTGAGGTTGGCGTATGGAAACCAGAGCTAATTATATTCTGATCGGCTGCTTCTCGCTCGCCGTCATCATGAGCGCGTTCGGTTTCGTCTACTGGTTCCATCATGTCGGCGGAGCCGGAGAGCGTGCGAGCTATCGCGTCGTGTTCCAGGGTCCGATCGGCGGATTGCGTTCCGGCGCCTCGGTAACCTTCAACGGCATACGCGTCGGCGAGGTGACCGAACTTTCGCTCGATCCGAAGGATCCGAAACAGGCGCTCGCCACCATCTCGATCAATACCGACACGCCGGTTCGTGCCGATACAGAGGTCAATCTCGATTCGCAGGGTCTGACGGGTATCGCCGTGCTGGCCTTGCGCGGTGGCTCCGCCGACGCCGGTCCGCTAACCGCGAAGTCAGGTGACCTGCCGCTGTTGATCGCCGGCTCGAGCGCATCGCAGGACATGATGGCAGCCGCGCGCGATGTTGCGCGCCGCATCGATTTACTGCTCGCAGACAATCAGAACGCGATCAAGAAATCGCTGAGCAACATTGAAACCTTCACCGACATGCTGTCCAGGAATTCCGATTCGCTGCAGAAATCGGTTCGCAATATCGAAACCTTCACCGATGCTCTGTCGAATAATTCTGACAAGGTCGACCGCATCGTCGGCAGTGTCGACAAGCTGATGGGCGGTGCGGATGGCAAGGGCGACGTGCCGGAAGCGATCCGTGCCTTCAAGGTGCTCGCGGAAAATCTCGACAAGAAGCTCGACGGCCTGATCGCTGACGGACGGCGCACGCTCAACACGGTCGATCGCGCGGTGCGCAATTTCGACGAGAATCCTTCGCGTATCATCTTCGGTGGCGGCAGGCCGTCAACCGGCAGCACCCAGCAACGCCGGCCGCTGGGATCGGTCCAATAGTCAATAGCTTACTTGCAAGCCCTTCCGAAGCGGCGGCCACCGGCCGCCGCTTTTGCTTTTGGAATGCGCAGGCAAATGTCGGCTTGACCGCGCTTCGGCTCGATCACAAACTGCGCTCCAGCGATGGCAAATTCGCTATAGCGAAATGAAGCGGCGGCTCGCACCGCGCTCTTGAATGAAAGGGAGGATCAGGGATGTCGCGTGCGTGGCTTTCATTGGCATTTGTTATCGGGATTGCATTCGCAGCGCCGGCACGAGCGCAGGATTTTCCGTCGCGTCCGATTACGATCGTGCTGCCCTATCCGCCGGGAGCCTCGACCGAACAGGTAGCGCGTCTCGTCCAGCCGATGATGCAGGAACGGTTAAAGCAACCGGTCGTGATCGAGAATCGTCCTGGCGGCAACGGCGCCATCGGCACCCAGCAGGTCGCCCGGTCCGAACCCGACGGCTACACGATTCTGCTCACCACCAACGCGCTGATGACGATCGTGCCGAACATCCAGACGATGCCGTTCGACCCGATCAAGGATTTCGCGCCGTTGACAACCGCGATCCGCGGCATCCTCGGGCTTGCCGTTCACCCATCGGTCCCCGCAAAGAACATCGCCGAGTTCATCGACTACGTGAAGAAAAACCCGAAGAAGGTTCACTACGGCACCGCCGGGATCGGCAGCCCGCAACACATGGCGGGTTTGTTGCTGAACCAGTCTTCCGGAACCGATCTGGTCCACATTCCTTACAAGGGCGGCGCGCCCGCCATGAACGATCTCATGGGCGGGCATATCGAAGCCGGGATCGCGACGGTGTCCTCTATGATGTCACAATACAAAGGTGGCCTAGTGCGGATCATCGGGATCGGAGAGAAGGAGCGTTTTGCGGCGTTGCCGGAAGTGCAGGCTATCGGCGAGACGGTGCCGGGCTTCGAGGCGACATCCTGGCTTGCCTTCTACGCGCCAGCCGGCACGCCGAAGCCGATCGTGGACAAGCTGAACCAGGAACTTGTTTTTGCGCTGACGTCACCCGAGGTGAAGCAGAAGCTATTCGATCTCGGCCTGCCGGTGGTTGCCGACAAGCCGGAAGAACTCGGGCGGCTCACCAAGGAAGATCTCGCACGATGGGGAGACCTGGCGCGGAAAATGAGCGTGAAGGCCGAATAGGCACGATCGAAACGGCATCGGAAATAAAAAGGGCGCGTCGCGGGACGCGCCCTTTTTTCGTTGCTCGGGGGATTGAAATCAGTCGAAGCGGCCGGACGCGTGCGCGAGCAGTGTATAGACCTTGCCGGTCTCCGAGGTGAGATAGGTCCGCACCATTGCCTGGCCGCCACGCTCGTCACGTGACACATCTTCCAGAAGCCGTTCGAATTCCGTGAGATAGCGGTCGACAGTCCCGTGGAAATTGCGATCGGCACGGTAGCGATTGCGGATGTCGTCGAATACGCGCTGACCCTGCGGGGTATAGAGCTGGCGGGTGAACGCATTGCGCTCACCGGCATTGTAGCGGTCCCACATATCGACAGAGGCATTGTGATCGACGAGACGCGCGATATCGACCGACAGCGCGTCGAGCGAATTGAGTGTGGGGCGCTGCGGTGGGGCAGGAGGCGCCTGATGGCCGCGCGGGGGTTGACCAGGTCCAACGCTGCCGCGGGCGGCCTCGTCACCGCCGGCACGATGCAGGAGGTCGGAGAGCCAGCCAGTCTGGTTGGGACCGCCTTGCGGCTGCGAGGGAGCATTCTGCGGAACGTCGGGTCGGCGCTGCATTGGCTGCGGCGCCGGCGGGACGTTCATTGACGGAGCAGGCGGATGATGCGGCTGCGCACGTGCCGCGGGTTCGCTGCGTCCACCGCCCACGACGGTCAGGATCGGTTCGGATTGGCTGCGCCTCGGCTCGGCGGTTTCCATATTGCGGCCATGCCGGCTGACGATGCGGTTAAGTTCGGCCAGCGCCTCGATCTGGTCGACGACGACGCGGCGCATCTGGTTGGTTGCCTCAGCGGTTTCCTGCGGCAATTCCAGGATGCCGCGCTTGAGCTCGTTGCGGGTATGGTCGAGCTGCGACTGCATCTCGGCCGCCATATTCCGCATACCTGTCAGGACTTCGGCGAAGCGATCTGCCGATTGCCGGAAAATCGTATCGGTCTCGCCGATCGACTGTTCGTAGATCGCGCGCATCACTTCGCTGGTGCGTTCACGCTCCTGTTCGGTGGCCTCGCGCACCAGTTCGAACTGGTCGGCGATCGAGCGGGTGCCGCTGCTCGAGGATTCGGCAATCATGCGGCCGATTTCCCTTGCGCGCGTTTCGGCACCTTCCAGCGATTGATCGAGCAATGTTGTGAAGCGTTGCAGCCGTTGGTCGAGGTCGTCGGTCTTTGCATCGAGCGCCACAACCAGGGTCTCCAGGGCCGTGCGCCGGTCGGTCACGACTTCCTCGGTACGGATGTTGCTGGTCTGCATCGCAGCGACGGCCTGCGAGAGCGAATGCCCTTGCTGATCGAATTGTTGCGAGAGCGCCGAAAGGTTTTCCAGCACGTTGGCGGTCTCGTTGCGGAATGCGTTGACGTGCACGTTGATCTGCTCGCCGGCGGCTCCGCTGCGCGAGGTGACGTCGTTCACCACTTCCGCGAATTCCTTGACCCGGCTCGTCAGATTGCTTTCGATCGTCGACATGTTGTCGTGCGCGCCGGTCAGGACTTCGTGAAGCAGTAAATTGGCCTCACGCATGTGTTCGAACAGAGTGGTGGATTCGCCGCGCAGCTTGGTCTGCGTTTCGACGATTTGCGCAACCGCCTCCTGCGCGTTGCGCTGTGTTGCGGCGAGCGTTTCCTCGGCGGTGCGTTGCGAGAGGGCGAGGGTTTCCTGCGCGGTGCGCTGCGATACGGCGATCGTTTCCTGCGCGGAGCGCTGCGACGCAGAAATTGCTTCCTCCGTGGCGCGCTGCGACTGCTCGATCGCGTCGCGCGTCTGGTCCTGCAGAATGCGCAGAGTTTCGCTTACCTGGGTAGTGGCGGTTTCGCCAGCATCGTTGATCTGACGCGCCAGCTCATTCGAGTTATCGAGCATGGTGCGTGTAAAGTCGAAGCCCTTGCTTTCGATCGCGGTCACCGCGGTCTGAGTTGCGCGCTGCACTTCGCCGGTGAATTCGCGGCTCTTGGCGGAAAGCGCCTGCAGCAGTGTGCTCGAATTCGCGTCGAGGATGCGGGTCATCTCGCCGGCGCGGCTGGAAACCGCAGCCGCGATCTCATCGGCCTTGCCGACGAAGCCCCGCGCCACTTCTGCGCTGACGCTGAGCAGGGTGCGCTCGACGTCATTGGCATTTTGTTTCATCGCCCCGCCGATGCCGCTGGTCACAACAGCCAGCACGCGCTCGACCTCGCTCGCAGCATTGCGCATCGACTCGGTCGAAGTATGGGCGAGGGAAGTCAGCGAGCGTTCCGCTTCTCCGGTATTGGCGCGCACGGAATCGGAAAGCTCGATCAGCCGCGCATTGAGCGCGTCGGCGGCAGACTTGGTACGGGCCTCTACCTGTTCGGTCACTGTATCGGCGCGGTGGATCAGGAGTTCGGCTGCCGCGTTGCTGCGCAATTCGATCTGCTGGGCGATCTTGTCGCCACGGTCGATGAGCAGGTCGGTGGCGAAGCGGGTTCGAGATTCGAGGTCTGACGTCAGCTTCTCGCTGCGGTCGCTGATGATGCCGGCTGCAATCCGCGTTCGATTTTCCAGCTCGGAGGTCACTTTGTCCGTGCGTTCGGCGAGGGTTTCGGTCGCATTGCGCGCGCGAGCTTCTAGTTCCACAGCAGCCCTCTCCGTGCGCTCGGCGAGGCCTTCGGTTGCGCTGCGCGTGCGATTTTCGAGCTCGGCTGCAACCTTCTCCGTGCGTTCGGCAAAGGCTTCGGTTGCCAGCCGGGTACGGTTTTCCAGTTCTGCCGCAGTCTTGGTGGTGCGGTCGGTGATGAAATCGCTGGCGACCTTGGAGCGGCCTTCGAGCAAGGCCGCGGTCTGCTCGCCGCGCTCGGCGAGGAAATCGGCAGCCAGCTTGGCGCGTCCTTCGATCGTGGACGCCGCTTGCTCCACCTTCTCGATCAAGAACTGGGACGCCCCGCCGGTCTTGCTTTCGACCTGCTGGGTAACATGTTCGATCCGCTCTACAAGCGCATCGCCGGCGGCGCGCCCGCGTGTTTCGAGGGCCTGGGTGGCGGCCTCGGTACGCCCGACCAGCAACTCCTCGAAGCGCCCGATGCGGGTATCGAGGGTGCCCGCAATCTGCTCAGCGCGATTGCCGAGCGTGGTATCGATCTCGGCGCTCTTGGCGGACAGCTGTTCGGTCAGTGCGGAGCCGCGCGCGTTGATGGTGCTGGTGATCAGTTCGATGCGTCCGTCGAGGACCGCGACCACTTCCTTGCCGCCTTCGGCGAGATTCCTGGCGATTTCCAGTACGCGCGCGCCGAGCGCATCGTTGAGCGTCTGCGTACGGCTGTCGAGCGCTTCCTGGAAGCGTACCAGGCGCAGATCGAGTGCGTCGGTGATCTCCCCGGTCTTGCCGCCAATGCGCTGGTCGAAATTATCGATATAGGAGCGAATGGTATCGGTGACCGTCTGGGTGCGGTCGCCGAGGCGATCGACCAGTTCAGCACCATGCACCTTCACGGTACGGTCGAATTCGCCGAGATGGCGTGTGATGAGATTTCCGAGATTTCGAGGAATCGCTGGAGATGCGTTCCGCCAATGCGGCTCCGCCCTGCGTGAACATTTCCTCGAACGATACCAGCCGCGCGCCGAGCATTTCCTTGAGCGCATCACCATGCGTGCCGATGGTTGAGGCGATCGTGTCTGCGGAGTTGCGGAAAGTATCCATCACCTGGTCGGTGCGACCGACGATAGAATTGGTAATGGCGGTGCCGGTCAGTTCCAGCTTTTCGACGACATCGCCGCCGCGCAGGCTGAGATCGAGCAGCAGCGAATCCCCGGTCGCCTTCAAGGTCGAGTTGACCTCTTCGCCGCGCAGAGCGATCGCCTCTGCCGCCTGCGCCGAGACACGCAACAAACTGTCGGTCACCTCCTGAGAGCGCTCGCCCATCAGCTCGGTGATGGTGACCGAGCGTTGCGAGAAGTCATCGGTGACGCTGGAGAGCCGAAACTGCATCATGTCCATCAGGTTCTGCGAAAGCGAGTCGAACTCTTCGGCGATGTGCTCCGTCTTGAACGAAAGGCTGGCATTGAGCCGCTCGGCGGCAGCGTCAATGGCGCTGGTGGTGGACACGCCCGATTGTTCGATCGAATTCGTGGCGTTCTGACTGATGGCGTCGACCGCCTGCGCGGTCTCATGGGCGGTGCGCTGCAGCCGCTCGATGATTTCGCCGCCCCGCTCGCCGAGCTGGGACAGCATTTCATCGCTGGCGCGATTGAGCGCCGCACTGATGTGGTCGCTCTTTTCGGACAACTCGCGGGCAATGCCTTCGGTCGCGGTCGCCACCTGCTGGGCGACCTGGTCGCTGATGCCGGTGATGTCCTGATTGAGGTCGAGATGCACGCCGGTGATGGCGTTGCGCACCTGTTCCGCCTGGCCGATCATGTTGTCTCGCTGCGAGGCGAGGTCGTCGAGCAGGCCGCGGATCCGCACTTCGTTATCGTTATAGGCGCGTTCCAGCGCCGAGACTTCGTTTTGCACCAGCACTTCCAGTTCGGCGGCGCGCGCAAGCGCGCGTTCGACGCCATCGCCCATGGCTGCCACTTCGCGACGGATAGCCTGGCCGACGGTGACGATGGATTCGCGTGCGGCCCCTTCCGGCTCGGACAGCCGAAGCGCCACCTCGCTCATCGATTGCGCAAGCGCACGCATCTCGCGCGAGCGCGCGATCATGTGGGCGACGGAGAAAAAGAAACCCACAGGAGCGACGAAGGTGACGACCAGCGCGAGCAGTACCGGCGCAAAATATTGCGACAGCAGTGGCAGGAACGGGATCATCAGAACCAGAGCGAAAACGACCCACACCGCCGAGGCGACGGCGGCGGCGATGAAAAGCGTGCGCGAGGAAGGCGCGCGCACGTTCTGCAGGACCTGGCCGACCGACTTCCAGTCGTCATTGGCGGGCCGGCCGGGCTCGACGCCAGGTTCGATTTCCGAAATGAAGGTACCGGCTTCGGTCTGGCCGGCAGCGGGTTTGCGCGGCTCGACACTGGGGACGGGAGCGGAAGCCGTCGGCTTGCGGACTTCGGGGGCGGGTTTGCGCGGCTCAGGGACCGGGGCGGGCTTGGACGATGCGGCCTTCATTTCCGCATCTCTGACGTTCAGCGCCTCCTGGATTGCCGCCATTGCGGCCTCGGTCGCGTCCTGCGCCTTCTTCGGATTATTCGCCATCGCCCGCCTCACCTGACACTACAAACTGGCCGCGGGACGGGACTTTTCTTAATTTTCCGCACCGCAGCACGCCACCCACCGGCCCGCTCTTGAACGGGCAGCACTCGGTAACCAACCTCGCCGCAACAGCCATCCTATCGGCTTGGCGGACCGAATAAAACCTCGGGTTTTAAGCACATCTTAATCATCGTTAACGCGATGCCCGCCGATCACAGTCCGATCACGCGGATGTTGACACGCGGGCATGGAACCGTTCGGCCCCCTCGGTTTTATTAACTATAGCGCCAATTGGCGGCCCCAAATGGCCTGTTCACAGGCATATTTTTACCGTGCTTTGGCCGGGGCGATGTCTAATTGGTCCATTAGAGGAGCCGATAGAGCTCCTGGGAGGCTCTGATGGTCGAACTGACGCAAACGGTCATGAAGGCTGTGTTCGCCCCGCCGCTGGTGCCGGTGGAGCGGCCGATCGATTTTGAACACCTGTCTCGCATGACGCTTGGCGACCGCGTGCTGGAACGCGAGGTTTTGCGCTTGTTCATGCGTCAAGCCGAGATGCTGCTTGCACGGATGGAAACGGACCGGGCCGGTGTGATCGGCGCTGCCGCGCACACACTGAAAGGCTCGGCGACCGGCATCGGTGCGTGGCCAATTGCGCGCGCGGCCGCCGACGTCGAAGCGTCGGCAGAAGCTGGCGATCATCGCGCGATGCAAAGTGCGATTTCGATCCTGAATGCCGCCATCGTCCATACCAGCGCCGAGATTTCCGACACACTGCGCGCCGCGAACTGATCGCGACGCAAGGCGCCGCGATACCCGACGCTCTCCGCTTTTGTCCGCCTCACTTATGCGTTGAACCGGTCCTACCGGATTGCAACTCATGCGCAGGCCGGTAAGCTGCCGGCAATCGTCAAGGCGCGGGACAACGCGATGCGGGGGCCATTGTTTGCGAGAGCAATATTGCGCGCGGCGCTCGCAGTCGCGATCTGCTTAGTTCTTGCAGGCCAAGCCGACGCTAATCGGGTCGCGCTCGTTATCGGCAATAACGACTATCGCAGCGTTCCGGTGCTTACCAATCCCGGCAACGACGCAGACGATGTTGCGGGCTCGCTGGCGCGGCTCGGTTTTGAGGTCCAGCGGGTCAAGAACGGCACCTTCGACGATATGCGCAAGGGCCTGCTTGAATTCGCACGCCGCGCGCGCGGGTCGGAGGTCGCGATCGTTTTCTATGCCGGTCATGGCATGGAGGTGGGTGGAGAAAATTATCTCATTCCGATCGATGCCGAACTGAAGGCCGACGTCGATGTCGATCACGAAGCGATCGCGCTCAAGACCATCACGCCGCTGGTCGAGAATGCTTCCCGGCTCGGCATTGTGATCCTCGATGCCTGCCGCAACAATCCATTCTCGGCCAAAATGCAGCGCACGATCCGCACGCGCGCCGTGTCGCGCGGGCTGGCTGCGGTCGAACCCACCGGGAATGTGCTGATCGCCTTCTCCGCGCGCGAGGGCACGACTGCGGCCGACGGCTCGGGCCGAAACTCGCCGTTCACCTCTTCGCTGCTCCGACATCTGGAGACGCCGGGGCTCGAGATCAACTTCCTATTCCGCAATGTGCGTGACGACGTACTCAAGTCGACCAAGCGCGAGCAATTGCCGTTCGTCTATGGCTCGCTTTCCAGCGAGGCGATCTATCTCAAGGCTGCACTTCCGGTGGCTCCGCCAGTGGCGAAAGGTCCGGACGCGGATGAGGCGGTGTGGAATCTGGTGCGAGATTCCAGAGACATTACACAGATCGAACGTTTCCTCGCGCAATTTCCGGTCAGTTCGCGCAGGCCCGATGCGGAACAGCGGCTTGCGGCGTTGCAGGCCGAAAAGGCAGCCTCCGACGCGGCCGCAAAGTCGGCCGCCGGTACAGCCTCAAAAATGGCCGCGCTCACCGAGCGAACCGAACTTTCGCGTTCCGTCCAGTTCGAACTGAAACGGGTGGGTTGCCTGGACGCCCCCGTGAGCGGCGAATTCGGCGTCCCCGCGCGCGAGGCGCTGAACAAATTCGCGAAATTCGCAGCCGTCACCGTTACGCCAGGCGGCGAAGTTTCGAGCGACACGCTTTCGCTGATCCGCCGCTTCGACCGGCGCGTATGTCCCTTGAATTGCCGTGGCGACGAGAAGGCAGAAGGCGATCGCTGTGTGCGGATCGTGTGCCCGGCGGGCCAGATCGCGACGAAGGGTGCCTGCACCGTCGATCCTAATCGGCAGGCCGCTCCCGCTCCCGAGCGGCCGTCTTCCGGCGGCGCCAAATGCTTCACCTTTAACAATCGGCGCTTCTGCGAATGAGGACCCGCGCAGGCATTGCAATGGCGGTCGCGGCGATGCTGCTCGTCTCCGCAAGTGCTGTACTCGCGCAGGATACCGGCGCAGTCTGTTTCGAGGTGATCCCCGCGCGTCCGAATATCGAGCCGCCGGTGCCGATATTGATCGACAAATGCAGTGGGCGAAGCTGGGTCCTGATACGGAACGGCAAGAGCTATCGCTGGTCGCTGATCGCCACAGAATCCGAAAAGGCGAAGACCGCGGATCGCGTCCCGAACGAAGGTTCGGCCGTGCCCGGCAGCGGATCGCAGAAATGCTTCACCTTCAACAACCGGAAATTTTGCGAATGAAGGCCATCCGCCTCGCGAGTTTGCTGCTGGCTGGACGGCGAATGTCAAATCCACTCCCCTAGCGCCGGCACGACAGGCGGCGCTGGCACAATTTTCTCGATACGTTATATAGCGATCCCGCGCCGGCCGCCCGGCCGGGAAATCCCCTTCAAATAGGCAGGTTGCGCGCCACGATGGCCAAGATCACGTATATCGAACATGGCGGCGAAAGCCGCACCATCGAGGCCGAGAACGGCTCTACGGTGATGGAAATCGCTATTAAGAACAGTATCCCCGGGATCGAGGCCGAATGCGGAGGCGCCTGCGCCTGCGCCACCTGCCATGTCTATGTCGACGAAGCCTGGACCGAGATCGTCGGCAAGCCGTCGCCGATGGAGGAGGACATGCTTGATTTCGGCTTCGACGTGAAAGGCAATTCTCGCCTGTCCTGCCAGATCAAGGTGAGCGACCATCTCGACGGCCTGATCGTGCGCACGCCCGAGCGGCAGGCGTGAATTTGCGACGACTTCCGGGTTGCCGTTTCGCGGGAAAGTCTGGTCCGGATGGCCGACATTCCGCCGCGCGGGGATGACGCCGGAGGGCGGTTTGGATACAGACTAACCCGATTTTGAAAGCCGATACCGACGAGACGATGCCAAGGATCACTTTTATCGAGCACGATGGGACCGTGCATGATGTGGAAGCAGCGCCCGGCGAGAGCATCATGGAAGCCGCAATGCGCGGCTCGGTCGCCGGCGTCGTCGCCGAGTGCGGGGGCTCCTGCACCTGTGCGACCTGCCACGTTTATGTCGACGAGGCCTGGCTTGAGAAGACCGGGGAGCGTTCACTCGAGGAAGACGAGCAGCTCGACAATGCGTTTGACGTGCGGCCGAATTCGCGGCTGTCGTGCCAGATCAAAATGAGCGAGGAACTGGACGGTATTCTGGTTCGCACGCCAAGTTACCAGGGCAGGTGAGAGCCATGTTGGATACGACCTCCACCATCAAGACCGACGTGCTGATCATCGGCGCAGGTCCCTGCGGATTGTTCGCCGTGTTCGAGCTGGGTTTGCTCGACATCAAGGCGCATCTGGTCGACATCCTCGACAAGCCGGGCGGGCAATGTGCCGAGCTCTATCCGGAAAAGCCGATCTACGACATCCCTGGCATCCCGATGGTGTCGGGCGACGGGCTGACAAAGGCTCTGCTCGAACAGATCAAACCGTTCGGTCCCCAATTTCATTATTCGGAGATGGTGCAGACCATCGAGCGCATCGGCGATCCTGCGTTCCGCATTACCACAGATGCCGGCAAGGTGTTCGAATGCAAGGTTGTGATCGTCGCGGCCGGCGGCGGTTCGTTCCAGCCGAAGCGTCCGCCGATCCCAGGCATCGAGCCCTATGAAGCGAAATCCGTGCATTATGCCGTGCGCCAGATGGAGCAGTTCCGCGGCAAGCGTTTGCTGGTCGCAGGCGGCGGCGATTCCGCGCTCGACTGGACGCTCAATCTAGCGCCGATCGCCTCGCATCTCACATTGCTGCACCGGCGGCAGGAATTCCGCGCAGCCCCCGACAGCGTCAACAAGATGATGGCGCTGGTGGGCGAGGGGAAGATCGATTTCGTGCTCGGACAGGTGACTTCGCTCGAAGGCTCGGACGGCCAGGTAAGCAAGGCCGTGGTCAAGACCAATGACGGCTCGAATTTCGAGATCGCCTGCGATGCCATCCTGCCGTTCTTCGGATTGACCATGAAGCTTGGTCCGGTCGCCGACTGGGGATTGAAGCTCGACGATGAACTGATCGAGGTCGAGACCGCGAGCTTCGAGTTCAGCGAAAAGGGAATTTTCGCAATCGGCGATATCAACACCTATCCCGGCAAGCTGAAGCTGATCCTGTGCGGCTTCCATGAAGGCGCGTTGGCGGCGCAAAAGATTTACCGCTACGTCTTCCCCGACAAGAAGCTCACCTTCCAGTACACGACCTCGTCCACCAGCCTGCAGAAGAAGCTCGGCGTGGCGTGAGCGAGCGCGACCTCGCGGCGCCAGACTGGTTGCCAAAGTTATTTCAAGGGAGGATTTCATGAGGGCCGCAATCGCGATTTTGATCGCCGCCGCGTTGTTCGCGTGGACGGCGCCGAATGCCGTCGCGCAGGCCAAGAAGGGCGCCAAGGCCGCCGAGTGCCTGAACCCGCTGGTCTGCGGGCCGCAAAAGGTCCCGCAGCGCAGGAAGCCCGCAAAAGAGCAGTTCATGCGTTCGGCGAGCTGACGCGCGCGGCCGTCAGGTCAATTCCAACGCCGCCTTCTGCGCGTCCGGCACTACGTCGTGGTCATACAGACGCTTGCGGAAACTCGCATGCGCGGTGATCTCGGCATCGCGCTTCGCCACATCGCCAAGCATCGTGTCGTAACGCAGTCCGTTCTCGCGTGCCCCGCGCTGAACTGAAGCGACGCGCTCGCGGCGGAGCGCCTCGTAGGCGAGCAGCGCTGCCGGTGCGGTTGTGCGATCGGCTTGTGCAAGAATGGTCGCGAGCGCCATGCCGTCTTCGATCGACTGGTTAGCGCCCTGACCGAGATGCGGCAGCATCGGATGCGCGGCATCGCCCAGCAAGGTCAGGCGTCCGTTGGTCCAGGTCGGCAGCGGATCGCGATCGTACAGCGCCCATTTGAATGTGGTTTCGACCTTGTCGAGCAGCGCGCCGATGCGGGGATCCCAGCCGGCAAATTCGCGCCGCAGCGCGTCGGGATCGCCCTTTGCTGTCCAGGATTCTTGCATTTCCTGATCGGCCGGAACAAATCCCACATAGTTGATGAGTTCGCCGGCGCGCACCGGAAACGAGAGGAAGTGCCTGCCGTGGCCGAGCCACATCGTCCAGGCATTGGTTGGCCATTGCGGAACGGAGCGGTGCGGCACAAGACCGCGATAGGCGACTGTGCCGGAAAACACCGCTTTGGACGGAGGAAAGACATAAGGCCGCAATTCGGAGTGAATGCCGTCGGCGCCGACCACAATGTCGGCCTCGACAATTTTGTCATTCGCGAAAGATACGCGCGCGGTTCGTTCATCCTGCTCAAAGCCGGTGCAACGGTGGCCAATGTGAACCGCACCTTGCGGCAGCGCCTCGGACAAAAGCGTGACGAAATCGGCACGATGCATGCCGAAAGTTGCGTTCCAGCCGGATGAATCGGTTACCTGCACCGGTGCGATCGGCGTTCCGTCATCGCGGAAATAGCAAGAATCCGAGCCGACACGGGCGCCCCATTTCTCGACCGACGGACCGAGTCCGACCCGCTGCATCTGGCGCACACTGTTCGGCGTAATGAACACGCCGGCACCGATCTCGCCAAGCGAAGAGGCCTGTTCATAGACGGAAACCTTCAGGCCTGTCGCAATCAGCGCGTTGGCGGCGAACAGGCCGCCGATTCCGCCGCCCACCACAACAACGTTTGGCCGCGATGCCATTGCCACTCCCGGGGTTGCTTCGACCTGCGACACTGAAAATGCTTCGGATGCGCGGTCGTTTCAAGCTAGTCTCAACAGACAACAAAAAGAACAGACGCCCGGGAGGAGAATGCCAATGCTGAAGTGCCGCCGCGCCGCGAGCGCGCGCAGGTTCCGATATTTGTGCATGGTATTTGCGGCGTTTTCGCTGCTTGCCGCCTCGAGCGCGAGCCAGGGGCAGGATTATCCGAACCGTTCGGTGAAGATCATCGTGCCATTTCCCGCCGGCGGCACTGCCGATGCGGTGCCGCGGTTGGTGGCCGAATGGCTGTCGCGCAAATGGGGCCAGCCCGTCATCATCGAGAATCCGACGGGCGCGGCCGGCAACATCGGTGCCGACATGGCCTATCGTGCGGATCCTGACGGCTACACGCTGCTGTCGGCGCCGCCGCCGCCGCTGGTCATCAATCAGAACCTGTATCCGAATCTATCTTTTGACGCGGCGAAGTTTGAGCCCATCATCGTGATGGCGCAGGTGCCGAACAGCATCATTGTCAATCCCGGCAAGATCAGCGCGACCACATTGCCCGAGTTCATCTCGTATCTGAAAGCCAATCCCGGCAAGGTCACCTCCGCGACCCAGGGCAACGGCACGACCTCGCATCTGACGTCCGAGATGCTGCAATTGATGGCGCAGGTTCAGGTCCAGCATGTTCCCTATCGCGGGACGGCCCCAGCGCTGCAGGATTTGTTGTCGGGCAATATCGATTTCATGTGCGACAATCTCGGCGTGTCGCTGCCACTGGTCGAGGCGGGCAAGCTGCGGCTGCTTGGCGTCGCCACGGCAAAGCGCATGGCTTCGCTGCCGAACGTCCCGACCATCGCGGAAACGTTGCCGGGCTTCGAGTCGGTCGCCTGGTATGCGGTGGTCGCGCCGCCGAAGACGCCGCGAGCGATCACAGAGAAGATCAATGCCGACATCAATGAGGCTTTGCGTCAGCCGGAATTGCAGGACCGCCTGAAGAAGCTGTCGGCCGAAGTGGTCGGAGGTTCGGTCGATGAAACGGCGAAATATCTTCGCGACGAAGTCGACCGCTGGAACGCAGTGATCAAGGCGGCCAAGATCAAGATGCAGTAGCGTTTTGTTTGGGCACGATCTTTTCCGAAAACCGGTTCCCGGTTTTCGGGAACGTGCGCTCTACCGCGAAGCCGGCGGCATCGGTAGCGGCGGCAGCGGCTCCGCGCGCACCTGTTGCGGTGCCTCCAATTGAAGGAGCGCGCGCAATACCGGGAGTGCCGCATCGGCCATCGCAGCATGGCCTTCGGCGGTCGGATGCACGGCGCCGCCATAGACCGCGCTTGTCGCGCCCCAGATCGCGTCGTGCACGTCGCTCGGCTGCAGCGTGTTGGAAATTCCTTCCGGAAACGTCATCGCGGTGAAATAGCTGTCATTGGCGGTGCGGATCCAGCGCGCCCGCGGCGCATAGGGGCGAAAGTCACGCGCACGCAGATTGCAGCGCAGTGGATCCGTGGCGGCATCGGCAGGATTGGCTTCGAACAATTCACCGTTTTCCAGGAAGCATTCGCGGTCGAAGGGTGGATCGTTCGGCGAACGCGCGCAGAAACCGTGATTGGCGAATTCGGCCAGATGGCTGTCGACATAGCTCATGCGATCCTTGGCCGGATCGCGGCAAGCGCCCGGCGTGTCGCAGGTGGCGAGCGCGCGCAGCCGTGGCTGGAAACGTTCCTCGACGAAATTGGACACGGCGCGCAGACGCTTGGCGTCGACATTGAAGGCCGGATGGACGTCGAAGCCGCCCTTGCCGCCTCCGCACACCTGTCCGCCATTGGTCATCGCCGGATTGCCATAGGTGAGATAGACGATGCGCTGAAGGTAACCATCGAGATAGGGCTTGAGCGCCTGACGGAGTTTCTCGAAGTCGCGCGGCAGGTCGTTGTCGAGGATTTTTTGCGCGTCCGGAATCTCGGCGATCATGCCGCTCTTCTCGAACAGGGTGCGTTCGATGGACGGATCGGTGATGACGTTGGCGACCAGGCCGGCGAACCAGATGTCGTTCGCGCCAATGGTGAGCAGGATCGCGTCGAGCTTTCGCTCCTTGTCGGTCTTTTGCGCGAGTTCGAGCGCGTCCTTCAGACGCACCATTTGTGGAACCGAATTGGCTGCACAGGCGCCGGTCGGCGGGCATTCGCGCGCGCGCAGCGGATTGAAGAAGCCGAGATCGATGGTCGAGCCCGAACAGGCAAGCGGCAGGAACGTGACCGCGCTATGCGGGTTTTCGATCGCAATCGCGAGCGCGGCGCGAACCTGATAGCCGTAGAGCGAGCGGTGACAGGTTGCGCTCCACCAGCGCGCATTCAGCCGCGACCAGTCACCAGACGTATTTCCGCTGCCGGCCGACAATGCCGGATCGCAGGCACGGTTGCCCTTGAAGCCGACGCGGCCGGGGCGAAAATATTCCGATGTCGAGCCTGCAAAGAAGCGGCGGAAGCAGAAGCCGCCGTCGTCCAGCGCGATCGGCCGGTCGGGATTGCCTTCGCCGGCGGCAATCGAATCTCCCATGCCGGCAATCAGATAGTCTCGCACCATAATCTCGGCGATGACGCGCTGCGCGGTGCCATCCGGCAGCGCGACGTCGACGGCCGCGATCGTGGGGCGGCCCTGGCGCACGCGGATGCGGATTTCTTCGTCGCAACGTGTGGTGGCCTGACCGGCTCCGGGTTCGCCGTCATCGAAGCTCCAGGCGCAGAGCGCGCCCGGCGCCACCACGCCTGCGAACTCTGGCCGTAATCGGGTGATCGGCGGGGCTTAGATAATTTTCCTTCTGGCCGTCACGGACACAGCTTTCCGGCAGCCGTCCGGTCTGGTCGACGCACAGGTTATCGACCATGTCGCGCGCCCAGCCGCGGCCGTCGCTTGCCCGCGCCAGCCGCTGCTCGGCGGCGAGAATGCCGTCGCCGCGATGGGCGGCAGCGTGACGGCGAAAATCTGCCTCGTTGCGAAACAGCCGGAAGCGATTGCGCACTTCCCACTCGATCCGGATCGGGCCGCTGCCCGCAACTGGAGGGGTGCCGGCGGACGGCAGCTGCAGCGGCGCGGGAGCGCCGGTTTGAGCCGCTGCGTGCGGTCCAGGGACAATGATCAGAAAAGCGGCAAATGCCGCGGCGGCAAAAACGCGCATACGGGTCCGATGAAAATTAGTGGCGGTACGACTAGCACAAAGCTTTTGGCGGAAATATGGGAGCCTGCGCCGGCTTTGCGAAGGTGCGCGGATTTGCTCGAAAGCCGCTCCAGGCTGCGCCGGCCGCTTTAGGAACCCGCGGCGGGGCTACCTTTGGCCGTTCGGCTGTCCGGCTTTCGTCCCCGCGAGGCAAGCCAGAATTCGCGTGCCGCCATTGTGCAAAGCGCGAGCGTGAACGGGATCACGTAATAGATCATGCGAAAGACCACCAAGGTCGCGAGCAATTCCGCCCTTGTATATTGCGGGAGCGCCAGCAGGATCGCGGCATCGAAGACGCCGAGCGCACCCGGCGTATGGCTTATGAAGCCGAGCAGGGTTGCGAGAACGAAAATCACCACGAATGGCAGCAGCTCCGCAGCGGGCTCCGCTGGCAAAAGCATGTACATTCCGAGCGCGGACAGGCCGAGGTCGAGTACCCCGATCATTATTTGCACCAGTGTCAGGGATGCGTTCGGCAAGACCACGGCGACGCCTTTGACCCCAACCTCACGCGTGCCGCCGAGCAGCCACACCAGATAGAAGCCGATCACGAACAGGACGAAAACGCCGATTGCCTGATTGATGGATGGCGGCATCCGGTCGAGCGCGCTTGCCGCCTGCGGCGAGATCGCCATCCCGAGTCCGAGCACGAAGGCATTGCCGAGCCAGAAGGTGAGCCCGGTGACGAAGGCGATCTTGGCGACATCGACGATGTTGAGCCCATAGGCGGAGTAGATCCGAAAGCGGATGGCGCCGCCGGTGAAAACGGTGGCGCCGAGATTGTGCCCGATGGAATAGCTCGTGAAGGCTGCCATTGCCGCGATCCGGTAGGGCACATGGCGTGCGCCGATCGTCCGCAGCGAAAAGAAATCATAGCAGGTCAGCGTTACATAAGCGCCGGCGACGAACAGCGCGCAGAGCGCAATGTGGCTCGCCGGCATCGCGATGGCTGCCGCCAGCACTCGTTCGGGGTCGATGTCGCGCAGCATCCGGAACAGCATAATGCCGGCAAGGCACAGCACTGCGAGGCTTGCGACAAAGCCGATCCCGTTCCAGCCGATCCTCGTATGGACGAAACGTGCAAAGCTATTCCAGGCATTCCGCATTCATGGTCCGGCGGATTGATTCGCAAAAACCACCATGTGCCGGGAACGCGACAGTTTTCTAACGACCATGACCTTTCATGCGTCGCAAAACTGAGACACGCATGGCGCATCCTGCATGCATGCGATTCGAAGGGAGAATGCAGGAGGCCTGATGCGGGTTCTGGTCGCCACCGACGCCTGGCATCCGCAAGTCAATGGAGTGGTGCGCACGCTGTCGGAGTTGCAGTCGGCAAGTCCGCGCTTCGGCGCCGAGATCAGCTTCCTTACGCACCAGGGCTTGCCTTCGTTTCCGCTGCCGACCTATCCGGATATCCGCTGTGCGATCGCTGCGCCCTCGGCGATCGCACGGCGGATCGAGGCAGCGCGGCCCGACGCGATCCATATCGCAACGGAAGGCACGATCGGGCACGCGGTGCGCCGCTATTGCATCCGGCGCGGCATCCCGTTCACGTCAAGTTTTCATACGCGGCTTGCGGATTATGTCGCGGCGCGCGTGCCAATCCCGGAAAGCTGGGTATGGCGCTGGCTGCGCCGCTTTCACGGCCGCGCCGAGCGCGTCATGGTATCGACGCAGACGCTCATTTCCGAATTGTCGCAACGCGGCTTCCGAAATCCGGTGTTGTGGCCGCGGGGAGTGGACCGTGAAGTTTTCGCGCATGGTGCCGCTGCAAGGCTCGACCTGCCGCGCCCGGTTTTTCTCACGGTCGGCCGCGTCGCGATCGAGAAAAATCTCGAAGCCTTTTTGTCGCTCGACCTGCCGGGCAGCAAGGTCGTGGTAGGGGATGGGCCAATGAGGCCGGAATTGGTGCGGCGCTTTCCGCAAGCCGTGTTTCTCGGCGCGCGGCAGCGCGAGGAGCTTGCGGCGATCTATGCGGCCGCCGACGTGTTCGTGTTTCCGAGCCGCACCGATACATTCGGCCTTGTGATGCTGGAAGCGCTTGCCTGCGGTGTGCCGGTCGCAGCCTTTCCGGTACCGGGACCTCGTGACGTGATCGGGAATGCGCCGGTTGGTGTGCTCGACAACGATCTGCGCGCTGCGGCCTTGCGTGCGCTCGCGATCGACCGTGGCGCCTGCCGCGCCTTTGCCGAGCGGATGGACTGGGACACGAGCGCGCGGATGTTTCTCGACAATGTCGCGCCGCTGCGGCGCGATCAAAAAAATTGGCGAGAGGCATCGATGCCTCCCGCCACACGATCTTTAAGCGAGACTCAGGCCGTTCCCAAGGCCGCCTTCACCTTTCCAGGCGTGAACGGCACCGAGCGCATGCGCACGCCGGTAGCATCGAAAACCGCATTGGCAATCGCGGATGGCACGACTGCGGCCGCGGGCTCGCCGGCGCCCCAGGGCCGCTCGTTCGGGCGGTCGATCAGGTCGTAGACCAGCTCCGGCACATCCGGGAATGTGAGGATCGGGTAGCTCGCCCAGTCGAGCGTCGTGACCATCGAGCGATTCCATTTCACTTCTTCAATCAGCGTGCGGCTGATGGTCTGAATGACGTTGCCGTCGAGTTGGGCCTTGACGCCATCCGGATTGATAATCTGTCCGCAATCCTGAACCAGATAGAAGCGCGGCACCCGTACCTTGCCGGTGACGCGGTTCACCTCCACATCGGCGACCGCGCCGACATACGTACGGGCAAGTTCGTATTTCACATAGGACATGCCGCGGCCCGTCAACATATCGCCCGACTGGCTGCGATCGGGAGATGGCCGCGTCTGCCATTTCGAAAGTGCGGCCAGCCGCTCGATCAGTTCGAGGCCGCGTTTGTCGTCGAGATATTTCTTTCTGAATGCGATCGGGTCTGCTTTCGCTTCGGCCGCAAGCTCGTCCATGAAGCATTCGTTGGCATAGGTGTTCTGCATGCGGCCCGGCGTGCGAATCCAGGACGGGCGGAACACGGTATTTTCCAGCCGCTTGCAGACGGTCTTGATGTTCGCGAATTTGTACTGGATCGCGGAATTCTGGAATACGTTGCCCGGCGCGATATCGTCCTTCTGCGGCATCCCGGCCAGCACCGCGCCCGTGAGCGGAACCAGAAAGCTTCCGGCCGTCTGCTGCGGCATGTAGAAGTCGCCTTCCCAGCTGGTGACGGTGTTGTCCGCATCGAGCGACGCCCGCATATCCATCAGAGTCGGCGGGCCCATCGGCTCCCAGGCGTGTTCGTCGGCGCGCGACCATTGCACGCGCACCGGCTTGCCCACCGCCTTGGCGAGGATCGCGGCATCGCCGGCCGCATCCTCGTGCCCATTGCGGCCGTAGCAGCCAGCCCCTTCGACATAGATGCAGCGGACGTCTTCGGCGGACATCGCGAACATTTGGGCCAGTTGCTTGCGCAGCGTGTGTGTCGACTGCGAGGCCGACCACGAGGTCAGCTTGCCGTCCTTGAAATCCGCAATGGCGCAGGACGGTCCGATCGACCCGTGCAGATTGACGGCGAAATCGTAAGTCGCCGACAATTTCTTGCCGTCGCTTGCGAGCACCATCTGGTTGCTGCTCACGTCACTCGTGACCTGGTTCTGCACCACCTTGGTCGAGCGCACATATTCCCAGAGCTTGGACTGATCGGGCAGGTTGGCCGCGTCCGACCATTTGGTCTGCAACTGGCTCGCAGCACGGATCGCATTCCATTCGCTGCTGGCGACCACGCCGAGGAAATTGTTGTCCTTGACGACGCGGACGCCCGGGATGTTCTTCACCGAGCTTTCGTCGACCATTTCGAGCTTCGCGCCATAGGCCGGCGGGCGGATCACGCGGCCATGCATCATGCCGGCCACTCGGTAATCCTGCATATAGGTGAACTTGCCGCTCACCTTGTCAGGGATGTCGACGCGGGCAATCGATTTGCCGACCAGCTTGAAGGCCTTCGGGTCCTTGGTTTGCACCTTGTCGTTCACCTTCATGGCGAACGACCTGCCGCCGATGAGCTGGGCATAGGTGATCTTCTTGCCGCCACCGGAGACAACACCATCGGCGACAATAAGATCGTCCTGTTTCAGGTTGAGTTTCTTCGCCGCGTCTTCCAGCAGGAAGTTGCGCGCGGTCGCCGCCGCATTGCGGATCTGCACGCCGGCGGCCTGGATGGTGAGGCTGCCCCAGGTAGTGCCTTGATCGGGGGTGAGCATCGTATCGCCGGTGACCATCGACACGCTATTGAACGGCACATCGAGTTCTTCGGCGGCCATCTGCGCGAGCGCCGTGCGAATCCCGGTGCCGAGATCGACCTTGCCGGTATACACGGTGACTTTGCCGGCCTTGTCGATGGCAAGGAAGGAATCGACATCGGTCAGCGCAAGCGGCTTTGCGGCGGCGCCTTGTGCCAGCGCCTGACCGGCCTTGCTGGCAAGCGAGAAGCTCACCACCAGCGCGCCGGTGCTCTTCAGAAGATTGCGGCGTGAAACCTGAATGTTCATGGATGCCTCCCGTTACGCGAAGTTCGAAGCGCGCTTGACGGCCTTGACGATGCGGTCATGCGTGCCGCAGCGGCAAAGGTTGTTCGCAAGCGCCTGTCGAATCTGGGCGTCGGAAGGCTTTTTATTGGTGGAGAGGAAGGCCGCGGATTCCATGATCATGCCGTTGATGCAATAGCCGCATTGCGCCGCCTGCTCTTCGACAAAGGCTTGCTGTACCGGATGCAGCTTGTTGCCGGAGCCGAGACCCTCGAGCGTCACGATCTTCTGGTTGGATTTCAGCGATGAGAGCGTGGTCACGCAGGAGCGCACCGCCTGACCATCGACATGCACCGTGCAGGCGCCGCATTGCGCAAGTCCGCAGCCGAAGCGCGGGCCGTGCAGGGCGAGATTGTCGCGAAGGGCGTAGAGGAGCGGCATGTCAGGGTCGTCGATATCGACGGTGACCCGTTTGCCATTGACGGTGAGTTGCTTCTTGGGCATGGCGAAAACCTCCCGGTTTTTGGAACGGGCGGCTTTCGGCGTGACGGCCGTGCCGCCTTATGAGCCTTGATGGCCCCGTGGAGGAGGCCCGGGTGGGCCTTCCTGGAGCCATTCCAGAATAGCTTACGCGGAAACCCGTTCCCGCCAAGGGACGATTGCGTGATGAATGACCGCGGCCCCGGCTTGACGCAGATTGCGTTCGGGCCTTTTGTTCGCGGTGCAATGCAGCAAATCCACGCCATGTCTTGATGAGACTTGGCATGAATGAGGCTTGAATGCTGGTCAGCTTTTTTCAGGAATTGAAATCCGCCGGCGTCCCGGTGACGCTGCGGGAATATCTCACGCTGATGGAGGCGATGGACAGGGACCTGGCCTCGCGGCGGGTCGAGGATTTCTATTACCTGTCGCGCGCGACGCTGGTGAAGGACGAGCGCAATCTCGACAAGTTCGATCGCGTCTTCAGCCACGTGTTCAAAGGCCTCGAATTGATGGAAGAGGCGTTGACCGCCGAAATCCCCGAGGAGTGGCTGAAGAAGCTGACCGAAAAATATCTGACGGAAGAAGAGAAGAAGCAGATCGAGGCGATGGGCGGCCTCGACAAACTGATGGAGACGTTGCGCAAGCGCCTCGAAGAGCAGAAGGGACGCCATCAGGGCGGTTCGAAATGGATCGGCACCGGCGGCACCTCGCCGTTCGGCAACGGCGGCTACAACCCGGAAGGCATCCGCATCGGTGGCGAGAGCACTCATAAACGCGCGGTCAAGGTCTGGGACAAGCGCGAGTTCAAGGATTTCGACGACGAGGTCGAGATCGGCACCCGCAACATCAAGGTAGCGCTTCGGCGACTTCGCAAATTCGCGCGCACCGGTGCGCCCGACGAACTCGATCTCGACGGCACCATCAAGGGTACCGCGCACAAGGGCTATCTCGACATCCACATGCGCCCCGAACGGCACAATGCGGTGAAGGTGCTGCTGTTCTTCGATGTCGGCGGCTCGATGGACTGGCACATCAAGGCGACCGAGGAATTGTTCTCGGCGGCGCGCGCCGAGTTCAAGCACATGGAGCATTTCTACTTCCACAATTGCCTCTATGAGCGGGTGTGGAAGGAGAATAGGCGGCGCTATCAGGAGACCACGCCGACCTTCGACGTGATGCACAAATATCCGCACGACTACAAACTGGTTTTCGTCGGCGACGCCTCGATGTCGCCTTACGAAATCGCGATGCCCGGCGGCTCGGTCGAGCATATGAACGCAGAGCCGGGGCAGATCTGGATGGAGCGGATCACGCGTACCTATCCGGCGGCGGTATGGCTCAATCCGGTGCCGGAAGCGGAATGGGAATACACCCAATCGATCCGCATGGTGCGTCAGCTCATGGGTGGGCGGATGTATCCTCTGACGCTTGACGGGCTCGATCGCGCGATGCGGGAACTGGTGCGGTGACGATGCCAAGCCGGATTGCGATTATTCCCGCACTCACTTGGCTTTCCCTCGTCTCGCCCGGTGTCGCACAGGAAATCACCTTCGACGACCTGAAGGGACGCACGATCGAAGTGACGACCGTGCAGTTGCGGCAAATTCGCACCGTTCGGGGCGAGGCTCAGCAGCGCACTACTCATTTTCTGAAGACCGCCGTCGCTCCGGATGGAAAAATACTGCACTCCCACACGCTTAACCACGAGACGCTGTCCGGCCCGGCCCGCACGGGTTCGATGACGCACAGTGGCACTTTCACACTGGAAAAACCGCAAAAGTTCCGGGACGGAACGGCGGTCTTTGTCTTCTCCGAAGGCAGCCTCGTGCGACTGCGGACGATCGATACCGGCGGTCAGCGGTGGACGGTCGCCTTCACCCGAGACGGCGACAAGTTCACCTGCAAGGCCGATGGCGGATTCGCACGCGAGGACGGGCGCGGCGCGATCCAGTCGACAAGTTCTCTGACGGGCAATCCGGTTGTGATCCTGTCCGTGAAGCCGGTCTCTTCCAATTGCCGCGTCAGGCCGTAGTGGTTTCGCGTACAATCTCCATCATTCGGTGAGATTTCGATCACGGACACGCTTCGGCTGGCCGATAATTTAGTTGCCGCGCGGCATTCGCCAGCTCGCAGCCTTCGCAATAGCGCGCGTCCTTATAGTCGATCCAGTTATGCGCATAGATGTGCTCGGGCGGAATCCGGTAGCGCTGCTGCAGGAACGGCAGAAGCTTTGAAAGCGCGTCGAGCTGCGCGGCTGTCGCAGGCTTTCGCACGTCGGGATAATTGCCGGCAAACTCGATGCCCAGACTGTTGGTCTTCACGACCTGACGGAACGTCGATTTGTTGTCGATGTATTTGTTGTCGTTGCGGTTGGCGCCGTCGCCGTGTGTGGGGATAGCTGTTTCCGGCACCGACCAATAGACAATGCCGTCGGTTTCGACCCAGAGCGTGGTGCCGCGCCGGGTTGGGTTTTTCGCCTGCGCCAGCGCGCCGCCTTTCGCCGCGCCCGCAGGACCCTCCATCTGGTGCAGGATGATGTGGCGCCAATGCCCGGCTTCTGCCGGATCTCCGAGCGGAGAGAGATAGACGATGTTGAGCCCCGGGACTTGCGGTGTGCCGGATTGGCGGGCGAGGGCGCAAAGCTCCCTGCTTCCCTCGGCTGCGGAAGCCCGAAAGACGGTTGCGCCGGCCAGACAGAGAGCGAATAAGACCGAAACAAGAATCAGGCGTCTATGCATGTCTTTCCATGATCGTCGTCGGCCCGGTGCCGCGTGATGGCTTCTGCGGACACTTTACCGCTTCTCGTTCTGGTCGACGCCGATGCCTGCCCGGTGAAGAACGAGATTTATCGGGTGGCCGGCCGCCACGGCATCAAAACATACGTGGTCTCCAATTCCTTCTTCCAGGTGCCGCGCGATCCCCTGATCGAACGGGTGGTGGTGGCCGAAGGAATGGACAAGGCCGACGACTGGATCGCGGAACGCGCAAGACCCGGCGCAGTCGTTGTCACGGCCGATATCCCGCTCGCAGGCCGCTGCGTGAAAGCCGGTGCCAGCGTGCTGTCGCCGAATGGCCGCGCCTTTGACGGGGATTCGATCGGGATGGCGCTGGCCACACGCAACCTGATGGACGAATTGCGCTCGGCCGGCGCGGTCACCGGCGGTCCGCCGCCATTCTCGCCAAAGGACCGCTCCGCCTTTCTGTCAGCGCTGGATCTGGCCATCGTGCGGCTGAAGCGGGCGGGGTTTGCGACGGTTTGATTTGCAGCGCAGCAAGCGCACGCCGAGCGCGTGACTTGTCCGCAACCGTTCGATGAAATCGAGTGTTCTGGCCGCAACACCTGTGGAAAAAGGCGGTTTCAGGGCATCGACTTTGCGCGGCGAATAACAGCATGATGCGAATCTGGGCTGGCGGATATCCCGTTGGCACTGCGGCGTCTGGCTGGAGGCGTCCGAAGCGTCCGGCGGCCAAGGGGGTTCTGATGAAAAAGCTGGGATTTGTTTTTGCGGCATTGGCCGTGGCGCTGATGTTCAGCGGCGGATCGGCAGAAGCCGCAAAGCGCGCGAAGGTGGTCGTTACGCCGGCGCCTGTGTATTCGCCATGGTGGGGCTGGTGGTCTCAGCTTGCCTGGACTGATAAGGATCCGAAGCTCGCGGCGTCGAACTTCTGGGTCAATGCAGGTGCGACCGGTGCCTATTTTGGACTTCGCTCCGGTTGGCGCGGTACGCAGTATGGATGGGTCGGAAATCGCTATGTCGCGAAGAACGCGGGCATCCATGCTTCGACGCCCGCATTTATCGCCACAAGCGCGGCATGCGCTGCGGTATCGCCGATCGTGGGCACCATAATCACTCAGCGCGAACTCACCCAGCGCGAAGTATTCGTCTCGACGGCAAATTGCTTCGTGCCGATCCTGGGCGGCTGGGCGATGAATTACTGGTTCGACTATTACGGCTGGGACCAGCCGAAGAAGAAGCGCTGATCCCGCAGACTTGAGGCGTCGAGAGAAAGCCGGCCTGGGGGGGCCGGCTTTCTTCGTTTCTGGTCGTGCCCTTTGGGATCAGAAATCCCAGTCGCAGGACGCCCAGCGGCCATAGCCAAGATCGATCGGGCAGGCCAGGCCACGCGGCGGCTGGTAACGGCGCCCTTGCTGATCGAAGGACGGATCGGCCGGCCGCCAGCCACGGACCACCGGCTGTGCAGCCGGCACAATAGCCGGCCGTATGTGTTGTTTTTTCTTTGCCGCTGGCGGAGCGGCGCGAGGGCCTTGCTGGGAAATTGCCGGCTGCGATGAAAGCGTCACTGCAAGCAGGAGCAGCGTACCGATCCCGAAGCCGGGTTTCATTTGAGATATCTCAGCGCAGAAGAGCCCGGCCCGCCAAAACGCCGCGGTGCCAGGAAAATCTTAGCCCTAAGGAAGCACGGGTCAGTGGCGTCGGGGGGCGGAACGAAGAAACTCGCCGCTCAAAGTTTGACGCGATCCGTGCGGGCGTCGATTACCCACCAATTTTGATAAGGCGGGTCGTCCGAGCGCGGACGCGGGAGTTCATCGATTTCGGAACTGTCGAACGGACGGTGTCCCGCTCGGCTGGGTTCCATATCCAGCCGGCGCTCGTGCCGCTGCTTTTCCGGGTGAAAGGGGTCGGTCATTGCATTGCTCATAGGGTCCAAGGCTTGCCGGCCAATCCGGGCCTTGAAGCTCCTTCCAAAGCCTCATGCCAGAAGAATGCAAATAAAGGGTGATCGTTCCCTTAACGGGTGCCGCCTCACCAAGATGTCAGAGCGGCGTGATCGGGGCCGGAACGTCGCCAATCCTGCGGCGTTGGCTGGAAGAGGAATGCGCCCGTGGGGCGACTTCCCCTCATCCGCCAACAACCCAAGAAAAGGAGCCCGCCATGGGCCTGTTTTCCGCCGATATCAAGACCATGAACGACCTCTACGTCCATCAGCTCCAGGACACCTATTACGCCGAGAAGCAGATCATCAAATCGCTGCCCGGAATGATCAAGAAGTCGACCGACAGCGATCTGAAGGCCGGCCTGCAGAAGCATCTGCAGGAAACCGAAACCCAGGTCACCCGCCTCGAGCAGGTGTTCAAGCTTCTGGGCCTGAAGCCGAAGGCGGTCGATTGCCCCGCGATCGACGGCATTATCAAGGAAGCCGATGAGGTTGCAGGCGACGTTGCCGACAAGGAAGTGCTCGATGCGGCCATCATCGCGTCCGCTCAGGCGGTCGAGCATTACGAGATCGCCCGCTACGGCACGCTGATCGCATGGTCCCATCAAATGGGGCGCGACGATGCCGCCGCGATTCTGCAGAAGACGCTGGACGAGGAAAAGTCGGCCGACCGGAAGCTGACCGCCGTTGCTGAGAGCAAGGTAAACCGGAAGGCCGCGAGCTGACGCTCGCATCTTCTGTCCATGAAAAGCGCCGGCCGTCGCGAGACGGCCGGCGTCCTTTTTTCGCAGATGGCGTCAGCAGCCGGCGCGGCCACTGGCGGAGCCGGACCCGCAACCAGTCGTACTCGGCTGCGTGACGACCGGTGAGCCGCCGATATTCGGCACTTGAGGCCGCGACGCGGCGTTCGGGTTGGATGGACTGACGGCGCCCGGGATGCCGGGCTGGTTCGCGGCGGGGTTTCCGGTGGTGCCCAGGGGCGCGGAATTTGACGGCGCTATGCCTGGCGGGTTCGATTGCGCGAGCGCGGCTGACGCGACGCCGATGCTGAGACCGGCCGAAATCAGTGCGAAGCGTGCTGTTTTCAACATTTGTCTGCCCTTCGATTCGGGAAAGCGCCAACCCCAACGCCGGTTGCCCCGCCGTGTTCCGCTTTCCGGCCCGCCTCGTGCTAATAGGGGGCCGAAAGAGGGCCCGATGGACCAGCCGCAAGCCGCAGAAGAATCGGCGCAATTTCCGAAATATTCCTACAAGCCGTCGCTGATGGGCAGCCCGTGGACCTTTCAGCTTGCGCCGGATGCGCTGGTCTGGTCGCTGGGTTCAACGTCTGGCCGGGTGCCGTATGGCAGCATCCGCCGCATTCGATTGTCGTTCCGTCCCGTGACCATGCAGTCGTATCGCTTCCTCGCGGAAATCTGGTCGGAGCGGAATCCGAAAATGCCGATCTCGTCTGCGTCCTGGAAATCGCTGGTCGAGCAGGAAAGGCAGGATCCGGCTTATGTCGGTTTTCTCACCGCCCTGCACGAGCGGATCGCAAGAGCCCGCGGCGCGCCGAAGCTTGAAGCCGGCGCCATTCCGTTTCTCTATTGGCCGGGTCTGGTGATTTTCGGCGGCATTTGCGTAGCGATAGTCGGCCTGATCTGGCGCGCGCTACTACAAGGGGAGACCGCCGCGACGCTTTTTCTGCTCGCCTTTTTTGCTTTCATGCTTTGGCAGCTCGGCGGCTTTTTCAAGCGCAACCTGCCGCGCCGCTATACGCTCGATCGGCTTCCGTCCGACGTATTACCGAAAATCAATTAGCCTCTCAGTACCAGCACCGAACAGCTCGCATAGCGCACCACATGACCGGCATTGGAGCCCAGAAAATAGCTGCGCATGTCGGGTCGGTGCGATGTCATGACGATCAGGTCGGCATCGACCGCCTTGGCCTCTTCGATCACCTCGTGATAAATGCCGCCCTGCCGCACCGTCCCCGAAACGCGGCTCGCATCGAGCCCGCTTTCCTCGACCAGTTTTTTCAAACCGTCCTCCGCGGATTTGCGCTGCTGAAGGTCGAAATCCGGCGGGACATATTCGGCGAGCATGACCGGCGTCATCGGAAGCACATTGACGATGCGCAGCGAGCCTTGCGACGAGCGAGCCATCGCGATCGCCGTCTCGATCGCAGGCTTGGCGAGCTCCGGCTCCGCGAGATCGACAGGAACCAAAATCTTCTTGAACATGACCGGGCCCTCCTCTTGATGTCGCGTTTTCTAAATCCAGTCGATTCAAGTCTAGTCCTCGTCGCCGCCGATGGCACGCGGCGTGATGAAGCGCTCCAGCCGCCCGCTGCCGGGCGAAAGCGCGCGCCAGTCGGGCAGGGCAAAATCGATCACGGCAAGGCCCCCGGTCGGGTATTTCTCAAGGAGCGCTTTTCGCGCCTTGCCGCTGCCCGAGCCCGCCAGCATCAGGGCGAGCGATTGCAAACCGGGATTGTGCCCGACCACCAGCAACGTCGAAGCGCTCTTCGGCGCGTCGGCGATCGCTGCCAGGATATCGGCCGGCGCGGCCTCGTAGATGCGCTCGTCGAACGCCACGCTCGGCCGCTCCGTCACGGCTTCGCCAAGGAGCTGCCATGTTTGGCGGGTGCGCTCCGAGGTCGAGACGATGGCGTGGTGGGGGACAAGATCATGTTCGGCGAGATAGCGACCCATCAAGGGAGCGGCCCTCGCACCGCGCTGAGACAGCGTGCGTTCGCGATCCGGCCTGCCGGATGCCGACCAGTCGGATTTTGCGTGTCGGAGCAGAATCAAACGGCGCATTTCCGGCAATCCGCCGTTTTGCAGGGAAGGGCTGCGTAGTGTGGTGGTTCGGAAGTCCGCTTCATTGTTGCGGCAAGCTCGTCAAGCGGACTTCCGAACCAAACCACACCACACTAGAATTATAGAGTGCCTAGTGTCCTTCAAATCCGAAATTCGTAACGGAGGTAACTGCAAAATGAAACGAATTTCGGATTCGAGACACTAGCATGGCATCGGAGACAACCGAGGTGCAACCGTCCGCCAGCACGCCGGACATTGGTGTGCCCAACGCGGAATATGGCGCGAGCTATTTCGCGGCCCGCGGCAAGGCCGCGCCGGCGCGGCCAGCGCTGTCGCAGGACATCGATGTCGATGTCTGCGTGATCGGAGGCGGCCTTGCAGGTCTCACGGCCGCGCGGGAATTCGCGCGCAGGGGCTGGTCGGTTGCGGTGCTGGAAGCAAAGCGCGTGGCCTGGAATGCCTCCGGCCGCAATACCGGGTTTGTTTTGCCGGGCTTCGCGCAGAACACCCGGACGCTTGTCGAACGCGTCGGCCTGGATGCGGCGCGCGAGTTGTGGGCGCTGTCGCAAGGTGGCGTCGATTATGTCCGCGAGACCATAGCCGACGCCCGTATGCCGGACATGGATCAGGCTGACGGCTGGCTGCATGTGTCGAAGACCGATCGTGTCGCAGCGTTGCAGGACGATGCTGAACTGCATCGCAGCCTCGGCGCCGACGTGGAATTCTGGCCGGCAAGTCTCGTGCGCTCGAAGTTGAAATCCAACACCTACTTTCAGGCCGTACATTTTCCGACCGCCTTCAGCATCCATCCGCTCAATTATGCACTTGGTCTTGCCGAGCTCGCCGAACAGGCAGGGGCGCGCATCTTCGAGAACACGGCTGCGGTTTCGATCGATCCCGCGGGTGTGCGAAAGCGCATCGAAACCGCGAGCGGCCGGTTGCGCGCCTCCCAGGTTGTCTTCGCCGGCAATACCCATATCGGCGGGCTGTTGCCGACACTGTCCAGGACGTTGGTCCCGATCCACACGTTCGTGATTGTGACCAAGCCACTCGGGCCCGAGCTTGCCGAGACGATCGATTATCAAGGTTCGGTCAGCGACACCGACCGGGCCGATAATCATTACCGCATCATCGGCGGCGACCGCCTGATGTGGGCCGGCCGCATGACGGTATGGGACGCAAAGCCGGGCCGCTTCGGCAGCCGATTGCGGCGCGACCTGCGCCGCCGTTTCCCGCAGCTGAAGGCGGCGGAGGTCGAGTATGCCTGGACCGGCGAGCTCGGCATGACAGTGCATCGCATGCCTCAGATTGGCGAATTGTTGCCGGGTGTGTGGCTTGCAAGCGGCTTCGGCGCGCACGGGCTGAACACGACCGCGATGGCCGGCGATCTGATCACGCGCGCGGTTGTTGAGGGTGACGATCGTTGGCGGCAGTTCCAGCCGTTCGAACTGGTTTGGGCCGGCGGCCGCGCCGGGCGCATTGTCATTCAAAGCGTCTATTGGGGTCGGCGCCAATACGAAAAATGGGCGTCGAAACGGGCGCGAGCCAACGAATTGTATCGCATCCGCATGGCACCAATCCTCAAGAAGCGGGCGGAGCAGGCGGAAGAACGCGCTCGCTTGCGGGCGGAACGGGAGGAAGTCGAGGAGGCGGCCCGTGCCGAACGACGGCGCATCGAGCGCGAGCGGATGGCGCAGAAGGCTGAGGCGAAACGCATCCGCGATAAACAGCGCGCGGTCGAGCGTGCCGAAGCCGCGCGTCTGAAGGAAGAGCAGCGCGCAGCCCGAACGGCAGAGAAGCAACGGATCGCCGCGCAGAAAGCCGAAGAGAAGCGGATCGAGGCCGAACAACGCGCCGCGGAAAAAGCCGCAGCCGAAGCTGCTCGTATCGAAGCGGCGCGTATCGCAGCCGAGCAGGATGCAGCGGATGCTGCCGCTGCAGAAGCCGCCAGGATCCATGCCGAACGTATCGCCGAGGAACGCACGGCTGAAGCTGCTGTCGCGGCCGTAATCAGCGCGGCCGAAAGGCTCGCGGCGCAGGAGGTTGCCGAGGTGGAAGCTTCAGAGCCGGCGCGGCGTGAAGTGGCCGAATCCGCTCCTGACGATCAACCGAAAAAGAACAAGAAAACGAAAAAGCGGGACGGGTTCGGGCGCCGCGGCTGATCACTCGCCGCCGCCGCCGCCACCACCGCCACCATCTCCGCCGCAGCTTCCGCCGGAGTCACCGCCAAAGCTGCATCCGGAATCGGATCCGCCGCTCCACCATGAACCGGCATCGCCGGACCAGAAGCCTGCGGACGGGCCGCAATCGCTCGCGCTGTTATTGGTCCGCTCGCGCGAGGGCTCGCGGAATCGACGGCGGTGGCGCAACTTGTCCGCCGCAACGAAGCCAACCATCACCAGCGCGAACAGAAAATAAGGCAGCAGACTTCCGGCCATGCGGTCCTCCAATGGTCCGTGGTCTTTGGTCCTGGGCCATTGGTCGTTTTCAGACGCCGTTCGGTTCAGAGCCGCGTCAGCGGCCGTCGCGCCTCGCCATGCATAGGCCGCGTTAGCGGCCGTCCCTACGCGCCATAAAAGCAAGGCGCTCGAATAGATGCACGTCCTGCTCGTTCTTCAGCAGCGCGCCGTGCAGCGGCGGGATCAGCTTTTTCGGATCGCGCTCGCGCAGGGTCTCAGGTCCGATATCCTCGACCATCAGGAGCTTCAGCCAATCGAGCAATTCGGAAGTGGAGGGCTTTTTCTTCATGCCCGGGACTTCGCGGATTTCGTAGAACAGCTTGAGAGCTTCCGACATCAGCCGCTGCTTGATGCCTGGGAAATGGACATCGACGATGGCGCGCATCGTATCGGCATCCGGAAAGCGTATGTAGTGAAAGAAGCAGCGGCGCAGAAACGCGTCCGGCAATTCCTTCTCGTTGTTGGAGGTGATGACCACGATCGGCCGCTGCTTCGCCGAGATGGTCTCGCCGGTCTCGTAAACGAAGAATTCCATGCGATCGAGTTCCTGCAACAAGTCGTTCGGGAATTCGATATCGGCCTTGTCGATCTCGTCGATCAGCAGCACCGGGCGCTGCTCGGCCGCGAACGCATCCCACAATTTGCCGCGCTTGATATAGTTGCGGATGTCCTTGACGCGCTCGTCGCCGAGCTGGCTGTCGCGCAACCGGGATACCGCATCGTATTCGTACAGGCCCTGTTGCGCCTTGGTGGTGGACTTGACGTGCCATTCCATCAGCGGTGCGCCGACGGCCCCAGCAATCTCGTGGGCCAGCACGGTCTTGCCGGTTCCAGGTTCGCCCTTCACCAGCAGCGGACGCTCCAGTGTGATCGCCGCATTCACCGCCACTTTCAGATCGTCGGTCGCAACGTAGTCCTTGGTGCCTTGAAAACGCATGATAATTCCTTGAATTCCGAACTCGAGACGACCCTAGACGGACGATTTCCGCGCTGCAACCAGCGGGCCGAAATGGCTCCCGCTCGCAGGATCGTGACCGCAACCCGGCGTAACGGCGCCCGTATCTTCTGCGAACAACCGGATGAGCAGGGACATGGAGGATGTGATGCAGAACCGCAGGACATTGTTTGCAGCGATCGCGGCCGGCACGGCGGCCTTGTTCGGATGGCGCGCGCTCGAGGGCGAAGTAGCTACGGCCGAAGCCAAGAGCTTCGAGGTCACAAAGACCGCCGCGGAATGGCGGCAGAAGCTCAGTTCTGCGCAGTTTTACGTGCTTCGCGATCACGGCACCGAGCGTCCGGGCACTTCCGCGCTGAATCGGGAAAAGCGCAAGGGCACCTTTGCCTGCGCCGGTTGCGACCTGCCGCTGTTCTCCGCCGATACCAAATTCGAAAGCGGTACCGGCTGGCCGAGCTTCTGGCAGCCTTTGCCCAATGCGGTGGAGACCCGGGTCGACCGCTCGCTACTCATGGCTCGCACTGAGGTGCATTGCCGCCGCTGTGGCGGGCATCTGGGGCATGTCTTCAACGACGGCCCGCGTCCGACCGGCCTGCGATACTGCATGAACGGGGTGGCGATGAATTTCACTCCCGATGGAGCGGCCTGATCGAAGGCTGCGTTCGCGGTTGTCTGGAACCGTCGACAGAAAGAACCTCCCGAAGCCTCGAGAAGGCCATCAGGGCGGGGTCGGCGCACCTGGCTGCTGTCGGCGATCGGCCTCGGTGTTCCAGTGGAAATCTCAAGGTTAACCGCGTTCTCAGGCTTCCGACCTTGTGGACCCCTGCAAAACGCTGTGATTCCAAGCAGATATTGTGACACCGAGGGCGGCTTGGAAAATAAATCGCTGTTGTCGCGCCAAGGCCTGCCCGCTATAAGCTCGCCCGCGCGAGGGGGTGACCCGTGCAGGCGGAGTAACAAGGAATGCCGGCCAAGCTGAAGGACTACCGGCCTACTGAAAAAGAGCCGTTCATGAATGAGAAGCAACGCGATTATTTCCGCGGCAAGCTTCTGGCCTGGAAGGACGACATTCTGAAGGAAGCGCGCGAGACGCTGCAGCATCTTCAGGACGAGAACCAGAACCACCCCGACCTCGCCGACCGGGCCTCCTCGGAAACCGATCGCGCGATTGAGCTGCGCGCCCGCGACCGTCAGCGCAAGCTGATTGCCAAGATCGATGCCGCGATCGCGCGGATCGACGACGGCACCTACGGATATTGCGAAGAAACCGGCGAGCCGATCTCGCTGCGCCGTCTGGAAGCCCGCCCGATCGCGACCCTGTCGATCGAGGCGCAGGAGCGCCACGAGCGGCGCGAGCGCGTTTATCGGGACGATTAAGGTCGCATGCGGCGCGCCGCTCAAACGCAACAAAGCGCGGCGCGAGCGCGTCTATCGGGACGACCGAGGTCGCATTCGGCCATCGCTTGAACGCAGGAAGGGCGGGAGCCCGGCGGACCTGCTAGAACGACAAGCCTCGTCTTCCGGATTTTCCCCGACATGAGCTTGTTCGGTTCGCACGTTAACCTGCTGCGGGAGCGCAAAGCTCACGAGCACAGCCGCGTCACCTTCGTCGAATTGTTCTTCGACCTGGTTTTCGTCTTCGCCATCACGCAGGTATCGCATTTCCTGCTCGAACATTTCACGCTCGCGGGCGTGTTCCAGGCGACGCTGCTTTTTCTCGCGGTGTGGTGGGTCTGGGTGTTCACCTCCTGGGTCACCAATTGGCTCGACCCCGATACGACGCCGGTGCGTCTGCTGATGTTCGCGCTGATGCTGGCGGGCCTCGTGCTGTCGACCTCGCTGCCGCAGGCCTTCGACGCGCGCGGGCTTTCTTTCGCGGTCGCCTATGTCGTCTCCCAAGTGGGCCGCAGCCTGTTCATGCTCTGGAGCGTGCGCCGGCACCACCCCACAAACTTCCGCAATTTCCAGCGCATCACCGCCTGGCTGGTGCTCTCCGGCGTGTTCTGGATCGCCGGTGCCTTTGTGGAGCATGAGCAGCGCTTCGCGCTCTGGGCGATCGCGCTCGCGATCGAATATGCGTCACCGGCGGCCGGTTTCTGGACTCCGGGTCTGGGCAAATCGGATACCACCGACTGGGATGTCGAAGGCGATCACATGGCCGAGCGCTGCGGCCTGTTCGTCATCATCGCGCTCGGGGAATCGGTGCTGGTTACCGGCGCGACTTTCGCCAAGATGGAATGGACAATGTCCGTGATCGCGGCGTTCGCGGTCGCGTTCGCCGGCAGCGTCGCGATGTGGTGGATTTATTTCAACCTCGGCGCCGAGCGCGGCCGGCATTTGATCGCAGGTTCCGACGACCCCGGACGGCTTGCCCGCCTTGGCTATACCTACATGCATCTGCCGATCATTGCCGGCATCGTGGTCGCTGCCGTGTCGGACGAACTGATCCTCGCGCATCCGACCGGACATACCGATTTCAAGACCGCTGCAACCACCATTGGCGGCGCCGCGATATTCCTGATTGGCAATATCCTGTTCAAGCGTGTCATGACAGGGCGTCCGACGCTGTCGCACTGGGCCGGTCTGGCGCTGCTCGCGCTGCTTGCGCCATTGGCGATGTGGCTGCCGCCACTCGCCTTCGGCGCCTGCACCAGCGCCATTCTGATAATGGTCGCGATGTGGGAGACCTGGTCCTATTCGCACAGGCAGGCGTCCGCGCACTGAGCGATCAGCCGGCGCGCCGCATCAGATAAAAGGCAAGCGCGGCCGGGATCAGGTAGATCGGCAAAAACGCGCCGACCTCGTTGATCGCAGGAATCCCGGCGCGGAAATGTCCGTACAGTCCGTTCAGGATCGAGATCGCGAGCCAAATCCAGAGGAATGCATAGGCGCCGTTGAACGACAACCCGACGAGCCCCGGCCCGTAATGCAGGATCGCCAACAGAACGAGCCCCGCTGCCACCAGCATCGCAATGTGCATTTTCGCTTCCCCAAATCCCCACCCAAGTCCGCACCCAAGTCTGCACCCAAGTCGGCCCGCATTGCCGACCCATCGTTACCTACTTGATCCTTGCACGAGCTTATTTGCGGCCGAGCCACCAGCCCGCGCCAAGCAGAACGATGCCCAAAGCTCCCGACAACAGGCCATGTTTCATGCGGGGTCTCGCCAGACCAACTTCATGCCCGGGCAGGAAGCTCGGCAAGGAATCCGCCGGCACCATCAGATAAACGCCGCCAAGCACGATCAGCACGATGCCGAGCAAAATGAGAATGAGCTTCATGTTAGTCCCCCGGTACTTTGAAGCAGCGCGTGACCGGCGCCCCAAAGCCATTTTTAGGACCCGGACATCAAGTCGGCAATTGCTGGCAACCCGAAATCAACATTGTCGACGCGGATTTAATGCGTCCTTGATATCGGAGCGTACGCTGATCCCGTGGTTGCGCATTTGCTCCGGCCGTCAGGTGCGCGGCGGCCGGCGGCGTTCGTTGAACCAGGGGCGGTAGGACACCATCTTTGAGCGCTGGGCCTGCGGAGCGTAGCGTTTGCAGGTCGATGCCTCTTCGCTCTTTTCCGGTGCGCCCCATCGCAGTTCGACGCAATCGTTGACGTTGTAGGCCATCTCCAGATCGGTGACACGGTCGACGACTTCCTTCAGCGTCAGCGTCCATTGCGATCCGTCGCTGCGCGGATAGGAGAACTTCCGGCTCGACAATTCCTGCGCGAGCACGCGCTGCAATTCCGCCTTCACCGCATCAAGGCTCTTGTCCTTCGGCATCGCATAGCGTTCGGGCCGTCGCACTACGCGATCCGGGAAGCCGCGCACGACGTCCATCGCGATCAACAGACGCAGATCGCGAGAGGGCGTGGCGAAATCCTCCCAGGCGCCGGTGGTTTCAAAAATCGCAGCGCCATCCGGCATGCTGGCTTCGCCCTTGCCGCTGTTCTGATACTTGCGCCCGTTCTCGACCGAGGTCACACGCGCCTTCACCTGCTCGTCCAGCGAGGTGATCGCTTCCTTCATCGCCCCCAGAGGATCGAGCGGGGCAGGCGACATCACGTCGTCCATCCGGTCGTAAAAGGCCTCGATCGACATCTTGGTCTGCTCGAGCGAGAAATCGCCGTATTGCGGGTTCTTGGCGATCTCGGCATTGGTCAATCGACGCAGACCGCCGGTCTTTTCGCGCACGATCGGCCGGAAACGCTTGAAGCCCGCATCGCCGAGCGCGGCTTCCTGCGCGAACAGGAAGTTGCCGCGCCAGAAGCGCTTTCGCGCGACGGTACCGTCGGGCTGCGCGTCAACGGCGAGGAACACGCCGGCGTCGCCCTGGGTCTGCGGTATGCGCCGTGCCAGCACCAGAAGATGGCCATAGGGGTCGGCGTAGACCGTGCCCGGGCGCAGAACGTCTTCGTTCAACTGAACGGAATAGAAGTCGGTGCGGTCGTCGAGCGCGCGCACGCGACCTGCGCCGGAGTGAACGCCATCAGCGATGCTGTATTGCAGATAGTGACCGAAGGCTGGCGCGAGCGCCGTCGGCCGCGGTGGCCTTACCGGCAAAGGCTTCGCTGCCGGCGCGCCCGGCATCGCAATGCCGCCCGCCTGCCGCGATGCGGGTCCGGATGGCGGGACGGCGATGCCCGGCGATCGGGTCGCCATCTGCGGCGCATTTGCGGGTTTTGGATCCGGCTTGCGGAAGAGTTCGGCGAACGGATTGGACGGTGCGGGGGAAGTGCCCGCAGTCACTGCATTCTCAGCCGCGATAATGTCCTCGGGCGCGACCGGAAGCGGCTCTTCGTTCTGGATATTCCACCATACCGGACAGCGTGGCCCTTCGCCGCCACCACCGCGCGTACACTTCGCGTACCCGTAGGGCAGTCCCATCTTGAACGCGAAATAGGCGCGCAGAAAATAGGGAAGGTCGGCGCAGTCGGGACGAATGAAGAGGCCGATCTGGTCTTCCTTCAGACCGAGATGATTGAACAGAAGATTGCGATTGCGATCGCGCAGCACAACATGCAGTGCGGGCCACGACGGCGATGCGTCGAGCGGAGCGTCAAACAGCGTCTCGATCCAAGCCGAGTAAAGATTTTCCGTCGTGCGGTCCCATGAATTGCGAATCGGCCAGACGCTGCCCGGAACCGAACGCGATCGCGGCGGTTCGGCAGCGGCGACAACGATCGGACGCACGATCGTGCTGCAGTCGCCCGAAGCGTTGTCGCGGGAAAGCCTCGCCTGCCATGTTCCGGCGGCGGGCGATGCGACTTCGGCGATCCAGAAATATGGAGGGCCGCCGCGGCGGTCACGCGACTTGGCGGCGACGCTGCCATTCGGCGCAATCAGCGACAATTCGCCTTGAAGCGGCTTCTCGGCGGCGACGATGACGCGCAGCGGCGCGCCCTTCCACGGTGCGACGGGGGTGGGCAAAACCGCGATCTCGGCCGCGTCCTCACAGCTCGCGGGTCGGCCCTGCGCCTGGGATTGTGCGATCGGGAACAGCATGACAAAAAACGCGCCTGCGATCGGCAGCAATGCCGTCAGCGTCGCAGTAAATCTTTGTGCTGGAACCAATGGCGCCCCGCTCTTTGGCTGGAGTTCGTCGTTATTGAAAAGCCTTGGCTGAATCATGGCATAATCCGTCATCAGGGGAATGGCCCGGCCCTAACGGAACCGCCGGGAACAGGCAAATTCCTTCCGGTTCGTTCGCAATTGCAGCCGTTTAGCGGGGTTGTGGCGGCAGTCCGTCGCATACAAAACTTACGCCGACGGTGCGGCAACGATACAGGTTTCGCGCCCGGGCATCAATTAAGTGGCGGGCAGTCCGAGGCGGTTCGCTTGCGGGATAGGGTTCAAAAGGCGTTCTGGCCGGTTTTCTCGTAGAGCAATTTGCCCGCGACATAGGTGGCCTGCACCGCGCGATCGTCGCCCATGATCATCTGGATGAAGAGGGCTTCGGTGAAATCCCTCGCGTGGCTCATCCGATGTTCGATGATGGGCGTCGATTTCATGTCCAACACCACGATGTCGGCTTCCATGCCGGCGGCAATGCTGCCGATCTTGTCGTCGAGATACATCGCGTGTGCGGTGCCGCGTGTGGCAACGTAATAGGCGTGGCCGGCTGACAACGCATAACCGTTGAGCTGCGCCGCCTTGTAAGCCTGCTTCAGCGTGGAGAGGATGGAGAAAGACGTGCCGGCACCGAGATCGGTGCCCAGCCCAACCCGCACGTGACGATCCTTTCGCATCGCACGCCGAATATCGAAAAAGCCGCTGCCGAGAAAGAAATTGGACGTTGGACAATGCGCGATCGCCGACCCGCTTGCGTGCATGGTCTGCATTTCATCTTCGGTAAGATGAATGCCATGTCCGAACACAGCGCGCGGCCTGCACAATGAATGATGATCGTAGACGTCGAGATAGCCTTTGTGCTCCGGAAACAACTCCTTCACCCAGGCAACTTCGCTGGTGTTTTCGGAAACATGCGTCTGCAGGAAGCAATCCGGATGTTCCTTGCAAAGCGCGCCTGCGGCTTCGAGTTGATCGTGCGTGGAGGTCGCCGCGAAGCGCGGCGTGATCGCATACATCAGTCGGCCGCGTCCGTGCCATTTTCGGATCAGCGCCTTTGAATCGTCGTATCCCGATTGGGTCGTGTCCAGAAGCTTTTCAGGCGCGTTGCGGTTCATCAGCACCTTGCCGGCGGCGATGCGCATCCCGAACACCTCGGCTTCCTCGAACAGCGCGTCGACCGATTGCGGATAGACCGTGCAATAGACGCAAGCGCAGGTGATTCCGTTGCGCAGATTCTGCTGCAGGAAAACCTTGGCGATCTCGCGGGCGAATTCCTTGTCGGAGTATTTCAGCTCGGTCGGATAGGTGTGGGTTTGCAGCCAGTCCAAAAGCTGTTCGCCATAGGCCGCGATCATCGGGATCTGCGGGTAATGGACGTGGCTGTCGATGAAGCCCGCCGAGATCAGCGAGTCCTTTCCGTAATTCCGGATCGCAGTTCCCGCCGGAAGCTGCGGCTGAATCTTTTCGGCCGGCCCGAAATGCGTGATCATCCCGTCCGCCATCGCAATGATGGCGTCGGATTCGTAGACCATCGTGTGTTCGAGGCCGCTCTTGAACGGGTCGCCGGTATAGGTCAGCACCGGGCCGCGAATGGCGGTGGTCGCTCCATCAGAGGACGATCGCAGCACGACGACTCGGTTGCGTCAGGAAGATTTCCCCGCCGGACGGCCAAGCAGATTGGCCATCTCTTCCTCGATGCTGTTGAAAACGTTGTCTGGCGAATTGTCCGCGGCAGGAGCCGCGGCAGGCTCGGGCGCTTTCTCGGCGGCCGGGGCAGGGACAACCGGTGCGGCCTCGGGCGCCTTGGGTGGTGCAGGGGGGACGACTGCGACCACAGGTGCCGAGCGCGGCGCCGACATCGCTGGGCGCGGGGCGGCGGTCGCCGCCGGGCGTTTCAATGCGGCTTCGAGGCGGGACGCCATGTCGGCGAGATTCTGGTCGGCGCTGGCCGAGGCGGCCGGTGCCAATGCCGGCCTGGCTGCGCGCAATGCCTCGGCTGCGGGCGCCGGACGCGGCGCTGCCGGAGGCAGCGCGGGCGCTGCGGGTTCGGCCGGGCGCACATTCAGTTCGGCGGCGAGGCCAGCCAAGGTGTCGGACGCCCGCGAGCGCTTCGGCTGGGCGGGTGACGCGGCCGGCGCAACCGGGGGCGATTGCTCGGGCTGCAGCGACCAGGCCGCGGCATCCTCGAGCGGGGTCGGACGGGTCGCGGCGCGAGTTGGACGCTGCGCCGGTTCCTGCTGCGATGGCCAGGGCTGCTCTTCAACGGTCGGAACTGCGCGCGGCAACGTCTCGGCCGGGGAAGTGCGCGACGATGCGGTGTCGCGTGCGTTCTGACCCCTGACGATATTGGCTTCTACGACGATGTCGGTCGGCCCGCCGATCATGAGCAGGTGCTCGGTATTGTCCCGGCGGATGAGGACGAGCTTGCGCCTTCCATCCACCGCGCCGGCTTCGATTACCGCCAGTCTGGGCGCTCGGCCACGGGCACCGGAGCCGCTCAAAGCCCCGGATCCGAACCTGCGGATCAACCAAGCAGTTACACCGATGAGCGCGAAGACCACCGCAAAGGCGATGAAGAACTTCACGGCAGTTGGCGTTCCTTCGCCGAAAAGGCTATCCATCGGATCGACCAGCTCCCAGCTTTTCGGGTGCAATGCGCTTGTGCACCCGGCTTGTTAAGGTCTCGGCAACCTTTGCCGCCGCGTATCATAACAAAATCTTAACAGCCCCGCGTACCTTTTGATTCGTTCGGGGCTGACATTTCTCAGGTTGGTAAACCCTGCTTACAAGGCTGAAGCGTGGCAATGTGCGGGTTATTCCAGTTTAACCCCACCTTAACCATACTCCCCGCAAGGTTTGCCGGCCACTTCGGTTTTCCGACCCAGCATGGCCATCCGGCCACCGATGGCTTAGGCCGAGAGAACCGACATGCGCGTGGCGCAGCGGCCAAGGTGCGAGGCTACCCTGCGAGACCAACGTGAATGGCATTGGTCCGACGCGCCGCATGCTTCAGTGCAACATCGATATTCAGAGCATCTCGGCCCGGTCCAGGATCGGCGGCAATCGCTTCGGAATGGCGAATGGGCCTTGCGGATCACCTTACGCTTGAGGCACTAGGAATCATGGCGGCGACCGATTTGGGCGACATGCAGGAACGCGGCAAACTGGACCGCGCGCAGCGCGGCGGATCGATCGGGCTGGTGCTCCTGATCGCAATGGTGCTCGTAGGGGCTGCGATCGGGCTGCTGCAGGTCGGGCGCGGCAATACCTCCCTTTACATCCTGATCCTGCTTGCGATCCTCGGTACCGTCGGGGTGTTCTCGCTGTTCGCGCTGGCTTCGGGAATTCTGCGCTTTGCCGGGCAGGATACCGGCGATCCGTTGATCAAGGGGCTGGTCGACGGCGCCTTCGACGGCGTCTTGGTCACCGATGGCAACAGCCGCGTCGTGTATGCCAACGAGGCCTATATGAACCTGATCGGGGCCGCCAACCCTTCCGAGGTGCGGCCGATCGAGCGGGTTTTCATTGGTGATCCGGATGTGTCCGAAGCGGTCTATCGGCTTCTGAAAGCCGCGCGCGAGGGGCGGCGTCTGCAGGAGGAAGTGCGCGTCGGCGGCAACAAGGGCGAGGCCGGCAAGTGGCTGCGCATGCGGGTGCGGCCGGGTGACAATGGGCGCAAAGCCCGCACCACCGTGTGGACCGTTGCCGACGTAACGCGCGATCGCGAGAAGCAGGAAAACGTCTTCCAGGAATTGCAGCACGCGATCGACTATCTCGACCATGCGCCGGCCGGGTTCCTCTCCGTCGATGCCGCCGGCAACATCGTCTACCTGAATGCCACGCTGGCGACCTGGCTCGAACAGGACCTCGCTGAAGTCGGCTCCGGCGGGCTGAAACTCAGCGATGTCGTGACCGGCGAGAGTGTTTCGCTGCTTTCTCTACCGCCGGCTCCCGGCGAGGTCACGACCGAGGTTCTCGACCTCGATTTCAAGACCCGTTCCGGCCGCTCCGTTCCGGTGCGGTTGTTTCACAAGGTGGCGTTCGGCGCCGATGGCACGCCCGGTACCTCGCGCACTCTTGTGCTCAATCGCGCGCGGGGCGCGAAGCAGGATGGACAGCGCGCCGCCGAAGTGCGGTTCATGCGCTTCTTCAACAATACGCCGATGGCAATTGCGACGGTGGACCGTTCGGGCCGCATTGTGCGCTCGAATGCGCTGTTTGCGCGGCTGTTCAAGGGCCTGGCTCCGGAAGGCAGCGAACGCTCGATCCTTACTACCGTCGCCGAACGCGATCGCGGGGCACTCGAACAGGCGATCGCGAAGGCAAGTCAAGGGCAGGGCGATATCGATCCGGTCGACGCGACCTTGTCGGATAGCGCGGAGCGCTCGGCGAGCTTCTTCGTCACCGCCATCGATGACGATGGCGAGCGCGATTCGGAAGCCGCCATCATCTATGCGCTCGACAATACCGAGCGGCGCGCACTCGAAAGCCAGATCCGGCAGCAGCAAAAGATCGAATTGGTCGGTCAACTCGCCGGCGGTATCGCGCACGACTTCAACAACGTGCTTTCCGCGATCATGATGGCGACCGACTTCCTCCTGAGCGCACACAAGCCGACGGACCCGTCTTTCTCCGACATCATGCAGATCAAGCAGAATGCCAACCGCGCCGCGGCGCTGGTGCGGCAGCTTCTGGCCTTCTCGCGCCGGCAGACCCTGCGTCCGCAGGTGCTCGATCTCGGCGAGGTGCTGTCGGATGTCGGCATCCTGCTGAAGCGGCTGATCGGTGAGAAGGTCAAACTCGAACCGGTGCATGGTCGCGATCTTTGGCCCGTCAAGGCCGACCTGTCGCAACTGGAGCAGGTGATCGTCAATCTCGCGGTCAATGCGCGCGACGCGATGCCGGACGGCGGCAAGCTGACGATCCGGACATCGAACGTAACGCATGTCGAGACGTTTGGTGCTGCCTACAAAGGCATGCCGACGGGCGATTACGTGTTGGTCGAGGTGGCCGATAGCGGCACCGGCATGCCGCCCGAAGTCATGGCGCAGATTTTCGAACCATTCTTCTCGACCAAGGAGGTCGGCAAGGGAACCGGACTTGGGCTTTCGACCGTCTACGGCATCGTCAAGCAGACCGGCGGCTTTATCTATCCTGAATCGGAATTGGGCCGCGGCTCGGTGTTTCGAATCTTTCTGCCTCGCCACGTCGCCGACAAGGAAGAGATCAAGCCGGCCGAAGCACCGGCGCTCGGGGCGCTTGCCGCCGCCGATAATCTTTCCCAAGCCGCTCAGCCCGATCTTACCGGCCGCGGCACCGTGCTGCTGGTCGAAGACGAGGAAGGCTTGCGTGCGCTCAATGCACGCGGGCTTTCGTCGCGCGGCTATACGGTGCTGACTGCCGGCAACGGCGTCGAGGCGCTGGAGGAGCTGGAGAAGAACGAAGGCAAGGTCGATATTGTCGTTTCCGACGTGGTGATGCCGGAAATGGACGGGCCGACCCTGCTCAAGGAAATGCGCAAGGCCAATCCGGACCTGAAAATGATCTTCGTGTCCGGCTATGCCGAGGACGCGTTCCAGAAGAACATGCCGCCTGGCGAGCAATTCGCGTTTCTGCCGAAGCCGTTCACGCTGAAGCAGCTGGTGGCGGCCGTCAAAGACACGATGAGCCAATAATCTCGGCGTCGCTTGCTCAATAGCCGTTATAGGCCGGGCCCCAGCGTCCGGCCCGCTTGCACACGAAGCCGATATAGTCGCCCGGCCAAGGATGCACGCTCGTGATCTGGGCGTATTTGCCGTAGCGCAGGCAATGGCTGCCCGCGAGTTCGAGCGCATATTCGTCGGCGCCCGGCTTCCAGGGGATCATGCCGCCGGTGTCGTTGCCCTTGACGGCGCTGAACAGGAAAAGCACCTGGAATAGCGTCACCGCGGCTGCGCGTGTCACGGTCTTACTTCGTCGCAGCGCCATCGAAAGCTCCCCCGTCCGGCCCGCCGTTTGGTCCGTCCTGCATTATGTCAGGCGAGGGGCCGCGGTCCAGAGGGTGCGGCGCATGCGTCACCGGGACCACTCAACTTTGTCACGGGTGTCACCTATATACTGCGCCGACAACCGGTGCTGGGAGGATTGTCAATGTTGCGCCGATCGAAGATTCACCTTGTTTTATGCGGACTTGCCGCTGCCGCCATGCTGGTTCTGGCGGTTGCGGAGGCCGATGCCGCACGCCGTTCGGGCGGCGGGTTCGGCAGCCGAGGCAATCGCACTTTCACGCCGCCGGCCGCGACACAAACCGCGCCGAATGCGGCTGCCCCGATCAATCGCACGGTGACGCAGCCGCAAGCGCAACGCCCGAACGCGACCACCGGCCAGGCCGGTGCCGCACCTGGCGGGTTGTTCGGCCGCGGCGGCGGCTTCATGGGCGGCATGCTGGCAGGATTTCTGGGCGCAGGCCTCCTTGGCATGCTGTTCGGCGGCGGTCTGTTTGGCGGATTGTCGGGACTTTCCGGCGTTCTCGGGCTCCTCATCCAGGTCGTTCTGGTGGTTATTGCAGCGCGCTTGATCTGGGGCTGGTGGCAGCGCCGTCAGCAGCAGCAGGCACCGGCCTATGCCACGGCCGCAGGCCCCTCGATGCGGGATCTGGGCGCCGATGACAGCCGTCCGCAGGCACAGCCGTCTTATGGCGGCGGTAGCGGCGCGCCGATGCTCGGCGGCGGCGACACCATCGAAATAACGGAAGGCGACTTCAATGCCTTCGAAAAGCGGCTCGCCGAAGTGCAGGCCGCCTATTCGGCCGAAGACATCGCCAAGCTCCGCGGTCTCGCGACGCCGGAAGTGGTGAGCTATTTCGCCGAAGAATTGTCGGAGAATGCTAGCCGCGGCGTGGTCAACACCATCAGAGATATCAAGCTGTTGCAGGGCGATCTCGCGGAAGCCTGGCGCGAGGGTGACACCGAATACGCATCGGTCGCCATGCGCTATTCGTCGCTCGACTACACGGCCGAGCGCGAAAGCGGCCGCGTGGTCGAAGGCGACAAGCAGCCATTCGAGCGCACCGAAATCTGGACCTTCCGGCGCTCACGCGGCGGCGAATGGATCCTGTCGGCGGTACAGCAGGCCTGACGTCTGCGGCACAATATCCAAAGCGACACAAAAGCCCGGCGCAATCCGCCGGGCTTTTGTCATTTTATGATCCGCCAGACCCACAGGATCAGCGCAGCACCCACGATTGCGCCAATGAAGGGCACGTAGCCTCCTGCGTTCGCAAGCGCCAGGAGATGATAGCCGATGAAGGCGCCGGCAATACCGATGAGTGACGAAGTCACCAGGCCGCGGGTCGAGCCTGCGATCTGGCGCGTCAGCCAGCCAGGTCCCGCAACGCGATCGAAGATGATGCCGGCAAGGATGCCGATGATCAGGATGACGACAAATGTAACGGCAGGATCGCGCATAGCCCCCTCCAAATGGATTGTTCAGCAACGCCACATGTCTAGCACGGCCGCCGCGGGGCGGTAATCCTTGCGGCAGCTTTGCGGCGGATAGCCGGGGATTTTGCGAAATCCCGCCCATCGGGCGACATGAAATAGGCCGAACGCAATGGTCTCTTTCCGCCTGGTCAGGCGTCCGGGAGGGGACATGCGCGTCGCCGCGATCCTGTTTTCGTTTTTTTTGTTGTGTTCGCAGGCTCAGGCGGCCCCGGCAAAACCTGCCGACTTTGGCTCGTCCGATCTCGTGCTGTCGTGGATCAACGGCTACCGCCAAAAGCCCGAGCCTGACCGGCTGCCGATCGCGATTCAGGCACTGAGCCGCTATGGCGCCTTTCGTGACGTGGAAAGCTGCGGAGTCTATGTCGGTTTCATCGCCGGCGTGCTCGGGGCCAACCCGGAGATGGCGGGTGATCTGATCGCGCGATCTTTCCCGATCAGCGCAGAGGATCATTGGGTTATCGTGCGCGCAGTCGCGCATTCGGGGCTGCCACATTGGAAACATCTGCTTTCGGAGCATGCCTATCGCATGCCGTCCCGCAGCGTGATGGTTGCGAAATTCGTCGATGGATCGTTGCCGACGCTGTCCGACACGGTGGCGCAGAAGCCGCCGACCGCCAACGAAAAAATAAAGCGCATATTGTCGGGCGAGAAGCCCGTAGGCCCCGCCGTCGACTGGGCGCTCGACGCCTCTCCGGAAGTGCTCGACATGTTGTGGGGCAGATTTTTTGCGACCGGCGATTATGGTCCGATCTTGCGCATCGTCGGCATGCTGCCATTCTCGAACGATCGCGATGGCGTCGAAAAGTTGACGCTCGGCGTGATGGCCAAATACACGCTGGCCAGCAATGCCTCGCGCAATCCCGACCTGCTCGTCATGCTGAAACGCGCAGCCCGTCAGCAGCCGCCGGACACGGTGAAGATTTTGAAACAGGTCACCGACGCCGCTGACACCATGCAATTGAGCAAGATCCGCAAGGAAGCGCTCGGAGCGATCGAGGACCTGAGGCGCAAAGGCCCCGGCTACAAGCGCGATATCGCGACCTGGGGACAGGTAGGCGAGGGTGCGATCGCTCTCGGCTGCATTGGCGCTGCGGTTTCAGGTGTGGGGGCAGCGATCGGTATTCCCTGTGTCGTCGGCGGCGCGGTTGCCTCGGCCGCGATCAAGGGAATGGCTGCGCAGTAGCGCTTAGAACTCCAGAGTTGCCGAAAACAGTCCGGCCGGAATCGCCGGGTCGTCGTCATCGGTCACCAGCAGAAGCTTGATGGAGTTTCCGTCCAGTAGCGCATGGAGTCCTTCGATCTTGTGCGGCCGATCGAGATTTCGGACGAGAACCAACCGGTCGCGATCGATGACGCCGAGTGCCGCTCCCACGCAGCGCCCGTCCTCGTAAGAGCTTTCGGTATCTTCCGCGACCGCGGAGAATGCGAAGCGGCCGTCGGGCAGGGCCGCGCCATCGGTGAAGGAGAGGGGAACGCCGCCGATATCTCCCAGATCGAAATCCTCGATGGCGACCGGCTCGATCGCGCCGATACGCCCATTGGGCAGCGCCGCCATAATGGTCGAAAGCGGATAGCGGATAATCGCGTTTCGGTTGACCGTCTTGTTGCCGCGCTGGAGCAGGCAGAATTCCTCGCCCGCAACGACCGCGCCTTCGATGTTCAGCGCGGTGAAGCACTCGTCCAGCAACGCGAAAAATTCCGAAAAGTCGACAACGCGCGCAGCGCCGCTCGTGCCGCCTTTTGCGTCGAGATCGAGCAGCGCGCCCGCGCGCCGGTTCGGGCGCGATCCCGATCCGAACGCGAGCAGCGTACCGAATGGGCTTTCTTCCCGTGGCGGAAGCCGGGTCAAAGCCTCCAGATCGGGCTTGCGCTTTTTTCGTTTTGATTTCGAATTCGGCAACTCGCCCTCGAACAGCCGGATCAGATTTCCCGGTTCGTCGCTATTGGCGCGAAACACGCCAAGGTGAAGTTCGTCATCCGCCACGACATAGAACCAATCGCCGATGCAGGCGAGACCGCTTGCAGCGCTGAGATGCAGCGGCCGTCCGGGGCTCGTTGTGGTGGCAAGGTCGAGATCGCGGAGCCTGGTGAGGGAAATCATCAAAATATCCGTCGAGGCGGTCTTTACGCAGGCGGCTATAGCCGCGGTGCAGGCTATTGCCTATCCTATTGCTCGGCGACCGAAGAAAAAACGCTGTCATTGCACGAGAACAACAATGCTCAAATTCGCGCACACCATAACGATTGGGGCTGTGATGCTGTTCGCCGCAGCCTCGTCCGCGTATGCGCAGAAGTCACCGCCGGCACAGAGCCGCTTCGCCGACGTGAACGGCATCAAGATGCATTACCTGATTGCCGGCAAGGGCGATCCGGTGATCCTGCTCCACGGCTACGCGCAGACAAGCCACATGTGGCGGCCGCTGATGGCGGAGCTTGCCACTACCAATACCGTGATCGCGCCCGATCTGCGGGGCTTCGGGCAAACGTCCAAGCCCGATGGCGGCTATGACAAGAAGACCATGGCGCAGGACGTGCACGCGCTGGTCCAGTCGCTTGGCTACAAAAAGGTTGGCGTCGCCGGCCACGACATCGGGTTGATGGTGGCCTACGCCTATGCCGTGCAATATCCCGATGAGGTCGATCGCATCGCCTTGATGGATGCATTTCTGCCCGGCGTCGGAGACTGGAACCATGTCTGGCTGCTGCGCGATCTGTGGCATTTCCATTTCTACGGGCCGACGCCGCTCGCGCTGGTGAAGGGTCGCGAGCGCATCTATTTCGAACATTTCTGGAACGACTTCGCCGCCGATCCGAAAAAGTCCGTATCGGAAGCCGACCGACGCTTCTATTCGAAGGAATATGCCCGCAAGGACGGCATGCGTGCCGGCTTCGAGGTGTTCCGCGCCTTCGAGGGCGACGCCAAGTATTTCGCGGAAGTCTCCAAGACCAAACTGAAAATGCCGATGCTGGTGCTGACCGGCGAGAAGGCGTCCGGGGATTTCCTGATCGTGCAGGGCAACCTCGTCGCCGACAATGTCGAGGGCTTCGTGGTCAAGGGATCGGGCCATTGGCTGATCGACGAGGAGCCGAACCAGGTGATCCCGAAGTTGGTGGCGTTCTTCCGCAAGTGAGCGAAGACGCTCACTCGCAGACGTAATTCTTCGGATCCTCGGTGTCGCCCGCGCCCTTGAAGCGGGTCGCCTGCGGATAGGCACAATAGGCGCGACGGTATTTGACGGCGCCGTCCTTCGTCATCTGTGCTGGCAAGCGCTCAGGTGTTATGCCGCCCTCGACCCAGTCAATGACGACGCTTAACGCATCGACTTCATTCGGGCCGTATCCGCCACGACAATGGGCGAAGCCCGGCACGAGATAGAAGCGATAGAAGGATTGCGTGCCGGGCAGTCCAATTTTTTGCACGACCTCGTCATAATAGTTGGTGCCCATCTGCGGATTGAGCGCGTTGTCCGCCCAGCCCCAGAAGGTAATCATCTTGCCGCCGGCGTCGCGAAAGGCAGTGAGATCGGAAGTTGGGTTGAAGACCTCGTCGATCTTGCGGATGCGCTGCGGGTCCTTGTCGAAGTCGAACGACTTGGAATCGTAACTCGGATTCTGGAAGGCCAGATACTTCATCCAGGAATCGGCATAGCGCGTCAGCGCGTTCGACGTGCCGTCGGGCATGAACATGAACGGGGCCTGCGTGGATTGGTCTTCCGAGCCGGGCACCTGACCAACAAACAATTTGTTGCCTTTGCTGTCAGTCGGGCCGTCGTAAATCTGCTGCAGGGCTTCGACCTGGGCTCCTGTAAAGCATTCGTCGTTCTCAGAACCGGCTTCGCAGCGTTTGATATCGGTGGCCGGATTGAATTTGCACTGGCGGGGGTCGTCGACCAGACCATCGGACTTGCCATCGGCGGCGTCGCATTTTGCTGTCACTGCCTTGAACACCGTCTGCATCTTGGCCGGAGTCAGCTTGCCGTGGTTGATCGCCTTCTGGTTCCATAAGCCCTTGATCATGATGTCGGTCCAACGAAGCGTTGGCGCCGCCGCCACGATGCCGTTGAAGTCGGTCGGATAACGCTGCGCCGCCATCACGCCCTGTCGGCCTCCGGTCGAGCAGCCATCCCAATAGGAAAATTTGGGCGCCGAGCCGTAGAATTTCTCGACCAGCTTTTTTGCGAGTGTCACCGTCTCGTGTACGGCTCGATAACCGTGGTCAATGACTTTTTCCGGATTTACCGCGAAAGTTCCAAGCGGCTCCTTGACGGCAAGATGGCCGGTATCCGTGCGTGCGGTCGCAAATCCATGCGACAGAGCGGTGGCGCGCGATTTCTGCTCGAGCGGTGCCTCGGAATCCTCCCCGGCGTAACCACCATTGCCATACATATACAGCCTGCCATTCCAGGCGGCGGGCAGATTGATTTGGAAGCCGATTTCGCTCGGGATGGTGCCGTTGATCCGGCAATGTTCCGACACACCGTCCGTTGCCGGTACCAACGTAGCCGAGGCGATGCGGATGCCGCTCTCCAATTCGCTCGCAAGCGCGGCGCAGTCCCGCGTCGGCCGGAATGGTGTCGCGCGGAAATCGATCTTTGCAGAGGATGACTGCGTGAAGCTGTTCACACCACCTGCGGCATCGGCCGGCATCGGCGCGAACAGGAGGATTGCGACGGCGCTAGACGCAGAAATTCTCAGCATGCTTATCCCCGAGCGATAACAGGCGATCAGCCGATCGCGACCTGGACCGGATCATACTCGAAAACCCAGTCATACCGCTGCTTGACCTTGGCCTCCTGCCATTCGCTGTCGACATAGCGGGCAGCGCCGTCGGCGTTGCCGAGCGCGAGATTATGAAAGCGCGCAGCATTGTCGTTGGCGGCGCGCACCAGGCGGCTGGTTCGGTCGCGGCGCGCGTCTTCATAGGCCCGCAATGCTGTCGCGGCATCGTCGTGCGCGGCGAAACTGCGCGCTAGCACGACACCATCTTCGATCGCCATGTTGGCGCCCTGCGCCATCATCGGAAGCGTCGGATGCGCAGCGTCGCCAAGCAGCGTCACCCGCCCCTTGGTCCATTGTGCGAGCGGCTCGCGACCGAGCAAAGCCCATTTGAACGGCGCGTCGATGTTGCGGATGATGGTTTCGACGTCCGCGTTCCAGCCTTTAAAATCGTTCAGCGCTTCTTCGATGGTGCCACGCTCGGTCCAGCTTTCCACTTGCCAATCGTTTCGCTCGGCGGTGCCGACGAAATTGAGCAGCGTCCCGGAGCGCACCGGGTAATGCACCACGTGTCCGCCAGGCCCGACCCAATTGGTACCGACAAGGCGCCGCAGCCGTTGCGGCAGGCGCTCCATCGGCACCAGCCCGCGCCAGGCGAGAAGCCCCGTGAAGCGCGCCGGCATCTGGCCGAACAATTCATTGCGGATGCGTGAATGCACGCCATCAGCGCCGATCAGGGCTGAGCCGGTGACGCGCTGGCCGCTTTCGCAGGTGAGCGTGACGGAGTTTTCGTCTTGCTCAAAACCGGTCGCGCGCATGCCGAGCGCAATGCAATCCGGTGCCGCAGACATGACCGCCTCGAGCAGAATGCGGTGCAGGTCGGCGCGATGGATCATGAAATAGGGCGCGCCATAGCGCTCTCGCGACACCGCGCCGAGATCGAACAGCTTCCAGGTCTCGCCCGTACTCCAGAGCCGGATTTCTTTTCCGGCCGGCTCGCACCAGACCCGTTCCAGCGCAGCTTCAAGCCCGAGCGAGAACAAAGCATGCGCTCCGTTCGCGGAAATTTGCACGCCCGCGCCGATCTCCGCGAGGCCACGCGCCTGCTCGATCACCCGGACAGGAAAGCCGCGCCGAACGAGCGCCAGCGCGGCGCTAAGTCCGCCAATTCCGGCGCCGGCAATCAGGATGGGGAAGTGATGCGACATCCGCCGGATTGTACCGACTCACGCTATCGATGTCAGCCGCGTCAACTCACCGGCTTCGGCGCCGGAGCATAGGCCGCGCGCAGGGTTTGATTGGTCGTTAGCTTCGGCGATGAAGTACCGTCATAACGCGCGTCGACCCGGCGCGCCGCGGCATCGATCTCGGTCCAAGCGCGCGTGATGCTGCTGTCCTGCGAGTGTGCGTCTGCCGGCATTGCGGTGCCGGGCGCGAGCGGTACAATCTCTGTGGAACGCGGCGCGACCGAGCTTGCCGGCAATTGCAGCAGCGGCGCGATGCGGGTGATTTCGGACTTGATGGCGGCGACCTCGTGTTCCGCCGCATCGAGCGCATTGTCTTTAAGTGCAAGCTCGCGCCTTGTTTCGCGTAGTTCGGCACGGACAGCGCGTTCGCGCTCGGTGGTATAGGCAAGAGCGGCATGTGAAGAATCAAATTCCTGTCTGGTCACATGCAATTCGTCGCGGGCCTGGCGCTCGCGCACGATACTCTGTTCGAGCGCCGCATTTTGTTGTTCCAGTTCCTGCTTTAGCCGCTCGATCAACTGTATTTTTTTGCTGATGTCGGTCGCATGAATCGATGTTTTCTCCTTCAGCTTACTGATACTGACTTCGAGATCGCGGGTGGCGGCGGCGAAGCCCGCGCGAATTTGGTCCTTCTCGGCGCGCATTTCCTGAAGCGAAAGCGGCAATTCATCGTATCGCTTGCGCAGGAGACGCTGCGCGCGATTATGAACGGCCGGAAGGCACAGCAACGCCAGCAGCCATGCGGCCAGAAAGCCGATGGCCCCGCACATTAAATATTCCATCGGAATATTGCCGCCTAAGAACGACATTTACTGGTCCGTTGCTGGTAATCCAGTCAGGGACGTTGCATGCGTGCGCCTGTGCTTCAAGCCATCGCGCCCGTTAACCTCAACCTGAACGGTTAACCCCTATCAGGGTCCCACATTGGGGACGAATTGCGGTGTCCCGGTGTTTACAGGCCGGGCGTTGCCCAACCTATCCCGCCGCAATGCCGGAGACCGCAAATGGCAATCCGTATCGTAACGATATCCGTCTGTATTCTGGGGGCAACTCTGCTCCAAACGTTTCCTGCGCTGGCCCAGCAAAGTGCCATGACGTTCTTTGTGTCCAGCAGCGGGCCCGGCAAAGGCGCGGACCTGGGCGGCCTCGATGGCGCCGACCGCATTTGTCAGTCGCTCGCGCAGGCCGCGGGCGCCGGCGGCAAGAGCTGGCGCGCCTATCTGTCGACGCAAGGGGCGGGCGCAGTGAATGCCCGCGATCGCATCGGTAAGGGTCCGTGGCAGAACGCCAAAGGCGTGGTGATCGCAAAGGATGTCGCCGATCTGCACAGCGCCAACAACAATATCGGCAAGCAGACAGCGCTCGACGAAAACGGCGAATTGGTCAATGGCCGCGGCGATCAGCCGAACCGGCATGACGTGCTGACCGGGTCGCAGCCGGACGGAACCGCATTTACCGGAGCCGACGATCGCACCTGCGGAAACTACACCAAGAGCGGCGCCGGCTCGGTGATGGTCGGCCATCACGATCGTCTGGGTTTGAACGAGGAGCCTCCGGCAAAGTCCTGGAATTCTTCGCACCCCTCGCGTGGTCCGGACGGCGGCTGCTCACAGGGCGATTTGCGGTCCACCGGCGGTGCCGGCCTGCTTTATTGCTTCGCCGCCAACTGATTTTGGCAGAATTCGGCCGCGGCGCCTGACCCGCGCTGCGGTTTCTTGCGTTACCTTGCGGGCGACCGGTTCCGCAGGAGTGATGCGAATGCGCTACGAACTTTATTACTGGCCGCAGATCCAGGGACGAGGAGAGTTCATCCGGCTCGCGCTGGAAGATGCCGCGTGCGACTATGTCGATGTTGCCCGCAGGTCCGGCGGCGAGGAGAAAATGCTCTCCGCCCTGCAATGGCGGGCGTCCAGGACGCCGGCCTTTGCCCCGCCCTGGCTCAAGGCAGGCAAGCTCCTGATCGGGCAGACCTCCAATATCCTGCTCTATCTTGGCGATCGGCACGGCCTTGCGCCCAAGGCCGATGCCGGCCGGCTCTGGGTGCAACAATTGCAACTCACGCTCGCGGATTTCCTGGTCGAGATTCACGATACGCACCATCCGATCGGATCCGGGCTCTATTACGAGGAGCAGAAGGCGGAAGCCTCACGCCGCGCCGAAGATTTTCGTGCTACCCGTGCACCGAAATATTTCCGCTATTTCGAGCGTCTGCTGGATGCGAGCGGTGGGCCATACCTGACCGGGCGGCGTGCAACTTACGCCGACCTGTCGCTGTTCCAGACGGTCGAAGGATTACGCTACGCTTTTCCGCGACTGATGAAGAAGCTCGAACGCAAGCACAAGCGAATCTCCGGCCTGCACGAGCGGGTCGCCGCGCGCCCGCGCATCGCCGCCTATCTGAAAAGCAAGCGCCGCATCCCGTTCAACGAGATGGGGATCTTCCGCCGCTACGACGAACTCGACGGCTAGTGCACGCTACGCTCTCGCAGAATTTACCCCAAAGCTGCATCACTTGCGACTAAGTCTCGCGCTTCCGCAGCAGGGGAATTTCATGTCCAATATGTTTGTACGCTTTGCCGGTGCCGGATTGATCGCCGTATTCGTGGCTCAGCCGGCGCTCGGTGAAACGCTTTTCAAGATCGTTACCGTCAAGGACGAAGTGGTCGTCGGCTTGAACGATGCCGAGCTTGCCGAGCTTGGCGGCGATGCAGGCGGGATCGCCAAGGCAATCGCCTCCAAGGGCTCGCTTTCGGTCTGGCAATACGGTCAGAAGCACGCGGCCGGCGGCGAGCGCGAGATGGCGCCGGTCGCAAAAATTGGCGTGCTTGCCAACAACTCCCTGCGGGTCGAGCCCTACAAGCAGCCGTTCAAGGTATTGCCCCATGAATAAGACAACGATTCGCGCAGTGACACGGCCCACTTTCTGAGACGCAGCCTTCGAGGGGGTGGGCAGCACATTTCTTGACTCAAATCGGGCCCTTTCCCATTGTTTTCTTCAACGCATAAGCGGGAAGGAAACAGACTTGAAACTCTTGAGCTTTCGCTGGAAGGAACGCGACCGCATCGGATTTACCCCCGATGAGGAGATCGTTTTCGATCTGGGCGAGATCGCGCAGGCGATCGGCCGCCAGCCATTCGCTGACATGCTCGCGCTGATCGAAGCCGGAGAGGAAGGCCGGGCGTTTCTGCGCGAGGCTAGGGCTTTTGCCGAAAAGCAGCCGGGCAAGCTCAGCAGCATCGATATTGCCGAGATCGTTTTCCATCCGCCGGTACGCCGGCCCTCCAAGATTTGCGGCATCGCGCTCAATAATTCCGCAAGCAATGAACGCAAGATTTCGGCGCCCGATCATCCGCTGTTTTTCCTGAAGCCGGCCTCGTCGCTGGTCGGGCATGGGCAGCCGATCGAGGTCTACGATCATTATGGTTCGGTGCATCCGGAGCCCGAGCTTGCCGTGATCATCGGGAAGACCTGCCGCAACGTCGAGAAGGAGAACGCGCTCGATGTCGTTTACGGCTATTCGATCATGAACGACATGACCGGCAACTTCATGCGCTCGCAGGACATGGTGCATTACTATGCGCTCTACCCATCCAAGGAAGACCCGAACAAGGTCGAGCGGCGTGAGCAGCATCTGTCCTATACTGCGCGCTACAAGGGCAGCGATACCTTCGGGCCGTTCGGGCCGTATCTCGTCACCAAGGATGAACTTACGGACCCGCACAAGCTCGAGGTGATGTGCTGGCACAAGGATGAGTTGATCGCGGAAGATTCGACGGCCTTTTACACTTTTTCAGTGCCGGACGTGATCGCCTATGTCACGCGCTATCACTCGCTGTGGCCCGGCGACGTGATCTCGATGGGCACGGCGTTTCGGCCGAGCCAGGGCAAGCGCAGCCTGCACACCGCCAATATCACAGCCTATGGCGGCCCGGTCAGCGTCTCGATCTCCGGCCTCGGCACGCTGGTCAATCCGGTGAAGAAGATGGACGATAAAGCCCCGTCGTGAAGCCGGGTTTTCCGTCCGTCCTTGATCCCAACATTTACTCGCGCGGACGAAACCAGAAGGAATACATCTGCGCCATGTCGTCGGCCGCGGCTTCGTAGAGGCCCGACATGACAATGACGGGGAAATAAAACAACAGCGGCATGAAGTGTGTCTCCTGTCTCGGCGAGACAACGCGCATGGCGTTGCACAAGTTGCGACGCATCGTAGTCAACTGCAGAAGCGAAAAGAGCCCGGCTACGTGCCAGGCTCTTTCCAGCTTCCATCTCATCGGCCCGAGCTTCCCCGGTGGCGCGAGTGGGATACGACCGCGGCGTCCGAACGTTACTTGAATACGTTATTTGGAACGTTACTTGCCGTTCTGGTCTCGCGGCGCCTATCGTGCCATCAACGCGATCGCCGGTGATCCGTTCCGTTGCTCGCGTCTGGAAATGCTTCATGTCTGATGCCGATAACGCCTGGCCTGCCTTGCCCTACGAGAGCTGGAAGGAAAGCTGCGCCACGTTGCAGCTTTGGACGCAGATCGCAGGCAAGATCCGGTTCGCCCAGACGCCCTGGGTCAACCATTCCTGGCATGTGCCGCTTCATCTCGCCTCGACCGGCCTGACCACCACACCGATCCCCTACAAGGGCGGAGCATTCCAGCTCGACTTCGATTTCGTCGACCACGTGCTGTGGCTGCGTACGAGCGAGGGCCATTCTCGCCAGATCGTGCTGAAGCCGATGTCGGTCGCGACCTTCCACGCCGCCGTATTTGCTGACCTGAAAGCGCTCGGCATCGATGTTGCGATCGATAACATGCCGAACGAGATTCCGGACGCTATCGCTTTCACCGAGGACAAGGTCCATCACGCCTATGACCGCGATGCGGCGCACCGGTTCTGGCGGATATTGCTGTCATCGTACTTCGTGCTGTCGCAGTTTCGCACTGCGTTCCTCGGCAAGGTCAGTCCCGTGCATTTCTTCTGGGGCAGTTTCGATCTTGCGGTAACGCGATTTTCCGGGCGCACCGCGCCGCGCCATCCGGGCGGGGTGCCGGGTCTGCCCGATGCCGTCACGAGAGAAGCCTATTCGCATGAGGTTTCGAGCGCGGGCTTCTGGCCGGGCGGGGGAGGAGTCGTGGATGAGCCGGCTTTCTATTCCTATGCCTATCCCGCGCCTGCAGGCTTCGCGGACGCCAAGGTGAAACCGGCGCAGGCCTATTTCCACAAGCAGCTCGGCGAGTTCATCCTGCCCTATGAGGCGGTGCGCAATGCCGCCGATCCGGAAGCGCTGCTGCTGGATTTCCTGCAATCGACCTATGACGCGGCCGCGAATCTTGCGAAATGGGATCGATCCGCGCTTGAATGCGCTCCCGGCCAGCCGCGCCGCCCGCGACCGGTGTAAATTCCATGCTGAATTGGCTGCACGATCTTCCGACCCTAGTTGGCGCGATCCTGGTCTGCGCCACCTTCGTGGTTCCAACGCTGGCCGGTTCTTACCTGCTGCAGCCCTATGTCGCCCGCATGTTTCGCGGCGAGAAGGATATCAACACCGTTCTCGGTTTTCTGCTCAATACGTTCGCGCTTTATTTCGGCGTGTTGCTAGCGCTGCTGTCGATCGCGGTGTTTGAAAATCACAACAAGGCGGAAGACACCGTGGTCGGCGAGGCTGCCGCCATCATCAAGCTGTATCGCGACTTGCCCGGTTATCCGCAGCCGATGCAGAAGCAGCTGGCCGAGGTGCTGGACCGCTATGTCGATGAGGTGATTGGGCCGGGCTGGGTGATTCAGGCGCGCGGCGAGGCCAATCCGAAGGAGATTCTCATCTTCGGAGAATTCCATCGCATGATCTCGCAATTTCAACCATCGAATGTCGGCGAAGCGGCACGTTACGGCGAGACTTTGAGAGCGGTGGATGGCTTTGTTGAAGCGCGGCGCCTGCGCATCTCGGCCGCCACGCGGGCTATCCCCACCATCATGTGGTTCATCGTGCTGATCGGCGCCGTGATGAATGTCGCGGTGATCTGGATGTTCGATTTGCGGCCGTCCACCCATGCCATCATCGGCGGCACCATATCGCTGTTCGTAGGCCTCGTGATCTACATGGTGTCGGTGCTGGATGCCCCGTTCAAGGGCAGAGACGGGCTCAAGCCCGACGCGATCGCCTCGGTTCATACCCTGGCGAAGATGCACAGGTGAGAGCCGATGCCACGCATGCCATCGCGGTCGGCTACCGGCAGAAAGAAAACCGGCTTTTAGAAAAGGCCGCCCGCGAGGGCGGCCTTTTCAATCATTCAGTCGCACACCCAGACCTGGCGAACCACCGGACCATAGGCCGTCATCACGCTGACGGGCGCATAGCAGTCGTTGTTGTAATAGCCATAGGCGCCAGCGCCAATAAGCGCGCCAGCACCGTAAGCATACGGCGCATAGCCGTAGCCATACCGGTACGGGCCGTAATAACCATAGCCGCGTCCGCGCCAGTTATTGCCACCGTGCCAGTTATTGCCGCCGTGCCACTTGCCGCCATTCCAGTTGCCGCCACCGCCCTTCCATTGGCCGCCTCCGCCATAACCACGCATGGCATAGCCGCCACCGCCGCCATAGCCGCGCATGGAATAGCCGCCGCCACCACGGCCGAAGCCGCCGCCACCGCCGCCACCTCGGCTGAAGCCACCACCACCGCCACCACCGCCGTGACCGCCACCATGACCACCGCCTCTAGCATCGGCGGCAACCGGCAGCGCGACCATCGCCGCAGCCGCCAACGCTGCGACTGCCAGGGATACTTTCTTCATTGTCATTGTCTCCTCCGGACTACGCGCCCCGCGTGAACCTCAACGCAGATGATGGCTTTTTGTGCCGGGAAAAGACGCTGCAGCCGGTTTGATGAGATTTATTTTTCGAGGCGCATACGATGAATGCAGAATGAACGTGCGGTTGCCACTTATGTGGAAATGCTGACCAGCAGAATTGCGAATGCGAATCCTGCAATGGCGAGCCCGCACAGCCCCCACAAGATCAGCCGTGCGTTGGATGCCTGAGGCCGCAAGTGCGCCGCACGCATGGTCGCGAGCAGAAAGCCGATCGGCATCAGCATCGAGACATAGATTGCCACTGGCCAATAGCTGTCTGCCGGCAACTTGCGGCCGAAGGATGCAAACACGTTTGCGACCGGCTCCACGAACAATCCGCCGGGCAGACCGAGCAACATCATGTTCAGACCGACCATCAGGACGGCTGCGATCTCGGCCCATTTGACGCGGCGCAACAAAGCGGTTCCTCCGTGCTCTCAATTCGCCGGGTGGAATTTAGCGAAATTCCAGCAGATCGTCATCGCACAACGTTCGGCGCCGACATGCCCGCAGGCCGAGCCGCGCAGACGGCAAGAAGCAGGATGAGAAAGTACTTCATGGCTGAAGTCCCAAACAATCTGCGCAAAGCATTCACGACCCGCTCGGGCGGTCGCCGCGGCGAGAGGTGAGGCCGAATACAAGCAGGATGAAGACCAGCAGGAAAACCGCGACCATGGTCTGCACGGCGCCGAAATTCGGTGCATCTTTTGCGACAAACCAGCCAGCGACGGTCCCCGCAGGGATCAGGATCAGACGGATCAGCCAGGCCATTGCATCGCGATCTCATTGCGACTGGATCGAAGAATTGCGGATTTCGGGAAGCTTGTCATGAAACTTGTCATGAGGCGTGCGGCATCGCCCCTGTTGTTTGCGGCGCGGGGACGCCGTCGACTTGCATGACGCATGTCGGGCGAACCCGGCATGCGCGAAGGTGAGGGGAATGATGCGCCGAAAGACGCAGGGCATTCCTGATATGCCGTGCCCGTCTTGCAACGAACACGGTCGCCTCACGGCGCATCACACCCGCACAAGCTTGCGCTGTGCGGGCGCTTTTTACGGCGTCTTGTCTGCATGGTGCCGCGCTTTGCGCCGCACCTGCGTTCAACGCCGGCGCGTGTCAGCCAGCTCCTGGCAGGAGGCCCTAGTGCCTCCGGGCGGAGCCCCCATGCAGCCCGAGTGCATGCGCGACGAACGCATGCCCGCAGGCGCCGCACCAAGCTCCATCAATCGGCGTCACCGGTTGACGCCCCTCATTGAGCGAGGTGAGGAAATATAGGTATAAAATCCTATATCGGCAAGTGAGATTTTGACATTAAAATCCGCAAACTCCTCCGCTCATCCCCGCGAAAGCGGGGACCAGAGCGGCAACGAACGCTGCTGCGATATCCTGAAGTTTACGCGGAAGCAGAGCGCGCTACGCCGCCGCGAGTGCGCGCACCGCGTCGATGCACAAGGCATGCGCATCATGGTCGCTTGCGATGCGGTGATGCAGCTTGTTGGTTTCGACGATTTTCAGATCGCCCGCAAAGTCGCGCGCCGGACGCAGGCGTCCATGACCGATCGGGTTCAGCCAGTTGGTCGAGCGGAAGCAGATCGCGCGTTTGACATTGCCGCGAAGCCGCGCGCAGGGAAACAGCCCGAGCGAATTGTAGGCAGGCGCCGGCTCGAACGCGATCATCAGGTCCCACTCGACATCGGGCGTGCGCGCGGCGAGCCGCGTCACCGCATAGCAGCCCATGGAATGGCCGATGCAGACCTTGCGCGCTTTCGGGTGCGCGCGCGCATCGCGCATGAAGGCGCCTTGCGACAGCCAGTTCACATGGGTCGGATGCACGGTGACGCCGGGCACAGCGGCGAGCTTTGCGCCCGAGATCGCGGATGCCGCGCGAATAGCCCAAGCCGCGCGGGAACGGCGCACCGATGGAGCCGTAGAAGGAATAGACGCGGATAGAGGACATCGGGCGTGGCGGCAACCGCAGCTTCAGCGTCCGGTAAACTTCGGCTTGCGATTTTCGCGATGGGCCGCAATTGCCTCGTCCACGTCAGCGCTCCATTCAAGTTCGTGACGCAAGGCATCGGATATATCCTGGGCATATCCAAGGCCAGGATCGAGACGCGCCCTGATGATCCGCTTTGCGCCGCGTATCGCGAGCGGACCGGCAGATGCGATCTGGACCGCAAGGCCCTGCGAGACCTGTTCCAACTCGTCCGAGGCATGGACGCCCTGAACCAGGCCGTGTTTTTCCATTTCAGGCGCGTCAATCGTTCGGCCGGAGCAAATCAATTCGAGTGCGCGGCCGCGGCCGACAATCGACGCCAGCCTGTAAGGCCCGCCCGCGCCCGGAAAGCCACCCCATGCCGCTTCGGGGAATTGCATCGTGGCATGCGACGCCGCAAGGCGGATATCGCAGGCAAGTGCGAGTTCGGCGCCGCCGGCGCGAACGTCGCCGTTCAGAGCCGCGATTACGATCTGCGGCGCCGCTTCGAGCGCGTTGAACGCGCGGTTTGCGAGCCGGACCAGAGCGACAACGTCCTCTTTCGGCATGACGCCGCGAATGACGGGATTCAGAATGCCGCAGGAGAAGTCGGTCTGCCCTTCGCCGGTGATCAGCACCGCCTGGATTTCATCATTAGATATGAGTTCGGTCGCGATCCGCTCCAGCTGCAAAAGAGCTTCCGGCAGCAATCTGTTCTTCTCTTGCGGAGTCGATATGCGGATCGACAGAATTCCGTCGTTTGTGGTGATCGCAAGCCCGTGCTGCGCCGTCATGTTGGACATCTCGTCTGCCTTCAATTAAAAATGAGCAGGATAGTGATTTTCGAAATCGTTGCTGTCCATATCATGATGTGTGTTCTCTTCTCAGTCGAGAATTCCCAATGAAAATTCGTGCTTTGACTGCGTTCATTGTTGCGCTCTTCGTCGCCGTTTTCCATACGACATCGTCGAAAGCTCAAGACTGGCCGCAACGCACGGTGCGGATTGTCGTGGGGTACGGCGCCGGCGGCGGCACCGACCTTGTCGCGCGCATCGTCGCACAGGCGCTGCAGGACAAGTTCAAGCAACCATTCATCGTCGAAAACAAGGTGGGCGCCAGCGGGATCGTCGGTGCGGATTCCGTCGCCAAGGCGGAGAAGGACGGTTACACGCTCTATCTCGTCAACAACGCCCACATCATCGTCGGCGTGATGACCAAAAGCCTGCCCTACAAGACGCTCGAATCCTTCGATCCCGTGGGCCAGGTCGCGACCGGAAGCCTCGTGATCGCTACTCGGCCGGATTTTCCCGCCAAGAATGTGAAGGAACTGATTGAACTGGCCAAGGCCAGCCCGGGAAAGATTACATTCGCGAGCGTTGGAAACGGCACCACGCAGCACTTCACGGCCGAGCTGCTGATGCAGATGGCGGGCATCAACATGCTTCACGTGCCTTTTCGCAATTCGCCCGCCGCGACGTCGGGGGTGATGGGAAAGCACGTCGACCTCATGTTCGATACCGTGTCGGCGGTGTTGGGTCCTGTGCAAGGCGGAGAGTTGCGCGCCCTCGCCGTGACCGGGCGCGAGCGCTATCCATCGATACCTGATGTGCCTACCGCCATCGAATCCGGACTGTTGCCGGATTATGAAGTGACAACATGGTACGGACTTGTCGCTCCAGCCGGCACGCCCCAGCCGATCGTTGCAAAACTCAATGCAGCGCTCAAGGAGATCGTGGCGGATCCGGTCGTGGTGGATCGGTTGTTGAAGGCAGGAGCCGTTGCGGCGTCTTCCACGGTCGACGGCTTCCGGGATCACATGAAATCCGAGTTGGCCCGCTGGAGTGCCGTGCGCGAAGCTGCGCGTATCGAGCAGCAATAGGTCGTTCCGTTCGCGCGTGGCGTGATCGACGGGGAATCGTCGAGACCAGAATTCTTTCCCTCGCTTTGGAAATTCTCTAGAACCGTTCTGAAGCCGCCGGCTCTTATCCGGCCGCATTGAAAACCCTAGAAAATCTTGCATGAACGCCCCCGTCACCCCGCCGATCCCCGCCTACAAGCACACCCCGCTATTCCCCCTCGGCAAGGACAAGACTCCGTATCGCAAGCTCGATGCCGCGGGCGTGCGCACCGAAAAAGTACTGGGCCGCGACGTGCTGGTGGTGCCGGCGGAGGCGATGCGGGTGCTGGCCGAGGAAGCCTATAACGACATCAACCATTATCTGCGGCCGGGGCACCTGGCGCAGCTTCGCAACATCCTCGAAGACAAGGAGGCGAGCGACAACGACAAGTTCGTCGCCTTCGATTTTCTCAAGAACGCCAATATCGCGGCCGGCGGCACGCTGCCGATGTGCCAGGACACCGGCACCTGCATCATCATGGGCAAGCGCGGGCGCAATGTGTGGGTGGAAGGTGACGACGAGGCCGCGCTCGCGGAAGGCGCGCGCGACAGCTACCTGAAAAAGAACCTGCGCTATTCGCAGCTCGCGCCCATTTCCATGTACGAGGAGCGCAACACCAAGTCGAACATGCCGGCGCAGATCGAGCTCTATGCCGATGGCGAAGACGAATACAAATTCCTGTTCATCGCCAAGGGCGGCGGCTCCGCCAACAAGGCGTTCCTGTTTCAGGCGACGCCCTCGATCCTGACGCGCGACCGGCTGCTGGCTTTCCTGAAAGAGAAGGTGCTGACGCTCGGCACCGCGGCGTGCCCGCCCTATCACCTTGCGATCGTGATCGGCGGCACTTCGGCCGAACTGACGATGAAGACGGTGAAGCTCGCCTCCTGCCGCTATTACGACGAGTTGCCGACCTCAGGCTCCGACGACGGCCACGCCTTCCGCGACCTCGAAATGGAGCAGGAAGTGCTGAAGATGACGCAGAGCCTCGGCGTCGGCGCGCAATTCGGGGGCAAGTATTTCTGCCATGACGTGCGGGTGATAAGGCTGCCGCGGCATGGCGCGTCGCTTCCCATAGGGCTGGGCGTGTCGTGCAGCGCCGATCGCCAGGCGATGGGGAAGATCACCAAAGACGGCGTGTTCCTGGAAGAGCTTGAGCACAATCCGGCGAAGTACCTGCCGGATATCGATACCTCGCATTTCGGCGGCGAGGTGGTGCAGATCGATCTCAATCGGCCGATGGCCGATATCCTGAAGACGCTGTCGCAATATCCGATCAAGACGCGGCTGTCGCTAACCGGCACCATGGTGGTGGCGCGCGATCTGGCGCACGGCAAGCTGCGGGAGCGGCTGGAGCAGGGCAAGGGCCTGCCGGATTATTTCAAGAACCACCCGGTCTATTATGCGGGCCCCGCCAAGACGCCTGTGGGCTATGCCTCGGGCTCGTTCGGGCCGACCACGGCGGGGCGCATGGACAGCTATATCGATCAGTTTCAGGCGGCGGGCGGCTCGCTCATCACGGTCGCCAAGGGCAACCGCTCCTCGGTCGTGCGCGATGCCTGCAAGAGGCATGGCGGCTTCTATCTCGGCTCGATCGGCGGCGCGGCCGCGAACCTTGCCGAACATTGCATCAAGAAGGTCGAGACCCTGGAATTCCATGAACTCGGCATGGAGGCGATCTGGCGGATCGAAGTGGAGAATTTCCCGGCCTTCATCATCATCGACGACAAGGGCAATGACTTCTTCAAGGAATTGAACTTGGGGTGACCGGGCAATGACGGCTGGGAACATCTCCCATCCGGGAATTGAAATCGGCTCGCATTTTGCTTAAAGCCTTAAGTCAGGCCTTCATTCAATTCTGTCATTAGCGGACCATGCGCAAACCCTTTCGTCGTTCATACCGCGTCGGCCGATCCCGCACCGGGCTCGGCGGCTTCGCCACCCAGGAAATCGGGAAGAAAGAACTGATCGACCGCTATCGCGGGCCGATCATCGGCAATGACGAGGCCGACAAACGCGACAACCGCTATATGTTCGAGGTCAATTCGCGCTGGACCATCGACGGTTCGAACCGGCGGAACTTGGCGCGCTATTTCAACCATTCCTGCCGGCCGAATGCGGAAAGCGACGTCAAGGGCCACAAGGTCATCATTGTCGCCCGCAAGAAGATCGCGCCGGGCGAGGAGATCACCTACGATTACGGCAAGGATTATTTCGACATTTTCCTGAAGCCGATCGGCTGCCAATGCGATAAATGCCGCGAAAAGCGCAAGCTGGAACGGGCGGAAAAGCGGGCGAAGAAGCTCAGGACCGAGCGTCGCGCCGCCGCCGCCGGCAAGAAGCAGGCGGTCAAGCGCGGTAAGCGCGTGGGGCCGAAGGCGCGGAAGGCCAAGAAGCGTAAATAGGTCCCGACCCGTCACCCTGAGGTGCCGTCGCGCTGCGACGGCAGGGCGACGGCCCGACGGATGGCCGTTCATCCTTCGAGGCTCCCTCGGCTTCGCCGAGGTCGCGCCTCTGGATGACGGATCAAGATTTCAATTTGAACTCAACAACTCGATCTTGGTATTGGCCTGGGTCAGCCGATACGCCAGCATGTGTGCGAGATTGCGCATGATGCGCTCGGCATCGGCCGGCCGGCGATCGCGGAACCGATTGAACTTGTCGAGCGAGATGCGCTGGCACAGAACCGGATTGTCGGCAAAGACATCGGCGCTGCGCGGGCCGCCGAGAAGCGCCAATTCGCCGAAGGCGGTGCCGGGCACGAGCGTTGCGAGCCGCACCCCGTCCGACAGCTTCACGCTCACCATGCCGCGCTGGAGGAAGAAGACGGAATCGGCATCGTCGGTGCGGGCGATGATGCACTCGCCGGGATGATAGTGGCGGCGCTCGCAAAGGTTCTCGATCTCGGCGAAGCCTTCCGGCGACAGCCCCTTCAGCAATTCCTGGTCGCACAGATTGACGTCGTTCACCTGGGTGAATCCGCCGAGGCGGAAGATGATCTGATCCTCTGACCATTCGATCGCCTCGTCCAGATGGGTGAAGTCGCGCAAGCTTTTCGGGTCGGCGAGACAGCTTTGCAATTGACGGAAATTGCGGCTGTCGCGTTCGACGCCGGCAAGCACCGGGCGGATCCCGGCGGCGATCATGTCCTCGATCAGATTTGCGAGCATTTTCGCTGCCGCATTCGAGATCAGCGGCACGCGGCGCAGGTCGAGCACCAGAAACAGCGGCAAGTCATGCGAGAGGATGCGTCGGGCGACGTAATCGATATTGGCGAAGGTCAGCGTGCCGGTGAGTTCGAGGATGCGGATCGCGGTCACGTTGTCGTCGAGCAGGCGCCGCTCGTGCGATTGTCGGCCGCGCCGCTTCAGACGGCCGACATCGTAATCGGCGACGATGCAAGTGCGCACGTCGTTCGCGCGGTTGAGCACATGCAACTCGAAATGGGCTGACAGAGCCTCGCAAAGCCGCAGGCCCCGCACCGAATTGCCGTGCTCGTCGAGCAGCGGGGAAAACGTGCCGAGCCCGATCTGCGAGGGCAAAGCTGCGATAATGCCGCCGCCGACCCCGCTCTTGGCCGGCATGCCGACGCGATAGACCCATTCGCCGGCATAGTCGTACATGCCCGACGAGGTCATCACCGACAGCGTGCGTGCGACCGCGAATGGCGACACCACTTGCTCGCCGGTCACGGGATTGACGCCGTTATTGGCAAGCGTCCCCGCCATCACGGCGAGATCGCGCGCCGTGACGAGCACCGCGCATTGCCGGAAATAAGCGTCCAGCACTGCATTCACGTCGTCATTCACGATGCCATAATTGCGCAGCATCCAGCCGATGGCGCGATTGCGGTCGCCGGTCGCGCTTTCGGAGGCATGCACGGTCTCGTCCACGGCAAGCTTGCGGCCGGCGAAGCGGCAAAGCATGTCGTGGATCGCTTCGAAGGCGCCGGCGCCCTTGACCTTGTAGATCAGCCCGGAGCAGGCGATGGCGCCGGCATTCACCATCGGGTTGAACGGCTGGTTCTTTGCGTTCAGCCGGATCGAGTTAAAGGCCTCGCCGCTCGGCTCGACGCCCACGAATTCCTCGACCTGATCGGCCCCCAGCATCTCCAGCGCCAGTGCGAACACGAAGGCCTTGGATACCGACTGGATCGTGAACGGGGCGGTGCTGTCGCCGACCTCGTAGACGTGGCCGTCGATGGTGGCGATCGCGATCCCGAACAGGGTCGGGTCGGCCTTGCTCAGTTCCGGGATGTAATTGGCGGGAGCGCCGGACATGTCACTGCGGAAGTCGTCAAAAGCCTGCGCAAGGAAGCTCAGAAGCGGGGGATCGACCGCGTCCGGCCTCCCAACGGAGGCAACCGGTACAATTTTCCTGGGATTTTGATTCATGGGGCAGGCTTGGGACTTCACGCTTTCGAAAAGCCAGCAAGGTTGGGAAAATGCCATGCAAGAGCGATGCCTTGCCCTGCAAATCAAAGGTCGCAGGGCACCAGCCTGGCGTGCAATGCAGGGGTATCGGCTGCCATGCTATCCTTCGCGCTGTCCGAAAAAGGAGCCATCATGTCCGTCCGGCTTGCACCTTTGGCCATTGCTGTGGCACTAGCCGCCTTGGTATCCGGCGAAGCCCTGGCGCAGATGAAATCCGAAAAGCCGGCTTTGCCGGACATCCAGTTTGCCGAAATACCTTCGGCCTCCCGCTCCAATTATCAGGGCGATCGCTTCAGCTATATGGAGGCCGGTCGCGCCGACGCGCCGGTCGTGCTGCTGCTGCATGGAGTCGGCGCCAATTCGATGCATTGGCGCTATCAGCTCGCCGGCCTGTCAGACCGCTACCGAGTGATCGCCTGGAATGCGCCGGGCTACATGCTCACCGATGGCTTCGTGAAGGACGTGGCCGAGTGCAAGGATTACGCGGACGCGGTCGCAGATTTCCTCGCCGCGCTGAAGCTCGACAAGGTCAATATCGTCGGCAATTCGTTCGGCAGCCGGGTAGCGCAGTGTTTCGCGATCCACTATCCGCAGCGCGTGATCAAGCTTGCGATGACCGGCACCGGCGCAGGACCGAAGGACATGCCCGCCGAGGAAAAGGCCAAGATCATCGCAACCCGCGAGGGCCAGGTGGCGAAGGGCATCTATGGCTTTGGCGCGCGTGTTGCGGCGTTGCTTGGTCCCAATCCATCGCTCGAACTGGTGACGGAAGTACAGCGCGTCCTGCGCGCGACGCAGCCGCGCGGTTTCATGCATGGCGTGAAGCTCGGCATGGTCAATGGCTACAGCCCTGAGGAAGTGGGTGCGGCTGCGACGATGCCGGTGCTGCTGATTCAGGGACGTCATGACAAGGTCAATCCCGGCGACAAGAATGCCGCGGTGCTGATCAAGTTTCTGAAGAACGGCAAGCTCGAATGGCTGGAAGAATACGGCCACCTGCCGGAGGTCGAAGCGCCGGAAACCGTCAACAAGATGCTGCGCGATTTCTTCGGGTGAAGAGCGACATGCGTTTTCTGAAGCGGCTCGCGCTTGCCGTCGGGCTGCTTGGGGTTATCGCCCCGGCGCAGGCGCAAGACTTTCCATCACACCCCGTCACGCTGATCGTGCCGTTCGCGGCTGGCGGCTCGACCGATGTGATCGCGCGCGTGGTAGCGGAGGCGATGCGCGGCGTGCTCGGCCAGAGCATCGTGATTGACAATCGCGGCGGTGCGGGCGGCTCGCTCGGCACTGCGGCAATCGCGAAAGCGGAGCCCGACGGCTACACCATCGGCATGGGCACGGCCTCGACGCTGGCGATCAATCCGGCGGCCTACAAGAATTTGCCCTACGACATCATCGGCGACTTGAGACCGATCGGGCTGATTGCCTCCGTGCCCAATGTCGTTTCGGTTCATCCGTCGGTGCCGGCGAGGTCGGTCGCAGAACTGGTCGCGCTCGCCAAGGCGCAGCCGGGAAAACTGACCTACGGGTCCGCGGGCAACGGATCGGTCAGTCATCTCATGGGCGAGCAGTTCAAGCTTACGACCGGCACCGACATTATCCACGTGCCTTATCGCGGGGTAGGGCCCGCGCTGAACGACGCGGTTGGTGGTCAGATCCAGATACTGTTCGACAATCTGCCGACCTCGCTGCCGATGATCCAGGACGGCAAGCTGCGCGCGCTTGCGGTTTCGTCGCCGCAACGTCTCGCTGTGTTGCCGGAAGTTCCGACCTTCGCCGAATTGAATCTCGACGGCCTCGACTGGATGGCGTTTTTCGGACTGGTGGCGCCGAAAAAGACACCGCAAGCCGCGATCGTGCGGCTGAATGCAGCGCTCAATCAGGCGCTCGCCGTACCCGCGGTCCGCGAGGCGCTGGCGAAGCAACAGGCGATTGTGGAGCCCGGCACTCCCGGCGATTTCGAAGCGCTGATAGGCCGCGAATATATGCGCATGAAGCAGGCGGTCGCCGCGGCGAAGATCGAGGTGAATTAAAGCTGCCGGATCATGAACTCGTGATACCGATGCCTCGCGGCCGGGTGCACATTGGCGCAGCGACTTAAGAACGGCGAGAGGCTGCGATGGCCAAATGGTACGAAGCCGCCAATAACGCATCGTTTCGGCCGGCGGACGGCGGCTATGTCTTTCAGTCGCCAAATCCCTGGATCTTCGGGTGGCCGCGCTATTATCTCGTGAGCGAGGCGCAAAAGGCGGAGTTACTTCCGTATCTGGGACGATGGCGGCTGTTGTTGTTGCTGACCGTCCTCGCCGAGGCAGTCATTCTGGGATCCTTCGTCGCTTTCGTGAAGCTGGCTCCCGCAACGTTCCTGCGGCTGGCGGCGCCTGCATTTCATTTCGGTGTCGGTGTGTTCGCAGTGGGCATGTTCGTATTGCTGATGCTGTTGATGGCGCCGCTGATCGTGATCCCGCAGCTTTACCTCAATCGCCGGCTCGGGCCGGTGCTCGCGACGGCGCCTCGTACCAGCCAGCGGATCGTCATCGGCGATCAGCTTCCGAAGATCGCGAATTCCGTTTCCGGCAAGGTGCTGGCGCTCGGTCTTGTCGGTGGAATTTGCATGATCGGCGCTGCCGCCGCAGCTCTGTTCGACGCCTATTCCGAGGGGCGGTGGATGAGCGGATTGCTGTTCCCATTTCTGCCAACGTTCGCATTGGGCGCAGCGATGACGGCTTATTTTGCGTATCTGTACAGGCTCCGCGCGAGACAGAGGCGCCAAGCGGCGGCGAAGTGACTTGAGCGAGAATGAGCACGGCCGCCGGGCCGCATTGATCGCGCGGGCGGGCCTCCAAAAGCTCAATGGCCGCTTTCGGTCATGCCGCGGCAGCGTGCTCGGCCTTCAAGACCAACAAGACTGCCCGTCTATCCTCCAATGTAACCAAACAGGTCGGTAAGCTCGCGCGCGAGCGCGGCTTCAGCACCAAAACCATGCTGCATGCGTCCGCACTCGGCGCCCAGGCGCCAATCACGGTTTGCGGCAGATTCGGTACGCGAACGTCGCCCGCGAACGCGGTGGTTGCGAGCAGAAGCGCAGCGAAGATGACAAGCGGCTCGATACCTGTAAGACGGCTGGGGCGAACGGACTTGAGCCGTTTTACGACAACTTTCTTTGCCGATTTTTCTTCGGAAACGGCAAGCTTAATTCAAATTGAATGGATCGCAGGCCGTGCGCCTCTGCCAACGGGAGATCAAGCGCGAGCGGATGAGCCGCCCGCGCTTCGCCGGTCATCGCGGTGTCACCACTTCATCGGGCATTTCGCCGCATAGCGGTCCTGGTGATCCTTCAGCCCGACACCGACGGTCTTCATGGTCAAACCATCGCCGTCCTTCACCGCCTCCTGCAAATAGAAATTCTGGATCGGGAAGTGGTTGTTGCCGTATTTGTAAGTCCCGCGGACCGAGCCGTAATCGGCCTTGCGCATGGCGGCACGCATCGCATCTTTCTTGGTCAGGTCGCCGCCCGCGGCCTTGACCGCGCTGTCGATCAGCATCGCCGCGTCATAGGCCTGTGACGCATAGAAGGAAGGCTCGCGGTTATATTTTTTCTTGAAGTCGGCGACGAACTTCTTGTTGGCATCGTTCGGCAAGTCGACCACCCAATGCTGCGCGCCCGGGACGCCAACTGCCAGATCCTTCAGCTGCGGCAGCGACAGGGAGTCGATGATGAAGGACGTGTAGAGCGGAATCTGGCCGCGCAAGCCAGATTGCGCATATTGCGTCAGAAATTGCACGCCGGCGGCACCCGGATAGAAGGCAAAGACGGCATCCGGCTTGGCGGCGCGAGCCCTTGAAAGTTCGGCGGAGAAGTCGAGTTGGTCAGGCCACCGCGTATAATCCTCGCCCAATATCTGACCTTTGAAATTCGCCTTCAGGCCCGCGATCACGTCCTTGCCCGCAGCGTAGTTCGGCGCCAGCAGATAGGCGGTTTTGACGCCCTTCTGATTCATGTATTCTCCGATCGCCTGCGGCACCTGATCGCCCTGCCAGGAGGTGGAGAAGAACCACGGCGAGCAAAGCTCGCCCGCGATCTGCGAGGGGCCGGCATTCGGGCTGACAATAAATTTCTCTGCATCGACTGCTGTTTTCAGCGAAGCCAGCAGGACGCCCGAACTGATATAGCCGGTCACGATATCGACCTTGTCGGACTGGATCAGCTTTTCGGTTTTCTGCTTGCCGATATCCGGTTTGAGGGCGTCGTCCTCGTAGATCACCTCGACATCGAGGCCGCCCATCTTGCGGCCGAGATGATCGAGCGCGAGCTCGAAGGCGTCACGCATGTCGTTGCCGACGGTCGCGAGCGGGCCGGTGAAGCTTGCGACGTAGCCGATTTTGATATTCTTTTGCTGCGCGATCGTGGGGTAGGCCGCGCAGGCGAGCAGGGCCGATCCGATCAGAAGTCGCTTGATCATGTGATTCTCCCTAGAGTGATGCGTCTTGTGGCGGCGCTTTGTATCGTTCAGTTCCAGAGTTTCTTGGTTGCGATATCGGCGCCTTTGCGCATCGCCTTGAACTTCTCCCAGATCACGGTGTCATGCACCTCGGTGCGATACAGCGCCTGCGAGGAGAAGCCGCAATCGGCGCCGGCCATGACGTTCTCGCGGCCGATCAGCTTGGCGAAGCGGATCAAGCGCTCTGCGATCAACTCCGGATGCTCGACGATGTTGCTCGCGTGCGTAATGACGCCCGGGCAGAGCACGGTGTCCTTTGGGATCTTCACGCTTTCGAACAGGTGATATTCATGCTCGTGGCGCGGATTGGCGCCTTCAAACGAATAGGAGCCGGCCTTGATGCTCAGCACATATTCAATGATCTCCGCAAGTGAGGCCTCGTAAAGCCGAGGCCCCTCATTGATGCCGTAGCAGGTGTGGAAGCGCACCTTTTCGCGCGGGATTCCCGCAAGCCCGACATTGATCGCTTCGGCATAAATCTGTGCGCGGCGTTTCATCTGCTTTTCGTCGAGGCCGGGCTCGACGAAAATATCGGGCAGGAACGGATCGTCGATCTGAACCAGAATGCCGGAATCGGTGATCGCCTTATATTCCTTGCCCAGTTCGACCGCGAGCGCGTGGAAATATTCCTCGTCCGACTTGTAATATTCGTTGACGCCGACGCCGGACGGCGCGGTCGCCGGGAGGAACACATGCTCGTCGGCGATGCCTGAGGCTTTCGCCGCGGCTTTCACATTGGCGATGTCGCGCTGCACCGCCTCGTCGCCTCGATACTTTACCGGGGCGACACACACCACCGGCGTGATCGGCACGATGGTGCCGCCCATCATCGCCTGCTTGAAATATTCCCGATAATATTCCGGGAAGGCCGCGACTTCCTTCTGGAACAGCACCATCTTCTGTCCCTGGCGCGCCTCGAAGCCTTCCAGCCGCTCCTGGATATATGTGAAGAAGCCGGGCTTGGAGAACTCGCCGTCGGTGACGATATCGATGCCGCATTCCTTCTGCCGCTTCACCGAATACATCACGGATTCGCGCAGCAACTCCTCGAAAGCCGCCTCGTTGATTGCCTCGCCCGAGAATTTCTTCTTCATGATGTCGAGGAGATCATGCGGGCGCGGCAGGCTGCCGATATGTGTGGTCTGAATCCGGTTCGTGTTCTGCTGGATCGTCATACTGTCTCCCGGTTGTTCTTGGTTGTGTGTTCAGCGGATATCGGAGCGCGCGCCGTCGAGCGCGCCGGATTGCACGATCTTGGTCCATTCGCGCAGGAAGGATTTGTAATAGGGCATGTTCCTCTGCCAGATCGAATTGATCGCCATGCCGCGAATGACATACAGCGTCGACATGATGGTGAATGACGCCTGCGCTTCGCTGTAACCCGCGCGAATGAAGGCCTTTAGCCAGATATCGTTCATGGCGGTGCGGTAGTTTTGCATGAAGGCGTCGAACGGTGCATTCATCAGCGGGTCGCTGCGGGCGGCGACCATCATCTCGGTGGTCGGAATGAAGGCGGCGCCGAGATAGACGTCCTGACAATCGGCGATGAAGGCTTTCAGCGGATCCTTGCGCGCGATGGCGCTGTTGGCGATCCTGCGGCCGCTTTCGATATGCTGTTGGTAGATATGCGCGCCGGCCGCGATCACGAGATCTGCCTTGGTCGAGAAGTGATGCATCAGCGCGCCGTTAGAGAATCCGGCGCGCGCCGCCACTTCCTTGGTGGTGAGGCCGCTATAGCCGCGCTCGCGCAGCACTTCGAGGGTGGCGCGCAAAAGCTTTTCGCGCGCAGCCTTGCTGCGGGATTCCTGGGTGCGGCGGGCAGGGCGGCGCGTCGGGACTTTCTTCAATGGACGGAGTGCCTGCGGCGATCGCCGCAACTCGGCACGCACGGATGCGCCGGTCCGTCTCATTCTTCCTCCCGATCCGGCTCTGGTGGCCGTTGCGTTGCGGCGCATGATGACGGAGCGGCGCATCCTGTCAAGTTACATAACGGCTGCTCGGTATGTTTATGACGACGTCCGAAAGCTTGCGGGCAGGCGCCCAACGGCGCGATTTCGGAACTATGCCGCTATTTCAATTGCGAGCGCGTGGTTTCGATCCGGGATTCGCGCAGGAATTCGACAAAGTCGGTGCCGCCTGTACCTGTGGTGCCCGGCCCGACGACGACATTGGCCTGCTTGAGAATGTAATCGGACGTGATGCCGATATGTTTGCGGCGCAGTTCGTCAAGCGCGGCAATGCAGGCGTTGTAGACCTCACGCAACGATGCGTGTCCGTGCAGCGCGCGGGTGCGGATCGAGCTGCTCGCTCGCAGCTCCGCCACAAAGGCGCGATGCTTCGGCGGCATGTATTCCAGCATTGCGTTCAGGAAATCGCGTGTGACCGCTTTTTCGTGCTCTATTCCGAGCGCGGCATCGATCGATTGCAGCAGCGAGCTTTGCGCGGCGCTGCCGCCGGACCAGATTTTTGGTTCTGCGTCCGCTCCCGAATAGATGAGTCCGGGCGCGGGCCAGCCTGCCAGAAACGGCCGGATATGGTGATAGAACACGTAAGGGGCGCAGCGCTCCCGCATCCGCATCAGCGCCGCAATCATGCCCCGGATGCCGGCTTCGACTGCGGCAAGTGAGCGCTCGAAGTCCGTGTCGCCGCCGTTACGCGAGCAATCCGCCGCATCGGCAAGTGCCGCCATTGCCGGCGCGCCCGCAAGTTCGACGCCGAGCGTGGCGAGATAGAACCACCTCTCGTCGATGCTGCCGGTAAAGGTGGCCTGGGTATCGAGATTGCCGAGTGCGACCGGCCTCGTGCGATCGAGACGACGCCAGTTGTTCAGCACCAGGGTTGCGTGCTGGACGATCGGCGGGCGCCCCAGCAGCTTTGCAATGGCAACGAACGGGACCGCGAGATTGCGCGGCAATGTGAAGTCGGGCGTCTCGCCCGCCCAGACATGAGCCATGGTCAGCGAGGACAGGATCACCATGGCGCGTTCCTGCTCGCCGCCAGCGTTCAATCCGCCGATGTCGAGTTCGGGGATTTCTGCGATCCTCCGCCGAATTCCGAAATTCATGATCAGCGCCGGAAGTTCGGCAATCACCTCGTCCCACGGCGCGAACGATTTTGGCAGCCGGTCAAGCGGATCGTCGACCGGCACAAAGCCGCGCTCGCGGCTTACGCCGAATGCGGCTGGATCGATGCCTTGGCTTTGCACGGTCATTGCCCGTCATGCCTGCACCGGAAAATGCAGGCTTTCAAGTCTTGACTAGTTCAGGGGCCGAGGACCTGCTTGGCGGTGTTGAGCTCCACGCCGCCGAGACTGATGAGGTTATTCGAGTTGTCGGGCGTGACCGGGATGTCGCCCGCATGCGTGACGGATACGATCAGCCTGCCTTCGCGTGCCCCGAGACCGAAGTGCATCTCGGCGCCGACCTGCGAGGTCCCGGCGAACGCCTCCTGCCCCAGCTTCGGCGTCGCCGCAGGTTTGAACCCGGGCGCGGCCTTGCTCCCCTGCACGGCGGTTTGGTAGGCCGCCGCCGCGTCACTTGCGCTGGCATACTGGTCGACGGAGACCGTCACCTTCTTCTTTCCGTCGGCGCTGGAGAAGACCACCGATCTTGACGCCAACGGCTTGCCGACGCTCGTTTCGTTCGGCCCCGTGCTTGCCTCCTTGGTGACGTTGGGGAAGTGCTGCGTCACCACACTTACAGATACGACTGTGTTGCGCGGTAGTGACGAAGGGGATGCGGCGGCGGCATTGCCGCACGCGGCCAATGAAATGAGCGCAATCGTGGAGACCCAAAGCACCACCAGCGGGCCTCGTTGTCGGTTCATTTTCGTCTGCCACCCGCGGCAATTGGTCATTCGAACTTCGGATTCGGGAGACTAGTTCTTCTTCGCCTTGTCGTAATAGCTGAGGTCGTAATATTTTCCGGCATCGTTGAGAGGCTTCGGAGGCTGTGCGTATTCGCTGCGCAGCGAAAGCACGGTCTTCACGCCTTCGACATTCAACACGGCGCCGCGCGTGAAACCCTTGGCTGGATGGACGAGGATGTCGTAAGAGCGCAGCGCTTGGTCTTCCGGCATGTTGGGCAGGTTCTTGCGCAGGATCGCGATCGCTTCGGCCCTGTTGGCAGGGTCATACAGCCAGTCGAGGGCTGCAATATATCCCCGGATATAGCCGATCAGTTCCTTTTCGTTCTCCTTCGCCCACGACCTGCGTGCAGCCCCGACCACGCCTTGATAATGCCCGAGCGCTTCGTCGGCATTGGCAAGCCGGTTGAAGCCCTTAGCTTCGGCATTCACTTCGAAAGGCGAGATCAGGAGCGTTGCGGCGTGTTTCTGCTCCAGCAGCGCGCGATAGCGCTCGAGCACGCCGCCGGCGCTGACGAATTCGACGTCGCTGAATTTCAGCCCGCCATTTTCCAGAAGCTTGCGCAGAACAAAGGCATAGCCGGTGGTGAGCGCATCGACTGAAATCTGCTTGCCCTTGAGATCGGCAAACGACTTCACCTCCGGAATCGCGACCAGCCGCAGAAACCCGTTGTCGCCGCCCATGAACGCGAAAATGTCCGGCGGCACATCTAACTTCGCCGCGCCTTGTCCCTCGGTGTAGGCCACGACATTGTCGAGCGCCGTCATGGCGATATCGAATTTTCCTTCGATCAGGTTCTTGAGCTGAAATTGCGAATTCGGCGTCGGAACGACTTTGACGCTGACGCCGTTTTTCTCGAAATATCCCTTGTCCTGTGCGACCCAGATCGGCCAGTTGAAGCCGCCGGGAAACACGATGACTTCAATCGGCTTGCTCTGTGCGTGAAGGGCGGTCACGCCGCAAAGCGACATGACAACTGCCAGAGCGGCGCGAAAGGACACCTGCATGCTCACGTCTCCTTGTTTGTTTTCTCCCGGCCGCATGGTGGCATGTCCGCCTAGGGCGGCGCCACGCCTATGTTTCTAATTTTGCGGTGGTGATAAAAAAACACCTCGACCCGAAGGTCGCGGCACGGATTGGCATCGGCGGGTTTGCACGCTCACGCGGCGTGCCGTTCTTTGTGCTTGCCCTGGAAATGCGGAGCGACTTCGCGCATGAAGCGGTCCATCTCTTCCTTCACCTGCTGGTGCGGCTTCATGCCAACATTGGAATACAGGATCACTTCGTCGAAGCCGGCGGCTTCGACCTTCTTCAGAATTTCGGTCAGGCGCGCCGAATTGCCGATCAGCACCGAATTCTCGGTCAGGTCTTCCGGCTTCACTGTCTTGAGACGTGCCACCATGTCGATGAAGTAGCGATAGCTCGGCGGCGCGGTCTTCGGATCGCCCGGCAGCGAGGGGATCACGCATTCCTGGTAATAGCGGATCTGGCGCGCGCGCTGGACCTTCTCCTGTTCGGCGTTGTCGGCAAAATGGGTGAAGTAGCTGCACATCAGCCGGCCCGGCTTGTGGCCGTATTTGGCGCAGCTCTCGCGATAGAGATCGGAAACCTGCTGCAGACCGCCGAAGCTCATCGCGGCCGCGAACGGCGCAACGATCAGACCGCAATTGAGCCGCGCGGCAAGCTCGATCGAGGGTTTCGAAAAAGACGCGACATAGAGCGGCATCGGGTTCTGGATCGGCTGCGGCGTGATCGCCACATCCTCGAACTGGTAATGCTTGCCATTGTGGTCAATGCGCTTGCCGCCCGAACTCCAGAGCTTGCGGAGAATCTCCACGCCTTCGTCGAAGATCGCCTGGTTGTCATCGAAGGAGATGCCGAAAGGCAGATATTCCCTGCGGTCGTAGCCGCGGCCGGCGGCAAAATCGACGCGTCCGCCGGAAAGCAAATCAAGTGTCGCCCATTGTTCGGCAACGCGGATAGGATTGTGCAGCGGCAACACCGTAACCGCGGGCGCAAGGCGGATATGTTTGGTGCGCGCAGCGATATAAGCCAGCACCATTTCCGGCGAGGAATTCACGCCAAGCGAATTGAAATGATGCTCGCCGATCCAGGCCGAGTGCATGCCGATCTGGTCGGCGTATAACGCCTCATCGGTGAGGTCTTGCACGAATTGATTGGCCGTGCGCGTATTGCCTTCATAGTGATTGTCGGACAGCGTGAAATATCCGAATTCCATTGAGACCTCCCGAGTTGACGTTGTTGCTTGTGCGTTCAGGCGATCGGCACGATCCAGTCGACGCCTTCGCCGAGACCTACGGTGTAGTTTCCGTCCTGATAGAGCAGCGGTCGCGACCTGTCCGCGTACCGCAACCTCGCGCACCTTTCCGATCACGATCGAATGCGTGCCGTAACTCGAAATCGCGTCGGTTTCGCAGAAGATGTTGGCCTGCGCCGGGATCAGATAGGGCATTTCGTCGTCGGCGGTCGCCCATTCTCCGATCAGGAAACGGTCGTCGCCGGCGACACGGCCGGAAAAGGCGTCCGCGATCTCGATCTGATGGGCGTGCAGGATGTTGACGCAGAAGGCGCCAGCGCAGACCAGCGGGTTGTGCAGCCGCGAAGCGCGGTTGACGCAAAAGAGGATGGAGGGTGGCGTCATCGATACCGATGTCACCGACGTGACGGTGATGCCGTGGCGGGCGCCGTCATGGGCGGTCGAGATCACGCTGACGGCGCTGGTCAGCCGCCGCATGGCTTTGCGAAAGTCGCTGCCGAGAGGGTTCATCGATACGCTCCCTGATCGCCTGATTCCGGCTTGTTGTTTTTGTTGGAAAGCATGATAATTGCGTTTGCAATAATTGCAAATGCAATATTATGGCAATAAGGCTGACCTTTTGACAGGCGCGTGGCGGCGGGGCAGGGCTTAACCGCGACAGGGCTTTCCGGTGACCGACAACAACGATATCGAGCTTTCCGACTATCTGCCCTACCTGATCAACCGGGTCGGTGCGGCGCTGGTCGCGCGCTACGAGGTCGAACTGAAGCGCTATGGTCTGTCGATTGCGATGTGGCGCGTCCTAGTGGCGCTTTCGCATAACGGCAGCCAGCGCCAGATCGACATCGCCGACATGACCTCGATCGACGTTTCTACCCTGTCGCGGTTGGTAACGCGGATGATCCGGATGGGGATCGTGAGCCGCACGCGCTCCGATACCAATAACCGCGAGGTCACAGTGGAATTGACCGCCAAGGGCCGGGCGCAACTGAACCGGCTGATGCCAATCGGACGGGCGATGGAGCACGAAGCGGTGGCAGGATTGTCGGGCGCGGACCTTGCGGCAACACGCGCGGCGTTGCGGCACATGTACGACAATCTCGCGGGCGTGCCAGGGGCAAAGGCGCCGCCCGTCGGCCGCAGCGCGGTGAAGGTGCGCGTCGGCGGCTAGAAATGTTTCAGTTTTGATCTAGCGCAAGATGCGCTTTTGGCGGTGCGGCAGTCTCTTCGGTCAAAGGAGACTTAAGCCATGAAAGCGCGCGATGTGATGACGCAGACGGTGACGTCGGTCGAGGCCGATACGCCGGTCCATGTGGCGATCCGTCTGATGCTGCAAAAGAAGATCAGCGGCCTTCCCGTCGTCAACGGCTGCGGCAGCGTAGTCGGAATGGTGACGGAGGGCGATTTCCTGCGCCGTGCCGAATCGGGCACCGAACATCACAGGTCACGCTGGCTCGATTTCCTGATGGGGCCCGGACTGTTGGCTGATCAATATGCCAAGTCGCACGGCCAGAAGGTCGGCGAAGTCATGAGCGCCGACGTCAAGAGCGTCGACGAGAATACCCAGCTCAGCGATATCGTAGCGATGATGGAGCGCCATCACATCAAGCGCGTGCCGGTTTTGCGCGGCAAGAAGCTGGTCGGCATCGTCACCCGAGCCAACCTGCTGCGCGCGCTTGCCAGCGTGATCCACAAGCTGCCGCCGGCCTCCGTCGATGATCCGGGTATCCGTCAGAAGATCATCGAGCAGTTGAACAGCGAGAAATGGGCGCCGGTCGCGACCGTCGATGCAATCGTGCGCGATGGCGTAGTGACGCTCACCGGTTACGTGCTGGACGAGCGGCAACGCGCAGCTCTCAAGGTGCTGGTCGAGAACGTGCCAGGCGTGAAGCAGGTGCGCGATCACATGGTCTGGGTCGAGCCGATGTCGGGTGTCACCATTCCTTCCGAGGAATCGCAGCGCGGCGCCGCGTAACGGCGGACAAGGGCGGCTAGCGCCGGGGTGAGATGCCCCGCGGGAGGCTGGTCGCGGGGCATTTTCACGTTCTGCTGTTTGCTGCTACTTGCTCCAATGGATCGCGATCCAATGGTCCAGCGAAACCTTGCCCGGCCCTTGCACCATCAACACGAGAAAGCAGGCGGCCCAGGTGCCATGCGTCGGCCAGGCATCGGGATAGACGAAAATCTCGATCACCAGCGTCATGATCAGAAGCGCCAGCGCCGAGAAGCGCGTGGCAAGACCTATAAAGAGCAAGGCAGGAAAGAAATGCTCGGCAATGGCGGAGAGATAAGCCGCAAGCGTCGGGTCGATCAAAGGCAGCTTGTATTCGTCCCTGAACAGATCGACCGCCGACGCGGAAAGGTGCCAGCCATCCACCTTGGTCTGACCCGAACGCCAGAACACGGCCGCGAGCGGGATGCGCAGCATGAGCGCGGTGAACCAGTAAGGAATCGCCTCCATCCATTCGATGATGTGGGCGATGGATGCCGACAGTCCTGAATGCGAACGGGCGAGGGATGTGTCGCTCATGATCGTGGTCCTTCGGAAGACAAAAAATCGATGACGGCGCCCGAGCCGATCAGGCCGGCAAGGTTGCCGGTGAGGTCGAAGCGTGCATCTTCGCCGGCCGCGCGCTCAGCCGCCTCCGCCAGGTTTGCGCCGCTGCGCAAGGCCGCGATGAAGGCGGCGCCACCGAGCGGCAGCGCGCGGACCGTTACCTCGAAGTCGGAGCGCAGGATCAGCGCGTCTTCGGCTGCATTTTCTTCGACCGGTCCTAGTTCGGCTTCGCCCGCATTCATCGACCAGATCGTCACCACCGGATGCGGCGATCGGACGATTTCCAGCGAGGGATGCAGCGCGAGGCGGAGCGAGCCGATCGCTTCAGGCGCGATGTTGCCGAAATCGGCGGGCGGCAGCGGCGTTGCGTCGGCGGCATGATAGGCGCGGGTGCGCGCCGCTTCGAGACGCGCGACATCGGCGAGATAGATAAGCCCGGCCACCGGCTCGAACGCGGCGATGAAGTCTCCGAAATCGTCGGCATAAGCATGCAGGATCTTTGACCGGGGTGGATGCGCCATCACGAAGACACGCGCCATCGCTCTGAAGAAATCGTCGCCTACGATTCGCGACGTCGCCGGAAATTTCGCGCGCAGCGCGTTGATCAGGCCAGCCACCACATTGTTGCGGTAGACCGCAAAGCGCTTTTGCGGCTGCGGCGAATTGTGTGCGATCAGCCCGTGCGGCACCGGAAGATTCGGATCGAGCAGGGCGGTCGCGAAATCGGTCTGCGAATGAGCGTGCATGTCAGGCCGCCTTTCGCTTTTCGGCACGTGCGAGAATCCGGCCGGCCGCCGCCGCCTCGTCGGCGAGCGTTGCGAAATCCGGTACGTCGTTGTCCCATTCGATCAGCGTCGGCAGCGGACCGGCTGCATCGATGACGCGGCTGAAGAGCGACCAGACCGGATCGGCAACCGGCGATCCATGCACATCGATCAAAAGCGGCGCGCCGGTCTCGTCGGACTGCTCGTCATGGCCGCCGAGATGGATTTCCTTCACGCGCGCAAGCGGGAAGGAATTGAGATACGCCTCCGGGCTGGTGCCGTGGTTCCGCGCCTGCACGAACACGTTGTTGACGTCGAGCAAAAGGCCGCAGCCGGTGCGGCGGGCGATCGCGCACAAGAATTCGGTTTCCGGGATCGTGCTTTCAGCGAATTGCAGATAGGTGGACGGATTTTCCAGCAGCATCTCGCGCTTGAGCGCCGTCTGCACCTGATCGACATGGGCGACGATGCGGTCGAGCGTTGTTTGCGTATAGGGCAGAGGCAAGAGATCGTTGAGGTACAACTCGCCATGCGACGACCAGGCGAGATGCTCGGAAAAGCTTTCGGGCTGACAGCGGTCGCACAGGGCCTTCAGCCGCGACAGATGTTCGCGGTCGAGCGGCGCTTCGCCGCCGATCGAAAGTCCAACGCCATGCACTGAGAGCGCGAAGCGTTCGCGCAACTCACGCAGCATAGCATGGGGCGGGCCGCCCGCGCCCATGTAGTTTTCGGCATGGATCTCGACAAATCCGATCCCGCGTCCGCCGGACAGGATGTCGGCGAAATGCTGCGGCTTGAAGCCGATGCCGGGTTTGGGCGGAAGCTTCGATGTATGAAGCATACTGGCGGTCCGGAAATGCGAGGGGATCCCTCCCCCTCAGAGGGGGAGGGATAAGAACCAACGGGCCTCAGCTCTTGATCGGTGTGAGCGAGCCCATGCCCTTCGGGGTTTGCATCGCCGCGCAAGTGCCCTTGTCGACATACTTCCAGGCATTGCCCTGGTAATCGACCTTCGAGGTGCCGGCGCAGGTGGTGCCGGCGCCAGCGGCGCAGTCATTTTTGCCGGCGAGCGAAATGCCATAGCACTTGTCCTTGCCGGGCTGCGCGGCCACGGGACTGGCAAAAGCGGGGCTTGCCGCGATGGTGAGGGCGGCGGCGAAAGAGCCGGCGAGGGCGGCGGCTGTGAGCTTGGTTGTCATCAATTCCTCCAGGACTTTGAAAGTCGTGCTGGCGCGAGGCGCTGCCGGCCTGCACGCGGACCGGACGACCCGGCCTTGTCCTGTCTTTCGCCGGGGTGGCGAGCCGTGTTACGCGCTCACGTTCTTGTGTTTGGCGGAGCCGCAGGCTCCGTTCGAAATCGTCTGGGCGCCGTAACAATCCACACTCCATGCCCGAATAGAAAAGGACAAGTGTCGCTTGAAAGGCCGGGAGACCCAATGGGCGCAATGGATGCGGGCAGCGAGCGCAGGAGACAGTGCGGCCTATGACCGCGTCCTGCGCGAACTGGCGCTGGCCTTGCGCGCCTCTGGTGCGGCGCGGTTTGTCTCGCGCCGGGGCGAACCTGTCCGAAACGGAGGATGTGGTGCAGGATATCCTGATCGCGGTGCATCTGAAGCGTCACACATGGGACGCGACCCGGCCGATCGGACCGTGGATCTCCGGCATCGCGCGCTACAAGATCATCGACAATATGCGCCGGCGCGGCTTCCGCATCGAATTGCCGATCGAGGATTTCGCCGAAATCCTGCCGGCGGAGGAGGCCGAAGCCGCAAGCGAACGCGATGTGACGCGCTCGCTCGAAGCGTCTGCCGGAGGGGCAGCGCAATGTCGTGCGCGCGATTGCGATCGACGGCACATCGATTTCGGATACCGCGCTGAAACTGAACATGAGCGAAGGTGCGGTGCGGGTTTCGCTGCATCGCGGATTGGGAGCGCTGGCGAAACGCCATCGTGACGAAACATGAAGACCGACGATCTCATTCGCGCGCTGGCCGCCGACAGGCTGCCAAGCGGACCTCCACCGAGCCTTGCCCTCGCACTCACGGGTGCCGTGGGTTTCGTGCTGTCGGTATTGCTGTTTCTGTGGCTCGTGCCGCTGCGCCCCAATCTCGGCGAGGCGATGCATTCGTTCCCCTTCATGCTGAAGCCGGTCGAGATGGGCATCCTGGTGGTGGCGTCTGCCATCCTGGTGCTGCGGCTTGCGCGGCCCGGCGCCTCGCTCGGCCATGTGCTGTGGGTGGCGGCGCTGGTGCCGGCCATCATGGCCGCGGCGCTCATTTTCGAAATGGCGAGCGTGCCTCGCGTTCTGTGGCTCGACCGGCTCGCCGGCGTTCACTGGTATATTTGTGTGATGAATATGGTTATCCTGTCGCTGCCGGTCACTGCGGCGCTCCTGTTCGGCCTGCGCTATGGCGCGCCGACACGTCCAAGGTTGGCCGGCGTCGGAGCAGGGCTGCTGGGCGGCGCGGTCGCGGCCAGCATTTACATTTCACATTGCCCCGACGATTCCCCGATTTTCGTGGCGGCCTGGTTCACGCTTGCCATCGTGGTCGCAAGCTGCATCGGTGCGCTGGCAGGGTCGCGCATGTTGCGCTGGTAGGACGCAAGGCAGGCGCGCAATATTCCTTCTGGACAGACCAGCAAAGAGACCGTCATGGTGCGTTCACCCGCCGAAACCCAGCTCACCCGCCGCTCTCTCACCTCCGGGGCCGCGGCTGGCCTTAATGCCGCTTCCACCATGAACGCCTCCGCACAACAGAATTCTCCCGCCAAGGGCCCGGCCGTCTGGCTTGATCTCGATCAGAAGCAGCTCGATGACGCCTACGACCAAATCAAATATGCACCCAACCGGCCGCAGGTAGTCGGCCGCTATCGCACCAACAGCGACCTGATGCGCGCGCGCATCGGCGCACCGAAGCGCTTGCGCTACGGCGATGCGCCGATCGAAGGCGCCGATCTCTATGCTGCGAAACAGCCCAATGCGCCGATCAACATTTTCATTCATGGCGGTGCCTGGCGCGGCCAGCTTGCGGAATATTACGGCTTTTCGGCCGAGATATTCGTCGATGCCGGCGCGCATTTTATCGCGATCGATTTCAACAATGTGGGGGAGCTGAACGGCGACTTGCTGCCGATGGCGGATCAATGCCGCAGAGCCATCGCCTGGATCTACAAGAATGCCGCGAGCTTCGGCGGCGATCCGAACCGCATCTATCTTTCCGGTCATTCGTCTGGTGCGCATCTAGGCGGTGTCGTGCTGGTCACCGACTGGGAAAAGGACTTCGGCCTGCCGAAGGACGCAATCAAGGGCGCGCTGCTGTGCTCCGGCATGTATGACCTGAAACCGGTGCGGATGTCGGCGCGCTCGAATTACGTCAAGTTCACCGACGAGATGGAGCATGCGCTGAGCGCGCAGCGTTTCCTCGAGCGGCTGAACAGTCCCGTCATCGTTGCCTACGGCTCGCTTGAGACCCCCGAATTCCAGCGCCAGAGTCGCGACTTTGCAGACGCGGTGCAAAAGGCCGGCAAGCCCGCCGAACTGCTCCGCGGCGAGGGCTATAATCACTTCGAGATCATGGAGACGCTGGCGAGCCCCTATGGGGTGCTTGGCCATGCCGCGCTCAGGCAGATGAAGCTCCGCAGCGCCTGACCGGCGCGAGGCGCGTGGCAGCAAGACAACTCTAATCAAACGAATATGTCATTTGACACAATGCGCTGCGCGCATGAGCCGGTGTCTGGTTTTGGCTCTGGCCGGAAGCCCTTCCGCGGCCGATAATCGGCCGGTTCGAGGGGGATTTCGATGATTGCCGAATGGGTGCGCCGCTTCACCCAATGGAGGCTGGCGCCATATTCGTGGAAGGCCTTTGCGTTCGCGATCGCCTGCGTGGCGGCGGCGACCGGGCTTCGCTATGCGGCCGGGCTGATCCAGCCCGAAGTGCTGACCTATGCCTCCTATTACCCGGCCATTCTCGTCACGGCCCTGATCGCGGGAACGCCGGCCGCGATATTGGCCACCCTGCTGTCGGTCTTCACGGGCGGCTGGATGTTCGGGCAGGAAGAGCGCGACTGGACGCTCGATACGGTCAACTACGCCTTCTTTTTTCTGTCCTCCGGCCTGATCATCCTGATCGCGCATGCCTATCGCCGGCTGGTTGCCAATTACCAGGCGCAGGAGCGGGAAAAGAACCTGATGCTGCGCGAGCTCGAGCATCGCGGCAAAAATACCTTCTCCGTGGTGGAGGCGATTGTCGCCCAGACGCTGCATGACGACAAAGCCAAAGCCGATGTCATCACCGGGCGCATCCGCGCGGTATCCTCGACCAACGACATCATCAGCCATGCTGCGAATCTGCAGCCCGATCTGCGCACGCTGATCCGCGCCAAGTTCGAGCCCTTCGGGCAGTTCCGCGCCAATCTCAACGGCGATGAGGTCAAGCTGCCGCCCGATGTCGCGCGCAATCTGTCCCTCGTATTCCATGAGCTTGTGACCAACGCGATCAAGCACGGCGCGTTGTCGCGTCCCGAGGGTCGCATCGAAGTCGAATGGCGAAAGGATGCGTCCGGCCTGACCGTGACCTGGACCGAGCGTAACGGGCCGCCGGCGTCGCCGCCCGAACAGCGCGGCTTCGGTACGCGGCTTGTGGTCGGCTGCGTGAAAAGTCTGGGCGGGCGGGTCGATGCGGAATTTCCGCCCGAGGGGCTTACCTGCATCATCCGGCTTCCGGGCGACAAGGCCGCAGGCTGAAGGCCTTTGGCATGATCTTTTCCGAAAACCGATTCCCACTTTTCGGGATCATGCCTTAATTCATCGTGCTCGGCAGCCAGAGCGAAATCTGCGGGAACGCGATCAAGAGCGTCATGATGATGACCTCGCAGCCGAGAAACCAGAAGCAGCCGCGGAAGATGGTCGACAGCGGGATTTGATTGTTCAGCGCACCATACACGACATAGATATTGAAGCCGACCGGCGGGTGCAGCAGGCCGATGCCGATATATTTCACCACCAGAACGCCAAGCCAGACAAGATCGAGATTGAGCGCCACGAACATCGGCACGAACACCGGCACCGTCAGAAGGATCATGCCGAGCGGGTCGAGGAACATGCCGAGGATGAGATAGACGATCGATACCGCGATCACGAGCAGCAGCGGGTCGAGCGCCCAGGTCCCGACCATGTCGATCATGAGTTGCGAAGAGCCGGACAAGGCGAGAAATTTGGTGAACAGCACCGCGCCGATACCGACGAAGAATAATTGCGCGGTGGTTCCGATGGCATCCTTCAGGCTGTCGATGAAACCGCGCAGACTGAGCTTTCCCTGAACGACGCCGATCAGGGTTGCGATCAATGCGCCGGCCGCGCCGGATTCGGTCGGGGACACGACGCCCCAATACAATCCGCCCATCACGGCCATGACCAGGACCAGGATCGGCCAGATCTCCCGCAGCGAAGCCCAGCGCTCTTTCCACTTTTCGTCCAGGTCGGAAAACTTGACCGGCGGACCGAGTTTCGGGTTGAGCCAGCAGCGCACGATGATCATGATCATATAGACGCCGGCCGTAAGCAGTCCGGGCATGATACCCGCCAGCAAAAGCTTCGAGACCGAGACTTCGGCGAAGACGCCGTAAATGACGAACAGGATCGATGGCGGAATCAGCGCATCGAGCGTGCCACCGCTCGCGCAGACACCGGTCGCCAATGCCCTGTCATATTTGTGCTTGAGCATTTCCGGCACGGCGAGACGCGCCATCACAGCGGCGGCGGCGATGCTCGATCCGGATGCTGCACCGAAGCCGGCGCAGGCCCAGTTGGTGGCGACCGCGAGCCCGCCGGGCAGGCCGCCGAACCAGGCGTAAGCCGCGCGAAACAGCGCCGTCCCGATGCCGGAATTGGCGGCGACCGCCCCCATCAAAAGGAACATCGGGATCGCCGACAGATCCCAGTTGGCGGCGAACACGAACGGCGTATCGCGCAAGACGCTGAGAGCGACATTGAAGTTGCGCAGAAACCAAAGTCCGAGAAAAGCGACGCCGCCCATGGCCACGCCGATCGGGACGCGCAGCCCGATCAGGACCAGCATCAGGACCATGCATGTACCGGCGACCTGAAGCGTGGTCATACGCCCTCGACCGGTTGGTGCGGCGGCCGCGGTCGCGGGCCCTTGATGACGTCGTCGACGATCTTCAGCATCAGGTAGAGCACCATGAGCCCGCCTGCGATCGGCGGGATCCAGCGGCTCGGCCAGACCGGAATGAAGATCGTGCCTGCCTGCCAGACTTCATGGATGCGTGTCTGTCCGATCGCTTGCGAGCCGGTCTGGTAAATGAACAGGGACAGATAGACGACCACCAGAATCTTCACGGCGATATCGAGCCAGAACGCGACTTTGACGGGCATCAGCTGCGTGAGGATATCGACGCTGATATGGGTGTCGTTGCGCGCGAGATAGGCCCAGGGCAGGTAGGCGACGATCACCATATAATAGGCGGACACGATTTCGGTCGTGCCCTCGAGCGGTCGGCCGAAGAACGAACGGCCGGTCACGTCCGCGCTGACATGCAGCATCATCAGAAAGCCCGCGAGAAGCGCGATCCAGAGCAAGAGCTGGATCGGCCATTCAAGCCATCTGAGAAGACGGTCGATCACGATGTGTGTGCTTGCTTTGGGTTGGTCACCCGCGGGGCATAGCCGGCCAAAGGACGGCGTCGCTTTGCTTGCCTATGCCCGCGGGTCCATCCTTTCTTGAACACGATGGATTGCCGGGTCACGTCGCTACCACGGCCCGGCAATGACACTACAGCTTGTCGACGTCGAGCTTGGAATAGACCTCGCGGTTGAGCGCTTCGACGAACTTGTTCACGTCGCGGCCGATCGCGGGCGAGAGCTTGCGCCACTTCTCGATATTCTTCTCGTAGGCGTCGATGATGGCGCCGGGATCCTTCAGGCCGAAGCTCTTTCCGGTCTCGACGTTCTTGCTGCGCTGGATCTTCTGATACTCGGTGACCACCTTCTCGAAATCGGCATCGGGCTTGATCATCTGGACGCCCTTGCCCTTGATGACGCTGTCGAGGCCTTCCTCGTTCGCGATCAGGAAGTTCCCGATCGCCATCTGGGCGCTCAGCTTCATCGCTTCGTCGAGATGAATCTTCTTCTGTTCGGCCGTGAGCTTGTTCCAGCTGTCGCGATTCATGAAGAAGCCGAGAGCCGGGCCAGTGAGGCCGAGCGGCATATCGACGACATACTTGGCGGAATCGGCATATCCGAAGGTCCGCATCCAGTCGGCGATGCCGTGCTGGCAGTCGAGGCCGCCGCGCTGCAACAGGCTCACGGCTTCAACGAGCGTCGCGCCGACCGGCACCGCACCCGCCATCTTGAACATTTCGGCATTGCCGCCGGTCGCGCGGATGCGCTTGCCCTTCAGGTCGGCGAGGGATTTCACCGGCGTCGTGCAGTTGAGGAGATAGGCCGACGAGGTCCAGCCGCCGAGCGATATCGCGTTCAGCTTCTTGATCTCGTCCAGGCATTCGGGGCAGTTGAAATACATAGTTTCGAGTGCGGCGCCGGTGGCAGCCACCACGTCGTTATGACCGAGCACCACCGTCGAGTAGATCATGAACAGCGCCGGGACGGTGTTCGGCACATAGGTCGGGATTGCAAGCCCAGCCTGGATCAGGCCGTCCTTCACGCCGGTGAAGGTGGTCTTGCCGTCGACCAGCTGACCGCCCGCGACGAGCTTCCACTTGACCGCGCCGTTGGTCTTGTCCTCGATGGACTTGAACATGCCGGGCATTACCTGCGAATTCTGATATTCGCGCGCCGGCGTCCAGCTTCCGTAGATCAGCTCCTGTGCGGTCGCGGGCTGTGCCGCAAGTCCCGCCGCGAGCATGGCGCCCGCAAACAGCATCGAGCGATGATGGGTCATCGGATTATCCTCCCTTGGGTCGCGACCGTTATTTTTCCGCGGCGGGCTAGCGGCCGCCGCCGGTCTTGCGCCAAGGCTATAGTTGGGAATCCGACAATACAATCACCGTCGCGCACAAAGTGACGCCAGTTTACTGGCGTCATTCCGGGGGATGTCGGGGCGCCCCTGGAATGACGGACAGTCAATGAGCCGCTTCTGGCACACCGATCGACCGGCCAAGGAGCTTGTAGGTGAAGGTCAGCATTTCGCGCTGAAAACTCGGGTCATCGCGTACCCGCGCGAAACGCTCATTGTCGGCGCGCTTTTTGTTGGGGTCGCTTTCCATCAGCCGGCGCTTGTTTTCGGCCGCCGTTGGGCCGGTAACCTCCAGGAACACCCGCCGCCGTTCGGCAGCGTAGCGATCGAGCAGGTCGTCGGCGGCCCGTCCCTGGATGACCGCGGGAAGGGCGTCGCCGAGAAGGCCGCCGTCGAGTAGCCCGGAGGTCAGGCCGAGGCCACCGAATGGATTGCAGACATGGGCGGCGTCGCCCGCCAGCAGCACGCGTCCGACCCGAAACGACGGCGCGCAACGCTCATGCACCCGGAACGGGGCGAAGGCTTCCAACTCGTAAGGGCCATCATCGGGGAGAAGCGCGCGGTAATGTTCCGGAATGCGGGTCTCGACGCTCTCCTCAGGCAGAGCGGCATCCTCGCCATAAGTTACGCGCCACAATCCGTGCCGGTCGATCTTGACGATGACCGCCCAATGCACCGGATCGACGATGAAATTCGCGCGCGCATAGCCGCGCGCCTCGAAATCGTAGCGGACGTTGGTAGAGACGAGACGCTCCGGATGCGTATAGCCGTCGAATGAAAGCCCGCAGGCCTGCCGAACCGCGCTGCGGCCGCCATCGGCGCCAACCAACCAGTTACAATGAAGCTCGCGCGGCTCACCGTCCTGTTCGAGCGCCAATGTCACGCCTTCATCGTCCTGCGTCAGACCCGTCACGCGCGCATTCCAGCGAACCTCCGTACCAGGAATGAGCAGGAGGTTGCGCAGGATCACGCTCGCAAGCTCGTGCTGCGGCATGTGCAGGTTGTACGGGTAGAGCGTGTCTTCCGGCGTCAGCACCGACATATGCGGCGCCGCGATGATCTCGCCATCAACGGTGCGGAACTGGTAGTCCTGCTTCAGAATGCCCGCCACCTTCAATTCGTCCAGCAGGCCGAGCCGATCGAGCATTTCGACGGTCGGCGCGTGATAGACGACGGCGCGCGGCCAGCGGATGATATCGGGCTCGCAATCGACCACCAGCACCGGAATGCCCGCGCGCGCGATTTTGAGCGCGGTGACGAGCCCGACCGGACCCGCACCTGCGACCACGACGCCGTCGAAACGCTCCTGCATGCGTCAGCCCCAAACCTCGTGTGCGACGTCCACGATCAATTCAAGTTTTGCAAATTGCTCGTCGATGGTCAGCAGATTGCCTTCCGAGGTGGAAGCGAAGCCGCACTGCGGCGAAAGACAAAGCTGCTCGAGCGGAGCGAATTTCGCGGCCTGATCGATGCGGCGCTTCAACTCGTCCCGGGCCTCGAGTTTCCCCGATTTTGTCGTGACGAGGCCGAGCACCGCCATCTTGCCCTTGGGCAGAAAGCGAAGCGGCTCGAAGCCTCCCGAGCGCTCGTCGTCGTATTCCAGGAAAAATCCGTCGACATTCAGTTCGCTGAACAAGGCTTCCGCGACATGTTCGTAGCCGCCTTCCGCCATCCATCCCGATTTGTAATTGCCCCGGCACAGATGGGTGCAGATCGCCATGTTTTCCGGCTTCTGTGCGACGGCATCGTTGAACAACCTGATGTAGCGCAGGTGCTGGGTTTGCGCACCTTCGCCGAGCGCGGCCCTGCGAGCGGGATCGTTGAGGAAGGCGAGGCTGGTGTCATCCATTTGCAGATAGCTGCAGCCAAGCGCCGCGAGCCCTGCAATCTGCTTGCGGTAAATTTGAACGAGATCGGCGAAAAACATCTCCCAGTCCGGATAGACATCGCGGTCGACGCCGCGGCCGGCGGGATAATGCATCATGGACGGCGAGGGGATGGTGAGTTTCGGCGTCGTCCTGGCGATCGATTTCAGGAATGCGAAGTCGTCGGCGAAGATCGTGTCTGCAATCCGCATGCGCTTGCCGACGCGATAGGCGACAAATTCGAAGTCGAGCGCGCCATCGCGGTTGCGGAACGGCACTTTCACCGTCTCCGCGAGCTTCTCGATCCCGCCGATCGAGTATTTGAAATCCATGAACCAGTCGATGCGGCGAAATTCGCCGTCGGTCACGGCTTGAAGCCCGGTCGCTTCCTGCCGCCGCACGTTCTCACGAATCGCTTCGTCCTCGATTGCGCGCAATTGCTCCGCCGAAACCGCGTTGCTGGCCCGCGCTTCGCGCGCCTGCAACAGCTTTGCCGGACGCAGAAGCGAGCCGACATGATCGGCGCGAAAAGGCGGCTTGTTGCGGGCGGGCATTCCGAAAGCGTGTTCCTCGATATTTTTCTTTTCCCATAGCGCGTGGCGCACCTCCTGCCAACCGGATTGCTTTTGTTCAAAGACACGGTGACAATCGATTTCAGGATTCCGTCGGTGAGTTAGCGGTAAAGCGGGGAGAGTGCGTGGCAACGATCGTGGTCGCACATGGCGCGTGGTCATCGGCCTGGGCGTGGCAGAAGATGCGTCCGCTCCTGCGTCAGGCCGGCCATGATTTGTTCACGCCGAGCTATACCGGGCTCGGCGAGCGTGGCCATCACGCGTCACCCGACGTCGAACTCGACACGCATATCGCGGATGTTCTCGCGGTCCTGACATTCGAGGATCTGAGCGATGTGGTGCTGATCGGACACAGCTACGGCGGCATGGTCGCAACCGGTGTCGCAGACCGTGCTGAGGGACGCGTCACCACCCTGATCTACCTCGACGCGTTTGCACCGCGTAACGGGCAGAGCCTGTTCGACCTGGTCGGGCCGGAGACCGAATTGCGAATGCGCGAAGGCGCCTCGCAGAGCGGTAAAGGCTGGTTGGTGCCGCCCAACCCGATGCCGCCCGATACGCCGCCGGACTACGTGAGCTGGGCGGCCTCGCGCAGGTTGCCGCAGCCGATCAAGACTTTCGAGCAGAAGTTGCAGCTTTCCTCGCGCGCGCTGCCGCCGCGCGGCTACATCTATTGTCTGCGCGCTCCGCCGCAGGATGTTTTTGGACAATTCGCCTCGCGTGCGAAAACCGAGGGCTGGCGCTATGCGGAAATGGATGCAAGCCACAATCCGCATATCACCACGCCGATCGCGCTGCACGACGTCCTGCAGGTGATGATAGGCCGGAACTAGCGATCTACCGCCTGCCTTGCTCTCAGGCGGCTGAGGTATGAAAGCCGGGTACATGACTTCGGCCCGCGCCGCGGCTATGTAGAACCTCCCTTCTGTCCCGATCCCGAAATCCGAATGACCTTTCGCTTCATCGGCAAGTCGCTGCCGCGTACCGAAGATTTCCGGTTGATCCGCGGCCTCGGCCGCTACACCGCCGACCTCGCGCCTGCGGATTCGCTGCGTCTCTATATGCTGCGCTCGCCGCATGGGGCGGCGCATATCCGTTCCATCGATACCGGCGCGGCGCAGACCATGCCGGGCGTGCAGCTCGTGCTGACCGGCGACGACCCGGAGCTTGCGGCGCTCGGCTCCATCCCTTCCAAGGTCAAGCGCAATGCGCCGGACGGCTCGCCGAATTTCGAACCGCCTTATCGCATGCTGGCCCGCGAGCGCGCGCTGTTCGTGGGCGACGCGGTGGCGGCCGTGTTTGCACACACACTCGATCAGGCCAAGGACGCCGTCGAGCAGATCGCCGTCGATTTCGAGCCCTTGCCTGCGATCACCGAAACGCGAAACGCCGCCGACCGCGCAAGCCCGCAATTGTGGCCGCAATCGCCAAGCAATATCTGCTTCATACACGACGCCGGTGACCGCAAGGCGGTCGACGAAGCGCTCGCCAAGGCGAAACACACGATCAGCATCACCTATGCCATCAACCGCATCACCGCGGTGACGATGGAGGCTCGCGCGGCGCTTGCGACCTACGATCCAGCGGGCGAGGCCTATACGCTCTATTGCGGGCTGCAGAATCCGTACGGGGTGCGCGACATGCTGGCGAACGACATCTTTCGCATGCCCGGCAATCGCATCCGGCTGGTGGCGCCCGATGTCGGCGGCGGCTTCGGGTTGAAGGAGGCGCCATTCCCCGAATATGTGCTGGCAATGATCGGTGCGAAACGCACCGGTCGGCCGGTGCTGTGGATGGCGGATCGCAGCGAATCCTTCCTGTCGGACTTCCACGCACGTGACAATTACTCGACTGCCACGCTCGGCCTCGACGTGGATGGCCATTTCCTCGCGCTCAAGGTCGATACCATTGCCAATATCGGCGCGTATATCTCGCCGAACGGGCTGCATGTCTCGACCAACAATCTGGGCGGGCTCGCGGGCGTCTATCGCACGCCGCATATCCATTCGCGCGTGACCGGCATTTTTTCCAACACTCCGCCGACCGCGCCCTATCGCGGCGCCGGGCGCCCCGAAGCGACCTATGCGATCGAGCGCGCGATCGACATTGCGGCGAAGCGCTGCGGCTTCGACCCGGTGGAATTGCGGCGCCGGAATCTGATCGCGCCCGATCAGATGCCCTATGACACGAAATTCATCTTCACCTACGATTTAGGCGAGTTCGAGCGTAACATGGATGACGCGCTCGAGCTTTCGCATTGGCAGAGCTTTGCGAAGCGCAAGTCGGAAGCCAAGAAGCGCGGCAAGTTGCGCGGTATCGGCATCGCCAACGCGATCGAGATTTCGGCGGGGCCGGCACCGGCGCCGTTGCCGGAAAGCGCGGAGATCAGGTTCGATGCTACCGGCGCCGTGACCCTGTTCATGGGCACTCATTCGCATGGGCAGGGACACGAAATCACCTTCGCGCAGATCGCGGCCGACATGCTGGGCATCGAACCGCCCGACATTCGCGTGCGCTATGGCGATACCGACATGGTCGAGTTCGGCACCGGCACCTTCGGCAGCCGCTCCATCATCACCGGGAGCAATTCGCTGCGCATCTCTGCCGATCGCCTGGTCGAGCGCGGCAAGAAGATCGCGGCGGTTCATTTCGAAGCCGCAGCGCAGGACATTGTGTTCGAGGCCGGGCAGTTTGCGATCGCGGGCACGGATCGCCGCATCGGCATCAAGGAAGTCGCCAAGCTGTCCTATGTGTTGCGAGATCCGACACTCGGCGGCGAATTCGGTTTCTCCGAAACGACGGTGGCGGCGCCCAAGGCCGCGACCTTCCCGAATGGATGCCATGTCTGCGAGGTGGAGATCGATCCCGATACCGGCACCTGTACGCTCATGGGCTATGTGGTGGTCGACGATGTCGGGCGTGTCATCAATCCGATGCTGGTCAAGGGCCAGGTCCATGGCGGCGTCGTGCAGGGGGTCGGCCAGATACTGTTCGAGGATATCCGCTATGACGAGGACGGCCAGCTCCTGACTGGCTCGTTCATGGATTACGCGATGCCGCGCGCGGCGAATTTTCCCGAATTTATATGCAAGGCGAATGAAGTTCTGACACCGATGAACCCGCTGGGTGTAAAAGGAGCAGGCGAAGCGGGGACGGTCGGCGCGCTGGCGGCGGTCATCAACGCGATCGTGGACGCGCTTTCGCTTTATGGAATCGATCACATCGAGATGCCGGCAACGCCGGAGCGGATATGGCGGACGATCAGGGAAGCGAAAGTCGGGTGCTGACTGCACATCGCGCCGTCGCGACGGTCGCATTGTGTACAGCGCTGCTCGCCAGCGCTTGCGCGACCGATCCGGGTTCGGTGATGGTCGGCGAGCCCAACGTGCTGCCCGTCAATTATCGTGCCGACATTCTGGCCTATCTGAAGACCTATCTCAACGATCCGGCGGGAATCCGCGAAGCCTTTATCGCCGAGCCGGTGCTGCGCACGGTTGGCGGCACGGCCGCTCTGGTGGTTACGCAGCGCTATCTCGTATGCATTCGCTTCAACGCGAAAAACTCCATCGGCCGTTACGAAGGCAGCCGCGATCGCGTGGTTGCATTCCTGAGTGGCCGGCTCGACACCATGGCGCCCGCACGCGGCGATCAATGCAAGGATGCGGTCTGGACGTCGTTCCCCGAGCTTGAGCGGCTCAAGCGGTAGGTTTGGCGAAAATCCGCAATGCCGCTACGGCTGCGATCGCGCCCGCAAGCGCGAGCAGCAGCGGTTCGAGCCATGTCGCATTGCCCATCGCCCTGACATTTTCGGCGAAGGCAGCAAACCGGTTGCCATGGAAATCCATGTCATCGCTGGTCGCGCGTCCGTCGGTGCCGGTTATAGCTTCCGATTGAGCGAGCAGCGGTTGCGCCGACAGGGGCTGCGCGGCCATGTCGAGGTCGCTGAGTTCGTTCTCGTGCACGAGTGAAGGTTCAGCCTCCGGTTCGGCCAATTCGCGCACAGTCTTTAGTTCTACGGGAATGATCTTTCCGGTGCCGGCGGAATCCTGCGCATTCGGCCAGGCCGGAGCCACAGGCCGCGGTGCTGGCAGCGGAGCCGCCACTTCCGCCGGATGCCTGGCTCTCACACTGCGCACCCGCTGCGGCCGCTGTGTTGTGCGCGGAGCGGCCTCGGCAATTTGCGGCCTCATGTAGCGGCTGAAATATTCCCTGATACTCGAAGTTTCGAGCACGTTGCCACGCGACGGGGCGACGGGACCATCATTCTGCGTCCAGGCTGGTGGCACGCCGAGAAATACGATGACTGCTGCCAGACTGATAAGGACGCGCTTTCGCGCGAGACGACGATTGCGGACGAACAGACTGAGCCAATGCATGGGCACCCCTCCCGAATCGTTGGCCAAGGATGCATTGACTCTTTTTGCCGTGACCGCAGCGGGGCGGTTTCAAGGAATTGTCGCCGCACTGGAGACGGCATGCGGACACACTTCATCCACAGCCCCTACCATGGTCATGTAATTGTAATATGCGCGGGGTAAACGGGTGTTGCGCCGAACCGGATTGGCTCGGCCCCGTTCGTCAATGCCTTACGGTCCTGTCCGCAATCGCGGCAGGACCGTTTTTTTATCGCGCATGATTCGGAATGGCCGGGAGCGGCTTTCAGAGAAGATCATGCTCAGCGATCAGGATGCCTTGGCTTTTAGCGCGGGCTGTTCGGCGGCACGATAGACCGCGAGCGCCGCATCGACCCCAGGCCGCGCGCGGAAGCCGTTATTGCGCAAGCAGGTCTCCAGCGCCGCGAGGCAGATCAGCACGCTCTCCTTGCGGCAGACATAGCCCATGGTGCCGATCCGCCAGATCTTGCCGTGCAGCGGCCCGAAAGAAGTGCCGATCTCGATGCCGAAATCGTTCAGCATCATGCCGCGCACGGCGTCGCCTGCAATGCCGTCGGGAATATAGGTGCCGGTCACGTTCGGCATTTTGTGGCTTTGGTCGCCGAACAGCTTCAGCCCCATTTCGGTGATGCCTGCGACCAGCGCGTCACTTGCGAGCTTGTGGCGCGCGAAACAGTTTTCCAGCCCTTCGGCGAGGACGATGCGCACCGCCTCACGGGCGGCATAGAGCATCGAGGTCGCCTCGGTGTGATGATTGAGCCTGTTCTCGCTCCAGTAATCCATCAGCATGCCGAGATCGAAATAATTCGAGCCGATGACTGGTCCATCGCCATCGATGAACCCGGCAGGACGAATGCCGGCCTCGACATGGCGGCGCCGTTTCACCACCTCGACAATCCGCTCATTTACCGTGATCGGCGACGAACCCGGCGGACCCGACAGGCATTTCTGCAGGCCGGAGGAAGCGGCATCGATCTTCCAGGCGTCGATTGCGACATTCATGCCGCCGAGCGAGGCGGTCGCGTCGGTATAGAGCAGCACGTCATGCTTGCGACAAATATCGCCGAGTTCGTCGAGCGGCTGCGCCAGCGTGGTCGAGGTATCGCCATGCACCACCGCGAGCACGCGCGGCTTGTGCTGCTTAATCGCCTTCTCGATTTCCTCGGGCGTGAAAACCGTGCCCCATTCCCGCTCGAGCAGAACGACATCGCCGCCACAGCGCTTGCAGATTTCCGCGAGCAAATATCCAAATCGTCCAAAGGACGGCACCAGCACCTTGTCACCGGGCGAGACGATCGACACCAGGATCGCCTCGACGCCGGCGCGCGCGGTGCCATCGACCAGGAACGACCATTTGTTTTTCGTCTGATAGAGCTGGCACAGCAGCTCCATGGTCTCGTTCATGTAAGTGGTGAAGGCTGGATCGAATTGCCCCAGCATCGGCATCGACACGGCGCGCAGCACGCGCGGATCGACGCCGACGGGTCCGGGACCCATCAGGAGGCGCGGCGGGGGATTCAACTCGCCAAACAATTCGGGCATCTACGAACTCCTAGGCACCCACCGGCTTCGCCAGTTCCGACTTGGCGCGCGACACATATTCCCCTGCACCAAGTGCGCCGGTGAGCTTGCCGTCTCGCACCACGAACTTGCCGCGCACCATGGTCGAGACCGGCCAGCCCTTCACGGCGATCCCTTCATAGGGCGTGTAGTCCGAGCCGCCATGCATTAGCGACTGCGAGATCGTGACCTCGCGGCTCGGGTCCCAGATCGCGATATCGGCATCGGCGCCGACCGCGATGGTGCCTTTTTTCGGATAGAGCCCGTAGGTCTTGGCGTGGTTGGTCGAGGTCAGCGCGACGAAGTCATTGAGCGAGATGCGGCCCTTGCCGACGCCTTCGGAAAACAGGATCGGCAGCCGGGTCTCCACGCCTGGAATGCCGTTCGGCACCCAGCGAAAGCTGGTGCGGCCCTTGGGCACAAGCTTGCCTTTCGGGTCATCGTAGCGGAACGGGCAATGGTCGGACGAGAATAGCGAGAACACACCCTGCTGCATGCCGGCCCAGCACGCCTTCTGGCTCGCCTCGTCGCGCGGCGGCGGCGAGCAGACATATTTCGCGCCCTCCATGTTGAGGCCTTCCATGTCCTTCGCCGTCAGCACCAGATATTGCGGACAGGTCTCGCCATAGACTTTCAGACCGCGATTCTGCGCGCGCCGGATCTCCTCCATCGCTTCGCCGTTCGAGACATGCACGATCATGATCGGAACGTCGACGAGTTCCGCAAGTGAGATCGCGCGGTGCGTGGCCTCGCGCTCCACCGGAATCGGCCGTGACGTTGCATGATGATGTGGCTCGGTCTTGCCGGCGCGCTCCAGGCGATCGGTGAGAAAGCGGATGGCGTCGTAATTCTCGGCGTGGATCATGACGAGCGCGCCGGTGTCGCGCGCCACTGCCATCACGTTCAGCATCTCGATGTCGGAAAGCGCGAGCCCCTCATAAGTCATGAACACCTTGAACGAGGTGTAGCCGTCATGCACGAGCGCCGGCAATTCTTGCCCGAGCACCCGGTCGGTCGCGTCCGCGATGATGAGATGGAAGGAGACGTCGATGTAGCACTGACCGTCGGCCTTCTTGTGATAGTCGTTTACCACGTCGCGCAGCGACTGGCCTTTCTGCTGCATGGCAAACGGCAAGACCATGGTGTTGCCGCCGAACGCCGCCGAACGAGTGGCGGATTCGAAATCGTCGGCCATCACGATGTCGGGGCCGGAAGGCTGAGCGATATGCACATGACTGTCGATGCCGCCGGGCAAGATGAGCTTGCCGGTCGCGTCGACGATCTCCTTGGCATCGCCGAGATTGTCGCCGAGCGCCGTGGTGCGCCCGCCCTTAATCCCGATATCGCAGGCGAAGGTGTCGGAGGCGGTTGCAATAGTGCCGCCGCGAATAATGGTGTCGAAAATCATGGCATAATCCTGCTTGCCCCATTTCTAGGGGCAGCACCGGAATATGCAACTGCACGAAAGGCGTCAGCGCCTGGCAATGGTCTCGGCGACCCGCACGCGGCCCTTGGGCTTGTCGGTCACGCGATCCGCGATCTTGGGCGGCAGTTTGCCGGACGGTTTATCGGAAGCTTTCTGGGCCACGACTTTCGTCTTGTTCCTGCTGCCTTGCAATTTGGCAATCAGGCGCCCGCGCTTCGACTTGAGCGAGGCAACGAGCCTTCGCGACCTTGCTTCGGCGGCCCTTGCCGCGGCGGCGCGCGCGTTTTCGATGATTCTTGCGACCGGAGCTTCGAGCTGCACCGCGATCTTGGCGGGCTCGGCATTGCGCGACAGGTCGGCGACACCCTCGCAAGGGTTCTTTTTCGGCAGCGCCACCGGCAGGTCGATCTCGTTATTATTCTCGGTCCAGCGCTCGGGCTCATGGCCCGTAATGATCTTCACATATTGCCGGGTCTCTTCCGGCAGTCTTCCGCGGCGCGCCAGCCAGTCGGTGACGCGGCGTGCGCCCGCATTGTAGGCGGCGGCAGCGAGGCCGAGATTGCCGAAATATTGTACGTGCTCCTTCAGGAAGCGCGCTGAATGCGGCAGCGCCGCCAGCGGATCGAACGGATTGAGCAGACCGCGCTCGGCCGCAACCTCCGGCATGAACTGCGCGACCCCCTGGGCACCGGCGCGGCTGACGATGCGCTGGTCGAACTTGCTTTCCTGCCAGATCAAGCGCGCGAAAAATCCGGTCGGCAGCCCGTTAACCTGCGCGACCGATGCGAGCGTGTGGCAGAGCGTGTCCGCCGAAATGGCGGGCGGGGCGACCGGCGGGCCTTCCGGCTCGGGCGTGTCCGCGAGTTCAGCCTCTGGCGCATCCTCCGGCATATCTTCCGGCTCAGCCGCGATCTCGATGAGGAGTTGAGGCGGCGCCAGACGATCGCCCTTTGGAAGGAAATTGCGGACCGCCGACGACGTGAAATTTGGCTTTTGGTCCGTGCGCCAATGGTCAAGTGGCATCGCATCGGGACCGAATATCGCCGCCCAGCCCACTAAAACCGCGGCCGCAAGCGAAATCAAACTGAAAATTGCAATAAAAATCCGCATATAGGGACAAAAACTCCGCATGCCGCGAGGGGCATGCGCCGGCCCGCGGATCATTCAGCCTGTCGTCTGAGGAATTCCCCCTCGTGAAGCATCGCGTGATGGGGGCCAATGCGGACCGTTTTGTGAAAAGCTTGCGGCACTCGAAAGGTCTTATCGGGGAGAGGGAACAATAGCGCTGCTGCATTCTCGCCGCATTGTCGCGAGCGGCGGTGTTCAGGCGCCGATGGCGACGCGCCTGTCGATGCCGCTGCGCCCCACAAGCTCGGCATATCCGATCGGCTGCGGCCGGCCGATGAGATAGCCCTGCATCTCGTCGCAGCCTTCGGCGTGGAGGATCGATAGCTGCTGTTGACTCTCCACGCCTTCGGCAACGGTGGTGAGCCCGAGAGAGCGGCCAAGGCCCACCACCGCGCGCACGATCGCCGCGGATTGGGCTGATCTTGTCGAACGGGAAGGACTGCAAATAGGAGAGCGACGAATAGCCGGTGCCGAAATCATCCATCGCGATGCGCACGCCGAGCGCCTTTATCCGGCGCAGCGTCGATACCGCGCGCGAATAATCGTCCAGCCGAGGCCGATCAGCATGGCGCGGTAATTCCAGTTCGCGAGCGCCGAGGCCTCGGTCACGGCCACGTTGGCCACCAGCGGATAGTCCTTCAGCGGTCCGTACTGCGACCAGTCGCGGCACTCCATCGAAAAAGCCACAGGCGACTGGTAGTTTCCGCCGCCCTCGCGCACGAGCCGGTACCACTCGCTGTCTACCGGCATCTTCGCTCCCGCGGATATCGGACGAGGACGGTGCCGTCGGATCGAAGAAGCAGGAAAGACTGATTCCGCAGCGAAGTGATCGAATGATAGATGTGCTGGAAATAGGACGGCTTGATCTCGGTCATCACGACGCCGATGAAATCGCCATCCGGACCGGTGATGCGCCTCGAAAAGACGATATTGCGCTCGCCGGTGAGCCGATTGCGTACGAGATCGGAACCGAAGAGGTGGCGTCCGTTATTCTTGAGTGCGTCGATATAATAGCTACCGTCTGTCACCGTGGCCGCAGGCGCCGGCCAGGTGCGCGACGTATTGAGGAGCTGTCCGTCACGGCCGATCAGGGCCACGAAGTCGGTGTGCGGAATACGGGACAGCCGCTCCACCAGAAGGCGGTGCGCAGGCAGGCTCCGCATTGTTTCGCGGTGCTCCTCGTAGGATTTAGAGCTGGTACCAGCGAAGCGTTCGGCGGCGTCGCTCGTAATGATGTCGATCGCCTGCATCGACTGGGCGGTCTGCTCGGAGAGCACCGCCCGCGATATTGTTCGCGTCATTGGCAGCCTCAGTCAGGGCGTCCTGACGAAGCGCAAGCACGGTCGCACCGATAGCAACCGCCGCCATGCCGATGAGGCAAAGCGCGATGCAGATCAGGCCGCGAAACGACACCCGACGCAATGAGGACAACAAGGTCCACCACTCCCGACATTTTCTGTCTTTGATGTCTGGATAGCGGCATTGCAGCTTCGGATTAATGAAAGACGAAGCGGCATCCGGCGTCTAACTGAATTAACGATTTGGAACATCCTTTGTTTCGTGCAGGCGGGATCAGGAAATTTTTAACCATGATACTGCCTTGCCGCGGTTACGGCATCGGTATGTCGCCGACATCCTTCGGCACCTTGTAGCCACGCTGCACCGCCGGCCGGCTGGCGATGGTGGTGTACCAGCGCTTCACGTTAGGGAACTTGGCGAGGTCGATCTCTTGCCATTCGAAGCGCGAGATCCACGGCCAGGTCGCGATATCGGCAATCGAATAATCGCCGACAAGAAACTCGCGGCCTTCGAGCCTGCGGTCGAGCACGCCATAGAGGCGCTGCGCTTCTTTTGAATAGCGCTCCTCGGCATAAGGCGCCTTGCCCTTGTTGTATTTCACGAAATGATGCACCTGGCCGAGCATCGGACCGATGCCTCCCATCTGCCACATCAGCCATTCCATCACGCGGTAACGGCCTTCGCCTTCCTTCGGCATCAGCTTGCCGGTCTTGTCGGCGAGATAAATGAGGATTGCGCCGGATTCGAACAGCGACATTCCGTTGTCATTGTCGACGATGGCCGGGATGCGGTTGTTCGGCGAAATCTTCAGAAAGGCGGGCGCGAATTGCTCGTCCTTGGAAATGTCGATCGGATGCGCCTTGTAGGGCAGCCCGAACTCCTCGAGTGCGATGGAGACCTTGCGGCCGTTCGGCGTGGTCCAGGTATAGAGATCGATCATTTCAAATCCTCAATTGCTTTCTTCGTGCTTTCGTATCTTCGTGTCGTCGTATGGGCAATGCCGTCAGCGCGGCATCGTGTTCTTCATCACTTTGCCGTCTTTCATGATGACAAAAAAGTTCTTCACCGGGTCGGCAATGAGCTGGATATTCTCCAGCGGATTGCCGTCGACCAGAATGAGATCGGCGAGCGCGCCTTCCTCGACCACGCCGAGCTTGCCGGGATAGGGGCTGCGCAGCCCTGACAGTGCCAGCAATTCGGCATTGACGGAGGTCGCCATCTTCAACAGCTCCGGTGCGGTGTACCAGCGCGTCATCTTCGCCAACATGGCACCCTGACGATGTGCGAGCCCCGGAGAGAACAGAATGTCGGTGCCGAAAGCGGTCTTGATTCCGAATTTCTTGGCATAGCCGTAGGCGCGATCGGTGCCGGCGATGACCTGCGTTTTCTTGTATTGCTGGATCGAGCCGGGCGGGAACTGAACGGCATCCTCGTCATCGAGGAACGGCTGGATGCTGAGCCAGATGCCCTTGTCCGCGATCAACTTTGCGGTCGCTTCGTCCATCAGATGGCCGTGTTCGATGCATTTGACGCCCGCTGCAATCGCACGCTGGATCGCCGCTGGCGTATAGGCATGAACCGTCACATAGGTGCCCCAATTCTCGGCGGCTTCGACCGCGGCGCGAAGCTCCGCCTCGGTGAAGGTCGAGACGTCGATCGGACTATGCGGCGAGGCGACACCGCCGCCGGCGGTCAGCTTGATTTGCGTGGAGCCCAGCATTAGCTGCTCGCGCGCGCGTTGGCGGACCATGTCGGGGCTGTCGGCGATCATCGCGCCGCCGATCTCTTCGACACGGCTTAACGGCCCGCCATTTGTGCGCGGGAGTTCGTAGGTCGGACGAAAATCTCCATGGCCGCTGGTGACGGTGATCATCGCGCCGGAAGGATAAATGCGTGGGCCCGCGACGATGCCTTCGTCGATCGCCTGTTTCAGTGCGAAAGCCGGCCCACCCAGATCGCGGATGGTCGTGAAGCCGCGCATCAGGGTGTCGGTGGCTTCCGCGGCCGCGACCAGAGTGGTGTAGCCGACATCGTTCGTCATCGCGGCAACGGGATTCGGGCGCACCAGCATCGTATGCCAATGCGCGTCGATCAGGCCGGGCATGAGCGTGCGCCCGCCGCCGTTGATTGTGACGGTTGCGGGGGAGGCAGCAATGGGTGAGGTCGAGATGCGTTCGATCTTGTTGCCGTTCACCAGCACATTGGAGGGAGCGGTCAGCGTGCCGTTCTTGCCGTCGAAAATGCGGACATTGTTAAACAGCGTTTGCGCGCCGGCGGAGGTGCAGGACAAAGCGCCCAGCATTCCGAGACAGAACAATCGCAGCGAAGTTTTTTTCACGAGCGTCTCCTTCCCTTGAGATTCGTTGAAATCGCGTCGCATGCAGGCGCGAGCTTGTGCTCAGTTCTTTTTCTGCGCTTTCAGACGGGCGAGTGCGGCCCGGATCGGCCCGAACGGCCCATACATATGCTGCTCCTGGCTGAAGCCGTCCGCATAAGGTCCATACGGCGTATCGGCCGGTTTTCTCAATCGGTCCGGATAATCTTTGTCGAGACCGGCGCGCTTCGGACGCGGCTGCGAGATCACATAGGCTGCGACGTCCCAGGCATTCTGTTGCGTCACGCGCGGATCGCTGTAGCTCGTGCCGTTTGGCATATTGAAGTGCACGAAATTGGCCAGCGTGATCAGCGTCGCCATACCGGCGCCGTCGTTGAAGCTGTCCGGTCCCCACAGCGGCGGATTAAGGTAGCCGAAATTCGGTAGGTGTCGGTCGCGCAACACGCCGAGGCCGTCAGACTGATGACATGGTGCACAGGTGCGAGCGTAGATCGCCTTGCCGCGTAGGGGGTCGGCGGCGCGCTTCAGTTCCGGCATCTTGCCTTCGCCGAGCCCGGCGAGAATTTCGCCGCGCGTCGCACCATTCGATAAAAAGTTGATATAGGCCGCGAAGGCCTGCATCTCCGGCGAGTCGAGCGGCAAGGGCTTTCCGTTCATCGAGCGCGTCATGCAGGAATTGATGCGATCCTCGATCGTGATCTCCTTGCCGGTCTCGAACGAATATTGCGGAAACAATTCGTTGAGGCCCCAAAGCGGGATGCCGAATTTCTTGGTGCCCGCGTTCAGGTGGCAATTGGAGCAGGCAAGGTTGTTGCCGGCATAGCGTTTGGATTCGTCGGCGACCGCAGGCCCGATATGTGCGTATGTCGCGGTGACGAGATCCTGGCCGCGGCGGACCAGCATGCCGGTCGCGTCATAGGGCAGGGCGCCGATCTGCGGCACCGACCATTTCGGATCGGCGGGCGGATAGATGTCCTGCGCGCGGGCGACGTTGCTCATGGCGGCAAGGCACATCGCAGCAAGCGCGAAGGCCCATCGCCGGGTTCGAGAGACGGTCAGCTGCATGTCAGCTCCCGCGATAGGTCGAATAGCTCCACGGCGTCACCAGAAGCGGCACGTGGTAATGGCCTTCCGGTTCGGCGATGGAAAAGCGGATCGGCACCACATCGAGAAAGGCGGGATCGGACTGGGCGGTGGCGTTCGACTTGAAATAGCTCGCCACGTGAAACTGCAATTCGTAGGTGCCGATTCGCAGCGGGCCGCCTCCGATCAACGGCGCATCGGTGCGGCCGTCGGCATTGGTGATGCCTTCCGCCAACAGCGAGCGCGCGCTCTCGCCGATCTCATATAAAGAGATCGCCACCCCCTGTGCCGGCTTGCCCGAGACATTATCGAGAACGTGGGTGGAGAGACGCCCTTCGGTCTTCGGCTTGCCCGGCCCATCGACCTTGCCGACCAGCCGCAGCCGGGTGATCAGCGCAATCTCGTCCAGCGCCGCCTGCCGTTCGGTCGCGGAGTCATTGTCGAGCCGCCGCTGGAACTGGCGCAAAATCGAATCCCGCGTGTGCCGGCGCACACAGATAATGAAGGGGATGCCGAATTTGTCCCGATAGGCGGCGTTGAGCTTTGTGAATCGAGTGAATTCTGCCTCGCTCAGCCGGTCGAGCCCAAGTCCACCCTGTTCGGCTTGCGAATCCGCGGTCAGGTCGGCCCGCTTCACCTTGGAGCCGAGTTCCGGATGCGCCCGGATGAACGCGAGCTGACGCTCGGCCGGGCTCGATTTCACGGTATCGAGCATGGCTGCATGCAGCGCGGCGACGGTCGGGAAGGGGCGTTTGCCGGCCGCGCCCTCCGCCACCCAGGGGGCATGCTCAAAAACGTCGCCGACAGCATCGACGAAGCCCGAAACTGGCAGCAAATTTAGCGATTCCAGTGTGAACATCGCCTCTCCCCAGCCCGACAATATCCCATAGGGATCGAAAAGCCATTGATACCAATAATGAAATTGCCCCCAAGTCGCCTCAAGTCGCCTATTGGGAATATCCGCCTGCTGAAGTAGGAAAGACCGGGGCTAGCTTTCCCGCCCCTTCTGACTTTTTCGCTCACATCCATTTGAACCGGCCGCAGAGTTCCCGCGACCAAACCATGAGCCGACCGTCACGATGCAGCAAACATCAGACGAAGTCCTGATCCAGCGGATCGCAGGCGGTGACAGGCTCGCCATGCAGGTGCTGTTCGCACGGCACCATGTACGGGTCTACCGGTTCGTCCTTCGTCTGGTTCGTAACGAGTCCACGGCGGAGGATCTGATCAGCGAGGTCTTCCTCGATGTCTGGCGGCAAGCCGGACGCTTCGAGGGACGGAGTGCCGTCTCGACCTGGCTGCTCGCGATCGGACGGTTCAAGGCGCTTTCGGCTCTTCGGGGCCGCAAGGAAGCCGAACTGGACGATGAAGTTGCGGAAGCGATCGAGGACGTTTCAGACACGCCCGAAGTCGCCATGCAGAAAAAGGATACGAGCGGAGTCCTGCGTAAGTGCATCGAGATGCTTACGCCGGAACATCGGGAGATCATCGATCTGGTCTACTACCACGAGAAGTCCGTGGAAGAAGTCGCAGAGATCGTCGGGATCCCGGAGAATACCGTCAAGACGCGCATGTTCTATGCGCGGAAAAAATTGGCGGAGTCATTAAAGGCGGCGGGAATCGAGAGAGGTTGGCCATGAACGCAACAATGAAGAATGCGCCTGAGCGCGAAGAGATCGAAAGCCTGCTGCCGTGGTATGCGGCCGGTACGCTGAGCCGTCGTGACACCGCGCGTGTCGAGGATGCGCTCGCTAATGACGCGGAGCTTGCGCGCCGCTTTGAAATGGTGCGCGAAGAGCTCGGCGAAACCATCATCGTCAACGAATTGCTCGGTGCGCCCTCGGCGCGTGCGATGAAGGCGCTGTTCGAGAAGATCGATGCGGAGCCCGCGCGCAAGCCGGCCGTGTCCTTCAATCTCATGGGCCGCCTGTCCGAATTCATGTCGAGCTTCACGCCCCGCACGCTTGCCTATGCCGGCGGTGTGGCTGTGCTTGCCCTCGTGCTGCAGGCCGGCGTGATCACGAACCTGGTCAGCGAGCGTAGCGGTCAGGCCCCCGGTCTTGCTTCTGCTCCGATCACCGCTCCTGTTCAGGGCGTGCAGGCGATGGTCCGCTTTGCCCCGCAGGCGAGCGCGGCCGAGATCACGGCCTTCCTTTCGGCCAACAATGCCATGGTGATCGGTTCGACGGCTGATGGGAACTTCCGTCTGCTGGTTCCGGGCAAGGGCGACGCTTCCGAGATCGTGAAGAAGCTGTCCGCGAATAAGGTGGTAAGCTCGGTCCTTCCCGTAACGAAGTAACGGGAAGGGCGGCGCCCCCACGGGCTCCGTCGGTCGCAGGAATCGGTTTCAGTTTTTCACGCGGAGGCACGGTCATGCCGTCCAAGCGCAACTTCTTCGATCGGATCGCCCTGACGATCGGCGTGATTGCAGCGAGCGCTGTGATCGGCGCTACGAGTCACGGCGCCTTCGCGCAAGCCAATAACGGTGCGCCAAACTTCCGCGTGCAGAGCGCGCCGGCGGCCGATCCGATTTCAGCGCCGAAGCGATCCGCCAAACCGATACCGGGCGAGACCCAGGCTGCCGCGGGCAAGGCGAAAGCCTTCAAGCCGGCCCCCGAACCGGCTCCGGCTCCGGAGCAGAATGCCGTCCGCACCGGCAGTAATGTGCCGCCCCCGGGCGAGCGCCGCTTTAATGCAAATGAAGTCGTGATCGAAGTTGTCGGACGCCCGACGCCCGCGCAGGTCGATGCGATGGCGCGGCGGCACCGGCTGAACCGCGAAGAGTCGCAGGTCTTCAATCTGAGCGGCACCACGATGTTCCGCTGGACCATTCCCGACGGCCGCAATGTCGCGAGCGTCATCCGCAGCCTCGAAGCCGATTCAGCCATCCTCTCGGTGCAGCCGAACTACCGCTACACATTGCAGCAGACGCGGACCGGCGAAGGGATTCAATACTCGGTCGACAAGCTGAAGCTGCCGCGCGCGCATGAACTCGCCAAGGGCAATTCCGTTCTGATCGCTGTGATCGATTCAGGCATCGACCTGAACCATCCCGAACTTGTCGACACGATTGCCGACAGCTTCAACCCGGCCGGCGGCGATGGCTCGCCGCATTCGCATGGCACCGGTGTCGCCGGCGCCATCGTTGCGCAGGCGCGCCTGACCGGGGTTGCCCCGCGCGCCCGCATCCTCGCCATTCGTGCCTTCGATCCGAATGGCAGCAGCGCCGAGGGCACCACCTTCAATATCCTCAAAGGCCTGGAATGGGCGAGCGAGAAGGGTGCTCGCGTCATCAATATGAGCTTTGCCGGTCCGCAGGATCCGGTGATAGGTCGCGCGCTCGCCGCCGCCAACAAGAAGGGTATCGTGCTGGTCGCAGCCGTCGGCAATGCAGGTCCGAAATCGCCGCCGCTCTATCCGGCGGCCGATACCAATGTAATTGCGGTGACCGCGGTGGACTCGCAGGACCGCTTGTTCCCGATGTCCAATCGCGGCAATTATGTCGCGGTCGCAGCTCCTGGCGTCGACGTGCTGCTGCCGACACCCGGCACGAGCTATCAGATGTCGACCGGCACGTCGTTTGCAGCCCCGCACATTGCCGGAATTGCGGCGCTCCTGCTCGAGCGCGAGCCGTCGCTAACGCCGGATTCGGTGCGGCGCATTTTGCTTTCGACGGCGCATGATCTCGGTCCCGCCGGCCGCGACAAGGATTATGGCGCAGGGCTCGCCGACGCCTATGACGCGCTGATGTCGATCAGTGGCAAACCGGCGGACGCATTGCAGGCCACCCGCTCGCCGCAATAGCGGCGATCTCGATTGCCGGACCAGCGGGGGCCATTCCGGGGAATGACAAAGTTGAAACTGCTATTCGCCGTGGCGGTAGCGGTCGTGTTCATGCCGGCAGTGTTGCGGGCCGAGCCGGTGCATCTTGCCGATGGCAATTCCTTCAGGCTCGGCGATCAACGCTACCGGCTGCACGGCATCGACGCGCCGGAATTGCACCAGGAATGCAAAGACAAAGATGGGCGCAACTGGCCCTGCGGCATTCGCGCGCGCACCGAACTGCGCCGCTTGATCGGCACTCATCCGCTCGAATGCAAGACCGAGGCCGTCGACCGTTTCGGCCGCATCGTCGCGACCTGTCATGCGGGCGGGCGCAACCTTTCCGAGGAGATGGTGCGCTCGGGCTATGCAACCATCTTCGCGCGGCAGGGCTTTGCGAGTGCTTACGAGCAGGCGCAGCGGGAGGCCCGCGCCGAAAAGCGTGGCATCTGGGCTGGCAGTTTCGACATACCGAGCGACTGGCGGCGATCCAACCCGCGCCAGGAAGAGCCGGCAGGTGATTTCAATGCCCGCGAATGGATCGCCGAGACGTTCGCGCAGGCATGGCAATGGCTGCGGGTCAGGTTCGGCTACTAACCAGACTTGAAACCGATTGGAACTTTTTGCGCGCCATTGCTCCGATCGGCCTCCTGGCTCTGAACTTGCTGCTCGAATTGAACCGGCGGCCTGAGTTCGACGACCAATCAGCATGAAATTTGCGTTTGCGGCGGCCGCGAAGCCCGGCTGTCCGCCCCGTGTGTGATCGGCGCCGCGCCCCTTCCACCCAGCGCCGGTCCGCTTGGACCCGTCCGGCATGTCCCCGCCGGGCGGGTCCTTTTCTTTTCAATTTTGCGGTTACCGCCGACGGCTATTAAACTGATTTTGATCGCGGTTTCACCGTTCGCCCAGAATTCGCGCTAAATCTTCGCGCGGTTCGGCGTATGATTGGAGCCTCGGATCGGACGAAGGCTTCCCCGTTCGGGGAGGCCTTGCCACGCGGATCAAATCACGTTGCTTTGAGACTTTGAACGCTTCGCTCGAAGATGAACACAAACAATCGACACGGCGCAGTGGCGCCGCGCGTCGCAACGACTTGTCATGGGAGACCAAAATGAGCGGTCGTCAACGAGTGAATAGGCCGGTCCAGGCTTTGGCGGTCGCAGCCGTATTTGGCTTCGCGCTAACGCTGACCGGGGCTGCGTTCGCGCAGCCGGTAGATGAGGCTGCGCCCCCGCCGCCTGGAGTGAATGCGGCACCCCCGCCGCCTGATTTCAATTCTCCAACCCCGCCACCTCCTGGCAATGCGGGACCTCCACCAATCATCCAAATCGCCGTACCGGGAGATCCGGTGGCCAGGGCGGCATTTGACGTTCTGGAAAAGCATTGTTCGCGTTGCCATCAGGACGGCAAATTGACGGCGCGCGAGCGTCCGTCGAAGAATTTCGGTAACGTGCTGAAGCTCGACGAACTTGCGGCCAACCCGCATTTCATTCTGCCGGGCAATCCTTTCGGATCGAAGCTGTTCAAGCAGATCGTCGACAAGGAAATGCCCTACGACGTCGAGTATGAAGGCGAAACCAAATACCCCAAGATCACGCCCGACGAATTGAAGGCGCTTGAGACCTGGATCGTGTCGCTTGCCGCAACCAAGAGCGCGGCCTGCGAAGCGCACAAGTTTGTCACCAACGAAGAAGTGCTCGGCATGGTCGTCGCCGACGTGTCGCGCCTTCCGAATTCGCGCAAGAAGGGCACTCGTTATCTGACGCTGACTCACCTCAAGAATTCCTGCATGGACGATCTTTCCATGAAGGTGTTCCGCCAGGGTGCGATCAAGCTAATCAATAGTTTGAGCCGTTCCTCGGACGTTGTCCGGCTCGAAACCATCGATCCGGATGAATCGATCCTGCGCATCAACCTCGACGATCTCGGCTGGGATGCGAAGGATTGGGACGAAGTGCTTGCGGTCTATCCTTACAACCTGCAGCCTGACAGCGACTTCAAGTCGGTCCTTACCGCCGCCACCGGCACGCAATTGCCGTATGTGCGCGCGGACTGGTTCGCCTTTGCGGCCTCGCAGCCGCCGCTCTACGACAAGCTTTTGAAGCTTCCGAACACTCACCAGGAAGTCTTCAAGCAGGAAGGCGTCGACGTCGAGAACAACATCAAGCGGTTCATCGCGCAGCGTTCGGGCTTCCAGAAGTCCGGCGTCAGCCAGAACAACCGCATGATCGAGCGTCATCCGTCGCGTACGGGTTACTTCTGGACCTCGTACGACTTCGGCGGCAACCGTGGCAAGCAGAGCTTCTTCGAGCATCCACTTGGCCCGAAAGGCGAGAACGGCTTCGAGCACGACGGCGGTGAAAGCATCTGGAGTCTGGCGAACGGCTTCCAGGCCTATTACCTGAGCACGGCCGATGGCAAAAAGCTCGACAAGGGCCCGACCAACATCGTGCGCGATCTGTCACGCAAGGATCTCGCGGTCACTAACGGTCTGTCCTGCATGGGTTGCCATGACCAGGGCATCCGCAAGGCGAAGGACGAAGTCCGTCAGGTCGTGTTGTCGGGCAAGTCGTTTAACAAGCAAACCCGTGAAGCAGTCGAGGCTCTCTACATCCCGACCGAACGCATGGACCAGATCCTCGAAGCCGACACCAAGCGCTTCCAGGATGCCATGTTCCGGGCGGGGCTTGAGCCGAGCCTGAAGCTGAACGGTGTGGAAATGATCTCCGCGCTCGCCAATCGTTATGAGGCGGATGTCGATCTCAACCAAGCTGCGGCCGAGTTCGGTTTCAACAAGAAGGACTTCGACGAAGCGGCCGACGACGCCGATCGCAAGTTCCGACCGTTGATCCGTCGCTTGCAGCAGGGTTCGATCCCGCGTGACCAGTTCGAAAACAACTACCGTGAACTGGCGCTCGCGATCTCGGATCAGGAAGAGGTCAAAGTTGCTGGCCCTGCTGCTGGTCCTGGCGCCGCTCCTGGCGCCGCGCCTGGCGCCGCTCCAGGCGCTCCTCCTGGCGCTGGCCCTGGCGCAGGTGCTCCGGCAGTTGCCAAGCCGATCAGCAACGAAGCGCTGTCTCTGATCTCGGACAAGGACGTCTACAAGGTCGGTGACACGCCGGTGTTTACGGTGCTGGCGAAGAAGACCTGCTTCCTGACGCTTGTGAATCTCGACGACAAGGGCACCGCTACCGTGCTCCTGCCGAACAAGTTCCAGCAGGACAACCGCGTGAAGGCTGGCCAGGAAATCCAGTTCCCGGCACAGAAGGCACCCTTCATCTTCAAGATGCAGGACAAAGGCTTCGAGCAGGTGATCGCCACTTGCAGCGAGACTGCCGATGTCGACGGCATCAAGAATGACTTCGCCAAGAATGCGTTGACCACGGTGCCGAACTTTACCCGAAATGTCGGAGCGGCTGTCGCCGCTGACAACAAGGGCAAGCGCGCCATTGCGGTCGTCGGCAAGAAGGCAGGCGAGGCGAGCACGCCGCAGAACGTCGTGCCGGTTGCGGCCGACAAGCGCGACGTGGCTCGTGCCGCGATTAAGGTCGAGGTCAAGTAAACCGATCCCGACTGCCTAAAGTCTGGTCAAGACCAAGAGCCCGCCCACGATTTTTCGTGGGCGGGCTTTACCATTTGTGCCAGACATGCAGACATGCGCTAAAATAGCTTTAGGGGGCAGCTTCTGGACAACGAGGGCGTGCCGGTTGTGATGGGTTCTGACGTCATCCTAGAGACCCAGGATCTCACCAAGGAATTTGCGGGTTTTGTTGCGGTCAACGGGGTCAACCTGCGCGTTGAACGGGGAACCATTCATGCCCTGATCGGGCCCAACGGTGCCGGCAAGACCACCTGCTTCAACCTCCTGACTAAATTCCTCAATCCGACCCGCGGACGCATCCTCTACAAGGGGGAGGACATTACTGCGCTGCAGCCGGCCGACGTGGCGCGGCTTGGCGTCGTCCGCTCCTTCCAGATTTCGGCGGTATTTCCACACCTGACGGTGCTGGAAAATGTCCGGGTCGGCTTGCAGCGAAGCCGCGGCGGTTCTTTTGATTTCTGGCGCTCACGCGGCGTGCTGGACCAGTTCAACGACCGCGCGCTGAAGCTGATCTCCGATGTCGGCTTGTCCGATTTCGCCGATGTGGCGGCGGTGGAATTGCCCTATGGCCGAAAGCGCGCGCTCGAAATCGCGACTACCCTGTCACTCGATCCGGAAATGCTGCTGCTCGACGAGCCGACCGCGGGCATGGGCCACGAGGACATCGACCGCATCGCAACGCTGATCAAGACGGTGGCTGCCGATCGCACCGTGCTGATGGTCGAGCACAACCTCTCAGTCGTTTCCAATCTGTCAGACAAGATTACGGTGCTCACGCGAGGCCGCATTCTCGCCGAGGGCAATTACGAGACGGTGTCGAACAATCCCGAAGTGCGCGAAGCCTATATGGGGACCGGCAATGCTTGATCCGCGCACCGCGCTGCTCGCGGTCGAGAACCTGCAATCGTGGTATGGCGAATTCCACATTCTGCACGGCGTCAATTTCGAGGTATTCCCGGGCGAAGTTGTGACGCTGCTCGGCCGCAACGGCGCCGGCAAGACCACGACGCTGAAATCGATCATGGGCATCGTCGCAAAGCGTACCGGCTCAGTGCGCTTCGAGGGCCGCGAATTGATCGGGTTGCCGTCCAATCAGATCGCGCGCTGCGGGATTGCGCTGTGTCCGGAAGAACGGGCCATCTTCGCAAGCCTGAGCGTGCAGGAAAATCTTCTGCTTCCGCCGGTAGTGAAGCCGGGCGGATTGCCGCTCGATCGCATTTTCGAATTGTTCCCGAACCTGAAGGAGCGGCTCGGATCGAGCCAGGGCACCAAGCTTTCGGGCGGCGAGCAGCAGATGCTGGCGATTGCCCGTATTTTGCGCACCGGCGCCCGCATGCTTTTGCTGGACGAGCCGACCGAAGGGCTCGCCCCCGTCATCATCCAGCAGATCGGCAATACCATCCGCACCCTGAAATCGCAGGGCTTCACTATATTGCTGGTGGAACAGAACTTCCGCTTCGCGGCAACCGTCGCGGACCGCTATTATGTGATGGAACACGGACGGGTGGTGGACAAGCTGCTCAGCTCCGAGCTCGAATCCAACATCGAGAAGCTTCACGACTATCTCGGGGTCTAACAGTGAAAAGAAGCCGGGCAAGGCTTCAAAAACGGAGGAATGGAATGAAGAAACTTTTGGGAACAACCGCGATCGCTCTCGTCCTGAGCGCGGGCGCGGCTGCCGCGCAGACCAATATCAAGATCGGCGTCCTGACCGACATGTCGAGTCTTTATGCCGACCTGGCCGGTCCGGGCTCCGTTGCGTCGGCGAAAATGGCCGCGGCCGACTTCATGGCCAAGAACCCGAACTACAAGGTCGAGATCATCTCGGGCGATCACCAGAACAAGGCTGATATCGGATCGAACCTCGCCAATCAGTGGTTCGACGTCGAAAAGGTTGATCTCATCGTCGACACGCCGAATTCCGGTGTCGCGCTCGCGGTCAATGAAATCACCAAGAACAAGAACAAGGTGTTCATCAATTCCGGCGCCGCCTCGTCCGATCTTACCGGCAAGGCCTGCTCACCCAACACGGTTCACTGGACCTACGACACCTGGATGCTGGCAAACGGCACCGGCAAGGCGATCGTCAAGACCGGTGGCGATACCTGGTTCTTCCTGACAGCCGATTACGCCTTCGGTCATGCGCTCGAGCGTGATACCGCGGCCGTGGTGGAGGCCAATGGCGGCAAGGTCCTCAACAAGGTGCGCCATCCGATCAATTCGTCGGACTTCTCCTCGTTCCTGCTGCAGGCGCAGGCTTCGAAGGCGAAGGTGATCGGGCTCGCCAATGCCGGCGGCGACACCATCAACTCGGTGAAGCAGGCCGCGGAATTCGGCATCACCAAGGGCGGCCAGGCGCTGGCGGGTCTGCTGATCTTCGCAAGCGACGTAAATTCGCTTGGCCTGAAGACCGCGCAGGGGCTGACCTTTACCGAAACCTGGTACTGGGATCTGAACGACAGCAACCGTGAATGGACCAAGCGCTGGCAGAAGGAGCGTAATGCTTCCGGCAAGGTTCCGACCATGGTGCAGGCCGGCGTCTATGCCGGCGTGTCGCATTATCTGAAAGCGGTCGCAGCCGCCGGCTCTGCCGCCGACGGCAAGGCCGTGGTCGCCAAGATGAAGGAAATCCCGACCGACGATCCGCTCTTCGGCAAGGGCACGATCCGCGTCGACGGGCGCAAGATCCATCCGGCCTATCTGTTCGAGGTGAAGTCGGAAGCCGAGTTGAAATATCCCGGTGACCTGTACAAGCTGAAGGCGACCATTCCGGCGGACGAAGCTTTCCGTCCGTTGAAGGATGGCGGCTGCTCACTGGTCAGCGGCTGATCGGCGAACGCGAATTCCGTCCCTTCGCCCGAAGAAGCGCACCGAAGACGGTGCGCCTCGAACGGCGAGGGGACGGGCATCGCCGCATCCTTCGGTCGCATTGCTTCGCGATGTTACTGAAGGATGATGCGGTGGAGGGGCAGGGGCATCCATGTTCGAAATTTTCGGCGTACCGTCGCAGGCCTTGTTCGGCCAGCTTCTGATCGGGCTGATCAACGGCTCGTTCTACGCCATGCTGAGTTCGGCCTTGCCGTTATCTTCGGCATGCTCAACATCATCAATTTTTCGCACGGCGCCCAATACATGATGGGCGCCTTTTGCGCGTTTTTTCTGTTGCAATATCTCGGGCTCGGTTACTGGCCCGCGCTCGTCATCGCACCGATCGTCGTCGGTCTGACCGGCGTCCTGGTCGAGCGACTGTTCCTGCAATGGCTTTACAAGTTCGATCATTTGTACGGGCTGCTGCTTACCTTCGGCCTCGCGCTGATCATCGAAGGCGTGTTCCGCAATTATTTCGGCGCCTCCGGATTGCCCTATTCGGTGCCGGATTCGCTGAAAGGCGGCATCAATCTCGGCTTCATGTTCCTGCCGATCTATCGCGCCTGGGTGGTCGTGCTGTCGCTCACGGTATGTCTGCTCACCTGGTTCCTGATTGAGCGCACGCGGCTTGGTGCAAATCTGCGCGCCGCGACCGAAAACCCGACCATCGTGCGCTCCTTCGGCATCAACGTGCCGCGCATGATCACGCTGACTTACGGCTTCGGCGTTGGCCTCGCCGCGCTCGCCGGCGTGATGGCGGCGCCGATCTATAACGTCTCGCCGCAAATGGGCGCCGACCTGATCATCGTCGTGTTCGCGGTGGTGGTGATCGGCGGCATGGGCTCGATCATGGGCGCGATCGTGACCGGCTTCGGGCTTGGCGTGATCGAGGGCCTGACCAAGGTTTTCTTCCCGGAAGCCTCCAACACCGTGATCTTTGTGATCATGGCGATCGTGCTTCTGATCCGGCCGGCCGGATTGTTCGGACGGGGGAACTGAGATGCAGGACGCCCCCGCCGTGACGCAGGCCCCCGTGCAGAAGCGCTCTTATGCGGTGCCGATCGCCTTTGTGGTGATGCTGGCGTTCCTGCTCGTCGCGCCGCATTACACCTATCCGCTGATCGTGATGCAGGGCCTGTGCTTTGCGCTGTTCGCCTGCGCCTTCAATCTGCTGATCGGCTATGTCGGCCTGTTGTCGTTCGGTCACGCGCTGTTTTTCGGCTGGGCGAGCTATGTCTGCGCGCATCTTGCAAAGATAGGTACCATCAGCCTGCCATATTGGGCCGGCGGCCTGCAGTGGTTCGTGATTTCGCTGCCGCCGCTGCCGCCGGAGCTTGCGATCCTCGGCGGCACAGCGGTCGCTGCGTTATTCGGCCTGATCGCGGGTTCGCTCGCGATCCGCCGCCAGGGCATCTATTTCGCGATGATCACGCTCGCACTCGCGCAAATGATGTTCTTCTTCGCTCTTCAAATGAAGTTCACCGGCGGCGAAGACGGCATCCAGGCGGTGCCGCGCGGCAAGATGTTCGGTGTGCTCAATCTCAGTGATCCGTCGACTCTCTATTACGTTGTGCTTGGGATATTCCTGATCGGATTCCTGCTGATCTATCGCGTCATCCATTCTCCCTTCGGCGAGGTACTCAAGGCCATTCGCGAGAACGAGGCGCGCGCGATCTCGCTCGGCTACAAGACCGACCGCTACAAGCTGGTAGCCTTCGTGCTGTCGGCGGCATTGGCCGGCCTTGCCGGCGCCACCAAGGCGCTGGTGTTCCAGCTCGCTTCGCTGACCGACGTGCATTGGCACATGTCCGGTGAAGTGGTGCTGATGACGCTGGTCGGCGGCCTCGGCACGATTTTCGGACCGGTGGCGGGCGCCTTCGTCATCATCGCGATGCAGAATTACCTGTCCGCGCTAGATCAATGGGTGACGGTGATCCAGGGCGTGATCTTCGTGACCTGCGTGCTCCTGTTCCGCCGCGGCATCGTAGGCGAGATCGCAGCGCTTCTGCGGATCAAGCTTTAGGTCGGCCGCGCATGAGCGCAGCCTTGTTTCAGCCGATCCGGCTCGCCGGGCTTGAACTCGTCAACCGCATCGTGGTCTCGCCGATGTGCCAATATTCGGCCGATGATGGCTGTGCCAATGAATGGCACCTGACCCACCTTGGCATGCTGGCAAATTCCGGTGCCGCCATGGTCGTCGTTGAGTCGACCGGTGTCGAGCGCCACGGCCGCATCACCCATGGCTGCATGGGTCTCTATTCCGATCGCAACGAGGCCGCGCTCAACCGGGTCGTCGATCATTGCCGGCGCATCGGCACCGCAAAGCTCGCAATCCAGCTCGGCCATGCCGGCCGCAAAGGTTCTTCACAGCGCCCCTGGGAGGGTGGCGGCGCCTTGCCGCCGGCCGACGACTCGTGGACGACGCTCGCACCATCCGCTCTGCCGTTCGGTCAAGGCTGGCACCTGCCGCGCGAAATCACCCAAGACGAAATGGCGCGCATCCGCGATTCATTTGTCAGTGCGGCTCGGCGTGCACATCGCATCGGCTTCGATGCGATCGAAATGCATTTCGCGCATGGCTATCTGATGCACGAGTTCTTCTCGCCGCTGTCGAACAGGCGCAACGATGCCTATGGCGGCTCCTTGGAAAACCGCATGCGCTATCTGCGCGAGACCGCGCAGGCGGTGCGGGCGGTAGTACCGCGCGAGATCGCGCTCGGCGCCCGCATCACGGCAAGCGACTGGCTCGATGGCGGTGTCACCGGCGATGACGCAGTCGCGCTCGCCACGGCGTTGAAGGGCGATGGCCTCGACTATCTCTGCGTCTCCTCGGGAGGGCTCACCGCTGACGTGCGCAATCCTGCTAAGCCCGGATACAACACCGAGCTGTCGACTCGCATTCGCAGCGAAGCGAAGATGCCGGTGCGGGTGGTGGGGCTGATTGTCGAACCGCATCAGGCCGAAGCGATCATCGGGGAGGGCCGCGCTGACATGGTGGCGCTCGCCCGTGCCATGCTCGATGATCCGCGCTTTGGCTGGCACGCGGCGGCGGCTTTGGGCGCCGAGGTCGCGCGCACCCCGCAATACCAGCGCGCCGGACCGAAGCTTTGGCCGGGCAGGGCCATATTGCCGAAGGACTGATGGACTTCTTCGTCTTCACAGCCGTGCTGTTCGCCGCGGCGTGTCACGCCGGCTGGAACGCCGCGATCAAGACCGGGCTCGATCCGCTCGCATCCACGGCGCTGATCACGACCGGTGCCGGCATCGTGTCGCTGGCGTTGATCCCGTTCGTGGGGCTGCCGCCGGCTGCGGCATGGCCGTGGGTGGTGGCGTCCGTCGTCATCCACTTGTTCTATTTCATCGGCTTGAGCGAAGCCTATCAGGCTGGCGAACTCGGTCAGGTCTATCCGCTGGCGCGCGGCTCGGCGCCGCTGATGACGGCTGGCGCGACCACGCTGTTGCTCGGTGAAAAGCTGAATGGTCTTGGCTGGACCGGTATCGTGACGCTCGCGGTCGGCGTGTTGCTCTTGTCCTTGCGCGGCGGGCGCACCGGCGCGGACCAGCATCTGGATCGCCGCGCGGTTTTCTTTGCGCTGTTCACGGCGGTGACCATCTGCCTCTATTCCGTAGTCGACGGGATCGGCGGGCGCACGTCAGGCAATCCGCATTCCTATACGCTTGCGATGTTCGTCGGCAATTCAGCAATCATGCTGGTCTATTTCCTGGCGCGGCGCGGTTTCACGGCGCTCGCACCGCTGCCGAAACTATGGCCGATCGGGCTGTTCGGCGGCAGCCTGCAGCTTCTGTCCTACGGCATCGTAATTTGGGCCATGACCAAGGCGCCGATCGCCCCGGTCACTGCGCTTCGCGAGACCAGCGTGCTGTTCGGCGCGGTGCTGGCGTTTTTCCTGCTCAAGGAGCCGCTCAAGCCAGCGCGGATCGCGGCGGCATTGATGATCGTATGCGGGCTGGTGCTGATAAGGCTGAGTTAGCGAGCGATGATTTCAATGCGCCGTTAGGGCTCATACTGACCGCGTCATGCCGCCGTCGACCCGCAGGCTTTGCCCGGTGATAAAGGCGGCATCTTTCGACGCCAGGAAGGCGATCGTCGCCGCGATCTCCTCGCTCGTACCATAGCGCTGCATCGGCACCGACTTCCGGCGCTCTTCGGTCTCGGGCAGGCTGTCGATCCATCCGGGAAGCACATTGTTCATCCGCACGTTGTCGGCGGCATATTGGTCCGCGAAAATCTTCGTGAAGGCCGCAAGCCCGGCGCGGAACACGGCGGAAGTCGGAAACATCGGGCTCGGTTCGAAGACCCATGCCGTGGATATGTTGATGATCGCGCCGGCCTTTTGCGAGACCATGATCGGAGCGACGAGCCGCGTCGGACGGATCACGTTCAACAGGTACGTGTCCATGCCGCCATGCCATTGCTCGTCCGTGATCTTCAGGATCTGATCGCGCGGGCCATGGCCGGCGCTGTTCACCAGCACATCGATCCGTCCCCACGCCGCCATCGCCTGATCGACCAGTTTCTTCAGATCGTCGTTCGATTGGTTGGAGCCGGTAACGCCGATGCCGCCGAGTTCTTTTGCAACAGCTTCGCCTTTGCCGGAGGACGACAGGATAGCCACCTTGAAGCCATCATGGGTAAGCTTGCGTGCCGCAGCGGCGCCCATTCCGCTTCCGCCCGCCGTCACGATTGCGGTCTTCGTTGTCAATGCCAGCTCCTGATCGCTTTTGGATATTTTGGATGAAGAGAAGATCGATAGCTAACGCCGACGCTGATCGCTTGGTCCGCGATATGCGTCGTTTGTCGGAGGCGCGCTGCGCGGGCCTGTCGGTGCCCGCGGCGGCGGAGGAGGACTGTGCTGCACGAGTGCGGCAGCGGGCGGAATGGCCGGCAATTCCTTGCGATAGCGCTGCATAAGTTCGGCGGGATCGGCTCCGAAGCGATAGCGCAGCCGAAGCATCGTCATGTTGCGAAGCGTCTTCCAGAATCCGTCCTGGTCGAAACCGCGGCCGGGCACGGTGACGCGCGAGGTCACGCGGATCGGCGGCGAGATGTCGAGCAGCCGCCTGGAAATCTCGACATCTTCCATGAACGGGATATCGGCGAAGCCATCGATGCGGAAGAATGCCTCGCGCTGCACGAAGATGGCCTGGTCGCCGGTTGCAATGCCGGACATCGCCGAGCGCCAATTGACGATGCGAGCCAGCAGCGGCAACAGCATATGCCGTCCGGCATAGCGAAGATCGAAGCGGCCCCAGACCGAGGTGTCGCGGGCGCGGCCATACATGACCTGCGTATCGGCATCGTCCGGCAGCTTGGTGTCGGTACGCAGGAACAGGAAGATGAAGCCATTGGCCACCTTCGCGCCCTCATTCATGCGGTGCGCGCGCGAGCCGGGCGCCCGGATCACCTGATCCGCAAGCGGGCGTGCGAGCAGCGCGGTCTCGTCGCGGCTGCCGCCATCCACCACCACGATTTCGACGCCACGCAGGCGCAACGGTTTAAGCGCGAACAGGGTGTGCGCGATGGTCCGTGCCTCATTCAGCACCGGCAAAACAATGGAAATGATCGGCGCCGGCTTTTGGCTCCGGACGCCGCCCGCTCTGGCATTCGGGCTGTTGGGGCTGTTGGACATCGCGGCGGGACGCTCGCACGAACGCGCCCGCGCGGCCAGACCGGCCGGGCCGTGCAGAGGCAAAAAATATTGTGTCCGGAATGACCTTTTTATAACAGCTCAACGCAGCGGGGCGAGCGCGGCGTTGGCCGTGGACGAGGGCAGGCCGATCCGCCCGAATGCCGGCAATTTCAGCGCCGGCTCGCGGAAATCGAAACCCGCCACCAGACCGAGAAAATTCACTTCCAGGCCTTCGACCCATCCTGCCTTCACGCCGAGAAGGCCATAGAGATTGGCCTCGACGCCGGTACCGCTATCGGTCCAGCCGGCATAGGGACGGGAGCGGAAATCACGTCCGATCGCATTCGGCGGCATGGTCGCCTTCATCTGCGGCACCGCGCGCAGGACGGCTGCGACGAACGAATTGCTGTTCGGTCCCGGCCAGAGCCGGTAATCGCCGGCATGGGCGTAGCGGTAATTCTTCACGGCCTGTTCGACCGCCGGAATCATGACTTCAGCGCTTGCACCCTTTACATCGGCGACTACGGTTGGTGCTGTGCCGTACCAGCGGCCATCGGGCGCCCAGCCGTTCATGCGCACCGGATTGCCCCAGCCGACCACATCGTAGCGGGTCCAGTTTTTGGCATCCTGGCGCTTGAACACGATCCAGCTATGGACCGCGACCACGCCCTTTAAACCGCCGGTGCGTCCCGACAGCACGAGAATGCGCGCGTCGGGATGCGCGGTCGCTGCCGGCAGCGCGCCGACGCTGGACCAGTCGGCATTGCGCCAGCCACCTGGCCTGTCCTCGAAAGCAAACAAGGTGGCGCGGGCTGCGACCGGAACCAGGAATAGGGCGAGGAGCGACAGGATCACGATTTTTCGGCGGGATCGTCGTTGCGGATGGATCGGCGGGGACATGCTGAACTTGAGCTAGCAATTGCTTTGCGACAGAACAAGGGGCGCCTCGCGGCGCCTGACTTTCTCGTAATGCGCCCCCTTCAGCGGACCAGGTTGCCCGGTCAAAGTCGGGCGAGCGTAGTGGCGCGGTCCATCTTTCGCCATGTCGCCGGTAACGGGCTTTTCCCATTCCAGGCCGACCCTATAGCAATCGATGCCCTCTTAAAGAGGCTCGATCGCGCGTTCGAAAATGGGGATGCCACTCGAAGAGACGGATTGGATTCGTTTCGCAAACAAGGCGATCGTCTACCGGATCGGTCGAGGTGCTATGGACCCGTCAAGGAAGACAATCATCTGGGATGCCTGGCGCCACAGCGAGACTTCGTAGCGGCTCAATCGATCGAGCGCTTCGCCGTTGTAATTGCAAAGCCGCAGGAATGCGCGGGCTGTGGCTTCGGTTCGTTGTCGTTCCGATGCGAGTTCTGGATCGGTGTTGGATGACGTGTCTTCGAGGCCGAACAATTCCAGCATGTCGATTTGGCTAGCGGGCACGCGAACATCGCGTTGCAGCTTGCTCTGGATCGACAACAGGCCGGTCTCGACCGCGTGGGCTCGCCGCAGGCGCCAGAGCACGGATACCAGCCGCCGGACGAGTTCCTGATGGATGGTCGATACCGGTTGATAGGCCGAGACGATCTGGTCCTTGAACGACCTGAACTCGGCGTCGTCCTCCAGGACATCGACTACTGTCGTTGCTGTCAGGCCATGCGTCATGGCGTTGCGTCGGGATCGCGATCGGCCGATCGTTGTTCTGGGCCCGGTGCTGCGGCGAGCATTGATCCGGTTGGCCGCGATCTGACGCTCACTGGCCATTGGCTTTGCTCACTGCCTTGTCTGCGGTCTCCACCGATTTCCCGTGCGACTCGTCCCACAACTGCCTGGCGATCGGCAGCGGATCGACGTCCAGATCGATCCACCAGTTCAATTCGTTGCCGGTCTGATGAAGCTGCCGATGATGGGTGCGGCAGAGCGGGACGGTGTATTCGTCACTGACCTTCTTGGCCATCGCCTGCGGTTGCGCAAATCGAAGGTGGTGGGGGTCGGACGGGGTGCGGCTGCAGATCAGGCAGGGTTGCTCGGCAACGAACTTGAGGTGGCTGGCGTCGCGGCGGCGTCGCGGATGCTCGATCAGGAGCCCACTGAAGCCCGGTCAATTCCTGTCGGTCCGATCCGCCTTGCTCTGGGTCGTTGGTTTGATCGGCGGCTACGGGAACCGTGGGACCGACCGAGGGTGTCTCCGAGGCCACCGGGGTCTCTCCACCGCCACCTGGGATCTCTCTGCGGCCATTCCAGACACGCGTCCTGCGTCAGGCGTGCTGTCCGCCCCTGGCTCGTGGCTGAGGGCCGGAGTTCGCTGTGGATGGGCCTGAGCCAGCATGGAGGTGGCGTCGGAGGGGTTTGGCCTTGGCCGGGGCGGCACGTAATAGCGGCCGTTGGGTCCGAGCTTCTGGAGGGTGCGTCTGCGGGCAATATCCGGCTTAGGGGTGCGCTGTTTGCTGCCGACATAGAGCGCAAGCCCAAACGGCTTGCCAAAGGTCGCCAGCGCCCGTTTGGTGGCGTCGGTCTCGGCGGTCTTGATCGCCTTGTCATGGGCTTCGCCGGCGGAGGCGCCATGGGCTTCCCCGGTGCCATAGCCATCCCGGACCACGATGTGCTTGTCGGATCGGACCGTGATCCGGACCTTGGCCACGTAGATGGTGTTGAAGGTGCCCCGGTTCTCCCGCGCCAGGACACAGCGCGATTCCAGGGTCTCTCGGTTCCACCCATCGAAGCCGAAGATCCGATTGGCCTCGGCAATGGCATGCCAGCCCTCGATGTAGGACAGCTCCCGGCCATTCACCTCCCGGGTGCGGACATCGCAGGCTCTCACGTCACGCTGAAGCTTGCGGATTTGTGCGACCGAGAAGCTCATTATTTCACCCTCACGCTGAGGACCGGCTCGGGATTGCCGAGCACCGCACCCTCGATCGACTGACCGGCCTTCAGGTCCACCGCCAGCGATTGCCGGTTCAATCTCGGGTCGCGCGGCTCCCAATATTGCGGCGGCACCAAACTCTCGTCGGTGATCACGACCGAGGGCGTTCCGGCCCGGATCGACACCGTCAGGTCGGGTGCGGTGATCTTCTTGATGTCGGCCTCGATCATCACATCACGCGCAATCTGGCGGCGCTTGGAAGCCCGGTCCTCCAGCCGTGATAGCCTCTCCTGCATGTCCGAGATTCGGGACCGCAGGCCTTTACCCAGCGCCTCATCGGTAACGGCCGAGCGCAGGATCGCAGCGACAATGTCGTGCAGATCAGTGAGGCCTTCGACGGTATCGGCCAGGGTTTCTTCGTCGAGGTCGGGGTGATCTTCGCCGACGCGGAGTTTGACGGCCTGGTAGTGGGCCCTAGAAAACGCGAGCTTGTTCATTGGGTTAGCTCCCTGTGACGCAACAATGATGCATCACCGCTCGAATACGAGCACTTGTCAACCGCGAACAAATCTGGAACACTCGTAACTATGCTGGAATCTGCCCAAATCCGGGCCGCCCGCGCGCTCTTGGGCTGGCACCAGGAAGAGCTCGCAAAACGGGCCAAGATTGGCTTGGCTACGATTCAGCGCCTGGAGCGGGCGCCACCAGGGCCGGTCATGGCCCATGTCGCAACCGTGGTGAAGATCACCGACTGTTTGAAAAAGGCTGGGATCAATTTTCTAGAAAGCGACTCTAATGGCGGGATCGGAGTCCGAATGAAGAAACAGGCGCTATTGAAAAGAATTGTTTGAGCTAACAGGTCGGCGTTTCGCCAAGGACGTCGGACCCCTTGCACCCATTATTGCGAAACGAAGCCAAACGGACTTTGCAATTGACCTAGTTGGACGGTTATGGACCTCAAAGCCGGACTGCTTGAGCGCTCGAAGTCCAGTCGAAAGAGAGCAATCTGATGGCTCAGTTGGGCGCTACTTTACGGCAAAAGACGCCAATCCGATCAAAACTCACGCGCGTTTCCGCGCGCTGGCAATAACGATCGCCGTTGCGACGAAAATTATTTGTAGCGCTCTTTCAGTAGATGAGACTTTATGTCGCGATTAGCGTCACTCCCGTATTCGGAGAATCAGGATTTGCCGACGACCAGCTTGGTAAAGCGGTTCATGTCGAGCAGCATCGCACCGAGGCCTACCGTCATTTTCGCGGCCGTGATCCCGACGTCTCGGCGTTGCTCAGGAAGCGCGGGTTCCCGATCAAGAACTAGCAGCAAGTGCGAGTTGCGATCCACCCGCTCGCTCACAATTCGATCAATGTCTTAAGATTGAATGCGGTCAAATCGACGCTCTTACCTTTGGCTTGCTAAAATTCCCTGTTCTTTGAAAATAAATTCCCTGCTTCGCAGGAAATTTTCCCTGTTCGATAGCTTAGGGAGATTTGCTGTATCCTGTTGAATTCGCTGGCTGACTAAGCCGCAGAAATCGCGGAACAGGTTGAAATCAACGAAATTCCCTGTTTTTTTCCTGATAGCAAGGAAACAGGCCCGAGCCGCATGCAATTTAGAACACACTGATGGCGTTGCCGTAAGGTCCGTCGCCGCCGGCGTCGGCGCGCGTGTCTTCTACGCGATTATCATAGACCATGGTGCCGTCATCGCCCGGCGCCGAGCGCCAGACCTGGATGCCGTTATTGCCGGAGCGGCGGATGGTGTTCTCGGCGAGGCGCAGACCGGTCGAGTCGATCGCGAATAGCGCGCCGTCGCCTGCATCCTCGATGACGCATCCGGTGACCGCGCCGCTGCATTTTTCGAGCGTGACGGCGTTGCGCCCGGCGCTGACGATGCTGCAATCGGCGATGCGAAGATTCGTGCTTTCCTTCAGATGAACGAGAGCGCGTCCTTCCGGGGGCATTTTCTTCTGGCCGTCGATGACGAGGCCGGAAAGGTCGATATTGTCGGCGCGCTGCGAGGTGAACATCGACGTGCCGCGCAACAGTTCGAGGCGGGTCGCATTGCCGATGCCGGCAATCCTGGTGTTGGATGTCAGCGACAATTCGCCCGTGCGATAGATGCCGGGCGGAAGCAGGAGCGGCGTGCGCGCGAGCGCGGCGCGGTCGATAGCGCGCTGCAAGGCCTGCGTTTGGTCGGCGGGCAAATCCGGCTTCACGCCGAATTCGGAAGCGTTGATGCCGAGCGCGGCGTTCGACGGCGCGGCCCGTGCGGGTAGCGTCGTTACGCCTGCGGCAGCGCCGGTGGCGGACGCGGCGACGAATGTGCGGCGGCTCAAGCTCATGCGGATGCTCCCGATCGGGCGGGTTTGCATCAACATAATACTTGAGCGCGCAGGATGTGCGGCCTGAACGCGACAATCGCCTCACAGGGTTAAGCGGTTAACGCGGGTCTTCTCGCGTCCTGCGGCGCAACGAAACCAGCGCGGCCTGCACGATCGCTTCACCGGCTTCGGCTAATTGTTCGGCCGTGACGCTGCCGGACAATGCGGGCACATGGATGAAGGCGGCGAGGCGGGGCCTGCCGCTGTGTTGAGCCGCCTGCAGCGTATGCCAGTAAAGATAATTGCACAGATAATCGCCCGCGTTTACCGATAGCCGAGCGGAGACGCCGCGTGATTTTGCGGCGCGAAGCAGCGCCGTCTTCGGAGCGTGGATCGGAAGGCTCGCCGGTGCGCCCGCTTCGATCACACGCGATTTCGGAACAACGAAAGAAGCGTCCGGGAAGCGCGCAATGCGGTTGCGCGCTTTTGTTTCGATGCGAAGCCCGCGCGACTTGGTCGCAAGCCCAAACATCAAGAGTGCGTCCGGCTTGTACTTTTTCAGCAGGCGCGGCAGATCGCGGTCGACTGCGTCATAGGTGGTTTTGAAAATGTGGGTGGAGACTGGTTGCGGACTTTTACGGAATTTGCGCGCCAGCGCCTTGACCAGGGGACCGGTCGGATTTTCCGGTGCGCCGGGGAAGGGGCCGAAGCCGGTCAGGAGGATGCGAAGCGGTCTTGCGCGCGGCGCCATCACATTCCCATCGCGTTTGCGATCTCCTCGACCGCGAGCATGGGCGACAATGTTCCCGCCGCCACCTGCTTCTCGATCTGCGGCAGCCGGCCTTTCAGTTCGGGATCGGAGCGAAGCTTCGCGAGCAGCCGTTCCTCCAGCATCGACCACATCCAGGCGACCTGCTGGGAGCGGCGCTTGGCGGCGAGTTCGCCGGATGCCTCAGAAGATGCGCGATAATCGCAGATGCTCTGCCAAATAGCGGCCAGACCATCGCCGGCAATGGCCGAATAGGTTACGACCGGCGGCGACCAGTTGGCGCTCGCGGGCTTCAATATATGCAGCGCCGCGCGATATTCAGCGGCCGCCGCCTTGGCGCGGGGAATATTATCGCCATCGGCTTTATTCACCGCGATCATGTCCGCAAGTTCGATCACCCCCTTCTTGATGCCCTGCAATTCGTCGCCCGCGCCCGGCAGCATCAGCACCAGAAAAAAGTCCGTCATACCGGCAACCGTTGTTTCGGATTGTCCCACGCCAACGGTCTCCACGAGAATTACGTCATAGCCCGCAGCCTCGCAAAGCAGCATGGTTTCGCGGGTTTTCGCCGCTACGCCGCCGAGCGTTCCGGAAGAGGGCGACGGGCGGATGAAAGCATTTTCGTCGGCAGACAGCAGCGCCATGCGGGTTTTGTCGCCGAGGATCGAGCCGCCGGTGCGGGTGGAGGAGGGGTCGACTGCCAGCACCGCGACCTTGTGCCCCTGCGCGGTGAGTTGGCTGCCAAGCGCATCGATGGTGGTCGACTTGCCGACGCCGGGCGAGCCGGTGATGCCGACACGGATGGCCTTTCCGGTCTGCGGCAGCAGATCCTGCACCAGGCGATGCGCCTCCTTGCGGTGGTCGGCGCGCTTGCTCTCGATCAGCGTGATGGCGCGCGCCAGCGTGGCGCGGTCGCCGGTGCGGATGGCGGCTGACAATTTCCGAATATCGAGTGGCTTCGAAGTCACAAGGTCAGGTTACCGATTCCGGGAGCGTTGGGAATGCACTTCACGGCTCACAAAGCTTGTTCTGATCGAGCAATTCACGGGATGGACCCGTTTTTTCCAGATCGCAGGCGGTCTTTGCCTCTGTCTTGGCCTCGGTCAGACGACCGTCCTGCGCCAAAAGGATCGCGAGCGCGGTATGCAGCCGAAGGGGGATTTCCGGGATCATTAGTGGCCGCCATTTGCTCTCGTCGGCAAGACCGGTGCGCAGCGCCTTCTCCGCGCCGACCTTGTCGCCCTGTTCCCATAGTGAGATCGCCCGGAAATAATGCGAGCGCGGATCGCGGGGAAATTTCTCGACCAATTCGGCCGAACGCTTGTTGGCTTCCTCGTCCGACTTCGGAAAATCCGAGGCGGGAATGAGCGAGCCGGTGAAATTCGCCCGCCGATGATTCTCCGGCAGCGGCGTAAACGCAAAGGCGAACGCAAGCAGCCCCGCGATGCCGACAGCGGTAGCGGCAGGTGCGAGACGGGGACGCACTTCGTCCTTGCGCCAGAGCCACAACATGATGAAGCCGATCGCAAGACCGGCAAAAGCGCCGCCGAAATGCGCCGCAAGATCGACCTTGCCGCCTGAAACTGAAGCGAGCGGAAGGAGCGAAGGGATCAGCATATACACCGCGGTGGTACGGAGCGCAGTGCGGTCGGCGCCGCTTGGGAAATGAAAGCTCAGAACCAACAATGCCGCGAACAATCCCATCGCTGCGCCGGAGGCGCCGACCGACACCAGATTGTCGACGTTGAAGGCTAGAGAGAACAGCGCGCCGCCGATCGCGCCGATCACGAAGATAGCGCCAAGCCACGCGCGCCCGACCAGGCCTTCCAGAATGCGGCCGGCGATATAGAGCGCTACGCAATTGAGGACGAGATGCTCGATCCCGGCATGCAGCAGCGGACCGGAGAACAACCGTGTCCATTGTCCGCCATTGAGGATAAGCGGCCGGTAAATGCCGCCAAACGCGACCAGCGTCTCGATCGAAGGTTGTAACAATCCGGATGTGGGTCCGATGCCGAAGGCGACTTCCGCAAGGAACAGCGCGCACAACACCGCTATGATGGCGGTCGTGAGATACGGAAAGCCCGGATGGATTGCGGCCGTAACAACGGGTGCCTGCAACAGGGAGAGATCCTCGCGCGGCTTCGCCATCAATTCGCGGATGAAGGGCGCGCCGGCGGAGCGTCCGCCGAAGCGCGCATCGGTCCAGAGCTGATTTTTTTCAGGATCCACGATCCATCCGGCCGGCTGCACCTTGGAGAACCAGCCGGGCTTGAACCGCGAAAGCCGCGCGCGTTGGCCCGCGTCCTCTTCGGACGGACCAACCTCCATGATCTGCACTGTGATCGGCATCTTGTTGCCGTAGACGCTGCCGGAATATTGCAGGCATTCCTTTCCGATCGCGGTGACCTGTTCCGGCGTCATGTCGAAGGTCTTGCCGGGATGCGCTTCGCGGTCGACGAGGCACGTGAGCACGACGCTGTAGCCGTCGGCATAGGAAAGCACGATGTCGCAGGCTTGCGCGAGCGGCGCGGCTTCCGCAAAGACATGCTCCGTGAAGCCCCACTTGGCGATGAACTGCCGTGCCAGATAGGTGCAGAAGGTGTGGGGCGCGTCGGGGAGAATGTCGGGGGCGGGTGGCGGTGGCGCTGCAGCGGTGTCGGTCACAATCTATTCCGGATGGCGGATGGCGGATGACGGCCGATGTTATCCGATTTTTCTCGGGCGTAACCTATTCCGCTGCCTTCTGGCCGTAGCCCAGCCGCTTGTTGAGCTTGCCGATCAGGTCTTCGGCCGCATCCGCGATCACCGTGCCGGGCGGGAAAATCGCTTCGGCGCCGGCGGCTTTCACCGCGTCCCAGTCCTGCGGCGGCACCACGCCGCCAACCACGATCATGATGTCGCCGCGGCCCTGCTTCTCAAGTTCTGCCTTAAGTTCAGGAACCGCGGTCAAATGTGCGGCCGCAAGTGAGGAAACGCCGACGATATGCACGTCGTTCTCCACCGCCTGACGCGCGGCCTCTGCCGAGGTCGCAAATAGCGGCCCGATATCGACGTCGAAGCCGAGATCGGCGAAGGCGGATGCGATCACCTTCTGGCCGCGGTCGTGACCGTCCTGGCCGATCTTGGCGACCAGGATACGGGGCCTGCGGCCTTCGTCGCGTTCGAATTGGGTTACGAGCTTTTGCACCCGCTCGACGGTGTCGGACATGCCGCCGACCTCCCGCTTGTAGACGCCGGAAATCGACTTGATTTCCGCGCGATGACGCCCGAACACCTTTTCGAGCGCCGATGAAATCTCGCCGACCGTGGCCTTGGCGCGCGCGGCCTCGACCGCTAGTGCGAGAAGATTGCCGCCTTGGGTCGCGCCGTTGGTCAACGCCGTCAGCGCTGACTCGACGTCGCGCGCGTTGCGTTCCTTGCGCAAGCGGCCGAGCTTGTCGAGTTGCAACGTGCGCACCGTCGAATTGTCGACTTTCAATACATCGATCTGCGCTTCCGAGGTCGGCCTGAATTTATTGACCCCGATCACCGATTGTACGCCGGCATCGATGCGGGCCTGGGTCTTGGCGGCGGCTTCCTCGATGCGCAGCTTCGGGATGCTCGCTTCGATCGCCTTCGCCATGCCGCCGAGTTCTTCGACTTCCTGGATGTGCCCCCAGGATTTCTTCGCCAGTTCGTAGGTCAGCCGCTCGACATAATAGGAGCCACCCCAGGGATCGATGATGCGCGTGGTGCCGCTTTCCTGCTGCAGCACGATCTGGGTATTGCGGGCGATACGCGCGGAGAAATCGGTCGGCAATGCCAGCGCCTCGTCGAGCGCATTGGTGTGTAGCGACTGGGTATGTCCCTGCGTCGCTGCCATCGCCTCGATCATGGTGCGCGAGACATTGTTGAACACGTCCTGCGCCGCGAGCGACCAGCCCGAGGTCTGGCAATGCGTGCGAAGCGACAGCGAGCGTGCATCCTTCGGCTCGAACTCTTTCATCAGCTTCGCCCAGATCAGGCGCGCGGCCCGCATCTTGGCGACTTCCATGAAGAAGTTCATGCCGATCGCCCAGAAGAAGGAAAGGCGCGGCGCGAATTTGTCGATCGGAATGCCTGCTGCGATTCCGGCGCGCACATATTCGACGCCGTCGGCGAGCGTATAGGCGAGTTCGAGATCCTGCGTCGCGCCGGCTTCCTGCATGTGATAGCCGGAGATCGAGATCGAATTGAATTTCGGCATGTTCTGCGAGGTGAACGAGAAGATGTCCGAAATGATCCGAAGCGAGGGCGCGGGCGGATAGATGTAGGTATTCCGCACCATGAACTCTTTGAGGATGTCGTTCTGGATGGTTCCTGCAAGTTTTTGCGGGGAAACGCCTTGTTCTTCGGCCGCGACGATGTAGAGGGCGAGAACGGGCAGAACAGCGCCGTTCATCGTCATAGAAACGGTCATCTGGTCGAGCGGAATGCCGGAGAACAGCGTCCTCATGTCGTAGATCGAGTCGATCGCAACGCCCGCCATTCCGACATCGCCCGACACGCGCGGATGGTCGAAGTCGTAGCCGCGATGGGTGGCGAGATCGAAGGCGACCGACAATCCCTTTTGCCCGGCCGCAAGATTGCGCCGGTAGAAGGCGTTGGAATCTTCCGCCGTGGAGAAGCCGGCATATTGCCGGATGGTCCAGGGCTGGTTGACGTACATGGTCGGGTAGGGCCCGCGCAGATAGGGCGCGATGCCGGGATAGGTGTCGAGGAAATCGAGGCCCTTCAGGTCGGCCGCGCCATAGGACGGCTTCACCGGGATGCCTTCCGGGGTCATCCAGTCGGCGGCTGCGCTGTCAGCCAGGGTAGAGGCTTTCGGCGCCTGCCAGTCCAGTGTCGCGAAATCAGGCAATCGGCTCATGGTTCTCTCGCGATGTCAGGATAGCACGATTTGTGCACCGCATCACGGCCCTTTCATCGATCGCAATATTGCCTCCCTCTTGGCGATGGCCTGCTCCAGTTTGAGCCGGCGGACGGTCTTGCGGTCGGGCTTGCTGCCGTCCGGCAAGATATCGGGAACGGTCTCGAACAGAATGACCAGAAGCCCGGTCACGATCAGCAGGGCCAGATTGAACCATTGCCGGCCAATCAGCCAGATGGCGCCGCCGCAGGCGAGGGCGGCGAGAACGGAAATCCAGAAATGTCCGAAGGCGATGTGAAGCTTGGCGCCGACAATGAAGCAGAGCAGTGCCAGCGCCGGAATCGCAATCACCGACAGCACGATGTCGCGCATGTTCATGTGCGACTGCATCGCCTGCAGCGCGCGCAATTCGCGCTCGATGCGGCGGCGCCGGCCGGGCTTGATGGAAGGGACCGACGTGTTGGTCATCGGAGTATTTCTCAAATCCGTGCAGCGAAATCGATCTTGTTAAAATCGGATCGAGCTCACCGGCGCATCTCATGAATGGCCGCAGAGTAGAATGCGCCGGAAACGAGTCCGGCTATGGCGCCGGTCAAGATCATTAATTCGTGGCCCAAGCTCTTTGATGAAGGCAGATCGAATGAAAGATAAGTTTTTGTAGGGCCGGAGAGTTCAGGCCAATGTGCGCCAACTTGAGGCCAGAGCTTCATCGCAATGATGCCGCCGATCAGACCGACAAGCGGGAGCGCAAAATAGAGAATGACCGGATGCTGCCGGCCGACGACAACGGCTATCGGCAGAAAAACAAGTGTAACAGGCGCCGCTAAAATCGCTCCGTTCCATAGCCAGCCCGATATCTGGGGCAACATAAAGAGGGCCACCAGTGAAAACGGAAATGAAATTGCAATGATAAAAAGAAAGCCAACGATTGCCGCAATTGCGGTCGCAAAAATACTTACCAGGAAAAGATAGGCGGCAGTCTTGCTGGCTCCGTCGATCCGCGGTTCTGCATGTCCTGTCATGGCCGTCGCCGCCATCTACTATCCTTCATGCATTATATCGTGAGCCGCCCTTAGCGTCGCCGGTGCGTCGCAGCCAGCGTAAACGAAAGATTTAACGCCAGCTTTCTGCAGGGTTTCCGCGTTTTCACCCGGCCGGCCGGCCAGGTAGATTTGCGCGGCGCCAGCCGAAGCCAAGGCGCGCGCGGCATCGACCGCTTGCTCGGCATAGATTTCGTCGGAGGAGCACAGGCAAGCGAGTTTCGCGCCGGATGCCTTGAAGGCCGCGGCAAGATCGCCACCTGCGAACTCGATCGCTTCGATGCCGCCGGCTTCGAAGAAATTCCGCGCAAAGGTCGCGCGCGCGATGTGATCGGCGGGCTTGCCGAGAGTGGCGAGAAACACTTTCGGCCGCGCGCCGGATTGCTTCAGCATTGCGTCGGAAGCATCGCGCAGTTTTTCGAACGGCTCGGCGAGGCGGATGCAGGGCAGCGCATTCTCAGAAAATGCTTGAGATGCTTGCGTCGCCGTTTGAAGGACCTTGACCTTATTCTCCGAAAGATGCGGGAACTCACTGGTGCCGGTGAGAGGATCCTTGCGCGCGGCAATCGCCTTTTCGCGTGCCGTGCGGGTCTCGGCGACCTTGTTCTGAACAAAGCCGGATTCGAGCGCCGATGCAATGCCACCTGCTTTCTCGATCTCCTGAAACAACTTCCATGCCGCACGGCAGAGCTGATCGGTCAGGTCCTCGATGCCGCCAGAGCCCGCTGCGGGATCGGCGACTTTGGCGAGATTGGATTCCTCGAGCAGAACAAGCTGTGTGTTGCGCGCGACCCGCCGCGCGAAAGCGTCTGGCAAACCGATCGCTGCGGTGAAAGGCACCACCGTCACCGCATTGGCGCCGCCGAGCCCTGCGGCAAAAGCTGCAATCGTCACCCGCAGCATATTCACGTATGGATCGCGTTGCGACATCATGCGCCACGCGGTTTCCGCGGCGATGAAGACGGGCTTTGACTCAAGTCCCGAGGCTTCCTCGACCCGCGCCCAGAGTTTTCGCAAGGCGCGAAGCTTCGCCATCGTCATGAACTGGTCGGCGTCGGCCGAGACACGGAAGAAGATCATCCGCCGCGCGTCGTCGAGCGATACGCCGCCGGCCTCGAGCGCGCGCCAATAGGCGATTGCGGTTGCAAGCGCGTAGGAAAGTTCCTGCGCTTCCGAACCGCCGGCATTATGGATCACGCGCGCATCGGACACCGCGAACGGACCGCGAAATCCCTGATCGACGAATGTTCGGGTCATTTGCGCAAACAGCGACGCAACCTGCGCCCAGGGCACCGGGCTGGAGGAGCCTGAGGCCATCAGCCCGATTGGATCGAAACCGACACGCAGATCGCATGCGGCCGGATCAACTCCATGCTTCTTGACGAGGGCTGCAACATAGGAAGGCGCGTCCTTGGCCTCGCGAGTAAGCTGAAATTCGATCGGGGCGCCGGCATCGAGATAAACGCCATCGAGAATTTTCTCGATGCCCTGCGCCGTGGCATCGATGCCGAAGCCTTGCGCTCCGACCGAACCCGGACAGACCAGCAGGAGGCCGCTGGCGCCGCCTTCGAGGTCCTCCAGCGCCTGCTTGTTGGCCTGCACCGGATCGGGATGATCGACCCGCGCCATGATCTGCCACGGTGCCGAAGGAGCCCGTGCCGCGAGCGGGCTTGCGTCCGCGCGGCCTGCATAGAGCGGCTCGATGCGCAGACCGTCATAGGTCCTGCCGACCAGTTTCTTGTCGAACGGGGCACCCTTCAGCACGCCGTCGACAAGCTTCAGCCATTGCTCGCGGGTTGCGGGCGGAAATTCGGAGGCCAAGGGGAGGTCCAAGGGCAGGGCAACGTCGGACATTTTTCACACCCAATCGGGGATGATGGAACTCAAACAGCGTCTAAGCAAGTCACAGGCCAGCCGTCTATTCCAGCCGCTCTATTCCTCCCCGATCGAGTTTCGCGAGTGCATCCTGCAGATTCCGTCCAGCAATAATCGCATCCGGAGCGATCTCGAGAAGCGGCATCAGCACGAAGGCACGCTCGAACAGGCGGGGATGCGGCAGTGTCAGTTTCGGGTCGCTCAGGCTCAGGTCGCCGTAAGTGAGGATGTCGATATCGAGCGGACGGGGCCCCCAATGTTGCTCGCGGGTGCGATCGCGTCCGAAGACGCGTTCGACTTCATGCGCGCGCTCAAGCAGTTCGTGCGGCGAAAGCGCGGTCTCGATCGCAACGCAGGCATTGGTGAAATCCGGCTGGTCGGTAACGCCCCAGGGCGGCGTCTTGTAGTCAGACGAACGCGCGATCAGCCGTACTTGCACACCGTCGCAAAATTTCGAGATTGCGCGCGCCAATGTTTCACGTGCATCGCCAACATTGCCGCCGAAGGCGATGTAGGCGCGGGGCATTATTCCCCGCGCGAACGCGTGATGATCACGCCGACATCGTCGAAGGTGGCGGCGATCGGGGCGTGCGGTTTGTGGATGGTAATGCGAATCCGCATCACGGCGGGAAACTTGCGAAGCAGCGCCTCGATCACCGCGCCTGCGGCCGCTTCGATCAGCCGGTAGCGTTGCGCGCAGAAAGCCTCGCTCGCAATATTCGCCACCTGGTCGTAGGAAACGGTGTTTGCCAGCCGGTCCGAGCGCGAGGCTTCCGTAAGATCGATATCGAGCAGGATGTCGAGCTTGAAGCTCTGGCCGACCTTGCCCTCGTGCGGCATCACGCCGTGATAGGCGTGCAGCGCAAGGCCGGTGATGAAAATGCTGTCAGACATGCCCTTCGGCTTTTTCATCGTGCGCTCCGGATAGCCTGCGCGACCCGCAGGGCCTGGACGGTTTCCCGCACGTCGTGCACGCGAACGATGTCGGCGCCATCCTCGACCGACAGCAGCATGCCGGCGATCGAGCCTCCGAGTCGCTGATCGGGCGGCGCCGGCGTGACGGACGCGATGAATCGCTTGCGCGAAAGTCCCATGAGAAGGGGCAAGCCGAAGCGCTTGAATTCGCGCAGATGCGCGATGGTGATAATGCTTTGCTCCGGCGTCTTGCCGAAGCCGATGCCGGGATCGAGCACGATCCGCTCGCGCCGAATGCCGGCGCGCTCGGCAATGGCCAGCGAGTGTTCGAAAAAGGCGATCACGTCGGCGACGATGTCGATCGCGGGATCGGCCTGGTCGCGGTTATGCATGACAATGACGGGAACGCCACGTTCGGCCACTACCGGCGCCATGTCGGGGTCGCGTTGCAATCCCCAGACGTCGTTTGCGATTGCCGCGCCCTGCCGGATTGCCCAGTCGACCACTTCGGCCTTCATGGAATCGATCGAGACCGGCTTGCCGAGCGCGATTACGGCCGGCAGCACCGGCGCGAGGCGCGCCCGCTCCTGGTCGGCGGTGATCGGCGCCATGCCGCCATACGGGCGGGTTGATTCCGCGCCGACATCTATAATGTCGGCGCCTTCCGTCACCATGTCGCGGGCATGGCCGATCGCAACCTCGGGGTCGACGAATTTACCGCCGTCGGAAAAGGAATCCGGCGTGAGATTGAGAATGCCCATGACCGCCGGGCGGCCAGATGGCAGCAGCGTATCGAGCTCCGGACTTGCTTTATGGGCCGGGGACCGGGCCGAACGGGGAAGGGCGCTCCTCATGGGCCAGCGCTTTGCGCGCCCGCAATGAGGGTGTCAACCGCGCGGTCGCCGCGGGCAGCTCAATAGCTGATTTCCTGCGGGAGTTTCCTGGCTTCCTCGATCCAGCGTCCGACCGCCTTCTCGGTCGGCACCAGCCGCACCAGTTTCAGCTTCTCGTTCTTCTTGCGCATGGCGGCGGCGAGCTTTTCGGGATTTCGGTATTTAAGTTCACGCACGGTATCGACTCCAACTTGAGAAAGCAGTTCCGCATAGCCCTCGCCGAGACCCTTGACCCGAAGCTTGTCCGCAAGATTTGCGAAGCGCAGCAGCCTTCTGGCCTCGATCCCGGTCCGGCGTGCAAGATCCTTGCGGCCTTTCAGGCTCTTCGCCGAGTCCAGGAGCTTGCCGGAGGTGCGGATGCCGGCGGTTTTCAGCCGCTCGATCGCATCGGCCCCCAACCCGTTCAGATTTTTCAGTGACTTGGACACAACTGAAAGTCCCTACGCTGTGCGCGGCAGCCGTCAGGCGAACTGCGACAGCCCGGGAATGGAGTCGACCATTTGGCCGACAGCATCTTCCCCGACCTTTTCGCGCGCATAGGCGAGCAGCGTGCGGGCGACGCCCTGCACCTCACCCATGCCGAGCCCAAGCCCCATTAACTGGGTACCCACACCCATAATGCCTCCGAACATTCCGCCCGACGGTGCCGCAGCGGCTGCTGCTTCCGCGCCGGGCATGGCGTCCAGCAGTGGCTTGATCTTGTCGGCCGGCGCTTCCTTTATGAGGAATGCCAAGATAATACCGACCGCCTTCTCGGCGACATCGCGATCGATGCCGAGTTCGGCGACAAGTCGCTCGACGAGTTCATTCATGTGCCTGACCGCCTCTCCCGCATTTACAGCGGGTCCGTGGTCATTGATCATGAAAACGAGGCCGAAGGAAATACACCCACTGACAAATATGCAACGGTGTGACACGCTCGCAACGATTTCGTTTCGCCTCCGACTTGGCGGTTGCGGTGCAAATTTGGTGCGTCGCGTTGACTTGAGTTGCCCTGCAAATCGAAAATGCATTTGATTTCAGTGGCCGATAGTGGCTCGAGTCCAGATCAATCCGAGGATGGCGATGGCAAAGGCTGCGAAAACCAAAAAGACCGCATCGGCTGACAAGGCCGCCGCCGGCAATCCGGACAAACCTGTGGCTGGGAAGCCAGCCGCAACCGCGTCCAAGGGCAAGGCCGCCTCATCCGAGCCGCTTGAGCCCGCCGGCACCATTTTCGTCGGCATGAGTGGCAAGCCGGAACGGCTCATGCTTGGTCTCGCCAATCGCCACGGGCTTGCGACCGGTGCGACCGGCACCGGCAAAACCGTGACACTGCAAGTGCTTGCCGAAGGATTCTCACGCAATGGGGTGCCGGTCTTCGCAGCCGACATCAAGGGCGACCTGTCCGGCATCTCGCAGATGGGCGAGCCCAAGCCCGCTTTGGTCGAGCGCGCGCAGGGGATGGGACTGGAATACCAGCCCGATCGGTTTCCGGTGGTGTTCTGGGATCTGTTCGGCGAACAGGGCGCGCCGATCCGCGCCACCGTCACCGAAATGGGACCGCTTCTGCTGGCGCGGCTGCTCGATCTCAACGACGTGCAGGAGGGTGTGCTAAACGTCGCCTTTAAGATCGCTGATGACGGCAAGCTGCCGTTGCTCGACTTCAAGGATCTGCGGACGATCCTAGATGCCATCGCGCCGTTCGGCAGCAAGAAGGAAGCCGATGAGGGCACGGGCAATCCGCAGCTCGACCAGATCAAGCGCGCGGTAGCGAGTTACGGGAACGTCACCAAGCAGACCGTCGGCACCATCCAGCGCGCGCTGCTTGTGCTCGAAAACCAGGGCGGCGAGAAATTCTTCGGGGAGCCTGCGCTCGACCTGAAGGACTTCATGAGGACCGACCGCGACGGCCGCGGCTACATCAATATCCTCGCGGCCGACAAGTTGATGGCCAATCCGCGGCTCTATTCCACCTTCCTGCTCTGGCTGCTGTCGGAATTGTTCGAGGAATTGCCGGAAGTGGGCGATCCGGAAAAGCCCAAACTCGTGTTCTTCTTCGACGAGGCGCATCTGCTGTTCAACGAAGCGCCGAAGGCGCTGATGGAGAAGATCGAGCAGGTCGTGCGGCTGGTTCGCTCCAAGGGCGTCGGGGTCTATTTCGTGTCGCAAAATCCGCTCGACGTGCCGGACAAGGTGCTGGCGCAGCTCGGCAATCGGGTGCAGCACGCGCTTCGTGCCTTCACCCCGCGCGATCAGAAGGCGGTGCAGACCGCCGCCACCACTTTCCGCGCCAATCCCAACCTCGATACTGCCAAGGTGATCATGGAACTTGGCAAGGGTGAGGCGCTGGTTTCGTTCCTGGAGGGCAACGGCACGCCCGAAATGGTCGAGCGCTGCATGATCCGCCCGCCCTCGGCGCGGATCGGACCGATCACGCCGGCCGAGCGTGCCGCCGTTATCGCCGTGAGCCCGGTGAAGGGGAAATACGAGACCACGGTCGACCGCGAATCCGCCTATGAAATGCTCGGCAAGCGGGTCGAACGCGAGGCCGCGCCCGCAGGTCAGCAGGATTCCGGCGGCGGCGTCATGGGCTGGCTCGGCGGCATTTTCGGGATGAACCGCAAACGCGGCGAGGTTCTCACGCCCGGGCAGGCGGTGGCGCGCAGTGTCGCGCGCACCGTGACCGCCACCGTGATCGGAGGAGTCGCAGCTTCGCTCGGCAAAAAGATCGGAGGCGCCGCCGGCGCCCAAGTCGGCCGCTCGATCGTGCGCGGCACGCTCGGGGGAATTTTGCGGAGATAGTTCTCCAGCGCATCGTTCCACGCTGCGCTGCGCCCGGGACACGAAACAAGAGCAAACCACATGACCTCAGCCACCGAAGCATTGCCCAAAGTTCTCGACCGCATCGACGCCGATCTCGACAATTCGCTGAAGCGGCTGTTCGACTTCCTGCGCCTGCAATCGATCTCGACCGATCCGGCCTACGCGGATCAATGCAAGGCTGCGGCGGAGTTTGTGGCGAAGGACCTGGCTACGCTGGGGCTGAAGGCGCAGGTGCGTCCGACCAAGGGGCATCCGGTCGTGATCGCAAAGCCCGAAAAGCAGAATGGCGGTCCGCGCGTCCTGTTCTACGGACATTACGATGTGCAGCCGGTCGATCCGCTGGAGCTTTGGCAGACTCCGCCTTTCGACCCGCGCATCGAGGATCTTGGAAACGGCCGCAAGATCATCGTCGCGCGCGGCGCCTGCGACGACAAGGGCCAGTTCATGACCTTCGTCGAAGCCTGCCGCGCCTTCAAGGCGGTGACCGGCAAGCTGCCGCTCGACATCACCATGATGATCGAGGGCGAGGAGGAATGCGGTTCGAAATCGCTGTTCCCCTTCGTCAAGGAGAATGCCGATGAGTTCAAGCTCGACATGGCGCTGGTCTGCGACACCGGCATGTGGTCGCCGACCACGCCGTCGGTCACGACCTCCTTGCGCGGTTTGGTCTATGAGGACGTGACGGTGACCGCGGCCGACCGCGATCTGCATTCCGGCTTGTTCGGCGGCGCCGCGCAAAACCCGATCCGCGTCCTCAACAAGGCGCTGTCGGCGATCCATGACGAAACCGGCCGCATCACAATCCCGGGCTTTTATGACGGCGTTCCGGAATTGCCCCCCGACATCAAGGCCGATCTCAAGGCGCTCAATCTCACGCCCGAGGAATTTCTAGGCCAGGTCGGCTTGAAGATTCCGGTTGGCGAGAAGGACCGCATGCTGATCGAGATGATCTCGACGCGGCCGGCCTGCGACGTCAACGGCATCATCGGCGGCTATACCGGGGAGGGCGCCAAGACCGTGATCCCCTCGCAGGCGAAAGCGAAGGTGTCGTTCCGTCTGGTCGGCGACCAGAATCCGGAGAAAATCCGCGACGCCTTCCGCGCCTTCATCCGCGCGCGCATCCCGGCCGATTGCAAGGTCGAGTTCGAGAACCATGGCTGTGCGCCGGCGTTGCAGCTTCCGTTCGACAATCCGGCGATCGTGAAGACGCGCAAGGCGCTGCAGGACGAATGGGGGCACAAGGCGGTGACGGTCGGCGCCGGCGGTTCGATCCCGATCGTCGGAGATTTCAAGCGCGTGCTCGGCATGGATTCGATCATGGTCGGCTTTGCGCTCGATGACGACCGCGTGCATTCGCCGAACGAGAAATATGATCTCGCCTCGTTCCACAAGGGCACGCGGAGCTGGGCGCGGATATTGGCGGCGCTGGCGGCTTAAGCCCGCGCCCGGATCAGGTGCCTCATGTCCGGGTATGTCTGGCAGCACGATCTCAAGGGCGAGCGCGGCCGCCTGCGGCTGATGTCGGATTTGCTGGACCCGTCAAGCAGGTTTCATTTGCTGCGGACGGGCATCACGACGGGTTGGAATTGCCTTGAGATCGGCGCCGGCAACGGTTCGCTGTCGCAATGGCTTTCCCAACAGGTCGGCCCCACCGGGCATGTCGTCGCGACCGACATTCGCACCGATCTGATGGAAGGCATCGCCGGCGGCAATATCGAGGTTCGCAAGCTCGATGTCGTGCACGACGAACCATCCGATGCGCCATACGACCTCGTCGCGATCCGCGCACTGCTGCACCATCTTCCCGAGCGGCGTGCGGTGGTGACGAAGATGGCGCGCTGGCTCAAGCCCGGCGGATGGCTTTTCGTTCAGGAGCCCGATTTCTATCCGACCTGGACCGTCGAGCCGCCAACGCAAAAGAGCTTTTGGGAGAAATTCCTTCAATGGGCCGCGAGCTATGAGATCGACTATTATGTCGGCCGCAAAATTCCCGCGTGGCTCCAGGCGGAGCGGTTGCTCGATGTCAGTTCCGAAGGCCATGCGCTTCTTTATAACGGCGGCTCCGGCTTTGCTCAGTGGTGGGATTACGGGATAGGCGAGGTCTCGGAGAAGCTGCAGAGCGAAGGCGGCGTGCAGCCAGCGACCCTCGACGAGTTCTTTGCACTCTATCGCGACCCGGCATACTGGACGACGACCATAGCGTTTACGGCAACCACCGCGCGTTCTGCCGGTTGAACGCTGCGCATGGCGGCTTGAGCATTCGTCGAACGAGAAATATGAACTCGCATCGTTCCACAAGGGCACGCGGAGCTGGGCGCGAATATTGGCGGCGCTGGCGGCGTGATCGGGCGCGATGAAGCGCCGGGCCGTCATCTTCGCGCTGTTGTCTGCGGCGCTTTTCGGCGCCTCGACGCCGGCGGCCAAGGCGCTGCTGGGTACCGTTGACCCTGCTATCCTGGCCGGCCTCTTCTATTGTGGCGCAGGGATCGGCATTGCGGTGCTGCGTCGGCTGCTGCGCCCCCTGATGGGTGATGCGGTGGCGCAGGCTCCACTCAGCGGAAGCGACGTTCCGTGGCTTGCCGGCGCCATCGCGGCCGGCGGCATCCTGGGACCGATCCTGCTGATGATGGGTCTGTTGCGCACGGACGCGGCCACGGCCTCGCTGCTGCTCACGCTCGAGGGTGTCGCAACCGCCTTGCTGGCATGGTTCGTATTTCACGAGAATTTCGATCGGCGCATCGCGCTCGGCATGGGCTTTCTGGTTGCCGGGGCGGTTGTACTGGCGTGGTCGGGTACGCCGTCGCTATCCAATATTATTGGTCCCTTGGCTATCGTCGGCGCCTGTCTTGCGTGGGGGCTGGACAACAATCTCACCCGCAAGGTCTCGCTTGCCGATCCGCTTCAGATCGTCGAACTGAAGGGGCTCGTCGCCGGACCGATCAATCTGGTCATCGGACTATCAGTCGGCGGCGTGCTGCCGAACCTCTCCGCCACGCTCCTTGCCGGCATTGTTGGCTTTCTAGGCTATGGCGTAAGCCTCGCCTTTTTCGTACTTGCTTTGCGCGACCTCGGTACCGCGCGTACAGGTGCGTATTTTTCGACTGCGCCGTTCATCGGCGCCATCGCTGCGATCTTGTTTCTGCACGAACCGATAACCGTTCGGTTGCTGGTGGCGGGCGGCCTCATGGCTTTCGGCGTCTGGTTGCATCTGACCGAAGTGCATGAGCACGATCACGAGCACGAACCTTTGGAGCATGCGCATTCGCATTCGCATGATGAGCACCATCGGCATCGGCACGCGCCGGACGACCCACCCGGTGAGCCGCATACCCATTCGCACAAACATGTTCGCTTGCGTCACCGGCATCCGCATATGCCGGACATGCATCATACGCACCGGCATTGAAGCGACGTTCGCCACCGAAACGCGTGCTCGGCACAGGTTCGATCGTGGCCGGCTTTGCGCTCGACGGCGTCAATGACGCCGACCGCTTGGTACGCTTCAAGTTATGGCGCGTACTCATAAAACCGGTTCTGTAAGCGCGGCTCGCTGAATGTCCGCTTCGCACCGAAAGAGACCGAATTGTTGCGTCGCCGCGAAATGACGCGATGTGCCATAAGCAGACTCATGTGGCGTAGCAATTTCCAGCTCTATTCGATCGCGACTTCGGCTTTGTCGGTGATCGGTTTGGTCATTGCGATTTGGCCATTGCGGTTCGCGGCGAATTGCTGCCGTCGCATGATGCCGCGTAGCGAGATAACGCGATGTGCCGGAAACGTCACTTCGCATCGCGGCAAACCACATCGCTACTCGATCACCTCGTCGGCACGTGTGAGCAGTCCGAGTGGCACGGTGAGGCCGAGCGCCTTGGCGGTTTTAAGATTGACCGCAAGTTCCAGCTTGGTCGGGCTTTGCACGGGTAACTCGGCGGGCTTGGCCCCCATGAGGATGCGATCTACATACGCCGCCCCTTGCCGGAATTGGGCGACGAGATCGATCCCGTAGGAAATTAGCCCGCCGACTTGGGCAATAGCAGCAAATGAATAGATGGCGGGCAGCCGATGGACCGCTGCCAGCGCGACGATAAGCTTGGTGTTCACACGGGTGACGGCATGCGGGGCAATGATAAGCCCGCGATTGGGCATGACTGCGAATGCGGCTACCGAGCGCTCAATCTCATCGGCGTTATGGACCCCTAGCGCGGTCACCTTAGCTTTGAGCGAAGGGGCAGCGGCTTCGGCAGCTTTCAGGAGGTTGATATTGGCCCGCGTCTCGGGATGCAGCATGAACCCGACGTGTTCCACCTGGGGGGCAATCTCCCTCAGCACCTCCAGCCATTTGCTGCCCATGGACGTTTCAAAATTATTGAACCCGGTGATGTTGCCGGTCGGACGCGCGAGGTTCGTCACAAATCCGCTTTCGATTGGATCGGTAGCGCCGATGAAAAGAAGCGGCACTGTTCGCACTTCCGCCTGCAAGATCGCAGTGACCAAATTGGAATTGGCCACCATCAGGTCCGGTTTCAGAGCCATCAATTCGACAGCATGGGCGCGCATCTGTTCGCGATCGTCGGTGGCATATCGAACATCAATTGTGATGTTGCGTCCCTGCGTCCAGCCCAATTTCTGAAGTTCCTGCTGAAGTGCCGCAACGAGCGGCTGCGCGTCACTCTCCCTTAATCCCAGCACCATGCCGACCCTGGACATCGCCGGCTTCTGCGCTCGCGCCGTGAGCGGCCAAGCTGCCACCGCGCCGCCAAGAAGCGTGATGAAATCACGTCGCTGCATGTCCGTCCCAAGTTCAGGAGACGGCATCGTATCGCTTTAAACGAGTACATTGATAGGGGCTGAAACCGGCATCAAAACCATTGCTGCAGTGCGCAGCCAATGTCGCTTATGGGTCAATCGCGACCAGGACAAGGCCGGTAGCAGGGCCCGCCATGTCCGCTGTGCCCCCAAAAGCGGAAGTGAAATCAGGCTATTGCTATCTGCCGCGATGGGCCTTTGTGGGTTGATGGCGTCGCCCGGCAGGTGATTCAAGCTGCCAAACCGGAGCCTCGAATCATCATGCGCCACGAACTCACCGACCATGAATGGCCGCCATCAAACCGATGCTGCCGAACAAGCCGCGCGGCGTGCCTCGGGTGAACGACCGGCGTGTCCTCAATGGCATCTTCTGGGTCTTGCGATCCGGAGCACCATGGCGCGACCTGCCGGATGACTTCGGTCCGTATACCACTTGCTACAACCGCTTCGTTCGCTGGCGGCGAGCTGGCGTCTGGGGCCGCATCATGAACCGCGCTGGCCGCCGGTCATGATGCGTCGGTGCAGATGATCGACACATCGACTGTTCGGGTGTATCAGCACGGGGCATGCATCGTCAGAAACCGAAGGCAGTCCATGGGACGGTCACGCGGCGGGCTAACCTGCAAGAAACATGCAGTGGTCGGTACCAACGGCTTGCCGGTGCGGCTCGCGCTGACGGCTGGGGAGGCACACGATAATAGGCTCGCGGACGAACTTTTGTCGCGCTTGAAATCCGGATCAATGCTGCTGGCAGATCGCGGCTATGACGCTGACTGGATCAGAGCCCTTGCTGCGAGGAAGGGTGCGCTGGCCAGCATTCCGCCCCGCAGCAATCGCACCGAGCCGATCTGTTTCAGCCCATATCTCTATCGAGCGCGCAACTTGGTCGAACGGTTCTTCAATAAGATCAAGCACTGTCGCCGGGTCGCAACGCGCTACGACAAGCTGGCAGCGAACTACCTCGCTTTTGTTCAGCTTGCATCGATCAGACTATGGCTGCGTGTTAATGAGTCCGCGTCCTAGTTTTCGCGCTATTGTCGCGTCGTCCGAAGCTCCTCGACAATCTGCGCGTTGGCCGTCGAGACCATGGAAATCGCGATGCGTTCATACGCCTGCGGATTGGCCACGATCGCATTGCCGCTCGAACCTATTAAGCCCGACATGCCGCCTGTGAGGATCGCGCTTGCCATGCTGGCACCGTTGGAGGCGGATTGTCCTGCAGTCGTGGCATTCTCGGTGCCTGCGAAGGGCTCCGGCGAACTCGTGCCCTTGAACTGCACCGCATGGGCTCCGGTGCCCACGCGCACCTGGTTTGTTTGCCGCTCGTAGAAATTAGCGCTCTGTCCCGCGCGCAGAGACATGCCCTGCTCGGTAGTGACGCTGGCGCGGCCGGTCAGACTACCGAGCGGCATGTCGTTGCTGGAGCTTTGACTCACATAGTCCACGACATGCCGGACAGTCAGCACTCGCTCGGCGTTGAGTTCGCCAGCGATGCGACCGCCCGAATTGAAATCGAGCCCACCGAATGCCAGCGCCCCAGGGTCTCCGGCAGCTGTCACCGCCTTCAGATCGGACGCTGAATTGATCTGCATCTGCTGCATGTTGAAGGAGATGACGCCTCGGCTGTTGGCGGCGTCATGGGCGTAACGCGGATTCTGTCCGCCGGAAAGTCCGTTATAAGTGGCGCTCTGTGTGGGCGGGACGACCTCGAAGCCTGCCGCACGCAACCGCGTCACCAGATCCTGATGGCCCGCATCGGCTATCCGTTGGAACACGTGGTCGGGGACGCCTTCCAGCTTGGTCTTCGACTGCGCAGACGCCGTTCCTCGTGCCATGAGGCCACGCGATTGAGCCCCACGAACCGTCTCACGTGAGAAGCCGACGTTGTAAGTCGCGACAACGACCCGGCGTCCGTTCGCAGCTTCACGCGTAACCGGTGGGGGAGGCGGTGTGGTGGCGGCAATTCCGCCTACCGCTCCAGGGGAACTTCCTTGCCCGGCTGAAAGACATCCGCCGAGTGACAAAGCAAAACCTACGGCCGCCAGCAGACGGCCAAACGAATTCCCAGTACGCACGATTTCCCCCGCCCCAAACGAAGAAAATTAATCTCACAAAGTTTGTGAGGCGGCGCAAGGCACTCGAATACCCCCTGTTGACGATCTGGTGCTGCACACATGCGGCGCTGCACTAGCCGCGTGCAATGCAGCATGCGCGGGACCGGCCGGGATGCCCGGCCTTCACGCAACGCATGGCCGCGGTGCTTGCCGCCATGCTAAACGCTGCACGCCAGCCGGGATTCCATGAATGACTCCAACTGCCATTGCCGCCGATCCGGCGCGCTCAACCGACATCAAGGTGATCGGCCTTGTCGGTGCCGCGCATTTCATAAGCCACGTCTTCAGCCTGGTGCTGCCGCCGGTTTTTCCGTTCGTGCGCGCGGAATTCAATGTCAGCTATACCGAACTTGGCCTCGTGATGGCGGGCTTCAACGCGATTTCCGGCCTGCTGCAGACGCCGGCGGGCTTTCTGGTCGACCGCACTTCGGCGCGCAGTGTGCTGGTCGGCGGCCTGCTGCTCGGTTCGGCCGCGCTCGCGATAACCGTGGTGATGCCGAGCTTTCTGCTGTTCGGGCTGATGTTCGTGCTGCTCGGCGTCGCCAACACCGTCTACCACCCGGCCGATTACGCGCTGCTGTCGAGCCGCATCTCGCGGCCATTCATGAGCCAGGCCTTCTCGATCCACATCTTCGCGGGCTTCATCGGCTCGGCGCTAACGCCGGCGATCATGGTGTTACTCGCGGTGCAATTCGGATGGCGTGTCGCCTTTGTTGCGATGGCGCTGCTGGGCGCGCTGGTCGCGGTGGCGATCATGCTGTTCGGCGATGCGCTGGCGGGCCGGGAAGCCGCGCGCGCCAAGGCCGCATCCGACGGCGCCGCTCCGGATGCCTCAGACTGGCGGGTTCTCATGACCTGGCCGGTGATGCTCAACCTCGTGTTCTTCCTGCTGATCTCTGCGATCTCGGCCGGCATCCAGAATTACGGCATCGTCGCGCTTGAAGCTCTCTGGGGCACGCCGCTTTCCTTCGCCACTACGGCCGTCACGGTTTATCTCGTGTGCTGCGCCTTCGCGGTTCTCGCTGGCGGCTGGATCTCGGCGCGTACGGACCGGCATGACCGCGTCGCCATGATCGGGCTTGCGGTGTCGGGCCTGGCCTTGCTGCCGGTCGCGTTTGTCGATCTCGGCGCCGCCATGCTGCTGTTCTTCATGGGACTGTCGGGCTTCTTCAACGGCGTGATCCAGCCGTCGCGCGATATGATCGTGCGCGAAGTGACGCCGCCCGGTGCTTTCGGCCGGGTGTTCGGGTTCGTCACCACCGGCTTCAACATCGGCGGCGTGCTGGCGCCGCCTGCCTTCGGCTACATGATGGATACCGGCCGGCCGGGCCTAGTGATTGTCGGCACCGCGCTGCTCACTCTCATCACCATCCCGACCGTGATGATCACGATCGCGAGCCGGGCGCGGAGCGAAGCCTGAGGGTCAGGGCAGACATTAGTCAGGGCAGACATGCGCCGATGCAAATTCCATCGAGCGCGAATCACATAAAGTGAGCCTAGTGGAGAAAAAGACCCGGCTTCGCCGGGGCTTTTGCTTTGCGACGCGAAAGTGACCGGAATCAGACTTCTCTGTGGATAAGCGGTGGATAACTACCGCCGGTGCGCCAATTCATTCCGCCGTCGCTTAGGATCGCTCTACTGCGGAGGCCACGTAGTATGTTGAAGTATCGATGCCCGAGAACAAGTCGGGAAGTAACGACCAGTATCGAGACTGACACCTCGACGCTATTGAACATGCGCGCGATGAAGTTGTCGGTGTGGTGTCCACATTGCACGACCTCGCATCAGATTAGGATGACCGAGGCTTATCTCGAAGAGTTCACGCAGGCGGCCGAATAGGCGCCTCAAAACTCGAGTGCGGGCAGGGCGGCAAGGCCGTCGATGATCCTGTGCGGCTGGTGATCGGGATATTCGTCCGGCAGCTTGGCGCGGTTCACCCATACGCCTGCAAAGCCGAATTCGACGGCCCCCATCACGTCCCAGCGGTTCGACGATATGAAAGCGACGTCGCCGGCGCCCACGCCCAAGGCGTCAAGAATCATCGCATAGACTTCCCGGCGCGGCTTGTAGAGGCGGATTGCATCCACCGACAGCACGGCGTCGAGCAGATTTTCGAGCTTGGCGCCCGCAACGGCTGCAGACAGCATGTGTGGCGACCCATTCGACAGGATTGCGGTGCGCGCGCCACTGGCTTTCAGCGCGGCAAGGCAGGGCGCCGAATCCGCAAAAGCGTCGAGTTGGAAATAGGCGTCGAGCAGGCGCTGCCGGATCGAGGCCGGAACCCGCGGGAAGCGTGCAAGCGCATAGTCGAGCGCGCGGCTGGTGAGCGTCCAGAAATCCTCGTAGCGGCCCGCGAGTGTCAGGGTCCAGGAATATTCGAGCTGTTTCGTGCGCCAAAGCTCTGAGAGCCGGTCGGCGTCCGGTCCGCAGGCCTCGCGGTGGCGGGCGATCGCGGCATGTACGTCGAACAGGGTGCCGTAGGCATCGAAGACGTAGACGCTGCGTTTCATCCCGCTCCTAGTTGTTGGCGGGCGGGATCGTGTTCAGGTCGTGGACGTTCCGTCCGCGAATGTCGTAGACGCGGGCGAACACGACGCCCTCGCGCTCGATCTTGACCAGTTCGGGCGCATCGAGCTCGGCGCAATAGAATTCGCCGAGCATGAGCGCGAAATCGGCGCCCTTCGGATTACCGGTCAACAGGAAATCCGGCCCGAGCTCCACATTCGCAATTGGAATTGGGCCGCATACCGCAACGACCCAGCGCCGGCCTTCCGGAGTCTGGGCGCCGCGTTCCTCCAGCACGCCCAGCAATTCATCCGTCGCCTGTTTGAAAGAGAGGCCCCAGTAATCGAGCATGTAGCGAGAATCCGCTGCACGAACGCCGCCAACCAGATTGTTGAAATAGGCATACTGATAGGGATGCAGCTCGATCATCTCGTGAAGCGGAAGCGCCAGGCCGAACAGCATCGCGGCGGCTCCGGCCAAAGCTGCGAAAGGCGACCAGCCTTCCAGCCGGTGCAGCAACCAGCTTCCTGCAAGACCGCCCAGTACGCACAAGGGCGGCAGCACGAAGATGAAATGCCGGATGCCATTATACATGGCCGGCCGGGTCGCGATCGTGATCCCGACCGGGACGGTGAAGGCAAGTGCGATCAGCAGGATTGCTGCACGTCTGCGAACGGGCAGGTCTCGATTGAATGAGGCGACGAGACAACCGATGACGCCGAGGCCGCCGAGCAGCAGCAGGAGTTCCGGAAGCTTGATGCCGAGATAGGTTGGCAGATAGGTGCGCGGCATGTCCGGCACGGAGATCGCCTGGCCGTCATACATCTCTTTCCATGGCTTCTCGAAGAAATGCGAGAAGTAGCCCACCGCGCGGAACGGATTGAGCGGTTCCTGCACCGACCAGGGCCAGACCAAAGCCATGATTGCGTAACAGATGATCAGGCCCGGCACGAGCCACAGCACGAAGCGTCCGAAATCCTTCAAGGCGGAGCGCGCGTCGTGATGCCGCCAGTCATGAGCGACCAGCAGCGCGAGCGGCAATATCACATAGAGCGCGGCCATGCCGCCCATGATGCGGGTGCCCAGCGTGAGTCCGAGGCTGATGCCGAAGATTGCGATCGTCGCAGCACTCGGCCGCGGATATTCCTCGATCGCTCGCACCAGCGCATAGAGCAGAGCCGCCATCGCGACCGCGAACGGCGCATCCTTCGGGTTGATGAACATATGGCCGTAGAATTGCGGTTCGCAGGCAATGAGTGTGAGCGCGACGAGGCCCGCGACCGGTCCGCCAAGGCGGCGCGCAGTGCGCCATACCAAAAAAAATCCGATCAGGCCCACACCGGCCCCAACCAGCCTGCGAGTCTCGAACAGGTCGAAGGGCAACGCCTTGGCGATCAGCGCGGCGGCCATGTCGAAGCCACCGCCATACATGTAGAGATTGACGAAAGAGAAGGCGCGCAGATCGGTGAAACCGGAAGCGTAATAGTCCAATAATAGCTGGCCGTATTGCGAATGGGTGTAATCGTCCCAGCCGAGTCCGTATTCTTCGAAAGTGAGATAGGCGACGATCGCGACTGCGAGCAGGATCAGCCAGGCGCTCGCATCCAGCGCTCTGGTGAAGAGGAGCCTGCGGTCACCAAATCCTTGCCACGAAAATAGTTCGGCGGCCGCCGATCCGGGCGGCCGCTTCGCGTAAATTTCGGGATCGCGCAAGGTCGTGGATGAAGGTCGCCTATTTGGCGGCCTTCTCGTAAAGCGCGGCGACGTGATCCCAGTTCACCAGGTGATCGACAAACGCCTTCAGATAATCGGGACGGCGGTTGCGATAATCGATGTAATAGGAATGCTCCCACACATCGCATCCCAGGATCGGGGAGGCGCCCTGCACCAATGGGCTTTCGCCATTGGCGCTCTTCATGATGACGATCTTGCCGTCCTTCACCGCGAGCCAGCACCAGCCCGAGCCGAATTGGGTGACGCCGGCCTGGATGAAGTCTTCCTTCATCTTGGCGACCGAGCCGAGATCGGAAATGATTTTCTTTTCGAGCGCGGCGGGAATCTTGTCGCCGCCGCCATTCGGCTTCATCCACTGCCAGAAATGGGTGTGGTTGTAATGCTGGCCGGCATTGTTGAAGAGGCCGGCATTCTTGCCGAACGAGCCCTTCACAATGTCTTCGAGCGACTTGTTTTCCCATTCCGTGCCGGCAAGCAGCTTGTTGCCGTTGTCGACATAGGCCTTGTGGTGCTTGTCGTGATGATATTCGAGCGTCTCGCGCGACATGTAGGGGGCGAGGGCGTCGTAGGAATAGGGGAGCTCGGGCAGCGAAAAGGACATGATAACGTGCTCGCTCTTCTGGTGACGATGGTGACGCGGGGCCCGCGCCGGACGACGCTTGCCCCAGCCCGCATCCAGTTAGGCAAAGTGGCACAGCTAGGCAATATTGCAGACGCGAATGACGCTGCCCGAGCGGAAATATACCAGCGATCAGCGCTGGAACGAAACAGCGGCTGCCGGGGTTGACCCCACCAAGCCGTCTGGACTATCGGGTCAGCGTTAAGCAAATAAGCAAGATTCAGCCGGTTGCCCTCGCGGACAGCTTGCCTGCTTATGGCAAGGCCGTCAGAATTTGTTTACAATTAAGGCGGCGGGGTATGAGGACGGCCTAATGTCATTTGTGTTGATGTTGATTGGGCTATTGGCGACCGGTCTTGGCGCCATCCTGATCGGATTTGGCATACCGATCAACGAGTTCAGCCTGGGAAATACGTTGATCCTGGCGGGCACGGTGGTGGCAGCCGGTGGGCTTGTGATCTTTGCGATCAGCCGCGCGGTGGCGCAGTTGTCGCGGATCGCAGACATCCTGAATTCGCGTCCGAGGGCGTCGACCATGGCCGCTCCCTCCGATCCACACGACCCATCGCACACGGATCTTGGGCGCAATGCGGCCCGTCCTCCCGCCGGGCCCAGAACAAGAGCCGACGGGCCGGCTCCACGGGGAGCCGAACCGCGGTTGAACGCCGACCCTTTTGACTTGCCGCCCGAGGTAGAGCCGGCGCGTGCGTCGCCGGCGGCCGGACCACGGGCGGCGGCTCCATCACTGGACACCCTCGACGAGCCAGCGCCTCCGCGTGCTCCGGCTCGCCCGGCCGCCGACGCCCCTCGCATGGGGTGGCGTCCGCCTCGGCCAGGCGCATCAGCGAGTAAGCCCGCCGCCTCGGAGCCGCGCAGGCCAACCGCCGACAACCCGTTTGAAGGAGCTTTCGATGATCGGCTGGAAACGCCGCCGGCGCCTCCTGGAAGGCGCGAGCCGCCGAGCGGTCAGGCACCAGACTCCGCGAAATCCGAGCCCGTCAGCGTGCTGAAGTCAGGCGTTGTCGATGGCATGGCCTACACGCTCTACACCGATGGTTCGATAGAGGCGGAGCTGGCGCAGGGCGTGGTGCGCTTCGGTTCGATCGAGGAATTACGTAATCACCTTGAAAAGAGCGCCTGAGCTTTCGCCTCCCACTTTTTCAATCGCGGCAATATCCGTGTTGAAGATTGGCTGCCCGCCATGTCTGCCGCGTCAATTGTCCGGTATTGGCGCCGCGATTACTTCACTATGATGGAATTGCAGATTCCGAATAGTGACGGCGACCGACGATGAGCAGCACAGGCAAATATATCGATCAGACCGCGACGATCGTAGCGGCCTATGTCAGTCACAATGCAGTAGCCGCTGACCAGCTTCCGGGGCTGATTGCGCGTGTACATGCGGCCTTGTCGAATGTCTCGAGTGGGCAGGTCGGGATCGCGGCGGCAGGCGAGGCGCTCCGGCCCGCAGTGCCGGTCAAGCGGTCGGTGATGCCCGACTACATCATCTGTCTGGAGGACGGCAAACGATTCAAGTCGCTGAAGCGGCACCTGCGAACGCAGTACAAGATGTCGCCGGAGCAATATCGCGAGCGCTGGAGCCTTGCCGCCGATTATCCGATGGTGGCGCCGAATTATGCGAAGACGCGCTCGCAGCTCGCAAAGAAGATGGGGCTCGGCCAGCAGCGCAAGCGCTGACCGGCAGGTTTTGGCAAAATCAGGTCTTGGCTAAATCAGGTCTTGGCCAAATTGCACATCGAGTTCGCGTAAAAGAAGAAAAGTTATCCCCCTTAAGTACGTTCGCCATAATCCGCCGTTGTCCGATAAGCCATTTCAGTGCAAAGGTTTTCAGCGATAGCCGTCTTTACATGTCCGCCATGAGCCGCCAAAATCCGGCCATTAAATGGACGTAAGAACGGACACAAAATGGCTCGAGAAGACCTTCCCCCTCGCAACAAGTCGAAAGGCGCCCACCTCCTAAACAAGCTGACAGCATTGGCGATAAAAAACGCCACGAAGTCCGGACTGTACGCTGATGGCGGGGGGCTTTGTTTGCAGGTAGCGCGGGGAGGGTCCAAGACTTGGGTCTTCCGCTATGCCCGCAACGGCCGCGAGCACAAGCTGGGGCTTGGATCGTTGAACGCAGTAACGCTGGCCGAAGCTCGGGACAACGCAAGAGAAGCGCGCAACAGGCTGGCCAACGGAATTGATCCTATTAGCGCCAAAAGGGAAGGCCGCGCTCAAGCCGTCCAGGCTGAAGCTCGCAAGAAAACCTTCGCATGGTGTGCCGAACAATTCATTGCAGAGAAGGAAGCCGACCCGGAGGGGGCATGGGGGCACCCAAAGAATGCAAAACAATGGCGCGGATCGCTGAAGAACTATGTCTTGCCAACCATAGGTAACTTGTCAGTCGATGATATTGACGGCATTCACGTCCTGAATGTGCTGCAACCAATTTGGTCCGATATGACGGTTACTGCCAGTCGAGTTCAGGGGACGTATCGAGTCCATCCTCGATTGGGCGAAATATCGTGGTTATAGAGCGGGCGATAATCCGGCTCGATGGAAGGGGGGCTTGGAGTACGCAAAGGTACTCAGTAAACCTTCAGATAAGCCCGTTGAACATTATGCGGCAATGCCCTATGCGCAAGTCGCCGCTTTCATAGGAAAACTATCCGCCATCAAATTTATTGAGGCCCGCGCATTGGAGTTATTGATTTTCACGGCTACGAGAACCCAAGCCGTTCGCGAGGCCGAATGGACGGAATTTGATATGGAAGAAGGGGTCTGGACAATCCCTCCCAAACGAGCAAAGCGCCGGGGACGGAATCGAAACACTCCCCATCGAGTCACTCTTTCCGATGCTGCCATACGCATATTGCAGAAGCTCCCGAAAGAGGATGGCAATCCATACGTATTCCTTAGCGGAAAGAAGGGCGAACCGCTGGAAGAGAACGCGCTGTCTGAACTCCTAAAAGACATGGGTTACGAAACTGACATCGCTACCGTTCACGGCTTCCGATCCACATTCTATGATTGGGCTAGCGAAGAAACCAACCACGCCCCCGAGGCGCGCGAACTAGCCATGGGCCACGTCATTCCGAGTAAAGTCGAAGCCGCATATCGCCGTGGCCAATTGCTTAAGAAACGCTTTGACCTAGCGAATGATTGGGCCAAATACATGCTGCCCTGCAACTGCTAATGGGAGTTGTCGTCGGGGAAGTTCGACCTTCGCTGACAATGTTGGAGCGTCGATTTGGAGAAATTCTGACCCAGCCACCAGAAATGCCCGCTAAATGCGGACTATCGTCACGTTAGAAGTCTCTGAGTGGCGTTTTATTGAAACTTCAAGCGCGGAATTCCCGAAAGTCGGGCCGGCGGAATTCCCAAATTTCGGAGACGCGCGGCAGAGACTGGGTGCGATACACTGCGTGGGAGTAAGGCCACTCGGCGATAATATCCGGTACCGCCTTTGAGGGATCGGGCAACGGTGACAACGGCGCTTCCCCCTCCTGATGCAGGAGAGGCAGCCAGCGTTCGGCGGCGCTCCGAGTGCGTCAGTGAACTCGGAGCTTTTCCGTAGCCATCCTCGTTCCTATCACGCGCGGTTCGCGATCTTCTGGACCGCCACATCGCGCGCGTAGTCCGGATTGCCGTGGTTAGGCTTCATGTCGATTGAGAAAGGCGAGAAGCCGCAACGAGCCCAGCCGCATCTTGTCGATATGGTTCGCCGCCGAAACGAGCTGGTCGCAGACCTCCTGCGCCGATTCCGGCCGCGGACTTTGCGTTACGATGACGCCAACATAGGCCTCTGGCACTCCATTGGCGTCGTCACGCAGATTCTTGCCTACCAGCTTGTAAGCGGATTCGCGGTTGCGCTCGCTGGCCATCTGAAGCTGGAAATAGCCGGCGTTTAGTTTGAACAGCTGCTTCAGCAACTGCTCATAGGGCACGTCTGCGCTGTGCACCGAGTTGATGGTTATTGGGCTGCCTTCGGGTCTCTGGCACGCGCCAAACCGAAACCTTACGCACTATTACCCTATCTGCTGCGGATCGCGGGCGCCAGCTGGCCGATGCGTTTCAGGTCCCGCAGGAAGGCGCGGTATTCTCGCTTCTTGCTCTCTTCATCCGGCACGCGCAAACTCCGGGTCACAGGTTCGATCCCTGCCGCGCCCACCACGCACTCTGCAGAATTGGCGAACGCGGAGACGGCGTACGAAAGCCCCCGCAACGGGGGCTTTTTAGGCGGCACGACTTCGTTGAGCCGTCTCTTGCGGAGGCATGTGCCCTATTTGGGCCGGTTGTCTCTGCGCGGAAAAATTCTGTTCCTGGCGCGACTTGGTGAGTAGGCGTGGGTTACGGCGGATGCCAACCTAATCTAGGTGTTGGCCCGCCTCATCCGTCAAGGCCTCAGAAAATGGTCATTTCCGGGGGTGCAAACCGGACAAGCAACCGACTTAAAATCGTCGGCGTGGTTTGCATGGGACTTAAAATCCCACGTCAGGTGCTTCGCGACGAACATCACATGCCTGACGCCGAGACAACCATGCACTCGGTATAACGTTCGGATAAATTACTTGCCCCGGGCTTCCAAGGAGGTTTTTTTGCACTGCCATACGTCTTTTTTTATTTTACGGTTCTTTGGAATTGATAAAATATATCCCGAGAATTTTCTCCTGCGTTGGAGGCGCAGATGCAGACCTACAGAATGTATTTGTTGGACTCGGCGAACAGCATCATAGAGCATCGAGAGTTCGAAGCGGAAACTGACCAAGAGGCGGTGACAATCGCCAGACAGTGGACCGATGGACTCGCCATCGAGGTCTGGTGCGGATCGACTCTCGTTGAAACAATCCAACCTGTTCACGCACCCAAAAGTCGATGAGTTGGACGCGGAACCGAATCCCATCTATCTGCGTTTATTTGCCGGAAAAAATTGGCATGTGGAGTGACGCCCATGTACCAGTTCGACGAGAACGATGCTTCACTGATATACGCCGCCCTGAATAGGGCTACATCGATGGCTCAAGCCCATCGGCGTCCCGTTTTCGCGAAGGACGTTTCTGCGCGGCAGTTTTTAACACGCGAAATTCTCAAGCTTTATCGAGAAGGCGAACGTGACGTGAGCGCGCTTGCAATTGGCGCGGACGGAAGTTTGCGTAACTACCAGCAAATGCAAGAATTTATGCACCGTGTTGCGCGGCCCGCCGCGAATGTAGCGTAAGAACCGATATGCCTGGCAGACACAACTCGTGGACGGTTGAGGAAGACGCCGCTTTAATTCTGGCGGTCCAAAAAAAAGTCAGCTTTACCCGCCTCAGCGCTCGGCTGCGGCGGAGCCAATCCGCAATTCGCGCAAGAGCACGATTGCTTGGGACTGCCGGTCGTTAGAGCAGCGCGTTTGCCGCGGAGTGAAAGGCACCTTGGTGCTTGAGGTCTCCAACGCCGGAGCCCGCACTAAAGTCGCAACTTATGGCCAGCGGTCATGTGAACCGCACTCAAAGGCCGAACACATGGCTGCGCCGACCAGGAAAATTCCCGTTCCTCGCGTCCGGTAGGCGCCTTCGTCGAATTCACTGACGGGCTTAACTGCGCATCTTCCGAGTGGCCCAGGTTTTGATCTCGCCGACCGTGAGGGCTTTGAGGAACGGATTGGCATTGACGAGTTTTTCGCGCGTGGTCCGACCGGTGGAGTCGGCGCTCGCCATGAGTGCAGCCGCGTCGGCATTGTCCGAGCCAGACAGAATCGCAACGGCTCCCGCGGGACCTGCAAAATGGGCCAGGTAAAGGGTGACCGGCGTCACCGGAAGGCCTCTCTTCTTCAACATCGTTGCATTCTGCTCTGCCAATCGTGTGATGATTGCACGGGTAAGTTCTGGATCCCGCCGTAGTTCTAATACTTCTTTTTCGCTAAGACCCTGGACGAGGCTACCCCGGTGCCTTCGCATCAACTCCAGCCAAGTTTGGTCCAGAAACTGACCAGCTCCCGTCGCACTGGAGCGCTTGTTCTTCGTACTTGGGCTTCCGTTCGATTCAACGACAATAATTCGATCGACAATCGCCTCGATTGATACGTTGCGGATCAGCGGCGTTCTAGTTGTGACAAAGTGAATACCGCCAGCCAACGCCAAAATTAAGGTCGCTACGGCAGCGAGCGTAAGGAATGCGACCGTGATTGTGCGTTCGTCACGGCACCCGCTTGTAGAAAACGCCTCGTCCAGAGTGGGTGCCCTGACTTCGCCGGCGCTCTCGAGAACCGATGGCTGCGCCGGGGGTTGGGCATCGGGGCGTTCACAGCCTATGCTGTCCATCGGCGAGTTCACTCATCGGGAATTTGAAGATAATCCTACCGGGAGATTAATCGAAGCTTAACGGATCACAGCCCGCGACGTGGCACGCAACAATCCTGCCGGATCGGCCGGCGACAATCCAAGTCGTTTCAGTTGGTGCGACCACTCGGCCGGTGCGTCGCGCAAACTGGCCGTGCTGATGCCACGGGGCAGGCGGCCGTCGATTGCCGCCTTAACAAGATCAGGCGCAATGAACGCCATCGAGATCGTCATGTTGACATGACGAATGCTGCACCTGTTGTGTGTGGCAATCTGCTCAATCGCGGTTGCCGCTCCGGTGACCAACTCCTCCAGCCAAGCCCGGCCGCGCGCGATCGACTTAATCAGGCCAGCTTTGCGTTCGGGTTTGATCGGACGGGTTTGGTGCCTCGACACATTAGCCGGCAGTAGAATTTCGCGTGACTTTTTCGACGGTGGCTTGCGCCATGGGATACTCAGGTGAACGCCTTGGCCCTCAGGACCCAAGGTCGGAAGGTTCGGCCGATCCACTTGATCGTCGGCATCCGGCAACTTGAGCGTGACGGCGAGCTCGTTCTTGTGGACCCCAATGCGAGCGACTTTCGCCATGAAGACTTCGCGCAGAGTTCTGGTCCGCCATTCCTTGAATCTGATTGCCAAGATGTACGGCCAATCCGTCTTTCACCGCCGCCTCGATATCCGTGGCCGGAACGCGGTTGACAGAGCCAGAGCGGATTTTTGCGTCAGCGCGAAGCTTTGGTTGCGACACGTAATATCGGTAGCGCACCCGGTTCTTGGTCGCGTGAGTCGCGATCATCGGTTGTCCGGCATCGTCGAACAGCAGACCCGCCAACAGCGCCGCCGATCTGGTTCGGGTTACGGTTCGGTGCGACCATTGCTCGGTCAGCCTGGCCTGGACCTTATCAAATACAATTCCGTTCGAGCAGGGCAGGCTGCGGACCAGGACAGATCTCATTCTTGAACTTGACCTCGCCCACATAGAAGCGGTTACGCAGCATGTAGAAGAGCGGCCCTTGCGTGAAGCTCACCCCGCCACGCGTGCGTCCGTTCGACAGCACTCTCACCTTGGATACGACATTCCTG
>CAVPRD010000017.1:0-117964 GCA_963707705.1 uncultured Pseudomonadota bacterium | reverse complement strand
CTACAGGCGGCGATGCGCCAGGCCGGCAGGGACTCAATCAAGCCCACGATGGACTACACACAAAATCAGGACTTCGCGGCGCGCGATGACCTGAAGAAGAAGGGCGTGCAATTCGCTCCCCTTGACGATCTGCCGGCCATGAAAGCGAGGGTCGAACCGATCATCGGCGAGTGGACCAAGAAGGCGCCGCTGATCGCCGAATTCGTCGCGGCGGCCCAGGCTACGGCTTGAACTCGCAATCGCCCGCCTTGCCGGCGGGCGCTCTTCACGTCTCTTTGTCACCGCTCTGGCGGGATTGCGCGCATGCAGGCGAACGACACAACTACTCCTGACGGACCGCTGATCCTGGTGTGGTACCGAAACGCCATGCGTCTTTTCGCCGGCACTTCCATGCTGGCGATTGTCGTCATCATGATCGTGCAGGTGTTCGCCCGCTACGTTCTCAATGCGTCCCTGATTTGGGCGGAAGAGCTGTGCCGCTATGTTCTTATTTGGCAGAGCTTCCTGCTCATTGGTATTGCCTACCATCAAGGTGAGCTGATGGTTCTCGACGTGATCTCGCCGAAAGTATCGCCGACCGTCCGATTCCTGATCCGTCTAATCGTCGCGATCCCGGTTTGCTACTTTCTCTATCTCATGGTGCGCCATGGCCTCGTCTATGCCGGGCGTTACCAGGCACAGACCATCCCCGCGATTGATTTCATTTGGACATCTCTCGTCGGCAGACCCGCGCACCTGCCAATCTTCTGGGTCTATGTCTCGGTGCCTGTCGGTTGCGCCATTCTGCTGATCCATATCCTGGCGGGGCTCGCCTACGACGCCTTCACCTTGCTGACGTCCAAAGCGCCTCGCCACGCGACCAACCCGCCCGCCTGAGGACAGTGGATGTTTACCTTCCTCGGCCTCTTTTTCGGGTTTCTGCTTCTCGGCGTTCCGATCTCGCTCGCGCTCGGCGTCGGCGGGCTGCTCTATCTCTATTTCACCGATAACTGGATGCTGGTTGCCGCGCTGCCGCAACGCATGCTGTCGGGCGTCGATCAATTCGTTCTGCTGACGATACCCTTATTTCTACTTGCAGGCAGCCTGATGAATTTCGGCGGGCTGAGCACGCGCATGGTGAACTTTGCCAATGCCTTGGTCGGTCATTTCAAAGGTGGATTGTCACTGGTCACTGTGCTTGCAAGCATCATGTTCGCCGGAATTTCGGGGAGCGCGATCGCGCAGTCCTCCGCCATCGGCAGCCTCATGATCCCCTCAATGGCACGCCAGGGCATTCCGGCCGCTTACGGAGCCGCGCTGGTCGCCATGAGCGCCGTCATCGACCCGCTGATCCCGCCCAGCATCACCATGATCGTATTCGGGGTTCTGTCCGGAACCTCGATCGGGCAGATGTTCATCGCCGGCATCGTCCCCGGTCTCCTGCTGGGCATCGCTTTGCTCGTCTATGCCGGCTGGCGCGCCAAGTGGAGCAACTTCCCGTCCATGCCCAGGGTGAGTTGGCCGGATCGGATGCGATCGCTGATCTCCGCCATTCCCGCCCTGATGTTGCCGGTGATCATCGTCGGCGGTGTGAAGTCGGGCATTTTTACCATGACCGAATCTGCCGCAGTTGCGGTTGCCTACGCATTTATCGTGGGCGCACTCCATCGCGAGCTGACCTTGGCGCGCATCTGGGAGGCGCTCTACAGCACGGCGATTGCCACGTCCGCCCTCCTATTCATTCTCGCTATGGCGAGCATCGTCTCGTTTGCGCTGACGATCGAAGAGGTTCCCGCCACGTTCGCAAACAGCTTGCTGAGCATTAGCGACAACAAGCTCGTCGTTCTGCTGATGCTCAACATCATCCTGCTGGTGCTCGGAAAGTTTCTCGAGCCGATCTCGGTGATGATCGTAACCATGCCGATCCTGATCAAGGTCGCACAGACGATTCAGATGGACATGGTTCAGTTCGGGGTCATGGTCACGCTGAATGTCGTCATCGGAATGGTTACCCCACCGGTCGGGATCTGCCTGTTCGTGGTCTGCGCCATCGCAGGAAAGTCCATCCTTGAGGTCAGCAAGGAAGTCTTGCCGATGTTCTTCATCTGTCTCGCGCTGCTTGCACTCGTGGCAACCGTACCGGCAATCACTTTGTGGCTGCCGGCCTTTTCGTTGTTCAACTAGCGGTGTCAGGAATGGGCGCGATGCGTAAGTCCGAGGCTGCAGCCGGGTCAAGGTGAATAGAATGCATATCCTTTTGGTCTATGTTCACCCCGAGCCGACATCGTTTACGGCAGCTTTGAAGAATACGGCTATAGAAGCGCTGCGCGACGCCGGGCACACGGTCGAGGTATCGGATCTCTACGGCGAAGGCTTCAATCCGGTCGCCGGCCGTGACGATTTTCTAAGCTCCGCCGACTCTGCGCGCTTCCATTACCAGACGGAGCAGAGCCACGCGCACAAGTCCGGCACGTTTGCCCCCGATATCGTACGCGAGCAGAAGCGTTTCATTCGCGCCGATCTTGTGGTCTGGCTGTATCCGATCTGGTGGGGCAACGTGCCTGCCATCCTGAAGGGATGGTTTGACCGGGTTCTCGCCTATGGCTTCGCTTACAGCGACGGCAAGCGTTACGACACCGGGTTCTTTCGCGACAAGAAGGGCATTCTCTGCCTGACCTCCGGCGGAACGCGCGAGCGGTTTTCGGCCGATGGCGTTTACGGCGAGACGCATCAGGTGCTGTGGTCGGTGCAGCAGCTGGTCATTGAATATCTGGGGATCCAGGCGCTTGAACCGTTTGTCGCCTATGCGGCGCCGCGAGTTGATCAGGCGACGCGCGAAGGATATCTGCAGGCTTGGCGGACGCGGATATTGGAAATTGCCGGTACATCCGAAGTTCGCGCCGCCGCGCGACGAGTGTGAAGGAGAGCAGTGACCGACAGTAAATCAATGAGCGGCAAGGTTGCGTTGATCACGGGCGGCTCGCGCGGCATAGGTGCCGCGGTTGCGCGCCGCTTCGCTGCGGCCGGCGTCGGGGTCGCGATCGGCTACCACGCGAGCGGCGACGCAGCCACAAGTCTGGCCGCGGAAATCACGCGAGACGGTGGACAATGCCTGCTCGTGCAGGGCGATATCACCGACGCCGATGCGACACAGCGGGTTGTCGCGGACACCGTCGCTCGTTTCGGCCGCATCGATATCCTTGTGAATTGCGCCGGTGTCGCGCCCTACCGCGCCTTGGGTGCGATGGACGCCGCGTTTATCCGCGCAATCTTGGACATCAATGTATTGGGTACCGTTCTCGTCACGCAGGCGGTGCTTCCGCACCTGACTGCGCCGGGCGGATGCATCGTCAACTTCTCTTCTGCGCTGGCCTTCCGCCCCATCCCCACGAGTTCGATCTACTCTGCGTCGAAAGCTGCGATCGGCGCTTTGACCCACGCTTGGAGCAAGGAGCTTGGGCCCAAAGGCATCACGGTCAACGCCGTCGCGCCCGGCGTCATCGAGACCGAGATGACTACGGCGATCCTTGCGGAAAGAGGCGCGGGCATAGTGGCCTCCACGCCGCTCGGACGCATTGGCCAAGTTGACGATATCGCCGGGATCGCGCTGTTCTTGTGTTCCTCTGACGCCGGCTGGATCACCGGGCGTACGATTATTGCTGATGGGGGAGTGACGTAGAAGCCGATAATGACAGGCGAGGGAATGAATGTTTGTCGCGACTTGTCCCTACAGAAAATCCAATCCGGCTGGTGAGTGGATGAGAATCGGATGTTGCTAGAGCCCGATGTTGGACCGATGTCGCCTCATTATTGGCATCGTCACCGATCTGCTCCGATCGCGGGCCGCTCTTGAGGCCGAGCTGCTGGTCCTGAAACAGCAGATCGATGTCCTGCGGCGAACGGTGCACAAGCCATGAAAACTTGCGCGTCATTACTCCGCCTTCGCACCTGAGACGCGCACCACCTCGGCCCATTTTGCAATCTGCGACCGGATGTAATCATCGAACGCGTCGGGGGTCATGGTAACGACCTCGAGGCCGAGCTCGGCCATCCGTGTTTGCAATTCCGATAGGGCCAGGATGGTGCTGAAGTCGGCGTGCAGCTTGTGCACGATCGCTCGCGGGGTAGCCTTTGGAACTACGATGCCGTTGATGCTCAGCACAGCGAAGTCGGGAACGGTCTCAGCCGCGGTCGGGATATCGGGCCAGGACTGAGCGCGTCTTGAGCTGGTGATGGCGATTGGCCGCAGACGGCCGGTATCGAGAAGGGGAATCGACGAGAAGAGCGTGTCGATCATCAGGTCGACGCGGCCGGACATGACATCGGGGTAGGCGGGCCCTGCTCCCTTGTAGGGGATATGCATCATATCGAGCCCGGTCTGGGTCTTGAGCAACTCGCCGGCGAGGTGCATCGAACTGCCGCTCCCGGCGGTGGCATAGGTGAGCTTGCCAGGATTCTTCTTGGAGTAGGCAATGAGGTCCGACAACGTCTTCACGGGCAACGACGGCGTCGCCTCGATGACGAGATGCGAAATTGCAGTCATGGTGACGCCCGCGAGGTCCTTTACGGTGTCGAACGGCAAGTTGGGGCGGATGCTGGGATTGATCAAATGTGACGTCACCACTAGTCCAATGGTGTGGCCATCTGGTGACGACTTGGCAACGAAGTCGGTGCCGACCACGGTATTGGCGCCCGGCTTGTAAACGACGAGCACCGGCTGCTTCCACAGTGCTTCAAGATGCGTCGAGAACAACCGCGCCAGAATGTCCATCGATCCGCCGGCTGCGTTCGGAACTACCAAGGTTACTGGGCGGGTCGGAAATTCCTGCGCCTCCGCTGGACCGCTCAACAGGGTCGCTAGCAGGTACAGGAGCGTTGCGCTTCTGAAGACATTCATCATCGCAGCACTGACTTTAAGGTAATCTGCCGAACATCGCCATCGCCATCGCTGGCCGCGCGCCCGGGGAGATATCGAGCAAGTGCTCTACTCGGCGCGGCCGCAGCAAGCCTGAAATCACCGGCTCACGCCGAGGTATCGTCCCTGCGCCGCCTCGTCCGCACGCAGGGCGACGCTAGTATCGTGATAGACGATCTTGCCGCGATCGAGGATCGCAACGTCTCGCGCAAAGGCGAGCGCAAGCTCCACCTTTTGTTCAACCAGGATAATTCCGAGTGTTCCCTCGTCGCGGATTTTCGCGAGCGCATCGAACAATGCTTCCACCACGATCGGGGCGAGCCCCTCGAGCGGCTCGTCAAGCAACAGCACCTTTGGATTTCCGACCAGTGCGCGACCGATCGCAAGCATTTGCTGCTCGCCGCCGGAGAGCTTGTTGCCGGAATTGCCCCGGCGCTCCTTCAGCGAAGGAAAAAGGTCGAACACCGCCTCGATGCTCCAGCCGCCGGCCCGCGCGGCGACGGCGAGATTCTCGTCTACTGTGAGCGAGGGGAAAATTTCGCGTTGCTGCGGCACATAGCCGAGCCCCATTCCGTTCCGGCGGTGCGTAGGAACATGCTCAATTCGCTTGCCGTCGAGCACAATTTCGCCCGAGCGCAGCGTTGTCAGCCCCATCAATGTTTCGAGCAGGGTGGTTTTGCCGACACCGTTCCGTCCGAGCACTGCGAGCGTACCGCCCGGCGGCAGCTCCAAGGAGATGCCGTCCAGCACCACCGTCGACCCGTAACCCGCGACGAGGCTGTCCGCCGAGAGGCCCGCGCTCATGCCGCACTCTTGCCGAGATAGACCGCGCGTACGTCCGGGTTTTTCGCGATCTCCGCTGGCGTGCCGCGTGTCAATACGGCGCCGCGCACCAGGACCACGATCTCACGCGCGAAGCGGAACACTACGTCCATGTCATGCTCGATGATCAGGATCGCGATGCCGGAGGGGAGACGGTCCAGTACCTCATGAATCACCCGCGATTCGGCGGAGGGTACGCCTGCCGCCGGCTCGTCGAGCAGCAATACCGAGGGCTTCAACGACAGGGCGATGGCAATTTCTAGCAGCCGCTGCTGCCCGTAAGGTAATTGTGAAACGCGCCGATCCGCCACGTCTGCAATGCCGACCTCGGCGAGACGGGCGTGCGCCTCGTCGCAGCATTGCTGCCATTGCCGGCCGAACCGGAACATGCGCCAGGCATGTTTCTCGCGTTCGGCGATCGCGATCGCGACATTGTCGAGCGCAGATTCCTCCATCAGCAATGTGTTGATCTGATGTGTGCGGGCAAGGCCGCGTGGCACCCGCTTTTCCGGCGGCATGCCGTCGATGGAGACGCCGCCGAGCCGGATCGAGCCGGCGTCCGGCCTCAGAACGCCGGTGAGCAGATTGACGAAAGTGGTCTTGCCGGCGCCGTTCGGTCCGATCAGTCCCACTCGCGCGCCGCGCGGCAGGTCGAGATCGATTGACTGTGCAACGGCCAGCGCGCCGAAATTCTTGCACAGGCCGCGGACGGACAGGATGGGTTCTTCGTTCATGGCTGCGAGGGCTGTCCGAAGACGCGGCGGAGCTGGTCGCGAGCCAAAGTACCAACCTTGTCCATGATTCCCATCAGTCCGTTCTCAAGAAACAGCACCGTGGCCATGAGCAGCGCGCCGATCACGAACATCCAGTAGAACGGATTGACCTTGGCGGCATAATCCTGAACCACGACATAAATCGCGGCGCCGAGAAACGCTCCGTAAAGCCGCCGCGTGCCGCCGAGCACCAGCATCACGACGGCGATGCCGGAGATGAGGATGCCGAGCGTGTTGAGTCCGACGAAACGCGTGGTCTGCGCCGACAGCGCGCCCGCGGTCCCGGCCATCGCGGCGGATATCGAATAGATCGCGACCAGCCGCCACCAGACCGGCGTGCCGATCGCCTTCATGCGTGGCGGACTCTGGCGGATGCCGTCGAGCGAGCGGCCGAACGGGGACTGCACCATCCTCCAGGCGACGATGAACCACACCAACAATACCGCCAGCGCATAGAGATACGCGGTCTTGCCCCACAGATCGAAGCGGAACAGGCCCAGCACCGGCCCCATCTCGAATTGCAGGCCGTCGTCGCCGCCGGTGATCTTGTATGCGCGGTTTGCGGCCTCATACAGCAGGACGGAAATCGCCAGCGTCAGCATCAACAGCGTGATGCCCTGCGTGTGCAGAATCAGCATGCCAGTCAGTGCGGCGAAGACGGCGGTTGCCGCCGTTGCGACCAGAAGGCCGAGAACCGGATCGGTATTGACATGCAGCGAGAACAGCGCCGCGCCATAAGCACCGAAGCCGAAAAAGGCCGCATGCCCGAGTGTGATGATGCCGGCATAGCCGAGCGCGAGATCGAGCGATAGAGTCAAGAGGATCATCACGAGGATCGAGGTCCCGAGGCTGAGAAAGCCGCCGGCCGTGTAATAGAATGCGATCGCGACGATCCATGGCACCGCATGCCACAGCACATTGAATTGAGAGGAGCGGGCAAGCGCGGCCGCCTGCGGCTTGTCGGGAATATCCGTCATGCCGCCGCCTTGGGCGGAATAAGTCCGTAGGGCCGCCAGAGCAGCAGCACGAAGACCAGCGTGAACATGATGAAGGCGGAGATTTCGGGCCAGATGTATTTGCCGGCGGTGTCGATGATGCCAAGCGTAAGCGCGGCGAAGAACGAGCCCTTGAAACTGCCGTGCCCGCCCACCGCGACCACGACCAGGAACAGCACGAGATAGCGCAGCGCGTAGAACGGCTCGAGCGGCAGCATTTCGGCGCCGACGATGCCGCCAAAGCCTGCCAGCGCGCAGCCGCCGACGAAGGTGATCGTAAATAGTTTGTTCACATCGATGCCGACCGCGCGTGCGATGCGCGGATTGTCGACCGCGGCTCGAAGCTTCGCACCATAGAGCGAGCGGTCGATGATCAGCCACAGCGCCAGTGCGAGGATGAGTCCGACCGCGATCAGGAACAGCCTATAGGTCGGATAGGGCCGGATGCCGAGATCGACCAGGCCGCCGAGCCAATCCGGTACCGGCAGCCGCTTGATGTCTGTGCCGAACATCGCAGTGAGCGCCGCAATCATCACGAAGGTCAGCCCGAAGGTCATCAGCACTTGCGCGAGTTCGCCCTTGCGATAGAGCGGGCGAAAGATCGTGAGTTCGCATAGCGCGCCGAGCAAACCCGCCGCCGCGGTCGCCGCGATCACCGCGACGATGAACGGGACTCCCGCCACCACCATGACTGCGGCAAGATATCCGCCTGCCATCGCAAATCCGCCATGCGCAAGATTGACAACGCGCATCAGGCCCATGGTGACGGTGAGGCCCACGGAGATGATGAACAGCACCATCCCGTAAGCAATTCCGTCCAGCAGGATGACGATCGCTGAAGTCATGCAATCACACGGGCGTGCCGAGACGGCGCAGCTTACGGATTGGCCTCCTTCCACGGGTCCTTGACCATCGGAACCGTGTGGAAGTTCTCGTTCACCAGTCGTCCGCCCTGTTCCTTGACCCGGCGGAGGTAGACGTTCTGTACGATGTCGCGGGTCTTGGGATCGATCATGATAGGACCGCGTGGCGAATCGAATTTCATCTCGCTCATCACCTTCATCGCGTCGTCCGGATTGAATTTTGGCCCGAGCTTGGCGATCACCTGATAAATCAGGTGCATGCCGTCATAGGCCGAAACCGTGGCGGTGTCGGGAATGCGATCATTTCCAAACATGGCGACCAGATCGCTGCGCAGCTTCTTGTTAAGGGGATTATCGAGGGTCTCGGTATAATGCGAGGAGCCGATAGCGTCGATCGCCGCTTTCCCGATGCGCGGCAGGTCAATTTCCTGAGTCTCATTGGTGGTGAGAAGCTGGATGCCGGCCGGCTTCAGGCGAGATGCCCAGGTGTTGATCATCGACACCGAGGCGGGACCGCCCGGACCGAACATGAACATGGCATCCGGTTTCTGGTTCAGGACGCGCTCGAAGAACGGCGCGAAATCGGTGGTCGATAGCGGTACGCGGATCGATTCCGCGATCTCGCCGCCGCCTTCCTTGAAAGTCTTCAGAAATTGTATCTCCGCATCATGGCCGGGCGCGTAGTCGGAAACCAGCGTGACCACTTTCTTGATGCCGTTCTTGGGCGCCCATTCGGCCACCGGCGCCGTGTCCTGCGGCAGCGTGAAGCTGACGCGCACGAAATAGGGTGAGCGCCGCGTCACTGACGCTGTCGCGGCGTTGAAGATCACCGTCGGCACCTTTGCCTCGGTGATCAGCTGCGCGACCGAAAGCGCATTCGGTGTGAAGGCGAACCCCGCGAGGAACTGCACCTTCTCGCGCAGGATCAACTCTTCGGCGAGTTGCCGGGCCTTGGCGGGATCAGGCCCGCCGGCATCGCGATAGAGGATCTCGATCTTGTGGCCGTTGACGCTGTCGCCGTTGTGCTTCTGATAGACTTCGATTGCCTGCTTGAACTGCTCGCCCCAGCGTGCGAATCCGCCCGAGAACACGCCGATCACGCCGACCTTCACGATGTCGGCCGCCGCCATACCGTTCAAGGCGAGCAATGCTGCACCTGCACAAAGGCCTGTCGACCATATCCTCATCTTATCCTCCCGTTGCGAGCGCTACCTTGGCGCCGACGCATTTATGTTCTTCCAGATTACTCAAGCCGGTTGCCGAGCACAGCCGAAAATCCGGCAAAGCATCTTTCGCGATTTGCCGAATATAGCCGATTTACAGACTGGTCGGAATCGTAAAGCTTTTGCCCGGGACGAACGTTGGTATGCTGAGACAGAGCGAGTTGCAGCGTTACGATTTCATCGTTGTTGGTGCGGGTGCTGCCGGCTGCATTCTCGCGAACCGTCTGTCGGCCGATCCGCGCCGACGCGTGCTGCTCTTGGAAGCGGGCGAGGCGAACCGCTCGATCTGGTTGCACGTCCCGGTCGGCTACATGCATACGATCGGCAACCCGCGCTACGACTGGTGCTACCGGACTGAGATCGAGCCGGGTCTTGGCGGCCGCTCAATCCCGTGTCCGCGCGGAAAGGCGCTCGGTGGCTCCACCATCATGAACGGCATGTTCCAGGTGCGCGGCCAGGCCGCGGACTACGATCACTGGCGCCAACTCGGACTCGCGGGCTGGGGTTGGAACGACGTGCTTCCATATTTTTTGAAGCACGAGGATTATTTCGAGGGCACAAGTGTATTTCATCGCTCGGGCGGCGAACTGCGTGTGGACGAGGCGCGCGTGTCATGGCCGGTGCTGGATTTGATCGCGAAAGCCGCGGCGGAGCACGGGATATCCGCGGTCACGGATTTCAACAAGGGCGACAACGAGGGCGTCGGCCCGTTACATGTCACGCAGAAGGATGGCTGGCGCTGGAGCGCGAAAAGTGCCTTCCTCGATCCGGTTATGAGGCGTCCCAACCTCGATGTGATTACCGGCGCGCTTGCCGAACGCATCCTGTTTGAGGGTAAGAGCGCGACTGGTGTTTCGTATCGTGTACAAGATGAGGTGCGAATGGCGAGCGCTCGCGAGGTGATTCTCGCCGCCGGCGCTATCGCCTCTCCTCAGCTTCTGATGTTGTCAGGAATCGGTGCGGCGGATCATCTGCGCGAGCATGGGATCGCGCCACTCGTCGACAGGTGCGGCGTTGGCGCCAATCTGCACGATCACCTGCAGATGCGCGTGAACTATCGCCTCGATAATGTCGAGACGCTCAATCAGCGTTACAATTCTCGGTTCGGCAAGGCGAAAATCGCGCTTGAATATATGATGTTCCGCTCGGGTCCTATGTCGATGGCGCCGACCACACTCGGCATTTTCGCAAAGACCGGTCCGGCGCTGTCGCGCGCCAATGTGGGCTACAATGTATTGCCGTTCTCCCGCACGGGCGACGGAATGAGTGCCGGCTTCCACGATTTTCCCGGCGTTACCATGATTGTCTATGATCTGCGCCCGACAAGCCGCGGATCGCTGCACCTGAAATCTCCCGATATCCGCGCGCAGCCGCACATTTTCTTCAACTATCTCGGCACGGAGGAAGACCGGCAGGTCGCGGTGGATTCCATCCGCCTGACGCGACGAATCATGCGCAGACCTGCGCTTTACGCGCATCGTCCGGTTGAGATATTGCCGGGTGAGCAGATCGCGGACGGCGATGATGTGACGCTACTCGACGTCTTCAAGCGGAACGCCATGACCATCTTCCATCCCGTAGGCACGGCGAAAATGGGTCTGGCTAGCGACCCGTTGGCGGTGGTGGACGATCGATTGCGCGTGATGGGAGTCGGCAATCTGCGCGTCGTGGACGCTTCGGTGATGCCGCAGATTACCTCGGGCAACACCAATGCACCCACCATGATGATCGGGGAGAAGGGGGCGGCGATGATTCTGGAGGACAGCCGGTTCTAGTCTATCCTCATCCTTCGAGACGCATTGCTTTGCAGTGCATCTCAGAATGAGGCCGAGCAAGAATTGCAGCCGGAAGCACTGCGTCAAATCGCGAAAGGTGAATGCGCGACAAGCGCGGTTTCAAGCGATGGTCCAATCCGCTAGAACGGCGTTGCTGGAGTGATAAATGGCCAATCGTGAGTTCTCGACCGCTACTCGGATCGTGAGGAAATCCGGAAATCGGCCCGCGCAAACGGTCTCAGCCGACATTTGCGTGCTCGGCGCCGGCATTGCCGGCGTGTCGGCCGCCATCGAGGGAGCGCAGCTCGGCCTCAACGTTGTGCTGGTCGATAGCCTGCCGGCGCTTGGCGGGCAGGCGGTGAACTCCATCATCGGTACTTTCTGCGGGCTGTTCGCCAACGGCAGCCACGGCATCCAGATTACCCGAGGCATCGCTGACGGAATCTTGCGCGATCTCGGCGCGCAGGACGCGCTGCATTACCGGCATGGCGGGCCCTCCAATACAACGGTTGTGATGTATGACGAGGTAGCGCTGTCGCGCTGGATCGAGGAAACTGTTCGCAAAGCCGGCATCACAGTCCTGCTCGGCGCCGTGCTGCGGAATGTGAGGCGCGATGGCGCGCGCGTGCGCAATATCGAATTCGCCACCCGCTACGGAGACGTCACGGTGTCGGCGCAGAGCTTCGTCGATGCGTCCGGTGATGCCGCGTTGACCTTTGAGGCGGGTTTTGCGTGCTGGGAGAATGCGGACGGTCCGCTTTACGGCAGCCAGATGGTGGTGCTCGAGGGCGTCGACGAGGCAAGCCATCCGACCCGTCCGGAGATGGCCGCGCGCATGAAGGAAAAGGCAGACGATTACGGCCTGATCCGCCGCGACGGATTTTCCTTCGTGTTTCCGGGCCGCGGCATTTCGCTCGTCAACATGACGCATGTGGAGACACCGCTCGAGCCGTTCGAGGCTTCGAAGAATGCGCTGCTCGGGAAGGCGATGGCGGACAACGTGATCCGGTTTCTTAAAACTGAATATCCGGCGACGTTCGGAAATGCACGGGTCCGTGCCTATGGCTTTCCCGGCATCCGTCAGACGCGCTGGATCAAGGGGCGTCAGCAGCTCACCGTCGAAGATGTGCGTGGCGGCACGAAATTCCCGGATGCGGTGGCGCGGACCGGCTGGCCGATAGAGCTGCACGACCGCGCCGACGGCTATGTCTGGGAGCCATTTGCCGACGACCATCTGCACTATGTGCCATTCGGCAGCCTGGTGCCCGACGAAGCCGACAACATCGTTGCGGTCGGTCGCTGCATCGACGGCGATAGCGCGGCATTGTCGAGCGTACGCGTCATGGGACCCTGCATTGCCATGGGGGCGGCGGCCGCGCACGCGCTTGATCTCGCTGGTTCCGGCAGTGTGCAGCAAATTGATATCGGAGAACTGCGCAAGCGCGTCCACGATAATGTCGACCGGATGAGCTGATGCGCCTGACAGAAGCCGAGCGAGCTATGCTGGACGGGCATTACGGCCCAGCAAAGGCGCGCGCAATGGACCTGCTGGTACGTTACGGAGAAGCGCTCGGCGCCGAACGGCTCGTGAAGACAAAGAACGTTGCAGGCACCGTTGGCTCGGCGACGCCTTTCATGCGCGCTTACGCGGAGCGCGGCTTCGATGCGGTGTTCTCCGAATTCAACCTCGACAGCCGGGAGGTCGTGGAAACGCCGCCGATGGAAGTTGGCACGTGCCAGCTTATTTCCGGCATCGACATGAGGAATTGGCAGCATCAAGGCGTGTCGCGAGAACTCGTCGAGACGCAGGAGCGCTCAGAGAGATTCTTCGCGTCGCGCGGCGTGAAGATGATGGCGACCTGCACGCCTTATCAAGTTGGCAACGTGCCGGTGCGGGACGAGCATTGCGCTTGGATGGAATCTTCCGCCGTCGTCTATTGCAACGCCGTTCTGGGTGCGCGCACCAATACGGAAGGGCGCGAGAGCACAGGCGCGGCAAGCCTCACCGGACGCATTCCCTATTGGGGGTATCATTGCCCGGAAATGCGGCGCGCTACCGATCTTGTGGACGTGCGTGTGCCGGTCTCGAACATGTTGGAATGGGGTCTGTTGGGTTACCATGTTGGCGAAGTGGTGCAGGATGAGGTGCCCGCTCTTGCAGGAGTTTGTGGCTCCGCCGAACCGGCTTGGCTTAAGCACTTCGGCGCAGCGGCATCATCTTCCGGGGGCATCGAGATGTATCACATCGCCGGGATCACTCCGGAAGCACCGGATCTGGAAACCGCCTTCGGCGGAAACAAGCCCCGGCGTGTTTTCGATTACAATAAGAACGAGCGTCGCTCCGCCTACGAGAATCTCAATTCCTCCGCGCGCGACAGCGCGGTGAATTTCGTGATGCTGGGCTGCCCGCACGTTTCGGCCGAGCAGCTGGTGCAGATTGCGGCGCTCCTCGACGGCAAGCGCCTGAACGGCAATTGCGCACTTTGGGTGCATGCCCCGCGTGACATTCGAGACAGCGCCCAGAGCCGTGCTGCTGCAGATACCATTCGCCGTGCCGGCGCGATCGTGATGAGCGATACCTGCCCCGCGATATCGCGCGCCATGCCACCAGGCACCGCGGTGGTGGCAACCGATTCCGCCAAGCAGGCGCACTATCTGCCCGCTCTTACCGGGGTTCAAACTTGGTTCGGTTCGCTCGATGATTGTGTCGAGGCCGCGACGAGCGGCCGTTGGAGCGGTGAATTGCGATGACATCGACGGCGCAGACAAAAGCAAAAATCATCCTACGGGGCCGAAAGGTCGTGGGCGGCTGCGCTGAAGGCGAGGCGATCGTTACGCATGAAACGATTTCCGGCTGGGGCGGCATCGACCCGAAAAGCGGAACGATCATCGAGCGCCGTCACGAGATCCGCGGCCAGAGCTTCAAGGACAAGGTCCTGGTGTTTCCGGGCGCCAAGGGCTCGTCAGCCTGGTCGCACTATTTCCACCTCGCGCGGCTCTCCGACGCGGCGCCGAAGGCGATGCTGTTCAACAAGATGACCACCAAAGTGGCACTCGGCGCGGTGGTGACCCATGCACCGGCGATGACAGGCTTCGACCGCAATCCGCTCGAGGTGATCGAAAGCGGGGATTGGGTGAAGGTCGATGCGGATATCGGGGTCGTCGAGGTGACGAAGCGCTAATGGGATTGCGCTCGACAAAACAGCGAAGTAAATGTAACTTAAAATTGTAAAAAATAAGGACGTCAACCATAGGCCGGAGGTCGAAGTGGATGCGTCAGGTTGGACTGCTCGTCGCGTCGGGTTCAGGTTGACTTGTGCGCTTCTGTTGCTGGGCGGCGTTCCACTCGAGCAGGTTTGGGCAAGAGTCGAAATCAATGTCATCGATAAACTCAACGACGAAACCATAGCCGCAAGTTGGCCGGTAACTCAGCAAAATAGCCTGCCGCGGTTTGGTTCGACCGGCCCAATCCGCGGGAAGCTGTGTATGACGATTTCACTATCCGGACAAATCAGTGCAGGCGACGCGGTGAGGTTCAGGAAGGCAATTGACGCCGAACAACAAAGACTAAATCCCGACAACGACCTTGTTTCCTTCGATGAAGCAGGGAAACCGGAAAGAAATTTGCGTTGCTTCGACGTTGCTCGATTGTCTCGCGAGCATCAAGTCCCTCACAATCTGCTTACCCTGAATAGCGGCGGAGGGAATTTCAAGGAAGCGGTGCAGATCGCAGAGATTGCGCGCGAATTCAATTTCACAACGGTTGTGCCGAAAGGTGCAAAGTGCCTATCGGCCTGTGCGATCGTGTTTCTGAACGGCACATACCGACAGAATTCGTGGGACCTCAACCCCATTCCGAGTCGGTGGATGCATGTCGGTGCGCAAGTTGGGCTGCACGCGCCATTCCCCGCATACGCAGGCGATATGAAATTCTCCACCGATGAAGCGCGCTCAATCTATGGGACAGGAGCAAAGCAAATTGTTCAGTATTTTGACATGGTGCGAACCGCGATCGTCGATAATCGCGTGCTGGACGAAATTCTGAAGGAGACTAGCCCAGACAAATTCAAGTACATCAATACAATTGACGAAGCCGTTAGATGGAATATCGATCTGTTTGGCTATAAGAAGCCCGCAATAAGCGAAGATGATCGTGGTATTTTTGCTGCATGTGCCAACATCTGGAATCGTCATCTCACCAAGAATGCAATGGAATATGAAGAGCCCGAAGTGCTTCGATATGCAAAATCAGATCTCAAAGGATTGCAGCCGATGGTTTCAAACCGCGCATTCATCGAAGAAGGATACGCATTCTACTTGAACAAAACTGGACCCTCCAACGCTCCGACGTATACGGCAATTGTCAAAGTCGGCGGAGCTAGGTTCAATTGGGAAATCCGCTGCAGAATGGAAGCGGCGCCAGCGATGCGATCGGCGGGATTGCGAACGATCGTTGTTGAGAGTTCAACCGTCCCCGAGGTCGTGACGCCGCTGCCACTTTCAAAGCGAATACCGATTTGGTTCTTATTTTTCGGAGAGGCAACTCTCAGCGAAGTTCAGTAGAGGCCGAGAGATTCATGGGTCAGATTTTTGTGTCTTGTTTTTCCAAGTCATTTGTCGCGGCGATCTTGTCTAGTATCGGTTTTATCGTGTGGTCGCCCGCGTGGGCTCAGCCGGCAGCAACCAAGTTTGGGACGTTTTGCGGCAGTCCAGTTGTCGAGTTCGAGAACGATGGTCGGAAGATAAAGCTCCGCGAAGACTTTTGCTTCAAAGATGACAAAAACAGAGTTTGGCAAGTTCCCAAAGACTACGTCGTTGACGGAGCATCCATACCGCAAGCATTCTGGAGTTTTATCGGGGGTCCTCTAGACGGTGCCTATCGTAATGCCTCGATCATCCATGATTTTTTTTGTGATCGTCGCACTCATGATTGGAGGGAAGTGCATCTGGTCTTTTACAAGGGCATGCGCGCCGCCGGCGTTGGATCAAGAAAAGCTTGGGTAATGTATCAAGCCGTCAATACCTTTGGTCCCCGATGGGAAAAAAAGATAGAGATACCGAAGGAGTGCAAGCCTGGTCCGGACTTTTCAGCCGAAGACTGCGTCATTAATTCTGAGCCGGTAATCGTTACCTACAAGAATCCACTCAACAAAGACTCGTTGGATGCGTTTCTGTCGGAGCTTAGAAAAACGGGCTATTCGCAGGAAGCGACCGAATTAGAGAGCGCAGTTAAACTGCAGTAACATTCCGCAAGTCAGACACGCTCGAAGTCTTAAGCGCTCTTCTTCCGTCCCGCCGTTGCCACTTCCCAGGGCGGCGCGGGCAAAAGCAACTCGCGCACCGCAGCCATCAGCGCCTGGATTCGTTTCAGTCCGATCCGCGATTGCGGCACCATCGCGCGCAACCAGAGATCGGGTATCGGATAGTCCGGCAGGATCGGCACGAGCTTGCCGGCATTGAGGGCGGAAAGCGCTGCGAGTTTCGACGCGACCATGATTCCGTTGCCCTCACAAGCCGCAGTTACGAGAACCGAGCTGTCACTCGACACGAAGCGTGGCTTCACCGTTACATGAATGCTGCCTTTGCCGCTTTGAAAGGTCCAGGTATTGCCGGCATGTGAAAAGGCGAGGCAATCGTGATTGACTAGATCGCGCGGGTGCTCCGGCGCCCCGCGCTTTTTCAAATACGATGGCGCAGCGCACAGGAAACGCGGATAGACGTGCAGCGGCTCCTCGATTACGCCGTCATAGGACGCTGGCGCGATGCCGAGCACGATGTCAAAGCCTTCCTCCACCGGGTTGACCGAGCGGTCGTTCAGCACCACGTCCAGCGTGATGCGCGGATTGTCGCGCTGGAAGGTTGCGAAGACTTTTCCAAGCAGCACGGTCGAGAGCGCGACCGGCGCCTTGATGCGCACATGGCCTTCGAGTTCGCCCGGCGAGCGGCGGATGCCGGCAACCATGTCGTCATATTCGCCAACGATGTCGCGAATGGACGCGAGATAGCGTTCGCCCATCTCGGTCAGTTTCACAGTGCGCGTCGTGCGCACGAACAGCTTCGCGTTGAGCGCCCATTCGAGCTGGTTGACGCGCTTCGTGATGACGGACGTCGCGACCCCGATCTGGCGCGCGGCCTGCGAGAAGCTGCCGCCGCGGGCAGTGGCGAGGAATGCCTTCATGTTGAGAAGGGTGTCCGGCATTGTTCTCAATCCGCGAATAATCAGCTTGCAGAATAGCCTATTATGCCGCGGACTGGATTAGAATAGCCTAGTTTGCTATTTGGGGTGCCTGAATGGGCCGACCTCCAGCGCGGGTCGGCGAGAAAAATACCGAGCAGCAGCCCGACGATCGCCGACATGACCCGGAAACTGCGCAGCAATTTCGAACCCGGCACCTCGTTCTGGGCGGTGCGTCGCGCGCAATGGCGCGCGCTCGGCCTCACCGACGCGGACATGGAGAAGCCGAAAATCGCGGTCGTAAACTCGTCATCCGAACTCGCCATCTGCTTCAGCCATCTCGATGGCGTGTCGGCGCGCGTGAAGGATGCGATCCGTAAAGCAGGCGGGCTACCGTTCGAAATACGCACGACCGCGCCGAGCGATTTCATCCACAGCGCCGGCCACCGTGGCAACTACATCCTGCCGAGCCGCGACCTGATCGTGAATGACGTTGAGGTGCAAGTCGAAGGCGCGCAGCTCGACGGCATGATTTGCCTCACCTCCTGCGACAAGACCACGCCGGGGCACTTGATGGCGGCGGCTCGAACTCAACATCCCAACTATCATGGTGATCTGCGGCTATCAGCCGAGTGGCGAGTATCGCGGTCATCACATGGACATCGAGGAGGTTTTTCTCGGTGCCGGGCATCATGTCGCGGGCCGGCTGTCGTTCGATGAATTGAAGGCCATGAGCGAGAATGCGATTCGGGGCCCAGGCGTCTGCTCCGGTATGGGGACGGCGAACTCGATGCATATCGTGTGCGAGGCACTCGGGATGTCGTTGCCGGGCGCCGCGCCCGTACTTGCGAACAGCGATCGCATGTTTCAGTTTGCGGAAAGTTCCGGGCGCCGTATCGTCGAGATGGTGTGGGAAAATCTTCGCCCGCGCGACATCCTCACTAATGGTGCCTTCGCCAACGCTGCGATGGCAGTTCTCGCTGTCTCGGGCTCGATCAACTGCATCAAGCATCTGCAAGCGACTGCAATCGAAGCGCGTTGCGAAGTCGACATGTGCGGGTTGTTTGACCGCTTCGGAAAAAGCATTCCGGTCTTGAGCGCGGTGCGGCCGATTGGCGAGACCTCGATCGAAGAGTTCGAGCGCGCCGGCGGCGCTGCCGCGCTGCTCAAGCGGCTCGAAGGACACTTGCATCTGGATGTGATGACCGTTAGCGGCGGGACGCAACGGGACAATCTCGATAAAGTTGACGTTTCCGATAGTGACGCGATCCGGTCCATGGAGCGACCGCTTTCGGACAAGGCTGCGATAGTCGTGATGCGCGGCAGCCTTGCGCCGGACGGAGGTATCATCAAGCTTGGCTTGCGCGACGGCAAAATATTGAATTTTGTCGGCAAGGCGCGCGTGTTTAATTCGACGGATGAGGCGGTGGCGGGACTTCGCGATGGAAAGATCGTGAATGGCGACGTTGTAATCGTTCGCGGGCTCGGCGTGAAAGGTGGTCCCGGCATGGGAATGGCGTCACGCGTGGTATTCGCCATTGATGGCGCGGGCCTCGGAGCTGATGTCGCGATGATCACTGACGGGCAATTGTCTGGCCTCGTGAACAAGGGAATTGTTATTGGAGAGGTTAATCCCGAGGCCGCTGTCGGGGGTCCGCTTTGCCTTGTGCAGGATGGCGATGAGATTTCGATTGATGTCGAGGCGCAGCGCGTCGATCTAAATGTTCCGGAGGTGGAGCTCGCGATGCGCCGCAAGCAATTGTCGCCGATGCCTGAAAAGCCGGACGAAGGCTGGCTTTCAGTCTATGCGCGCTCTGTGCTTCCGCTGTCGCAGGGTGGGTCGCTGATCAAGCCCGGCGAGAGGCGCAACTGAGTATTGGAGGCCTCATGTGGTCGCGATCTCGCATAGACAGGGTTCGGTTTGGTGCAAAGTCGTAAATCTAACCGACGCGGCGCATCGCGGGCGATTGCCCCGATATAACATTTCCTCAGGGGAGAGGTGCGGCATGGCCAACGCATCGACGAGCGCAATTCGCGCATTCTGTCTCGGCGCGCTATTCGCCGGCATGTGGGCGGTGAGTGCGCTCGCGCAGGCCCCGGCCGATTTTCCGAGCGGCAATGTCCGCATCATCGTGCCGTTCGCGGCTGGCGGTCCGACCGACGTGGTGGCGCGCATTCTCGGCGATCTGTTGTCTGCGCGTTGGGGCGGCAAGTCCGTGATTATCGACAATCGTCCTGGCGCCGGCACCATCGTCGCGACCGCGGCGGTCGCCAAGGCTCCGCCTGACGGTCACACCTTCCTGATGGCCACCAATTCGCTGCTGATCAATCCGGCGCTCGACATGAAACTGCCATACGACACCTACAAGGACCTGACCGGTGTCTCGATGGTCGCGACCCAGCCGGTGGCGTTGGTCGCAAACAAGGACTTTCCGGCCGATACCCTTGGCGAAGTAATCGCGGAGGCGAAGAAGCGCGGTGGCAAGCTGGACTATACGTCCCCGGGCCCGCGCGGGGTCGGGCATCTCGCCGGCGAGATGCTGAAGCAGCGCGCCGGCATCGATATGACGCACATCAACTACAACGGCAGCGCGCCGGCGCTTACCGACATGATCGCCGGCCGCGTGCCGCTGATGTTCGACATGGCATTCCGCCAAGCGTTATGTGGATTCCGGCGACCTGAAGCTGATCGCGGGCGCAGGCAGGGACCTGCTATCCGACAAGCTCAACGTGCCCACGATTGCGGAAACCTATCCGGACTTCGACGTGGTCGCATTCAATGCCGTGGTGGTGCCGGCGGTGACGCCACGTCCGGTCGTGGCGAAGCTGTCCGCCGATATCCGCGCGGTCGTAGACTCGAAAGAGTTTGCGGAAAAGACCAAGCATCTCGGAATTTCCCCGCAGGGCAATACACCGGCTGAACTCGATGCCTGGATGAGGGATCAGACCGCGCGCTGGGTTGGGATCGCGAAGGCCGCAAACATCAAGGCGGAATGAGCATGCGCGTAGCTTCACAGGCGATCGACTGCGACGTACATCCCACGGTGCCGGATATCGCTGCGCTTTTGCCGTATCTCGACGATTTCTGGCGCGAGCAGGTCTTGTTGCGTGGTATTTCATCGCTGGAGTCGGGGAGCTACCCGCCGAAGGCGCCGATCACCGTGCGCGACGATCTGCGCGGGACGGGCGGGCAGGGCGCGACCGATGCGCTGACCCTCGCCGATCAGGTGCTTGGCCGCTGGCAGGCGAAATTGGCGATCTGCAACTGCCTTTACGGCGTGCAACTCCCTTTCAACGAGGATATGGCGCGTGCGTTCGCGCGCGCGCTCAATGACTGGATCGCGGCAGAATGGCTCGACCGCGATCCGCGGCTGCGCGCATCAATTGTGGTGCCGCTGCAGAATGTCGAATATGCGGTTGACGAGATCGAGCGTTGTGCGACGGACAGGCGCTTCGTGCAGGTGCTGGTGCTGGCGATGCAGGAAATGCCGCTCGGGCGGCGGCAATTCTGGCCAGTCTATCGCGCGGCAGAACGCCACGGCCTGCCGATCGGGATCCATGCCGGCTCATCGTTTCGTCATCCGGTCACGTCGCTCGGTTGGCCGAGCTATTTTCTCGAGGATTATGCCAGCCAGTCTCAGGCGTTCCAGTCGCAGCTCGCAAGCCTGGTTTGCGAGGGCGTGTTCTCGGAATTCCCAACGCTGAAAGTGGTGTTGCTGGAATCCGGCGTCACCTGGCTGCCCGCCTTCCTGTGGCGCATTTCGAAATTCTGGCGGGGCCTGCGCGCCGAAATTCCTTGGGTCGATCGGCCGCCAGACGAGATTGTGCGCGACCATGTGAGACTCACCATCCAGCCCTTTGACGGACCGAACGACGCCGATGCCGTGAAACGCGCGATCGATCATCTGCGTTCCGACGATATCCTGCTGTATGCCTCGGACTATCCGCACTGGCAATTCGACGGTGACGAGGTGATGCCGGCCGCGATTTCGGCCAATCTGCGCACCAAGATTTAGATCGACAATCCGCTTGCGACCTACAGCCGCCTGAAGGAGCACGCGTCATGAACATGCAGCATCCGCGGGTTCGTTCGCAGCGAACCAAACTCAATCTGATCGATGTCGATATCCATCCGAAAAGTTCAGTCGAGGATCTGCGGCCCTATCTCTCCAACCGCTGGTGGGACTATCTGCTGACTTACGGGTCGCGGCACCGCCACGGTTACGTTAAGGGCTTTCCCTATCCGAAGAGTCAGCCGCAAGCGGCACGCCGCGACGCCTGGCCGGAGACCGGCGGCTTGCCGGGTAGTGATATTCCGCTGATGCGCGAGCAATTGCTGGATCTCTACGGCGTTGAATACGGCATCATGAATCCGCTCTCGCCGACTGGGCAGGGTGAGCAGAATACCGATTTCAGCGCGGCGCTCGCCTTCGCGGCCAATGAGTATCAGATCCAGGGCTGGGTGAAGCGCGAGCCGCGGCTGAAGGCCTCTGTGCTGGTCCCGTATGAGGACGGGCCGGCGTCCGCCGCCGAAATTCGCCGCCGCGCGGGCAACCGCGATTTCGCGCATGTGCTGCTGCTCAGCCGGACCTCCGAATTGCTCGGCAAGAAGCGCTACTGGCCGATCTTCGAAGCGGCCTGCGAGGCCAAGCTGCCTGTCGCGATTCATGTCTTCGGCTATAGCGGCTGGGCCATGACCAATACCGGCTGGCCGTCCTTCTATATCGAGGAGATGATCGAGCATGCCGCCTCCTGCCAGGCGACGGTCACGAGCCTGATCGTCGAAGGCGTGTTCGAGCAATACCCGCAGCTCAAGATCGTGCTGCTTGAAGCGGGCTTCGCCTGGCTGCCGGCGCTCGGCTGGCGGCTGGACAAGCACTGGAAGACGCTGCGCAGCGAAGTTCCGCATCTCAAGCGCGCGCCCTCGGATTATTTGCGCGAACATTTTTGGGTTTCGACCCAGCCGATGGAGGAAACCGACAATCCCGACCATCTGATCGAGGTGATGGACTGGATCGGCTGGGACAAGATCTTGTTTGCGAGTGACTACCCGCATTGGGATTTCGACGACCCAGTGCTGGCCTTGCCGCCAAGCCTTGATGAAACGCGCCGAAGGATGATTTTCTCTGGCAACGCGAAAGCGCTCTACGGGTTTAGGTGATGGTTCAGAAGTACGTGGTCGCGGCGGTTGACGAGATCAAGCCCGGCGCGCGCAAGCTAGCGCGCGTCGACAACCGGGACATCGTGGTGTTCAACATCGACGGCGAGTTCGTTGCGATTTCGGATCGCTGCCCCCACAAGGGCGCCTCGCTGTGCGAGGGGCGTCTCACCGGCCTAGTGGAGTCGTCCGGACCGGGCACCTACAGCTATTCGCGGCAGGGCGAGATCATCCGATGCCCGTGGCACGGCTGGGAATTCGACTTGCGCACCGGCAAGTCCTGGTGCGATCCCGGCAAGGTGCGCGCTCGCAATTACTCGGTCGCGGTGGTCGCCGGCGCGAAACTGATGGAGGGCCCGTTCGTGGCTGAGACTTTCCGGGTCAGCGTCGAGAATGACTATGTTGTTGTCGAAGTCTGAATCGTCTGCATGGTAAGATATCCATCGGCTAGTGGATGTTGAGCGCAACAATGCTCCGATAACTCTCTACACACTGTGTGCAATTGCGCCCCCTGGATCGCTCTTAAGGGCCTAATTGACCGGTCGTGATCGAAATTGCTAGCCTATGCCTTCGCCGCAAAAGGCTGACCAGGATGGTAATGCGCCCGTTCCGCAGAAAAGTGCCAAGTCACTACATCCGAATAGATCCGGATAACGCGAAAAATAGAGACTGGGTCATTTTGTTAGAGGCTGGCACGATTGTCGGTCCATCGCCGGAAAGGCTGCGTGTGGCGCGTTCTACGCTGGAGCGCAAAGTTGTAAAAAAATACGATAGCTGGTTCCGTTCGGGATATTTCCTTATTATTGACGGATACGATCCCCGCATTCACGCCGTGTATTTTTGTCCTCAGCTCTACAGGTATGATGCTGACAAGAAGCTTGTCCCTCTGCAAGGCGAAGAAATCGGTAAGTTGATTGCGCATGCTGTAGAGGGCGGAATTGCTGAAAGGCGGCCGTGGTATGAACCTTCGGAAAAATTGCCAAATCGGCCGGTAATCTCAACTCCAATGCAGACGGAATTTGACTCTCTGGTGGTTGATATGCCTCCCACGAACCGCACTGCAAAGAACGCCTAGCCGTCGTTTCTCCAAGCCTCGCAAGCGAGCGGAGAAAGCCCAACGCTTGAACCAACTCAGGGAACTCTTCCTGACGCTTAGCGTTTAAGGGGCTGGCTGGACTATTCTCACCATGCATAAAGAGAACGAACAAATCGTTGAGACACCCGTAGAGGCGCGGGCAGGTTTTCTTGATCGGCCGGTTCTCGTGGTTCTCGTGCTGAGTACGCTCGCGGTGATTGGCGGATTTATCGTGGTGTACGCCAGCCATTTTGGCCTGATGTAGGTGCTTGTATTCTTTTCAAGTCGGCTCGGCGTTTTAGCCTCACAGGCTGTCTCAATAGTTCTCACGTTGCTGCTAGTGAAAGCTTGTGCAATTTGACCGCATGTCAGAATCTGCGACAGCAGATAGCTGTTCCCGCGTTTGCGACGGATAGAGATGTCCGTCGGCCCGGCCATTACGTTCATTGCACGGGAAGCGGCCTTGCGATCACGCGCGCTTGCGCGCCATCCGAACCCGCTATCGGGAGTCCTAGAAGCATTGCCTCGACCCGACGGTTCGCAAGTGGCCGCAGATTGGTGAGGTGCTCTGCAATAAGCACGCCCTGCGACAGCAGGGTTTCGTGAACCGGAAAGGTAAATCCTTTCGGCCGCTTGTGGGACGTCAGGTCCGGCGTGCTGCAATCGATCCCGAGCAGCTTCACCTGATGATCGACGAGCCATTCCGCCGCCGCCGGTGACAACGATGCGTGTTCCTCATATTTATCTGTATTGATATATTGCGCCCAGCCGGTGTCGAGCAACACCATGTCGCCCGGCTGCACCTTCGGCATCGCCGCCTCGAAATCCGCCGGCTCGATAACCGCGTAGGGACCTTTCTCTATCTGCCAGATCACCGCCGGTCCGTACAGCCGATCCATCGGGATTTCTTCCATGGCAGGCCCGTCGATCAGGAAGTGCCGCGGGGCGTCGACATGCGTGCCGTGGTGAACGACCATCTGGATTTCGGTCACGTTCGCATTGTCCTTCGGCATCTTCACGATCTGCCGGATGACCGGCTTCGGGAATGCCGGCGAGCGCGACAGATCTTCGGTGATGGTGTGCGTGAGGTCGAACCATGGCCCGCTGCCCTGTTCGGCTTTGCGTTGCGGCAGCGGGATCCAGCCTTTCCAGCCCGGCCGGATATGTTCTGGGCAGTCGCACATCGGGATATTCCTTTCAAGATAAGCCGAAGGGCAGGAGTGGGGTCACCGCCGCGATCGGGATGAAGGTTCGTGCCGGTCGATGAATTTCAGGACAGCCTCGGCGGCGAGGTCGGGTGCAGTCGCGGCGACATGAAATGAATCGTTCGCGATCACCAGGAATTCCGAATTCGGGATGGTGGATTGCCATGCCTAGCCATACCAGGCGTCGCTGTTTTCGGCGACGCCGTGCATCAGCACGATCCACGGTGCGTGCGTCCATGGGTCGGTGAAATCGTCGATCCGATACCACGTCTGCAGATCGGTTGCAGTTTGAACGACAGGCATCCGTTTTCGTCCGATCGGCAGCGCCGGCGCTCGATTAATCGAGCGTGATGTTGAGATCCTTGATCAGCTTGTGCCAGCGCACCGTATCCGCATCGAGGACGTCGGCGAATTGCTTGGACGAACCGCCCACAGGCTCCTGGCCGATATCGATCAGACGTTTCTGAATGCCTGGATCGGCGATCGCTTCCGACACCGCCTTCTGCAGCTTGGCAACCACGTCGGCAGGCGTACCGGCGGGCACGACGACGCCGGCATAAGCCTCGGCGTGGATGCCCTTGAAGCCGAGCTCATCGAAGGTCGGAACGTCCGGCAATTGCGGCATGCGCTTCGGGTCGGCGACCGCCAGCGCACGGACTTTGCCGGTCGCGATCATCCCGGAGCCGCTGGAATAGTCCGTCATGCACATCGGCACCTGGCCAGCCGCGACGTCCTGGATGCTGAGCGCGCCGCCGCGATACGGGACATGGATCATGTCCAGTCCGATGGTTGCCTTGATGAGCTCCATCGCCATCGCATGCGGGCTGCCTGGCCCTGCGGAAGCGTAGCTGATCTTGCCGGGCTGCGACTTCACGCTGTCAAACAATTCCTTCACAGTCTTCGCTTGCGTCGACGAGCCGACGACAAGAATCGTTGGGGACCGCGCAATCATCGCGACCGGCAAGAACTCCTTCGGACTATAGGACAGCTTCTTGTAGAGCGCGGGGTTGTAGACCATCGTGCCGTTGTCAGCGGAGAAAATAGTGTAACCGTCCGGCGCCGAGCGCGCGACTTCGGCTGCGGCGATTGCGCCTGCCGCCCCCGGCTTGTTCTCGATCACGATCGGCTGGCCGAGTTGCTTAGACATTTCCGGCGCGATCATACGCGCGAGCGTGTCGGAGCCGCCGCCCGCGGCCCATGGGATGATCCAGCGGATCGGGCGGTTCGGATAATCCTGAGCCGAAGCCGGCTGCGCCGCAGTGAGCAGCAACAGCAAGGCCAGTGCGCGAGGCCAATAATAATGCATAGTTCCTCCCATAATTTTCCGTTGACCGGAAAGGTGTTCCATTATTTTGGGTAGGCTAGGGTATGCGTCGGCCCTGTGCAAGCGACTGCGTGGCAGGTCTCGCGGCACAGTAGATGCGATAGGCGAATGAAAGCTCAGCGGCGATAAGGAATCTGGATCACGGAATAGATCGATTGCGACGAAGTTGATCGCCCCGGTAAGCGGCCAGCAGTGACTTCGCCGATCGCTGTTACCCTCAAGCGAATCGCGTCCTCGCTGACCCCCCACTTTATGAAGCTGCAAAAAAATTACAGACCGCATGGCTCCGGGAGCTGGGCGTTGCGGACCCATATGAATTCCTGGAAATAAACGCCTTCGTGGTAATGGTCTCGGTGTGTCGGGATGCGGACCACGATTAAGAAACGCAAATTCGTTTCTCTCGGCGTTGGCGCGACCGATACATATTGCTCGCGACGATCATTCGATCGGTGGGCCGATCGCGATCTGCAGCGGCGTAACCCCTTCGATTTCGAGTATGATCCTATTGCCCGGGGTTACCGCGCCTACACCGGCGGGGGTTCCGGTAAAGACCAGGTCGCCGGGCTCAAGTACGACCTGTTTCGACAATTGTGCGATGATCTCGGGCGGACTCCAGATCATCTGTGAGAGATCGCTGCGCTGGCGCTCGACGCCATTAACCGAAAGTACGATCGCGCCTCGTATGCGATGGCCGGCCGAAGCCGGCGTTATGAGGCCGCACGGCGCCGAAGCATCAAAACTCTTGCCGATCTCCCAAGGAAGCCGCATGTCGCGCGCGTCGAATTGGCGGTCACGTCGCGTGAGGTCCAAACCGCAGGCGTATCCATAAACGTGATCCAGCGCGCGCTCCTTCGGAATGTTCCGTCCGCCAAATCCTATTGCCACCACCAGCTCGCCCTCGAACTGAAAGTTAGATGTCAGAGGCGGATAGGGTACTATCGCCCCGTCCGGCACGATGGCGTCGCGCGGCTTCTGGAAAAAAAACGGCGGATCGCGTTCGTCCGCTTCTTTCATCTCGCGAATGTGGTCAAGATAGTTGCGCCCGACGCAATAGATGCGGCGCACCGGAAAGACGCCACCGCCCAGCACGGGAACGACCGTTTGCGCAACCGGCGGCAGGACGTACACCGCGTTCACGCCGCTGCTTCCGATGACGCGACGCCGCCGGAACCGACTGCCGCAAGGGCTTCCTCGCTCGTCATCACCTGTCCGAACGCGCGGCCAATGACCGAGAGCGCTGCGTCATGCAGGGCGCTCCCGTCCATGGTGTCGACGCAGTCCGAAACAACGACCACGGCAAAGTCACGGCAACAGGCGGCGGTCGCGGTCGCGATGACGCAGGAATTGGTGTTCACACCTGTGATTAGAACCGTGTTGATGCCATGTGCGCGTAAGGAGAGATCCAGGTCGGTTGCTGTGAAGCAATCGTAGCGTTTCTTCGCATCGACAATGAAGTCGGCGGGATCGAACAGCGACGGCATCACCTCGCAGCCCGGCATGCCGACAATGTTGTGCTGCAGGACATTCTTTCGCGGGTTATTCGGGTCTTCTCCACGATGTCTCCAGGCAGGATTTAGCTGGATTTCTTCGGAATCGCGGTAGGTCGCAACGCAGTGAAACACCGGGATGCCGGCGGCGCGCGCGCACTTGAAGAAGCGCTCGTTGGCCGCGACCACGCGCGCGGCAGCGTTCGATTCGAGCGGCATGGTCGCGACGGCGGGATCGAGGTGCCCGCGATGCAGGTCGATTGCGACGATGCCGGCTCTCGGAACCTTAATTCCCTGGATCATGGACTTGCCCTTTAGATGAGTGGGTTCCAGGACGTCTTCAACAGCTTGCGCTGATCTATGCCGAAGCGGTCGGCTAGCCAGTCGCAGAGAATTTCCTGTCCGATCGTCGGGTTGTCGTGCTGGCAATGCTCCGCGCCGGTCTCGTCGGGTTCGATGATGCGCAGCGTGACATTGAGGCCATTCGCCTTGCCATAATCGTATGTCTGCCGCGCCGCCGAAACGGTCAGCACGTCGTGACCGCCATGCACGATCAGATAGGGACAGCGCATGTTCTGCAGATGACCTTCTAGCGTGAACGGCTTTATGATTTCGTGCGCTTCCTTCATCGAGGATGCGCCCATCACCCAGCGGATGTGCATGGACAGGCCGAAATTGTCGTCCTTGCTGCCCCACATGTCGTGCACCGACCAGATCGCGCCGTGTGAAATCGCAGCGGCGAGACGGTGTTCGTAACAAGCGGCACGCGCGGCGTAGTAGCCGCCGAGGCTCGATCCGCACACCGCAATCCGCTCTGGATCGACATCCGGGCGCTGGATCAGCCAGTCGATGCATTTGCCGATCGGAACCTCGGTATCAGGCCGGCTGTGCACGCCATGGCGACGCAACGTTCCACCCTGGCCGGGTCCGTCGATCATCAGCACCGATATGCCGCGCTGCAAGCAGCCATGCGCCTGCATGAACCACATCTCATCCTTGATCGAGTCGAGGCCTCCCATGCAGATCAGCACCGGCAGTCTCTCGCCAGGAAAAGGTGCGCGCACAAAATAGCCGCAGATCGGCTTGCCCGGCTCATACGGGATGTCGACCGCCTCGCCCGGTGGATCAAGATAGCCGATGAATTTCTTGGAACAGGCTTCCATCTTCTCGAAAGTAGGAAGCCGACGCGGGTCTTTCGGATCGAGATGAAACTCCGCCTGCCGATAATAATCGGCGGCTCGGAGAAAGCAGTTCATCGCGGTGCGGATATGACTTTCGCGTTCCTCGAGAAGCCCGCGCTGCCAGTTGCGGTCGGCGATCCGCATCCATTCGATATGCCAGCTTTCAAGATCGCCGGCTATCATGCGCGACCCAGCCATCAGCACTTCGCTGACCGCGCCGCCGCCTTCCTGTGTTTCTCCCAGGCCGCGCCGGAATTGATATGAAAGCCACGGATGCTCGGGCCAATGATGCCAGCCGAACGGTTCGTAATGTGCCGAACGGTCCGCGGTGATCTTCTCGATGGTGTCGTCAGCCACAATTCACTCCGTCACAGGCGTGCGAATGCGCGGTAATGCATGCCAATTCAATGCATCTATCAGGAGCCGAAAGTGACGCCGTCCGCGCCGCGCGTCGCCCAGCCGGTGGTACGACGTTCGATAGTCACACAAACGATGTACATGCCGACCCCCATCAGGCCGGTCACGATCAGGCAGGCGAAGGCGAGGGGGACTTCGAAGCGCGAGGAGGCCACCAGCATCAGGTAGCCGATGCCGGCATTGGCCGCGACCGTTTCTGCTACGATCGAACCGACGAAAGCAACCGTCATCGCGATTTTCAGCGAGGCGAAGAAATACGGCATTGCGCGCGGCAGGCCGACCTTCATGATCACCTGCTTCTTGCTCGCGCCGAGCGCGCGCAGTACATCACGCAATTCCGGCTCGACGGTCGCAATGCCGGTGGCGACATTCACCAGGATCGGAAAGAAGGCTAGCAGGAATGCCGTGATTATGGCCGGCACGGTGCCGATGCCGAACCATATTACCAGTACCGGAACGACCGCTACCTTCGGCACGGAATTGAACGCGATCAGGGCTGGATAAAATCCGTCATAGATAACAGCCGAAGAACCGAGCGCAATGCCGCCGATCACGCCGATCAGGATCGCGAATGCAAATCCGACAAGTGTTGTCATCAGCGTTTGCCAGGCGTTGAGCGCGATTGGTTCGCGCCACTGCCACATCGACTTGAAAACCACGGAAGGCGCCGGCAGTACGAATTCCTGGATTCCGAAAACGCGCACGAAGAGTTCCCAGAACACGAACATCGACATGATCACGAACCACGGCAGCGCCCGGCGCACAATCTTGCGCTCGAAGAAGCTCTTTTGCCTCGTGACCGGCGGCAGGTCGTAGGTTTCTGCAACGGTCATGTCCTGCTCGTCCTCAGGCCGCTGCTTTGGCGCGTGCTGCACTGATATGCTCCCGCAATTCGTGGACAAGCGCGACCGATTCCGGTTCGTAGGTTGCGTCCAGTCGCCGAGGCCGCGGCATAGTGATCTTGCGGTCGAGGATGATGCGACCAGGCCGTGCGCTCATCACTAGCACTCGATCGGCTAGAAAGACGGCCTCCCGCAGGTCATGCGTGACCAAAATCACCGTCGGCCGGCGTGCCATCCACAGATCCTGCAAAGCGAGCCACAGCTCTTCTCGGGTGAACATATCGAGCGCGCCGAAAGGCTCATCGAGCATCAGAAGCGACGGCTCGTGGATCAGGGCGCGGCACAGCTGCGCACGCTGCTGCATTCCGCCAGAAAGCTGCCATGGATATTTGGTCTCGCAGCCTTTCAATCCAACAAGCGCAAGGAGGTCACTCGCTTTCGCCTCATACGCAGCGCGCTCGCTTCGCATTCGGCTCGCATGCGGTTCGACGATCTCAAGCGGCAGCATCACGTTCTTCAACGTTGTGCGCCACGGTAGCAGGGACGGATTTTGGAATGCCATGCCAACGAAGTTGAGCGGTGCCGTTACCGGCTTGTTGCCCACCGTGACGCGGCCTGCAGTCGCAGGCCACAATCCCGTGACAACCTTCATCAGCGTCGACTTTCCGCAACCTGAGGGTCCAACAACGGCGACGAACTCGCCGTTCGCGACGCCGAAGCTCGTGCGGTAGAGCGCCAGCGCGCTCTCCTCCTCGTTGTACTTCAACGAGACCTGGTCCAGATTCACGAAGCCCGTCACAAAGGTTGCTCCTATTGGCGGACGAAAGAAAATAACCTCAGTCGTTGATTGAGTTGCTATGCAAGTTCCGTTCCCAGCGCCTATCGCTGCAGAATGCGCTTCGGCAGCATCGCGTGAACACCTTTTTGATTGTTCACCGTCTGCGTTACATGCAGGTCGGCTGCAAAGCTGCACATCGCATAAGCCTCATCCTTGTGAATACCGGTCATTGCTGTGATCCAGGAAATCATTTCCTTCAGCGCCTGCCGCGCCGCGTCGTCGAGATCTGCATCGAGCCCGAATGCGATGTAATGCGTTGGCGTTTCCGCACGCGGCATTGTCCAGTTCAGATCCTTGCGCAGCACAAATTCGAAGGTGCCCGCAAGCGCGGTCTCGATCGCGGTGCCGTCGACCTCGCCGTCGCCCTGGGCCGCGTGGCCATCTCCCGTCGAAAACAGCGCGCCGTCGTTCCAGACCGGCAAATAGATCGTGCTGCCGGCGGTCAGTTCCTTGCAGTCGAGATTGCCGCCGAATTCGCGCGGTTCCTTGCTGTTCTGACGGCCGAACACCTTCGCCGGCGCGACCGCGAGTTGTCCGAAGAAGGGCGCAAGCGGAATCTTGAAGCCAGATGGCATGATCGCGACATTGGCATTCAGGTCGAGGCGCACATGCATAAGACGCATGTAGGGAAAGTCCTCCGGGATCGTTCCCATATAGCCGCGGAAGAGGTTCCATCCCCAGTTCTGCCGGATTTCGATATCGAGAATACGCACTTCGAGCACGTCGCCGGGCTTTGCGTCGCGCACGTAGATCGGACCGGTGAAGATGTGATTGCCCGATCCCTTTTTCACTTTCTGATGAATTTCTACGATGTCGGGCAGAATATCGTAGCCTTGGTCGTTCGCCGGCATCCATTCGGGATTGCAGGTGGCGCATTCGATGCGCACGCGCTCGCCCGAATTTATCGTGAGCGCAGGCTTAATTGTGGCATCGAGATAACCCCAATGAACGGTTTCGGGCGTCGCCTTGAGCACGGTTGTGGCGGCATCCGGTCTTGTGCTGATATTCATGCCGTCCCTCCTGCTAGCTACCGGGTACGATGCCCGGACCCATCGCCGAGCAGTAGCTTGCGATTTCGCCGGCGCGCGTGAACCATACCTGATCGGCCTTTTTGTGCTGAACGCAATGCTTGATCGCCTGACGCAACGGCCTTAGCCGGAAAGGCTGGCCGACCAGAAATCCATGTAATGAGAGCGAGAAGACAAGCGGCTGCTTCTCCGATTGCTCCAGTAGTTCTTCGAACTGGTCGACGATCATATCGGCGAATTCGCGCCCGGAGTGATCGCGCAGACCGAGGGTTCCCGCATCGTTCAGCTCCATCGGATAGGGCACGGATAGGATGGGGCCACTGCGTGTTTTCATCCACATTGGCTGATCATCTACCGGCCAGTCGAGCAGATGCGTAAAGCCGGCTTCCTTCAAGAGGTCGGGTGTGACATTGCTTTCGGCCGCGCCGGCGCCCATCCAGCCCGTCGGCCGGACGCCGACATACTTCTCGATCACCTCCACGCATTCCTGGATCACGCGACGCTCGTCGTCTTCCCACATGCCGCGCAGGAGTTCAGCATTGGTGCGTCCGTGCCCGACTACGTCATCGCCGCGCTCTTTGATCTTCTGAATGATCTGCGGATACTCGTAGCAGACAGTGGAGTTCAAAAGGATTGTCGCGGGCAGCTTCAGCTCTTCCAGCATTTCGAACAGACGCCAATTGCCGATCCTGTTGCCGTAATCGCGCCAGGCCCAATTGCGGGACGTCTGCGCTCCATTGCGATTATGCGGGTCCATGCCGAGGCCCGCGCCGAACGCGAAATGCTCAATGTTCATAGCGATGTAGAACGCGAGGCGCTTCCCGTTCGGCCAGGAATAGGTCTTGCGCTCGCCGATCGGCAGATAATCGTAGCGCTTGTGTGCCGGCAGCTTGAGCATCTCAGTTCGCTCCCCGTTTTTTGCCGGGCAATGTTGCCCCGTTCAAGTGACTTGAGCAACAGGAAATTGACTAGAATGCAGGGGGAGTGTTGACAAACAGGATGCGTGCTTCCGTCGCACCCAGGTTTCGGTAGCCGTGTCCGATCTCGGAGCGGAAGCAGAAAGTGTCGCCTGCAGACAGCCGATACGCCTTGTCGCCCACGAAAAGTTCGATTTCTCCGTCAATTAGATAGCCGACTTCTTCGCCCTGATGAGAGATCAGACCGAAGCTGGCACCGCCTGGCGCCACCACGTGGATATTGCTTTGAAGCAGGTGGCCCCGCGTATAGGGGATTACGCGCTCCATACGGATCCCGTTGCCGCGTCGCAGGAAGTCGTCGGCTTCGACAGGCGTGCGCTGACCAGCGCGTGTGACGACCGGGTAATCGTCTTCCTGTTGAGTGAACAGGTCGCCGAGCCCGATTTTGAGCACGGCACAAAGCGTCCCCAGCACGTGCAACGATGGCTCCAACTTGTTGTTTTCGATCTTTGAAACCAGGCTTTCCGAGCACCCCGCCTGGTTAGCAACATCTTTCAGCCGCGCCCCCTGCATCAGGCGCGCATGGCGCAGGCGCGTTCCGATCTCGTATCGCGCCATGTCGAGAATATCTGCCTTGGGCGAATTCATATTCCTTTCGGGGAGCGTTCGCTGCTTCACAGACTTCTGCGAGCGAATTGACGCAGCCTTGGGCGCCGTCCTTTTTGGGGCCTTTGATTTTGGCTTTGTTGTCATTGCTGCTTTACCTGCATGAACTGACCACCAAGTGAGCATATGCCGGAGGCTAGAGTTGCTCAATTGACTTTCCTATTACTAAAGTTACTGTTTTGAAGGCGCAAGTGAGCTGGGTGCTTCGCACGGCCAAACCTCACAGGAGTTGTTCCATGATGTTGCTTCGCAAATGGATAGCGTGGATTGCTTTCGTTGCCGCAATTCTGATTGTCGGCAATCAGTCTGCGCAGGCACAGCAAAAAGACGTGCGCATGATGCTCGACTGGATCATCCAGGGGACGCATGCGCCATTCTTCGTGGCTCAGCAGAAGGGCTACTTCAAGGACAACGGTCTCAATGTTGCGATCGATCCCGGCAAAGGCGCGGGCAATGTTGCGGTCAGCGTAGCGAGCAACGTCTACAATTTCGGCTGGGTCGATCTGCCGACGTTGATCAAGTTTAATGCGCAGAATCCTGGCTCGCCGCTAATCGCGGTCTATATCAGTTTCGACGACACAGCGATGGCGGTCATCACGCTGAAGTCAAAGAATTACCGAAAGCCGGCGGACCTCAATGGCGCAAGAATAGCTGGTGGCCCAGGTACGGCTGTCCACGATACAATTTCCATTTTGCTGAAGGCCGCGAACGCCGAGAATGTAAAGATCAACTGGCTGCCGGTGCAACCACAGTTGTTCGGACCGATGGTCGCGCGAGGCGAAGCTGACGGCACAGCAGGCTTTACAAACTCCAATATTCCCGCGCTGCTTGAGGTTGGCATCAAGCTCGAAGACATCTATCCGATCCGCTATGCGGACTTCGGCGCCGATCTCTACGGCCTCGCCCTCGTCACGACCAAGAAATATGCGGAGGAAAATCCCGACGTGGTTCGCGCTATGGTCAAGGCGTTGAACAAAGGCACGATCGACACGATCAAGGATCCGGCTGCCGCGCTGCAGACCATGAAGGCGCGTGATCCCATGATGAAGGACGAAATTGAAAAAATTCGGCTCGACATTGCGCTCGGCCTCACCGACACCAAATGGGTGCGGGGCAATGGCCTGAGCGTCGTGCAGCCGGAGCGTCTTAAGAAAACCATCGATGCAGTAGTCGGCGCCTTTGGTCTGACGGCTACGCCGGGTGCGGACGAGGTCTATACCGAGAAGTTTCTGCCGCCACTCGCAGATCGGAAAGTGCAATAGGGCACGCTTCAAAATTCTCACGATGTAGGATGGAGCCGATTTGGGGTCATGGCGTGGGCGTGCTGAGTAAGCTCCCACATTGCGAAGCGTTCTGATCATCCAGGCCCACGCAATGGTTTGCGCTCTCTCATTCCTGTCGACCGTTTTGGCTTGCCTTCAAGCCTGCTGGCCGAAAGGCTTGCCTCGGCAGCAGGTAGTGTTTTCGATGATGCGCGAGGTCCAGCCATCAAGCTCAAGGATTACGCAGGGACGCTGATCAATGCCCCTGCAGCACGGCTACGGAGAAGGGTATGAGCCGGAATTATGCCGCCAACAGGATAAAAGGACAGGAACATTGGGCGAAGAAAAGCGACGTTAATCTTTTTCTCTGGGAAAAGCGGGCTGTAACTGGAACAGAGAAGCGAGGTACGATTCTCTTCGTACACGGTTCATCGATGCCATCGCAACCGGTGTTCGATTTACACGTCGATGGTGTACCTAACTCCTCGGCGATGGAATACTTTGCGGAGCGAGGCTTTGATACTTGGTGCATGGATATGGAAGGCTATGGCCGCTCCGATAAAAGCCGTGGCATCGACGCGACAATTGCCGACGGAGTCGAAGACCTCGCGGCCGGTTCATCCTACATAGAACGGAATCGCAACAGCGGCCCTTTGCTTGTTTACGGCATATCCTCAGGCGCTTTGCGGGCTTCCGCTTTTGCGCAGCAATATCCCGCGCGGGTTTCACGATTGGCGCTCGACGCTCACGTCTGGACCGGTGAGGGGAGTTCAACGCTTGAACAGCGTCGCAAGAAGCTCCCGGAATATCTCAAGACAAAGCGTCGACCGTTGAGCCGCGATTTTATCAGATCGATCTTCGAGCGGGATCATCCCGGCACCGCCGATGATCGGGTCATTGAGGCGCATGCTGAGTACATACTCGAGCTGGACGATTCCATTCCCAACGGAACCTACATCGATATGTGCAATAATCTACCCCTTGTCGACCCGACCAAAATTGTCTGCCCGACCATTATCATGCGTGGTGAGTATGACGGTATCGCATCCTTGACCGACCTTTTGCAATTTTTTCAGCTTTTGCCAAACCCCGACAAGCAATTTGCAATCATGCCAGGGATTGCACACGCATCACTTCAGCAAAAGAACCATATGATTGTGCTTCACTTGATTTATAGCTTTTTTACACAGCCGGATCCTGTTTTTCGGACATATCCTTGAGCGCGTCGCATGCGTCGCGAGCCGGTCTTTTAGGAAGGCGGGTCCGGACGGGTTCGAAGTTCATCAAGTCTCGCGAAATACATCATTCGCGGCTGCAATACATACGCGGAAAGACTACGCCGCGCTCCGCCGCCACAATTCCCGCGAGGCAAGCCTTGCGCCCTCGACCAATGAGCCAAGCTTCGCCCACTGAATCGACGGATGCACGCGCCGCGTGAACGGCCCCTGCGCGAAACCGCAATCGGTTGAGGCGATGACATTATCGCGCCCGACCAGATTGGCGAGCCGGACAATGCGCTCGGCCACAAGCTCCGGATGCTCGACGACATTGGTCGCGTGGCTGACGAGACCCGGCACCAGCGTCTTGCCCTCCGGCAATTTCACATGCTCCCACACCCGCCATTCGTGCTCATGACGCGGATTGGCCATTTCCAGCGAATAACCGCCGACATTGATGCGCAGCATCAGGTCGACAATATCCTTGAGTGCGACATCGTTGGTGTGCGGGCCGTTCCAGCTTCCCCAGCACATATGGTAGCGGGTGTACTCCTGAGGGATGCCCTTGAGCGCGTGATTGAGCGCCTCCACTCGGATCTGTGCCCATTTGCGATAGTCCGCAAGCGTCTGCGGCGGCACCATCACGTCGTACACGCTCGCGAGGAATGCGTCGTCGATCTGCGCGATTAGGCCGGCATCCACGATCGCCTTGTATTCCTCGTGCAGGGTGTCGGCGATCGCGAACAGTGCCTCCTCCGGCGACTTGTAATACTCGTCCTTATGCTGCGGCACCACGCTTGCAGGCGCGACCACCGGCAGGAAGGCGTTCACGACGGGAACGCCGGCAATCGCTTTCTTCAGATCCTCGATGTCGCGCCGGATCAGCGCTTGCCCGGTATATTTGATCGGCCCGGAAATGACGAAGGTGCCGGTCCTGAAGTTCTTGCCCATTCCGACGAAGCCGAAATTGCGTTCGTATTCCTCGTAGAAATCCGCGAAGTCCCGGCGGTCCTTCCCGGCAACTGCGGAGCGGAAGCCGGGACTGCTTTCCTGGCGCTCTTCGAAGCCGCTGATGCGATCGAGGATGTAGCGCGACCAACTCACAGTCTTGCCGAACTCGCCATCGCTGACGATGTCGATCCCGACCTCCACCTGCTTGCGAACGACTTCGGCGACCGAACGCTTCAGACATTCCTGAAAGGCTGCGGCATCGTAAGTCTCGCCGTCGTGTATCTTTTTCAGGAAGGCGATCAGGTCGTCGGGCCGAATCAGGCTGCCGACATGGGTGGTCAGGATGCGCTGCGATGACGCCATCACGATCTCCTTTCAAATTGCACCGGCCGTCCCGCTGATGCCAGCGGAACGGCGTATCGAACATCCAACATCACAGAACCGGCTGGATGGCTTGGACCTGCTTTGGCCAAACGGTACGAAGCTCGCCTTTCAGCCATTCCGTCATGATGCTCTGGTTGTGGACGTTCAACCCATTGTCGCCGAATTTCACCTTGGTCGCCGGGAACGGCAGATCTGTGAATTCGGCGGTGGCCATCACGTCGCGGATTTTCTTCGGATCGCGGCTCGCGGCCTTTTCAAGAGCCTGTCCGATGATGAGTCCCATCACATAGCCCTGACCGAGCATTTCCGCGGCCGGCGGGAATGGCTGGGTCGGATGCGATGCCTTGTAAGCTTCCACGAATTCCTTGTTGCCAGGCACGCGGAGATCCCAGTTCCAGGTCATCGGTGCGAAGAATTTGTCGCTGGCCGAACCCAATCCCTTGCCAATCGAGTTGGCGCCGGCCGGGCCCGCGCCGAAGATCGGCATCGTGGCGCCGACCCCGCGCAACGCCTTCACGATCAGGATCAGGTCGTTGGTAAAGCCGCCAAGAAAAAGAATATCCGGCTTGTAACGTAACACCGGCGCCACCGCGACCGAGGGGTCCGACAGTCCCATCTGGAAACCGGTCGAGAACGGCACTTCGAGGTTCAGGGTCTTGGCGTGGTCGGGCAATTGCTTCTGGACGACGAGACCAACCGCGTCGTTGCTCATGAAGATTGCTGCGGTCTTCGGCGGAGTTCCCTTCACTGCCGTCCACATCTCGTGCGCCGTGGTCATCGACCAGTTCCAGATCACACTGCCCTGCGGCGTGAGCTTGAAGGTGTATTTATAGCCGCGCGTCACGATGCCGTCGGCATAGGAATTTGTGATCAACGGAATTTCGGATTTCTCCGCCTCGACCTGCGCCGCTAATGTCATGGCGCTGGCGCTCGCGCCGGCGATCACGATCGCCCCTTCCTGATCGATCATGCGCCGTGTGATGCTCGCAGCCTGGGTCGGATTTTCGGACGTCGTGTCGGTGACGCTCAGCTTAAGCTTCGCGCCGCCCAGCGACTTGATGCCACCCTCGCGGTTGATCTTGTCGACTGCAAGCTGAAGCCCCCAGACCGCACGCGAGCCGAGTTCGCCGAGGCCGCCGGTGACAGAATTGGGCGCTCCAATCACGATGTCCGGCGTTTGCGAGCGGGCGACCGTAGGCATTGCAATTGCGGCGACGCCTGCCGCCAGTCCTGTTAGCCCTTGTCGACGCGTAATCGTCATGACTTTCCTCCAATGTTTCTTGCCGGTTTCCTCGTCAGTGCTCCTCAACTACCGCTTACATTCCGAGATAGGCGCGACGAACAAAATCCGAATCCTTCAGCCGCTCGCGGTCGCCGCTGAGAACGACCCGGCCATTCGCGAGGATGATCCCATTGGTGGCCATGTCGAGGCAGGCGGCATTCTGTTCGACCAGAAGAATTGTGGTCCCCTGCCGCTTGATCTCATCGAGCCGCTCGAACACCAGTTCGGCGAGCACAGGCGATAGCCCGAGCGACGGTTCGTCCAACATCAAGAGCTTGGGGAAGTTCATCATCGCGCGACCGATAGCAAGCATCTGCTGCTCGCCGCCTGATAGGGTCCCACCCGCCTGACGCCGACGCTCCTTGAGCCGCGGAAACAGATCAAACACCGCCATCAACGCGTCGGCCACGGGGACCGGCGCGCGGCCTGGCAAAAAACTAACGACCAGATTTTCGTCGACCGTGAGATTGGAAAAAATCCGCCGGCCTTCCGGAACATGCGAGATGCCTGCACGCGCGATCTGATGCGGCCGCAGGCCGCGGAGGCTTTCGCCCATGCCGCTAATGGCGCCGGCTCGCGCTGGGATGAGCCCGGAAATCGCGCGCAGGATGCTGGTCTTGCCGGCGCCGTTCGCACCGAGAAGGACAAAGGCATTGCTCTGCTCGACCGCGAACGAGATATCGCGCACGGCGAACAGGTCGCCATAGGCAACGCTCAGCTTATCGACCGCAAGCAGCGTCATCGCAAGGCTCTCTGCTTTGTCCCGAGATAGGCCTCGACAACCTGAGGATCGTGAGCGATCTCCGTCGGTGTTCCGTCGGCGATGACCGTTGCATTGTGAAGGACGACCAGCCGGCTCACCATCGCCGCCAGTACCGACAGGACGTGCTCGACCACGATCACCGTTATGCCGCGCGTGCGATTGAGCGCCAGGATTTCCACGATCAAGTGTTCCGCTTCCTCGTGCGTCAGCCCGGACATGCTTTCGTCCAACATCAGCAGACGGCAGCGGCCGGCCAGCGCACGGCCGATCTCGACCCGTTTGCGATCCGCGAGCGTGAGTTCGGACGGACGCCGCGTCGCCTGCGCTTCCAGGCGGAATTGCGCTAGCACAGCAGCGACTTCTTCGTCGACGCTGCGGTCGGGCGGAACGGACTGCGAAGCAGCGACACGAATATTTTCCGCCACCGTCATGCTCTCGAACAGCCGGACCTTCTGAAAGGTGCGGCACATGCCTTGCCGCCTTCTCAGGTGCGGCGGAACGTTCGTGCAATCGGTGCCAAAGTAAAAGATGCTCCCGGCGCTCGGCTTGACATTGCCGCTGATGATCTCGAACAGGGTCGATTTCCCGGCCCCGTTCGGGCCTATCAACCCCATCACCTCACCTTGCCGCACCGTGAACGAGACATTGCGCAGCGCCTGCAAGCCTCCGAAATTGCGGGCGACGTCGCGGACTTCGAGGGCAAGAGCAGCGCTCATCGTCCGGATCCGGATTGGCGCATCGCCTGCAGCCAGCCAACGACGCCGGTTGGCGCCCGCAATACCACCAAGAGCAGCATCAGGCCGTAGATGAGAATGTCGAGTCCTTCGATGCCGACTTTGGCGCCACCCCAGTTGGTGGACTTCTGAAAGAAAAATCATTATTGCTCCGCCGATGATCGGGCCCGCGGCGGTACCGAGGCCGCCGATCAGGGCAGGCAACTGAAGCTGGATCGCGGTGCCGAGCCCGAAGGCGGCTTCCGGATCGATCGCCATGTAGAATTGCATATAGAGAACGGCGGCCAGCGCGGTCATCGCTGCGCTGAGGGTGAAACCGACAAGCTTGGTCCGGAAAACAGCGACGCCGGCCGCGGCCGCCGCCACTTCATCATCGCGGACGGCCTGCATTTCGAGGCCGAGAACGACTCGCCAGAATCCAGCGCGTGATCCAGTAATATGCGACCACAAAGGCGAGCGCTGCGTAAAGGAACACCGCCGGCGTGCGCGACTGCATCGCCCAGACAGAGTTGCCGATGAAGTTCAGCGCCAGACCATCAGCGCCGCCGGTCAGATCGACGAAATGGCGGGAAAGCTGAACCAGTGCGAGAGACACGGCCACCGTCGCGAGTGCAAAGAAAACGCCGCGCATTCGCAAAGTCATGCTGCCCATTACCAGGGCCACCGCCATGGCCAGCAGCACACCCACCCAGCCGCCGACCCAGGGAGGAATGCCATATTTGTTGAACAGGATGCCGGTGGTGTAGCAGCCGATTCCGAGAAACACGCCGTGACCGAGCGACAATTGCCCGCCGATCCCCGCGACGACGTTCCAGGCCTGACCGAGCGAGATGAAGATCAGCGCGCGTACCGTCGCGGCGATGATGTAGTTATTCACGAAAGGAAGCAGCGGCAGCACCGCAACGATCGCGACCGGCAGGATCAGAATCGCGGCGGAGCGCCAATTGAACCACATCTGCTGCTGCGACAAGACCGAAGTAGGCGCGCCGGTATGCATGCGCGCTCCTATTCCGATCGCAGGCCGAAAAAGCCGGTCGGCTTGTAGGCAATGAACAGCAGCAGCAAGAGATAGAGCGGCACGTCCTGAAGCGCGGAGTTCCAGAGCATGGCGGTCGTCTGCTGGATCACGCCGCAGCAAATGCCGCCTAGAAAAGTTCCCCCGATGCTGCCGAGACCGCCGATGGTCGTCGCGATAATGATGATAGGTAGGATCGCAAAACCGACCGCGGGCGAGGTCGGGAAATAGGTCACGAGCACCGTGCCCGCGATACCGGCTAGCCCGGAGGCGAGCGCGAATGCGCCGATATTGATGTATTGCGAATTGATCCCGACCAGTTCGGACGCGGGCTGATCGTCGGCCACGGCGCGCACCGCCTTGCCCCAGGTGGTGGCGCGCAGCAGCAATTCCACCAGCACCACCGCCGCAACCGCGATCGCGAACGCAACGATCTGCGCTTGCGACAGGAAGAACGGCCCGAACACGAGATATTGGCCAGAGAACATGGAGTTTGCGGTTCGCGCATCGGGTCCGAAAATGATCTGGATGATCATCTGCAGCACAAGCGCGCAACCGATGGCCGCCAGAAGCTGCTGCAACGTGGCATGGCCGACAAAGCGGCGGAAAACCACCAGATAGAGCAGCGCGCCGATGCCTGCGAGCACCAGAAAGCTGATCGGCAATATCAGCAGCGGATCGATGCCGAAATTCTTCGACGCGATGACGCCGGCATACATGCCGTACATCACGAGCTCGCCATGCGCGAAATTAACGATCCGCATCACGCCGAAAGCGAGACTCAAGCCGACGGAGAGGATGCCGTAAACGCCGCCGACCAGAATGCCGCTCAGGATCGCCTGGAGCGCAAGCAGCAATGCGGCCTCGATGCCACCACTCATACCGAACGTTTCCTCCGGCCCGCTTTAACGGGTCTATGCCCGCTTTAACGGGTCTAAGATTGTCGAGCGCACCGCGAAATGGTTGCGACACCGGACTTTAGAGCTAGAGTGCCGAGCGATCCAATAAGTGTAAAGCCGATTTTTCTGGTATTCCATTGTCGGAAATTCCGACGATGAAGCGAGTACAGTCGCGCAAACAAGGCCATACTCGGCATGACTTGCCCTTCCGGACCGGCGGAAGATGTTTTACCGGCCCCACAATTCTTTTGATGCCAGGCGCGCGCCCTCGGCCAGAGCTTCGAGCTTTGCCCACTGGACCGATGGATGGCATCGCACGATGTTATAGCTCTGGGCAAAGCCGCAATCGGTTCCGGCGATGATGTTTTCCCGACCCGCCACGCTGGCAAAATTCCTGATGCGCCACGCGACCAACTCGGGGTGCTCAACCACATTGGTCGAATGCGTCACCACTCCGGGAATGAGAATCTTCCCATCGGGCAGCTTCACATCCTTCCACAGCATCCATTCGTGTTCGTGCCGGGGATTCGCCGCCTCGACCGAATAGGCCTGCGCGCGAACCTTGAGGACGAGATCGACCAGGGTCTTGAGGGGAACATCGGTCGTATGCGGAGCGTTCCAGCTGCCCCAGCACACATGGTAGCGCACCCTGTCCTCGGGAATACCCGTCAGCGCATGGTTGACCAAGTCGATGCACCGTTCGGCATATTTGTGGACCTCGCGTGCGCTCATTTCGCCCAGCAGGCGATCGTATTCATGGGCGAGGAATGCGTCGTCGAGCTGGAGTATGAAACCTGCATCGACGATCGCATTATATTCGTGGCGCAGCGCATCCGCGAGCGCGACGACAATCTCTTCGTCAGACTTGTAGTACGCATTGAGCCAGAGACCCCGCGCGCTCATCGGCGCCGCCACCGGCATGAAAGCTTCCTCGACCTTCGCCGCACTCACGGCCGCTTTCAAATTGTCGATGTCGGCGCGGATGGCGTCCTGACCCTTATAGGTGATAGGGCCGACGCATTCCCATACCAGCTGCTTTTCCTGCGGGTTCGCATCTTTCAGCGGCGTCTTCGATTGCCCGGGCGGCAGCCAGTCATAGTACTGTATCGCATTATACGCGGCGTAGAATTCCGGAAATTTCTGCGCTTCGCGGATAATGTGAACCGGGTTGAAGTCACGATCGCTGCTGCGCGGTGCGCGATGATCGAAACCGCCGAGACGCTGGGCGACATAGCGGATCCAGCCAGCCTTGCCGTATTCACCGTCGCTGACGATGTCGATCCCGACATCCGCCTGCTTGCGCACCACGCCGGCGACCTCGTTCTTCAGTGTCCGCTGGAAGGCGGTCTGATCGTAGGCTTCGCCCTGGTCGCGCGCCGCCATGATGTCGCGGATCGGCTGCGGCCGCACCAAGCTGCCGACATGGGTGACAAGGATGCGGTCGGTGCTGCGTTTCATGGCTCCCCCTGAATTTCCTTGGCTCATTGCCTAAGCGTGCGAAAGGAAAACCGTCCGCCGCGAAAGCCTTACGAAATTTCCATATCGTCAATGTGCAGATCGGTGACGAGCATCCGGGCAGAGACATGAGTGACGGCACGGCGGGGGCGTGCATGCTGGATCACATACTGTGTCGTTACCCCGCAGGCCCAGAACACCGGCGTCTCGCTGCCGACCACAGATGGTTCGCCCAATGACTGGAGCGGTCGGTTGAGATCGATCCCGATGGAGGCTGGGTCGCCTACATGCACAGGAGCGCCGTGCAGCTTCGGAAAACGCTCGCAAAGCCTTAAGGTCGCCGCTGCGTGTGTCTCGGGAATGGGTCGCATGGATACGATCAGCGGACCGGCATAGGCGCCGCATGCTTTGGTCGCGATATTGGTGAGATAGATGGCGCCGCCGAAGCCACGACGCTCGTAATCGAGCGGAATACCGCCGGCGCGTAGGGCGTCTTCCAGCGAGAACGAGCAGCCAAAGGCGAAGCCCTGCCAGTCCGGCTGCCATAACGCGTGTATGTCGCCTGCTTCGCCGACATCCTCGCCGTTCTCGAATAGCCGATAGGCGGGAAGATCAATTCTGAGGTCAATGTCTTCGCCGAGCACGGGCAGGAACGGATCGCCCGGAAGCGTCTGCGCGATGATAGGCGCGACCGACGGATTGAGTTCGCACCAGGCGGCGAAGGCGGCTGCCTCCGCGCCCGGCAGGATTGCGACATTACATTGCACTTGTCCAGGTGCAGCGCCCCGCGTGCTGCCAGACCAGCGGTTTTCCCGTGCCGCCCGCCTAACCGCCTGAGCTTGTTCCCGGCCTTGCATTCTCTGCATTCTGTCCGTCGTCAATCTGAAGACATCGAGGACGGTTTCCGGCAGCGCTTCATTTCAGGCGCGCCACCGCTTCTTCCAGCATGCTGAGATCGGAATGTGCCTTCACATCCACACTCTGCTTGATGAGGCCAAGATCCTTCAGCATGTCGACATTTTGCTGAATGGAAGCGAGGTCCGGCCGCAGATCGGGATCGCGGGAGAAATCTTCCTTGGTGAACGCCCAGGTCAAGGCCGGCGCCGGAATTTTGGTAAACTTCGAGACGATGGCGATCGCCTGTTCATGATTGGCAGGGTCCATGTACCAGCGGGTCGCCCGGATCGTGTCCTCGAAGAAGTCGACGAGCGCCGCCCGGTTCTTCTTGATGAAGGGCTCGCGCGCCGCCAGGAACAGCATGTCGGTGGGGCCGACCGCCTCCTTCTGGGTGAACAGCGTCCGCGAGCCGCCGCGGAATGCGGGATCCATGATGAACGGCTTTACCGCGACCGCAAGATCGGCCTTCTTCTCCAAAAGCATGGCTTTCATCGTGGGCATCGGCGCCTCGATGAGGGTGTAATCGCGCGGGTAGATCAGGCCGTTGCGTCGCAGATGCGCACGCATGAAGACATCCATGCCCGTGCCGATGGCCGGAACCGCGATCACCTTGCCCTTCAGGTCTTCCACTTTCTGGACCGGTCCATCCTTGGCCACCACATATTCGTTGGTGGAGTATCCGGGCGCGCCGTCGCGGAACTCGTCGAGGACGATGCGCAGATCGTTCATGCCTGCGCCATGAATGGCGGGGCTGAGCTGTGTGAAAGTGAAGTTGACGATGTCGATGTCCCCGGCCGCGAGCATGGTGAGCGCGATGGCGGAGCCGGGCACACGGATCGGCTCCAGTGTGTAGGACTTGCCGAGATGCTTGGCGAGGCCCGGCTGGTCGAAGATGATCGGCGTAAGCTGACCCGGCGTCACCGCCCAGCCGACCCGAAGCTTCACGGGTTCGGCGGTCGCAATGCCGGTCATGGTGCCGATGGCGCTCAAAGCAAGAAGGCCGCAGAAGGCCTTCCGTGTTAGTGTCGAAATTCGCATGTCATTCCCCTTTCTTTGCTTGTTCACTTAAACTTTGCCTTGGATGGTCTCGGCTTATTTGCGCGCCGGTGGAAATATCTGCTCGCCCGTTTCGCCGTCGCTGACGGTAATGGCGCGGTAAGGACATCCTTTCGCGGCCCTCACCAACTGCTCGTCTGCGACGCCCTCGATACTGAGAAGTTGAACCTTGCGGTTCTCGTCGAGTTCGAACGTCTCGGGCAGCAGCTTGGCGCAGCGCCCGAACGATTGGCATTTCGCTTTGCTCACGTCGACGCGATACTGGGACATTGTCTCGCGCACCTCAAATCAGGAATTGCAGGAGCGGCATCTCGTGCTCGCTGTTGATCAGCAGAACCTTCTTGCGGATCATCCGCATGTTCGCTCCGTCTGCCTCTAGAGTATAGATACTACGGCCGATCCATAGCTGCTGTTCGGCCGAGCGAGACACGCCGAGAACGAAATTTGAACTCGGCGACCGTTCCGCCGGACGTCGATTCCGTAATCTCGATATTGGAGACGACGCGGCGCATATGCATCGTACCCTGCACCGCGAGTACCGAACCGCTGAGAAGCCGGTCGACGCGCTGCTCGAGCCGAAGATAGTCGTCATAGATGATGGAGACGTCGCGCGCGGGATCTGCGTCGCCGTGCTTTACCGGAACCCAGTAAATCCCGTCCTCGCGCCACAGCGCGAGCCAGTCGCGAAACCGGCCCTCGTCCAGCATCCGCGCCTCGCGATAGATGAAGCGCTCGACGTCGCGGATATTTATCGGCCGCGTCTCGGCCAGTGCCGACTCAGACATCGGGCGCATCCATGAGTTGAGCGTAGTGGCGCCAGAAGCCGCGCAAATGCGTCTCGTCCATGGTCATGCCGGAACGCCCGCCGTCCGGCATCGCCCGCTCGCGGTGCAAGCCGCGCCCGATGAAAAGCCAGTCGTCGCCGGTGGCGTTCATGGCGTGATGATTGCGCTCCATGATCTCGATGTCGTCGGGCGAGATGAAGCCGGCCGGCCCCATCATGAATTCGTGGTCGCGCAAACGGCCTTCGTTCACCTCATCCGGCGCGCCTTCCAGCATCACGGGATAATAGTAGGTGTATGTCTGGCCGGGACTGACAGGCTGCACCACACGCAAATGCGTCATGACGTAGATCAGGTTCGGAAACACGTAGACGAGCGGCGCGATGGTGCCGAGCAGCGTCTTGGCCTTCGTCTCACCGTAGCGCTGCCTCATGCTCTCCGCATAGGCTTTGCGCGCGGGGCTCGGTTCTCCCTTGCGCGGCGGCAGCGGTGCGCCGCGATAGTCCTCGACCATGTGCCCGCCGGGCAACGAACGGATAACATCGGGCACCTCGTTCTCGTGTAGTGAGCTGACATCGAGACCGGTACGGCGAGCATGGAGGTCGAAGGCGATCTTGTGAATGAAGGGGCCGTGATAGTCGCCCTCCATCGAATTCTCGGGCATGTATTTCCAGTTGCCGGCATATTTCAGCTTCTGGCTCCCGGCTGCGAGCGAGATCCGTCCGTCCGGCGAGAGGTCCATGAACAGGTCGATGAATTCGGCAACCGGCCCGAGATGTTCCGCAAGACTGATACCGTCGACGGCAACGCTGGCGAAGACAAGGCCGCGATAGGAATCGACGCGGGCGAGAGGCGTCAGCGAGAATTCCTCCATGCTGCGCTCGGGCGCATAGCCTTCCTCGAAGGTGGGAGCCAGCAACTCGCCGGAATTGGCGTAGCTCCAGCCGTGGTACGGGCAGACAAAGATAGGCGCGTTTCCGCGCTCGGCCAGGCAGACGAGGTTCGCGCGGTGACGGCATCGATTGTAGAAGACGTTTATCCCGCCGTCGTCGTCCCGGACCATGATGACGGGCTGCAATCCGATCTGCCGGCGCACGAAGTCTCCGGCATTAGGAACTTCGAATTCGTGCCCGACATAGACCCATACCTTGTACCAGATATTGGCGAGTTCGCGCTTGAAGACTTCCTCGCTGCGGTAGAGGCGGCCGTGAACCCTGTCTTCACGGACAAGGTCGACGATACGCCCGGCCGCGTCAGCCGCCATCATGTGCGCACTCCCTGAATTTGGGGGACGTCGAACCGGCGCATCAAACGTAGGTTGCATGCTGCAGGATTGTCCAACAATTTTGTCGCTGCTAGAGGTTCAACTGCGGTCACGGCGCCGCAAGCCTGCGGCTGGGAAAGCTGTGGCGTGGCGAAGGAGTCTTTCCGCACATGATTTCGTTCGAAGCATCTCATCTGGTGATCGTTGGCGGCGGTTCCGGCATCGGCTGGGCCGCTGCCGAACTGGCGGTGAAACTCGGTGCCCGTGTCACCGTGGCAGATGTCGACCCAGCCATTGACGGCTTGGTCACCAGCCGCTTGGGAGCGGCGGCGTCCTTCAACTTCTGCGACGCGACCAGCGCCGACGATCTTCGGCGATTGATGGAAACGTCGGAGCAGCGCGCTCCCATCGACGGTCTTTTGACCACGGTCGGCGGCGCCCGCCTTGGTCCGATTTCTGAGGTGAACCGGCAGACCTGGGACGCGGAGATCGCGTTCAATCTGACCTCGGCGTTTCTCGCCTGCCAGGCGGTGTTGCCCTTCATGAAGGAACGCGGTCGCGGCGCCATCGTCACTACCAGCAGCGGTTATGCCAATCTGCCGGGCGCCGACCGGGTCGGCTACACAGCCGCCAAAGCCGGCGTCATGGCGCTTACCCGTTCCTTCGCCAAGGATGCCGCGTCTTACGGAATCCGCGTTAACTGCATCGCGCCCGGCCCGACCGACACGCCCCGTTTCCGCGCCATGAATGGCGGCGACGAAGGCGTCGAACTGGTCCGTCGCGCCATGCCAATGGGCCGCATCCCGACGCCCGAGGACTGCGCGAGAGCCGCACTCTTTCTTCTGTCGGATGCTGCCGGCGCTGTCACCGGGCAGGTGCTGCATGTCAATGGTGGCCTGCTGATGGTGTGAGTCCGGTATCGCTGTGCGACATGCGGACTGATATAGGCTGGACCCATGGAAACGATTTCTCTGCGCCCGCCAATTCGTCAGCCGCGCCTGCGCGACCAAGTATATGCCAGCCTCAGGGAGTTGATCCGCAACGGTCACTTCCCGGCTGCGGGGGCTGTCGAACAGGATCTCGCCTCGCAGCTCAAGGTGTCGCGTACGCCGCTTCGCGAGGCGCTTTTTCAGCTTTGCCGTGAGGGCATGCTCGAGGATAGCGGTCGCGGCTATCGGGTGCCGGAACTGACGCGCCAGGACATTAACGACATTGTCGAACTGAGGCGCATGATCGAGCCGGCCGCGGCGGCATTGGTGGCAACGCGAGCAGACGACGCGGCCGTCGAGGCGTTGGACCAGCAGATGCAGGCGGAACGGGCCGCTCACCTCGCCGGCGATGTCGACAGCTTTATTGCCGCCAACGGCGGCTTCCGCGCTGCGTTGCTTGCGGCTTGTGGCAACTCCCGGATAGCGCAGGTCGTCTCGACGATGGACGACCAGATTCAGAGGCTGCGCTGCCGCACGCTCGATGTATCCGAGAACCGCGCGATGACGATCGGTTGCCACGAGCGCGCGGTGGCTGCGGTGCGCGCTCGTGATGCCGACGGAGCCAGCGCGGCGATGCTCGATCTCGTGGCAGCCATGCGATCCTATTACGAAGCGATCTGGTAGCATTTGCTGTCCCGGCTCAACTGAGGTAGCGGGCGAGGTCCACCTCGTCCGCGCCTGGGATACGCTTGCGGAGGAATTCGTCGCGGCGGCCGAACGGCACGGTCGCGTCGATCGCGAGCCGGCCCCAGTGATCCTTCATCGCATCGCGATAGAATCCAGGCACGTCGGGGATCACCATCGCCCGCGTGTCCGCGCGCCCGCGTGTCAGATAGGCCCACCACACGTCGTTGAAGTCGTTGATGTCGACGTCCTCGTCGACGACGAACACTCCCTTGTTCCAGTCGTGATTGGCGCCGATTGCGGTCAGCAACACCTGGCGGGCATGTCCTTCGTAAAGCTGCTCGATCTGAACTACCGTGTTCATGGTGAAGGGCACGCAGGCAACATCGATGATGCCGCGCAGACTTGAAGCGAGCAGGGCCTGGTAGGTACGAGTGGCGATCGACAATTCGAGCAGCCGCAGGTCCTCCGGCGAGCCGCAGATCAGTCCGTGATAGATCGCGCCTTTGCGCGCCACCACGGCGGTGACCTCGAACACATGGTTGTCGCCTACCGGCACGTAGAAACCCATGAACTCGCCGAACGGGCCCTCAGGACGGCGCTCGTGCGGGAGGACTCGACCTTCTATGACGATTTCGGTGTCCGCCGGCACGGTTAGCGAAATCGTGCGACAGCGTCGCATTTTCAGCGCTCGCCCTTCGATTTTCCCCGCAACGTCGAGCTCGCTTTCGTCATAGGCAATCGGCGCGGCGGCTGCGAGCACGAGCGAAGGCGGCGGGCCGATGAGGATCGCGGCTTCGAGCGCCTCGCCACGGCTTTCCGATTTCGCCTGATATTGCGTGAGATGGTGCGAACTGCCGAGCCGGACGCGCAATTCCGTGTCGCTGATGACCTGCGCGCGGTGAAACGAAAGATTTGGAATGCCGGTGTCCGGCTCGTTCGCAAGGAAGACGCCTGCCGTGATGTACGATCCGGCATCGCGTTCGAAATAGGTAAGTTGCGGCAGGTCGGTCAGTCGAACTTCTTCAATGTCTTTCGGCTCCTCGAAGATTTCCGGCGCGATGGCGGGCTGCTGCATCAATTCGACCCAACGCCGGCAGAAGGAGCCATCCTTGCCGCCGATCATGTCGATCAGGCGCGGGCGGCTGCCGAAGACGTTGCTGACCACCGGAAAGCGTGAGCCGGCGACCTTGCGGAACAGGATCGGTGCGTCGCTTTCACGCTGGGAAGCCTGCGTCACCGCGGCAAGTTCGTGCTTTCCCGAAACCTCGCGCTCCACCACCCGCAGGCGGTTTTCAGCCAGAAGTCCCTCGATATAGGCCCGCATTATTCTTCCACTTCTCCGCGCATGCGGCCTCTTTACAACGGCGAAGGATACATGGTTTGTATTCTGTATGCAAAACTCAAGCCGCATCGGGGTGGATATCGGGGGGACCTTTACCGATTTCATCTTGGAGCGCGACGGCTGTCAGACCTACCTGAAGTTGTTGACGACGCCGAACGCACCGGAGCTCGCGGTCCTGTCCGGCATTCGTCAGCTTCTGAACGAGGCAAAACTCGAGGCTTCGGAAGTCGCGATGGTCGTGCACGGTACGACGCTTGCGACCAATGCAGTCATCGAGCGGCGCGGCGCGACGCTCGCTTTCGTTACGACCGAAGGTTTTCGCGACACCCTCGAAATGGCATACGAGCATCGCTACGACCAATACGATCTGCTCGTGACCAAACCGTTGCCGCTGGTGCCGCGCGACCTTCGGTTTCCGATACCCGAAAGAGTGGCCGCCGACGGACGTGTGTTGCGAGCACTGGATCTTCAGGCGGTTGCCGAGATCGCGGATCGTCTCGCGGAGCGGAAAGTCGACGCGGTCGCCATCGGCTTCCTGCACTCTTATGTGAATCCCGACCACGAGCGCGCCGCGGCGGTCATTCTGAAGGCCAAACTGCCCGGCGTACCGATCAGTCTCTCCAGCGAAGTATCGCCGGAGATCCGCGAATACGAACGCTTCTGCACCGTCACGGCAAATGCCTATGTGCAGCCTTTGATGGCGGGATATCTCGGTCGTATGGAGGCGGAGCTTCGCGCGCTCGGTATCGGCGGTCCGCTGATGCTTATGCAATCGAATGGCGGGTTGTGCGATGTTGCCACCGCGATGCGCTATCCGGTGCGGCTGCTGGAATCTGGCCCGGCGGGAGGGGCGGTATTCGCCTCATCGCTGGCGCGCGAGTTGAACATCGCGGAAGCGCTGCTGCTCGATATCGGTGGCACCACCGCAAAACTCTGCTTCGTGGACGATGGACAGCCGCAGACCGCGCGCGGCCTGGAAGTCGCACGTATCGATCGCTTTAAACCGGGCAGCGGCTTGCCTTTGCGCTTTCCAGTCGTGGAATTATGCGAGATCGGCGCGGGAGGCGGTTCGATCGCGAGTGTCGATCGTCTTGGCCGCTTGACGGTTGGTCCAAGGAGCGCCGGCTCCGTGCCGGGGCCTGCCTGCTACGGGCGCGGCGGCGACAGTCCCACCGTCACCGACGCACATCTCGTTCTCGGGCGCCTCGACCCGGACCGCTTCGCGGCCGGAACGGTGGCGCTTGACGGCGATGCGGCGCGCAAGGTGGTGCATGAGAATGTTGGTGAGCCGTTATCTCTGAGCGCGGAGTTGGGCTCCGTGGGCATCATTGAAATCATCAACGAGAATATGGCGAGTGCGGCGCGCGAGCACGCGATCGAGGTAGGCCGCGGCCTTGCTGGTCGCACCCTCATTGCGATTGGCGGTGCGGCTTCGCTTCATGCGGCCGATCTTGCGGTCAAGCTTCAGATCGATCGTGTGCTGGTGCCGGTCGCTGCCGGCGTCGGTTCCGCCGCGGGCTTCCTGCGCGCGCCGCTCGCCTTCGAGAAATCGCGTTCGCAGTATCAGGTCCTGTCGCGCTATTCGCGCGAGAACGCGCTTGCCGTAATTGTTCAGCTGCTTGAAGAGGCGGCTGAAATCCTTCGACCCATTGCGCATTCGATCCAGATTGCATCGAGCTTGACCGCGCAAATGCGCTACCGCGGACAGGGATACGAAATCACGGTGCCGCTCGACCTTGCGACCTTGCGGCGCGAGGGCGAAGTCCATCTCCGCGCAGCCTTCGAACGTCATTACCGGCATCTGTATGGACGCGTACTTCCTGGCAAGGACGTCGAAATTTTGGGCTGGACCGCGCGCGCAGAGGTGGCCCTGCAAGGCGCAGCCTCGGCAAGTGCAGCACAATTAAAATCGACTCGCGGGCATCGAAACTGGTCGATGATCGAGCAGGCGGGTGTGCGGGTCGCGGGCCGCGCCTTCGATCGCGACGCACTTGAGATCGGCCAGGACGTCGCGGGTCCCGCGTTGATCATCGATACCGGCACAACTCTGATGGTCCCAACGGGTTTTACCGCCCACGTCATGGCCGCGGGGCACCTGCTCCTGCAACGCAATGCGGTCGAAGCCGTGGAGAGTGCGGCATGAATGCTCCCCTGGCTTCGATCGCGCAGCAGATTCTCTGGAGCCGTCTGATCTCGGTGGTCGAGGAGCAGGCGCGCACGCTCATGAAAGTCGCCTTCAGTCCCACCGTTCGCGAGGCCGGCGATCTTTCGTCGGGCCTGTTCGATGCGAATGGCCGCATGATCGCGCAGGCCGTAACCGGCACGCCTGGACATGTCAACGCGATGGCGGTCGCGGCGCGGCATTTCCTGGATGCCTACCCGGCCGACGCAATGAGGGAGGGAGATCACTTCATAACCAACGATCCCTGGATGGTTTCGGGTCATCTGCACGACGTGACTGTTTTTTCGCCGGTGTTCCGGCATGGAAAGCCGATCGCATTCTTCGCCTGCACCTGCCATCAGGTGGATATCGGCGGTCTCGGCATGGGACCGGACGGCCGATCGATCTTCGAAGAAGGGCTCTATATTCCGATCCTGCCGATCGCCCGCGGCGGCAAGATCAATGAGGAATTATTGCGTCTGATCCGTGTCAACGTTCGCACGCCGGATGAAGTGGAAGGCGATATACTGGCTTACGTGACGGCAAATGAAGTAAGTGCGCGGCGTCTTAACGAAACCCTCGACGAATTCGGACTGAGCGATGTGCGGGAGGCAGCCGACAACATCATCGAGGTGTCGCGGCGCGGCATGCAGCAGGCGATTGCAGCGTTGCCGGAAGGCGTGTACCGCAACGAGATGCGAATCGACGGATACGACAAGCCGGTCGATCTTCATGTGAGCCTGACGATCAAGGGTGGTTCGATCCTGATCGATTTTGCCGGAACTTCGCCCGCGAGCGCCCGCGGTATCAATCTGGTTCTCAACTATACGAGGGCCTATGCAAGCTACGGCGTACGCGCGATCATCGCGCCGGATATCCCCAACAACGAGGGATCGCTTTCTCCGATCGAGGTGACCGCGCCTATCGGTTCGATCCTCAATGTCGAACGGCCGGCGCCCGTCTGCGCGCGCCACATCATTGGACAGTTTCTACCCGAGGTCGTCCTCGGCTGCCTTGCCGACATCAAGCCCGATCTCGTTCCTGCCGAAGGGGCTTCCTGCAATTGGGGGCTTCAGCTGCGCGGGATTGCGGAGCGGCGCCCGTTTAACATTCTTTTCTTCAATGCGGGCGGCACCGGTGCTCGGCCTTCGCAAGACGGTCTCTCTGCGACGAGTTTTCCGAGCGGCATCCGCTCAATTCCTGTCGAGATCTGCGAGACGGTTGCGCCGATCGTTATCCATCGCAAAGAACTGATCGACGGCAGCGGAGGGACCGGCCTCTATCAAGGAGGACTCGGGCAACGTGTTGAAGTCGGCACCGTAGACGGCAGTCCGTTCGAATTGTTTGCCGTGTTCGATCGTGTAGAGAATCCCGCCCGCGGAAGAGCGGGCGGGAATAGCGGCGCATCTGGGCGCGTGGAAACCGTAAGCGGCAAGGCGTTGCAGGCCAAAGGGCTTCAGCAAATTCCCGCCGGTGAAAGCGTGCGCATCGATACTCCCGGCGGCGGAGGCTTTGGGGAAGCCGTTTTGGTCCCGCGCGGCGCCGCGCGCCTTACTTAATGCGCGCGGCCGCCTCCTCCACGATACTTAGGTCCGTGAACTTTTTGACTTCCACATTTGCCTTCAGAACGTTGAACTCCTTGAGCATGTCCATTTGTCTCTGAATGGCCGGGATGTCCGGCATCGCGTTGGCGTCGCGGTAATAATCCTGCTTCGTAAAGATCCACTGCAAATGCTGCGGCGGTACTTTGGTGAATTTCGAAACGATTTCGACAACCGCCGGCTTGTTGGCCGGATCCAAGAACCAGCGAGTGGCGCGGATATAATCCTCGAAGAAGTCTACAAGCGCGGCGCGGTTCTTCTGGATGAAGTCTGCGCGCCCGACCAGAAACAATGAATCGGTAGGACCGACCGCATCCTTTTGAGCGAAAAGCGTTTGAGCGGCAGCCTTGAAGCTCGGATCCTCGGTGAACGGCTTCACGCCCACGACCATATCGGCCTTTTTCTCAAGAAGCATAGCCTTCATCGTGGGAAAGCTCGCCTCGATGATCGTGTAGTCTTTCGGATACTCAAGGCCGTGCTTTCGCAGCATGACTCGGGCATAGATGTCCTGGCCGCCTCCGATGCCGTTGGTCGCGAAGACCTTGCCCTTCATGTCCGCGATCGATTTGACCGGGCCGTCCTTGAGTACGAAATATTGTGTGCTTTCAAAATCACCGAAACCGTCGCGGAGTTCGTCGGCCACGATGCGAATGTCCGTCATGCCCGCATTCAAGATGGCGGGTCCCAAGACCTGGAAGGCCATGTTGACGAGTTCGGCTTCGCCGGCTGCAAGCGCCTGCAGCGCCAGCGCGGAGCCGGCCATGCGAATTGGTTCGAGAACGTAAGACTTTCCATTGTGGCGCGCGACGCCGGGCGGGTCCAGCATGATCGGCGCAATCTGCGCCGGAGCCACGGCCCATACGATACGGATCTTCACAGGCTGTTGCGATTGAGCGTTAGAAGCGAGCCCGAGGCACGCAATGCTCAGCAGAAAAAGCTTCAGGAAAGTTTTTGCGAGAAGCACGGCGCCCTCCGTTGGCAGCGATGAATTATGTGATCGTTCCATCTACATTATAGCAGTGTCAATGACGATCTCTGTGCAGCATATGCCTCATCATGTTGCGATCTGTCGAATGACGTCAGCCTCGAAGCATGACGTACGAGACCTGCTACGCAATCGAGTATAGATGCGCATCCCGCACGAATAGAAAGACCTTTGCCGCGAGTAGAGACTCGTTGCTCAGAAGAGTCGTTCGCGATGACAATTTTAACTCTGGAGAGAACTCCCTTTTGCTCGAGCGCGATAGCTCAGATCTTTCACGGAGACCGGATCGATGACGACCTCGCGCGAGATACGGGCGTCGATCAACATTGGGCCATCCTTCCAGCTATGGCTGGTCAGTATGTTCCTGATGCTGTCTTTCCGATCGATCGTCACCGCTTTCCAGCCGAAGCCGCGCGCAATTGTCGCAAAGTCCGGCGACGGGTACATGGCGAGACCCGGATCGTATCCGTCGAGGCGGAGTTTGAGCGCCTCTGCCGTTAACGCACCGTCGTTCATCACCAGCAAAACGATTGGCAACTTATGGCGCGCAGCCGTATCGAGTTCCTGAATGTTCATCAGGAGACTGCCGTCACCCTCGATAATAAGGGTCGGACTTTCGGGCCGCGCGGCTGCGACGCCGATTCCAAATGGTAGAACCTGACCGACTGCGGCGGCCCCGAGCGGACAGAGAAAGCGCGCGCCCGGCGGTTGCTTCATGTAGATGCAGGGAAACGACCAGAAATGGCCGCCGCCAATCGCGAACTTGCTGCCGGTCGGCAGGGCCTCGCCAAGATCACGCATCAACTGGCGAGGATCGATCAGGTCGCCCTGAGGTTCGGGGCCACCAAGCGTCCAGGGTGCAGTCATGCGCTTGCGGATGTCGTCGGTCCGGAAGCCCGTAAGGTCCGTGCTATTCGCCAGCGCGGTGCATAGTGCCGCGGCCGCTGCTCGCGCATCGGCGCGGACAATCGAAAGTTCGTGGCGTGGCACAAATGTTTTGAGTGGCTCGTGGTCGATTTCGGATGACTTGGCGCCCTTGCAGCAGGGAACCGGCTTGCGTGGTGAAATGCCCAAGCTCGGCGCCGAAAGCGATCACGAGATCGGCGTCACGAATAACGTCCTGTATCGCCGGATTGCTGAAGCCGCCTATGACGCCAACATTCCATGGTTCTTCGTCGAATAGGCCCTTGCCAAATAGAGTGGTGCCGAGCAGCGCGCCAATCTTCTGCGCGAAGGCACATAGATCATCTCGCGCATCCGAACGCGCGGCACCGCGTCCAGCGATAACCAGCGGTCGCTGCGCCTTGCCAATCGCGTCGAGGATATGGCGTGCGTCGGCCTCGCCGAGTGGCGGTGGCATGCGCGGTTTCCCGGTTGTCGATGGACAATAGGTCCAGCCGTCCGGCACATCCATGGCTTGCAGATCGAGCGGCACGCTGAGGACCAGGGGAGTGTGGTCGCTGCGTGCGTGATGAAATGCAGCCGCGACGTCGTCCTCGACACTGAGCGGGCTCCTCAGACCGACGAATTCAGCTTCGCAGGACTCGACAAACCGGCGCTGATCAAAGCTTTGCATCTCTTGCAATCCCGCGGGCCTACGCATCGACGTGTCGCCCGCGACCACCACAAGCGAGCTCCGCGTCCGGCTGGCGGCAAGCAGGGAAGTGGCTGTGTGGGTGAGACCGGGACCGCTCGTAACCGTCGCTATCCCAAGGTTGTCGGATGATTGGGAATAGCCATCTGCCATTGCGACTGCCGCACCTTCGTCGCGTGCAAACCATTGCGTTGCGTCGGTATCGCGATCGATCGCTCCAACGATCGGAAGATTGGCATCGCCGATCAGAGAAAAGATCGGCGCCGATCCGGCTTCGGTAGCAACCGCCGATGCAACTGCCTCCGACACCTTCATGTGGGTTTCTTCCTTGCGGTCTCGAGGCGCATCACGATCATCGTCCGGGCCAGGTGTGGATGGGTTTCCAACCGAGCAGGCGCTGCGCCTTGGTCGTATCGACAAGAGAACGATAGGGGTCGGCACGATAGCTTTGGTCGCCGCTCCAGCGAACCTGAGGCACCCGTTCGGCAACCAGTTTCATTGTGGGTCGAGCGGACGCGATATCGGCAGCGCAAAGGAGCAGGCGGGTATGGGCCGGCGCATCGCAACGAACCGCTGCCGCGACCGCGGTCGCGACATCGCGCACATCGATGTGAACGCCGAGCGGCCAGAAATTGCCGGGGCGGGGAGGCGTGTCCGGTTCGTCCAGCGCCTTTGCGTAATCCTCCTGGCCGAAAACCTGAACCGGACGCAGGCAGATCGTCGTGACGCCGGTGCGGTTGGTGAAGGCCTGACACATTTCTTCGGCGAGCCATTTGCTGAGCGCATACGGGGCGGACGGCAATCCGCGATGTTCGTCGTCGAGCGGAAGGTAATCCGGATCGCGTTCCAGCAAGCCAAGCGCGCGTCCCGAAGACATATAGACGACGCGCGGAACCCTTTGCTCGTCGGCCGCAATCAGAACATTCGCAGTGCCCGTAAGGTTGACCGCAAGTATCTCCGCGGCCGGCCGCCCGCGATCGCCTGCAATGCCCGCAACGTGAACGATAGTGTCGACGCCGGATGCTGCCTCCTTTACGGCGCCAGCATCGAGAATGTTGCCGCCTGTCGCATGGTCGAAGCCATGAACCACATGCCCGTCCTGCAAGAGCTGACGCTCGATCGACGGCCCAATACGTCCCCGATTTCCCGTCAGCAGGATCTTCATGATTTCACAGGGCCGAGGACTCGCTCTTTCAGGTTGTCGCCGCCGCGAACGCGACGCAGGCCGCGTATCCCAAGGCCGGCTTCCGACTGAATAACGGTGCCGGTCATCGCCTGATTGTCCCGCCGCGACGCAAGAAGAACATAGGCCCCGGCATGGACCGGCGGTCGAGCGTGCATCTTCAACGGCGTGACCCGCTCAACTGCCTCATCAATATTGGAGGGATGGGTTTGGGTGCGAACGCGCTGGCCCTTCTCATCTACGCCGAACGCAGCGGGCATGCGCTTGTCCGTATAGGTTGCGCCTGGCGAAACCGCATTGACCTTCACATGAGGGGCGAATTCGTGCGCAAGCTGACGCATAATACCAAGTGCGGCATGCTTGCTGGAGATGTAGATGACACCTCCGCCGTCCGGATAAAACGACGAATTCGACAAGGTAATAATAAACGAGCCGTTGGTCTTCAGAAGCTCGGCAATTGCGACGCGGGCCCCAAAAATGACGCCCTTTACATTGATGTCGTGAACTTCGTTGAACGCGGCTTCCAGCTTATCTTCAGCGATATCCACCAATTCTGTGAATCCGTCGCCCAAGCCGGCATTCGCGACGAACACATCCAGCTTCCCGAAGCGCCTGATGGTTTCAGCGACAGCATGGCGATTGCCTGCCAAGGTGCTCAGATCTGCTTGAATGGTGATGATACGATCACCGAATTGCCTTTTCATTTCATCAAGACGGTCAGGGATGAAATCGACGACCGCGACATTGGCGCCCTCTTCAACATAGCGTTCCACGACAGCGCGACCGATGCCAGATGCTCCCCCGGTGACGAGAGCCACTTCGCCGTCAAGAGCGCCCATCTATTTGTTCCTTCCGCAGCGGATTACGTTCACAGCGTTATGCGACGAAGTTCGATCGGGACAGAGCCATTCGGATATCGTTTTTGGTCGCGAATTCCTGTGCCGCTGGCACATCGTGCCGCCGGGATTGATGCCAGCTTGCTCCCAAGCCAATCCACTCGCTTACTCCCTATGCTTTAATTGGTTTGCAGGGCGTCAGCCCAGTCCACCGAAACCTGGACCATTCCGTCGACAATCTGCACGTCGTATTTCGGCAACGAAACGTCCGCGGGTCCTTCGGTCACCTCACCGGTGGCCGCGTCGAAACATGCGCCATGCATCGGACACTCAATGTCGCACCCGCCGGCGAGCCGCGATGTCACGAACTTGAAGTCGGCGTGGGTGCAAGTGCCGTCGAAAGCGTTCACGCCCTTGGCCGTACGTGTGAAGGCCACGGTCCGTCCGGCGACGTCGACGCACGTCACATACATGTCCCGGAGTTGATCGAGCGCGATGGCATTAACAAAAATGTTTTTGCTCACGCACGGACCTCACTCAGAAGAAGATGCTTAGGTTGGATCCGGAGAGCGTGGTTTGATCGATCAGGATGCGGCGATCGGCAATTTTCAGCTCGCCGCTCCCCGATCGGCGCAGCAGATCACGGCGCTGGCCGGTAAAAAACTGGTAGCCCTGATCGGACCTTGTGCGCGTGACGAAAAAGTTCGATCGAACGGCGAGTTCTCCCGGTTTCTCTGCGGGCTCGGCGAGGATGTTGCTGATGAAATGCCGGGTTCGGGAAGGGGGCGTTTCAGCCCAGGCAAAATTCGTGTCGAGACGCTTCACGCGAGTTCGCAACGACACGTAGTTTTCCTCGAAAAAGGCGACGTCCTGGAAGCCATCGCCCTTCGCCCGAAACTGCGTGGTTCGCACAGGCATGACGTAGTGCGTGTCCTCGGTAAACAGGTTCAGCCATTCGCCGAAACGGTTGTCGTCCAGAAACTCGGCTTCCCGATAGAGAAACTCGACGATCTCGCCGTAGAGCATCGAGCCCGGCGCGCAGTCTGCCACCGAAATGACGTGTGGCGCAGAGGCGGTTGCCGTCATGGAGCGACCGCCTTGTTGCTGCCATTGAGCGGCGTGGTCATGCGGTTAAGCCACTCGCCATACCAGGCGCGTTGCGTCATTTCGCCATAACTGTCCGGGTAGCTGGTGCCCGGCCCCGCCCAATCCGTCGCGGTCTTGCGATTGATACCCATCTTGTGATGCAGAGAATGGCGTTTTGCTGCAGGTCCGATCGCGGCCGCCGTGCAGTCCTCCCAGTTTTCCATGTCGTCCTGGTCGAAAATGCCGCTTGGTCCGAAATTGCGAACATAGGATTCGTAGGACTGCTTGCGGTAATCGGCAGGTGCCGACTTGTCGATCGCAAACCAGGAATACATGCGCGTGCGCGTCGGGCTGAGCGGGACTTCCATGCGAATGTTGAGGATGCCTACCGCGGTGGTTTCGGTGTCCGCAGCAGAGGTCAGTTGTAGCCAGTGGAAGTTCGGCCATACCGTTCCCGCGCTGTAGCCGTGCTTTGCTGCAATGTCGGCCTGCGCGGGCAGAAGATTCTCCTTGAAGCTCGGCCACATGGACTTCGGAAGACCAAGGCCCTTGGCGTGTTCGTCTTTCGGCGCGCCTTGGACAAAATGCAGGATATGCCCGTTACCGCAGGTCACCATGTGTCCGTGCGACGCGAAATCGGCGAAGTTTGGCAAGAGACCGAGATGCACCAGGCTCTGGTGCGCCCAGAACACGTGGAAATTGTCGGTGAAGTTATCGGTTGCGAATTTCCATGCGCAGTCGACATCCCAGATTTGCGGAACGCCGACAAATTCGATCTCGCCGGTGCGACCGAAGATGATGTCGAGGTACCATTTCATTTCACCGAGCCACGCGTCCAGGGGTGGCGCGTGTTCGTCCCAGGTCGCGAAAATCAGTCCTCGATAATTTCCCAATTGTGCGACCGGTATCAGACCGAGTTCGCTCTTTTCCAGCTCGCCCTCGCCGTAATGGTTTTCCGCGCCGGCGGAAGCGAGCTCGCCGTTGTTGCGATACGCCCATCCGTGATAGGGGCAGCGCAGAAACCGCGCATTCTCCCGATCGGTGCGGCAAACCCGCATGCCGCGATGCCGGCAGGAATTCAGGAAGGCGCGTATGACGCCCTCATCGTCGCGAACGAGGATCGCCGGATCGATGCCGCAGGGCCGGCTGACCAGATCGCCCGGATTCGGAATTTCAGATTCGTGACCCAGGAAAAACCAGCCGCGACCGAAGATGCGATCGATTTCCATCTGGTAGATTTCGGGATCGGCGAATATGCGCCGCGAGATCAGACCTTCCTCGGGCTTCACGATCGATTCGAGGTGCTCGCCGTTGGCAAGCTGCGTAAAGCCGTTTGACGACGATTTGCCGGACCGAGAGCTTGTGGCAGCGACAGACATTTATTCTCTCCGCCAGTTGAACTATTGCGTCCTGTTGTCAGGGGGGAGCAGGGCCGATTTCAGAAATCCGATCAGATTGTCAGCGGCTGCTTCGGCTGCATGTGCATCCGCAGCCTCGATCGCGTCGACCAGTGCGACGTGAAATTCGACCTCGTCAGCCGCCAGCGCCTGATCCCAAAGATCGGGCGTGAATGACGGCTTCAGCGCGCCGCCGAGATGCTCGTAGATTTCGGCCAGCAATTCGTTGCGCGAACACCCGACGATGGTGCGATGCAGTTCCGCGTCGGCGGCCGTGTAAGCGGCGCGATCCTGCTTTTCGACGGCGGTCCGAAGCTCGCAAAGTAATTCGCGCATTCTGGCGACTTCCGCGCTAGTGCGACGCTCGGCAGCGAAGCGCGCGGCTTGCCGTTCAAGCCCGGCGCGGACTTCGACAGCCTCAGCGAGATTGCCCCGCTTCACACGCCTGGATAGCGGGATCGCAAGTTCGCTTGGCGCCCGCACATAAGTTCCGTCGCCCGCGCGAGCCTCGAGCATCCCTGTATGAACGAGGGATCGCAGCGCCTCCCGTATCGTGTTGCGGCTGACTAGCAGCCTCGTCACGAGATCCTTCTCAGGTGGAATGCGCGTTCCCACCGGCCAGGCGCGCGAGGTGATCAAGCCCTCGATCTGGCGGGCGACCTGGCTCGACAGGGTTTCGGTTCGGACCGGCGAACTCAGCGGCATCTTCGAAATCCGAATACGTTTAACTTGCGAGTGCTGTCCAACGATTGGATTGTTGGACAATTGGCTATATCGAATGTTAAGTTCGGAGTCGAGTACGCAGTTTCGCTCCGCGATATGTTTCGAGAGAGGTCTTTGCGTGTGAGGGGGGAGTAATGTCTTACGATCCGACGACGGCTGAATATTTGTCGTTCTCGGACGCACGTCGGTCTTTCGCCTCGGGTACCGATACGCCGCGCGCCTATCTCGATCGCTGTCTGGCGCGGATCGCCGAGCTGGAGCCGAAGGTCCAGGCCTTCGTCATCGTCGACATTAAAGGAGCGCAGGCCGCCGCCGATGCTGCGACCGCGCGGTGGAAGGCCGGACGGCCGCTGTCGAATGTCGATGGAATGCCGGTCGGCATCAAGGACTGCTTCGACGTCAGGGATTTCGTCACCGCATGCAACAGTCCGCTGTTCGCGGACAATGTGGCGCAGCTCGATGCTGCGCATGTCGATGCGCTGCGGCGCGGCGGTGCGGTGATCGTCGGCAAGACGGTCACTACCGAGCTGACCATGGCGCTCCCGGGACCCACCTGGAATCCATGGGACCTCGAACGCACGCCCGGCGGGTCTTCTTCGGGCTCCGCCGCAGCGGTAGCCGCAAGAATGCTTCCGCTGGCAACCGGCAGCCAGGTTCGCGGCTCGGTGCTTCGTCCGGCCTCGATCTGCGGCGTCGTCGGTATGAAGCCGACCTTCGGCGCCATCAATCGTTCCGGCGGCATTGATCCGTCGCCAAGCTGTAACCATCTCGGATTTCTTGCCGGGACGCTGACAGACGCCTGGGAAACCGCGCATTACCTTGCCTCGGTTGCTGGTGGCGATCCGGGCTATCCATCCCTTGCAGGAGGTGAAAAGCTGCCGGCGCCCCGAAAGCCGGCGCGTGTTGGCGTTCAATATACCGCCGGCTGGCAGCATACGGACGACGTTTCCAAGGACCTGTTTCGAGAGTTTCTGCGCGCACTCACCGCCCGTGACATCGAAGTCGTCGAGCCGAATGTCAGTGAGGAATTCGCCTCCTATGAGGACGCGACGGCGCGCACACCCGAGTTCTTCTTCGACGTCATGCTTTGGGAAATTCGCTGGCCGTTCCGGCTCTGGCGCGAAATGTACCCGGAAAGGCTGAGCGAGCCGATGGCGGGCTATATCGCCCGTGCCGAGCAGATGATGCCCGAAGATTATGCGCGCGCGTTGCGCCGGCGCGAGGACCTGCGCCGGCGTCACCGCGCGCTAAGGGGAAAGGTCGATTGCTTTGTCAGCCTGGCTCACATCGGGCCGGGCCAGAGGGGACAGCCGCGCGGCGGAACGCCCTGGTACAACGATCCGTCGTCGGCGATCGGTGCCCCGAGCTTCAGCCTTCCGATACTCGCAACCGAGAATGTGCCCCTCGGCATTCAGATTGTCGGCTTTGAAGGCGAAGACGAGGCGCTTGCGGCCATCTCACGGAGGATGCTGGACGACTTCGGTTCACAGACTGTCGGGCCGGGTTAGTCAGCCGATCGCGGATGGAGACGCCTTCTTGTACCAATCCAGAATTTCGCTGCCGACCGCAAGCCACACCGCGTCGCGCTTGCGGATATGTGCCAGGGCTCGTTCGAGATGCTTCGCCCGGAACGGATGTCCGACTATGAACGGGTGCAACGCAATCGAAAGGACACGGTAATTATCCGCGCCTTCCTCATACATCGTGTCGAACTGATCAACGATCATCTGGTAGAAATCGTCGCCGCTCCCGCCATGCTGAAGAAAAACAGGGATATCGCCGATTTCCAGCGTGTACGGCATTGCGACGATCGGCTTGGAACGCGTCTTCATCCAGTATGGCTGTTCGTCATTGCACCAGTCCGCGACATACTCGATGCCATTCTCGGCGAGCAGATCGAGAGTGTTCGGCGTCTCGGTCAGAGCAGGCCCAAGCCAACCGCGTGGCTTCTGTCCGGTGTGCTTTGTGATCGTCTCCACCACGCCGGAGATGATAGGTCGCTCCGCTTCCTCGGGCATTCCGGTGAACAGCATCGAGTTCGACGGACCATGCGCCATCCACTCCCAGCCGAGCCGGCTCCCTTCCTTCACGATCTCCGGATATTGTTCGCAGACCTCCGAATTAAGGGCGCCGGTGCCGCGAAAGCCTTGCCGTTCAAGGATTTCCATCACACGCCAGACGCCAACGCGCGCGCCGTAGTCGCGCCACGCATAATTCAGCACATCGGGATCGAAATTCATTGTCATCGGCGTCATCGACATGGCCGGCTTGCTGTAATGAAAATGTTCGATATTCGGAACGATCCACACGGCAACTCGCGCGCCATTGGGCAGTTTCAGCCTCGGTCGCTTGGCAATGGCGGAATATTTAAATCGTCCGTGATCCATGATGGGTACATCCCTATCCGGCGTCGCGAGGCCTTTCTGCGCCCAACGAAACCAATGAAGCCAATCCAGCCTGGGCCTGCATATGCAAGCGACCAGTGAAGTGCGAGACAACAGGAGTAACGAGTATTTACTAAGTTAGTCCATCAGTGAACCGGATTTTCCGCTTTTCATTTGCATTGTGCATCTCGCAGGCCATGACGTTTGCGGGACGATTTGCGTTCGGATTTCGAAATTCTACCTGACCAAAAGAGCTGATCCTTCGATGCAACCGCAAGCGGCAACTTCGCGCGACATCAGTGCGATTGGCTCGCGGGCGACCGCGCGATTTCGATTGATTCAAATGCAAGAATGTTCAAGGTTCGCGTGGTCGGACATATCAAGTGAGCCATCGAAGGAGCGGCTGTAGATGAGCAGCCAAGCGCAGATCGTTGTCGAAGGGGTGTCGCATTATTATCGTCCGCCACGTGGACGCGAGGTGCTTGCCCTTAGCAACGTGTCGCTGGAGGTTTATGAGCGGGAATTCGTCGCCTTGCTCGGCCCGTCGGGCTGCGGCAAATCGACCTTGCTTTATCTGATTGGCGGATTTCTTCCGATCGAGCGGGGAAGTATTCGCGTCGAGGGGGGCGAGGTCTTGAGCCCTGGTCCCGACCGCGGCATCGTGTTCCAGCACTTTGCGCTCTTCCCCTGGAAGACAGTGCTCGGAAACGTCAGCTACGGTTTGCAACTGGCCGGCTTCTCGGGTGAAGAGCGCACGAGCCGCGCTCACAAATTCATTGATCTCGTCGGACTGTCGGGGTTCGAACACAGCTACCCCTCGCAATTGTCCGGAGGAATGAAGCAAAGAGCGGCTATTGCCCGGACGCTCGCATTCGATCCAAAAATTCTATTGATGGATGAGCCCTTCGGCGCGCTCGATTCGCAGACCCGAAGTCTGATGCAGAGCGAATTGCTAGGGATATGGAGAAGTTCGCCGAAGACGGTGATTTTCGTGACCCACGACGTACAGGAGGCGGTGTATCTCGCCAAACGAGTGGTCGTGATGTCCGCGCGGCCCGGCTGCATTAAATCGATCATCGACACCGATTTCGACAAGAGCAGTCCGGATCATTTCAAGTCTCCCGAGTTTATCGAAAAGGTTGACGAGATCTGGAATCTCGTGCGCGAAGAAGCATTGCTAGCGCAAGGTGCAAAGTCGGGCGCTTCACAGCCATGAGGCTTCTGATTATTCGTTATTTTCCACTCGTGATGCTGGCAGCCCTTTGGGAGTTTGCCGCGCGTGCGGCGAAGGGCTCCTTCACTTTGCCGTCTCTCGTCGACATTTCAATCGCATGGTTCGAGCTGGTCAAATCGGGAGAGTTGCTGACGAACGGGGCGGATTCAATCTATCGCGCATTTGCCGGCCTTGCGCTTGCGGTGGTTATCGGAACCATGCTCGGCGTTTTCATGGCGCTCTCCCGTTCCGCCAACATCCTGATCAGCCCGTTGGTCGAACTGTTCTATCCTCTGCCGAAGTCGGCGTTGATTCCAATCACCGTGATCTGGCTCGGATTCGGCGACGCTTCGAAGATATTGCTTATATTTCTCGGATGCATGTTACCGGTGACGATCGGTGCCTATAACGGTGCGCGTTCGACAGAACAGTTTCTGCTTTGGTCCGCGAGCAGCATGGGCGCCGGACATATGCGCATGATGCGCGATGTCGTTTTTCCGAGCGCGTTGCCCGAACTGCTCAACGGGATCCGTACGGCTCTTGCGCTCTCCTTCATATTGCTGGTGACGTCGGAGTTGATCGCTTCGCGCAAAGGCTTCGGCTACCTGATCGGATTATACGGCTCAGGTGGCATCTACGACGCGATGTTCGCTACGGTTCTTACCGTGGCGTTCCTCGGCTTTTTCGCGGACCGCGGATTTCAGATGGTGACGCAGAGGGCGATGTCATGGCGGGAATAGCCGGGATGTCGCTGCTCGATCCGCCTCGGCCGGGTTCGTCCGCGCTTGCCTGGGCGCTTTACTATGTAACATGGCTCGTGACACGTTCCTTCACGATCGTTCTGCTGCTGGTGGTTTGGGAGATGATCGCTAGGAGCGGGACGGTAACCCGATTCATGCTGCCGCCGCTTGGTCCTGTTTTCGAGCGCATGGTCGAGGACGTAAGCTCGGGCGCTTTCTTTCTCAAAACCTCTCAGACAATGTTCCGCGCCCTCACGGGCTTTGCCATAGCCGCGATTGCCGGAATCCTGCTGGGCATGGTGATGGTTCGAAGCGCGATCGCGCGATGGTTTTTCGAGCCGGTGATCTCGGTCGGCTTTCCGATGCCGAAGATAGCATTCTTGCCGATCTTCATGTTGTGGTTCGGCGTCTACAATGTGTCGAAGATCGGAATGATTGTTTTCGACGCGATCTTCCCGGTCATTACCGCGACGATTGTGGGCCTTCAGGCGGTTGGCCGCGAGTTCATCTGGTCGGCCCGGAATATGGGTGCAGGTCCGCAGCGGGTGCTATGGGAAATCGCGCTTCCAGCCGCGCTGCCCCAGATCATGACCGGATTGCAGGTGGCGTTGCCGATAGCGTTGATCGTCGCCATTGCAACCGAGATGTTGATGGGAGGAACCGGTCTGGGCGGCGCCATGCTGGAAGATTCTCGCATGGCCGACTCGCCCGGAGTGTTTGCCGGACTGATCGAGATGACCGCGGTCGGTTACTGCGCCATCAAGCTGATGGCTGTTGCAAGGCGTCGGCTGTTGCTTTGGCACCAGGAAACCCAACAGCCCGCCGGCATCATGTTTCCAAGAAAGCGGCGCAAGACGAGGTGAGGTCCGATTTTATGAGGGCGTGAGAGCGGTTCGCGCGATGAAAGGCGGCATGGAGCTTTCCTGGCAAGCGCCAATCGTCCGTGCAGCGTCCCTGACCGGTGACAAAGCGGGCGTCCTCACGGCGCCCGTTATATGGTTTTGTCAAACGCGCGACGCTTTTCAGGCCCTGAAGAAATCGGTCGGATTGCGAGCCGCTTAGAACGGCACCACCAGCCCGTCCATCGGCGCGTCGCAATTCACAAGATCGATGCGCTTGAAAGCGATCCGGATATTGCGGCCGCTCCCGACCAGCGTGTGGAAGTAGGTGCCCGCGAACAGGCGTTGTTCTTCACGGCGATATTCCACGATAGTGAATTTGGAGCGCACCAGCGTCTCGCCGCCATTCGCGCCCTCCTCCGTGACGTTGGTCACGATCCGGCTGGTGCGCGACCGCGGCTCCTGCGAGTAGATGCGCGGGCTTGAGAGCCTGCGCACCCGCGTCTCCAGCAATCGGCGGTCGTCATACATAAGCGACACCGTATCGAGCGGGCTCTGCTGTTTCGGCTCGCTCGGCACCCAGTAATGCGCCTTGTCGGTGAACAGCGCGAGCCATTCGTCGAAGCGTGCGTCGTCGAGCAGGCGCGCCTCGTGAACCAGAAAGCTCTCGCATTCGCTGCGAGAAAGACCGGCGTCGATCTTGGTTGCGGTTGCAGTCATGCGCTGGCCTTCATTTGGGAAGCGGATGCCTCGTCGCCGAGCATGTAGCCGCGCCAGGCATCGAACATGTTGCGGATATAGACCTCGCTGGTCGAATTCTTGCCCTTCAGCCCGCCGAACTCGTCGCGTACGTCGCTGAGATATCCGCGACCGATCTCGATCCAGTCGGCCCCGTCGCTTCCAAGTCCGATGCCGATGCGGTTGTAGATTTCGAGATCGTCGGTCAGCACTAGTGAGCCCGTGCCATTCACGATATTGGCGAAGCTGATGGTGTTGCGGAACATCTGTTCCGGCGCGCCCTTCATGCGGAAATTGTAGGTGGAGACCACGGTGCGGTTTACCGAGATCGGATGCACCACCCGCAATTGCTGGAACTGACTCATGAACGACAGATTCGGATAGAGATTGGAATTCCAGCGCCGCACTTCGAGAATGCGCTTGACCTCCTCCTTGCCCTTCTTCGCCTCCAGGATGCCGATATATTCCCGAAACAGCGGATCCTCCATCGAGGCGACGAGCTTTTTATCGTCGTGATAATCGCCGAGATAGGAGTGGCCGTTCGGATAGGTCCAGATACCAACCTGATTTTCCCAGAAGGAATAGGGGGCTCCATTCTGGCGCATCTGGCGGATCGCGATCTCGCCGGTGCCGTCGGAATAGACTTCGTCGCTCTGTTGCTGGGCGGCGTCTATCGACGAACGGTGCGTGAACCACGGATGGGCAGCGTCGCAGAGATTTTCCAGATAAAGCTTCCAGTTGGCGTTGTAGGCGTGACGGAATACGCCTCCTGCCATTTCGATCTCGCCGTCCGGCGCGCGGTCGACCATGTCGTCGATCGAGGTCGCCATGTGACCGAGATAGTCCTTCAGGCTCTGCCCGCTTTCGGCCTGGCTGATGAAGATGAAGCCACGATAGCTCTCGACCCGTGGTACCTGCAGCATCGAGGTCTTGGGACTCTTGGTGTCGAAATCCTGCGGGTAGCCATGGTTGAGTGACACTGCCTTCAATCGGCCGTCGAGATGATAGGTCCAGCCGTGATAAACGCACTGGAATTCCTTGGCATGACCGCAATCGGAAGCAACCACCATCGCGCCGCGATGCGCACATTGATTGTGCAGCACGCGCAGCTTGCCGGTCTCGTCGCGCGTGACCACCATCGCCTTGCGTCCGACCTGCGTGAGGAAATAGTCGCCCGGATTGCGCACCTGGCTTTCATGGCCGACATAGAGCCAGGCGACACCAAAGATACGCTCCATCTCGAGTTCGAAAATCGCCGGGTCGGTATATAGCCTGCGATTAACGCGCGCCGGCTGGACCGCGTTTCTGAGGTCTTGGTTGGAATGCGTCTGCATCTGAGGTCCTCATCGCTTTGCAAGCGGATGCGTCTAGTCTAGAATTAAACGATACTAGGTAGTATCGCTTGTATCAAGACCCTTTCACTGAAACGTTCACATCCCGGGGTCGTCGTTCCGGGGATGAAATAAGGGATTCCGGGGGTCAGCGGCATGCGTGAGTTGCGATCGAGAAGGCAGGTCGGCGAACTGGCCGACGAAGTGAGCCGCGAACGCGATACCTCCTGCAAGACCAGGTCTATCGAAGCTATGCCCAAGCGAAAGAAGGCGGCGATGCCCGGCGCGAACAGGAAGGTCATTGCGAGGCGCGGCCGAACGAAATCGGATGCCAAGCGCACGGCAATTCTGCGCGGCGCCAAGGCGGTGTTCCTCGCGTGCGGATTTGAAGGCGCCAACATGGACGAAGTCGCAGCGAGGGCCGGCGTATCGAAAATGACGGTCTACCGACACTTCGGAAACAAGGAGGACCTGTTCGCCGGCGTCATCACCGATCTGGGAAACCTGATCGTTGAAGAGGATCTTGAGCGCATTTTCGCGAAGCGGCCGGACGAGGCGTTGCGGCGTTATGCCCGAAAGATGATCGACATAGTGTTCGACCCTGAAACCATCGAGTTGCACCGGATCGTAGTTGCCGAATGCCATCGCTTCCCGAAGCTCGGCCGGTTCTTTTACGACTCCGGTCCTCAGGTGTGCATCGACGTGCTCGCGCGCTATTTGAAAAAAAATCTGGCCAATCCCGGCTTCCGCGTCGTGGACCCAGTGCGGACTGCGGAGGAGTTCCTGGAATTGTTGCGCGGCTATGGACATTTGCGTGTCCTGCTGAGGATCAACAAAGCGCTCACACGAAAAGAGATCGAGACACGCATCGAGGGTGCGGTACGCCACGTGCTGACCGCGACCGGTTAGCGTTGACCGCGGTTGGTCGCCACATGGCGCGAATGCGAGACTTCTGCCCAGCTCTCGGTTGAAAATCAGGCATGACATCAACGATACTCACCAGTATAGTAACAATTCCAAGCTGCGGTCCTTGCGTCTCCGTTGATTGTTGCCGCAAAGCGCAGATAGCGGAGCGCCGCAAGAGCGAAAATTTGCAGTCTCTGAATGATTGAGCAGGGAGATGGCTTTGATGATTTCGGGTAGATCAGCTGCGCGTACGCTGTTCATGTGTGCCACGCTCCTCGTCGCTGACGCGGCCGCGCAGGCGCAAGACGTTCCCACGATCCGTTTCGGCCGGCAGACGGCGGCCGAAGATAACCTTTGGTTGATGATTGCGAAGCCGGAGCTCGCGCGCAACTACGGCAAGGCTTACAAAGTCGAATGGGCGCAGCTTCGCGCCTCGGATATCGCCTTCAAGGCGTTCGAGGCCAATCAGGTGGACATGATCTCCACCAATGCCAACGCCTCGATCGTTGCCGCATCGAATGGCGTCGACATGAAGATTATCGCAAGTCTTAGCCGCGAGTCCGCCAATGGCGCCCACACCTACTGGCTGGGCAAGGTGGATGGCGGACCGGAATTGATCAAGGATCTGAAGGGAAAGACCATTGGAATTCTCGGCTATCGTACGGGCATCGAATTGTGGGCTCGGGCGGCGCTGAAGTCGGCCGGCTTGAATCCAAACACGGATGTGCAATGGACGGTAGTACCGTTCGGGGCTGCCGCGGACGCTGTCCGTACCGGGCGTGTTGCGACTGCCGCCGCTCCGGAAGCATTTGCGCAACCCGCGCTCGCAAAGGGCGATCTGAAAGTGCTGTTCACGTCGAAGACAGGCGTGCCATTCGATGAAGAACTCATTGTCATCAACGCCAAGCCGTCCTTTCTGAAGCAGCATCCGGCGGCGGTGAAGGCGTTCCTATCGGATCTGTCGGACGTCACGAAGTATCTGGCGGAGAATCAGAAGGAAGGCAGGCAGGCGTTGCTGGATGCGAAGCTCGTTGCCATGCCGCCGGACATCTACATGAACGTCAAACCTTACGTGACTGACATCAAGCTGCGCCCCAACATGGAGAACATGGTGAAGCAGCAAGAAGTGCTTCAATCCGAAGGCTTCGTGGAAAAGAAGGTCGATTTGGGATCCTTCGTCGATACGTCGTATCTGCCGCAGTAAGGATGCCGGCGCCGATTATCATCGTCCGTGGCCTCTGCAAGCGGTTCAGTCGCGGGGGCAAGAATGTCGACGCGATCCGCGATTTCAATCTCGAAATCTCGGAAGGCGAGTTCATCGCAATTGTCGGCCCCTCGGGCTGCGGTAAGAGTACCTTTCTGCACATGGTGGGCGGCTTCGAGCCGATCACCGAAGGCGAATTGCTGGTCGAGGGCCATCCGGTGGCGGGGCCTGGCCCCGATCGCGGCATGGTGTTCCAGGAATTTGCGCTGTTCCCTTGGCGGACCGTTGCGGAAAATGTCGCTTGGGGGCTGGAAATACAGGCGCGATCCCGGTCCGATCGGGTGGCGATCGTCGAGCGGCTACTGGCTAAAGTCGGGCTCACTCATTTTCGGGATCACTATCCGGCGGAGCTGTCCGGCGGGATGAAGCAACGCGTCGCGATCGCACGGACGCTTGCGTTCGAGCCGCGAATTCTCCTGATGGACGAACCGTTCGGCGCGCTCGATGCCCAGAATCGCGAATTGATGCAGGAGGAGTTGCAGACGATCTGGAACGAGACGCGAAAGACGGTGATTTTCATCACCCACGATATCGAGGAAGCGATCTACCTCGCCGATCGTGTCATTGTATTCTCCGCGCGTCCGGGGCGGACCAAGGCCGATATCCCGATCGACCTGCCGCGTCCACGCGATCTCGAGGTCAAGAAGAGCACGGCATATTTTGATTATCGCAACCAGATCTGGGATCTGCTGCGCGACGAGGTCTTGCGCGCCCGAGCGGAGTTCGCCTGATGATGGCCAAGCTGCGGGGCGGCGCGTGGCTCGGCCTGTTGCCGCCGCTGATCGTGCTGATCGTCTGGGAGACCATGGCCGAAGCTGGCCGTCTCCCGGATTATCTGCCTGCGCCATCGATCATCGCCCGCCAGACTTTGACGATGCTGGCAAGCGGCGAGCTGATGCGTCATATCGGTGTCAGCCTTTTTCAGGCGCTGTCCGGCTTCGCGATCGGTGCATTCTTTGGGACGGTTTTGGGCCTGTTGTCCGGTGCGCTGCGGCCGGTCGATCGCTTCTATGAGCCGTTGATCTCGCTGACCTACCCGGTACCGAAGATCGCATTGCTGCCGCTGATCTTTGCCTGGTTCGGGCTCGGCGACCTCTCGAAGATCGTGACCATCACCATTTCGGTATTCTATCCGATCTATATCAGTGCGCTGGCTGGAGCCAAATCTGTTTCCCGCGTTCATGTCTGGGCGGCGCGCAACATGGGTGCCTCCGCAACGCAAATCATCTGGCGCGTTCTGCTGCCGACGGCGCTTCCCCAGATTTTCACCGGCTTGCGCATCGGACTTGCCTTGTCGTTTGTCGTAATGTTCGTTGCGGAGATGGTGGAGTCCTCGGTCGGCCTCGGGTATCTCATCTTGTTCGCAGAACAGAATCTCCGTTTCGATATGATGTATGTCGCCATCGTCAGCATCGGCATCATCGGATTCAGTGCGGATTTTCTGTTGCGGCAGATCGGCAAGCGCTTGTTGGTGGGCCAGTTGACGGCGACAGAGATACGCCGATGACGATTGTGCGCTGGTTCGGTCGCTATTATTCGATATTCCTGCTGCTGGCGATCTACGAGTTGATTGTCCGATTTGGTCTGGTGTCTCCGCGGCTGCTGCCAAGCCTTACTGTCATCGGCGAACAGCTTTGGCGATATCTCGCCAATGGCGAACTGATCGTTCAGGCGCAGGTGACGCTTTATCGAGCCTTTGCCGGCTTCTCGCTGGCGCTAATCCTGGGCATGCTGATCGGAACGCTTATGGCCAGATCGCGCCTCGCAGAACGGCTGATCGAACCGATTTTCTATTTCGGCTATCCGATCCCGAAAATTGCGCTCTATCCGGTATTCATTTTTGTCTTTGGTCTTGGCACCGGCTCGACGATCGCGCTGATCGTGCTGGAATGTGTCTACCCGATTACGATCCATGTCCATGCCGGCATGCGGTCGGCCGACCGCGTCCTGATCTGGGCGGCACGCAACATGGGCGCTAGTCCGGTGCAGATATTCTGGCGTGTACTGGTCCCGGCAGCTCTGCCGATCTTTTTCACCGGCCTGCGGATCGCGCTGCCGGTAGCGCTGATCATCACATTGGTCACCGAGATGATCGGCGAAAGCAGAGGGTTGGGGTATTTTGTCACTTATGCTTCGGCGTCGTATCAAAATGCGCGTGCCATGGCAGCGTTTTTTGTAATCGCAGCGATCGGCTTTGCGCTTGACCGCGCGGTGCTCTATGCGCGACGCCGCGTGGTGTTTTGGCAACCCACCGACACATCGATCAAGTAGGCATACAGGATCAGCGACGCGGCGGTGGCGGGGCGACGTGCACGTCTACCAGCACTGTCGCGCCGGAATAAGCCGCTGCAAAAGCATCTCCGAGAACGCTATCGAGGTCTTCGATGCGCATCACAGGCCCGAAAGCGGTGAGGCCATAAGATTGAGCGAGCTTGCCCAGATCGACCGGCGGTTCGTCGATCGACATGCCGATGAACTTGTTCTCGACCGGTCTGTTTCGCTGCTTTGCAACTGTTTCCTGATGCTCGACGTCGTTATAGAAGGAACGATTGTTGTTGACGATGAAAAGCGCCGGCAATTGACGGGCCGCAGCGGTCCAGAGCGCCTGGCTGCCCATTAAAAGGTCGCCATCGCCGAGCACGGCAACCGGAATGCGGCCGGTGCCTTTTAGCGCGAGCGCGGCGCCGACCGTGATGCCGGGCGTCGAACCGATGCCGCCGCCGCCGTCCCAACCGATGCAGTCCAGCGGATGAGCGAATTTCGTATGGGCGTCGGGCCACCCGAAGGTCAGGCGCGTATAGCAAACGTCTCGGTCCTGACGCGTGCGTTCGACCGCTGCCGCCAGGGCAGCGATTGTTACCTGACCGCTCGTTTCGGGCGACAGATCCGGCACTGATGGCACCTGCCAATGTCCAGACGCGCGACCTGTCAGATGCGGCACGATCGATGTGACGAATTCGTCAGGATGTATCGGAAAACGCATGTCCGCTTCCGGCAAGGGGAAATGATCGAGCGTCCATCCGTTGTGCAAAAACTCATCCGGCGAGACGATGATGGTCTTCAGGCCCTGGCCCTTGTCGGGCCGCACCGTGAGGGTGCCGGCCACATCCGGCCAGTCGAGACTGACGATCAGATCGGCGTCCGCAAGCACAGAGCGCGCCTTGGGGTCCGGATATTGCGCGGGCGCCGCCACGAAGGCGGAATGCTGGCTTGGGAAGCCTATTCCGCATTTCTGATCGCAGATGACGAGCGCGCCGCAGGCTTCCGCGAAGGCAACTCGCGCATCCCATGAAGACTGGATACGCTTGTGTCTGCCGAGCAGAATCAAAGGACGTTTCGCCGCTGCAATCATCGATGCGGCCAGTTTCAGGTCGGCAACACTCGCCGTTGGAAAAATCGGCGGGGCGAAGCGTTCAGGACCCGGCAAATTGTGAGACCCCGCGGTTCGTTCGAGGCTGTTTTCCTGAATATCGACGTCGAGACAAACATAAACGGGTGCCTGAGGCACTTGCTGGGTAAGCAGCGAAGCACGCATCAGCGATTGCAAGGCGGCCGCGGTCGAGGCCGGTTGATCGTCCCATTTGACGAAGGAGCGAATCATCGCCGCCTGGTCACGGCTGGTATGGACCCATTCGATCCAGGGGCGCCGTCGCGCTGCGTCAACGGCGCCGGTTGCGCCAATGATCAGCATGGGCACGCGGTCGGCCCATGCATTGAATATCGCCATTACCGCATTCATGAGTCCCACATTGGCGTGCAGGACGACGCCCATCGGCTTGCCTGTCACCTTGGCATAGCCATGCGCCATCCCAACGGCCTGCGCTTCATGAAGGGTCAGCACGAGCTCCGGATCGCGATTGCCGAGCCGGTTGACCACGCTGTCATGCAATCCGCGGAAGCTCGCGCCGGGATTCATTGCCAGATAAGGCAACTCCATCTTCCGCAGAAGATCCGCGATCAGATCGCTTCCAAAAAGTGCATTGTCTTTTGAGGCGTCAGGATGGACGGAGAACGCCTGCATGGAAATGAAAACCCTTCTTTGACGGAAGCGTCGGTTTTATCCCGCACGTTCGGGAAAAGTCAGATTAACGGTACTGCGCAGTATCGTTCTTGGCAATGCCTGCGGCAAGCGCATGAGACTTCAACAGATGCGTCTCGCCAAACATCGGCGATGCAGTGCTGCTGCACCACCCAAGTCGCAGAACCCTCGTATCGAAGGATTTTTTATATGCCCAAATAGGCATTGCGGACGCGCTCGTCGTTCGCAAGAGAGTTTGCCGGACCGCTGAGAACAATGTTGCCGTTCTCCAGGACCGCTGCGGCATCGGCGATCTCGAGCGACTCGGCTACATTCTGCTCAATCAGCAGGATCGAGAGGCCGCCCTTCTTCAGTGTCACGATGGCGTCGAATACGAACTCCACCATCAACGGTGACAGGCCAAGCGATGGCTCGTCGAACATGATCAGTCTTGGCTCGCTCATGAGGCAACGGCCGATCGCAAGCATCTGCTGCTCGCCGCCGGAAAGGGTTCCGGCTTTCTGGCTGCGCCTTTCGTTGAGTTTTGGAAACATCGCGTAGACACGTTCGGAATTCTTTTTGCGCTTCGCCGAAGCGCGCTTCAGCGCGGCTCCAAGCAGGAGATTTTCCTCGACCGTGAGCGAAGGAAAAATCTGGCGGCCTTCCGCAACTTGACCGATGCCGAGTTCGCAGGTCGCGCTTGAATCGAAATTGGTCGTGTCGACGCCGTCAAATACGATGCGGCCGGCCCTCGGCCGCAACATGCCGCCGATAGAGCGCACCAGCGAGGTCTTGCCGGCGCCGTTCGACCCGACGATCGCGAACAGACTGCCGCTCTCTATGGCAAACGAAATTCCGTTGAGCGCGCGCGCTTCGCCGTAGCTCACCTCGAGATTTTCGACCTGAAGGAGCGTACTCATGCGAGTTTCGCCCGTTTGCCGAGGTAGCTCTCGATGACGGCCCGGTCATTGCCGACTTCGGTTGGGGTGCCTTCGGCGATCTTCTCGCCGTGATGCAGCACCACCACGCGCTGTGCTAACGCCATGACGACGCGCATGACATGTTCAATCAGGAGAACCGTGACACCGGAGGCATGCAAATCCTTAATCGCAGCAACGATCTGATCGCCCTCCGACGGTCGAAGCCCGGCCATCACCTCGTCCAGCAGGAGCAACTTTGGCTGAGCCGAGACAGCACGCGCCAGTTCGAGCATTTTCCGGTCGGGAAGCGTGAGGCTGGCTGCGGACATCTCAGCCTTCGGGCGCAGGCCGAATCGCGCCAGCGATGAAATCGCGATGTCAGAGGCGTCGCTGACGTTCGGGGTGCGACAGAAGGCGCCGATCATGGCATTTTCCAAAACCGTCATGCCCCGCATCGGCCGCACAATCTGGAAGGTACGGATCACGCCGCGGTCGGCGATATCTTCGGGCATTCGCCCTGAAATGCGTTCGCCTTTGAACAAGATTTCACCCGAGGTCGGCTTCAAGGCCCCAGCGATCAAATTGAAGCAGGTAGTCTTGCCTGCGCCGTTCGGACCGATCACAGCAAGGATTTCACCTTGGCGTACCTCGAAACTTACATCCTTCACAGCGATGAGGCCGCGAAACGCCTTGGTGAGGTTGCGGACCGCGAGCATCGCTTCGGGCATCACTTGCGCTCCCTCGGTCGGAGAAGGCGTACGACGCGTGGCCAGATGCCCTCGGGCAGAAAAGTGATAACCAGCAGGATGACCACGCCGTAGATCAGCGTGTTGAGGCCGAATAATCCGGTGCTTTGGCCAAGCACATTGGAAGCTTCCATCAACGGTACGACGAAGAAAGCGCCGACGACCGGACCGAACAGCGAGCCAAGCCCGCCGATGATCGGCGCGATCAGCACTTCGATCGAAAGCCGCAGACCCATAATCGAGTCGGGAAACAGGCTGCCCTGCATCATAGCCATCACGCCGCCGCCGATGCCGGCGAGTCCTGCGCTGATGGCGACAACGAAAATCTTGCTGCGCAGTGCCGGAACGCCAAGCGCCCGCGCAGCTTCCTCATCCTCATGCAAGGCGCGCCAGCGATATCCCCAGCGCGAATTCATCAGAATTGTCACGATCGCATAGCCGGCGACGGTGATCGCCAGGAACGCCAGGTAGAAGTAAAGCGTACCGCCGCGCAGGCTTTCGAGCGGTCGATTGGTGTCGGGATTGATGGCCTTGAGAAAATAGCCGCCGGTGCCGCCGACCAGTTCCCAATTGTCGAAGATCACGCGAGTGAGTTCGGCAAACGCGATCGTCAGCAGGGCGAAATGCACTCCCTTCACCGAAAAGCGCACGCCGATCCAGGTGATCACAACACCGATGATTGAAGAGAGGATCGCGCCAGCGGCGATCGCGAGCCAGGGATTCCATCCATAGGTCTGCGACAGCACCGCTGTCGAATAGGCGCCGAGCCCCAGAAAAAGCGCGTGCCCCAGCGAGAGCAGGCCCGCCGTCATCATCAGATTCCAGGTCATGCCCATGAACGCATAGAAGAAGACCAGCGTAAGCAGGCTTTGCCAGAAGGGATCGATCACGAGCCCGACCACCGCCAACAGGGCAAAGAACGCCAGCGCGGGCCACTGCGAACAAAGCGCCCTCATGAACGCTCCCGTTCGCCGAACAAGCCATTCGGCCGCAACAACAGCACGAATACCAGCAGCGCATAGGAAAACAGCGTCTTGAGCGCCGGCGAGAAGGCGAGGGCTGCGATCGCCTCCGCAAGTCCGATCAGAACGCCGCCGAGCAGCGCGCCGGTCATGCTGCCCAGACCGCCCACAATGACGATGATGAAAGCGATCAGCGTGAAGTCGGTCGCGAGAAACGGCTGGGTGTCGAACATCGGCGAGATCAGTGCGCCGGCGGCCCCGGCGCAGGCCAGGCCGATCCCTGCGGTCACAGCATAGACGCGCTTGACCGAAATCCCGATCACCTGAGCGCCGATCAGGTTGTCCGCCGCAGCGCGGATCGCGCGCCCGAGGGTCGAATAGCGAAGGAAGGCGACCAGAGCCGCGATCACCAATAGAGCGGTAAGCGCCGCCTGGGCGCGCACCTTGTCGATCCGCAGCGTGCCGAACACGTAGGACTGCATGGTGATGGCGTCCTGAATCGGCCTCGGGTCCGGCCCGAACAGCACGAGATGCAATCCGGTAATGATCAGCGCGAGCGAGATGAAAAGAATGAACTGGGTATGCTGGGGCCGGTCGATATAGGCGTTGATGATCAGTTTCTGCAGCCAATAGCCGATGACAAACAGAAGCGCTCCCGCTGGGATTGCGAGCAGCCAGGGAGGCAGATGGGTCGCGGTCCACATCCAATAGCCGGCATACATGCCGATCACGACCATTTCGCCATGAGCGAAATTGACCACGCGCATGACGCCGAAAATGATGGTGAGCCCGAGCGCGATCAGCGCATAGACAATGCCGATCAGAAGCCCGCTGACGAGGACATTGAGATAGAAGCTGTTCACGTCAGCGGCCAATAGGCGGACGCCGAAGCGTCCGTCATCGTTTGTCGAAGGGAATGAGTGGGAATACCGGCTTCGCTTCGGCCGCGCTCGCAGGGCCAACCACCACCGGTTTGCCGTTCTGATTCTGCAGCATCGCGCCGCCGATATTGGGGTTCTGTCCCTTCTCGTTAAACTGGATCGGACCGCCGATGATGATGTGGTCCTGGATATTGGTTTCTTTTAACGCGGCGTGAATTGAAGCCGCTTCCTGCGACTTTGCACGTTTCAGTGCGTCAGCCGCGATCTCTACCGCTTCAAAAGCAAAAGCGCTGTTCAGATCGAACCGGTCGCCGGTCTCACTCTCGAAGCGTTGCGCTATATCGCGTGCACGCTTCTTGGTCGGATCGTACCAGGGTACGCACGACATATAACCGTCGCCATATTTGCCAAGCGCATCTGTGAAGGCCTTCTCGTAAGGTCCGGGACTGCCGGGGCTGATGATGCCCATTGGCGACCAATTCTGCTTCACCATTTCGCGAACGATCAAGATGGCATCGCTAACGCGCGTGATTGGCATCAACAGGTCGGCGCCGGCGGACTTCGCCTTGCCAACTTCGACCGAAAGGTCGCGTGCACGCACATCGTAGCCGATGCGATCCAAAATCTTGATGGGCACCTGCATCTTTTCCCAAAGTAGATCGACGCCTTTGAGAATTCCTTGTCCGAACGTGTCATTGACATGCAGGAGAACTGCGGTTTTCGGCTCGACGCCCGTCGCCGCGCCCAGTTCCTTGATGCGCGCAACCGCATTGGCAACGAGGACAGTCCCGGGCGGAAAATTGCGGAATATCTGGGTGAATCCCTGTTCGGTAATCTGCGGCGCGGAAGCAATGTTGATCAGGAAGGGAATCTTTGCCGCTTCCGCTGCCTGCGCGACCGAGATGGTGCTGCCGGAATCGTTGGTGCCGATCAGAAGCTGACAGCCTTCGCGGATCAGGCGTTCGGCGACAATGCGGCCGTTCTCCGGCTTCAACTCCGCGTCGGCATATATGAATTCCATCGGCGGGCCGCCGGCCTCTCTCACGATCTTGGCGCCGAATTCATTTCCCTTGCGAGTCTGCTGGCCCATGAAAGCCTGCACGCCGGAAAGGTAGAGAATGACGCCGACCTTGACCGGTTTTGCTTGCGCGAAAGCCGGTAACGGAAACGCGCTGGCCGCGAAGACGCTGGCGCCGGCCGCTAATATTTCGCGTCGTGACGAGACTATTCGTTTGCTCATGACGGAATCCCCTGTGGATTTCTTGGACCGGCAGCAGTCACGTATGACCGATCGCATCGCGCGAACGCGACGAAATGCGAAGCGCACGAACGATCTGGATTTTGTATCCAATTTAGACTATCGAAATCGGTGCCCGCGTCAATGCTGCAAATTTCGAGGCTTTAGGATGTCGAACAATGTAGGCGACCATCTCGTGAGCGCACAGCAAGCGACGCATGCCAAGCTGCGCGCGATGATTTTTTCAGGTGAACTTCAGGCCGGTCAGCCGATGCGTCAGGAAGAAATTGCCCGGCAATTGGGCGTGAGCCGTTTGCCTGTAAGGGAGGCGCTCAACCGCCTCGCGACCGAGGGGCTCGTTGAACTGAAGCCGCGCCGAGGCTTTTTCGTCACGTCGCTCGATGCCGATGAGATTGAAGACATCTTCGACATGCGGGCGCTGCTGGAATCGCGCGCCGGCAAGCTCGCGACCGAACGGCGTACACTCGCCGATTCCGATGCGCTGGACACGATCGTCCGTGAGCTCGATTCAGCGCTCGATGGGCCGATCAAGTTTGAACTCTGGGCGGAGCTGAATCTCAGGTTTCATACCCGGCTTTATCAGAGCTCTGGCCGCAAGCATCTGAGCCGGCAGATCGATCTGCTGCGTGACACGGTTGCGCCGCTGATCCGCATACTCGCACTGCAAGAAGGAGAATTGGCACGTTCGCAGGAGGAGCATCGTAGGCTTGCAGTGCTGTTTCGCGCGGGCGATGCGGCCGGCGTCGGCGAGCTTTGCGGAGAGCATTGTGCCTATACTGCGCGCGGATTGCTGAAGCATCTTTTCGGTCCGGTTGCGGGCAACGACAGTTCCAAGGCGGCGTGAACCTGGCCATGACCAACTCGACGATCGGTAAAGAGACGACGCAGATCAACGCGCTCGAAAAGGTGCTGGGCAGGGCCCAATACAGCGGCGATCTCAAGATGGCGGGAATGCTGCATGCCAAGGTGCTGCGCAGCCCGCACGCACATGCGAGGATTGTCCGTGTGGATGCCGATGCTGCGCGCGCGCTGCCGGGCGTGCACGCGGTTCTGACGGGCGATGATACGCCCACGCGGATGACCGGCATCCACCACAAGCAGCACCGTATTCTTGCAGCCGGCAAGGTCCGCTTCATCGGCGAAGAGGTGGTGGCCGTGGTTGCGGAAGACGAGGAGACCGCCCGGGACGCCGTTGATCTGGTCCGTGTCGAATACGAGGAACTGCCGGTTGTGCTGGATCCGGATCTGGCTTTGCAGAAAGGTACAATCGAAGTCCACGACGGTTCGGGCAATCTGGCCTGCCAATATAATGTGGTACGGGGCGACGTCGATGCCGCCTTCGCGCGAGCCGCGCTGGTTCACGAAGACACCTATGAAACCCACTCGCAATATCCGGGCTATCTCGAGCCGATGGCGACGCTGGCCTGGCGCACGAGCGACGGGCGGGTGAATGTCTCGACTTCAACGCAGTCAGCTTTTCTCGCGCGTATGCGCCTTGCCGACGCACTCGAAATGCCGGTCTCGATGGTCCGCGTGATCCAGGCCACGGTCGGTGGCGCGTTTGGAGGCAAGACGGCCGAGGAATGCAACAGCCTGATCTGCGCCTGGCTCGCCACCCGCGTCGACCGGCCCGTGCGCTTCCTCAACAATCGACTTGAGGATTTTCTCGGTGCGCGTTCGAGCCCGCCCGAGCGCATCCGGCTCAAGATGGGTGTCGACAAGGACGGAATCATCATTGCGAAGGAAGTCAACATCATCGCCGAGTGTGGTGCCTATGAAGGCCTCGCGGGGCATGTGCTGCAGGTATCGACCGTCCGTAGCGACAACATGCACCGCTATCTCAAGGACGTACGGCTGCACAGCAAGCTAGTCTACACCAACGCGCCGCCGCGCGGCGCGCTGCGCGGCTTCGGCGGCCCGCAGGCATCGTTCGCCCTCAATTCGCACATCGCGGTGATGGCGGAGAAACTTGGTCTCGATCCGCTCGACATGATGAAACGCAACGCCATCAAGAGCGGCGACACCAGCGTCCACGGCTTTCAGATCGGCAGTAGCGGCCTGGGCGAGTGTCTCGAGCAAGTCAGCGAGGGCATTCGCTGGAACGAGAAGAAAAGCCGCCCCAAGGACAAGGGCGTGAAGCGCCGCGGCATCGGATTTGGAGCCGGCATCCATGTCAGCGGCAATCGCGAAATGGGCAACTGGGACGGCTCGACGGTGATTGCCCGAATGGGCGCCGACGGGCGTGTTGTTCTGCTCACCGGCGAATCCGAAATCGGGCAGGGCGCCTATACGATGCTCGCGCAGTGCTGCGCCAACGAACTCTCGATCCCTCTATCGCATGTGACCGTGCTTCCAACCGATACCGACATGTCGCCTTACGGGCATGGCTCGATAGCTTCGCGCGTCACCATCCTTGCCGGAAATGCTGCGATCAAGGCAGCGCGGGAGGTGCGCGGAAAGCTTCTAGCGATCGCATCGGAAAAGCTCGGCGTGCCGGAAGCCGAACTCGACATGGATAACGGCGAGGTATTCGTGAAGTCACCGGCGCCGAACCGAAAAATCCCGTTCGGCGATCTGGCGCGCCTGCACATCTACCGCGAAGGAGGCGAGGGCCTGCAGGTAACCGCGACCTACGATCCCCCGACTTTTCAGGCACTTGCCACGCCAGAGCAATATGGCAATGTCGCGCCGGGTTATTCCTTCGCGGCACAGGCAACCGAAGTCGAGGTCGATACCGAAACCGGCCAGGTCGAAGTGCTGGAGACATGGGTATCCGACGATTGCGGCAAGGCACTCAATCCGCTTGCCGTGCACGGGCAAACGTGCGGAGCCGCCGTCATGGCGATCGGCTGGACCCTGTATGAACACCTGCAATACGACCAGTGCCGGCTGTTGAACGGCAATTTCGCGGATTACACGATGCCGACGGCAGATTCGATTCCGTGGGTCCATTCCGGGATCGTCGAGTCGAACGAGCCTAACGGCCCCTATGGCGCGAAAGGTGCGAGCGAGACCGCGATGGTTCCGGGTGCAGCCTCGATCGCGAACGCGGTGTACGAGGCAATCGGCGTGCGCATCAAGACGCTACCGATCACGCCGGAGAAAATCCTCGCGGGATTGCGCGAGATGCAGGGCGCTTCCCATGCGTGAGTTCGACTATCTGGAACCGGCTTCGATCTCCGAAGCAAGTGAGATGCTTGCCGCCCACGCCGACAATTGCCGCATGATGGCGGGTGGGACCGCACTGATGTTGGCGCTGCGACAGCGTATGGTTACGCCGACGCATGTCATTTCGCTTCAAGGTATCCGTGAGCTGCGCGGCATTACCTACGACGACAAGCTCGGGCTTCGCATCGGCGCATTGACGAAACATTCCGAGCTTGCGGCTTCCGCGCTTGCGCGCAAACATGTTCCGATGCTGGCCGACATGGCGTCACGGCTTGCCAACCCCCAAGTGCGCAATCAAGGTTCGATCGGCGGCAATCTCTGCTACGCCGATCCCGCAACCGACCCGCCCAGTTGCTTGATGGCGCTCGGAGCCGAGGTCGTACTGCGCAGCGCGAAAGGGAGCCGTATTCTCAAGGTCGAGGATTTCGTCCTCGATTACTTCGTCACCGCACTGGCGGCGGAAGAGCTTGTCTCCGAAATTCGAGTGCCGCCGTCCTCTTTCAACGCCGGCTATCACGCCCGCTTCTTGCGCACCGCTGCCGAACACCGCCCACTGGTAAACCTCGCGGTCGCGACCAAGAAAAACGGCGACATCTGCGAAGAAGTGCACCTCGTGGCGGGCGCTTCGACCGCGAAGCCGACGCGCCTGCGTAAGGCCGAAGGTTATTTGAAAGGAAAATCTATCACGTCGCGTGTGTCTGCCGAGGCCGCCGACATCGGCGCATCCGAAATCGAGCCGATTTCTGACCTTCGCGGCGACGGTGAATTCCGTCGTTCCATGCTGCGCGTGGTTGCGCGCCGCACCATCCGGAAATTGTTCGGCCTTTCCGAAGGCACCGAAAAGAACGTCGCATGAAGAAGAAAACCATCGAGGTCGTGGTCAACGGCAAGGCCCACCGGACGGAGGTTGCGGCCCGCCGCATGCTTTCCGACTACCTTCGCGACGATCTGTTTCTGACCGGAACCAAGCGCGGCTGTGAAACCGGCGTGTGCGGCGCCTGTTCGGTGCTGATGGATGGCGAGGTGGTGAAATCCTGCCTGTCGCTCGCAGTGCAGGCGGACGGCCATGAAATCACGACGGTCGAAGGGCTTGCCTTCGGCAACGAATTGCATCCGGTGCAGGAAGCCTTCATGAAGCACGGGGGGCTGCAATGCGGCTATTGCACGCCGGGGTTCATGATCATGGCGGTCGCGCTGCTCAACGAGAAGCCTGATCCGAGCGAAGAGGAGATCCGGCGGGGGCTCAACGGCAATCTTTGCCGCTGCACCGGATATGTAGGTATCGTTGAATCGATTATGGCCGCCGCGGAGAAGATGCGTGGACATTGAAAAGAACATGTTGGTCGCGGCGCCAATTGATCAGGTGTGGCGTATGCTGCTCGATCCGAAGGTGATGGCGGGCTGCGTTCCCGGCGTGCAGTCGGTACAGGTACTGAGCGACACCGAATATCTCGCCGAAATCAAGGTCAAGATTTCGTTCATCTCCGCAAACTTCAAAATCAAGACCACGATCCTCGAAACACGGCCGCCGCATTACTTGCGCTGCGAGGGAACCGGCGAGGATTCTTCCGTTGCAAGCTCGCTGAAGCAGACGACCGAGATATTTCTGACCGAGCAGCCAGGCGGAACGGAGATTCGTACGAAGACCCATGCCGAAGTGTTTGGCCGGCTCGGCAGCTTCGGTCTCAGCGTCATGAAGACCAAGGCCGACCGAATGTGGGGAGATTTCGGTGTCAATCTCGCTGCCATTCTCCGTCGGGATGCGCAGGCCGCCGATGCTCCGTTGGCTGCAGCGGAACCGGCAGTCGTCTCAGGAGAGGCTCCGTCTTCACAGGTTGCGCCGATGCCATTTGCGCCGTCGGCTCCATCCGCAAAGCCCCCCAAAAGCAGATGGTGGACGCGGCTGGCAGGCACTAATACGCAGGGAGCGGATAGCGTGCGCGATCTCAGGCTCGCGAGCGACATCTATTTCGAAGTTCGCCGCGGCGGGGATGTGATCAAAATTCTTTGGCCGGCCCATGAAGCCAAAGAGGCTGCGGCCTGGTTGAGCAACTATATTCGAGAATAGTCAGCTAGATACGTAGCTTTTGCTTTTTTGAAACATATGTCCTTCGGTTTGAGCGGGTGTGCAGGTTACCCGGCCTCATCGACTCTCAGCCGCTCACGCAGGAGGCTTATGAATGTTGCCTCCCATGTCTGGTTGCGGCGGCGCGGCAACTGAACGGCCCGAAGCTCGCGCGTCACCGACGGCCGGATGATCGGATGCGCGATCAGAAGCTTGTTGTCGATGCTTCGCTGAACCGCCGAAGGCGGCATCACAGTGGCCCAGCCGCCGGATTTCACCAGCCGCATGGCGGAAGCCATCGAGTTGAGTTCAAGCTTCGGAACGAGCGGCAGACCGGCGCGGGCGAAGGCACGATCCATCAACGCCCGCAAGCCGTGCCGCTTCGACGGCAGCACGAGATTGAGATTGCCGATCTCGCTCAACTTGATCGGACCGGGCGGATACGCCTTGGCATAGTCCGTGCTGGTGAGGATCGCCAGCGGCTCGGAGGAGAGTACGGTCTCGCGCAAGGATGTGTGCGCATGCATGTCTTCGACGATGGCGACGTCGATGATGTTATCGGACAACCAGTCGAGCAGCACGCCGCTATGGGACTCCACTACTTTCAACTCGGCTTCCGGACAAACCTTGGCCCATTCCATAATGGTCGCCGTGGTGGCGCGCACCAGAAGCGATTCCTCATCGAGGCCCGGCAGAATCCCCACACGCAACATCGGACGCGGTTGTTTGCCGGAAAGCTTGCGCCGCTGGCTGCTCCGGAGCGCGTCGAGAATCGGCGCGTAGATCGCATAAGCCTTGCGGCCCAGCTCGGTCGGATGCACGCCCTGCTTGGTGCGCTCGAATAACGTGTCACCTAAATATGTCTCCAGCGCGCGGATCTGCATGCTGATCGCGGGCTGAACCACGTTCAGCTTGCCCGCCGCGCGCGAGATGCCGCCTGCTTCGAATACTTCGATGAAATAGCGCAGTTGCCGGGTGCTCGGCAGCTCTGCCGGTATGGCGTCCAGCGTTCTCGTCTTCGACTGTCCCCGGATCGATCGCAATCCGTCGATCGCCTGGTCGAGAACCGGCGCAAGCTTGCCATAGAGCTCGCCGGCAAACGGCGTCGGCTCAAGCCCGATGGTGGTGCGACCAAACAGCGCCACGCCGAATTCAAGCTCCAGCCGCTTTATCTGCGCGCTGAGGGTCGGCTGCGTAACCTTGCAGACGCGGGCAGCGGCGCTCATCGCGCGGCGTTCAAAAGCCGCCATGAAATATTGAAGCTGCCTGAGGTCCATGCCGGGGATGTTTCTTCTGACTCCGGCAGGGTATAGGATTTTCTGATGACCGTCATTGACAATCTGTATTGGCGGGCTTTCGAACCCCGCCGCACACTTGCGGCATTGCTACTGGCGAGCCGGAGACGGTAGCGGCTTTATGTGACACGATCGGCTCGACTTCGAGCCGCATCGGAACAGGAAGGACCCCGTTCATGACATTCATTATTTCAGCACCGCGTTCGCCCGCAATAATCGGCGCGGCTGCTCTAGCGCTCGTGCTTGCCTGCATGCCGGCATCTGCCCAGGTGAAGATCGGTTTTCAGGCGCCGCTGACCGGACCCGCGGCGACCGACGGTGTCTCCGCCAAGGTCGCGGCTGAACTTGCCATCGAGCGTATCAACGCCACCGGCGGCATCCTTGGCCAGAAGGCCGAACTGGTCATGTATGACGACCAGGCAAAAACCGAGGAAGCGGTGTTCACCGCCAACAAGCTGGTCGGGCAGGACGGCGTGAAATTCGCGGTGTCGGGCAGCTACTCGGCTTCCGGCCGCGCCGCTGCGCCAATTTTTCAGACTGCCAAGGTCCCTTTCATCTCGGCGTATGGCGTGCATCCGGACATCACGCGTGCGGGTGATTATGCCTTCCGTACTGTGCATCTCGGCCAACCGCAGGGCCGCGCCGGCGCAAAGTTCATCGGCGAGAATCTGAAGCACAAGAACATCTCCGTCATCTCGATGGACAACGACTACGGTCAGGCGACGCTCGAAGGCTTCAAGAGCTGCGGTTGACAAGTTCGGCATCAAGATCATCGGCGAATATTCTTATCCGCTGCGCGACCGGCAATTCGGTTCGATCGTGGCGAGCGTGAAGCGCGACAATCCGGAAGCGATCTACATCACCGGATATTTCTTCACCGCAGGACCGCTGGTGACGCAGCTGCGCGCCGCCGGCATTACCGCGCCGATCATCGGCTCGCAGGCGTTCGACGCGCAGAAGCTGATCGAGATTGCCGGCCCTGCCGTGGAAGGCGTCTATATCGTTGGCGGCCTCAATCGCGATCGCGACAATCCCGAGCTCAAGGCCTATCTCGCCGAATTCCAGAAGCGGTCCGGCTATCCGGGCGAGAATGTCGGAGCCACCGTTTATTCCGCGATCATCCTGATGGCCGATGCCATCAAGCGCGCCGGCGCCATCGATCCGGCCAAGACGCGCGATGCGCTGGCGGCGACCAAGAACTTCAATCATCTTGCCGGTGAACTCGTCAGCTTTAATCAGCTCCGCGAGATCAACATGCCGATGAACGTCAACGTCGTAAAAGACGGCAAGTTCATCCATCACGCCTGGATTGACGATCTGAAGCTGCTCGCGCCGCCGACGGAATAGGCCCACCATCGCTGTCATTCCAGTGCGCGCGAAGCGCGAATCTGGAATCCAGGGAATAACACGCGTCTCTGGATTCCGGCTCTCGCCCGCTGCGCGGGCGATGCCGGGATGACCTCATGGCCCTAGTTAGGACGCCGCTTGTATTACGTCGACCTTACATTGAACGGTCTGATCTTCGGGTGCATGTATGCGCTGATGGCGGTCGGCTTGACGCTGGTCTATGGCCTGCTGCGCATTCTGCACATCGCCCATGCCGCGGTTTATGCGTTCGGTGCGTTCATTACGGTAGTTGTGGCAAATGCGACCGGCAGCATCGCGCTTGGCATGCTGGTCGCAATTGTCTCGTCGGCGATCCTCGGTGCCTTGATCTACCGGCTGTTGTATCAGCCGCTGCTGTCGTTCCCGCCTTATGTGCCAATGATTGCCTCGATGGGCTTGCTCATCTTCATGGAAGACGGGTTTCGTATCGTGTTCGGCGAGCAGGGCTTGACCTTCACGCGCAACCCCTATCCGACGCAGATCTATAATCTCTTCGGTCTGACCATCAATATCGTGCAGATCGCGATGTTCGTCGCGACCGCTGTATGCCTCACCGCATTGATTCTGTTTACCACCAAGACCCGCATCGGCATTGCCTGGCGTGCGACGGTGTCGAACCCCAAAATGGCGACCAGCTTCGGTGTCAACGCCATCCAGGTGCGCTATCTGAATTTTCTGATCGGCTCGGCGCTGGCAGCGCTAGCCGGCGCGCTGATTGCGCTGCTCAATAACTATGTCGAGCCGACCATGGGCTTCGTGGTCAGCTACAAGGCGCTGGCCATCATTGTGCTCGGCGGCCTGGGCAGCGTACGCGGAACGCTGATTGCGAGCTTTGCGCTTGGGCTTGTCGAATCTTTCGGAACGATCCTGGTCGGAAAATATCTCGACCGCGATGCGCTTGCCTTCCTGTTCCTCATCATCGTGCTGCTGGTGCGACCGCAGGGCCTGACCGGAGCGCGCGCATCATGAGTCTTTACGTTTACAGCCTGCTGTCGATCCTGGGCATCAACGTCATGCTGGCGGTCAGCCTGAATTTGATCAGCGGCCTGTGCGGGCAGTTCAGTCTCGGTCACGGCGCATTCTATGGCGCTGGTGCTTATGCCGCCGCACTTTGCGCGACAGCCGGCTATCCTGTGCCGGTTGCGCTGCTTGCCGGCTTCGTGGTCGCCGGGTGTGCTCGGCTTCATTGTCGGCTTTGCCTCGGTGCGTCTGCGTGAGGATTTCCTTGCCGTTACCACGATCGGGATAAGCTTTCTGTTCGTCGGCTTTGTGCGCAAACAGCATTGGCTCGGCGCCGAGATGGGCTTGAGCAAAATTCCGCCAAGCGGCTTTGGCCCCGGCGGCAACGCGATCATGATCCTGGCATTCGCGGCCGCGACCATCGCCTTCAGCCTTTATCTCAATCGGAGCTGGATGGGTTTCGCCTTTCGCGCGGTCGCCGATGATGAGCAGGCGGCCCGTACCATCGCGATCCCGGCCTCAACCTACAAGCTCGCGGCGTTTGCGATCGGCACTGCGATCGCAGGCATTGCCGGCGGGCTCTACGCCTATTTTACGCAGTTTATCGTGCCGGATTCCTTCGGCTTCATCCTGTCAGTCACGATCATGGCGATGGTGGTGATTGGCGGCACCGGTTCGACATGGGGCGTGGTCGCCGCGGCCATCATTCTGACGCTGCTGCCGGAGGCATTTCGGTTCATCAACGATTATCGTCTCCTGATCTATGGCGGTCTGCTCATGCTGGTGATGCGCTTTGCGCCGGATGGACTGGCAGGCATCATGTCGTCGTTCACACGAAGGCTGCGTGCCGCATGACACAGGCCGCACCCACGCTTCAGGTCGAGGACGTTTCGATCCGCTTCGGCGGCGTGCAGGCGCTGACCAAGGTGTCGTTCTCCGTCAATGCGGGAGAGTTTGTCGGCCTGATCGGCCCGAACGGTGCGGGCAAGACCACGCTGCTCAAGATCGTTGCGGGTGTGCTCAAGCCCGATACCGGCCGCGTCCTCATCGACGGGGAGGATGTCACGCGGCTCGCCACCGCCGCGCGGGTGAAGCGCGGCCTGGCAATCACGCATCAGATCGTGCGGCCGTTCCGTTCGATGACGGTTCTCGACAATGCCGCGCTCGCGGCCGGACACCGCTTCACCGCCAATCCGTTGGGCGCGCTGTTCCATCTTGCGCGCAAGCCGGAAGATGAGCGCGCGCGCGAAATTCTCACTCGCGTCGGCCTCGCCGGCACTGAAAACAAGCCGGTCGCGGCGTTGCCACTCGGTCAGCTCAAGCGCCTGGAAGTCGCCCGCGCGCTCGCCGTTGATCCGCGCCTGATCATTCTGGATGAGCCGCTCGCCGGTCTGAACCACAAGGAGGCCGCGGCGCAGGCCGACACCATGGCCGCACTGAATGCCGAAGGCATCACCACCATCCTGATCGAGCACAACCTCGGCGAGGTACTGCGTGTCTGCCGCCGTCTCCTCGTGCTCGATGGCGGCCGCATCATCGCGAGCGGCGAACCGAAAGCCGTGATGGCCGACAAGGCCGTGCGCGAAGCCTATATCGGAAAGGCGGGCGACGATGCTGCGGCTTGAACGCCTGTCCTGCGGATACGGCCCGGTCCGCGCCGTGCATGACGTCTCGTTCGAAATCGCCGAGCGCGAGACGCTGGCGCTGCTCGGCCCGAACGGGGCCGGCAAGACTTCGACCATCATGGCGATCATGGGCCACATCACGATCCATGGCGGCCGCATCCTGTTTCGCGGCGAGGACATCACGAAGGTGCCGCCGATCAACCGGGTCGAACTGGGCATCGCGCTGGTGCCGGAAGGACGGCTGCTGTTTTCCGATCTGTCGATCGAGGAAAATCTCACCGTCGGCGGCTACCGGCGCTCCATGACGCGCGATCATGTCAATCGCGAGCGTGTCTACGCCTTGTTTCCGAAGCTCTCGGATCGCCGCACCCAGATCGCAAGCTCGCTGTCGGGCGGCGAACAGCAAATGCTGGCCATGGGTCGCGCGCTGATGGCGGAGCCGAAGCTGCTTCTGATCGACGAATTGTCGCTCGGCCTGATGCCCAAGATGGTCGATCTGTGTTTCGACGCGCTCGCGAGCCTGCGCAAGGACGGCGTCACCATCCTTCTGGTCGAGCAGAATACGGCGCGCGCGCTCGATTTCGCCGATCGGGTTTGCGTCATGACCTCCGGTTCGCTGGCCTTTTCCGGATCGGCCGCGCAAGCGAAAGCCGACGACCGCCTGTTCGATGTGTTCGTCAGCGCCCATTGAGTTTCATAATCGGGTGTGCCCAAAACCAGGTGTGCCACATGAGTGATTTCGATCTCGTCGTCACCGGCCGCGTCGTCACCGCCGAGCGTGTCATCGACAATGGTCATGTCGCCGTCCGCGACGGCCGCGTCGCGCGCGTCGGTGAAGGCGCGGCGCCACAGGCGCGCGAGCGCCACGATTTCGCAAACGCGTATATTCTGCCCGGCGCCATCGATGCGCAGGTGCATTCCAAATCGCAGAAGGATCAGGAGGATTTCCTCTGGTCCACGCGCGCCGCGGCGGCCGGCGGCGTCACCACAATAGTCGACATGCCCTATGATGCGGGCTTTCTGGTCTGCTCAGGCGAGCGCGTGAAGCGGAAGATCGAAGAGGCCGGCGCCCAGACGCGCGTCGATTTTGCGCTGTACGCGACCATTGATCCGGATGACGGCGCAAAGCATATTGCGGACATGGTCGCAGCGGGCGCGTCGGCGTTCAAGTTCTCGACCTTCTGCACCGATCCGAAACGCTTCCCTCGCATCCCGCCGCAGACGCTCTATGCATGTTTCAGGGAAATCGGTGCCCACGGTTTGATGGCCGGGGTGCACAACGAAAACGACGAAATGGTGCGCGCGGCGATCAAGGCCGTGGAGGAATCCGGCATCCGCGATTATCGAGCGCATGCCCTATCACGCCCGCCGGTCAGCGAAACGCTGGCGATGGCCGAGGTTTATGAAATCGGAGCCCAGGCCGGCTGCTCCTCGCACATCGTGCATTGTTCGCTGGGCCGCGGCTACGATCTGTGCAAGGCCTATCGCGGTCAGGGCTTCGACACCACCATCGAGGCTTGCATTCATTATCTCATTCTCGATGAAGAGAATGACGTCAAGCGCCTCGGCGGCAAGGGCAAGATCAATCCGCCGATACGCCCGCGCCACGAAGTCGAAGCGCTGTGGCGTCATCTCGCGGCCGGCAATGTCACGGTGGTCTCCACGGATCATGTGAGCTGGTCGGAGGACCGCAAGACCGATCCGGATATGCTGAAGAACTCTTCCGGCGTTCCGGGACTGGAAGTGCTGTACGCGCTGCTGATGAAGGGCCTGACCGAACGTAAGTTGCCGGTCACCTGGGCTGCACGTCTCCTGGCCGCCAATCCGGCAAAGTTGTTCCGTATCACGCATCGGAAGGGCGCGCTCGACGTCGACCGCGACGCTGACATCACCGTCATGGCACACGATCCGCATCGTTATGATCCGGCAGCCAGCGGGCATAATTACGTGCAATGGTCGCCCTATGCGGATATCGAATTGCCGTATCGTCCGGTTGCGACTTTCCTGCGCGGAAAGATGATCTATGACGGCAAGCATGTCCTGGCCGAGCCCGGGAGCGGCGCCTTCGTGCGGCCGCCATTCCCGGTCGCCCACATGCAGCAAAAAGCGAGCTGATGCCAAAGCCGCCGATCGATAGCGAGCGTCTGTGGAACGATCTGATGGCGCTTGCCGCCATCACCGATCCGCAAAAGCCTTATACGCGCCGATCGTTTTCGCCGCTGTTTCTCAAAGGCCGGGACTGGCTCAAAGCACGCTTCGAACAAGCCGGGCTCGCCGTGCGTCTCGATACCGCGGCCAATCTGATCGGGCGGCTGGACGGCGCGGAGCACGATGCGCCGACCATCATGCTGGGTTCGCATTCCGACACCGTGCCGTCCGGTGGCCGCTTCGACGGTCCGGCCGGTGTGCTGGCTGCGCTGGAAGTCGTGCGGGCGATGAAGGCGGCAGGATATCGCCCCCGCCACGCCATCGAGGTGGTCGATTTTCTCGCGGAGGAACCGAGCGAATATGGCGTGTCCTGCGTCGGCAGCCGTGGCATGGCCGGCGTACTGGAAGACAAGATGCTGACCTATACAAATCCGGCCGGCGAAAAGCTGTCCGATGCCATGACGCGCGTCGGCGCAGACGTGGCGCATCTCGATCGCGCTCGCCGCAGCGACATTGCCGGCTATCTCGAATTGCATATCGAGCAGGGCGTGGTCCTTCAGAACAACAAGATCGACCTCGGCCTCGTCACCGCGATCGTTGGCATCACCCGAGTTGAAGTCGTCTTCGACGGCGCGGCAGACCACGCCGGCACGACGCTGATGGAATATCGCAGCGACGCAAGCCTGGCCGCGGCGCAATTGATGCTGTTCGTTTTCGAGCGCGCGCGGGCTTTCGCAGCGCGCAAGCAGGGTCATTTCGTCGCCACCACGGGCATTCTCGAAATCCACCCGAATGCGGCCAATGTCGTTCCGGGCCGCGCGCGCATGGTCCTCGACATCCGCGCCGAGGATCCCGCTATGATCGGCGAATTCCTCGCCGCACTGGATGCCGAGAGCAAGGCAGCGGCCACAAGCTTCGGCGTAAAGCGTTCGCAATTCAACACGCTGTCCAGCACCAAACCGACCATTTGCGACCCACACTTGCTCGATTTGCTGAAACGCGGCGCGGAGGCATTGAGCTACTCCACCATGCCGCTCGCATCCGGCGCCGGGCACGACGCCGCATTTGTCGCCCGCATTGCGCCGAGCGCGATGCTGTTCATCCCCTGCCGCGACGGCAAAAGCCACGCCCCGGAGGAATGGACCGAGAAGCATCAACTCGCCGCGGGTGCCGCGACGCTGTACGAGGCCGTTCGCCTGATGGACGGGCAAAATCATTAATCCGGAGTGCATTCCGATGCGACGTATTCTCGGGCCGCGCGACATCGAGTTCGCAGTGAAAGGCGGGTCGGTATTTGCAGCCGGTGGCGGCGGCTGGGCCGATCACGGCCGCATGCTGGGCACCGCGGCTGTGAATGCCGGCAAGCCCGAGCTCGTCAGCATGGATGAAGTGCCCGACGAGGCCTGGATCGCGACCGCCGCTGCGATCGGTGCGCCGGCTTCGACGACCGAATGGGAAATGCGCGGCGTCGATTATGTGAAGGCCGTGCAGCTTGTGCAGAAGGAACTGGGTGAACCGATTTACGGTCTCATCATCGGCCAGAATGGCAAGTCGTCCACCATGAATGCCTGGCTGCCGTCCGCCATTCTCGGCACCAAGGTGATCGATGCAGTCGGCGACATCCGTGCGCATCCGACCGGCGACATGGGTTCGATCGGTCTTGCCAACTCGCCGGAGCCGATGATCCAGTCCGCGGTCGGCGGCAATCGCAGCCAGAATTCCTACATCGAAATGGTAATCCGCGGCGCGACCGGGAAGATTTCGCCGGTTCTGCGCACGGCGTCCGACATGTCAGGAGGCTTTATCGCCTCCTGCCGCAATCCGGTGCGTGCGTCGTATGTCCGCAAGCACGCTGCGCTTGGCGGCATCTCGATCGCGCTGGCGCTCGGTGAAGCGATCCTCAATGCAGAGGCGAAAGGCGGCAAGGCCGTGATCGACGCCATCTGCAAGGAGACCAAGGGCGAGATTATCGGCGGCGGCAAGGTCACCAGGAAGGCCGTGCAATATACAAAGGAAGCCTTTGATATCGGCACTGTGACGATCGGGGACCGGCGCAAAATCGGTCGTGCTGCATGTCATGAATGAATACATGGCCGTAGACGACGGGCAGGGTGCGCGGCTCGCCGGATTTCCAGATGTCATCACGACGCTCAATCCGGACGGGGTTCCGGTCAGCGTCGGCGAATTGCGTGAAGGCGATGAGCTCTCCGTCCTGCGGATCGCCAAGAAGACACATTCCGCTCTCGTCCAGCGTCACCGATCCATCCGTCTATCCGGTTGTCGAGAAAGCGCTCGGCATCAACCTGACCAAATATGCGCTGAGCTGAGGACGCAAGCTGATGAAACGCACCTTTCCCGTGACTTCCGGCAATGCCTTGCGCTGCCGCGGCTGGCGCCAGGAAGGCCTGTTGCGGCTTCTGGAAAATGTGCTGTCGGTCGGCGAAGACCCGGACAACCTCGTGGTTTACGCAGCGCTCGGACGTGCGGCGCGCGACTGGCCATCGCACGACAAGATCGTCGAGACCTTGAAGACCCTGGAGACCGGCCAGACGCTGCTGGTGCAATCGGGCAAGCCGATTGGCGTGCTGCGCACACATGCCAAGGCTCCGATCGTGATCATGGCAAATTGCAACATCGTTGGCCAATGGGCCAAGGCCGAGAAATTCTATGAGCTCGCGGAAAAGAACCTGATCTGCTGGGGTGGCCTCACCGCTGGCGACTGGCAATATATCGGCTCGCAGGGCGTCATTCAGGGTACCTACGAAATCTTCATGCGCATCGCTGCGCGGCATTTCGGCGGCGACCTCGCCGGCCGCTTCGTGCTCACCGCGGGCCTCGGCGGCATGGGCGGCGCGCAGCCCCTCGCCGGCACAATGGCGAAAGCGGCCATCCTATGCGTCGAGGTCGACGAAGCACGGATCGACAAGCGCATGGCGATCGGCTTCCTCGACACCAAGACGCATTCGCTCGACGACGCCATTGCAATGATCCGCAAGGCGCAAGCAGAGAAGAAGCCGCTCTCGGTCGGCCTCGTCGGTAACGCCGCGGACATCTATCCGGAGATCGCACGGCGCGGCATCGTGCCCGATGTGGTCACCGACCAGACCTCCGCGCACGACCTTGTCTATGGCTATATTCCGTCCGGTCGTTCGCTCGACGAAGTACGCCAGATGCGCAAGGGAGACCCAAAGATCCTGATGGAGGAATCGACTCGTTCGATCGTCCGCCATGTCGAGGCGATGCTGGCATTCCAGAAGAAGGGCGCCGTGGTGTTCGACAACGGCAACCTCATCCGAACTCATGCAAAGAACGGCGGCGTCACCAATTCTTTCGACATTCCAATTTTCACCGAGGCATTTCTGCGGCCGCTATTCGCGCGCGCCATCGGTCCGTTCCGCTGGATCGCGCTGTCGAACGACCCCGAGGATATCCGCAAGATCGACGACCTGCTGCTGCGCAAGTTCGGTCACAACCAGATCGTCTCGAACTGGGTGCAGCTTGCCCGCAAGCATGTGCCGTTCGAGGGCTTGCCGGCGCGGATCGCCTGGCTCGGGCATGGCGAGCGCACCGAGCTCGGCCTCGAGGTCAACCGCATGGTGCGCGATGGCGAATTGTCGGCGCCGATTGCCTTCACGCGCGATCATCTCGATGCCGGCGCGATGGCACATCCCAACATCATGACCGAAAATATGCGGGATGGCTCCGACGCCATCGCCGACTGGCCGCTGCTGAACGCGATGGTGAATTGCGCCTCGCAGGCCGATCTCGTGGCGATCCATTCCGGCGGCGGCGGCTATTCCGGGTACATGACCAGTGCCGGCGTGACGTTGATTGCCGATGGCAGCGATGCCGCCGATGAACGCCTGTCTCTGACGTTGACGAATGATACCTCCACCGGTGTCATGCGTTACGCCGATGCGGGTTACGAGGACGCGCTCGACGAGGCGAAGCGCGCGTCGATCAATCATTTCAGGCTGCCGCAATGACCGATCAGAGCATGCGCGGCATTATCGCTGAGCTGGAGGCGGCCGGTGAGCTGCACGGGTAACCCGCAAGGTCGATCCGAAATTCGAACTCGGTGCCGTACTGGCGCTGAAGGACCGGGGTCCCGCGCTTCTGTTCGAGAACGTAGCGGGCAGCACGATGCCGGTTGCCGGCAATCTGCTGGTGTCGCGTGACCGCTTTGCGCGGGCCTTTGGCGTGACGCGCGATGCACTCGACGCGCATTGTCTGAGGGCGCTGGCGCAGCCGATCAAACCGGCGATCGTGAGCGACGCGCTGGTTCAGGCCGTTGTGCACGACAAGGCCATTGATATCGGCAAGCTGCTGCCGGTGCCGCACTGGTTCGAGCGAGAGGCCGCGCCGTATATCACCGCGGGCGTGATCGTCGCGAAGGATCCGGAGACCGGCAAACGCAATGTCTCGATTGCGCGGCTGCGGCTTGAGGGCGGCAACCGGCTGATGGCGGGCATCGCCAAGAACCATCATCTCTATATTCTCGCCGAGAAGGCGAAGGTGCTTGGTCGCAAACTGGAGATCGCGGTCGCGATCGGCAATCATCCGGCGGTGCTGCTTGGCTCGCAGCTTTATCTTGGCCTTGGCGACGACGAATACGACAATATCGGCGGCGCTGCTCCGGGAACCGCTGCGGCTCGCTCGCTGCCGGACCGTCGATCTTGAAGTGCCGGCCGAAGCGGAGATCGTGCTTGAGGGCGAACTCGATCCTGACGATCTTGTTCCGGAGGGTCCGGTGTCCGAGTTTCACGGCTTCTACGTGGATTACGGGCCGGGTCTCGGCGGTCACCATCCACTGTGTCACCCACCGCGTGAAGCCGATCTATCAGGCTGTTCTGCCTGGCTTTTTCGCCGAGCATTGCCTGCTGGGCGGGCTCGCCATCGGCACCACCTTGTGCGCGGCTCTGCAGAGAATGATCCCCGCCGTCCGCCGTGTATTGATCACCGACGGCGGCATGGGCCGCCTGCATGCCGTCATCACGATGCATCAGCCCCGTCTGGGCGAAGGAAAACGAGCGGTGATGTTGGCCATGGGCCAAGTCAATCTCTTGAAGCTGGTCACGTGATCGAGGACGATATCGATCCGGAGAACACTCGCGAAGTCGAGTGGTCCCTGGCTGCGCGCTTTCGAGGACATGAGGACATGGTGATTGTCCAAGGCGTGAAAGCAGACCGCTGCGATCCGGTGCACGAGGATCTCACCGTTACTAAGATCGGGATAATCGCGACGACCCGTCCGGGCGACGGTGAAAGGAACAGTCGCTCCGAATTTGTTAAGGCCCCGAACGACGTGATCGAAGCGGTCAAATCTCGAATTGAATCTTACTGACACACGGCTCCGACCGACGAGCCGCAACATAAATTGCGTAGTTTGCACATGCCAACGGCGTTTTCTTTCCGGCAGAATCTGTTGCAGCCTTCCACTTGGACCAGCTCATCAAGCACGCGACGCTCGTGCCCAGCGGTCTTTATAATGCCAGCCAAGCTCTGGTGATGAAGCAAGCCAAGTTTGATTCACTTGACGCGGAGGATCGTGACGCCATCCTGAAAGTCTCGGGTGAGGTCACATCGCGGCGAGCTGGCCAAGCCTGGAACGCCGAAGATGCGCGCGCCAACAAGATCATGTCCGGACGCAACATGTCTGTTGTCAATGTACCGCCGCAATTCGTCGCCGATCTGCAAGAAAAGACAAACCCGATTGTTCAAGGCTGGCTCAAGAGCGTGAGCGCAAAGGGCTTGGACGGAGAAAAGGTTTTGGCCGATCAGGCCCTTGGAATTCCTATCTATGCCACAAAATTGAAGTCATGTTGGGAACCGGCATTGTGCTAGATCGCGATGATTCACCCTTTTTGAGGTTCCGATGAAATTCTTGGTTCCGGCTGCCACAACGGCGATGCTGCTGCTATTTTCCCTTGCGGCGACGGCTCAGGATGCAGCGCCGGCAGCTCCGCCTCCCGCTTCCGCCGCTCCGGCACCCGCTGCTCCGGCAGTAGCGCCGGCCGCCGCTCCGGCACCCGCCGACAATCAGCTCAAGCCGGGGGAACTCGATGCACTGGTCGCCCCGATCGCGCTTTATCCTGATCCGCTGCTGTCGCTGGTGCTGATGGCTTCCACCTATCCGCTGGAGGTCGTGGAGGCGCAGCGCTGGCTCGCGGCCAACTCGAAGCTGAAAGGTGAGCAGCTCAAGGCCGCGGCGACGAAGCAGGGATGGGACCAGAGTGTGAGTTCTCTGACGGCGACGCCGACTGTGCTCAACATGATGAACACCCAGCTGCAATGGACCAAAAAGCTTGGTGATGCCGTGATCGCGCAGCAGGCCGACCTCATGGACGCGATCCAGCGCCTGCGTTCGAAGGCGCATGCGAACAAGAAGTTGGACTCGACCAAGCAACAGAGCGTGTCGGTGAGTCAGTCCAGTGGACGCGACTACATCGCCATTGAGCCGGTCGATCCCAACCTGATCTACGTCCCTTATTATGAGCCGGCCGTTGTATATGGCGACTGGCTCTATCCGGATTATCCGCCATATTACTTTGCGGCGCCCGGTTTCATCGCGGCGGACTGGCTCGCGACGGGTATCGCTTTCGGGATCGGCTACGGCATCGGCTATTGGGCCGGTGGCGGCTATTGGTGGGGCGGCGGCTGCAACTGGGGCAACCGGAACATCTACGCCAATCGTCCGAACAATCCGAACCGGCCCGGCAATCGCTGGGAGCACCGGCCCGACCATCGGCGCGGCGTGAACGCAAACAATCGCGGCGGGAAAGACCAGTTCAATTTCCGGGGCCGCGACGGTCGTCAGGTGGTTCGGCCGGGCGACCGCGCGCGTACGGGCGATCGGGTGAATGCCGGTCGTGATCGTGCTGGCAATGGCCAAGCAGGCAACCGCGCCCGCGACGCGAGAGGTCCGAGATCAGGCCAGCGTGTCGGGCAAGGGAACGCAAATCGGTTCGTGCAGGGAGGCGGTCGTGGCCGCGGCGGAGTGAACAACTCCCAATTCCGCTCGGGCCCGGGCCGCGGAGGGTCCCGCGCGTATCACGGTGCCGGAGAATTTCGCAGCTTCCACAGTGGCGGTAATTTCCGAAGTTTCGGCGGTGGTGGTGGTAGTTTCCGCGGCGGCGGTGGCGGCGGCTTCCGCAGCTTCGGTGGCGGTGGCGGTGGCGGTGGTCGAAGCTTTGGTGGCGGTGGCGGTGGTGGTTTCCGCGGTGGCGGCGGGGGCGGTGGCTTTCGTGGCGGTGGCGGCGGCGGCGGTGGACGTCGCTCCGATGTGCGCCTGAAACACGACTTGGTCCTGATCGATCGCCATGAAAGTGGGCTCGGCATCTACCGCTTTCGGTATTACGGCGATCCGCGGGCTTACGTTGGCGTGATGGCGCAGGATGCGCAGCTGGTGCGGCCGGACGTTGTTTCACTCGGCAGCGACGGATATCTGCGGGTGAACTACGAAAGGCTTGGACTCAAGTTTGAGACCTATGACGCGTGGGCTCACGACCATGGCAGCGCCAGAAGGGTAGGCTCACGGCTGCATTAGGCTCTGTCGCCGGAAACAGGCCGCGCGCCGTCGCCGAAATGCGGTCCGCGGTCCTATAAGAATTGCGCCTCTGTCGCACATCTTTGAGCTGTCCACAGCCTCGACGACCTGAAAGCGGAAGCAGGCAAAGCTGCTGCTGGTCTCGCATAGGCGCCGTACCTATATCCCGAGAAGGGCGAGGAAACAGGAGGACGCGCTAATGAATTCGAAAAGCAGGATTCTCGCTGTCTCGGCCTTGGCGGCCGTTGCAGCATCAGCGATGGCGACTTCCGCGGCGGCGTCCAAACCCGACACCGCAACCGTCCGTTCCAATGAAATCACGGCGGCCCAGCGCCATTATGATGGCCGTTCCGAAGCGCCGGCTTATAGTCCGGTTCGCTATCGCGGCTTCGCAGATCCATCTTTCGGACCGGACGGCCGACCCTATCGCGTCCCCGAATATCTGCGGGGCCAGTGCTACGTTGACCTCGGGTATGGCCGCTTTGCGTCGTGTTCGAACCGTTAGGCTGACTTCACATGGCGCGACGCGCCATGATTGTCTGCGAATGTCCCGCCCAGTTATCCGGAGCTAATCGCTCCTCGGCACCGCTCGCGTTGCGGTCATGGGCGCGGATCAGCTTCCGTGGCGGAAAACCGCGCCCCGGATGCGGCGCGCATAATCTAATGCGCTGATCTCGATTATTACGGCCTTGATCTGCATTCTTTCATGAACGCTTTGTCCTGTTCCTTTGGAATCTTCTTCGCCTTGGCCTCATTCTGACAGGCCACTTGCTTGGCCTGTCTCACAGGATCCTTTGGCGCAGCCGCAGTTTGCGCACTGGCAAAACTTGGCAGCATAGAAACCGCAGCGATTGCGAACAGGGTTTTAAGCATGGGTATTCCTCATACGTTAAGAGCGCGGTATATGCGCGCATGAAGCGGGTAAAATAAGGCGGATCGCCCGGGATAGCATCAAGTCTTGGATCGAACTCGTCGGCGCGGTGGTCTCGCTGATGATTAGCAGGGCTGGCAGCAATCTCGGGCTGCTGACCTCCCACGGGTTGGCGGCCGGCGTGGCTTGGCGATGTGCGGCACGATTATTTCCGGGTTGGGCCGGCTGCTCTCACATACCCGGCACCAGCGGCGCTTAACACCGTCCGCCTAAACATTGCTGCGGATCGCTGGATCGTGGTAACTCGTCTTCAATCGATGCCCTCAAGGAATTCATCCTTAGGACATCCAGCGCGCTTCCGGCTTCGATTCTATCGACGGGCTACGAGCGCTACGAGGGCATTATGAAGGGCACCAGCGCCGCATCGGTCTTTGTTGTTGAGGATTTCGAAACGCGAGGGGCTGAAACCGAACATCAAGATCTGCGTCTTTGGCTTCGTATGATGACAATTCACAAATTGATCAACAACGAAGCCCGGCGCCGGCTACGGACGGAATTCGGTATGAGTTTATCGCGCTTTGATCTTATGTCCCAACTCGATGGCAAAGAACAGAGCATCCGAATGGGCGAGCTATCCAGCAGGCTCATGGTGACGACCGGGAATATTACCGGTTTAACAAATGAGCTTGAGAATGATGGGCTTGTGGAGCGAATGGTGGATCCAACCAGTCGCCGCGCATTTCTCGTCCGCCTGACTCCGAAAGGCCGGCGGCAATTCAAGATCGCAGCAAAGGCGCTTGAAGGTTGGATCGCTGAATTTTTTTCAGTTTTCTCTCAGAAAGAAAAGAAGATATTGTTTGACATGCTTGGTGAGCAGAAGGAGTTCATTGTCGGGCGCCTGCGGAAGAATATCTAAGCTGTGCGCAAGTAACGGCATGCCGGAATCTCCGCGACTGAAGGATTGACCGACCGACTGCGTCGTATCGAGATTTGCGCTCCCGCGAGCGCAGCAAGATCTCCGCGATTAGACCAGGCCAGTCCCAATCGCGCGGTGCCGCGCCGACCATTCAGCCTAACAGAATCGACAACGTTCAGAGCTTGCAGTCTTTCGCGTACGCATCGCCATGACTGGTCAGGATTTTTGCGCCAGTCTTTATAAATGGCTTTCCGTCCGGTGCTTTCTCAACCGCGGTCGCATACCAGTCCTGTATTGGGTGCTGATTGTTGTTGAATTTGAAGGGCCCACGAATGGATTCAAAATCCGCCTTGAGCATAGCGGTCCGGAATCTTCCGGTGTCGCTCAACTCGCCTCCCGTCGCTTTTAGAGCTGCGCCAATCGCCAGCGCCGTGTCATAGGCCTGCCCCGCGTAATAGGTCGGAGTGCGGTCCGGTCCGAATTTCTTTACCCACGCCGCCAGGAACTTCTGATTCGCCGGATTGTCGAAATCGACGTGCCAGTGCGTTGACGAATTTGTTCCGATCGCTGCCTCGCCGATGGCCTTCAGAATGGTCGTGTCGAGTGAGGGAGAGGGAACCACCATGGGAATTGTGCCCAACAGACCAGCCTGTTGATATTGCCTGGCGAAGGCGATGCCGAGTCCGCCCGGGTGAAAGTGAAACACGACGTCTGGTTTGGCGGCGCGGATTTGCGCCATTTCCGGTGCATAGTCGGTCTGATCGATGCGAGTGTAGGTTTCTCCGATGATCTCCCCCTTGAAGAAACGCTTAAAACCAGCAAGAGCGTCTTTGCCCGCTTGGTAGTTGGGAGCAAGAATATATGCGCGCTTGTAGTCTAGGCTTGTCGCGTTCTGCCCCGCGCTCTCGTGCAAATTGTCATTCTGCCAGGAAACTACGTAATAGTTCTTGTGACATTCCTTTCCGGCAAAGGTCGACGGAGCAGCATTCGCGCTCACATAGATTGCCCCTGCATCCAAAATGTCAGGGACGGTAGCTGCCAACACATTAGAAAAGATGATGCCGCTGAACAGCTTGATGCCATCCGATTTGAGCATCTTATCTGCGATCTGCTTGCCCTGACCGGGTTTCAGTCCATCATCTTCAACGATCAACTGGACCGGAACGCCGCCCAATTTACCGCCTTCCAAATCGACGGCCAGCTGGAAGGCATCGCGCATGTCCGCTCCTACGTAGCCAATCGGTCCGGAAAGCGTAGTTATGAATCCAATTTTCACGGGCTGTTGCGCCACTGCGGTGGAAAGCAGAGCAGATAATCCAAGCGTTGCGGCAATAATTCTCTTCATCATGGGTGACCTCTCGCCTCAGGTGGCCAAGTGGCATTGTTCTACGATGCGATATAGTTTAGAAGTAAACGATTAAGTATGTAAATAGGGCCGGGGAGTCCGTGCGCGGAAAAGCGCTGTGTGCGGACGCGGCAGCGTGGCCTGATGAATATCTATGTGACGCGGGATCGTGGCCGATCTCACGATCCGTGGGGTGCATCCCGATCGAATCCTGGGACACTGCCGGTCCCGACAGGCAGCTAGCTCCGCGCAATTGCCAATACTCGCAACGGACTTCCGGAGCCATTAAGAATCTTTAGTGGCGTTGTCACCAACACAGATCCCGTAGGGAGCAATTGATCAAGGTTGCATAGGCACTGCAGGCCATAACGGCCGCCACCGTGCAGAAAATAATGCGCAGGGAAGGGTGGGTTGAAATGGCTCGCTTGTCCGGCATCGGTGCCGATCGTTTCTGTGCCGAAGCCGAGAATCCGCCGCTCCTTGACCAGCCACTGCATGACATCGGGATCCGGACCTGGAGTGTGAGGGCCGTCCTCCAGGAGATTCGCGTATTCTCGCGGGTTGCGCTTGGACCAGTCGGTGCGAAATAGCAGCCAATATCCTTCTTTGATCTGCCCATGGGACCGCTCCCATTCTTCCACGATCGCACGCGTCAGCAGAAAGTCGGGGTCGGTTGCCGCTTCGCGCGAGCAATCGATGACGCATGCGGGGGCAATCATGTGCTCAACCGGAAGTGTATCGACCGCGTTGTTCGGCAGATCCTTTCCGCTGTGCCAGTGAATCGGCGCATCGAAGTGAGTGCCGGTGTGTTCGCTTAGGGTGATATTATTCCAGTACCAGCCGGGCCCGGAATCATCGTAACGCGAGATTTGCTGGATGCGCACCGGCGAAGCTTGACCGAATTCGGGCGGCACGACGATCACCGGAAAGTCCGGCGACAGTGTAAATGTGAGATCGATGACACGCAGCGATCCGTTCGCTATCGCCAAAGCCATATCCGTCGGGTCCACACTGGACATGGTCTTTTATCCCTTTCAGTCGTTTCTCTTGCTCAGTTCGCGTTCCACGGCCTTCGGATTTGACTGAAGCCTGCGACGGATATCTTCGGCGACGTCGCCGACGAATACGTCTTCGGTTCCGGCGTTTAGTGCAGAAACGATAGCTTTCGCGATGACATTCGGCCCGACCTTCGGCTGCGGCACCATCTGAAACCATTCAGTATCGAGAGGACCGCTGAAGACATTGACGACGCGCACGCCACCAGCCCTCAGCTCTCCGCGCAGGCAATGTGATAATGACAGGCAGGCCGCCTCGACAGCGCTGTAGGTGCCAAACGGTGACCAATTTGCGAGAGCAAAAACGGAGAAGATGTTTACCCAGGCGGCGGCACTGTTAACGCCGTCGGCACCGCGGCTGCGCATCGCAGGACCGAACGCTTGCGCCAAGTGTACGAAGCCGAGATAGATCTGCTCGATCTCGTCCTTGACCGGACCAACGCCGCGCCGGCCTAAAAGCCCGCCAGGCCGTATGTGTTCGCTTGTATTGACCAATATGTCGATCTTTCCACCTATGTCCGCCGCCAAATCGTGGACCGATCGTTCGTCGGCCACGTCCAGCGGGACAATTTGATGTGTGCGCCGCAACTCCTCTTCGCCATCGAACGGTTTCCAAGGCTCGGCGATCCCCACATAAACCGTTGCTCCGGCAGCGCTCAGGACCGCCGCTGCCGCCTGTCCAAGCGCAGTGCGCCCGTTGGTTACCAGCACGCGCCGGAACTTGGGCGCGGAGGTCAACTCGCGCCACTGCCTGTCGTCTGCCGTATTTTCAGTTTCCTTGGCGGGATGCGCGAAAGCTGCGGCTTGGCCGGCTTTATCGAGCTGCAGCGACATGCGTACAACCTCTCCATCTCTGCAATCGGCATGAAGGTGTGCGACCATGATCGGGCCGCAGTCCAACTTGATCAGGCCGATCTGCCACGGCGCCCGCTCCCGATAATAGATATCCGCTGGAACCCGAACTGTCGTTCTGGAAACGAGGATGCCGCCATTGGGGGCGTCATTGAGGGGCAGATCGGCTGACAGGCATTGTGGGCAAGCGTCGTGCGCGGGATAGCAAAACGCACCACATTCGCTGCAGCATTGCAGCGCAAAGCGGCCTTCAGCAGCGGCGAGCGTATGCAGTTGTGCGGCACGACTCCGGTTGGAATAAGGAAGTGCCTGCTGCCTGCTCCTCCGCAGCGGATTTTTACGCTTCGGCCGTCGCAGCTGTTCGACCATCAATCCGCCCCTGCAACAATGACGGCCGCGGAGGAGAGACCGCGGTCGTAATTGATCATTCCGAATCCGGAGGCAAGGCCGACGCGAGCATTCTTCACTTGTGTTGTCCGCGCCTCACCCAAGACTTGCCGCACCGCTTCCGTAACGCTGAGATAAGCGCCCGCGGCGCCAGCTTGCCCACTGGATAGCTGGCCGCCGGAGGTGTTGTGCGGGAAAGTGCCATCGATCGTTAGATCATGCTGCCTGACAAAATCCGCACCTTCGCCCTTCTTGCAAAACCCAAGATCCTCGAGCTGCATCATTACGATGACTGGATAATCGTCATAGGTTTGAACGAAGTCCATTTGGTCGGGTCGCACTCCCGCCATCGCGTAGAGATCATCGATGTCCGCAACCCAGCCGCCATGGTTCTGCACGACGTCGTCAATGCGGGCATTGTGTCGTTCTATGGACGCAAGAATTCTGGCACCGCGCAGGCCAGCGGCAGCTGCGGTCTCCTCACGCATCACAAGAAAGGCCTCAGCGCCGGCGCAAGGCATTACGCAATCATAAAGGTGGATCGGATCAGCGATTGGGCGCGCCGACATATACTGCTCCAGGGTCAAGGGAGCCTTCATGAGAGCATTGGGATTGCGCAGCGCGTTGTCGCGCTGAGAAACGGCAATACGTCCCAGGTCTTCGCGCTTCACTCCGAACCTGTCCATGTAATGCCGGGCGATTAGCGCGAAGCTGGCATTGGCGCCGCCGGCGCCATAGGGATAAACGGCATCCTGAGAGAAGCGAGAGAAGTTTTCGAGGGTCCGTCGAAACGAGTCGACATAATTGGTGTCGCCTCCGACGCAGGCAACCACGTCACAATCGCGTGCCTGTACAGCGCGCGATGCGCGCCGTAGAGCGGCTATAGCGCTGGCTCCCCCTAGAGGAATGTGATCCAGCCAGCGCACACTAAGACCGAAGTGTTGGGTCAGGCCTATGGCTGTGTCTGGCCCGACCGTAAAACTCGAGAGACAGAACCCGTCGAAGTCGCGCGCGCGAATGCCTGAGGTATCGACCAGCGCTCTTAAAGCGCGGGCAATCCACCAGTGCGCGCTCTCAGACGAGTAGCGCACATAGGGAATCGTGACGGGCGCGGCAATGACGACGCCATCATAAGGCGCTCTACGGGACTTGAATTTCGTCATTGGGCGACGCTAAGCTCGACGGACGTCCGCGACACCCTCGATAACATCGAGCGCAGCCGCTTGAAAGTCGAGGGTGATTCCCCAAAGCCGGGCGAACAGCAGCCTTCATCCTTCCCGGGCTCCAGGATAATCTTACTTGTAAAATATTGCCTTGACACTTCAAACATGAAGCACTTTCATCGTCAATGGTATGTACCAACGCAGTCGTTCGGTGATGCGCCTCAAATACGGAAGTACCCGCGAGTTTCTGAGCGCCGCCGGCTCTTTGAGGGGCCCGGCAAACGGTAAGAAGGGCCGGCGTCTTCAGCGGCTGGTTCGAAGTTTTGATCATGCAAGAAGCGCGGATCGCAAATGCTTCCGCTATGGCCTTGGCCCATGGCGATCTAATCCCTCGACGGAGGTGGCGCCTCGTCCGGAGTCACTGCTTCAATCACATAGCACGCTGCTTGATGGTGACCTGATTGTTTCCGGAGCAGTTCGCGACATAGGTTGCGGCGCCTTCAAACTGAGCAGCCGAACACCCGCCGCCATACCTTCGCGAGAAGCAGACGTACAAGATCTGCGAAGAAGAAAGTCGCGATATTTGTAAATGACCTTGGATTGTCTCGACAAGACGTGCTCTAGCGCAACCCACGAAAGGGGAACGAAATGCGTAAATTGGCAGCAGCAGTCACATTCTTAGGAGGTCTACTCGCCGCTTCACTTGCCCATGCGGAGATCAAGGTAGGCTTCGTGACTTCATTGAGCGGCAATGGTGCGTCGATCGGTATCCCCTATTCGAAGGGCATCAAAGCTGCGCTGCAATATCAAAGCGAGGTCGGTGGCGAAAAGATCACCGTGATCGAGCTCGACGACGGTGCCGATCCGTCGGCCTCCACGCGGAATGCCCGAAAACTGGTCGAAGAGAACAAGGTCGACATCCTCATCGGGACAGCGACCGCTCCGTCTACGATCGCGATGATGGCGATCGCAAAAGAGTTGAAGGTTCCGATGATCGCAATCTCACCGGTCACCGTGTCGGAAGGTGGCGAAAGCGACCAATGGGGTGTGACGATTCCGCAATCTGCGGCATTATTGGCGAGCGTCATTGCCGACCGCATGAAGCGCGATAACAAAACCAACATTGGTTACATCGGCTTCTCGGACGCATGGGGCGATCTTGTCTATGACGGCGCCAAGGCGGCCGAAGCGAAAAGCAAGATCAAGATTCTGACGAACGAGCGCTACACGCGCACCGACACTTCGGTCACCGCGCAGATCCTGAAAATCATGGCAACGAATCCGGATGCCGTTTTGCTGGGCGCATCGGCGACGCAGGCTGCACTTCCTCCGCTCGAGTTGACGAAGCGAGGCTTCAAGGGCGGCATTTACGGACTGGCTCCGCTCGTCAACGCCGATTTCATTCGCGTCGGCGGAAAAGCAGTAGAAGGTGTCAAGGTCACTACCGGCCCGATTATTGTGGCCGATCAGCTGCCTGAAGATCACTTCGCCAAGAAGATGGCAATGGCATTTCGTGCGGCGTATTTGAAAGCGAACGGCGAGCCAACGACGGACGGATTCTCCGCCTACAGCTTCGATGCCTGGCTGGTCTTCCTCGGTGCCGCGCAGCGCGCGCTGGCGGTTGCGAAGCCGGGTACGCAGGAGTTCCGCGTTGCTCTGAAAGAGGCGATCTTTCAGACGAAAGAACTGCCCGGCGTCCACGCCGTATATAACTTCAAAAAGGGCTCCAGCTACGGCATCGACGAGCGTTCGGCGGTGGTAGTCAAGCTGACTGACGGCGTTTGGAAGTACGAACCCTAAGCATCGGGCCAAGCGCTCGCGTTCCTTTCGCAGGGCCTGCGCACGAAAGCGCAGGCCTTGCGACAGGTCGGGAGAGCTTTGCAATTGCTTCGCGATGCGCGGTTTGGAGGTTGGCGCGTTTGCCTGTTGCCTTGCGGGCGGACCGCCGGAGTTTTGATTGATGAATCTGGACATCGCCTTGATCCTGGCCATCGACGGCCTCGCGTCCGGCGCAATTTATGCCCTCATCGCTATCGGCACTGTCCTGATATTCACCGTAACCCGAGTAGTCTACGTTCCGTTCGGTGACATTGCAGCCTTCACCGCTCTTACTTTGGCGGCGCTCGAAGTTCAAAAATTGCCGGGCACTGCCGGTCTGGTGATCGTGCTGGCGTGCCTGGCCACCATCCTCGAGCTCATAACTCTCGTCCGAATTGGACGGCCGCACGAAATTCCTCGCGCGTTGTTATTTTATCTAATTGTGCCGCTGCTGCTGGTTGGAATTGTATGGCTCGCCAAGCCTCTCTACAGCGCACATATGGTGTTCAGAATTATCTTCGCACTTCTTCTGATCGTGCCGATCGCGCCATTGCTCGACCGGATTGTTTATCGACCGATCGCGAACGGGTCCGTCCTGCTGCTTCTTATTGTCTCAATGGCGTTACATTTCGCCCTGGTAGGGATAGGGCTGCTGTTCTTCGGACCGGAAGGTGTGCGCACGCAGCCGATGACGGACTCCATTTTCGTAGTCGGCCAGGTAATCGTAACCGGGCAAACGCTGCTCATCATGATTGCGGCAATATTATTCAGCGGTTTGCTTTATCTGTTTTTTGAGTTTTCGCTGGTCGGCAAGTCATTGCGCGCGACCGCGGTTAACCGCACGGGAGCGCGGCTGATGGGCATTCGTCCGGAGCGCTCAGGGACGATCGCCTATATCGTCGGTTCGCTTATGGCCGGCGTTTCCGGAATCCTGATCGCACCGGTGAACACAATCTTTTACGATTCCGGCTTTCTGCTCGGCCTCAGGGCCTTCGTGGGCGCGATTATCGGAGGCATGGTCAGCTACCCGGGCACTGCAATCGGCTCTCTGCTCGTGGGCGTGCTGGAAAGCTTTGCATCGTTCCAGGACAGCGCGCTGAAGGATGTCATCGTCTTCTCACTTCTAATTCCGATTCTCATTTGGCGATCGATCGTCTCCGTTCACAGTGAGGAGCATGACGAGGAATGAGTGATCGTCACGTACGTCTGGCGGCCTTGTTTGCGATTGTATGCATTATTGCCGCGCCATATTTGCTTAGCCCCTTCAGCATTACCCTGCTGAACTACATCGGAATTTATGCGCTGGTTGCAATTGGCCTGACGCTTCTGACAGGCATAGGCGGCATCGTATCCTTCGGGCAGGCAGCGTTTGTTGGTGTCGCGGCCTATGCCACTGCGTGGATGACGGCACTGAACGGCGGCTCGCCCTGGGCGGGCTTGGTTCTTGGCATCGTTTTGACATGCGGCGTGGCCCTAATTCTCGGTCTCATAACGCTGCGTCTGCAAGGCCATTATCTGTCGCTGAGCACGATCGCGTGGGGGCTCGCGATCGGCTTTCTCTTCGGAAACGTCGCGTGGCTTGGCAAACACAACGGAATCTCGTCGGTGCCGCCGATCTCCATTGGATCGATCACGCTGATCGAGAGTTGGCAAATCTATTATCTGATCTGGGTGATCGTGTGTGGGTCGCTCATACTTACATACAACTTGCTCGATTCCCGGGTTGGGCGCGCGATGCGGTGTCTTCGAGGCGGAGACACGCTGGTGGAAAGCCTCGGAGTCAATGTTTTCGGGATCAAGGTTGCGTGCTTCGTCATCGCAGCCTTTCTCGCAGCTTTGTCCGGATGGCTCTATGCGCATTTGAGCCGCTTCGTAAGCCCCACGCCGTTCGAACCGCTGATGGGTATCGAGTATCTGATGATGGCCATGGTCGGCGGTGCCGGCAGTCCAATGGGTGGCGTCGTCGGCGCCGGGATTGTGACGCTGCTGAAGAACACGGTTCAGGATTATCTTCACTATTTTGTCGGAAGGAGCGCAGGCCAGCTTGAGATTGTCGCTTTCGCATGTCTCTTCATATTGTTCTTGCAATACGCTCATCTTGGCGTTGTTCCGTGGTTGTTGCGATTGGTGCCGCGGGCCGAGCCTCAGCGTCCAAAGCCAGCCGGTCCGCTGCCAGTGCGAGAGAAACCCGAGAGCGGTGCGCCCCTGTTGAAGGTTGAACAGGTCGAGCGCCGCTTCGGCGGATTGATTGCCGTGAACAAGGTCAGCTTCGACGTCAAGGCCGGCGAAATCTTTGGTCTGATTGGTCCGAATGGGGCTGGCAAAAGCACGATGTTCAATCTGCTGACCGGGGCATTGCATGCAAATGCTGGGAACATCGCTTTTGCGGGAACCGATATAACCAAAGCACGGCAATTCGCGATCGCCCGGTCGGGCGTCGCCCGCACATTCCAGCATGTCAAACTCCGGCCTCGTATGACACTGCTCGAAAATGTGATGCTTGGAAGCTATCCGCGAACACACGCCGGACTTTTCAGGGGCCTCCTCCGCCTGAACCGCTACGAGGAAGCCTCCATTCGGTACGACGCGCTTCGCCAGCTGGAGCGCGTGGGTCTTGCGGAAAAGCCATTTGAATTGGCCGGGAATCTGCCACTCGGCAATCAGCGTGTTCTCGAAATTGCGAGAGCTTTGGCCGCAGATCCGATCCTTCTGGTGCTCGATGAGCCGGCCGCTGGCCTGCGGCGTCAGGAGAAGCAACAGCTTGCCAAACTGCTCAAGTCTCTCCGCGACGATGACAAGCTCACCATTCTGCTGGTCGAGCACGACATGGACTTTGTGATGGGCGTTGTTGATCGCATCGTGGTGATGGATTTCGGTGAGAAGCTCTGTGAAGGTCAACCAAGAGAGGTGCGCGAAAATCCTCGTGTGCAGGAGGCCTATCTCGGGGGAACCGCATAATGCCGCTTCTCACAATTGAAAATGTAACGATCTCCTATGGAAAAGTGGAAGCGGTGCGCTCCGTTTCACTCAACGTGAAGGAGGGCGAGATCGTCACTGTGATCGGCCCCAATGGTGCAGGCAAGACGACCTTGCTACTCGCGATTATCGGTCTTTTGCGCTCGACGGGAAAGATGACATTCATGGGGCAGGATCTTTCCCGCCTCACGGTCGAGGAGCGGATCGAAAGAGGGCTGTGCCTGGTTCCGGAGAAACGCGAGCTTTTCTCCGACATGACGGTCAAGGACAACCTGCTATTGGGAGCTTACAGCCGATATAATCGATCCACTGTGAAAGCCGAACTTGAAGAGGTCTACGATCGATTTCCCAGGCTGAAGCAGCGCGAGCGCCAGGCTGCCGGCACGCTCTCAGGAGGCGAGCGTCAGATGCTGACGCTTGGCCGCGCGATGATGGCCAAGCCGAAACTGCTTGTTCTCGACGAACCGAGCCTCGGATTGGCGCCGCTCATTGTGAAGGAAATTTTTCATACAATCGCGTCACTTCGTAAACTCGGGGTTTCAGTGCTGCTTGTCGAGCAAAACGCACGTGCTGCCCTGGAGACTGCCGATGTTGGATACGTGCTGGAGACGGGAGAGATCGTCCAAACCGGCGATGCCGTGAATCTCATCCACGATCCTCGGCTCATCTCGGCATATCTGGGTGGACACTAGTGGGCGACACATTACGCGTCAAAACGCGACGAGTTGACAAATGAACAAGGCTTCGCAAATGGCAGGCATGATTGCCGAGGCTGACCGCTATTCCAGGATAGTCGAGGAGTTTCCACCTCAGGATAGGATTTTGTCGAGAATACTCGAGCGCCAGACGAATCGATACCGGGAGCGTGTTCTTCTCAAATGCGGTGATGTCCAATGGACCTATAACGAAACCTTCGCCATTGCCGGTCAATGGGCCCAGCGTCTGTCGGAGGCCGGTGTCGCCGGTGGCGATCGTGTCGCGATCATTTGCGGAAATCGTCCAGAATTTTTGCAGATTTACCTGGGCTGCGCATGGCTTGGAGCCGTTGCTGTACCGATAAATTCCGCCTTTCGCGGAGCGCAACTTGCGCATGTTCTAAGTAATTCGCTTCCGAAGCTTCTTGTGGTGGAAGCTGTTCATCGTCCAATCCTGAAGTCCTTGCCGGAGGGCACGGCTCTCCCGTCACTCGTCTGGAATATCGAGGATGACGGCGTCCATGATGCCAGCGGCCAGACTTTGAATACTGGTGCTGAGAAAAGCGCGGCGCCAGCGTCGCAAGTGCGGCCAGGAGATACTGTCGCGATCCTTTATACCTCCGGCACCACCGGGCCATCGAAAGGGGTATGCTGTCCGCAAGCGCAGCTATTCTGGTGGGGTATTTATTCAGCCCGCGGGTTGGGCATTCAAGAGGGAGACGTTCTGCTTACGACGCTCCCGCTCTTCCATACCAATGCTCTCAATGCCTTCTACCAGGCTATGTTGAACGGCTGTACTTATGTGCTTGAGCCAAAGTTTTCGGCCTCGGCCTATTGGCGGGCGCTGCGCGCGAACAAAGCCACGGTCGCATATCTGCTCGGTGCGATGGCTGCAATCCTGCTTGCTAGGCCGCAATCGCCGGATGACCGAAGCCATGATGTTCGGGTCGCGTTGGGCGGAGGGGTGCCGGATCGTTTCCATGCCGCATTCCTGGAGCGCTTTGGCGTTCCCTTGGTCGATGGCTATGCCTCGACCGAAACGAATTTCGTTTTCGCAAGCCCGATACCATCCGATCATCCGGGAAGCATGGGGTATCTGATACCTGGGGCTGAGGCTTGCATTGTAGACGCCGATGACACGCCGGTACCGGACGGTGAGCCGGGCGAACTCCTCCTGCGCCCGATCGAGCCGTTCTCTTTTGCGACCGGCTATTTCAACATGCACGACAAAACTGTCGAGGCTTGGCGCAATCTCTGGTTTCACACCGGCGACCGTGTCATTCGCGAGCGCGACGGACATTATCGTTTCATAGACCGGGTGAAGGATGCTATCCGGCGTCGCGGAGAAAACGTCTCGTCGTGGGAAGTAGAGCGCGTGCTAACCGAACATCCTTCCGTGGCGGCCTGTGCGGTTTTCGCTGTTCCTTCGGAATTCGGCGAGGACGAGGTAGCCGCCGCCATCCAGGCAAGGCCCGATCAGTTTCTCGACCCGGTGGAGGTCATACGTTTCTGCGAGGGGCGCCTTGCCTATTTCGCCGTGCCCAGATATCTGCGTTTTCTTTCAGAGATGCCATTGACCGAAAACGGCAAGATAAAAAAAGTCGCGTTACGAGAAGCCGGAATCACCGCCGATATGTGGGACCGGGAGGCGGCCGGATATAAACTTCGACGATAGAAACTCGATGTCAAAGACGCCTAAAGAGGTGATTGGCGCCGCAGCCCGGGGACACATCGCACAGTGTCGTCAATCACCGCGCATCATGGAGAGGCAATTTGAATCAACCGAACGTGGTTCCGGCCGCACCTCCGGAAGAGGGCGTGCCGGTCGAGCTGTGCCCTGGCATCTTGTGGGTGCGCCTGTCGCTGCCGTACCGGCTGAACCACGTCAATGTCTACCTCGTCGAGGATGATGACGGTTGGGTGCTGATCGACACCGGACTGGGTGATGTAAAGACCGAACAGGTTTGGACCCGCCTGTTCCAGGACGTGCTCACGCGTCCGGTTACACGCGTCGTCGTCACGCATTTCCATCCAGATCACGCCGGCATGGCTGGATGGATCGCGCAGCGTTTCGATGTTCCAGTCTTGATGAGTCAGGCGGAATATCTCATGAACCGGAACCTAAGTCTTGATCCAGGTGCTCTCGAGGCGGAGCATTACCTGCAATTCTATAGCAACCACGGGCTCGATGCAGAAGAAACGCGTCGGCTCGTGACAAACGGGCATTCTTATCTTCGGATCGTCCGGCCATTGCCAGCGACATTCAATAGGCTGTCGGCCGGCGATGAGTTGATCATTGGCCGCAGAAAATTTAATGTTTTGACTGGCGCGGGACATTCGCTGGAGCAGGTCATGCTCTATTGCGAGGGCGAAAAACTGTTCTTCGCGGCCGATCAGGTCCTCAATCGCATTTCGCCGAATGTCGGAGTGTCTGCAGTTGATCCTCATGGCGATGTGCTAGGTCTCTATCTACGTTCGTTGGCGGAGATCAAGTCCGCCATTCCGGACGACGTGCTCGTCTTGCCTGGTCACGATATGCCGTTTCGGCCATTGCATGCACGAATCGACGAGTTGGTCATCCATCACCTTCGTCGCTGTGACCTGATCATCGAGGCCTGCCGGGATCAGCCGAAATCGGCAGCCGAATTGGTCCCCTACATGTTTCATCGCGCGTTCGGGCCGCATGAGCTAGGCTTTGCGTTCAGCGAGGTGCTCGCGCATGTTAATTATTTGCTGAGACGAGGCCAACTCGAGGCGATCACCAGCGCCGACAAAAGCGTGAAGGTGGCACCGCCGCGATAAATTTTCTTATTAGAAATTAAGTGGACGCTTAGTCTCGCGTGGCCGGCTTTCGCGGGAGGCCAGCTTCGCCGGTTCTTTCCTTCCCGCGCGGCCAGCGCCGTTCGCAAGTGTTAGTTTTGCGGGGCATTTTTCCGCTTGGCCGGCCTGCCACGCATCGCTGACGGAAGCGTGAAACTCGCAACGCCCGTTCGTCCGTCGGCTAGCGCAACGGTTCCGTAAATGCCCTCGGCGCCCTTGGTGGCTTCCATCGTACCGCTAGTGGCGTTATCGCTGCAGCTTAACCGGACCGTGAATTTTTCGGGAAGTCGTGACCCTGGGAATTGACCAGAACAGGTAAGGCCGCTTGGGTGCGACAAGGCAAATCCGACGCCCGACTTCGACAGGTCAAGCGTTCCGGCAAATTCGAGCCGCGGCGGCGGTGAAGGATCCTGTGTCGCACAGGCGGCGATCACAAGCGCTAAACCGAGAGCAGCAAAACGAACCAATGTCGTTAACGGATACATGAAGGCCACCAAGTTCGTCCGCGGAACCACTCAGATTTGTCTTTCTCTAGGATTTCAGCGAGCCGCTCTCGCAAATTCCAAATTCGTGCAGAAACATTTCCGGGCCTTTATGGGCATGACGGCGGCATTTGTTCGACGTCGTCAAACTCATTTCCGGCTTGCACTTAAATATCTCTAGGCATCCGATGTTGCAACGCGAGATTGTGCGCGAAGTTGGGCGGACGTAAGCCATCAGACAGCGATTGCGGACCGCATGACCAATAGCGTCGAGGCCAGGCGCCGCAACGAAGCCTGCTCGGAAACGAAGAGCAAAAGCAGAAACGCAGCATCGTCGCTCTCGAAAGTCATTTAGAATCCCGCGATGCGTCAGCGATCTCGAGGCCGGAGCTCGAAAGCGTTTTGCTTCAAGTCGTCACCTGGAGCTTGACGGAGATCGACGGTTGACCTTTGGAGGCCAAATCTTCATAAGATGTCTTATGGCTGCATACGCGTGAATTCTGGAATTGTGCTCATGTTGAAGCCCGAGCCGGGGGCGCCCGCACTGATCGATTACGATGGAGACGCCCGGCGGATTTTCGACGTCGTCGCCAAGGGCGGTACCGCGATCATGCCTGTGACCACAGGGTATGCGCTTCTGGGCGCGAGCCGCAATTCGGTGATGGGCATCTTCAACCACAAGCGACGTGCGCCCTCCAAGGTGACCGCGCTCTGCGGCAGCCTGGAGGTGTTCGAGGCGGTGCAGGTTGTGGGCGAAGAGCAGCGCCGCGTGATCGACAGCATCACACAATTTTTCCGCCTGCCGCTCGGCGTCATTGCGCCGGTGCGGCTTGACCATCCGTTGTTCGGAGGGGTCCACGAGGAAATTCTCGCGCAGAGCCGGCGCGACGGCACCGTGATGACACTCATCAACGGTGGCGAGCTCGCGGACGGCGTCGCTCATCTGAGTCTCAAGCACAATATCGCGATGTTTGGATCGTCGGCCAATGTGTCCACCAAGGGCACACGGTTCCGTCTGGAAGACATCGAGCCCGAAATCCGAGCTCTGGCCGATATCGAAATCGATTATGGGCCTGTGCTTTGGAATGCGTACGGCAAGTCATCCACGATTATCGACTTTCGCGATTATACGGTCGTCAGGGCTGGCATTGCCTACGAGCTGATCGAGCACATCCTGAAGAAGTATTTTTCGATCACGCTCAAGCAGCCGGCACCGGCGGCGTAAAGCTGTATGCGTTTCCGCCGCAGATTGTATCGGCGCCGACTCGTCCGTATAAGTGACAAGCATCAACGCACGCGCTGACCCATGGCTCCTCTCGCCCGCTCGGCTCCCGGACTAGCCGTCAACACGGTCGCGGATTATATCAAGAATGGGATCAGAACCGGAAAGTTCGCGGCGGCGCAGCGGCTTGTTGCCTCGGAGTTGGCGGCAGATCTGCAGGTGAGCCTCGGCGTCGTCCGCGAAGCGCTCAGCCTGCTCGATGGCGCTGGACTGATCGAACTTCTCCCCAATCGCGGTGCGCAGATCAGGCCGTTGTCGCGTGACGATGTCCGGCAGATATTCGAATTGCGCGAGGCGCTCGAAGGGCAGGCCGCGGTACTCGCCGCGCGCAATCTCCGTGGAGTGAAGCCGCGGAAGTTGCTGACAGGCGCGTTCAAGAAGGCGGACAAAGCCGCCGCGACCGGAGATGTCGTCGGTTACCGGGCGACCAACGCAGCGTTCCATCAGGCCATTCTGGCACTGGCCAATAATCCGCGGCTTGTGGAGGTCGCGTCCGAGCTCACCGTGCCGATTTACCAATTGCAGCTCAGCATGCTGCTGAACGATCGAGAGCTGAAGACCGCCGCCGCGGGTCATCGGCGCATTGTGGATGCGATCCTCGCGGGCGACGAGGGCCGCGCTCGTGCCGAGATGCAGGATCACGTGCGAATCTCGGGCGATGTGATGATGCGGCTGGTTGAAGAACCTTAACGGTCCTGTTTGTCGGCCGACGGCGTTGCGAGGGACCTCGGGCGCTCCGGCACCGTCTGCCAGACCCACGGCCAAT
>CAVPRD010000016.1:0-160268 GCA_963707705.1 uncultured Pseudomonadota bacterium | reverse complement strand
GAATTCTTTCCGGACGCGGCGCCGGCACGCAGCGCCTTCGGCGCCAACGGGCTTGCACTCGGAGCTCGGGTGGAGATCGAGACTTTCGCAGTCAGGCGGTGAGAGCAGCCTTTTGCGTATGAGGCTGCTTCGGCAGCCAGCGATCGATGAAATGCGACAGCCAGTTCTGCATCGAATAATCAAACACAAACCGATCCTCGAAATGCGCGACGCGTTGCTTGGCGCCGGGCAATTCCATCCGGTGTTGTCCGCGAATGGTCCAGCGGCACATCATCGCGTGCGTCACCTCCGGATGAAACTGGATCGCATAGGCATTGTCGCCTTGCCGGAAGGCCTGCACCGGGAAGGTGTCACCTTCCGCAAGTAGGGTCGCGCCTGACGGCAGATCGAAGCCCTCGCGATGCCATTGATAGACATGATCCGGCCACACGTCGCAGATCGCGCGGCCATGTTCGGTCGGGCGGATCGGATAATAGCCGACCTCGACCTGGCCCTCGCCGTGGAAATCCACCCGTCCGCCGAGATGGCGCGCCAGCATCTGCCCGCCGAGGCAGATACCGAGATACGGCTTGTTTTCCTTCAGCGGAACCGCAAGCCAGTCGATCTCGCGTTTGATGAAGTCGATGTCGTCATTGGCGCTCTGGGGCCCGCCGAACACCACGGCACCGGCATGCTCCGCCATCGTCGTAGGCAGCGGGTCACCAACCGCAGGACGGCGAATATCGAGCGGCACTCCGCGCTTGCGGAGCTGTTGGCCGACGCGTCCGGGCGTCGAATTTTCCTGATGCAGGACGATGAGGACAGGCAGCGTCATAATGACAATTTGTTGCGAAACCTCCGCGCTCCGTTCAAAAACTAGCTCGTATTCACCAATTTACAAGCGTCGAAGCGGTAAGGCGGCCATGCAAATCGTCTATTTCAACCGTCCGCGCTGATGGCGCTCGACCCCGGCGAGCAGAAACTTGCGCGGCATGATCCCCGACAGGCTGACGATAAGCCTGTTGAAAGCGCCGGGAACGACCAGCCGCCGTCCTGCCATCAACCCGCGATAGCCTTCCTCCGCGACACGAGCGGCCGAGACTTCCAGGAGCGGAGGGCTCTCGCTATTCACCACGCCGGCGCGCGCCTGGAAGCCGGTCGGAACCGGGCCGGGACACAAGGCGGTGATCCGCAATCCGCGGCTCTTCCATTCCTGGTGCAATGCCTCCGTGAACGACACGACAAAGGCTTTGCTCGCATAATAGACCGCGGAGCCCGGGCCCGGCAAAAAGCCCGCAACCGATGCCACATTCAGCAAGCCGCCGCGATGGCGCGTCATCGGTTCGACCCAGCGCACCGAGAAGTCGGTGAGCGTGCGGATATTCAGGTCGATCATGGCAAGCTGCTCGGACCGGTCGCGCGATTCGACCGCGCCGACCAGCCCGAAGCCGGCATTATTGATCACGAATTGAGGTTCGAGATCGTTCGCGGCAAGGGCTTCATCGATCCGGTCGCCGGCGTCGGAATGTCCAAGATCCATCGCCAGCACGAGCGGGCGCGCATGACCGTGACCAACGATCTCGTCGGCTAACGCGGTGAGCCGGTTCGCGCTGCGCGCCACCAGCACCAGTTCATGCCCGTTGCGTGCGAATACACGTGCGAGTTCCGCTCCGATACCTGAGGAGGCGCCAGTCACGATGGTTACGGGACGTATCTCAGTCATGGCGCGCCCGAAGCAGCCAAGGGCCGAGCATCATGCATCGTTCGGCGCTTTGCCGGATTCGGCCACAGCCTCACGCCGCAATTCGACGCGATCGCGCGTGGAAATTCCGAGCAGGTCGGAGGCGCGCCACACGATATTGTCCTCGAACTCGTTCAGGCTGCCATCGGCATAGACCATCTCCCACATCATCTTGACGATGCGACGACGGCCATCTTCATCGAGTGATCGAACGAGCTGGCTCGTGAAGCGATAGAGATCGACGGATTCGCGATCGGCGGCGGCCGCAGCTTCGATCAGTTCGGCCGTGGCGTCGTCGTCGAGACTGAATTGCCGCTTGAGCAGATCATGCAGCTTGTCGCGCTCATCAGCAGTTTCCTTGCCGTCGACCGTCATCACGTGAATCAGCAGCGCAGCGGCGGCAAGCCGGTCATCGTTCCTGTCAAAACGGTCGGCCGGCTTTTCTCCGACGCCGACCTCATTCAAAAAGTCTTTGAGCAATTGCAGCATGATTTCCGCTCAGAAAGCCCGATGCGAATGTGGTTGCACCCGCGAGCCTTGTAAAGCACGGCCGTTGCGCAGCGAAAGGCCCGTTGTGATTACCGATTGGTCATTATGCGATGGATTAGCGAACTGCAGCGCCCTCGCGCAGGCTTTCGTCCAGCATGGTCAGATTGTTCTGAATATAGGGGTTGCCCGGGTCCTTCGCCTGCGCCTGAAGAAGGATGACGCGGGCGCGGCGACGATCTCCGCGAAGGAGATACGAATACCCCTGATTGTTCAGGATTTCGGCTGTCGGCCCGACCAGACGGATGGCCTGCGCATAGGCGCGGTCGGCCAGATCGAACCGCTTCAGCTTGTCGTAGCTCGCGGCGAGCCCAACCCAGGCCTCCACATCTTTCGGGCCTTTTTCCACCGCGCGGCGGAAATGCTGCTCCGCGAGACCGAAGCTGTTCTCGCGATAATGCCGCTTGCCCATTTCAAGGTCGCCCTTGGGGTCTTCGCCCGACAGGCCGGTGGAACTTGGGGTGTCATCCCTCAGCCCGGCGACCGAACCGGTAGTCTCGCTGGTGGTCTCGCATCCGCCGAGCCAAAGCACGCAAGCGGCGGAAAACACCAGACTTCGAACCAACCCCCAACGCATCTTCCACTCGCACGCGATCCGGCCTGATACGCGCCGGTTTGAACCACGGTAATCGAGGGTGGTTAAGATTGTTTGGCCGCAGGATACCTATCTTAACGGAGAGGTAACTTAGCACCTAATGGAACCCGCCGGTTGCCAGGCGGACTGCAACCGGAAGGAGAATGACTACGAATAGCACTGGGAAGATGCAGATCATCATCGGCAGCGAGAGCTTGGCTGGCAGGCTGTAGGCCTTCTCCTCGGCGCGCGAGAGCCGCTTGTGGCGCATGTCGTCGGAATAGACGCGTAAAGCTTCGGTGATGCTCGAACCAAGCTCGTCGGATTGCTGGATTAAGGTCGAGAACGAGCGCGCTTCCTCCAGCCCCAGCCGTTCGGCCAGATGTTCCAGAGCTTCGGTCATGGTGCTGCCGGCGCGTATCTCCAGGTTGGCCATATGAATATTGGCGGAGAGCGACGGATATGAATCGGCAAGCTCGCGCCCTACGCGATCGAGCGATGCCTCCATGCTGAGGCCGGCATCCGCGCACACAACGAGCAGATCCATAAAGTCCGGAAAACCGGACCGGTGCTCGTCGCGCCGGCGCGAAATCCTACGATCGAGATAGATACTGGGCGCGACATAACCGAACATTCCGGCGGCACCGACAATCATCCAGTAAGTCGATCCGCTTTGGACGGGCGCGAACAGCATTGCCGCGAACGCGAGCCCGAGCGCAAGAGCGGTACGCGCAAGGAAGAAGAACGCGACCCCGCGCGGGTTATAGATGCCGGCAAGCATCAGCCGCTTGCGCAGCACCTTCATGTTCTTGGCGTCGGCCGACTCGTAGTGTTTTTGAGCATAATCGATGATCTTGTCGGCGGTCTTGAAGCGCTTGCCGGCCAGTCCGGGCGCGGAAAAGTCGGCATGCGCATCAAGCTTCGCATTGATGCCTGCAGTGCGGCGCTTGACCGCGCCATGCACCCGCACTGTCGCCATGATCGCGAAAGTCAGCACCGCTGTCGCTAAAAAGATCATCAGCGTCAACATGGTCGACGCCGAATCTCCAAAGATCAAGAAATCCGTATCCATGCTCAAATCTTGAAATTGACCATGCGGTACATGATGAAGATGCCTACACTCATCCAGCCGCCGGCCATCGTGAGTGCCATCTTGGTCATGTTGTGATGCCAGACGCTGGAGTAGAAATCGGGCGCCACCAGATTGATGATTCCGAATATGGCGATCGGCAGCGACGCAAGGATGATCGCCGAGGCGCGGCCTTCGGCGGCGAGCGCACGCACCTTGCGGCGCATCTTGAAGCGCAGCCGGATCACGCCCGACAGGTTTTCCAGGATTTCGCCGAGATTGCCGCCGGTCGAGCCCTGGATCGCGACTGCGGTGACGAATAATGGCAGGTCGTCCTGGCCGACGCGAAAATAGAGATTGCGCATGGCACCTTCGAGATCCGAGCCGTAAGTCACCTCGTCCGCGACGATGCCAAATTCGGTGCCGCACGGATCCGACAATTCGCGGCCGACCATGGTGATCGCGACCGGCACCGGATGGCCGGCGCGCAGGCTCCGCACGATGATATCCAGAGCATCGGGAAATTGCGCACCGAACTTCTTCTGGCGGCGGCCGCGCAGCAGCTTCAACCAGAGCAGCGGCCCGAGCGTCAGAAAGAAAATGAACGCCCCGGCGCAATAGAGCAGATTGCCAAAGCGCCAGGACACAAGAGCCGTCATTATCGTCGCGATCACGGCCGTGTAGAGCGCAAGCTTTCCGACGCCGAGCGACAGGCCCGATTGGAGAATGAGCCGGTTGATAGCCTCGACCGGCAGCCGATAATCGCCGCCCGAAGTCAGCCCGCGCTCGCGCCGAAGCTTGACCAGCACACCTTCGCGATCAGGCTGATCCTTCAACAATTCGATACGGCGGTTGATGCTCCTGCGGTATGACCCGCCCTGAAAAAACAGGAGATACACCGCCTCGAACAGCAGGAAGGCGGACACGCCAATGAAGCCGTAGAACAGATATTCGGTGTCAAAGTCGAGCCAGGCCAGCATCCTCGTCCCCTATGACAGCGGCTGGCTCGGATCGAAATAGGTTCCGGGGATGCGGATGCCGCGCGCGGTGAGGTCGGCGAGGAAGCGAGGGCGCACGCCGGTCGCCTGGAAATGGCCGATGACGGCGCCATCGTCGGCGGTTCCGGTACGGACGAATTTGTAGATTTCCTGCATTTGCACGATGTCGCCTTCCATGCCGGTTAGCTCGGCGATGGAGGTGACACGGCGCCTGCCGTCGGACAGGCGCTGCAATTGCACAATCATGCGAACCGCCGCGGCAATCTGGCCGCGGATCGAGGGAATGGTCATCGGCAGGCCGGCCATGCCGATCAGCTGTTCGAGACGCGAAATCGCCTCGCGCGGATTATTGGCATGGATGGTGGCCATCGAACCTTCATGGCCGGTATTCATCGCCTGAAGCATGTCGAAGGCCTCTTCGCCGCGACACTCGCCGAGGATGATACGTTCGGGACGCATGCGCAGCGCGTTCTTGACCAGTTCGCGCTGGCGAATTTCGCCCTTGCCTTCGACGTTTGGCGGCCGCGTTTCCATGCGCGCCACGTGCGGTTGCTGGAGTTGCAATTCGGCGGCGTCTTCGATGGTGATCAGTCGCTCCTTGTCGGAGATGAAGGCAGACAATGCGTTCAGCATCGTGGTTTTGCCGGAGCCGGTGCCACCCGAAATGATCGTGGTGATGCGTGACTTGACCGCCGCCGCGAGAAGTTCCGCCATCTGCGGCTTGAGCGCGTCGATCTCGACGAGCTTGTTCATATTGAACGGCTTCTTGGAAAATTTACGGATCGAGACCAGCGGGCCGTCGACACCGACCGGCCGAACCGCCACGTTGACACGCGAGCCATCGAGCAGGCGCGCGTCGCAGAGTGGGTGCATTTCATCGACTCGGCGGCCGACCGCCGACACGATCTTGTTGATGATGCGCAGCAGATGCGACTCGTCCTTGAAGCGGCAGGCGACCGGCTCGAGCAGACCGCCGCGCTCGACATAGGTGCATTCGTGGCCGTTGATCAGAATATCGCTGATGGAGTGGTCCTTCAGCAGCGGCTCGAGCGGACCGAGACCGGTCATCTCGTCCAGGATTTCGGCGACGAATGCGTTCAGTTCCTGGGTATTCAGCGCAAGACGTTCGCTGACGACATACTGGCCGACCAGCTGCTGAATATGCTCGCGCATCTGATCCTCAGGCAGCTTTTCAAGAGCCTGAAGATTCACCTCTTCCAGCAGCCGCCGATGCAATCGCACTTTGGCATCGAGCAATTTGTCACTATGGAGCGGATTCACCGGCGCCGCAGCCGCGGCAGGAGGTGCGGGTTCAGGCTCCGGAAAGACGGTCCACGAAATCCCGTCGGCCGCTGACGTCAAGTCCTCGTCTGCAACCGTCGCGGATTGCGAGGGCAGGGTTCGTCTTGCGGTGAAGCGGCCGGACATGGATCGCGCTTTCAGGTTTATGTTTCCGCGCGCCTGTCAGCGTGCGAAGGAGAGCTTGAGTTTCTTCTGCTTGGACGACGCCTGTTGACCGGCTTTGTCCGGCCGCGGCGCAATCAGCCTGCGCAATTCCTGCGTGATCTTGTTACCGGCCTTGACTTCCTCCAACGGAACGCCACGGTCGATCGCCTCGCGCACGAGCCGGTAGTGATTTGGAATGGCCGCGACGAAATCCTTGCCGAGCGCCTGATCGAGATCGCTCCTTTTCAAGCCGGGCACGAACATCCGCTGCTCGAAGCGGTTGATGATGACTTGCGGCTGCGGCCCTTCGGCCATGCGTTCGCGGACCGCGCCCAGCAGTTGCTTTGCGTGTTTCAGGCCCGGTACCGTCATTTCGCTGACGATGAACATGCGGTTCGAGCCGAGCAGCACGCTGTCGGTCCAGGAGAACCAGGTGCGCGGCATGTCGATCACGACATATTCGAAATTCGAAGAAACCAGATCGAGCAGCTTGGTGACGACGTCGGGATCGAACGTGCGCATCTCGGCCGGCTTCGGCGGCGCCGCGATCACCGCAAGGCCGGAGGCGTGATAAGACGTCATCACCTCGAGCAGTTGCTTGTCGAGGCGGTCCGGACGCGGTTCGATTTCGCCGATATCGAGACGCGGCTCGAGATCAAGGTAGTCGGCGCAGGCGCCATGCTGCAGGTTGAGATCGACCAGACAAGTCGAGGCGCGACCGCGCGGGCCGCTCGACAGCAACAGCAGCGCGGTCTGAATCGAAAGCGTCGTCACGCCGGAGCCGCCGACAGCGGGCAGGAAAGCGAATATCTCGGCTTCCTTGCCCTCGCCGGCCACGGGTTCGACATCGACGCGATCGCCCGGCAGCACGAAACCGCCGACGCCTTCGACATCGTTGACGCGTACAGAAACTGCCTTCATGCCTTCACCGACGAGCGCCGATAACGTCGCGCGCTGACCCGCGCCGGTAATCTTCACCGTGAGCACGGGCTCGTTGGGTCGATCGGAGAGAGGACGACGCGCTTGCCATCCAACTGCAGATCGTCGATCCGGGCGAAGGCACCTTCCGGCATCGCTTCTGCATGCGCCGCTCCGCCTGGCCGTTAAGCCAGGCTTGCGCGATGAATACCGCGAGCAGTCCGAAGACCACTGCAAATCCGACCATCACGATTGTGGACTTACGCACGACGACCTACCCGATTTCCGTGGCGCGTTTGTTTGCGCCTTTGTCGACGGAGACTATCGCTGTGCGGTCGTGTTGAATTAGTGAAGCGCGAGCGGCTTCTATGCCTATGCTGAAGATAGGTTGAATGCGCAGGCTTTACGAAAAGTCATTCGAATTGAACAACACAGGCTTAACTTTATCGCGCGCGTCCCGTGCATCATCGCGCGCGCGATGCTTAGCCAAATCTGAATCGAATAATTCGAATTGAAATCAGCGTTTCGCCGACTTCGGAATAGCGACGATGCAGTCGAGTTCGACGCGCGCGCCGGGCGACGACAACTGGTTAACGCAGATCATCGTCGAGGCCGGCCGCCAGTCGCCCATATAGCGGCTTCATCGCCTTGTTCATACCGTCGCAGTCGCGGATGTCCGTCAGGTATTTGGTAATCTTGACAATGTCGCTGAAAGCTCGCGCCAACTTCATCGAGGATGATCTTGATCGCATCCATCGCGAGCTTGGTCTGCTCCTCGATCGAGTGCGGATGGATATGCTCCTCGTCGCGATGCGGATGGTGGTGATAGAGCGTCGACGGCGTGCAGCCCGACAGGAACATCAGATCGCAGGCGCCCGACGATCCGCACCGCGGGCGCGTAAGGCATCTTGTAGGCCTCTTCCGGCGATGGGTGGATAACCTCGAGCGAGCTTGCGTTGGTCTTCTGCGCATCGACCGTGTTCATGAATGTCTCCCTCCTTACCACTTCAGATCAGACGCCAGCGGCCGAGCCAGATATCGATCCGCGTCCTGGATCTTGGTGACGACGATGCCGAGCGCCGCGAGCACGATCAGCACGGCGAAGACCTGCTCGGTCTCGAGAATCTGGCCGGCGAGATAAAGTCGCGCGCCGAGCCCGAGCTTGCCGACCACCATCTCGGCCGCTACCACCAGGATGATCGACACCCCGAGGCCGAGTCGGCACGCCGCGAAAATCGACGGAATCGCGCTCGGAATCAGCACCTTGCGCATGATCTGCTGGTGCGTAGCGCCGAGGTCGCGCGCGGCCAGCACCAGCCCCGGATCGCATTGCCGCACGCCGAGCACTGTATTGATCAGGATCGGGAAAATCGCGCCGAGCGCGCTAATGGTGAGCATGAAAGGCCCGCCGGTGCCGAGCCAGATGATCAACAGCGGGATCAGCGTGACCTTCGGCAGCGGATAAAGCGCGGCGATGAACATGTCGGCGATGGCGCGCACGCGCGCCGAAGTCGCGATCCAGACGCCCAGCAACGTTCCGACCACCAGCGCGATCGCAAAGCCGGCGAAGATTCGATAGAGCGTGACCGACAGATCGAGCCGCAAGCCCCCCGGTCGCAAACATGGTTACCAGCGCGACAACGATCTGGCTCGGCCGCGGCAGATAGAGCGGCGACACGCCGGTCAGACGAATGTGCCGATCTCCCATATCAGGAGAACAAGCGTCACCGAGCCCCAGCCGAGCACGAGCGGGTCGTCGAGCCAGGCTTTCGCCTGCCGGGACGAACCGGCGCTTCGACCGCGGGTTGTTCGGCGGCGGGCTGATCGCTCATCGCCATGGCCTCGCTGACCATCGCCTGCATCACCTCGTCGCGCAGCAGGCCGTAGATGCGGTCGAACAGCTTGCCGTATTCCGGATCATGCGTGGTGGCGTGGCTGCGCGGCCGCGGCAGATGCACGTCGATCTCCGCCACGATGCGGCCCGGCCGCGCCGACATCACGAAGATCGTGTCGGCCGAGCAGAATTGCCTCTTCAATCGAATGCGTGACGAGGATCGCCGTGGTGCCGCTCTGCTCGACGAGTCTTGCGAGTTGCTCCTGCAACACCAGCCGTGTCTGCGCGTCGAGCGCGCCGAACGGCTCGTCGAGCAGCAGCACGTCTGGCTTCATCACCAGTGCGCGCGCAAGCCCGACGCGCTGGCGCATGCCGCCGGAGAGCTGGCGCGGATACTTGTTTTCGAAACCGGAGAGATCGACCGCGGCGATCGCCTTGCGCGCCCGCGCGCCGCGCTCGGCGCTTGGGCACGCCGGCAAGCTCCAGTCCGAAGTCGACATTCTCGATCACGGTCAGCCAGGGAAACAGGTTGAAGGCCTGCCACACCGTCGACATGGCGGGGCGCTGCGTTGCCGTGCCGTTTTCGCAGTCTGACGAAGCGTCAGTCGTCCGCGCGATCGGATCGAGAAATCCGCGCGCGATCTGCAGCAGCGTGCTCTTGCCGCAGCCGCTCGGTCCGATGATCGCCGTCACCTTGCCGGGCAGGAATCGGCAACTCACGCCGGACAGCGCGACGATCGGACTCGCCTGCAGACGAGGCGAATGTGAGCCCGATGTCCTCGACATTCGATAGCGATCGCGGGACCGTTCATCCGCCGTCAGCCGAACGGATTGTTCTTCGCAAGCGCCTCGTTGGCCTCGACAGCGGGTGATAGGTCGAACAACTGCTCCTCCTTCACCGTCCCGCTGACCATCTTCATGGTCTCGTTCCAGAACTTGCCCTGCGCCATGCAGGAGCCGATGTTCGGCATGCCGTCTTCGGTGAACCAGGTCCAGCGCGGCGCCGCCGCTTCGATCAGCGCGGGCGGCACCTTGGTCGCATCAGAGACGATCTTGACGATTTCCGGGTCTTTCGTAGCCGCCGCCTTGTTGAACAGCCGGCCGGCGTGGGTATGCGCCATCGCGAAGCGCCACGGCAGCGGCCTTGTTGGCAGAGAGATAAGAACCCGACATGGCCCAGCAGGCGAGTTGTGTATTCGGCTCGATCTCCCAGCCGGAGAAGACGAGTTTGCCGAAATTGTTCTTCTCGACAAGGAAGCCGAGCGGCACCGGGACATTCGCGGCGTCCGCCTGATTGGCGCCGATCGCCCTCACGATATCGGGATAAGCGAGTCCGGTATTCCATGTGACATCTGTGCGTGGATCGAGACCAGCGCGCTGGACGCCGAGACCGAGCAGATACTGATCGATGCCGCCCGGTGCCTGGATCGCGATGCGCTTGCCCTTCAGCAGCGCCATCTTATTCACCGCCGTCATGCCGGCCTGCACCATTTCGTTCGAGGCCGCGATCGTCATCGAGCCGGAACCAGGCTTTTCCGAGCCGCGGTCGAGGATGAGCTTGTACGGCGCGCCGCGCGAAACCGCGTTGAACAATCCGGCATTCAGCGTCGAGACCGTGGTGTCGAGTTCGCCCGCGATCAGCGCCGGGATAGCGAGCGCGCCGTCGGCGAAATATTTCAGTTCGACATCGAGACCGACCTTTTCGAAAAATCCCTTGGCCTGCGCGACGAAAATCGGCCCTGAGGAAATCAGCGGCACCACACCGACGCGGATTTTTGTTTTCGATTGCGCGCGGGCGCGCCGACCGGTGACAACGCCGGCGGCACCGATGGCCGCGGCGCCCAGCATAAGATGCCTGCGATTCATTTCCTTCGACATGTCACATCTCCGTTCGATGATCCGGCATGAAACGAATACGCGAGCCAGATGCCGCTGTCGGCTCAGCTCCTTGGCGATTGTGTCCACAACCGCGTCTTTTCGCTATCCCGGAGCGTGATCATGAATTATCTTGATGTCAAGATAGATTGGAAGGCGCGCATGCCCGAGAGCCAAGCCCAAAAAGTTGAAGCTCATGACGCCATCGACCGCTTTTCCGTGGAATGGTCGCGCGAGCGTCCTGACCTCGACTTCACCTATCTCGCGACACTCGGCCGCATCCTGCGTCTGTCGGCGCATCTGCGCGAGGCGATGGATGAGTGGCTCGAGCCCTACGGCATCACCTGGGAAATGTTCGACCTTCTGGCGTCGTTGCAGCGCTCGGGCTACGCGAACGGCATGCGGCCGACCGATCTCTACGAAGCCTGCATGCTGTCGTCGGGCGCAACTACCAATCGCATCGATCGCGCCGAGAAGCTGAACTATGCCGCGCGCCGACCCGACACAGAGGACGGACGCTCAACCCGCATCGCCCTGACAAAGCGTGGCGCGGGACTGACGCATCGCGCGATGACGAGGCACTCAAGCTGCGCTGGAGAAATCGCGGGCCGGCTCAGCGGCAAGGAGCAACAGTTGCTCGCGCGGCTGTTGCGCAAGCTCCTGCTTTCGTTTGAGAGCGAAAAAAGCGAAGCGAAGGCACCAAAGCGCGCCGCGCAGAGAGAGGCAAAACCCGCAGCTTTCGCGTAGCCGCGACCGATTATGCCGGCACCGGCGGACGGGCGGCCGCCTGTTGCGCGCGCTCTTCCTTTGCCATCTTCGCAAGATTGACCAGGTCCACCTTGCCGGAGCCGAGCATCGGCAGCTTTTCCATAAAGATGACTTCTGCCGGAATCATCAGCTCCGACACATGCCGCGTGCGCGCGAAGGTCATGAATTCCTGCCGCGTCGCTTTGCTATTGTTAATGTAGAGCAACAGGCGCTCGCCCTTGCGCGCATCCGGCACCGACACCACTGCAAGGACCGCATCCGGCCACAGATCGCCAGCAATCGCCTCGACAGCGGCGAAGGAGACCATTTCGCCGCCGACTTTGGCGAAACGCTTGGCCCGGCCCTGAATCTTGATGAAACCCTGCGGGTCGATTGTGACGATATCACCAGTGTCGTGCCAGCCTTCCGGAGGCCGATCGAGAACGCCCGGATTTTCGACGCGCAGATAGCCGAGCATCACGTTCGGGCCCTTCACGAACAGCCGTCCGCCCTCGTCCACTCCCTCGACTTTTTCCAACCGCGCTTCCATTCCGGGCAGCAAGCGTCCGACGGTGCCGAACTTGTTGAACATCGGCGTGTTGAGCGCCAACGCCGGCGCGGTTTCGGTCACACCATAGCCTTCCAGGATGCGGAGGCCGAATTTCTCGAGATAGATCTGTCGCGTGGAATCGCGCACCGGCTCCGCGCCCGCCAGCAAGTAGCGGATCGAGCGGAAGTCATACGGATTAGCGGCACGCGCATAGCCGTTGAGGAAGGTGTCGGTGCCGAACATGATCGTTGCGTTGATGCCGTAAACCAGTTCCGGCACCGTGCGGTAATGCAGCGGCGAGGGATAAAGAAAAATCGGCACGCCGCAGACGATCGGAAGGATCACACCAACGGTCAGTCCGAAAGAATGGAAGACCGGCAGGATATTGAACACCTTGTCCGAACTGCTGAAGTCGAGACGCGCGCGCGCCTGCGCGACATTAGTCAGGATGTTCCGGTGCGATAGTACGACACCTTTCGGCACACCTTCGGAACCCGACGTGAACAGGATCGCGGCCCAGTCGCTCGGCTGACGCGGCACTAGCGGCTTCTTGTAGTTCAACAGCCCCGCGAGCTTGTCGAAAAGCCCGACCGTCGCCCGCACATCTTCCAGATAGACGAAGGACACCTCGGACGACAATTTCTCGACCAGCGGCTCAAGTTTGCCGCGCTCGACGAAGCCACGGGCGGTTACGATGGTCGTGATCTGTGCCGCCTTGCAACCGGCAAGGATATTTGCAGCGCCAGCAGTGAAATTGATCATGGCGGGCACCCGGCCAGCCGACATCAGGCCGAAGATCGTCACGACTGCGCCGTTCGCATTCGGCAGCATCACGCCGACCGGCTTGCCGACCTCCGCAAGCGGCATCAGCTTCTTGCCGAGGATCCGCACGCCGAGCATGAGCCGCTTGTAGGAAAGCGCGCCCGTTACGACGTCCTCGGTCGCCACGCATTTAAGGCCGTATTCTTTGCCGGCGGCGATCAAAGCTTCCGGTATGGTCCGGTCGGTCGAGGTGGTCTTGTAGATCATCTCCGACATGATGTCGTAGAGCGCGGCGCCCGCCGCCCGCCGGCGCACCTTGCCGCGCAACACCGGATCGAGATTGAGTTTGACTGGCTCCAGCACGGTCACGGTCAGCTTCGGAAACAGCTTTCGGCGTACCTGATCCTTGCGCAGCCGGGTAAACGGCGAGCGTTCCAGGCCGTCGATGCGGATCGGGACGATGGTCGCGTCCGACTTGTCGGCGATAAGGCCCGCGCCGTCATAGACCTTCATCAGCGAGCCAGTGACGGTAAGGCGGCCTTCCGGGAAGATAATAAGCGTCTCGCCGCTCTGCACGGCATGGATCAGGGCGCGGGTCGCCATCGGTTTTAGCGGATCGATCGGCATCGCTCGGGTCAAACGCGAAAACGGCTTCACCCACCATTTCTGCGCCATCGCAGTATCGATCGCGAATAGCGGGTCGCGGCCCAGAAGCGACATTGCGACGCCGGCATCCAGAAAGCTCACATGATTGAGCGCGAGGATGACGTTTGGACTGTTGACCTTCTGCAGATTGTCGAGCCCATGCACCTCGGCGCGGAAAACCGCCCGATAGATGATCGAAAGCGCGTCATTGAATGGCCGCGTCGGCATGGTGAAGGCGATCACGACTGCGATGATGAAATTGCAGACGCCGAGTCCCAGGAACAACATTGGCGCGGTGACGCCATAGGCCTGCAGTAGTGCGACGAACACCGTCGCGACCGTCATGAACAGCGCGTTGAGCACGTTGACTGCCGCAACCACGCGCGCGCGCCGATCGGCGCCAGCCCAGGCTTGCACCGCAGCGAAGGCCGGGACGATGAACAGGCCCCCACCGATCGCAAGGCCGACCAGCCCGATCGCCATCTTGATGCCGCGCGAGGTCACGAAAACTTCCGTCGGCCCCAGAAACTCTTTCGCGACCGGCGCTCCCCAGAGGGTGAAGCCGATCATGAGCGAGAAAATGCCGAGACAGAGCGCACCCAGCAGGGTCGGCAACAGAATAATGCGGCCCGCGCAGAGCCAGGCGGCAAGCCCGGAGCCGATTGCGACCGCGACCGAGAAGCAGGCGAGATAGGCGGCGATCGTTTCCTCGTTACCCCCGACCAGCGATTTCACCACCGGCGGCAAGAGCGACATCACGACGATGCCGACCAGCCAGAACCAGCTCGTCACCATCGCACCCCACCACAGCTTCGAATCGGACCGCAGATGCTGGATCAGCGACCAGGTCGAGGTTGCGATGTTCTTGTTGATGATGAGGTTCGGGGCCGCCTCGCCGGTCTTCGGGATGAACAACGCCGACAACCAACACAGCACCGCAAACGTCATCACCAGCGCCGAGAAGGCGGCCGGATGTCCGCCGCCCTTCGCCGCGATGCCGCCGCCAATGGTGCCAAGCAGGATGGCGATGAAGGTCGCACCTTCAACCAGCGCATTGCCGGCCGGCAATTCGCTGCGCTGCAGATGATCGGGCAGGATACCGTATTTGATCGGGCCAAACAGCGAGCCGATCACGCCGAAGCCGAACAATGCGACATAAAGAATGACCAGCGACAGAGTCGGTGACTCGCCGGGCGCTTCATAGGCGTGCACGACGAAACCGGCGACCGCGATTGCGGCGACCCCAATCTCGATCAGCTTCAGACGTTGCGCAATGACAGCCTTGTCGAAGCGGTCGGCAACTTCGCCGCCAAGCGCTGAAAGAAAGAAGTAGGGGGCGATGAAGATAGCGCCCGCGAGCGTGATCAACGCGCTGGCATTGCCGCTCTCCTGTCCCTCCTTGCTCAGGTGAAACAGGATCAGGAAAACCAGCGAGTTCTTGAGAAAATTATCGTTGAAGGCAGAGAAGAACTGGCACCAGAATAACGGCGCAAAACGTGACGACAGCATCAGCGGCTTGGACTGGTCGGCCATGCGCTTCAATCACCATTGGTCCGCGACGGGTCGCGATTCTTACCAAAATTCAGCAAGTTGCGGAAAAAATCAGACCGGCCGCGCAAGAATCGTGGGCTGCTTGGTGCAATCTTCATCAACACCGTTATGCAGCTTGTATTGACTGAAACCGACATGGCTTGCGGGCGAGCCCGACACCACCACCAGATAGGCAAATTCGGTGCGGTGGCGCTTGGCGTCGCTGAACACCTCGTCGTATTCCGCCCATCCCCATATCAGAAGCTTGCCCTGCAAGTCGCGTACCTGCCGCAGGGTAGCAGAACTCCATGCTGATGATCGGTGACAGAGCGGTTGCCCGCGGGCCCACAATCAGCGGCTTGTAGGCATCATATGACAGCACGCGATTTCCAAGCTCGTCGAAATCGGCGAAGTCGAAATCGGCGGGCACCGCGCGCTCGAAATATTTCCAGTTCACATGACCGCGGCCGTTCCGCGTCGGCGTCGTTCCAGTATTTTCCCAGACCGGTTGAATGGTGCAGGTCTGAATTTCGTCGTTGAGCGGGTTTTTCGTCAATGCGACCTGGAATTCGCGCAGGAAGACGTAGGCACGCTGTGCCGAAATCAGACCTTCATTCACGAGATTTGAGGTTCGGTCGGAAGCGCGCGTGGCGGCCAGCATCCAGGCGCCCTGAAACAGGTTTGCGAGCAGCAGAAAGAGCGCAAAACCGATAAGCGCAACATCAGTGATGCGAATGTCGCAGATAAATCGCTGCCACCAGCTTGTCGGCGAGGCTTGCGGCTGGGCGGGCGTCGCCTGCACGTTCCACAACAGACGGTCGAGATTTTCGCGCGTCATCACCGCGCGTTCGACCACGCCTTCAGGAAATTCGCCCTGATAATGGATCGGAAGGCGCGGTGCGGTCCGGGTCGGACCTGCGCCATCGCCTCTGCAGATACCGGACAGGAGCGCGACTGCGCCCACGATCGCGGCCAGCGCAACCAGCGCCGATAACAAAAATGCACTAATAGTCTTCATCGGGGATAAGAAAACCTGGCGGTGCCGCTCGATCCGTCCTAAGCGCCGCAGGGCCTCCGCGACCGGGCGAAATTAGAGAGCGCGCCCGCATCCGTCAAACATGGCGAGCCGGAACCCATAAGGTGGACCTCGAAAAGGGCCTCAAAGCCCTTCCGTCCAACGCATGGCAGCCGCATCCCGCGTGTGGATAGCCAACGGCGCCAGACCATACTATCGGGACCGGGCATGGCGGACCCAACTGCTCGCTTCGGGCTATCCACAACCGCGATCGGCGCCCTGTGCGGGGTCGCCGCCGCCACGTGCTGGGCTGCCGGCTTCGTGGCCGCCAAGCACGGCCTCGCCAAAGGGCTGTCGCCGGCCGATCTCGCCTTTCACCGCTTCGTCTGGTCCGGGCTGTTGCTGCTGCCGCTGATGGCAAAGGAGGGTTTCGGCAATCTCGGCGGTGTGGGCTGGCGGCGCGGGCTGATCATACTAGTGCTGGCCGGGCCACTGCAGGCGATCATAAGTTATACCGGCTTCACCTTTGCCCCTCTGGGACATGGGGCGGTGATTCACCCCGCGAGTGCGGCTTTGGCCGGCACTTTGCTGGCCTTTGTCGTGCTGCATGAACCGCTGACACGGGCGCGTATTCTGGGCATTGCCGGCATTGTTCTGGGTCTGGTGGTTTTCGCCGGCGAGGCGATCACCAAACTCGGCGGCGATGCGCCACTGGGCGACGCGCTGTTCATGGTCGCGGGTGTTATGTGGGCAGTCTTTGCGATTTGTCTACGCAGCTGGCGGACCGGCGGCATGACGGCCGCGCGCATCGTCGGCGTCCTGTCGCTGCTGATCTATGCTCCGCTCTACGCCTATTTCTTCGGCTTCGACCGGATGATCGCCGCCGGTCTTTCGGAAAACCTACTCCAGATCGCCGTGCAGGGCGCGTTCGCGGGATTGCTCGCGATCTACCTCTTTGGCCGCTCGGTCAGCGCACTTGGCGCCGGCCGCGCCTCGACCTTTCCGGCGCTCGTTCCAGCCTTCGCGCTCCTGATCGGATTCGTAGCACTCGGAGACGTGCCCTCGATCGCGCAACTCGTCGGGCTCGCGATCGTCGGCGTCGGATTCAGATTCGCTTTAAAAACTTGACGCTCACTGCGCGCGGCATGTCGTCGCTTTCCGCTTCGGCTGTTTCAGCGTCGCCTCCTGCCCCTTGATCCAGAACGACACGCCACCCTTCGCGTATCGCGCGCCGGACGCCGCAAGCCTTTGCGGCAGAGCCAGAGCCTTGCCGCTGAGCTGCATTCGCATCGAGCGATCACCCTGAAAAAACGCTGCCGTCAACGGCGTGCCGTCATCGCAGACGTAATTCACAAATTTCTGCGCGGAAGCCGGTGTCGCCGCCAGCACCGCGCATGACAAAGCGGTCGAGACCAATCCAAACCGAATCATCTTCGCGCTCCCTTCGTGCGGATGTCATCAAACCATCATCGGCGACCGCCTAGATCGGGCCGACCCGATTCCATTGCAGGAGATTGCATTGAGCGCCAGTCCGATGGCAACCGCCGGCGGGCGGCGCAATGAGGCTGTGCGGCGAAACTCGCTGATGTCCCGCGCCGGCCTGCTCGAACTCGCCTTTGCCAGCCTGTTCAAGGGACTGGTCTATCCACAGATCTGGGAAGACCCGGATATCGATCTCGAGGCGCTTGCGATTGAGCCAGATCACCATGTGGTTACGATCGCGTCCGGCGGCTGCAATGTCTTGTCCTATCTGATCGCCGATCCGGCCCGAATCACCGCGCTCGATCTCTCCAGAGCCCACATCGCATTGAACCGGCTCAAGCTTGCGGGCGTTCGCCACCTGCCCGATTACGATTTCTATTACGGGTTCTTCGGCGCCGCCGACCGCGCCTGCAATACCGGCCACTATGCGCGCCACCTCGCGCCGCATCTGGATAATGAAACACGCGGCTATTGGGAAACACGGCGCCGCTTCGGCTTCGGCGAGCCACGTATTTCCGTCTTCACTCGCAATCTTTATCGCCACGGGCTGCTCGGACGCTTCATCGGCTTCGGACATGCGGTTGCGAAACTGTATGGCGTAGACCCGCGCGACATGTTGCAGGCGCGTACGCTGCAGGAGCAGCGCGCCTATTTCGACCAGGTGCTGGCGCCGTTGTTCGAGAAGCGCTTCGTTCGCTGGTTCGCCGACCGGCCGATCTCGCTATACGGTCTCGGCATCCCGCCGGCACAATATGCGGCGCTGGCAGGCGCCGGCCCCGGCGGCATGTCGTCGATCCTGCGCCAGCGGGTCGAGAAACTCACCTGCTCCTTCAGCCTGAACGACAATTATTTCGCGTGGCAGGCGCTTGGCCGGTCCTACGCAAAGGATGGACGCGGGCCGCTGCCGCCCTACCTTCGCGCCGAGCATTTCGACGCGATCCGCAACCGGACGGACCGGGCGCAGGTGCACAATCGTTCCGTCACCGAATTTCTGCAAGGCGAGCCGGCACAATCGGCCGACCGCTATGTGCTGCTCGATGCGCAGGACTGGATGACCGACGCACAGCTCAATGCGCTGTGGCGCGAGATCACCCGCACCGCACGGCCCGGCGCCCGCGTGATCTTCCGCACCGCTGCCGAGCCGAGCCTGCTTCCGGGCCGGCTCGACGAGGCGATCCTCGATTGCTGGCGTTACGAACGCGCGCAATCGCTCGACCTCACTCTTCGCGACCGCTCCGCCATCTATGGCGGTTTCCATCTCTACGCTCTGAAACGTTAGCGCGTTTTCTTCGCGCGAACCGGCGTCCACCTTCGCTTGAAAACACTATCGGGAGCGCAGTATGAGCGAAGCCGCAATCAATACGTTGCTGATGAACCGTATCTACCGGCGGCAGCATCACGTCTACGATCTGACGCGGAAATTCTATCTGCTGGGACGCGACCGCCTCGTTGCGGAGCTGCGTCCCAATGCGGGCGATACCGTGCTCGAGATCGGCTGCGGCACCGGACGCAATCTTGTCGTGGCCGCGCGTCGTTATCCAGCCGCGCGCTTCTACGGCGTCGATGTCTCGACCGTGATGCTGACCAGGGCGATCGATTCACTCGGTAGCGCCGGATTGTCCAACCGTGTGCGGGTCGCGCATGGCGATGCCACGGCGTTCGATCCGCAACGGCTGTTCGGGCGTGAAAATTTCGATCGCATTTTCATTTCCTATTCGATCTCCATGATTCCGGACTGGAATGGAGCGATCGACCGTGCGCTCGCTTTGCTTGCCCCCGATGGCGAGTTGCACATTGTCGATTTCGGCGGCCAGTCCGGATTGCCTGGTCTGTTTCGCTCAGGCTTGCGGCGCTGGCTCAAGCTCTTTCACGTGACGCCGCGCGACGGACTGGAGCGGTGGCTGTCGGGCTGCGCCAAACGCCGCGGCGCCATGCTGACGGTGCAGCGGCCGTTCCGCGATTATGCGCAATATGCGGTGCTGCGGTTGGCGGGTTAAGCCCCTCCCCCTTGCGGGGAGGGGTTGGGGTGGGGGTTCATCACATCAAGAGCCGTCAAGATTTCACTCACGACGCCTTCGAGATTCCCGAGAACATCATTGTTCCAGAACCGAATGACTTTGAAACCTTGAGCGCGAAGATAGCGGTCGCGATTTTCGTCCCCTTGCTGATGCGCGTCCAAATTGTGCTGGCCGCCGTCGACCTCAATAACAAGGCGAACCGAGAAGCAGGCAAAATCTACAATCAGATGGTCGATCGGTACCTGACGGCGAAAATGAAATCCGCGAGCTTTCAGCAGACGCAGATTTGACCATAGTCTTCGTTCAGCATTTGTAGCGTTGCTTCGCAGCCGCCGGGCATTCGGATTAGCCATTCCTTTGACCCCCACCCCGTCGCGCTTCGCGCGCCGACCCTCCCCGCAAGGGGGAGGGTGACCATCACTTCACGCCGCCTTCCGCGTCGCCAGGAACTCGCCCATTCTTCCGAGCGCCTTGAGGATGTTCTCGGTCGAGTTCGCGTAACTCAGCCGCACGTAGCCCTCGCCGAGAATACCGAAATCCGGGCCGCCGATGATGGCCACACCGGCGTCTTCCAATAGCGACGATGCCAGCGGTTTCGCCTTCCAGCCCGTGCGCTTGATATTGGGGAACGCATAGAACGCGCCCTTCGGCGTTGCGCAGGAAACCCCCGGCAGTTTGTTCAAGCCTTCGACCACCACCTTCCGGCGCCGATCGAATTCCGCGATCATTTTATGGACCTCGTCCTGCGGTCCGGTAAGCGCAGCAAGGCCGGCATATTGCGCCGAGGCATTGACGCAGGAATGCAGATTGACCGCGAGCTTGCGCGCATAATCGTGCAGCTTGCCCGGCCACACCGCATATCCAAGCCGCCAGCCGGTCATCGCATAGGTCTTCGACCAGCCATTGAGGAGAATGAGCCGGTCCCGAATTGACGGATACGAAAGCAGGCAGACATGCTTCTCGCCGTCATAGACCATGTGGTCGTAGATCTCGTCCGACATCACCGCGACGTCGGGAAATTTCTCGAGCCCCGCCACCAGCTTGTCGACTTCGCTTTTCGGCGTCACGCCGCCGGTCGGATTGGCCGGCGAATTCACGATCAAAAGCCGCGTCTTCGGCGTGATGAGCTTCAGCGTTTCCTCGGCGGAAAACGCAAAGCCGTTCTCCTCGCGGATCGGCACCGGCACCGGATTGGCGCCGGTAAACTCGATCATCGAGCGATAGATCGGAAAGCCGGGATCGGGATAAAGAATGTCGGCGCCAGGTTCGCCGAACATCATGATCGCCATGAACATGGTCGGCTTGCCGCCGGGCATGATCGTCACCGAATTGGGCGAGACCTCGACCGCATAGCGCTTGTGCAGATCGGCCGTCACCGCCTCGCGCAAGGCCGGGATGCCGGTCGCGGGCGTGTAACCGTGATGGCCGTCACGCAGGGCCTTGATCGCGGCTTCGACGATGAATTCGGGGGTGCGGAAATCCGGCTGGCCGATGCCGAGATTGATGATGTCGCGGCCCTGCGCGATCAGAGCATTGGCGCGCGCCAGCACGGCGAAAGCGTTTTCCTCGCCGATGCGGTCGAAGGCCGCGATGGTGCGAAGCATGGTTGTGTTCCTCCGAACTGCCCATTTTTAGGCAATCTGCGGCGCGGCGACCATCCGCGTCAACAGCGACAAGTGGCGTGGCAGGACCATTGCAGCGACACGCCCCGGCATGCGACAAGGCGCATCATGACGGTCTGGCTCGAACTCGCCATCGTCGTCGGGCTGACATTGCTCAACGGCTTTTTCGCAATGGCGGAGCTGGCGATCGCCTCGTCCCGGCGCATCCGCCTCCAGCAGATGGCGGATGCGGGTTCACACGGCGCCGCCCGCGCGCTGATACTTGCCGAAAATCCCGGCCGCTTCCTGTCCGCCGTGCAGGTCGGGATCACGCTGATCGGAATTATGTCCGGCGCCTATGGCGGCGCCACGCTCGGCGCGCGGCTCGGCGAAGTGCTGAACGAATATCCGATTTTCGCGCCGCGCGGTGGCGAGATTGCCTTTGTCGTCGTTGTCGTCGCCATCACCGCCTTGTCGGTCGTCGTGGGAGAACTCGTTCCCAAGCGCATCGCTTTGTTGCAGCCGGAAAAGATCGCCGCGGTGGTGTCAGGCCCGGTGCAGATCCTCGTACTGATCGCCCGTCCGCTGGTCTGGTTTTTGGAAACGTCGACCGCGTTGCTGCTCAAGCTGCTGCGCATCCCTGAAAAGCGCACCGACTCGGTGACCGAGGAAGAGGTCAAGTTCGCGATCGCGGAGGGCACCGAAGCCGGCGTCATCGACGAGGTCGAGGAGGAAATGATCCACGGCGTGCTGCGGCTTGCCGATTCCTCTGTCGCCTCGATCATGATTCCGCGGCCGGACGTCTACTGGATCGACCTGTCGGACGACAAGGCCTTGATCGATCGCGAAATCGCCGACTGTCCCTATTCCCGCATCGTGGTCGCCCGCGACGGAGACCTCGGAAAACCGCTGGGGGTCTTGCAGAAGAAGGACCTGGTGGGAGATTTGGTTTCCGGACAGGGTATCCGGGTCGAAGAACGGCTGATCGAGCCGGCTTTCGTGCCTGAATCCATGCCCGTCCTCCGGCTGCTGGAAACGTTCAAGGTGAACCCGGTTCATCTCGCCTTCGTCGTCGACGAATATGGCGACTTCCTCGGCGTCGTGACGCTGAACGACGTGCTCGAAGGCATCGCCGGCGATCTCGGCGACGAGCACGACCAGCATTCGGAAAATATCATACGGCGGCCGGACGGCTCGTGGCTGGTGGACGGGCGCGCGTCGGTCAGCGATCTAGGCGAAAAGCTGAAGCTTGAAGACGTTTCTGGCGAATTCCATACCGCCGCCGGCTTCGCGCTCGATCACCTCGCGCACATCCCGGTAGAATGCGAGACCTTTGAAATCCCCGGTTGGCGGATTGAAGTGCTCGATATGGACGGCAAGCGGATCGACAAACTCCTGTTCGTACCGATGCCCCAAACCGCGGACGGTTAACGCTTGCGCAGTGCGATTGTGCGGCGCGAAATGGCCGATTCCTTCCGATAGCGTTTGACTTTTTGCGGCTTTGCCCGATGCTCCCCGGTAAGATAATAGGCCGCGCAAGATGGCCCGAGGGGACGAGCGATGGGTTTCCGCAGATTGCTGCGGCTGATTGCTGCTGCCGCGATGATTTGCGCGGCCGGAACTGCATTAGCGCAGGAGCCTATTCGTTTGCGGATCGCGTCGGGCCAGAAGCCGACAGCGACTTACATCTATCTGATGCAGAGCTTCTTCGTTCCCGAATTGGTGAAGCGCGTCTCTGAGCGAACGCAGCACAAGCTCGTGGTCGAGGAAGGATATAGCGGCAGCATTGTCGGTCCAGCCGAGACACTGGAGCATGTGCAATCCGGAGACATCGATATCGGCGCCTATTGCTTCTGTCACGAGCCTGCGAATCTGCCGCTGCATTCGTTTCAGGTGATGCTGCCCTTCGGATCCATGAGTCCGGCCGCGAGCGTGAAGATCGCGCGCGACGTGTACGAAAAAGTCTCGTTCATGAAGCAGGTGTTCGAAGACAAATACGGACAGCGGCTGATCGCACTCTCCGCCGACAGCGGCTACAACCTCGCAACCTCGTTCGAATGGGAAAAGGTCAGCGATCTGCACGGGCGCAAGATCGCGGGCGCCGGGCTTAATCTCAAATGGGTCGAGAATGCCGGCGCCATCCCGGTGCAGTCGTTCCTGCCGGAAGCCTTCAAGGCGATGAAGACCGGCTTCTATGACGGTTGGATCATGTTTCCGGCCGGCTGGATCAATTACCGGCTTTATGAGGTCGGAAAATATTATACCGAGGTCGGCTTCGGCTCGATCACCTGGCATGGTGTGACCATCAACAAGGCGCGCTTCGATGCGCTGCCGAAGGATGTGCAGGACATCATCCTGGAAGTCGGCCGCGAATATGAGGCGCTGACCGGCAGTGTGAACGAGGCGAATTATCCAAAACAGATCGACGAATTGAAAGCCAAGGGCATGAAGGTCCGCAAATTGCCGGACAGCGTGCGGGCCGAATGGGCGAAATCGCTTGCCGATTGGCCGCGTGAAAAGGCGAAGGAACTCGACGCCGAGGGCCTGCCGGCGACACAGGTGCTGGAGGCGACGATCGCTGCGGCCGAGAAAGCCGGCCATCGATGGCCGGTGCGCTACATCGTGAGGTGAGCCTCTTAGGGGCTTTGCAGCAATGCAGCCAGCGGTGGCCCGCCTGCGCCAAATGCAATGCGCCGGGCGGTCCTGCGGGCTAACAATGCGCTCCCGCCCATAACCGGATGTCATGATGCCCAGCATAGCCGAGAAGCGCGCCACCTTCCGCCATCTCCATGAATTGGGGTGCTTCGTGATCCCGAACCCCTGGGATGTCGGATCCGCGCGCTTTCTGCAGCATCTTGGTTTCAAGGCACTGGCCACTACCAGCCTCGGCTACGCCTATTCGGCAGGCTACGCCGATGGCGAAGTGCCGCGCGGGCTGATGCTCGATCACATCGCCGAACTGGTCGAGGCAAGCGATCTGCCGGTCAATGCCGATTTCGAAGGTGGATACGCCCACGATCCGGAAGGGGTCGCGGAAAGTGTTGCGATGTGCGTCGCGACCGGAGTCGCGGGATTGTCGATCGAGGATTCCACCGGCGACAAGGATCGGCCGCTCTATCCCTTCGAGCAGGCGCTTTCGCGCATCAAGGCGGCACGCGCCGCCATCGACGACACCGGCGAAGATGTCATGCTGACCGCGCGCACCGAAGGCTTCATTCGCGGACGGCCGGACATGGAAGAGACCGTGAAGCGGCTCAAGGCATTCGCGGAAGCCGGCGCCGATTGTCTCTATGCGCCCGGCGTGAAGACGAAAGAGGAGATCAAGGCAGTCGTCGATGCGGTGGCGCCCAAGCCCGTCAACATCCTGATCGGCTGGCCGACCAACATGAGCGTGCGGGACGTGGGCGCGCTCGGTGCGCGCCGGATCAGCGTCGGCGGTTCGCTTGCGCGAGCCGCCTGGGGTGGATTTGTGCGCGCCGCACGCCAGATCGCCGATGGCGGCAGCTTCGGCGGCTTTGCCGATGCGACGCCTGCCGCAGACCTCAATGCTTTTTTCAGCGAGGACCGAAAGAAGCGGCTGCCCGAGTGATCGATCTTGTGACCGATCTCGCGAATTTCAGGCCGCGCCCGCTACCCGGCCCCGTTGCGCTGACCGGCCATTATGGCAGCGTCGAGAAACTTGATCCCCTGCAGCACGGCGCCGATCTTTGGGCAGCGTTCAAGGGACACCCGGCAATCTGGGACTTCATGTCCTACGGTCCGTTCGAAACTCCCAAGGTGTTCGACGAATGGCTGCATAGCCGCGCCACACTCAGCGACCCTTATGTCTATTCAGTGCTCGATCCGAAAGGCCGCGCGCTTGGTCTGGCGGCGCTGATGCGGATCACCCCCGATATGGGCGTGATCGAGGTCGGCCATATCGCTTACTCGCCCGTGCTTCAGCGCACGCTTCTCGGCACCGAGGCCCAGTATCTGCTCGCGGCCTATGCCTTCGACACGTTGCATTACCGGCGCTATGAGTGGAAATGCAACGCGCTCAACTTGGCATCGCGCCGCGCCGCCGAACGCTACGGCTTCGCCTTCGAGGGAGTTTTCCGTCAGCACATGGTGGTGAAGGGACAAAATCGAGACACCGCATGGTTCTCGATCACCGACGGAGAATGGCCGGCTCGGAAGCGCGCTTTCGAACATTGGCTTTCGCCTGCTAATTTCGCTGCCGATGGTCGGCAGAAGACGCGGCTGTCGGACCTGATCGCAACGTCATGATTTTCGAGAACGGGCAATTGCGATGGCTGGGCGCCTGAAGGGCAAGGTTGCGCTGGTATCCGCCGCAGGACAGGGCATCGGACGGGCCATCGCGGAAACTTTCATCGGCGAAGGCGCTACCGTGATTGCGACCGATCTCGATACTTCCAAGCTAAAGGGCGTCGCGCGTGCGAAGAAGCTGCCGCTCGATGTGCGCTCGACCGAGGCGGTCGATGCGACCGCGCGCATGGTGGGGAAGGAATTCGGCGGTGCCGACATTCTCGTCAATTGCGCTGGCTTCGTGCATCACGGCAGCGTTCTGGAATGTTCTGAAAGCGATTGGGACTTCTCTTTCGATCTCAACGTGAAGTCCATGCACCGCATGATCCGCGCCTTTCTGCCGTTCATGCTGAAGAAGAAAAACGGCTCGATCGTAAATATCTCGTCGGCGGCCTCCTCGATCACCGGTTTGCCGAACCGCTATGTTTATGGTGCGACCAAGGCGGCGGTGATCGGACTGACAAAGGCGGTGGCGGCGGATTTCATCCGGCAGGGCGTCCGGTGCAATGCGATCTGCCCCGGCACCATCGAATCCCCGTCGCTCGATGGGCGGATCGACGCGCTTGCGAAAACCACCGGGCGCTCGCGCAACGACACGTTGAAGGGCTTTATCGACCGCCAGCCGATGGGCCGGCTCGGCACCGCGCAGGAAGTTGCTGCGCTTGCGGTATTTCTGGCTTCCGATGAATCCAGCTATATCACCGGCCAGCCCTATCTGGTGGATGGCGGGCTCGCGCTGTAATCTGCGCGGCTATGAAATCGGAGCGGTGACGATGCGGATGCTGGCGATCGTTTTCCTGCTGCTGTTGAGCCCGGGGCTTGCGCTCGCGGCCAATTGCAAGCGGAATGGCAATGTCGTGACCTGCGACGACGGACGCACCGGCGTCTTCACCGGCGATGCCATCATATGGCCGGACGGCACCAAATCATCGAGCGCCAAACATCCGAGCGTGATCATCGGGCACAAGGATTCGGTGCGTGTCGGGCCGGGCGTGTTTGTCGGCTCGCCCTCCGGCAAGGGTTCAGTGCCGCTCGACGATCCGAACTCGCCGCACAAGCGCGATTGCGCCGTGCTCGACGCCGTAAATTACTGTTTCTAAGAAGATTACAAACATGCACGTTCTCGTCACCGGCGCGGCCGGAATGATCGGCCGCAAGCTGCTCGACCGTCTCGCAAAAGATTTAAGCCTGAACGGGCAGGCGATCGACACGCTGACATTGACCGACATCGTGCCCGCGGAGGCGCCGAAGGGCCTGCGCACCAATGTCATAGTGAAGACTGCGGACCTTTCTACAGCCGGCGTCGCGGAAGATTTGGTCAAGGAGCGGCCGGACGTGATCTTCCATCTTGCCGCAATACCGTCGGGCGGATCCGAAACCGATTTTGAGGCTGGCTATCGCTCCAATCTCGACGGCACTCGCAACTTGCTTGAAGCGGTTCGAAAGACCGGCGACGGCTACAAACCAAAGGTGATTTACGCCTCCTCGATCGCGGTCTACGGCGCGCCATTTCCGTTCTCGATCCCTGACGATTTCGTTCTCACACCGCTGACGAGCTACGGCGCTCACAAGGTGATCTGCGAAACTCTTCTCGCCGACTACAACCGGCGCGGCTTCCTCGAAGGCTTCGGCGTTCGGCTATGCGGCATCACGGTACGGCCAGGCAAACCGAACCTGGCGGCATCGGGATTCTATTCCGGCATCATCCGAGAGCCGCTGGCGGGCATGGAAGCCATGCTTCCGGTGCCGGAGGAGGCGACCAATACGCATGCCTCCCCGCGCGCGGCCGCAGGGTTCCTGGTGCATGCAGCGTCGCTGACGCCGGAACAGGTCGGACCGCGCATCAATCTCACCATGCCGGGTGTGTGCTGCACAGTCGGTGAGCAGATCGCAGCGCTCCGCCGGGTGGCCGGGGACCGCGTCGCTGCGCGGGTGCACAAGAAGCCCGACGAATTCATCATGCGGATCGTGGCCGGATGGCCGAGCCGATTCGATGCCGCGCGTGCCCATGCGCTGGGTTTCACCGCCGAATCCTCCTTCGACGAGATTATTCGTGTGCATATAGAGGATGATCTCGGCGGCACGTTTGTGAATTGATCGGCGGCAACACGAACTTGCATCGCCGATCCGATCGCATACATTGCCGGTTCACGCCCCCTCCCCGAGGCCCTCATGAGTTACGTTGACGCCGCCATTGCGCCGATGCGCAAGACCGGACAAATCAAGCTTCACAAATCGGAGGCCTTTGCAGGCATGCGCAAGGCAGGCCAACTGGTCGCGCAATGTCTGGATATGCTGGTTCCGGAAGTGCAACCCGGCGTGCCTACCGAGAAGATCGACCGTCTCGTTCATGACTTCGGGATGGACCACGGCGCGCTGCCGGCAACGCTGATGTATCGCGGCTACCGCAAGTCCACCTGTACTTCGATCAATCACGTAGTGTGCCACGGCATTCCCGGCGACAAGCCGATGAAGGAAGGTGACATCGTCAATATCGACGTCACGCTGATCCTGGACGGCTGGCACGGCGATTCGAGCCGCATGTACGCGGTCGGCGAAATCCCGCGCCGCGCCGAACGGCTGATCGAGGTCACCTACGACGCCATGATGCGCGGCATCGCCGCCATCAAGTCCGGCGGCACGACCGGCGATATCGGGGCTGCCATTCAATCCTTCGTCGAGGCACAACACATGAGCGTGGTGCGCGACTTCTGCGGCCATGGGCTCGGCCGCCTGTTCCATGACGAACCGAACATCGTGCATGTCGGGCGTCCCGGTGAAGGCACCGTGCTGCGGCCGGGGATGTTTTTCACCGTCGAGCCGATGATCAATCTCGGCCGCCCGCATGTAAAGGTGCTGTCGGACGGCTGGACCGCGGTGACGCGCGACCGCTCGCTGTCGGCGCAGTTCGAGCACACCGTCGGCGTAACCGACAAAGGCGCAGAGATTTTCACACTGTCGCCCAAGGGGCTCGACAAGCCACCCTATGCGGCGAAGGCCTAATCAGTTCACCGCCTTGTAGAGCCGCTCGTCATAGAGACTTCCGCTTTTCGGCAGCAACGCCTCGCGGAATTCCTTGGTCTCTGCCGCAGCGGTGTGCCGCTTCCAGGCCTCCGGGCTGTTCCAAACCGTGACGATGGTCATGTGGTTCGGCCGGCTTGCCTGCGTGAACACATCGAAGCGCGAATTGCCGTCCATGCGGCGGCCCGCGACTGCAAGCGTCTGCAGCATCTCCTCACCTTGCTGACGGAACGTCGGCACAAAATCCACATGCGTCACGGTATAGATGGCGCCGCCACCCGCCTTGTGGTCCTGGCCGGTCGCGAGATCCTTGTGCGGGCGCTCGTCATAAGGTGCGGATTCGATCGCCTTGAGTGCGTCGCGCGCGGTCTTTACGTGCGGCTGTGTCAGATGGGTTTCGCGCGCGGCATTGTCCTTCCAGGTCTCGATCAGCGCGAAATGATTGGGGTGGGTGGTGCGCTGGAGCAGAATGAAAGACACGAATCCGGCGTCCTTTGCGCTCGCGGCCTTCAACGCCTTGAGCGCGGCCAGCGCCTTGGCCTCGGTGCCGGGCGCTACCTCGATGTAGGAGATCACCGAATTTCCGACCGGCACCTGGGAGCCGGGCGGCGGCGCCGGCGGTGTTTGCGCGAGGGCTGTGGTGCACAGACCCGCAACCACCGCGAACGCAAGAGAAATCTCGCGAAGAAAAATCATGGCGTCTCCCCCTATTTGCATTTTGTTGCGACGATCCTAGCCTAATTTCGGGATCGCCGGAACGCATACAATTCATTGCGCCGACCAATTCGGTCATTGCAAATGAACGCAATCGCGTCATGCTTCCGTTAAGGACAGACCTATGGCGCGGGCGGCGAAAAGCGGCGGTGAGGACAAGACCGGCCTGGAGGAGGGGACGCCGCATTACCACGGACATCGCGAGCGGCTGCGCGCCCGGTTTCGCGAGGCCGGGCCCGATGCGGTCGCCGATTACGAGCTCCTAGAACTGGTGTTGTTCAGGGCGATCCCGCAGCGCGACGTGAAACCTCTGGCCAAAGCTCTGATCGAAACATTCGGCTCCTTCGCCGAGACGATATCGGCGCCGGAAACGCGGTTGAAGGAGATCAAGGGGCTGGGCGATGCCGCCATCACCGAGCTCAAGATCGTGCAGGCGGCTGCGAGCCGGCTCGCAAGGGGCCAGGTCAGGGCGCGCAAGGTACTGGCGTCATGGTCTTCGGTGCTCGATTATTGCCGCACCGAGATGGCGTTCGCCGAAAAGGAGCAATTCCGCATCCTGTTTCTCGACAAGCGCAACCAGCTCATTATCGACGAAGTTCAACAGACCGGAACCGTGGACCACACCCCGGTCTATCCGCGCGAGGTCGTGAAGCGGGCGCTGGAATTGTCGGCGACCGCGGTCATTCTCGTGCACAATCATCCATCCGGCGATCCGACGCCGTCGCGCGCCGATATCCAGATGACGCAGTCAATCCAGGAAATCGCAAGGCCCCTGGGGATTTCCGTGCATGACCACATCATCGTCGGCAAGGACGGGCATGCCAGCCTGAAGGGCTTGAAGCTGATCTGACGGAGCGCGCCACGACCGGCGCGCTCCGCTTCAGGATCGAAGGATCAGCCGCGCTTGATGATGACGGCCTCCAGATACTCGCTGGGCACCACCAGCGTGCCGTCTTCGGCGATATTGAACTCGCCCATCAACGCGAACAGATCGGCCTCCAGCGACTGCTGGGCCTTCCGGTCGATCGCCTCGAAAGCCTTCAGCACCGGACCATAATAGGTGCGGAAGATTTCGAGCCAATGCGCGGGCGAGCGATAGCGGAACACAAAGACCCGGCTCTGCGATGTGACCTGCGCATCGGCGCCGAACAATCCATCGAGATGGGCCTTGCTGCCCCACATAGCGGGCGACTTCATGCCCGGCGCCGGCGGCACATATTTGCCGATGGTCTTGAACAGCCGGCCGATAAAGCTTTCCGGCGTCCAGTTGGTGAGCCCGATCTTGCCGCCCGGCTTGCAGACGCGAAGCAGTTCCTTCGCCGCCTTCTCCTGATTGGGCGTGAACATCACGCCGAAGGTTGAGAGCACGACATCGAAACTTTCTTCCGCGAACGGCAGATTTTCCGCATCCGCCTGCTGGAAGGCTACCGGCAGCCGGTCGGCAGCGGCGCGCTCCCGTCCACGCTCCAGCAATTCACCGACATAATCGGTCGAGACCACATCGGCGAAGCGGCGCGCCGCGGCAAGCGTGGCATTGCCGTTGCCGGCTGCGACATCCAGCACGCGCTGGCCGCTTCGGAGGTCTACGGCCTCGCACAGCATTTCGCCTACAATCTGCAAGGTGGTGCCGACGACGGCATAGTCGCCGGAAGACCACGCGCCCTGCTGGCGCTGCTTGATCGCGGAAAAATCCGGGGTCGCCACCGCGACCGGCGCGGCGGCACGTACGGCTTGGTTCATGGTCGTCTCCCTGCTTGTTGAGCGCCGGCTGGCGGCGCGGTATGGAAGGCACAGGCCGTCCGGCGCAGCCGCCTGGGGGCGGCCACGTTGATTGCGAACGTCGTTGCCAAATACCTTCGCGCCGGACCGAAACCCGGCGCTTCGATGCGCGTGTGAATATGGCCGGGGCCCAGTTCTCTCAATGACCGGAACGCCGCCTTCCTTTGCAGGGACACCGAAAGCGGCGCCGGCCGATCACGATGTGCTGACTGAGATGCTGCGCGCCGTGCGTCTGAACGGGTCGGTATTCCTGAATGCCTGCTTCTCCGAACCATTCGGCATCCTGAGCCCGAAACGATACGACGAAGCCGCGGCACTCGCACATCTTCGCCACATCAGCATCTTTCATCTGATCGCCGAAGGCACCTGCACCGTCGAACTGAAAAGTGGCGAACGCCGCACGGTGTCGGCCGGCGAAATCCTGCTGCTTCCGTTCGCGGACTCGCACCGGCTGTCGAACGGCCACGCGCCGGAAACAGCTTTCGCACCCGATCTCGTGCGGCCGGGCCCGTTGAAAGGGATGTGGGGCATAGATTACGGCGGCGGCGGCCAAAAGACGCGCATGGTGTGCGGCTTTATTGAGTCGTCGGAATTCCTGTTCGCGCCGGTGTTTCACACGCTGCCGCGAATCCTGGTCGACCGTACCGGCGATGGCGAAGTCAGCGCGCTGCTCACATCCACCGTCAGACAAATTCTGCAATTCACCGACAAGGCCGCCGCCGGCAGCGAATTGATGCTCGGTCGATTGATGGAGTTGTTGTTCGTCGAGGTGTTGCGCCGCTATGCCGCGCAACTGCCGCATGGCTCAAAGGGCCTGTTCGCAGCGCTCAGCGATCCGGTCGTCAGCCGTGCACTGCAATTCGTGCATGCCGATCCGGCCCGCCGCTGGACCGTCGAAGACCTTGCGCGCGAGTCGGGCTGTTCGCGGACCGTGCTGGCCGAGCGCTTCAATGCCGTGATGGGTCAGGCGCCGATCGAGTATGTCACGAGCTGGCGTATGCAGATCGCGTCGGACCGAATCCGCAACACCGACGAGAGCCTTGCCGCGATCGCAGCGGATGTGGGCTATGAATCGGAGGCCGCCTTCAATCGCGCTTTCAAGCGCGTCACCGGCATCACACCAGGCCGCTGGCGCACCGAGCCCAAGCGGCATCCCTTGAGCGAAATCTGAGCCGGTTTGCAGCTATTTCTTCTGCAGCACGATCGGATCTGCGCCTTCAGGGACACGCCACCACCGCTGCGGTTCGCGCTCCTCGAACCGCCACGCCTGGCCATTGGGCGACGCAAGCACCAACTCACCGCGATCCATGCGCCAGACATTCGGATTGAGCCGCGTCAAGGTTGGATCGCAGGGCGGACGGATGGTGAGCCGGAACTCGTCGAAACCCTTGGTCGCAGTCTTCGTAAGATTTAACGAACAGACCGGCTTCTCCGATCGCACCATCGCCCATTCACCGGCCATCTCGTCGGCCGAGCGCTTAGTGCCGAAGGCGGCGGCGGATTCCGCGGTCTGCAGGAAGTAGAGCCCCTCGCCTTTGCGCTCACCCTCATACATGCCGACTTCGACTTCGCTGAATTCGAACACTGTGCGTCCGCGTCCATCGATCAGCCGCAGTCCGTCGTTGGTGAGTATCCAGGCTTCCACTTCCTTTAACGGGGGAATCGATTCCCCGCAGACAGGATCGAACTCAAGCTTGGACCCGCCCCTGGCGGCTTCCGGCTTGAAGGTGAGATTGCATAGCTGATCGCGTTCGGAATTCGACATTTCCCATGTGCCGGACATTGTCTTTTGTTCCGGCTTGGGTTCGTTCTTCTGTTCGGCTGGCGCCTGCGCAAAAGCCGGCCATGACATCAGCGCGAGCACGAAAATCAGGATTCGCATGCAGTCGTTCCGGTTCGACATAGGTTTCGAGGTGCTTTTAACACGCCATCATGCCGATTTCCTGGCGGCGACAGGGGTTTCGGGTACCGGGGTTAGCGGAAGCTTGCCGGAGAACCAGGCTTTCAGATTGTCCACCACGAGCTGATCCATCGCCTTGCGGGTTGCAGCCGACGCCGAACCCAGATGCGGGAACAGCACGATGTGATCCATATCGATCAGTTCCTGCGGCACACGCGGCTCGTTCACGAATACATCGAGACCCGCCGAAAGAATGGTGCGGTCCTTCAGCGCCTGAATCAGCGCCGGCTCGTCCACTACCGATCCGCGCGCCATGTTTATGAGGACGCCGTTTGGACCAAGCGCCTTCAGCACCTCGGCATCGATCAGGTTTTTCGTCGCAGCGCCGCCCGGCACGATCACCATCAGCGTGTCGACGTCGCGCGCCATGTCGATCAGCTTCGAATAATACTTGTAGGCAACGCCGCTCTGCGGATTTCGCGAATGATAGACCACCGTCACACCGAAGGCATCCAGCCTGCGTCCGATCGCCTTGCCGATGCGGCCCATGCCGACAATGCCAACGGTGCGGCCGCGCAACGTCGCCGTGAGCGGATAGGCCTTCTCGACCCATTTGCCGGCACGCAGATATCGTTCGGCCTGAGGAAATTCGCGCAAGGTGCACAGCAGCAGTCCGAGTGCGGTGTCGGCCACTTCCTCGTTCAGCACCTCGGGCGTATTGGTCACGATAATTCCGTGCCCGCCCGCCCATTTTGCATCGACATGATCATAACCGACGCCAAAGCTAGAAACGATTTCCAGTTTCGGAAATCGGGACATGAACGCGCCGTCGATCTTGTTGGAGGTATACGCAATCGCGATACCACGGATGCGCGGTGCGATATCTTTCAGGTACGCTTCCGGCTCCTTGGCCTCGATCAGCTTATGAACGACAAAGGACGGCTCCAGCCCTCCCAAAATCACGGGCTTTGCGGCCCCGATCAGCAGAATTTCGGCCTTTTCTGCGGCCATCGTCACACTCCTGTTTTACGTGCATTCATAGGGCTTGAGGCGGGCACTGGACACGACGCCGTTTTGCCCGCATGGGGATCATTACTAATAGCCCGATCGCACAAGGAGCGGCTAGGTTCAAATGCTTCCCGCCGAACAAAACTCCCCTGCCCAGCCTATGAAGATCCACACGGTGCAGGCGATCCGCAAGATCGCCTTTTACGTCGTCGCCGCCGTTGGCGTTTCCGTCGTCGCGGTGACGGCCTCGGTCGCGCCAAGCGGCACCGTCACCCACGAATTGATTGAATGGATCGGGATCGTCCTGATCGTGATTTGCATTTTGGGGCGGACCTGGTCCTCGCTCTATATCGGTGGACGCAAGATCGACGAATTCGTGCAGACCGGTCCTTACTCGATCATGCGCAACCCGCTCTATTTCTTTTCCTGCATCGGCGCCGCGGGCGTCGGCATGCAGGTCGGGACCGTGCTGCTTGGGCTGATTTGCGGTCTGCTCGCCTACATCATCTTCCGTCTGGTGATCGGCAGAGAGGAGCAGTTGCTTGCCGAGCGTTATGGCGCGACCTATGACGCCTACATGGCACGCGTGCCGCGCTTCTTTCCGAACCCCTCGCTGTGGCACGACGACGAGACGTTGACCATCCGGCCGCCCCGCGTGCTGATGACATTTGCCGATGCGCTGGTGTTCTTGCTGGCGGTGCCGGGAGCGGAATTTTTTGAAGCATTGCAGGGCAGTGGCGTGCTTCCGGTTCTGCTGCACTTGCCGTAACGCCGCTCAGTTACGGGCGACGATCGCTGCCGCGGCTCCGGCCATTGCCAGGCCTGCGGTCCGGTTGACTGCCTGGACCGCGCGCGGCGAAGTAAACATCCGGCGCGCCTGTGAGGCGAGCAGCACGTATCCCGCCAGCACCACGCTCACCACCACCGCCACAATCCCGGCAAGCTCGGCCATATCCACGAATGTGAGCTGCGTGAGGTCGATCAGCGTCGGCATCAACGCAAGATAGAACAGCATGATCTTCGGGTTACCCATCGACAGCAGCAGCGCCGCACCGAAGAGCCGAAATCCCCGTCCGCGGACCGGCTCTGCCGCCACTGGCGCGCCGGAATCGGTCCAGAGCCTGAAGGCGAGGAACAGCAGGTAAGCCGCCCCGCAATATTTCACGACCTGGAACAGCGGCTGAAACAGCGAGGCCAGCGCGGCCAGACCGAACATCGCGCAACTGAGCCAGATCAGGTCGCCCAGCACCAGCCCCGCGCAGAAGGCGGCGATCCCTTCGGTGCCTCGCGCCATGATGCGGGCGACCAATGCTGCGATCGCCGGGCCCGGCGAGATCACCGCGACCAAAAGCACTATCGCGAAGGTGAGAAATGCGAACTGGCCCATCCCTTACACCAGCATGGTGACAGGCTGTTCGAGATAGCCTTTCAGCGCGGCCAGCAATTGCGCGCCGAGCGCACCATCGATGACGCGGTGATCGCACGAGAGCGTCACCGTCATCTGGCTTTCGAAGCGCACGCCGCCATCCTCGGTTTCGACCGGACGGCGCTGCGTGGCGCCGACCGCAAGGATGGTCGATTGCGGCGGGTTGATGATGGCTGAGAATTCGCGCACGCCATACATGCCGAGATTGGAAATGGCACTGACACCGCCCTGATATTCCTCGGCCTTGAGCTTTTTGTCGCGTGCGCGTTCGGCGAGCGACCGCATCTCGTTCGAGATCATGCTCAGCGATTTTTCGTCCGCGGCGCGGATCACCGGCGTCAGGAGACCGCCTTCGAGCGCGACCGCAACGCCGATATCGGCGCGCTGGAAGCGCAGGATGCGGTCTTGCGCGAAGATCGCGTTGGCAGCGGGCACGCGCTTCAAGGCCAGCGCCAGCGCCTTGATGACGAAGTCGTTGACGGAGATTTTGTAAATCGGCTCGCCGTCTTTTTTCGGGGCGGCGTCGTTCGCCTCGGCTCGCACCTTCAATAGCGCGTCCATGCCGATATCGGCGGTCAGATAGAAATGCGGGATCGTCTGCTTGGCCTGAGTCAGCCGCGCGGCGATGGTCTTGCGCATGCCGTCGAGCGGGACTTCCTCGAACGGCACGTCGCGATAGAGCGCGACGATGTCGGATGCGGAAGCACCGCTCGCAGGCACCGGCGCGGGCGCGCGGGTGATGCGGGACTCGACATCGCGCGCGATGATGCGGCCATGCGGACCGGAGCCGGGAATGCGGGACAAATCGATGCCGTTCTCGCCGGCAAGCCGCCGCGCCAGCGGCGTCACCGTGACGCCTCCGATCCTCGCCGGACCGAAATTGCGTTCCGGACTTCGCACTTCGCGGAATGGGTCCATCGCGATCGGCGCAATTGCCGGTCTTGCGGCTTGAACCGCGACCGAGGAAGCTGCTGGCTTTACAGCCGATGGAGATTTCACGGGCTCCTTCGCCGCGGGCTTATGCGCCGCTGCGGCTTCGGCAGAATCCGCAATGACCGCGACCACCGCTCCCACCGGCGCGACTTCGCCCTTGACGACGCGGATTTCTGCGATCACCCCGGCGCTGGTTGCCGGCACTTCCATCGACACCTTGTCGGTTTCGATCTCGAACAGGTTGTCGCCCGGCTTGACGGCGTCGCCGACCTGCTTGAACCAGGTGCTGATCTTGCCCTCGGCGACGGTCTCGCCGAGCTGCGGCATGATGATGTCCATGCGCTACCAGCTCACCGACACATATTGTGTTTCGAGAAATTCCATCAGCCCTTCATGCGCGCCTTCACGCCCGATGCCGGATTGCTTCATGCCGCCGAACGGCGCCGCCGGATCGGAGACTAGCCCGCGATTGAGCCCGATCATGCCGAAATCGAGCTTCTCCGACACCCGCATGCCGCGGCCGATATCCTTCGTATAGAGATAGGCGACGAGACCGTACTCGGTATCGTTGGCGCGCTTGACCGCCTCGTCCTCGGACTTGAAAGTCTGGATCGAGGCGACCGGCCCGAAGATTTCCTCGTTGAGCATCTTGGCGTTGTCCGGCACCGCGGTCAGCACGGTTGCGGGATAGAAGAAGCCCGGCCCGTCCGGCGTCTTGCCGCCGGTCAGAAGCTTCGCGCCCTTGCTCACCGCGTCGTCGACCAGCTCGATCACCTTGTCGCGGCCTTCCTTGTTGACCAGCGGTCCGAGATTGATGCCGTCATCAAGACCGTTACCCATCTTCAGCGATTGCATCTTGCCGGTGAGCTTCTTGGCGAATTCGTCATGCACGGTCTCGTGCACATAGAAGCGGTTGGCGGCCGTGCAGGCCTCGCCCATGTTGCGCATCTTGGCGATCATCGCGCCTTCGATCGCGGCATCGATATCGGCATCCTCGAACACCAGGAACGGCGCGTTGCCGCCAAGCTCCATCGCCGGCTTGATGATGTTGTGCGCCGCCTCCCGCAGCAGCACCCGGCCGACTTCCGTGGAGCCGGTGAAGGACACCACGCGCACGCGAGGGTCCTGCAACATCGCGCCCACCACCTTGCCGGAGGAGCGCGACGGGATCACGTTGACCACGCCAGCCGGCAGGCCGGCCTCTTCCAGGATCGGCATCAGTGCCAGCATAGTGAGCGGCGTATCGGAGGCCGGTTTCAGCACCACCGGACAGCCGGCAGCGAGCGCCGGCCCGATCTTGCGGGTCGCCATCGCCGCCGGAAAATTCCATGGCGTCACCAAGACGGCGATGCCGGCCGGCTTGTGCTGTACCAGGATGCGCGCGCCCGACGACGGCGCGATCGACATCTGGCCGAGATTGCGCACCGCCTCCTCCGCATTCCAGCGGAAGAATTCGGCGGCATAGGCGACCTCGCCACGCGAGTCCGACAGCGCCTTGCCGTTCTCGACCGTGATCAGCTTCGCCAGTCGTTCGGCATCGCGCATGATCAGTTCGAACGCCTTGCGCAAAATCTCGCCGCGCTCGCGCGGTTTCTTCGCCGCCCATGCCGGAAATGCGGCGTCTGCCGCGTCGAGCGCCGCGATGGCATCCTGCGGCGTCGCGCTTGCGACCGAGGCGACCTTTTTCTCGGTCGCCGGATCGATCACGTCGAAGCGCGCGTTGTCGGAGGATTTCCGCCACTTGCCGCCGATCCACAGATCGGTCGGGACATTGGCGAGAAGATTTTCGTACATGGCGTCACTTCCTGTTTCTCGGCGTCATGCGCGGGCTTGACCCGCGCATCCATCTTTTTCGCAAGAGCTTGTTCGTTGCAGATGGATTGCCGGGTCAAGCCCGGCAATGACGAAGTCTAACTCCCCAACGATCTTTTCACCGTCTGCGCGATGCGGTCGACGGATGGCAACACCGCGTCTTCCAGCAAGTCTGCCGACGGCAGCGGAATATGCGGCGTGGTGATGCGCACGGGCGGGCCGTCGAGATCGTAAAATGCCTCATCGACGACAATGGAGACGATTTCCGCACCCCAGCCGCACAGCCGCGGATTCTCCTCCACGGTGAACAGCCGGTGCGTGCGCGCGACCGATCCCAAAATCGTCTGCATATCGAGCGGCACCAGCGAACGCACATCGACCACTTCGCAATCGATGCCGCTTTCCGCCTTCAGTCTGTCGGCGGCTTCGATCGCACGCGGCACCATCAACGCCAGCGCCAGAATGGTGGCGTCCTTGCCGGGGCGCACGATCTTCGCGCTGCCGAGCGTGTCGACGATTTCCCCGTCCGGCACTTCGCCCTTGGTCGCGTAAAGCGACTTGTGCTCGAAGAAGATGACCGGATCGGGATCGCGCACCGCAGCGGCCATCAGACCAATGACGTCGCGTGGGGTCGAAGGTGCCACCACCTTCAGCCCGGGAATCATCATGCACCAGTTCTCGACGCTCTGAGAATGCTGCGCGCCGAACCGCGAACCGGCGCCATTGCCGGTGCGCACCACCAGCGGACATTTCACCTGCCCGTTGGTCATGTAGCGGCTCTTCGGAAATTCGTTGGCGATGTAGTCGAAACAGACCGCGATGAAATCCGAGAACATGATTTCCGCGATCGGCTTCAAGCCGGTCATGGCAGCGCCCATCGCGGCGCCGAGGATTGCCTGTTCGGAGATTGGCGTGTCGCGAACGCGCAATGGCCCAAACTGTTCGTAGAGTCCAACCGTGGCCTTGAACACACCGCCGGCCTTGGCGATGTCCTCGCCAAGAAACACGACGTCGTTGTCGCGCGTCATCTCCTGCGCGATGCCACGGATGACCGCATCGCGGTAGCTCAGTTCCGCCATGCGAAGCCTCCATCCGCATAGACGTCCCTCATGATGAGCTCCATCGGCGGCGGCGGCGAGGCCTTGCATTTCTCGGTCGCTTCATCGACCTCACGCTTGATGCCTTCCTCGATGCCCCTCATCACTTCCGGATCGATGCCGAATTCAAGCAGGCGCTCGCGATAGATCTTGATCGGGTCGCGCTCCTTCCATTTCTCCAGTTCGCCCTCGGGCCGGTATTTCGCGGGATCGGCGCGCGAATGGCCGCTGTGGCGATAGGTGATGCATTCGATCAGCGAGGGCCCGTCGCCCTTGCGCGCCTTGGCGTAGGCCGTGACCGCCGTGCGATAGACCGCGTCGGCGTCGTTGCCGTCGACGATGATGCGTTCCAGGCCGTAAGCCGAAGCGCGGTCGGCGGCCGGATGCGGCACCGCCGTCACTTCATGGATCGGGGTATATTCCATGTAGTGGTTGTTCTCGCACACGAAGATCACCGGCAGCTTCCAGATCGCCGCAAAGTTCAGAGCTTCGTGGAACGCGCCGATATTGGTGGTGCCGTCTCCGAAGAAACAGACCGAGACATCGTCCTGCCCCTTGTATTGCGCGCGCCACGCAGCGCCGCAGGCGATCGGCAGATGCGCGCCGATGATGGCGTAAGAGCCCATGACTCCATGCTCGACCGACGTCAGATGCATGGAGCCGCCCTTGCCGCGCATCAGGCCGTTGTCGCGCCCCATCAATTCGCCCAGCACCTGCTCGACCGGCACGCCGCGCGCCAATGTGTGCGCATGACCGCGATAGGTGCAAAACGAAAGATCGCCCGGCTTCATCGCGGTCGCGAACCCCGCCGCCACGGCTTCCTGTCCGAGCGACAAATGGCTAGTGCCCTTCACCAGATTTTGCAGGAACAGGTCATGAGCGCGCTGCTCGGCCTCCCGCAGCAGCACCTGGGACCGGTACAATTCGAGCCGGGTATCTTCTCCGATATCGTCATTGAGGCCGGGCTTTTCGGCGGAGGTCTGGGCTTTGTCCAGCATTGTTTTCCTTGGGGTCCCTCGAGTTCGGGCGGGACCTTAGCAGGGCCACGCGTTCGGGAAAAACATCAAAAACGCGCGGCCGTCAGGCTGTTCCCGTCACCCTTTCACGATGCAGAAGATAGAGGCCGGAGGCGGTGACGACCGCCGCGCCGGCCAAGGTCCAGCTATTGGGCACATCGTTGAAGATCAAATAGCCGAAGCAAGCCGCCCATACGAGCTGGGTATACATGAAAGGCGCCAGTACCGAAGCAGGCGCGAGCCGATGGGCCACGATGAGGAGGTAATGGCCGAAGCTCGCGAAGGCGCCGAACACGGCCATAAGGACGATGATCCAAGGATCGTTCGGCGTCATCCACACGAAGGGCAACACCGGCAGCATCGCGACCGCGCCGACCAGATTGGAATAGAACAGCGTGGTATCGCTCGTATCGCTTCGCGACAGGACGCGGGTGGACACGATATAGAGCGAATAGAACACCGCGCTCGCAACAGAATAGATCGCGGCCCAATGCATCCCGCCGACGCCAGGCCGCGTAACCAGCAGCACTCCGGCAAAGCCGACCATGATCGCAAGCCAACGCCGCCAGCCGATCCATTCACCGAGAATCGGCCCGGCGAGGATTGCGACAATGAACGGCGTCGAGAACAGGATCGCCATCGCCTGATCGAGCTGCAGATAGCGGAAAGCGATGAAATTGGTGACGGTCGCACCAAGCAACATTGCCGACCGCACGAGTTGCAGCACCGGCCGCGTGGTTCGCATCAGCCCCGGTCGCGAGACCGGGTTGAAAAAGAACAGGGCGAGCAGGAAGGCGCCGGTATAGCGCGCCCAAACCACCTGCAGCGTATCCATGTAGCCGTTGAGATATTTCGCGCTGGCATCGAGGCAGGCGAAGCATATGACGGCGCCGCACATCAGCCCGATGCCAGTCAAACGATTGTGCCGACGAAGTTTCGCTGCTTCGTCCTCTGCGACCTGACGGGGATCGGCTTCCATCTTGACGAAAGGTACCGAATTCATCGTGCTGACGCGAGACGACGGCGCGAATGGCGAGGCTGCCCGCACGTCATTGCAATGTCATCTCCGGAGCGATAACGTCAGTTCTGCGGGGCCTGCGACGGTCGCCCCGCGTTCCAGGTCGGTCCGGCCCAAGCACCGTCTCCTTCGTTTCATGGAGGAGGCGTATGCCTTTGCACTATTCAATCACCCCATCGGAACTCTGGCGTCTCATGGCGACGCCCAACGCGCCCGTCATCGTCGATGTGCGGCGCGCCGATGCCATCGGAGCCTCGAACCGGTTGTTGCCGGCTTCGATTTTGTGCGATCCACGCGATATGCGCGCATGGACCTTGGACCGCAATTCAGGGCTCATCGTCATTGCCTGCAAACACGGACACGAACGCAGCCAGATGGCGACGGCGGAGTTGCGCGAACGCGGCATCGACGCGCGGGTGCTGGCAGGCGGATTTGAAGCCTGGTGCGCGGAGGGATTGCCGGTCGTCGACCGATCCGAATGTTTGCGGCTGTTCCCATCCCGTCCAAGCCTGTGGGTCACGCGGCGGCGGCCGAAGATCGACCGCGTCGCCTGTCCGTGGCTGGTCCGCCGCTTCCTCGATCCGCAGGCGAAATTCCTGTTCGTCGATCCGCCGGAGGTTACTGCCGTCGCACGCGAAACCGGCGCCATTCCCTTGGACATCGAAGGCGTGGAGCTGTCGCATGAGGGCGAACGATGTTCGTTCGACACCATGCTGAGGCTATTCGGCCTTGAGAGTGAAAAATCGCTGGCACGGCTTGCCATGATCGTGCGTGGCGCCGATACCGCGCGACCCGATCTCGCGCCCGAAGCGGCCGGCTTGCTCGCGGTGTCGCTCGGTCTTTCCGAACTTGCAGCCGACGATGACCACGCGCTACTGCGAAGCGGTTTCGTGGTCTACGATGCCTTGTTCGCGTGGCTGCGTTACGCCGCAGGCGAACGCCACAACTGGCCCGCGAAGGCCGCCTGACATGACCACAGCCGAATCGGCGGCACCTGACCTTGCCGCCCCGACCTTCTCCGAAGCCGTGCGCATCTGGTTCAAGATCGGCTGCCTCGGCTTTGGCGGGCCGGCCGGCCAGATTGCGCTCATGCATCGCATTCTGGTCGACGAAAAAAAGTGGGTCGACGAGCCGCGGTTCCTGCACGCGCTGAATTTCTGCATGCTGCTGCCGGGACCGGAAGCCCAGCAGCTTGCGACCTATATCGGGTGGCTGCTGCACGGCTTGCGCGGCGGCATCATCGCCGGCGTGCTGTTCGTGCTGCCGGGCGCGTTCGTGATGCTGGCGTTAAGCCTGATCTACGCGCTTGGGCAGGGCGTACCGCTGATCGACGGCGCATTGTTCGGGATCAAGGCCGCGGTGCTGGTGATTGTGGTTGAGGCATTGATCCGTATTGGGCGGCGCGCGCTAAAGACCTGGCTGCTGGTCGCAATCGCGGCGTCAGCCTTTGTCGGCATTTTCTTTCTGGCGCTGCCGTTTCCGCTGATCGTGATCGGCGCGGCCGTCATCGGCTTTTTCGTCGCGCGTGCATCGCCCAATCTGCTCGGGATCAAGCCCAGCGAAGCCATCGCTGTGCCGCATCCCGGGCGCTGGCGGCAGGCCGCGACGGCGACCGTCGTTGGTCTCGTCGCCTGGTGGACGCCGGTGGCGCTCGCAGCGGCAACGCTCGGGCGCGAGCATGTGCTGGTGGATATCGGGACATTTTTCTCGAAGCTTGCAGTGGTGAGCTTCGGGGGCGCCTATGCGCTGCTCGCCTATATGGCGCAGGAAGCGGTCGACACGCAGGGCTGGATGACGGCGCAGGAAATGGTCGACGGGCTGGGCCTCGCCGAGACAACGCCCGGCCCGCTGATCCTGGTTACGCAATTCGTGGGTTTCCTCGCAGGCTATCGTGAAGCTGCGCCGTTCACGCCGGTGACGGCAGGCGTGATCGCCGCGGCGATGACGACCTGGGTGACGTTCAGCGCTTCGATGCTCTGGATTTTTGCGGGCGCCCCTTTCGTCGAGCAATTGCGCGCCAACCGGATGCTGACCGGTGCGCTTGCCGCAATCACCGCCGCCGTGGTTGGCGTCATTCTCAACCTGACGGTCTGGTTCGCACTGCATGTGCTGTTCGGAAAGGTGACCGAACAGCATACCGGGATTTTCCGCTGGTATGCCTTCGATCCACTGGCACTCGACTTGAAGACGGCGGCCCTGGCGCTGATCGCGGCCTTGCTCGCTTTTCAATTTCATCGCGGGCTGGTCGAGATCGTCGCGCTTATGGCCGGTCTCGGAATATTGGTGAGACTGCTGCTGCCTTAAGTGTCTTGCGCGCTATCGTGCCAGCGCCGCAGAATGAGATGCGAGACCAGCGACAGCAACGCGAAGATCAGCACGCCAGCGATCGACAGCAGCAGCAACGCGGCGAACATGCGCGGGATGTTGAGCCGATAACCGGCCTCGGCGATGCGAAATGCAAGTCCCGAACCGGCGCCGGCTGAACCCGCGGCGAGTTCCGCCACCACCGCGCCGATCAGCGACAATCCACCCGCTATCTTCAGCCCGCCGAGCATGTAAGGCAGTGCTGCCGGTATTTTCAGATCCCGCAGCGTCTGCCAGCGCGACGCACCGTAGAGCCGGAACAATTCTTTGAGATTGCGATCGACCGAATTCAGTCCGAGCGTGGTGTTCGCCAGGACCGGGAAGAATGCCACGATCCAGGCGCAGGTCAGCACGGCCGCCTGCTGCGGAAGATAGATCAGCAGCAGCGGCGCAATCGCGACCACCGGCGTCACCTGCAGGATCACCGCATACGGATAAAACGAATGTTCGACCACCCGCGACTGATTGAACAATATCGCAAGTCCGACGCCGCCGAAGAAAGCCAGCAGCAAGGCCTCGAACGTGGTGGTGAGCGTCGCGAGCAGCGACACCGACAGGATCGACCAATCCGCGACCAGCGTGCGCAGCACGAGTCCGGGGGACGGCAGCACATAAGGCTGGATATTGTTGATGCGCACCACGAGGTCCCAGATCAGGACCCCGATCGCGAGCGCCAGGAACGGCAGCGCATAGCGCAGCAGCATTTCCCGGCGCGAGCGTTCTTGCGCCATCTCGGCGCGGGAAACGGGCGTGCTCATGCCGCGCCCTCCGCCATGGCGGCGACCAGCGCTTCCGACACCTTTCGGCAAAGCCCGGCATATTCCGGCGACGTGCGGAAAGCTTCGCTGCGCGGATACGGCGCATCGATCGGGATGTTGGCGAAGACGCGGCCCGGACGAGCGGTCATCACCACAATTCGGCTGGAAAGATAGACCGACTCGAACACCGAATGGGTGACGAACACCGCGGTCTGCCGCATCGCGGCCCAAAGCTGGAGCAGGTCGTTATTCAGGCGAAAGCGCGTGATCTCGTCCAGCGCTGCAAACGGCTCATCCATCAGGAGCAGCTTCGGCGACGTAACCAGTGCGCGCGCGATAGAGACCCGCATTTTCATGCCGCCGGACAATTCGCGCGGAAAGGCATTCTCGAATGCTTCCAGGCCGACACGCGTCAGCGACTCGCGGATGCGCGGCATGGAAGAGGTGCGGTCGACACCGGCGAGTTTGAGCGGCAGATAGACGTTGCTCGCGACACTGGCCCATGGCATCAGCGTCGGCTCCTGAAACACGAAGCCGATCTCGCCCGAAGCGCCTTGCGCCGCACGTTCGCGCCAGGTCACCTCGCCTGTTGAAGGCTCCGTCAGCCCGGCGATGATGCGAAGCGCCGTCGACTTGCCGCAGCCGGAAGGGCCGAGCAGCGAGACGAATTCGCGCTCGCCGATATCGAAGGCGGCATCGCGCAAGGCCACGACGCCGTTCGGAAAAATTTTGCTGACGCCGCGCAGCGAAACGATGGCCGGTCCGGGTGTGACTGCTTCGGCCATCGCGTGTGGTTACTGCTTCGGCCGCAGATCGACGCCGACACCCTTGTTGACGAATTGCAGCGTATAGGCCTGTTTGTAATCGAGCGAGGGCTTCACAATTCCCGCGCGCGCCATCTTCTCAAAAAAGTCCTTTACGCGCGCGTCGCTCATCGCGCCGATACCGGCTTTAAGTGAATCACCGGAATCGACGATGCCATATTCCTTCATCTTCGCGACCGAATAATCGATCAGCGCATCGGTCATTTCCGAGTTCTGTTTCTTGATGAGCGCGTTGGCGGCCTTGTTGTCACCATAGATGTAATTGTACCAGCCGATATTGGAGGCATCGACGAAGCGTTGCACGAGGTCGGGCTTTTTCTCGACCAGGTCGCGTCGCGTCTCGATCAGGGTCGAATAGGTCGAGAAGCCTTGATCCGCGAGCAGAAAGATTTTCGGCTTGAACTTGCCTTGGGTTTCGACCGCGAACGGCTCCGAGGTCACATAGCCCTGCATCGCCATGCGCTTGTCGGCAAAGAATGGCTGCGGGTTGAATTGGTACGGCCTCACCTGTTTGTCGGTGAAGCCGTAATCCTTTTTGAGCCATTGGTAATAGCCGACCAGCCCTTCCTTCGAGACCAGCAGGTTCAGCTTTTTCAGATCTTCGAATGTCTCGATGCCCTGATCGGGATGCACCAGAAACACCTGCGGGTCTTTCTGGAAGCTTGCGGCGACCGCGACGGTCGGCACCTTCTGCTCGACCGCGTCGAACGACTGAAGCAGATTGGCGCTCATATAGAAGTCGATCTTGCCGACCGGCAGCAGGATGCGATTATTGGAATTCGGGCCTCCGGGAAGAATGGTGACGTCGAGGCCGTATTTCTTGTAGGTGCCGTCGGCGAGCGCTTGATAGAAGCCACCATGCTCGGGCTGTGCCACCCAGTTGGTTCCGAACGTGACCTTGTCGAGATTCTGCGCGACCGCCTGCGCTCCACACAACGCCGTGGCGACAAGCGCAACCAAGAATCGAACCCGCATCGTGTCATTTCCCGTTCGGCCGATGCGTCCGTTATAGCATGATCGGCGGCGCCGTCATCGCCGCGGCTCAATCCGTAAAAGCAAGCGGCCGCGCGACATGCTCAAGCGGCTTGCGTTCGGCCGCTATGGCGTAGCGTAGCGCAACCACAGCAGCGGCGATCATCAGCACAGCCGCGAACAGATATCCGCCAAAAAGTGCGGTACGTGAGCCCGATTCGATCAGCAATCCGAAAACCAGCGGGCCTGCAATGCCGCCGATCCCGGTGCCGATCGCATAGAAGATCGCGATTGCAAGCGCGCGCACTTCCAGCGGGAAGGTTTCGCTCACCGTGAGATAAGCCGAACTTGCGGCCGCCGATGCAAAGAAGAAGATCACCATCCAGCACAAGGTCTGGGTGAAAGCCGTCAGTACGCCTTGCATGAAAAGATAGCCGGTCAATGCAAGCAGCAATCCCGAAACGAGATAGGTGAAGAAAATCATCCGCCGGCGGCCGATCGTATCGAACAGACGGCCGAGCAGAACGGGTCCCAGGAAATTGCCGACGGCAAACGGAAGAATGTAGAGGCCGACATGGGCCGATGCGATGCCGAAGAAATCCGTCAGCACCAGCGCATAGGTAAAGAAGATCGCGTTGTAGAAGAAGGCCTGCGCGACCATCAGCATAAGACCGACGCCGGCGCGGGTGCGATACCTAACGAACAGCGTGCGCGCTGCTTCGGCAAGCGGCGTATGGCTGCGTGCATGCAGACGAACCCGCGGCAGCGTCTCCCTCTGCGGCACGTAGCCCGGCAATCCGGCTTCAATCCCATCGACAATACGCTCCGCCTCCCCGGCACGCCCATGCGTCATCAGCCAGCGCGGACTTTCGGGCAGCCACAGCCGCATGAAGAATACGACCAGGCCGAGAACGGCGCCGGTCAGGAATGCCAGCCGCCACCCGAGTTCAGGATCGATCACCGCCGGATTGAGCAGAACCAGTGACAGAATTGCGCCGAGCGCCGCGCCGACCCAGAAGCTGCCGTTGATCATCAGATCGGTCCAGCCGCGCACGCGCGCGGGAACCAGTTCCTGTATGGTCGAGTTGATCGCGGCATATTCCCCGCCAATCCCGGCGCCGGTAAAAAAGCGGCAAAGCGCGAAAGTCCATAAATTCCAGGTTAACGCTGTCGCGCCGGTCGCGATCAAATAAACCGTGAGGGTGATGAAAAACAGCTTCTTGCGCCCCAGCCGATCCGTCAGCCATCCGAAAAACAACGCGCCGATAACCGCTCCGGCGAGATAAGCGCTGCCGACGATGCCGATATCGGCATTGCTGAATTTCAATACCGGGCTGTCCTTGAGCGCGCCCGAGAGGGCACCCGCCAAAGTCACTTCGAGGCCATCGAAAATCCATGTTATGCCGAGTGCAAGGACAACCAATGTATGAAAGCGGCCCCACGGCATGCTGTCGAGGCGGGCCGGTATGTCGGTGTCGATGGCGACATCATCGCGCATTACCGCTCACGAAGCTTTACCATGTGTAACGCTAACTGATCTGTGTCTGGACGGTTCCGGTAAAATCTGAATGGGTTTCCACTTGCCACCATAATCGTCCACGATAGGCCGTACGATAGCCGGGAATGCTCCTTCGAATGTCTCTTCTCGACCGCATCGATATGCGACAAAGGCTTGCGCTGCGGATCCTGCTCGCATTGCTCGCAATCTGCGGCGTTGTGCTGTCGATTTACATTGCGCGCGAGGAATCGAGGCAATATCGGACGCTGGAACGGCTGCGTATCGGGGAAAACATCGACGCGCATTTCGTCGCGGTCAGCGAGCACATCCTGGCACGCGCCAGTCTCGCCAAAGCGGTGTCACGCTTCTTCGTGCCGCCGCCCTTGGATCAGGCGTATCCACTCAGCAAATTTGGTAATCAGGCGCTCAGCCTGGCTTCCGATCTCACCACCGTCGGCTGGCTGCCGGAAGTGGAGCCGGCGCACGCGGATGAGGCCCTGAAATCCCTTGCCGACTCTGGCGTCTCCGCTCCAGCCTTTCGCGGGCCGGACGGAAAGATCGTCGATCCTGAGAAGCTCGACCGGCCGCTTTATCCGATCATCGATATCGCGCCGACGCGCAATCGTTTTGTGCTCGGCGTCGATGCCGGCTCGTTTCCGGATCGGCTTCTCGCCATTCGCCGCGCCAAGGAAACGCGCGAGGTCACGCGCACCCGGCCGTTGCGGCTCGTGCAATCGCCGGAAGCAAGCGCGCTGTTGCTGTACGCGCCGATCTTCGGTGAAAACGGCGGCTTTCTCGGCGTGATGGGTTTCGGTTTCAAGATCGATGAATTTTTCAAGGCGGCGCTAGCCACCGCCAAGGTGCCTGCCGGCGCGACCGTCAATGTCTATTCGCACGACATCGAGGAGCCGCTGTTCAGCCTGCGGCCGGGTGGCTCCTCGCGGAATCAGAGCGTCAAGCGCCAGACCTATTTCGAGCGCAAGATGGATTTCGGCCGCAGCGATCTGACCTTCATTTATGCGGTGCCGCGCGATCTGGCGCGCGAAGCATTTCTGCACGGATTGTGGGTGGTGGCGCTCGGGCTGGCGGTGACCGGCGGAGCAGTGGCGCTGGTCGGTTACGTCTCCAACCGCGCGGCGGCACTCTCCGACGAGGTCTCCCAGCGCCGCTCGGCGGAAGAGCGGCTGAAGGTGCTGATCCACGAACTGAACCACCGGGTGCGCAACGTCATGTCGGTCGCGCAGGCAGTGGTGCGCCTGAGCTTCACACCGGGCCTCAGCCTCTCCGATATTCAAAAGACCTGCGAAGGGCGTCTGCAGGCTTTGGCGCAGGCGATGTCGATGCTTACCGCAAGCGACTGGCGTAGTGTCGGCCTGCTCAGCCTGATGTCGGAGGAGATCATTCCCTTTGCCGGCCGGATCCAGGTCGATGGTCCGGACATCGCGTTGCGGGCGCGCTCCGCACAGACCTTCGCGCTGTTGTTTTATGAGCTTGCGACCAATGCGGCCAAGCATGGCGCGCTGTCGGTACCGGGCGGCACGGTGAATCTGAGTTGGCACATCGACAATCTCGGCAGCGATCCGGTCTTTCATCTGCTCTGGAAGGAAAGCGGCGGTCCGAAAGTGGAAGCTCCGCAGCGGCGTGGCTTCGGCGAGCTCCTGGTGCGGCGAATCGCGCCGCGCGATGTGGCAGGCAAAAGCCAGGTCCGCTACGACGCTGCCGGTTTCGAATACGAGCTGGAAGCGCCGTTGCGGGAACTGATCGACACGCCGGCCAAGGCCGCTGCCAAGGCGCCTTCCAAGGCTGCGCCGAAGGCCGCTTGACTCCGAGGCCAAAGCCCGGAATCTATAAGAACAAATAGAGAACATGGGTGGCTTCATGGCCGGCGCCAACGCTTCGAATATGGCTCCGGATAAGCTCTGCCGTCTGCGCGAGACGATAGAGAATATCCAGCATTTTCAATTCGATAGAGAGCGCCCCCCGCTGGCTTTGGGGGCTCCCGATGCCGATTCGATGCTGGGCGGCGGCCTCAGCTTCGGCGCGCTCCACGAAATGGCGCCCGAGCGTCCGAGCGATTTCGGCGCGGCCTGCGGCTTCACCCTGGCGCTGGCCTGTCTTGCCGCCAAAGGCGGCGGCGAGACGCTCTGGATCCAGACCGATTTCGCCCGTCTCGAAGGCGGCGCGCTCTATGGCACGGGGCTCGAGCTGTTCGGCCTGCCGTCGCAGCGATTGCTGGTGCTGCGGGCGAAACGCGCCATCGACGCGCTGTTTGCGATGGAGGAGGCACTCAAATGCCGCGCGGTCGCAAGCGTCATCGCCGAATTGCCGGATGACAGTGCCGACCTCATCGCGACGCGCAGGCTCTCGCTCGCCGCCCGCGACCATCGCGGGCTCGGCCTGCTGTTGCGGCATCGCTCCTCCTCGATGCCGAGCGCGGCGATGACGCGCTGGAACGTCGCAGCCGCGTCGGGCCCGCGCGACGATTTTGGCGGCATCGGCATCACAAGCTTTCTGCTCTCCCTGGTGAAAAACCGGCGCGGACCCTGCGGCCGGTGGAATGTTGCGTGGGATCATCATGAGTGCGTTTTCGTCTCCCGGATTTCCGTCGACCAGGCGGATACTCTCGGTGTGGTTACGGCGTCTGCCGACGGACCGCATCGCGCGGCAATGGGCTGACTCTGCGCCTGAACTGATCGGCAAACCTTTCGCGGTCGCGGCGACGGTGAAATCCGCGCGCCAGATCGCAGCGCTGAATGATGAAGCGGCCAAGCTCGGCCTGCGCGCCGGCATGCCGCTCGCCGATGCGCGCGCGATGTATCCCTCGCTTGCGGTAATCGATGCGGACGAGGCCGCCGATGCACGACTGCTGGACGCGATCGCCGACTGGTGCGACCGTTATACGCCGCTGGTCGGACTCGATCCGCCGGATGGATTGTTTCTCGACATCACCGGCTGCGCGCATCTGTTCGGCGGCGAAGCTGAAATGTGCCGCGACCTGATGCAGCGGCTTCGCAGGCAGGGTTTCCATACCCATGTCGCTGTCGCCGGCAATCCCGGCTGCGCTTACGCGGTGGCGCGCTACGGCACACGTGGCATCGTGACGCCCGGCGGCACGTGCGATGCCCTGCGTCTACTCCCGCTCGCAGCTCTGCGGATCGATCCGGATATCGCAGCCCCTCTTGCGCAGGCCGGATTGAAAACCATCGGCCAGCTTCTCGACCTGCCGCGCGCGCCGCTTACCGCGCGTTTTCGCCAAAACTTCGTGCGCCGCATCGATCAGGCACTCGGGATCGAAGACGAGCCGATAAAGCCGCGTCTGCCGGTGCCGGCCTTTCTTGCCGAGCAGCGTTTCGCCGAACCGATCGGCCGCGAGGAAGACATACTCGGCACCATCCTGCATCTTGCGCGCGAACTGGCGCGCGCGATGGAACGGCACGGCAAGGGCGCACGCCGTTTGCAGACCGCGCTGTTTCGCACCGACGGCAAGGTGGCGCGCATCGATATCGGCACCTCGGCGCCGTTACGCGAGCCGGAACGCATCCGCCGGCTTTTCATCGACAGGCTTGCGATGCTCGGCGACGAGGCCGATCCGGGCTTTGGCTTCGACGTGATACGGCTGTCGGCGCTTGTGGTGGAACCGCTCGATCCGATGCAGACCGGATTGAGCGACGGCGATCCGGCGCGCGAGATCGCGCATCTGATCGACCGGCTGATGGCGCGCTTCGGCAGCGAGCGCGTGCAACGGCTCATGCCGCAGGACACCCATATCCCGGAATTGGCGAGCCTGCCTTTGCCCGCCAATACGCAGCCAGACACACACAAAAATCTCCCGCACGATTTCGGACAGGACAGTCGCATATCGGTTCGGCCGATCCGATTATTCGAGCGGCCGGAGCCGATCGAGGCCATCGCGCAAGTGCCGGATGGTCCGCCGGTGCAATTCAAGTGGCGGCGCGTGACGCATGACGTCGCTTATGCCGAAGGACCCGAGAGTATCGCCATGCAATGGTGGCGCGACGATCAGGGCCTCGTCGTTACGCGTGATTATTTCCGCGTCGAAAGCCGGCAGGGCGCGCGCGTCTGGCTCTATCGGGAGGGCATTTATCAAGACATAGACCACCCGCCGCACTGGTTCCTGCACGGGATTTTCGCATGAGTCATGTCATCGAATATCCCGCAAGGGAAAAGCCGAAAGCCAAGCCCCCCGCTCCGCTTCCACCACCGTCCTATGCCGAATTCGCCGTCACCACTAATTTCTCCTTCCTGCGCGGCGCCTCCCATCCGGACGAATTGGTGGAGCAAGCGAAAGCCTTGGGGCTGACAGCAATCGGCATCGCCGACCGAAATTCAGTTGCGGGGGTGGTGCGCGCGCATGTCAAAGCGGGCGTCGAAGGCTTTCGTATCGTCCCGGGCGCACGGCTGGTCTTTGCCGACGGCACGCCCGACATTCTCGTTTATCCCTCCGACCGCGCTGCCTGGGGACGGCTGACGCGGCTGCTTTCGGCCGGCAAGCTGAAAGCGGAAAAGGGCGACTGCATTCTGCATCTGCCGGATCTGTTTGATTGGATCGAAGGACTCAACCTGATCGTGATGCCGCCGGAACGGATCGACGATCGAAAGCTGTCGTCGCTGATTTCCGAATTGAAGCAGCACGCCTCGAAACAATCGGTATGGCTTGCAACCGGGTTTCTCTATCGCGGTGACGACCGGCGCCGCACGGCGAAGCTCGCCCGCATCGCAGCCAGCAATTCCATTTCCTTGATCGCCACCAATGACGTTCTCTATCATCATCCCTGGCGCCGCATGTTGCAGGATGTCGTCACCTGCATTCGCAAGCATGTAACCCTCGATCAGGCCGGCCGGCTGTTGACCCTGAATGCCGAACGTTATTTGAAGCCGGCGCAGGAAATGACCCGGCTCTTTGCCGATTTTCCCGATGCCATTGCGCAGACGCAATGCCTTCTCGAGCGCTGCCATTTCTCGCTCGACGAGATGCAGCACGATTATCCTTACGAAACCCGCGGAGACTACGACACCCCGCAGGAGCGGCTGGTCGCACTTACCGAAGCCGGCGTGAAGCGGCGTTTTCCGAACGGCATCAAATTCGACATCCGAAAGATTCTCGATCAGGAGCTGAAAGTCATCGGCAAGCTTGGCTATGCGCCGTTCTTCCTCACCGTTCATGACATCATGCAGCACGCCCGGACCCTGCCGAAGCCGATCCTGTGTCAGGGCCGCGGGTCGGCGGCGAATTCGATGATCTGTTATTGTCTCGGCATCACCGATGTCGGACCCGACACCATCGACCCGTTGTTCGAGCGATTCATTTCGGCGGAGCGGCACGAGCCGCCCGACATCGACGTCGATTTCGAGCACGAACGGCGCGAAGAAGTAATCCAGCATATCTACGATACCTATGGCCGCGAGCATGCCGGCATGACGGCGACCGTCATCTGCTATCGCGGACGCAGTGCCGTGCGCGAAGTCGGCAAGGCTTTCGGGCTTTCGGACGATGTGGTCTCCGCCCTGTCCTCAACCCTGTGGGGGTGGTCGATGGACGGCGTATCGGCGAAGGAAGCGCGTCGCGTGGGCCTCGATCCATCCGACCCGCGATCTGCAGCTCACGCTGTCATTGACGGAAGAGCTTCAGGGTTTTCCGCGCCATCTGTCGCAACATGTCGGCGGCTTTGTCATCACCCGCACCCGGCTCGACGAAGTGGTGCCGGTCGAAAACGCGACGATGGACAAGCGCACCGTGATCGAATGGGACAAGGACGATCTGGAAGCGCTCGGCCTGCTGAAAGTCGATGTGCTGGGCCTCGGCATGCTGAGCTGTTTGCACCGCGCTTTCGACCTGCTGCGGATTCATTATGACGGCGTGACGCGCGATCTTTCCGATCAGAAATACGACGACGCCACCTATCGGATGATCCAGCGCGCCGACACCATCGGCGTGTTTCAGATCGAAAGCCGGGCGCAGATGTCGATGCTGCCCAGACTGAAGCCGAATAAATTCTACGATCTCGTCATCGAGGTCGCGATTGTCCGCCCCGGCCCGATCCAGGGCAAGATGGTGCATCCCTATCTGCTGCGGCGGGAGAATCCAAATCTGGTCGTCTATCCGTCCCCGGCTCCACCCTGGCCCGCAGACGAGTTGAAACGAGTTTTGCACAAGACGCTCGGCGTGCCGCTTTTCCAGGAGCAGGCGATGCGCATCGCCATCGATGCGGCCGGCTTCGAGCCGGCAGAAGCCGACAAATTGCGGCGCGCGATGGCGACCTTCAAGCGTGTAGGAACGATCAAGAACTTCGAGAACAAGATGATCGAAGGCATGACGGCGAAGGGTTATCAGCGCGACTTCGCCGAACGCTGCTTCGAGCAGATCAAGGGCTTCGGCGAATACGGCTTTCCGGAAAGCCACGCCGCGAGCTTCGCCAATCTGGTCTACGCCTCCTGCTGGCTGAAATGCCATTACCCGGACGCGTTTGCGGCAGCCCTGCTCAACAGCCAGCCAATGGGTTTCTACGCGCCCTCGCAGATCGTGCGTGACGCGCAGGACCACGGCGTCGAGGTGCGCGACGTCGATATCAACTCATCGCATTGGGATTGCACGCTGGAGACTGCTCCAAGAAGCTCGCCGCATCCGCGCCATGCCGACATGAAAGACGACATCAAAACCGCACATGCGCTTCGCTTGGGCTTTCGTCAGGTCAGCGGGCTTTCGCAAGAGGATGGCGAGAAGATCGCCGTCTGCCGTGACCGGGGCTACGATTCCATTCGTGACCTGTGGCTGCGCACCGGCCTTCATCCCGCCGTTCTGGAGAGGCTTGCGCGCGCCGATGCTTTCCGTTCCCTTGGGCTGTCGCGCCGCGACGCGCTCTGGGCAATCCGCGCGTTGCAGCGATCGGGCGACAAGGACGATCTGCCGCTGCTCGCGCGCGTCGCCATGCCGGAACTCGAGCCCGATGTCGATCTGCCGCCCATGCTGCCGGGCGAACAGGTCGTGGAAGATTACCGGCATCTGAAATTGTCGCTGCGGGCGCATCCGGTGTCGTTCCTGCGCGCCGATCTGGATTCCCGCGGCATCGTCCATAACGAAGGACTTAAGAAGCTTCCCTCCGGCCGCCTCGTGACCGTCGCGGGCGTGGTGCTGATTCGTCAGCGCCCCGGCACCGCCAAGGGCGTGATCTTCATGACGCTGGAGGACGAGACCGGCATCGCCAACACCATCGTCTGGCCGAAGGTGTACGAGACGTTCCGGCCGGTGGTGCTCGGTGCGCGGCTGGTCAGCGTCACCGGCAAGTTGCAGAACGCAAAAGGCGTGATCCATGTGGTCGCCAACCGCGTCGACGATCTCACGCCGCTGCTTGGCCGCCTCTCCGAGCACGGACACGAAGTGGAATCGCTTGCCCGCTGTGACGAGGTGAAGCGGCCCGATCCGGGCAACCGCTCGGCCAAAAATCTATCCAAGGGGGCGCATCCGCGCCGCGGCGATTCACTGGTACGACTGCTGCGCGAACAGCCGGAACTGGCGGACGAATTGCTCTCGACGCACCATGTAATGCCGAAGGGGAGGAATTTTCATTGACGGTCATTCCGGGGCGCGCGCACAGCGTGCGATCCCGGAATGATGAGACAGATTTGACACCCCTTCGCCGCTGCGGCATCGAATGCGCCGGCTTAAAACGTACGGGGCTTTTCGTGGGCGATTTCGTCAACAAGCGGCATTTCACCATCGACTGGGCCTATTGCGACCCGGCCGGCATCGTCTTCAACAGCCGCTTTTTCGAGTTTTTCGACACCTCGAGCTGGCACTTGTTCGAAGCCGCACTCGGCGTAAAGCCGCACAAGATGTCGGAGACCTTCGAAATCCTCGGCGTGCCGCTGGTCGACGCGCGCGCCAAATTTATGGTGCCGGCCAAGTTCGGCGACGTGGTCGAGATGCATTCCTTTATCGGCGAGTTCCGCCGTTCGAGCTTCGAAGTCTGCCACCAGATTTTCGTGGACGGACAACTTGCCGTTGACGGCTCGGAGACCCGCGTGTGGGCAGCACTCGACCCGGCCACCGGACAATTGAAAACCAAGCCAATTCCGGCCGAGGTGATGGCGAAATTCAAGACGCCCTGACCGAAGCGCTTTCGAGCGAAGTGGTTATCGGCCTTCGCCACCCGCAGCCGGCTTCGTCCGGCGACGGCCGGTTCGCGTGGAGAAAACGCGCCAAAACAAACTGGCCAGCAATTCCCGAAGAACGCCCTTCGGATTGCATAGTTTGAGGTCAAACTATTAGACTGTAGGAGTTCAAAAATACGAGTTGCGCCGGATACCGGCCGGCCGACGGGAAAACGCACTCCACGGGAAGCGCATCATGGCAAGGCTGATCGAGCTTGTGCTGAACGACCGAAAACGCGTGGACGCGGTGCCGGACAACCTCCTTCTGCTCGACTATTTGCGCGAAGTCGCAGGGCTTACCGGAACCAAGACCGGCTGCGACGGCGGCGAATGCGGTGCCTGTACCGTGCTGGTCGATAACCGTCCCATGCTTTCCTGCCTCACGCTTGCCGCCAGCGTCGACGGCCGCAAGGTCGAAACCGTCGAGGCGCTCGGCCGCGACGGCCAGCTTTCGGCCGTGCAGCGCGGCTTCCACGAAAAACTCGGCTCGCAATGCGGATATTGCACGCCGGGCTTTGTCATGGCCTCGGTCGGATTGTTGCGCAGCAATCCCGATCCGACCGATGACGAAATCCTGGAAGCCCTCGGCAGCAATATATGCCGCTGCACTGGTTACGTGAAAATCATCGAGGCGGTGAAATTCGCCGCTGGCTTACAGGCGCAAGGGGTCGCACCATGAACAAGGTCGTGCCTGCGCATAACATCGGCGGCTATATCCCGCTCATTGACGGGCCGGAGAAGGTGTCGGGCCGCGCCAAATACACCGCCGACATTCTGGCGCCGAACATGCTCGCGGGCCGCATCTATCGCAGCCCCTATTCGCACGCGGAAATTCTCGACGTCGACATTTCCGAGGCGCTGAAAGTGCCGGGAGTGAAGGCAATCGTCACCGGCGCCGATTGCGACAAGACCTTCGGCGTGCTGCCGATTGCGCGCAGCGAACATCCGCTGGCGCGTGACAAGGTGCGCTATCGCGGCGAGCCGGTGGCGGCGGTGGCGGCCATTGACGATGCCACAGCGCTTGAAGCGATCCGCCGCATCAGAATGAAAGTACGGGAGCTGCCTGCCTATTACAAATCGCAGGACGCACTGGCGCCCGATGCTGTGCAACTCCACGAAAAGAAGCCCGGCAATCTCGAACGCGACGTGTTCTTCGAGCTCGGCAATGTCGAGCAGGCCTTCGCCGATTCCGATCTGGTGCGCGAAGGTGTCTATAACTGTCCGGAAGTCTGCCAGGTGCAGATGGAGATGCATGCGGCGATCGCGGATTACGACGCGGTGCGCGACCGCATCACCGTGCATGCTTCCACGCAGGTGCCCTATTACGTGCACATGATGCTATCCGATATTCTCGGCATGGATATGTCGCGCATCCGCGTGATCAAACCGCATGTCGGCGGCGGCTTCGGCTGCCGCACCGAAACGCTGAATGTGGAGCTGATAACCGCGCTGCTGGCGCGGAAAGTCGGCGGCGTGGTGCGCACGGTCGTCAATCGCGAGGAAACCTTCATTACGCACAGAGGCCGGCCAGAAACCGACATCAAGCTCAGGATCGGCTTGAAAAAGGACGGTCGCATCACCGGCGTCGAGTGCGAGGCGTTCCAGCGCGGCGGCGCGCATTCGGGCTATGGCGTGGTGACCATCCTCTATGCCGGCTCGATGCTGTACGCGATCTATGACCTCAAGCATGTCAAATATATCGGCAAGCGCGTGCTTACCAATACGCCACCCTGCGGCGCCTTCCGCGGTCACGGCACTGTCGATGTGCGCTTCGCCTTCGAGAGCCTGCTCGACCAGATGGCGAGCGAGCTAGGCCTCGATCCGTTCGCGGTGCGGCGCGCGAATCTGTTGCATGCGCCAACCTTCACCGACAACGACTTGATGATAAATTCCTACGGCCTGCCCGAATGTCTCGACTGGGTTGAGCAGGCAAGCGGCTGGAAAGAGCGCAAGGGCAAGATACCGAGGAGCAACCGAGGCCTCCGCAAGGGCCTCGGCATGGCCTGCTCACATTACATATCCGGCGCCTCGAAGCCGGTGAACTGGACCGGCGAGCCGCATGCCACCGTGAAGATCAAGGTCGATTTCGACGGCTCGATCGTGGTGATGTCGGGCGCCGCCGATATCGGCCAGGGCTCGTCCACCATCCTCGTGCAGAGCGTCGCCGAAGTGCTGGGCCTCGACCTCTCGCGCGTGCGCGTCGTTACCGGTGACAGCGAGGTGGTGCCGAAGGATAACGGCTCCTACTCGTCGCGCGTCACCTTCATGGTCGGCAATGCCGCGATCGATGCCGCGCGCAATCTCAAAGCCGTATTCGTGCGCGCCGCCGCCCGCATGCTGGATGCGAGGCCCGAAGATATCGAATGCCTCGGCGAGGTGTATCGCGCGGGCGCGCAGGACAAGGGCGCCACTTTCGAAGAAGTCGTCGTCGAAGCGCTGAAAGATTCCGGCACCATCACTGTCACCGGCAATTACTCGACGATTCCGGAATCGCACGGCGGCAAGAAATATCGCGGCTCGGCCATCGGCGGCACCATGGGCTACAGCTATTCGGCGCAGGTTGTTGAAGTCACGGTCGATGAGGAGACCGGCGTCGTGACTGTCGACAAGGTCTGGGTGGCGCATGATTGCGGCAAGGCACTGAACCGCCTGAGCGTCGAAGGCCAGGTGCAAGGCTCGGTCTGGATGGGCCTGGGTCAGGCGATGAGCGAGGAGACCGGCTATCACGAAGGCTTGCTGATGACCGGAAACATGCTGGATTACCGCGTCCCGACAATCCAGGATTCGCCTCCGATTGAATGCCATATCGTGGAGAGCAACGATCCGCACGGCCCGTTCGGAGCGAAGGAAGCCGGCGAAGGTTCGCTCGCGGCATTCTTGCCCGCGCTCACCAACGCGATTCACGACGCGATCGGCATCCGCTACAACGACCTGCCCGTCACTCCCGACCGCGTCCATGAGGCGATCGAGAAACGCCGGCGCGCCGCGGCGCGCAGCAAATCGAGCGGAGGCGCGTGATGGACGCGCTTCCGCAATTCGACCTGCTGCGGCCGAAGACGCTCGACGAGGCGCTGAAGGCACGGGCCGATCATCCCGACAGCCGGCCGCTCGGGGGAGGCACCGATCTCACGGTCAATATCCGACGCGGCATCGTCGCGCCGCAGATCCTGATCGAAATGAACAATGTGGCGGAGCTGCGCACCATCAAGGCCGATGAAAACGGAATCGAGGTCGGCGCCTCGGTAACGTTGGAAGAGGTGTCGCGCCATCCGGATATTCTCAGGCATTATCCGGTTGTGGCGCAGGCCGCGCATCAGATCGCGGGACCGACTCATCGCGCGATGGGTACGGTCGGCGGCAATCTCTGCCTCGACACCCGCTGTATCTATTACAATCAGAGTGAATGGTGGCGCGACGCCAATAATCACTGTCTGAAGACCACCGGCGCCATATGCCACGTCGCGCCGAAGAGCCGCGGCGTCTGCTTCGCAACCTTCAGCGGCGATCTTGCGCCTGCCTTTCTCACACTCGATGCGAAAGTCGATCTCGCCGGCCCCAAGGGCAGACGCACCGTGCCGCTGAACTCGATTTATATCGGCTTCGCCCGCCAGGACATTCCGGTGACGGAGACGCAGGGCGACGGCAAGTATTTCCTGTCGCTGCGTCCGGGCGAGATCGTTACCGCCGTGCGTGCGAAGAATGTTGCCGGCCTGCGTTCGGCCTATGACAAGATACGCATCCGCCGCTCGATTGAATATCCGGTTGCGGGCGTAGCTGTCGCGTTGCGACGCGATGGAGATGCGTTGTCCGACTTGCGCGTGGCCTTTACCGGCACCAATCCGCGGCCAGTCCTGCTCACAGGCACCGCCGATCTTTGCGGCAGGCCGCTCGACGAGACCTTCTACAAGCACCTCGACGATCTGGTGCGTGACCAGGTGATGGCGATGAAGACGACCTTCACGCCCGGACATTATCGCCGCCGTGTGGCAAGCGTGCTGGCACGAAGACTGGTCACGAAGTTGTTCGAAGGCCACGCATAAGCCTCTCCTTCGAGACGCATTGCTTCGCAATGCTCCTCAGGATGAGTCCGGTCTCGACGCCTCTTCCTCTCTTAATTTGTAGCGCTGAACCTTGCCGGTCGCCGTGCGCGGCAGGCTTTCGCGCGGTTCGATCCAGCGCGGGTATTTCCAGGTACCGGCGCGCGCCTTGACGTGTTCCTTCAGTTCGCGAAGCAGCGCCGTGTCATCGGCGTGGCCATTCTTCAATACCACGAACGCCTTGGGTTTGATCAATCCGTCGGAATCCTCCTTCGGAATTACCGCGGCCTCCAGTACCGCCGCGTGCGAAACCAGCGCCGCCTCGACATCGAAGGGCGAAACCCACATGCCGCTCACCTTGAACATGTCGTCGGCGCGCCCACAGTAGAAATAATACCCGTCCGGATCGCGATAGTATTTGTCGCCGGTATAGGTCCATTGGCCCGCGAAGGTGCGGCGGCTTTTCGCGCGCTGGTTCCAGTAGCCCTCGCCCGCGGATGGCCCGCGCACGATCAATTCGCCGATCTCGCCGTCTGCGAGCTCCGCATCATTCTCGTCGACGATCTTGACTTCGTAGCCGGCGACCGGCTTGCCGGTGGAGCCGTAGCGGACATCGCCGGGCTGATTGGACAAAAACGTCTGCAGCATTTCCGTCGAACCGATGCCATCGAGCACCTCGGTGCCGGTAACCTCGCGCCACCGCTCGCCCAAATGCGCGGGCAGCGCCTCGCCTGCGGAAACACAAAGCCGCAGCTGTTTCGAACCCGCGCCACGACTGATGCGGGAATGCGAGAGCAGCGCGGAATAGAGCGACGGCACCGCGTAGAAGATCGTGGGATCGTGCCGCTGCATCAGATCGAACATCGCATCCGGCGTCGGTCGCTCCGGCCACAGGATCGCGGTCGCGCCGACCGACATCGGAAATGACATCGCATTGCCGAGGCCATAGGCGAAGAACAGCTTCGCCGCCGAGAGCACCACATCGCTTTCGTCAATGCCGAGCACGCCCTGCCCCATCAGCCGGGCGGTCGCCATCAGGCTGGAATGAACATGTTTCACGCCTTTCGGCTCGCCGGTCGAGCCCGAAGTGTAAAGCCAGAAGGCGACCTCGTCGGAAATGGTAGGCGCGGCGAATACGTTTTCGCTACCGCGCGCGCAGATGTCGGAAACGCGTAGCGTTTCATGGAACCCGAGCTGCCCCACCAGCAATTCATTGGCGACGATCGCCCGCGCGCGGCTGTCAGACAGCATGTAGGAATATTGTTCTGGCGCGAGCCAGGTATTCATTGGGATGACCACGATGCCGGCGCGGATGGCGCCGAAGAATGCGACCGGATAGTCGATCGTATCCGGCAGCAACAGCGCGATCCGATCCTCCGGTCTGAACCCAAGCGCCAGCAGTCCGGATGCGAAGCGGCAGGTTTGCTTTTGCAATTCACCGTAAGTCAGCGTGCGATGCGGATCGATGAAAGCGGCCTTGCCGCCAAGGCCGCGCGCAACATTCGCATCGACGAAATCCGTCGCCGCGTTATAGCACTGCCGCTCGCTGAATGAATCGGACACGGACGCTCCCCTGCCGACGGCTGTCCGTTTCTTCTTGCGCTGCGAAGCGTGACGGCTTGCAGCGATAGTCTTATCTCAGTGCAGGGCGAAAGCCTTCGCCTGCAATTCCGTCATCAGGTCGCTTGAGCCCTGCACAGCAAGACGCTGATGGTAGAGGCGCAAGCCATAGAGGCCACCAAGCTCTTCGCCGTTTCCGGCGCGACCGGGACCGCCGTGATGGCATTGCGGCATCACGATGCCGTGGCCGGTATGCGCGTCGGCGACCGATGGCTCGACCATCAGCAGGCGCCCGTGGCTCGGCCCAAGCTCGGCGACCGCGCGCGCAAAGAAGGCGCGGTCATCGCCAAAGACGGATGCCACGAGCGATCCGCCGCCGCGCGCGACCAAGGCGAAAGCCTGCGCCTCGTCCTTGTAGGGAATGATGGTCGCAGAGGGGCCGAAGACCTCGGTGTCATGAACGGCGCTTCCGTTCGCGTCCGGCGCGCACATCAAGGTTGGCGCCACGAAAGCGGATTTGTCCGGATCGATGCCGTCGATCGCAGGCGCCGTAGCGCCACCGGTAAGCACCTGCGCCTCGCGCGCGATTTTCGAGATGCCGTCGAACGCCGCCGCCTGCTGTCCGCGCGTGATCACCGGACCCATGCGCGTCGCTTCGTTCCGCGGATCGCCGAGCGTGGTCTTTGTCAGCCGCGCCACTAGCGCTTCGGCGACAGCATCCGCGCGTTCGGTAGGCACGAAAACGCGGCGGATCGCGGTGCATTTCTGCCCGGCCTTCACCGTCATCTCGCGGCTGACTTCCTTGATGAAGGCATCGAAAGCGGGTTGCCCCGGCGCTCCATCCGGCGCCAGCAACGCGGCATTGACGCTGTCGGCCTCGACATTCACCAGCACACCTTGCGCAAGAATATTCGGATGCTTGCGGATGCGTGAGGCGGTATCCGACGATCCGGTAAACGCGATCACGTCTTCGCCTCGCACATGATCGAGCAGATCGCCGGCGCCACCGCAGACCAGGCCAAGCGCGCCCTCGGGCAGGATATTTGCTGCGATCACATCGCGCACCATCGCATGTGTCAGCATCGCGGTAGACGACGCGGGCTTGCAGAGCACCGGCACGCCGGCCAGCAACGACACCGCCGCCTTTTCCCACAACCCCCAGCTCGGAAAGTTGAAGGCATTGATATGCACCGCAACGCCGTGGCGCGGCGCCAGCAGATGGATGGCCTGAAAGTTCTCCGCCTTCGCAAGACGAACGGGCTTCTCATCGAGCAGGAAGGTAGCGCCGCCAAGCGAACCGCCGAGCCGCGCATAATATTTCAACGTGCCGATGCCACCGTCGATGTCGATCGCAGCATCGATCTTGGTGTTGCCGGAATTGGCGATCGCGATCGCTTCATATTTCGGGCGATTGGCGATCAGCACATCGGCAACTGCACCGATCAGCTTGGCGCGCTCCGCAAAGGACAAGGCACGCAAGGCCGGTCCGCCGCGCTTGCGCGCATGATTGAGTGCCGCCTTCAGATCGAGGCCGCGCGCGCTTGCTGTTGCGAGCACATTGCCGTGCACCGGATCGACCAGCTCGGTCTCGACGCCCTCTCCCCGACGCCACGCGCCCGAGAGATAGCTTTCCAACGCTTCGCTCATGACCTAAGCCTTCTCCGGCAAGTAGCGCGCCATCATGCATCCTGTCCGGATGCGTTCCAGACCCGCACACGGGATTTCGCTGTCACAAAATCGGGGACGATTGTTGCCGACGGGGGCGTTTGACTCCCCGACCGACAGGATCCGAGGACAATCCCTATTCGTAACAATAGCTTACGCGCTTCAGATTTACACCTGTTGTTTGTGCGGCGCACCCAGTGAATGCAATCTTGCGCGACCGCTTTAGCACCTGAACTGAGGCCGCGTTCGGTGTAAGTGCGGCCTGGGTCGGCTCCAATCCAATCGGTTCGATGGCTGGAAACTGCCGAACGCGAATTGCATTTCGAATTCCGCGTAAGATGCGGACTTGCAGAAATCCGCAACCTGACTAGCCGGAATTTCGCTGGTATTGATCATCGCTGACCTTTTCCAGCCAATCCACGCTCTTGCCGTCGAGAGCTTCCGCAATTGCAATATGTGTCATCGCGGTCGTTGCCGTAGCGCCATGCCAATGCTTCTCACCGGGCGCGAACCAGACGATATCACCAGGCCGCAGTTCCTCTTTCGAGCCGCCTTCGATCTGCGCCCAACCGAAACCAGATGTAACAATCAGCGTTTGACCGAGCGGATGGGTGTGCCAGGCGGTGCGCGCGCCGGGTTCGAATGTCACAATCGCACCGCTAACCCGTGCGGGTGCTGTGCCCTGAAACCGCGAATCGAGTCGGACGGCGCCGGTGAAATAATCCGCCGACCCTTTCTCTGACGGACGCGAGCCGCTACGCGTGATGTTCATTGTTTCTCTCTCCTGAGCGAAGATGTTTTCGGATGCGGCCAAGGTGGCCAAGCCTCCGCTTGCGATGAGCAAGTGCCGGCGCGTGATCATGATTTCTCTTAATGGCGTGCCTGCGAAACCTTGCAGACGTCAGCCTTAACTGACATCTGGCAACGGTTCGGTGACCTTGTCCAGAGAGATCGGCTCTTCGAAGCCCAATGCGCGCATTGCCGCTTCACTCGCTCGCGCGGTGAAGCCGGAACGCGAATAGACGTATTATGAGTGCTGAATGTGACGAAGATCTCGCCGGCAGGCTTCCGCTTGGTCTGCCCTTGATCGGTCTTAGCTCCGTGGCTTCAATCCAAGGCTGCGCCAGCGGGATTCGAAACTGTTGTCGTCACCGCGTGGCGGCCAGCAGCAGGATCCGTCCTCGGGATCAGAAAAATCACGACCGTCCGTTGCCGGCACTTTAGCTTCGTCAACGGGAGCAGGTTTGGCTGGGCTCACGGGAAGAGATTTCGCTTGAACATCGGGCGGTGATTGGTCAGGCCAGCGCAGCGATGACTTGGGAAGCATGGTCTTGCCTTCGTACCAGCACTTGCGTCCATCGATGAGCCTGTAAGACCAGTGCCCGGAGCGAACCGCGGGCAATTCAGCCGCGCAATCGATGGCCTGCGCGGTCGATATTGTCGATACGGAGGCAAGCAAAGCCGCGCTCAGAATCAGAAACGGTTTCATTTCAGACTCCCCCTGCTGAGGGCGAATTGTCTTAAGGAATGGTGCAATTCTGAATGCCGAAGTTTGTCCCAACCACGAATTCTTGGCGTCAAATCTGGGGTCGGATACCGCGCATCGGTATGCTGCCAGGTACAGCCGACCACGGAATACCTACGTTCGATCTCGAATTGCTCGATTTTGAGCGTGGGTGCTAAATTGCCTGTACGAGCCTCCAGCGATCGCAAAACTCGGCTTTTGCCTGCAAGGACTCGTTGAAGCCGCAAAAGACGGTCCGATTCCAGTTTTCGCCACCGGATTTCTGACGCAATGACGCAATCGGACGGCCTGCTGACCGCGACGCATTGGGGCAATTTTCGGGTCCGCGTGGATTCTCAAGGCGAACTGGAAGCCGTGCCGAGCGAGAGTGACCTTTCGCCCTCGCTGATTGGTCGCAACCTCCGCGCAACCCGCAACCGCGACTGCCGTATAGCTCGACCGATGGTTCGAGAAGGCTATCTGCGTCAAGGCAGGAACAGCGATGGCTCTGACCGCGGACGCGAGCGCTTCGTTGCACTCGATTGGGACGAGGCGTTGGACCTGGCGGCCGAAGCCATACGCGATGTTCGCGCGCGGCGTGGCGATTCAGCCGTCTACGGCAGTTCTTATGGCTGGTCGAGCGCCGGACGCTTCCACCACGCACAAAGTCAGATTCATCGATTTCTGCGAATGGGCGGCGGGTACACGGATTCGGTCAACGACTATTCCGCTGGCGCCGGACAGGTGATCGCGCCTCACGTTGTCGGCATGAGTCTTTATGCGGCGTGCGGCGAAGCCCCGTCAGCTCACGACATCGCCGCCAATTGCAAGCTGATCCTATGCTTTGGCGGCCTCGGTCTAAAAAACAATCAGGTTAGTCCCGGCGGCATCGGCAGTCATGGCGCCGAGGCACATTTGCGCACCCTGAAGCAGGCGGGCGTACACTTCATCAGCATCAGCGCGATCCGGGACGATACGGCCGACCTGCTGGACGCCGAATGGCTGCCCTGCCGGCCCAACAGTGACGTTGCGCTGATGCTGGGCCTTTGTCATGTGCTGCTCGTTTCCAACCTGCACGACAGACATTTTCTCGCGAAATACTGCCACGGCTTCGAACGCGTCGCCGAATATCTGCTCGGAAGCAAGGACGGCCAGCCAAAAGATGCCGATTGGGCGTCGCAACTGACCGGTATTCCAGCCGCGCGCATCCGCGAGCTTGCGCTGCGCCTGTCAAGTGAACGCTCGATCATTGGTCTGTCGCTATCGCTCCAGCAGGACAACACGGGGAGCAAACCTATTGGGCCGGCACAACGCTTGCGGCCATGCTTGGACATTTCGGACTTCCGGGCAGCGGCATTATCTATGGTTACGGCGTTTTCAATTCGAGTTTCAAGGAGCGCAAGCGCCTGACATTTGCGGTCGGGAATCTGCCGCAAGGCGTCAATCCGGTGTCGGACTTCATTCCCGTCGCGCGATTGACAGACATGCTCGAACGGCCGGGCGAAGGTTTCGACTATAATGGCAGACGGCTCACCTATCCCGATATCGGCCTGATCTATTGGGCTGGCGGCAACCCATTCCATCATCATCAGGATTTGAACCGCCTCGACCGGGCCTGGTCGAAGCCCGAGACAATCATCGTCAACGAAATGTATTGGACCGCGACCGCGCGCCGCGCCGATATTGTGTTCCCGATCGCTACGCCGCTTGAACGCAATGACTTCGCAGCATCAAGTTTTGATGCCTGGATCACACCAATGCGGCGCATTGTAGCGCCACTGGATAAAGCTCGGACCGACTATGAGGTTTTTTCCGAACTTGCCCATCGTCTCGGCTATGGCGAACGCTTCACCGAGGGCCGTGACGAGATTCAATGGGTCCGCCATTTGTTTGAGGTTACGGCCGCCAATGCCGCGCGCGCCGGCGTGACATTGCCGGACTTCGACAGTTTCTGGGCGGGCGACCCGTTAGATCTGCGCCCACAACTGCCCCGCCTCGATGCGGTGTTTGAAATGTTTCGCGCCGATCCAGCCGCGCATCCACTCAAGACTGCATCGGGACGCATCCAGCTCTATTCCGAGAAGATTGCGAGCTTTGGTTATGACGATTGCATCGGCCACGCCGCCTGGTTCGACAAGACCGAATGGCTTGGTGCGGCAACCCGCTATCCGCTGCATTTGATCTCAAGTCAGCCGCCGGCGCGGCTTCATAGTCAGCTTGATCATGGCGCCGCGAGCATAGAGCGAAAAATTCGCGGCCGCGAACCGGTCCGGATGAATCCGGCCGACGCAAAGGCGCGAGGCATCGCCGAGGGCGATGTCGTCCGGCTTTTCAACGATCGGGGCGCGTTGCTCGCTGGGGCATGTCTCTCGGACGATGTGATGCCTGGCGTGATCCAGCTCGCGACCGGTGCATGGTTCGATTCACAAAATGTCGAGGGCGCCGAACTGGAAGTCCACGGCAATCCGAACGCCCTGACACGCGACATTGGCACGTCAAGGCTGGCACAAGGCACGACGGCACATAGCTGCCTGTGCGAAGCCGAACGTTACGATGGCGCGTTGCCGGACATTCGCGTGTTTCGCAATCCGCCAATCCTGGAGTCGTAAGGTGCGCTCCGGACCAATTTTCGATTGTGAGTGGCACGGTGCCGGCGGGGAGATTTGAACGCCCGACCACCCGCTTACGAAGCGCGAAACAAAATGGGCCGAAGCGAGGTAACTGCAACCGCCGTGCAACCCGAGCGAAGAATTCGTGTCTCTTCAGAAATATTCTCACACACCATTTCCGTCATTCCAACCGTCGCGATCCCGACGTCTTCACGCCGCCGGCGGAATGGAACAGGTTCGAAGTGCGCCAATTTCCGGGCGCGCGGGACAGTGCTTGCTTTATGAGCCGCGTGGGCACAATCGCGCATTGGCTCGCGCCCGCCCAAACTCAGCCATTGACTCGGAGATAAATCACTACGAAAATTACTGAGCGTTTTATAGGGAGGTTTTCGTTGCAATTCGGGATACAGTTTTTTCCGGACGTGACGCCGGAACAGAAAGCCGCCCAGCACTATTTCGACGATGCCCTCAACCTGGTTGGGCTCTGCGATACATACGGCTACTCACACGTCCGCATCGTCGAGCATTACTTTCATCCCTGGGGCGGCTATTCGCCCAATCCCATTGTCTTTCTTGCTGCGGCCTCGCAACGCACAAAAACCGCCCGCATGATCACGGGAGCAGTACTTCCTGTCTTCAATCATCCCCTGAAACTCGCGGCCGAAATTGGGATGCTGGACGCGATTACGGGCGGGCGTCTTGACGTCGGCTTTGCGCGCGCCTTTCTGCCGTTCGAGTATCGCCACTTCGGCGTCAGCATGGACGAAAGCGTGGCCCGCTTTGAGGAAGGAATAGAGCAGGTCCGATTGTTGCTGGAAAACAATGTGGCGACATCGCAGGGACGTTTTCATTCCTTCAAAGACGTCACATCGCTGCCACGACCGACCCAGAGACCGCGACCGCCGTTTTATCTCGCGGCGGTCGGGACGCCTGAGAGCTTCGAACGCGCCGGCCGGCTGGGGCATGGCTTGATGGCAATCCCAGGCGTCGGGCATAATCCAACGGAGCTTATCCAGATCTATCGGAAGGCTTGGAAAGACGCCGGACATCCGGGCCGCGGAAACATTATGATGGCGGTCTTCATGTTTTGTCACGACAGTCAGTCCGAGGCCGAACGTATCGCCAAGGGTCCGATTGAGCGTCACTTTGCTTCCATCTACGATGCGATGTCGGAGCATGTCCGCATGGCACAGTCCGCGGATTACAAAGGTTATGACAAGATGGCAGAGAAGGTTCGGCAGGAGACCTTCGAAACCCAGGTTCAGCATAACGCGGCCTTTGTCGGAACGCCCGACCGGATCGTGAAGCAATTGAAAGCCTATGATGAGGAGATCGGCGGCTGCGATCACATCTCGATGCAGGTCAACTTCAACGACATGCCGTATGACGTCGCAGAGAGATCGGTACGACTGTTTGGAGAAGCCGTGATTCCGCAGTTCGCGGAAACGCAGGCCAGGCAGTCGGCCGGGTGAACATACAAAAACATATAGTCATCGTTTCACAGGGCTTTGCCGAATTGGAGAGCGTGACATGAGAACGCGATTACTCGCCACGATTGGCTGTCTGTTGGCTGCAATGCTCTGCGCCTCACCTGGTTCGGCTCGCGATGACATTCGCATTGGCATCACGGGCACCTTCACCGGCCCGGCCGCCGCGATCGGCATACCTTACAAGCAGGCGTCGGAATTATTTCCGGCGAAGGTCGCGGGGCGCCCGGTGACGTGGATCGTGCTCGATGACGGCGGCGATCCCGGCGCAGCGCTGAAAAACGCTCGCCGGTTTACGGACGAGGACAAGGTCGACGCCATTCTTGGATCGACGTCGCCTCCGGGCTCGATGGCAATCTTCGACGTAGCATCGGAAACCAAAACGCCGCAATTGTCGCTCGCGCCGGTTCCGATCCCGGATGCCAAGCGGACCTGGCTGTTCAATATTCCGCAGGCGGTGCCGATCATGGTCTCGGCAATCGTGGATCATATGGCGGCAAACAAGGTGAAGAGCGTCGGCTTTATCGGCTTTACAGATAGTTGGGGTGACCAGAATTACGGCGCATTGGTCAAGCTTGCCGGCGAGAAGGGCATCAAGGTCGTCGGAAACGAGCGATATAACCGTGTAGACACCTCCGTGACTGCGCAAGCGCTGAAGATTTTCAGCGAAAACCCGGACGTCGTTTTCATTGGTGGCAGCGCCTCGCCTGCCGTGCTCCCTCACCTCGCGCTGCGCGATCTCGGCTACAAGGGTCAGATATATCATTCGCATGGCAGTGTTTCGCGGCCGGTTCTGCAGGCCGGCGGCAAATCGCTGGAGGGGAGCATCGCTCCTACAGGACCGGTAATTGTGGCTGATGAATTGCCAGAATCGCATCCAACCAAAAAGGCGGCCCTCGATTTCATTAGAATCTACGAAGAGAAATGGGGCAAGGGCACGCGCAATCCGTTCGCGGGATATGCTTGGGACGCCATGCTTGTCGTGACGGCTGCAATTCCGAGCGCATTGAAGGCCGGCGAGCCGGGCAGTGTCGAATTTCGCGAGGGATTGCGCAGCGCCATCGAGAGCGGCAACGAAGTGCAGGGAACGCACGCTGTATACCGCTTTACGCCGACCGATCATTACGGTGTCGATCAGCGCGCTCGTGTGCTCGTCACGGTCAAGGACGGGGCTTTCCGCCTTCTGCCCAACTAGCGCCCGGCGCGCGATGACCAGTGAGACGGAGTAAAGGGCGATGAATTCAACCATCGCCCTTTTGCTTGCTCAGGACGGACTAACCAACGGGGTGATCTACGCGCTTTTGGCAATCGCCATCCTGCTCGTATTTCTCGTAACCCGTATCCTGCTGGTGCCCCAGGGCGAGTTTGTAGTTCTCGGCGCAATTACACTCGTTCAATTGCAGCGCGGACAATTTGCCGATGCATTATGGCTGCTCGCCGCGTTAGCTGCGCTCGCCATCGCGATCGAAGCCATACGAGCCTGGAAAAGCGGGCGTTGGCGCGATCTGGCGCTGCAAACAGCCTTCTGTCTGACCGCGCTGGTCGTAGCAGTGCCGCTGGTGCTGTTGGCTACAGGTCCCGCGCCGCTTGCTCTGCAGATCGCAGCGGTGTTGTGCGTCGTCGCGCCGATCGGACCCATGGTTTATTCAATCGCGTTTCGCGATATCGCACATTCCTCGACCCTAACCTTGTTATTCGCAGCAGTCGCGGTTCATTACGTACTGCAGGGATTGATGTTGCCGCTGTTCGGCGCAGAGGGCTTTCGACTCGAACCCTTGATACAAGGGCGCATCGATATCGGCATCACTCGCCTGTCGCTGCAGCTCCTTCTCGTGGCAGCCGCCTTCGCCGTTCTGGTTGTGGCTTTCTGGCTGTTCTTTCGCTTTGCAATCTTGGGCAAGATCCTGCGCGCCACGTCCATAAACCGGATCGGCGCACGCCTCGTCGGGATTTCCCCGGACATGTCCGGACTTGTCGCCTTCGGCCTAGCCTCATTGACGGGGGCGATCTCCGGCATTCTGATCGCACCGCTCACCACGGTCTATTACGATTCCGGATTCCTGCTGGCGTTGAAAGGATTTGTTGGCGCGGTCGTGGGCGGGCTAATCAGTTTTCCAGTGACGGCCGCAGGATCGCTCATCGTCGGCGTGCTGGAATCCTTCTTTGCCTTCTATGCGTCGGCATTGAAGGAGAGTCTTGTGTTTGCGGCCCTGATTCCGATTCTTCTCTACAAGTCGGTGACGCACCTCTCTGGCCGCGGCACCGAGGAGCATGAAGAATGAGGCCGTTGACCGCCCTTCTGCTCTTCGTCTCGCTGATCGTCGCGGCTGCGTCATTTGTCGTTCCGAGCTATTGGCTGACTCTTCTGATCTACGTCGGCATCAACGCCCTCGTCTGTGTCGGGCTGTGCGTTATGACAGGATCAGCCGGCATCACCTCATTCGGACAAGCCGCATTCGTCGGCCTCGGCGCATATACGACCGCCCTGCTGACTACGGTGCTTTCAGTTTCGCCCTGGCTGTCGCTGCCGGCCTGCATTTTGGTGACTGTATTTATGGCCTTCGCGATCGGAGCGATAACAGTTCGGCTGTCCGGCCATTATCTTGTGCTCGGTACTTTCGCCTGGAGTATCGGTCTATTCTACGTGTTTGCTAATGTAAGCGTGCTTGGCGGCTATAACGGCATTTCAGGACTTCCATCGCTCTTCAAGAGCGGCGGAGTTGATGAGCGCATATATTTCAATATTCTTGTCTGGGCGTTCGTCGCCGCCAGCCTGCTGATCGCTGTCAATATTCTAGACAGCAGGCCGGGACGCGCCATTCGTGCGGTGCGTTCGCCGGCGATGGCCGAATCCTTCGGTATCGATAGTTCTCGCTACAAGCTTATCGTGTTTGTGCTTGCGGCCGCCGCTGCCGGGCTCGCCGGCTGGCTGCACGCTCATTTTCTGCGCTTCGTCAATCCAAACCCGTATCACCTCAATGCGAGCGTCGAATATCTGTTCATGACCATCATTGGCGGCGCGTCGAGCCTGCTCGGCGCGCTGGCGGGGCCTGCGATTGTCGTGTTCGCCAAGAGTTGGCTGCAAGGAGCCCTGCCCAACCTCATAAAGGTCAGCGGTAATTATGAGATCGTCGCCTTCGGTGCGATCGTTTTGTTGCTTCTTCATTTTGCACCGAAGGGCGTCACGGCGGTGCTGCCGCAATCGCTGCGCCTTTATTCAAAGCTCAATGCCCGCACTGCCGCCTCCCTCAACTACGCGACAAAGCCGGAACGCGGCACCGACGTGTTGCGGGTGGAGAATGTCACCAAGACTTTCGGCGGCTTGCGCGCAGTGGACAATGTCAGCCTGCGTGTCGGCGCGGGCGAGGTTGTCGCCTTGGTTGGCCCAAACGGCGCGGGCAAGAGCACGTTGTTCGACGTGATCAGCGGTCTGGCGCCCGTGTCCTCAGGCGAGGTCCGCCTTCTAAATGAAGCGATCCAAGGCTTGCCCGCCAGCGCAATTGCACGACGCCGATTGGCGCGAACCTTCCAGCACACGCATTTGCGCGCGGACATGACGGTTCTCGAGAATGTCGCGATTGGCGGTCACCTGCGGGGCAGCGCGGGTATCTTGCATGCGGCATTGCGCCTGGATCGGGCGGAAGAGGCGGCACTATTGTCCGAAGCGGCGAGACATCTTCAGAGACTGGGGCTCGCGCAAATGGACGAACCCGCCGGGACGCTCCCTCTCGGCCAACAACGCATCGTAGAAGTCGCGCGGGCTCTTATGGCCGACCCGATCCTGGTCCTTCTCGATGAGCCTGCTGCCGGACTGCGCTATCAAGAGAAACAGCACCTTGCGTCTGTCATCGATGACATGCGACAGGCCGGTATCGCGGTTTTATTGGTCGAGCACGATCTGGATTTTGTGACTCAGATCGTCGATCGCGTCGTCGTGCTCGATTTCGGCACCAAGATCGCCGATGGCACGGCCAGCGAGGTGACCCGCGATCAACGCGTCATCGAAGCCTATCTCGGCAAGCGCAGAGCCGCGGCGTGACCGCGCTGCTCGCCACAAACTTGCTTGAAGTGCGCTACGGCCAGAATCTCGCCGTGCGCGGAGTTGCGTTCCAGGTGCGGCAAGGAACGATCACCACCGTGATCGGCGCGAATGGCGCGGGCAAGACCAGCCTTCTCGCCGGGCTCATGGGTCTGGCGCGGCGGTCCGGTTCGATCGTCTTCGATGGCCACGATATCAGCCGAAACGCGCCCGAACACAATGTCCGCCGAGGGATGATCCTGGTGCCGGAGCGGCGCGAACTGTTCAGCACGATGTCGGTGTTGGACAATCTCGTGCTTGGCGGCGTCGCAAACCGCAGTCCGAAAATTCCTACAACAAAGGAAAGGCTGGAGGATGTCTTCGCCAAATATCCCCGTCTCGCGGAGCGGCGGCATCAGCTCGCCGGAACGCTTTCCGGGGGTGAAAGACAGATGCTCGCCCTCGGCCGCGCCTTGATGGGAAAGCCGAGGCTGTTACTCCTGGACGAGCCTTCCCTGGGCTTGGCGCCGGCACTTGTTGAAGAAATGTTTGGCTGGATCAAGCAATTGCAGGAAGAAGGGATTTCCATATTGCTGATCGAGCAGAACGCGCTCGCGGCGCTGGACATCGCCCACTATGCCTACGTGATGAGCCAGGGAGAGTTCTCCACCCAGGGTGATCCCGAGTCACTTCGAAACCGCGACGACATCGTCGCGCGCTATCTTGGAAAAAATGCAGAGACCAGGGGCAGAAACGCATGAAAAGGAAAGCTCAGCTATCGACGGCCAAACCGCCATCGAAGCCGTCCATTCATATAGGCCGCACCCCGGTTGAACTCGCATTGTTCGAGTTTCAGCACTCCGCGATCTGTTTCCTCGAAGCATTCTATCGGCACATCGAGCGACAATTGATCCTGGTGACCGGAGATCCGAATCTGTCCGCGCAGGATTGCGTCAATCTGCACGCAATTCGCATCGGTGACCGGCCAAAAAGCATTACCGAGATTCAACACTTCTCCAATCGCCGGGACGTCGCTAACATTCAATATAGCATTCGCAAATTGACAAAGGCGGGCCTTGTACAGAAGGCAAAGCGCGACGCCGGGCGTGGCACTTCTTACGAATTGACCAAGTATGGGACTAAAATAACCGACGCATATGTAAGCGCGCGTGAGCGCATGATGTTGGAGTTTCTCCGCGAGCATAATAGCTTTGTCAAAGAAGCCGAGGGCGCTACCCGCCTGATGATGATGCTGACGGGCATTTACGACCACCTTTCACGGACCGATACTGCAACTCTGCAAGCAGCTGAATAGCGCAAGCTACGATCGAGCCCTCACTTAGTTCGCGCCCGAAAGCTAAGAAGCTTTTCTGCGTACCCTGTTCCGCTGTAACCGCCAGTCCTCCAGGCTCCCGTTCAATAGGGCTGGTCCGCGCACGACTTAATACCTAAACTGCTCGCAACTTTCGTGTCGAAGTGAAAGGGACGGGTAGCAACATGAAATTCAATCCGGGACTTACAACAACACGTCGCGACGTCCTGATCGGCGGGCTGGCTGGCGGGTTGATTTCAGCGCGACCGTCGATGGCGGCAGGTCTGTTTGGGTCCTCAGACGGCGAAGCGCCAATACACAGCGACGGCTGCGTCTTATGTCAGCTATCGCGATCGATGCAGTTCTCCGAACGGTTGGTGAGGAAGCCTTCTCAATCGGAGCGAAGTCTACTTGCCCAGGTCACTATCCCATCGACGGCCGCTGGCGCGGCCGCCGCAGCTGCGAGGTCCGGATCAGCACGAACGACTGTTATCCAGCCTGGTTGGATTATGGTCCCGCGCGGTGATGGGCTGGACATCGTGTCCGACCATGACGTGATCGTCCAGAATGACCGCATTGAAGCAGTGCGACCTCGCCAACGGACGACCGATCTCATAATTGACGCGTCAGGGCAAATTCTTCTCCCGGGCCTAATCTCGGGCCATTCGCATGCGGCGGCGGGAACGCTAACTCGCGGCTGGATCGAGGAGAACGGAGTAATCGACCGTTCTCGTCCGTCGCGCAGCTTTTTCCGTGCAATGGACTTGATCGACAGCCTTTCCGACGACGATCTGGATGACCTCACCGCATTGAATGTGGCCGAGATGGTTCGAAGTGGTTGCACCACGCAGGTAGAGATGTCGTTGAGCCTGAAGCAGGTTCAGTCATACGTTCGCGTTGCGACAAAATATGGTTTTCGCGGCTTCGCTGGGGGCATGGTGCCGGGAATGACGCGGCTTGGTCCAATCTGGATGCGTGCTCCTGGCCGATCCGATATTCTCGAAAGCGCGGATATCGACACGTTGGCGGAGATCGCTGCCAATCTAAAATACGCGCGCAATGTTCACGGATCATCGAACGGACGCATCAACATGATGATGGCTCCGTCCGTCACCCCGGTCTTTACCGCCGCATCATTCAAGGCAATCCAGGATGCGGTTATTGAACTTGGCACGGCGACCCACGTCCACATTCAGGCAAACAACAGCCCAAGCCATCAGGCGCTCATACACGAGTATTGGAAAGTGCGAGAGCTTGAGTTGCTTCAGAAGACGGGATTACTGAATCAACGCGTCTTCGGCGCTCATTGCTATCTGGAAGACCCAGAAAAGGATCTGGCAATTATGGCCAATCCAAACTTTACGTTCGTTCATTGCCCCTCAGCCGCCGGTGCCGGTCAGCGAGCATCGACACAAGTCTATCCAGAAGCGCTCGCGGCGGGCGTAAACACGTCGATTGGCTTTGATACCCATTCCAACGACTATATCGAGAATATGAAGTTGGCCGTCATACAAGGGCGCGGTCGCGCATACCTGCTTGCCAAGACCAGTCCGGTGAAGATGAAAGAACCTACGATCTGGGACGCACTAAAAAGCGCAACCCTTGCTGGCGCCAATGGTCTTGGCCGAAACGATCTCGGACGTATTGAGCCTGGCGCGAAGGCGGACCTCTGCACTGTTGATGTAAGCGGCTTGTTAATTGGAAATGGGATTGCGCCGCGAGAACCGTGGAACAATCTGCTGTACGCAAACGGTCTTTCCGTCCGGCACGTGATGATTGACGGCGAATGGAAAATTCGCGACGGGCAAGTCATGTTCGACGATGAAGCCGGACTCAAATCACGCGGTGGCGCAGCGGCGAAGAAAATCTGGGACCGGCTCGAGAAGGATGGATTTTTCGTCAAGATTCCACATTGAGATGGCAACGCGTCGGTGGACGATCGCGCCGCCGACGCGTGCGCGATCTAAATCGGTCTGATTGTTTCAGAATGAAGGCCTTCCCCACCTGCTCCGCAACCGAGGGCGGGATCATCAGTGCGCTTTTGCCCAAGCCGCCTCTTGACGTGCGACCCACAGCACCCATGACTGTTCACGCGACATTGCAACTCCAAGCCCATCGCGGACACTGTCTACAAACTCGGCTCGGATCGGCTCGCATGTGCGCAATAGCGTTTTAACGAACTCATCTACGGTACGGCTGGCGTCAGCTTTCAAGACGACTTTTGCACATTCGTCCAAGCGATCAACCATTCGTTTGGTTGTCTCGTCCGCCAGCACGGGGCGCAGTAATATCAGGAGACATGTGGCCACCGTTAGAAATGGCAGTCGTCGATACGGCTCGTGGCTCATTCGAAGATCGCTTGATTTACTTGTTTCGCGGGGGGCGTTTCGGAGTGGCACTAGCAGCAATGCATCAGTCGCGGGGCACTAATTGCGTGCGCTCACTCCTTCTTCTGTATCACGATCTCGTTGAATTTAGACAACGCGCGCTCGAACTTCTCGTTGAACAGCCACATCGCATCGAGAATCTCGCGGTAGGTCGCCGATGTTTTCGCTCTATCGGCTTGTCCGAAGTTGAACATGGAGTTGTTGCGCAGATAGCCCATGATTTGCGGGTCGGAGACTCGGTATCCGGCGACGTTGCCTGATCTGATCGCGGCCTTTGTCGGACTGGGAACGATCTGGATCAACTCGAACAGCTTCAATTGATCGATCGGATCGGGAAACGCCGCCGTGATCGCCGGAATTTGCAGGAAGGCGTCGGCATGCGCGTTCATCAGCGCATCGCGCACATTGATCCAGTGATTGTAGCGGCGGTCGAGATTGCCGACCCGCTCCTCCTCCCTGGTGTCGCGCGCGATCAGCGCCGGATCGAAAGCCGCAATCGCCGGCCTGAGCGCCGCCCACTTTCTCTGACCACCTTGGCCTTCGGACACGCCGGTTTGGAAGCTCCCCTTGTACTTGTTCGAGCGCGCATTGCCGATGTTCTGATTGCCATTGGTCTCGGCAAAGAAGATGCCCAGACTGATGCGGCCGGCGACATCGGCATTGGCCGCATTGAGGCCACGGGCGCGGGCAATGGCGGTTCCGAGGTCGACAACGTCCTTGAAAGGCGTCGGCGAGTTTTGCGCATTGGCCGGCGCCGCCTGCATGACGTTGAACAGCTTGAGATACTCATCCAGCAGCGGCTCGTTGGCGGCATCGAAATAGGCCGGCGGAATTCGGAATTTGTTCGGTCTGCCGATCTTTGCCGGCAGGGCATCGGTAAGATCCTTGTAGGTGCTCATCACGGCGTTGCGGGCCAGATAGAGCGCCTGGCCCGGCAAGTTCGGAAGCGGTTGCTTCGCGTCGATCTGCGCGCGCCGCTGGCTCAGGATCGATTTGAAATCGTTGAGCGCTTTGCTGTAGCGGTTGAGCGCATCCGACTGCGATGCCGTAAGTGCCGGCTGGGCCTGGGCGGCAGGCAGAGTGAGGAATGCCCCGAACGCAAGGCCGACGGCACAAAGTGCCGCAAGCGCTCTCGACCTCCCGGCGTTGATGATTGGCGTTAGGGTGCCGACATTTCTGACAGCCACCAAATCTTGCTCTCCAGACCAATTTTCGATTGTGAGTTGCATGGTGCCGGCGGAGGGATTTGAACCCCCGACCACCCGCTTACGAAGCGGATGCTCTACCACTGAGCTACGCCGGCCCGATTGCAGTGCGGAAGGCGACCTGATAGCGGCCCGGGGCAAAATTTACAAGGCGCGACCGCAGCCCTATTGAAACAGCCGCTTCCAGCCGCCCGAGGTCTGCTCCGGAACCGGTTCGGGCTCCTGAAATGCGTCAGGGCCCGGATCGTCCGGAACATGCGTGATTGGCACGACTGACTCGGCGATCGGCGCGGGCCGCGGCCGCGGCATGCGCGCCTCGGCCACCGGGCGCAGATCCGGATTGCGTGCTGACGATGGCGGCTCCGCGGCTGCTCGCGCGACATCGATCATCGGCCGCGACGGCGGCTTGTCCTCCACCGGCTCCGCGTCTGCTGCCGGACGGCTGCCGATCTCGGCGACCGGCGTTTTCCATTCGAATGCATCGATCTGCCCGGTTACCGGCGAAATCGGCAGCCAGCGTTCCGACACAAAGCCGTCCGCAGTCCAAACCGGGTCGCGCGCGGCATGTACGGCACGCGCGGTCCATTCGCGGGCGCGGCCTTCGTCCGATGAATTGGCCTGTTCGAGATCGGACATCAATAGCGCCACTCGCTGCGACGGATTCGAAAGGAACGGCGACATCGTACGGCGCGCCAGCTCAAATTCGCGGGCGTCGATGGCGGCGCGCGCCAGCGCCAGCGCGCTTTCCACATTGTCGGGCGAGAGCGCCGCAAGTTTCTGCACCCGCGCGAGCCGGTCGCGCGCCGCGTCGCCGAACCGGAGATAGGCATAGGTCTCGGCGAGATCGGGATGCGGAGTCACTTGCCACGCGCGCTCCAGCATGCGCGAGGCTTTGCGCAACTCACCGTCCTCGGCGAGGTAGCGCGCCGACAAGGCGACCGCGGGAACAAGATCGGGCGCGTGTTTAACCGCTTCGAACGCAAGCGCCTTCGATGTGTCGCGATCGCTGTCCTCGAGCGAAAGCGCGTGCGCCGTAAGCAGCACCGCACGCTTCCGCCTAAAGCTTGCACGCTCCAGGGCGCCCGATGCACGATTGCGTTCCAACATCTCGAGCGCGCCGCGCCAGTCACCGGTCGCGCAGCGAAGCTGCAGCACAGCCTGCCCCGCCCAAGGCAAAGATGGCGCGATCTTCGCGGCTTCCTCGGCATAAAGGCGTGCCTTCGAAATATCGTTGTTGCGTTGCGCCTCGATAAACAGCCCGCGCAAGCCGAGAAGTTTTGTCGATGCATGCGCCGTCATCTGCCGGAAGGCGCGCTCCGCGCCGGCGCGGTCGCCTCCCAGCTGCGCCGATTGCGCGGCCAGCAACAGCGCCAGCGGCTCCAGCGGCGCGATTTTCTGAACGTCCTCGGCATGGCGTCGCGCCGCGCGCGCATCTCCGGCGCCGACCGCAATCAATCCGCGCATGATCGCGCGTTGGCCGTGGGCGTGGCGCCGATTGCGGAGCGCAGTCGCGACGTGACGCGGCGAATGCCACAGGTTTCGTACGATCGACCACAGCAGCATGCCGCCTGCAATCGCTGCGACGATGACAGCCAGCAGCACCATCAGCGAGGTTTCGATCCGCCAGCCGAGCCAGACCACCGATACGTCGCCCGGCCGGTCCGCGATCCAGGCCACGCCGAGCGCGACCAGGCAGACGATTGCGAGAAAGATTGCAACGCGGATCATCGGGGACGCAGCCTCACGATCCGGACTTGGCGAGCGCCGCGAGCGCCGATTGCGCGAGCGCCTGCGCGGCCGCGATCGCTGCATTGCGCGCTTCGGCCTTCTTGATCCAGGCGGCTGCGGGCGCGCGAGCGTCGGGCGGCAACTTGGCGAGTTCGATCAGTGCTCCGCGAATATCGGCATTTCCGGCGCGCTGCTCGATGCGCGCCTTCACGCTCGGCGCATCATCGCCGGTTGCCTCACCAGCAGGGCGAATGCGCACGATCTTTCCCGCATTGGCCTGCAGCCGCTCGAGGAAACTGCCTTCCACCGGCTCGTCAGCGCGCGCCGCCTTCCAGATCGACGGCACTGCCGCCTGCAATTCGCGACCCAGGGTCGTGTCGGTAGGAACGCCGCCTTGCGCAAACGGTTCAAGCACAGCAATCGTCTTTGCATCGCCCGAAAGCGCGCGGACCGCCGATAATTCGGCAGTGAAGGGTGTGCCGTTTTCGACCGCGTTGCGGAGCGCCAGCGCCGCGATCGCTAGCCGGCTGCGGGCGTCGTCTGCGGACGCTGCCGCGCGCTTGGCGAATTCGGCTTGGTTTGCGCGCGAGGCATTTTCCAGCGCGGCGAGGCGGCTGGCGATCGTTTCGAGTTCGGCGCGCGACTGATCGGGGGAAGCGGCGCGGGCCTTCTGCGCGGCTTCGTCGGCCGTGTTCGCCGCACTCGACGCGCGTTCTCGCGCCTCGCGGGCAATGACGGCAATCTCGTCGCTTCGACGCTCGCGTGCGGCGGCGATGTCGGCTGCGGTTTTCACCGAAGCTTCGGCCGCGGCGATACGCGCGATCAGTTGCGGATCCGGCGCGCGCTGCGCCGCCAGCGCGGTTTCCAGCTTGCCCAGACGATCGAGCAGTTCGGGCGAAACGGAAGGCGCGGGTGCCGGCGCCGGCGCCACGGCAACTTGCTGCAGGTCACGCGACAGCCAATGACCGGCGCCAATCCCGATCGCAAGAAACAGCAGCGCACCGGCAATACCGGCCGCGATCAGGCCCCACGGCACACCGCTCACATTTCGATCTGCGCCCGGGGGCGAGCGCGGCGGCTCACCGCCGCCGGATGCGGTTTGCGGCTTCGATTCCACGGCCGGCTCGGCCTTCGCCGGAGCAGGTTGGGAATTTTCCGATTCCACGGACGAGGCTTTGATCTCTGTCGCCTTCAGGTCGATCGTGGTCGGGCGCTTGGGTGGCGCGGCCCTTTCGGGCTTGTCGGTCGATTCGTTAGCCATGACGCCTCCCGCGATCAAGCGGCGGGAGCATCTTATGCCAGAATCGGGCTCCCGAATTTTCTTTCGATACAGGGGTTAATGCGGCGCGGCAACCGTAGCTCATTTCTTAACAATCAAGTCCAGCATGGCCTGCTCGTCCGGCTGGGCGGCGACGGATATCTGCATTGCACCGATCTCCGATAGCGGTTCCGAGGCTCGCCGCGACAGACAGAAATGCCGCAGTTTCCTGACCGCTTCCAAGGTCCCGCTCTGTTGCGCGCAGCCGACAAAGATTTCGGTGCTGCGGCGCGAGTAATGCAGGACGCCATCGATCGTGCCCGCCCGTAACGCAGCGGCGAGTTCCGCGCTGAATTCCTGCGCCGCCACGGCGCGGTACACCACGACCGTCTGTAACGTAATGCCGGCCGGGGCGAGTTCCGCCGCCATGTCGCGTGCGCGGTCGTCTCCTGCGAGATAGAGCAGTGGCAGCGACTTGTCGGCGATACGCTTTGCCACCAGCCGCGCCAGATCGCCGCCGTCGCCTTGCGCGGAAATGACGTCCGTGAAGCCTGCCGCGCGCGCTGCTTCCGCGGTCTGGTCGCCGACCGCAAAGCAGCACAACGGCATAAGCGGATTGCGATTCGGATGCTCGGCAAGCGAGCGCGCCGCGTTGCCGCTGGTCATCAGCACCGCAGACCACGGACCGCCTTCCAAAACGACGCTGGAAAGATTCTGGATGTCCAGCATCGGCGCGAACAATGCCTCATGCCCAAGCATCCGCAGCGCGCTTGCGGTTCGCTCCGCCTCCGGTCTCGGTCGCGTCAGCAACAGGCGCACAGATCAGCCGCCCGTGAAGAAATCGGCGCCGCCGCGACGTTTCAACTCCTCGCCCGCATCGGCACCAATCTTCGTCGCATCCGCGGCACGGCCCTGTCGCGTGGTTTCATGCACTTCGCTGCCGTCGGGCCGCAAAATCATTCCGCGAAAATTCAAGGCCTCGCCATCGATGGTCGCGTAGCCCGCAATCGGCGTGCGGCAAGAGCCGTCGAGCGCCGCGAGGAATGCACGTTCGGTTTGCAGCGCGATGAAGGTATCGCGATGCGCGATCTTTGCGACCAGCTCGCGCGTTCGCGTGTCATCGGCGCGCGCCTCGATCCCAACCGCACCCTGCCCGACTGCGGGCGGAAAAACATCGATTGGCAGCAGAGCAGTCGCGACCTGTGCGAGTCCAAGCCGCTTCAGCCCGGCGAGCGCCAGCAGTGTCGCGTCGACCACGCCCTCGTCCAGTTTGCGCAGCCGGGTTTCGACATTGCCGCGAAACACCTCGACTCGGAGGTCAGGCCGCATGCGCTTGACCAGAGCCTGACGGCGAAGCGAAACGGTGCCGACCGTGGCGCCATTCGGCAGATCGGCAATCGATTTGGCGAGCGGGCTGATGAAAGCATCGCGCACGTCCTCGCGCTCCAGGCACGCTATCAAAGCGAGCCCGTCCGGCAGAACGGTGGGCAAATCCTTCGAGGAATGCACCGCGATGTCGACCGCATTTGCGAGCAGGGCCTCCTCGATCTCCTTGGTGAACAGGCCCTTGCCGCCGGCTTCCGATAGCGCGCGATCCTGAATGCGGTCGCCGGTCGTCTTGATGACATGGATTTCGATCGCTTCCGGCGCGCAGCCATGCGCGGCGACCAGCCGGTCACGCACCGTATGCGCCTGCACCAGCGCCAGCGGCGAGCCGCGCGTGCCGATCCGCAACAGGGCGCCGGAAGACGATTGCGCCATCGATCCTCGCAATGCTACGCCGGGCGCGAGCTTCCTGCCCGGCGGCGCCATAGGGCCGATTTCCGGTAAGGATTGCAAGGCCATACAGACAGCGGATGATCGTCCTCGGAATCGAGACAACCTGCGACGAGACCGCGGCGGCCCTGGTCGTACGCGACCCGGACGGGCGCGGCCGCATCCTGTCGGATATCGTGCTGTCGCAAACCGAGGAGCACGCGGCCTTCGGCGGCGTGGTGCCGGAAATCGCAGCGCGGGCGCATGTCGAGGTGCTGGATCTTCTGATCGAACGCGCGCTCGGCGAAGCCGGCATCGAGCTGTCGGCCGTCGACGGCATTGCTGCCGCTGCCGGACCCGGTCTGATCGGCGGCGTCATCGTCGGTCTCACGACCGCGAAGGCGCTGGCGCTGGTCCAAGGCAAGCCGCTGCTCGCGGTCAATCATCTGGAAGCGCATGCGCTGACCGCGCGGCTGACCGATGGTATCGACTTTCCTTATTGCCTGTTTCTCGCCTCCGGCGGCCACACGCAGATCGTCGCCGTACGTGGCGTCGGAGACTATGTGCTGCTCGGCAATACGATGGACGACGCCATCGGCGAGGCTTTCGACAAGACTGCGAAACTGTTGGGGCTCGGCTATCCGGGCGGCCCGCAGGTCGAGAAGCTTGCGGCGCGCGGCGATCGTGAGCGTTTCGCATTGCCGCGGCCCTTACGCGGCCGTAAGGAGCCGGATTTTTCGCTGTCCGGGCTTAAGACCGCCTTGCGCCTCGAAGCCGAACGCATCGCGCCGATAAGCGAACGCGACATTGCCGATCTTTGCGCATCGTTCCAGTTTGCGATTGTTGAAACGATCCAGGACAGGCTCGTTGCAGGCTTGCGCGTGTTCGAACGCCGATACGGCAAACCCACCGCTCTGGTTGCCGCCGGCGGTGTCGCCGCCAACCAGTCGGTGCGGCAGGTTCTTCGCGAGCTTGCGCAGCAATCGCATATCGCGCTCGTCGTGCCACCGGCGGAGCTTTGCACCGACAATGGCGCCATGATCGCCTGGGCCGGTGCCGAACGACTGGCTGCGGGCCTGACCGATCCGCTCGAGTTTGCCCCCCGCGCGCGCTGGCCGCTGGAAGAGGTAGCCGGCAAAGGCACTGCGCAGCACGCCAGCGTCTTGCAGCCCGGTTGACGTCGCAATGACCTGTCAGCGGATCTCTGTCTTGGGCGCGGGAAGCTGGGGCATCGCGCTTGCGGGTGCTGCAAGGCGCGCCGGACGGGATGTGACGCTATGGAGTCGCGACAGTGGCGCCGCCGCCAGGCTTCAAGCAACGCGCGAAAGCCCGCGCCTGCCCGGCGCATGGATCGACGAGAGCATTGCGATCACAGCCGACCGGCAGGAAGCCGCGCAATGCGACGCGATGCTTCTGGTGGTGCCGGCGCAGGCTTTGCGAGAAGTCGTCGCCGAGATTGCCACGCTCATCGCGCCGCGCACGCCCATCATTGCGTGCGCCAAGGGCATCGAGCGCGGCACGCACAAATTCATGACCGAGGTGATTGCGGAAGCTGCGCCCAGGGCTGCGCCTGCAATCCTGTCCGGCCCGAGCTTCGCCTCCGATGTCGCTGCCGGCCTGCCGACCGCGGTCACGCTCGCCGCTGCGGACGAAGCGACCGCCGCCTCACTTGCGCACGCGCTCGGATCGGCCACTTTCCGTCCCTATCATTCGACCGATCTGCGCGGCGTCGAGATCGGCGGTGCTGCTAAGAACGTGCTCGCGATCGCATCGGGCATCGTGTCGGGCCGCGGTCTTGGCGCGAGCGCCGCGGCCGCCCTGACCACGCGCGGCTTTGCCGAGCTGATGCGGTTCGGACGCGCACTCGGAGCACGCCCGGAAACGCTTACCGGTTTGTCGGGGCTTGGCGATCTGGTGCTGAGTTGCTCGACGCCGCAATCACGCAATTACTCTCTAGGGCTCGCGCTCGGCGAAGGGCTGTCGCCGCTCGAGGCGATCGCCAAGACGAAACTGGCCGAGGGCGTCTATACGGCTTCCGTTCTCAGCGAGCTGGCGCAGCGCTACAATGTCGACATGCCGATCGTCGGCGCCATCGCGGACGTTCTGGAAGGCAAGGCAAGCGTTGATGAGGTCATCAGCCGGCTGCTGACGCGGCCATTCCGCGCGGAGATCTGACGTGAATTACTGGCTCATGAAGAGCGAACCCGATGCCTGGTCCTGGGACCAGCAAGTGGCCAAGGGCGCCAAGGGCGAGGCCTGGACCGGGATCCGCAATCACACCGCGAAGCTGAACCTGATCAAGATGAAGAAGGGCGACCTCGCCTTCTTCTACCATTCCAATGTCGGCAAGGAGATCGTCGGCATTGTCGAGATCGTGCGCGAACATTACCCCGATCCGACCGCGAAGGCCGGCGATCCCTGGGTGGCGGTCGATATCGCGGCGCGCGAGAAATTGCCAAAGCCGGTATCGCTCGAGGCGATTAAGACCGAGCCGAAACTGAAGGATATGGCGTTATTGAAGATTTCGCGGTTGTCGACTGGACCGGTGACGCCCGCCGAATGGAAGGTCATCTGCAAGATGGGCGGGCTTTAAGGCCGTTTGCTGCCGCAGACGAAAGTGGCAGGCTATCCGGCTTGCCCGCACCGCTTGCGGTTTTGCATAATTGCGACAAATCAAAAGGCGCTCGGGCCGATCCGGTAATCCGTAGCGCTGCCGGGAGGAATGTCATGTCGGACAAGATTTACGCGGTCGCGCCGGATTGGAAGAAGCGCGCTTTCATCGACGAGGGCAAGTATCGCGACATGTACAAGGCGTCGATTGCCGACCCCGATAAGTTCTGGGGCGAGCATGGCAAACGCGTCGATTGGATTAAACCCTATACCAAGGTGAAAGACACTTCGTTTGCGCCCGACAATGTCTCGATCAAGTGGTTCGAGGACGGCTCGCTCAACATCTCCTACAATTGCATAGACCGGCATCTTGCGAAGCGCGGCAACCAGACCGCGATCATTTGGGAAGGCGACGATCCGAAGAACGACAAGAAGGTCACCTACAAGCAACTGCATGAAGAGGTCTGCCGCTTCGCCAATGTGTTGAAGGCCAGGGGCGTCAAGAAGGGCGACCGCGTCACCATCTATCTGCCGATGATCGTGGAAGCCGCCTACGCGATGCTCGCCTGCGCGCGCATCGGCGCGGTGCATTCGGTTGTGTTCGGCGGCTTCTCGCCAGATTCAATCGCCGGCCGCATTCAGGACTGCAAATCGACCGTGATCGTCACTGCCGATGAGGGGTTGCGCGGCGGTCGCAAGATTCCGCTGAAGGCCAATATCGACGCTGCCTGCGACAAGGCCGGCGGCGTCACATCGGTGATCGTCGTGAAGCACACCGGCGCGCCCGTCGCCATGAAAGCTGGCCGCGATGTGTTCTGCGAAGAAATCTCAAAGACCGTTTCGGCCGATTGTCCCTGCGAGGAAATGAATGCGGAAGACCCGCTGTTCATTCTCTACACCTCGGGCTCGACCGGCCAGCCAAAGGGCGTGCTGCACACCACCGGCGGCTATGCCGTCTACACCTCGATGACCCATCAATACGTGTTCGATTATCACGACGGTGACGTCTATTGGTGCACCGCCGATGTCGGCTGGGTGACCGGACACAGCTACATCCTTTACGGTCCGCTGCAGAATGGCGCGATCACGCTGATGTTCGAAGGTGTGCCGAATTACCCGACCAATTCGCGATTCTGGGAAGTGATCGACAAGCACAAGGTCAATATCTTCTACACCGCTCCGACCGCGATCCGTGCGCTGATGCAGGCGGGCGACGATCCGGTGAAGAAGACCTCGCGCGCCTCCTTGCGCCTGCTCGGTTCGGTAGGCGAGCCGATCAATCCGGAAGCCTGGGAATGGTATCACCGCGTGGTCGGTGATGCCCGCTGCCCGATCGTCGATACCTGGTGGCAGACCGAGACCGGCGGTATTCTGATCACGCCGCTGCCGGGTGCGATCGCGCAGAAGCCGGGCTCGGCGACCTTGCCGTTCTTCGGCATCAAGCCTGAGATCGTGGATGCCGAAGGCAAGATTTTGCACGGCGCAACCTCCGGCAATCTGTGCATCGCGGATTCCTGGCCCGGCCAGATGCGAACGGTCTATGGCGACCACCAGCGCTTCGTGGACACCTATTTCAAAACCTATCCCGGCAAATATTTCACTGGCGACGGCTGCCGCAGGGACGAGGACGGCTATTACTGGATCACCGGCCGCGTCGACGATGTGATCAATGTGTCCGGCCATCGCATGGGCACTGCGGAAGTCGAATCCGCGCTGGTCGCGCATCCGAAAGTGTCGGAGGCCGCCGTGGTAGGCTATCCGCATCCCATCAAGGGCCAGGGCATCTACGCCTATGTGACACTGATGGCAGGCGAGAAATCCAGCGACGAATTGAAGAAGGAACTGGTCGGCTGGGTGCGCAAGGAAATCGGCGCCATTGCCGCCCCCGATCTTCTGCAATTTGCGCCAGGTCTGCCCAAGACTCGCTCCGGCAAGATCATGCGCCGGATCTTGCGCAAGATCGCCGAGGACGATTTCTCCAATCTCGGCGACACCACGACGCTGGCCGATCCGGGCGTGGTCGACGACCTGGTATCCAACCGGCAGAACCGCCCGAGCGCCTGACCGGGACGAATTGCCGCGCGCTGAGCTGACGGCGGTGGGTCCGAACCAGCGCTAGCGAGCCCTTCAGGGCAGCGCTTGTCCCTGCGTTGCAATTTTTCAACACAGTTCAGATAGTTTCTGGCGGGCGCTGTCGGCGCAGCCCTGATTGGGCTACTTTCCTGCCGAAATCGGGCCGGGAACCGGCTCAATTCAGAACTGGGGTTTGAAATATGCGCGCTTTTCGGCTTTTTGCCCTTCCGCTCGCTGCCGCTTTGCTGACCGGGCTCACCACGATTGTGGCAATCCCGAGCATCGCCGATGCAGCGCAGACGGTCAGTTTCCGCGAAGATTACACGCCCGGCACCGTGGTCATCAAATACGGCCAGCGGCGCCTCTATTACGTGATGGGCGGTGGCCGCGCGGTGACCTACCCGGTCGGCGTCGGTCGCGCCGGCAAGGCCTGGTTCGGCAGCCGTTATATCGACGGCAAGCGCATCAAGCCGGCATGGGCGCCCCCCGCCGAGGTCAAGCGCGACAATCCGCGCCTGCCGAATGTCATCGCGGGCGGCTCGCCGAGCAATCCGATGGGTGTCGCGGCGCTGACATTGTCGGGCGGCGAATATGCCATCCACGGCACCAATGTGCCGGGCTCGGTAGGTGGCTTCGTGTCGTATGGCTGCATCCGCATGCTCAACAGCGACATCATGGATCTGTTCGACCGGGTCAGCTACGGGACGCGCGTGGTGGTTACGCGCTGATCCGCGACGCGACACCAACGATTTGATGGCAGGGCAAATGCCCGGCCATTTTGCTTTAAGGCTGTCGTCAACGCGCAGCGCCATCCAGAATTTCGGTGAGCTGATCCGGCAGGTCGAGCATCACGTCGTGGCCGCAAGGCAGCGCGTGCGTCTCCCAGCCTTCGGACCTGGCGCGCTCATAGAATGGCTTGAACGGGCTCTCGCGCGGCAACCTTGTGCCATGCACATAGACGCGCTTTTTCACCGCGCGATAGGCGCCTGAAAGCCTGATCTTCTCCATCATGGTCGCGATCGGATGCGGCGCTGCGAGTGCATCGACGCGCGCCGCGTCCTTCTCGTTGACGCCGAAGAAGCTCGCGGGCGGCGGTGGCACGAACAGCCCGCCAAGCGCGCCGGCGCGGTCGATGAACATCTGCGTGTTCTGCGGGATGTTGAGATCGAACAGCGATTTTCCATCATCCGGAATGAAAGCGTCGAGATAGACGAGCGCTGCGATCTTGTCCGGGATTGCGTCGGCGACCGCCGTGATCACCATTCCGCCATAGGAATGTCCGGCAAGCACGATATCCGACAAGTCCTCGCAGTGAATGACGTTGAGGATGTCGGTGACATGCGTCGTCAGGTTGATGGCGGCATTCGACAGATGCGCGCGTTCGCCCTGCCCGGTCAGGGTCGGCGTGAACACGACATGCCCGCGCGCCCGCAACGCTTGTGCCACGCGCGCATATTTCCATCCGCCGCCCCAGGCGCCATGAACGAGGACGTAAGTGGCCATGATTGATACCTCCTGCGCCGTCTACGTAGCCCGCATCGCGTGAAAGCGGAATGCGCCTCACGCGGACCGGATTTCGGCGCGCGAAATCCAAGTGCGCGGCTTGCGGCGTAGCGCTGCTTCGCCTCATACTGCCTTACGTGCGTCATGCGATGCGAGGATGCGATGCGGACATTCGTTCTCGGCGCGGCCATCCTGATTGCGCAGGCGGCTTCGGCAATCGCCGCCGACTTGCAAAGGCCAGTGTTCAAGGCAGCGCCAATGATCGTGCCGCCCTGGAACTGGACCGGCTGCTATGCCGGCGGTCACGGCGGTTATCTTCAGGGTCAGTCGCAGGACTGGACCGTCGAAACCCCCGGTGGCGCCTTCTTCGGCCAATCGCTCGGCAGTCACGCCTTGAACAGCTGGATCGGCGGCGTGCAGGCCGGATGTGATTATCAGTTCGCAGGCGGCTTTGTGCTCGGTGTCGCGGGCGATTACGCCTGGACGGATGCGGTCGGCGAGCATGACAGTACGCGCGAGACCGGTGTGGCCTATCACAGCAAGATCAAATCTCTCGCCTCCGTCACCGGGCGGATCGGCTATGGCTGGGATCGCTTCCTCGGCTACGTGAAGGGCGGCGCCGCCTGGCAGCGCGACGAGTATTGGGCCACGACCACCATCCTCGGTACCGCCTACACCGCACAGGAGACACGGCCGGGATGGACCATTGGTCTCGGCGGCGAATATGCCTTCAGCAACGCGGTTTCGGTGTTTGCCGAATATAATTACTACGATTTTGGCAATCGCGAGATTGCGCTGACGCCTCAAGTTGCCGGCTTGCGTCCGGCTTTTGTCGACATCAAGGCGAGCACAAGCGTCGTGCGCGCCGGAGTCAATTTTCGTTTCGGCCAGTGAGCGGCTAGCGGCACCAGCCGTCGCGCCTTCCGCCGTCATAGGCGCGCACCAGACCGGTCTTCAAAAGCGCCTCTGAAATATCCGGCGTGCTGCGCGTCGCGGCGCTCGCCAGCACCCGCCCACCATATTTATCCAGGCCGATCTGACTGATCGTGACGTCGCCCGCCACTAGCATCCGCTGCAATGCATCGCGCGCCGCGACCGCCAGTCGATATTCCTCCGGGCAGCGCGCGCCGAACTCGGCGGCGTCGATGCCGCGCAACCGCACCTTCGTCGTCACCTGCATTCCCGGCCAGACATGCACCCGCGCCTCGAAAGTGTCGCCGTCATTTACCCGCAGCACCTCAGCAGCATGGCCGTTACGTGCGAGCCGCAAATCCTGCCGGCCCGGCGCGGAGGCTCGGGGCAACAAGACTTGCGGCAACGTCGCGCGCGGCTCGGGCACCGAAGCGGCAACCCGCGGCGCGTGGGCCTCCAGCCCGGCTCCGGCCAGCATTCCCGCGACGAAGACCGCGCCAAGAACCACGGCCCCGGCGGCGGGCGGCCCGGAAAATAGTCTTGTGTTAAGGAACATAATCCCATAATAGTGCAAAGGCGAACCGATTCGCAATCTCAATCTTTGGTTGTATTTGTGCTATTGGCGCAATCGGGACCTGCGGCCCAGAGCCGCGCGATCTTGCAGCCGGCCCGGCATTTCCCATCTTTTCCACCGTCGGCGGCCGCGCATAAGCGCGCGTTCAGCAAAAGTGAGTACCGGTTTTGCGCCCGATCGCGCGCCGAACCTTTGAGATTGCGGCGACCGGCAGGAGGGAACGAATGAACTATTTCAAGACAGCCATGCTGCTCGCGGGGCTCACCGCCCTGTTCATGGGCGTCGGCTATCTCATCGGCGGTTCCGGCGGTGCGCTGATCGCGCTCGTGGTCGCGGCCGGCATGAACATCTTCACTTACTGGAATTCGGACCGGATGGTCCTGTCCATGAACGGCGCGCAGGAAGTCGATGCCCGCACCGCGCCCGATCTTTACAATATGGTGGCCGAGCTTGCGGCGCGCGCGCAATTGCCGATGCCGAAGGTCTATCTGATGGACGAAGAGCAGCCGAACGCGTTTGCGACCGGCCGCAATCCGCAAAATGCAGCTGTCGCCGTGACCACCGGTCTGCTGCAGCGTCTGTCGCACGAGGAAGTGGCGGGCGTGGTCGCGCATGAGCTGGCGCACATCAAGAACCACGACACGCTGATCATGACCATCACCGCCACCATTGCCGGCGCGATCTCGATGCTCGCCCAGTTCGGCATGTTCTTTGGCGGCGGCAGTCGCGACAATAACAGCGGCGGCATGGGCATCATCGGCACGCTTGCGATGGTGATCCTGGCGCCGATCGCGGCGATGCTGGTGCAGATGGCGATCAGCCGCACCCGCGAATATTCCGCCGACCGGATGGGCGCGCAGATCTGCGGTCAGCCGATGTCGCTGGCCTCGGCGCTCGCCAAGATTCAGAATGCCGCGCACCAGATACCGAACGAGAAAGCGGAGCGCGAACCGGGCATGGCGCACATGTTCATCATCAATCCGCTTTCGGGCCTGCGGATGGACAACCTGTTCTCCACCCATCCGGCGACCGAGAACCGGATTGCGGCGCTCGACGAGCTGGCGCGCGAGATGGGTCAAAACTCAGGTGGATTTGGCTCGGGCGGATTCGGCTCAGGTGGTGTTGGCGGCCCGGCCAACTCCGCGCCGCGATCGCGCGGTTCGGTGCCGGCCTCCGGTCCTTGGTCGGGAAGTGGGCGGCGAAGCGGGTCTCCGGGAAGTCCCTGGGGCCGGTAGCACTTATTCTGCACTCTTTTTCCTTCCCCGCGGCTTGCTTGCGGGGAAGCAGAGGCGCCCCTGCCGGCCTCATCCGGCTGCGGCAACGCGAGGGCGTTAAGGAATAGGGCACAAAGCTCAAATGGTTGGCCGCTGTCCGCCGGTTGGCTATAGGTTGGCGGCGACACCGGCCGATCATGGCAGCGGTGGGATGCGGGGGCTTTATTGACGATGGCGCGTGCCTCGGTCGCCGAGCATACCAGATTGTCCTTGTTCCTGATGCGACGCGGCCTGCGCCGCGCGACCGGCCGCGCCAGCAATCTTCCGCTGCTGCCCTGGCGCATGATGTCGAGCAAGTCCGACCGGATGCTGCTCTCTCCGCAAGACCTTCGCACCGCCGACGGCACCCGTGCGGGCGAAATCTATGCCGGCCGCTTCGCCTTCGGCGGCAAGGTGGTGGTCTGCGACGGCCGCTCGCCATTCGAGATGGTTCCTCCATCGGAAGAATGGGCAGTCGAGCTCTACGGTTTCAGCTGGCTGCGCCATCTGCGCGCAGCCGATTCCGGCATCACGCGCGCCAATGCACGCGCATTGGTCGATGAATGGATCACCCATCAGGGCGGCTGGCATTCGCTCGCATGGCGCACCGACGTGCTGGCCCGGCGCGTGATTTCCTGGATCAGCCAGGCGCCCTTGATCCTGCAGGACGTCGATGCTCAGTTTTATCGACGCTTCATGCGCAGCCTAAACAAGCAGGTGCGCTTTCTGCGCCACAACGCCTCCGAAGCGCGCGACGGCGCCCCGGCGTTGCAGGTAACGATCGCGCTGACATATGCCGCGCTCTGCATGGCGAGCCAGGAACGCCACATCAAGACCACCGCCAAGACGCTTGGCGATCAGCTCGACGCACAGGTGTTCCCGGATGGCGGTCATATCAGCCGCAATCCTGGCGTCATCATCGACTTGCTGCTCGATCTGTTGCCGCTGAAGCAGGCCTTCACCGGCCGCAATATCCCGCCGCCGCCGCAACTGCTGAACGCGATCGACCGCATGATGCCGATGCTGCGCTTCTTCCGGCATGACGACGGCAATTTCGCGCTGTTCAACGGCATGGGCGCGACCGGCTCCGACCTGATCGCCACCATCCTGGCCTATGACGACGTGCGCGGCGAGCCGGTGACGAATGCGCCGCATTCCGGCTATCAGCGCCTGAAGCTGAACAACATGCTGGTGATCATGGATACCGGCACCGCGCCGCCGATGGCGGTGAGCCAGGAGGCGCATGCCGGCTGTCTCGCCTTCGAGTTCAGCTCCGGCGGGCAGCGCATCGTGGTCAATTGCGGGCTGCCGCTTGTCAATCGCGAAAGCTGGCGGCAGGTGGCGCGCGCCACCGCGGCGCATTCGACCGTGACCTTCAACAATGCCTCCTCCAGCCGCTTCCGCGAAGACGGCCTTTTCCGCCAGATCGTCGGCGCCGCGGTGATCGATGGACCATCGCGGGTTGCGGTTACCCGCGGCGAGCATCCGGATTCGGTTGTGCTGCGCGTCTCCCATGACGGCTATTCGCGCCGCTACGGCATCATTCATCAGCGGGCGGTGATGCTGACCTCGGGCGGCGCCAAGCTCGAAGGCGAGGATGTCTTCATGCCGGCGCATGGCGAAATCCTGCCGCAAGGCGCGCGCGATGAATTCGCCGCGCGCTTTCATCTGCATCCGTCGGTGAAGGCAAGCCGTCATCAGGACGGGCATGGCGCGATGCTGGTGCTGCCGAACAAGGACGTCTGGACCTTCAACAGCCACGAGGACCGGGTCGAACTGGAGGAGAGCGTCTATCTCGGCGGCTCCGAGGGGCCGCGGCGTGCGGTGCAGATCGTGATTTACGGACGCGCACGCCAGGTGCCGCGGGTGCACTGGACCTTCACGCATACCCCACGCCCCGCCGCGAAAAAGGCGAGCGACGCCACAGCCAAGGGCACTCCGCAAAACGAGCCGGAATTACCCCTGTAATCCGCAGTTTTCGTCATTGCCGGGCTTGACCCGGCAATCCATCCCTTCGCAAGAAGATGGATCACCGGGTCTCGCGCCTTACGGCCCGGCCCGGTGATGACCGAAAGAATGAGAAAGCCCATGGCCTCGTCCCTCCACCGCGTCGAACGCGCGCTGATTTCTGTGTCCGACAAAAGCGGGCTGATCGAGTTCGCGACCGCATTGTCGAAGCTCGGCATCGAGATCGTCTCCACCGGCGGCACCGCCAAGGCGCTGTCGGAAGCGAGCCTTAAAGTCGTCGATGTGTCGGAACTGACCGGCTTTCCCGAAATGATGGACGGCCGCGTCAAGACGCTGCATCCGAAGGTGCATGGCGGGCTGCTTGCGATCCGCAACAACAACGAACATGCCAGCGCGATGAAGACGCATGGCATCCAACCGATCGATCTCCTGGTGGTGAGCCTCTATCCGTTCGAGGCGACGGTCGCGAAGGGAGCAGGCTTCGAGGACTGCATCGAGAATATCGATATCGGCGGCCCGGCCATGATCCGCGCCGCGGCGAAGAATCATGACGATGTCGCGGTGATCGTGGAGGCGCTGGATTATGCACCGCTGATCGAGGCCTTGAAGGCGGGCGGCACCGCGCTCGATTTCCGGCGCAAGCTCGCGGCCAAGGCCTATGCCCGCACAGCGGCCTACGATGCCGCGATCTCCAACTGGTTTGCCGCGCAGCTTTCGGAAGATGCGCCGGATTTCCGAGCTTTCGGCGGACGGCTCGCGGAGGCCTTGCGCTATGGCGAGAACCCGCACCAGACCGCAGCCTTCTACCGCAGCCCCGAGCAGCGCGCCGGTGTCGCAACCGCGCGGCAGGTGCAGGGCAAGCAGCTTTCCTACAACAACATCAATGACACCGACGCGGCCTATGAATGCGTCGCCGAGTTCGATCCGGCCCGCAGCGCGGCCTGCGTGATCGTCAAGCACGCCAATCCGTGCGGCGTCGCCGAGAGCGAGACGATGGCCGAGGCCTATCGCAAGGCGCTGGCCTGCGATTCGACTTCGGCTTTTGGCGGGATCGTCGCGCTCAACCGCACGCTCGATGCCGACGCCGCGCGCATCATTACGGAGATCTTTACCGAGGTGATCGTAGCGCCCGACGCGACCGAGGAAGCCATTGCCATCGTTGGCGCGAAGAAGAATCTTCGGCTCCTGCTCGCCGGCGGATTGCCGGACCCGCGCGCGAAAGGTCTTTTGGTAAAGTCAGTGGCCGGCGGATTGCTGGTGCAGTCGCGCGACAATGCCGTCGCCACCGACATGACGCTGAAGACGGTAACCAAGCGCGCGCCGACGAACGACGAGATGCGCGACCTCACATTCGCGTTTCGTGTCGCCAAGCACGTCAAGTCCAACACCATCGTCTATGCTAAGGACCGCGCCACTGTCGGCATCGGCGCAGGCCAGATGAGCCGGATCAATTCGGCGCGCATCGCCGCACGCAAAGCGCAGGACGCAGCCAAGGAACTGGGACTGGCCGAGCCGCTTACCAAAGGATCGGTCGTGGCGTCGGATGCGTTCTTTCCGTTCGCCGATGGCCTGCTGGTCGCGATCGAAGCCGGCGCCACGGCGGTGATCCAGCCCGGCGGATCGATGCGTGACGACGAGGTGATCAAGGCCGCCGACGATGCCGGCATCGCCATGGTGTTCACCGGCGTCCGGCATTTTCGACACTAGACGCAAGACGCCGCGCGGTTGAGAAGAAAATCCCGCTCGCGTTTGTTCCGAGTCAGCGCCGCCGCGCGTTCGAATTCGGTTCTAGCTTCATCTCGCCTGCCGGCCCGGAACAGAAAATCGCCCTTCGCTGCAGGCAAGGGTGCGTAGTTGCGCAACACGCCCTCTCGGTCGATCTCGTCAACGAGCATCAGACCCGTATCCGGACCGAAGGCCATGCTGTGAGCCACGGCGCGATTGAGATCGACCACCGGCGACGGCATGACCTCGCGCAGTGCGTCGTATAAAGCGGCGATCCTGCGCCAATCGGTATCCTCTACCCGGCGCGCTCGTGCATGACAGGCGGCAAGCGCCGCCTGCAAGGCATAGGGGCCGTTGGCGCCGCCAAGTGCCTCCGCACGCTTCAACGCAGCAAAGCCGCGGCGGATCAGGAACTGGTCCCAGCGGGCGCGGTTCTGCTCCGTCAACGAAACCAGCGAGCCGTCCGACGCGATGCGGGCGGAAAAACGCGAGGCCTGGATTTCCATCAACGCCAACAGACCGAATGCTTCGGGTTCTTCCGGCATCAGGCCGGTGAGAATGCGGCCAAGCCGCTGCCCCTCCGCACACAAAGCCGGACGGATCAAATCCTCTCCGGCGGTGGCGGCATAACCCTCGTTGAAGATCAAGTAGATGACTTCCAGCACGGAGGCGAGGCGCTCGCGCAATTCGTTGCCGCGGGGCACTTCATAGGTCAGGCCGGCATTGTTGATGGTCTTCTTTGCTCGCACGATTCGCTGCGCGATAGTGGCTTCGCTGATCAGAAATGCACGCGCAATCTCATCGGTGGTCAGCCCGCCGATCAATCGAAGCGTGAGCGCCGCCCGCGCCTCCATCGACAGTGCCGGATGACAGGCGGTGAAGATCAGGCTCAGGAGTTCATCGCCGATATCGTCGTCCATGGCCGCTTCGATTGTCTCGACAGCATTGTCTCGTTCGCCGAGATCGTGTGCGATCTCGACATGCTTGCGCTCGAGCATCCTGTTGTGTCGCAGGCGATCGATGGCGCGGCGCTTGGCCGCCGCCATCAACCATGCGCCGGGATTGTCCGGCACGCCTGTTGCCGGCCATTGCGCCATCGCGGTCACGAACGCGTCTTGCGCCAGGTCTTCGGCAAGACCGACGTCGCGCACCATCCGCGCCAGGCCCGCGATCAACCTAGCCCGTTCGATCCGGAATACAGTCTCGATGGTTTCGGTAGCGGCCGCGCTCAACGAAGCCTCAGCTTCCGGTCAGCTTGTCGCGGTTGCGGTCATGCAATGCGGCGACTTCCGGCGTCATGGCTTCGCCGAAATCGGCCATTTCAAACAACGGCCGGATTTCGATTTCGCTCGGCCCAAGCATCGGATTGGGACAGCGCTTCACCCATTCGACCGCTTCGGCCATGTCCTTGACTTCCCAGAGCCAGAAGCCGGCCACGAGTTCGCGGGTCTCTGCGAACGGCCCATCGATGACGGTGCGGCCGCGGCCCTCGAACGCCACGCGCTTGCCCTGTGACGACGGCTTCAAGCCTTCGCCGGCCATCATCACGCCCGCCTTGACCAGCTCCTCGTTGAATTTGCCCATGGCCTCGAGCAGCTCCGTCGAGGGCATGATGCCGGCTTCGGAATCCTTGGTGGCCTTTACCATCACCATAACGCGCATCGTCTCGTCTCCATTGTTCCAAGGAGGGCCATACCGGCCTCCCTGCTCCCACGACGAACGAGCGCCGTCAGGATCGACATCCAGCCAAAACTTTTTCGAGAAAAAAGTCATGGCGAGGGCAAGCGCGGCCCGTTGGTGAGGACGACCGTGAATTACCGCGCGCCCAGATCGCCCAGCAGGCTCGCCGCCACCGCAAGTTTCGACAAGGTGAGTCCGGTATCGGCGATCTCGTGCATCGAGTTGCGAATGCGCTCGACCTCGTTCACGCGCGGCTTGACCCACGCTTCGACCGCGTCGGTGCCGGATTGCCCTCCTGCCAGCATCTCGGCGGTGAGACGGCGTGCGGCCGCTCCCAGAAGATCGCGTGAGCGATCGAGCGCAAGCCGATCGAAATAATCGGTGACCGCGATGTCGCGCGCGGCGTTGACGATACGCCCGAGCCGGAAATACCGGACCACGGCAATGAAGGTTTGACTCACATCGGCGATGCTGCGGCCGGTGCGGTCGGCAACCAGCACGATGTCGGGAGCGACCGTCAATGCCGGCAGGCTCGCGATCCGCATCGCGAGAGGTTCCGGCACGCCGCCATCCCTCAGTTCGTTGAAGCGCGACTTGCGGGAATCGACGCCGTCCTGCAGCAGGGCCAGGTCGAGACTGCGCCAGACCTCCTGGATGCCGCCGCCGAAATGCTCGACCACCCAGGCCAGCCCGCGATTCAGATCGACATTGCGGATGAACCACACCATCCGGTCGAGCAGCAGCGATTTTACCGCTCCGTAAAGATCGAGTTGCAGCTTCCCGGAGATCTTGTTGTCGAGCGCATCGATGTCGCCATTCAGCTCACCCATGTTGTAGCTGTCGCGCACGGCGGCAAAAGCCTTCGCGATCTTGTCCACGGGCGCACCGGTCTCGTCGGTCATGCGCGCGATGAACGAGGGGCCACCGCGATTGATGATTGAGTTGGTGAGATAGGTCGCGATGATCTCGCGCCGCAGCCGATGATGCTGCAGCTCTTCGGGGAAGCGCTTCGACAATTCTTCCGGAAAATAGCGGATCAGCTCCTTACCGAGATAAGGATCGTCCGGCACCTGCGTTTCCAGCATATCGCTGTAGAGCGTCAGCTTGGCATAGGCGAGCAGCACCGCAAGCTCCGGCCGCGTCAGCGCCTGCATGCGGCGGCGGCGTTCGGCGATTTCCACGTCGTCGGGCAGAAACTCGACGGCGCGGTCGAGCAGCCCGCGTAACTCGAGCGTCTGCATCAGGCGCTGCCGCGACGGAAGGTCTTCCATGCCGCTACGCTCGGCAAGCGACAGAGCCAGTGTCTGCAAGTAATTGTTACGCAGCACGAGTTCCGCTACTTCATCGGTCATTTCAAACAGGAGTGCATTGCGCTGATCGAAGCTCAGCGCGCCGGTGCGCATCGGATTCGACAGCGCGATCTTGATGTTCACTTCGACGTCGGAAGTATTGACGCCGGCGGAATTGTCGATCGCGTCGGTGTTGAGCCGGACGCCGTTTTGCGCCGCTTCGACGCGACCGCGCTGTGTCATGCCGAGATTGGCGCCCTCGCCGATCACTTTGCAATTCAACTCCGCGCCGGTGACACGAATCGCATCGTTGGCACGGTCGCCAACCTGATCGTCGGTCTCGTAAGACGCGCGCACATAGGTGCCGATGCCGCCGAAGAACAGAAGATCAGCCGGCGCCTTGAGGATCGCCGTGATCAGCTGCGCCGGCGTCAACTTCTCGACCGCCAGATTGAGCAAGGCCTTCATTTCCGGTGTCAGCGCGATCTCTTTCAGCGAACGCGGAAACACTCCGCCGCCCTTCGAGATCAGCGCCTTGTCGTAGTCCTGCCAGCTCGAACGCGGCAGATCGAACAACCGCTGCCGTTCGGCGAAACTCTTCAAGCAATCGGGATCGGGGTCGATGAAGATGTCGCGATGGTCGAAGGCCGCTACCAGCTTGATGGTCTTCTCACGCAGCATGCCATTTCCGAACACGTCGCCCGACATGTCGCCGATGCCGGTCACCCGGAACTGAGTCTTGCCGATATCGATGTCCATTTCGCGGAAATGCCGCTCCACAGCCACCCAGGCGCCGCGCGCCGTGATGCCCATCTTCTTGTGGTCGTAGCCGGCAGAGCCACCGGATGCGAAGGCATCGCCAAGCCAGAAATCACGCGAATTGGAAATTGCGTTCGCAGTGTCGGAGAAGGTCGCGGTGCCCTTGTCGGCGGCGACCACCAGATAGGGATCGTCGGAATCGTGCCGTACGACATTGTCCGGCGGCACCACCTGGTCGCCGACCAGATTATCGGTGACATCGAGCAGACTGCCGATGAAAAGCTTATAGGCGGCGATGCCCTCGGCCGCGATCGCCTCGCGGGTGCCGCCGACCGGCAGCCATTTCGGCACGAAGCCGCCTTTTGCACCTACCGGCACAATAACCGCGTTCTTGACCTGCTGTGCCTTCACGAGGCCAAGCACTTCGGTACGGAAATCCTGCGGCCGGTCGGACCAGCGGATACCGCCGCGCGCGACCTTGCCGAAGCGCATATGCACGCCCTCGAACTCGGGGCGAATAGACGAAGATCTCGTAAAGCGGCCGCGGCGCCGGCAACGTGATCAGCTTGTGGCTCTCGTATTTGATCGCGATCTGCTGCTTGGGAAGACCATCCTCGGCGATCTGGTAAAAATTGGTGCGGATCGCGGATTGCACGGCGTTGACGAAGTGCCGCAGGATGCGGTCCTCGTCGAGGCTCGGCACACCTTTGAGCGCCTCTTCAATCTCCGCGGCGATATCGGCCTCTCGTTGAACGCGTGTATCGGCGTTGCCGCGCGGATCGAAGCGCGCGTGAAATAATTCGACCAGTTTCGCCGCGCAGACCGGATGAGCGCGCAACGTGTTCCACATGTAATCCTGCGAGAACGGCAGGCGCACTTGCCGCATGTAGCGGGAAATCGAGCGGATCATCGCAATGTCGCGCCAGCCCAATCCGGCCTTCAGCACCAGCGCGTTGTAGCCGTCATTCTCGGCGCCGCCCGTGATAACGACCAGGAAGCAGCTCTCCAGAGCTTCCTGCAGCCCCTGAATGTCGATCGGCTTGCCGTCCGCGCTTTCGAGCGCCATGTCGTGCAGCCAGACATGCGCATCGGCCGGCGCGCCGGGCCGGATCTCGAAGGTGCGCTCGTCGACAACCTTGAAGCCCATATTTTCCAGCACCGGCACCCGGCTGGAGAGCGGAATGGCGCCGCCATAGCTCCAGACCTTCAGGCCGATACAGTGCGCAGGCGCGCCGGAGCGCGCATGGAAATCCATGCTGAGCCGGCGCTCCGGCGACAGCGCCTCCATGGTGCGGATATCCTCGAGCGCAATCGCCGGCGAATAGCGGTCGCGATAGCTCGCGGAAAACGCATGCCGGAAGCGCTCGAATAGTTGCTTGGACTTGCGGCTGTCGAGGCCGAGCGAAAGCTGTTCCTGCAACGCATCGGCCCAGGTGCGCACGATCGCATCAACGCCATATTCAAGTTCGGCGCGATCCGGATCGTCGGCCTGCTCGGCCGAGCGCGCGATGATGAAATGCACGCGTACCAGCGAGCTTTCCGGGAAGAACAAATTGAGTCCGGATACATGCCCCTTGAACATGCCGGACAGGAATTCGCCGATCTTCTCGATTACATCGCTCGAGGCGCGGTCGCGTGGCACATAGACCAGCACCGACATGAAGCGGTCGAATCGGTCGCGGCGCGCCAGCACGCGCACGCGCGGACGCTCCTCGAGCTGCAGGGTCGCGATCGAAAACCGATAGAGCTGATCCTCGTCGATCTGGAACAGCTCGTCGCGCGGATAGGTTTCCAGGATATTGACCAGCGCCTTGCCGGAATGGCCGTGCGAGCCGAAGCCCGCGCGTGCGATCACCTCATCGACCTTGCGCCGCACATAGGGAATGGTGCGGGTCGAGCGCGTATAGGCGGTGGAAGTCAGGAGCCCCATGATGCGGAATTCGCCGATCACCGCGCCGTTCGCGTCAAACCGTTTGACCGAGACCAGATCCATGAACACGCGGCGATGAATGCGGGAGCGAATGCTCGCCTTCGTGACGAGCAGCGCCTTGGGCTCCACGTACCAGGCCTGCAATTCGCGCGGGACGATACCGGGCTCACCGCGGCCCTTCAGTTCCTGCGCTTCGGGGCTGCGCAGCAATCCGAGCCCCGAACCCGGAATGATCGTGGTCTTCCCGCTTTTTGGATCTGCGCGATATTCGCGCACTCCGAGGAATGTAAAGTTGTTGCCGATCAGCCATTCCAGAAATTGCTCCGCCTGCGGCACCTCGTCGCCCGGCAGCGGCGGCGGCGCGGCCTTGAGTTCGGCCAGCACCTCACCCACCCGCGCCAGCATTGGCCGCCAGTCCTGCACCGCGACGGTAACGTCGGCGAGTACCTGCTTCAGACCGTGAACGATCGTCTTGCGATCATGGTCGCTGACCCGATCGACGTGGATATGCATGAAGCTTTCGCGCGGCGTCTCCTTGGCGGGATCGACCGGATCGAGGCGAGCGATCTTGCCGGACGCATCGCGCGTGACCGCGAAAATCGGATGCACGACCAGCCGGACCGCGAGATGACGTGCGGTGATCTCCGCCATCACCGAATCGACCAGGAACGGCATATCGTTGTTGACGACCTCGATGACCGAAATCGATTTTACGCGATCGCCATCGCGCGGCGTATCGGGGTCGTAAACGCGAATGGCGGATTCGCCCGGCACACGCGATAAAATGAATTCGTAGGCGCTGGCCGCAAGGCTTGCGAGTTCCGCCGGCTGGTAGTCGACAAGGTCTTCGGGTGCCGCATGCGCGAACAGATGCTTCAGGAACGCGGCCCGGACGCCGCCGCCTTCGCGGTCCAGGGTCGATGCCGCGCGATTGACGAGTTGATCGGCGACGTGTTCGTCGTCGGTGGTCGGCAGCGTGGCAATATTCATGACCGGCCTCTCACCCATCGAAGGGCTGCGAGTGTTTCGCGTTCCGCGGCAAGCGTCGAGTCTTTAGCTTTTGCGCAATGCAGCATGGGCAGATTTCGCATTTCCTTGCGCAGAAACAAGGCTGTAGGTTGTCCGGACGGGGATGGTTAAAAGGAGCGGCAAGGTGACAAAGGCGGTTCCGGGAACGCAAGCGTCGCGCGGACGCGTGAAGACAGCCACAGCGGCTTTTATTCGCAAAAGCAAATCACCGGGGCGTGACAAATCCAAGACTGCTTTGCCAAAGACCAGCGCGCCGCAGACGCCTGGTCACACGATTGCGCTTGCCGCGCCGCAAGGCGCGAAGGACGATGTCGTGGTGATTGCGCTGTCGCTGCCCAAGGTCGCGCTCAATAAATCGATGGCGGCCTATTTCGCCAAATGCGAGGAAAAGCTCGGCTTCGTACCGAACGTGCTGAAGGCCTATGCCTTCGACATGGCGAAGCTGGAATCCTTCGTCGCGATGTATAATGACCTGATGCTGGCGCCTTCGGGATTGAGCAAGCTCGAACGCGAGATGATCGCGGTCGCGGTGTCTTCGCACAATCGCTGCTTCTATTGCCTGGTGTCGCATGGAGCGGCCGTCCGTCAATATTCCGGCGATCCTATTCTCGGCGAATTGATCGCGATGAATTATCGCGCGGCGCGGCTGTCGAAGCGGCAGCGCGCAATGCTGGATTTCGCGGTCAAGCTCACCGTGGAACCCTGGGCGGTGGAAGACGCGGACCGCGAGGCGCTGCGGCGCGCCGGATTTTCCGAGCGCGAGATCTGGGACATCTCGGCGGTAGCGGGCTTCTTCAATATGTCGAACCGGGTCGCAAGCGCGACCGATATGCGCCCGAATACCGCCTATCACACCCTCGCGCGTTGATGTTGCCTTCGCCTGCAATCAGCGCCATGTACCGCCCGTCCCCGCGGATGTGGGAACCAAAGCCTGTTGCTTTCTGGATCCCTGCTTTTCCCGGCATGAGTGATTACCAAGCGTGATGTATAGATTTGCTTCTTTGCTGCTTGCGGCCGTCTTCGCCGCCGCAATCCCGGCCGCAGCGCAGGACAGTGTTTCGCCGGCGCCGCCAACGGCCGACATTCCGCGCGTGCAGTCGGTCACCGCGCAAAATGGCATGGTGGTGGCGCAGGAATCGATCGCAGCAAGGGTCGGCGCCGAGATTTTGAAGAATGGCGGCAATGCGGTGGATGCCGCGGTCGCGACCGGATTTGCGCTTGCGGTGACTTATCCGCGTGCCGGCAATGTCGGCGGCGGCGGCTTTATGGTGATCCATCTGGCGCAAGCCAGGAAGAACATCGCGATCGATTATCGCGAGACGGCGCCCGCTGCGATTACCCGCGACAGCTTTCTCGACGTGCTTGGCAATGCCGATCCGCAGAAGTCGATCGCGTCGGGCCTCGGCGTCGGCGTGCCGGGAACGGTTGCGGGCCTTGCGCTCGCGCATCGCAAATACGGTTCGGGAAAATTCACGCTGGCGCAACTGATCGCGCCTTCGATTGCGCTCGCGCGCGACGGCTTCATCGTCGACGGCGACCTCGCCGACACATTCGCTTCCGCCAAACCGCTATTCGAACGCTGGCCATCGTCCGCGAAGGTGTTTTTGAAACCGGGCGGACAATCCTACGGCCAGGGCGACAAGCTGGTTCAGACTGACCTCGCCAATACGCTAGAGGCAATCGCCAAATCCGGCCCGCGAGCTTTCTATCAGGGGCCGATCGCAGAGGAAATTGCGGCCTCGGTACGCAGCGCCGGTGGCGTGATGACCGCGGCCGATTTGAAAGGCTATCGCCCGATCGCGCGCGTGCCGCTGCGCGGGCGCTATCACGGCTATGACATCGTATCGATGCCGCCACCCTCCTCCGGCGGCACGCATCTGATCGAAATTCTCAACATCCTCGAAGGCTACGACTTGAAGAAGATCGGGCCGGCGAGCCCGGAAACCGCGCATATCCTGGTCGAGGCCATGAAGCGCGCCTATGCCGACCGTGCGGTCTATCTCGGCGATCCGGATTTTGTCACGGTGCCGACACGCGCCTTGATGTCGAAGCGCTACGCACACAATCTGCGCAAGACCATCGGCGAGCGCGCGACGCCGTCGTCGGAGATTCGCAACGGCGATCCGGCGAAGGCGGAAGGCGACAACACCACGCATTTCTCGGTGGTCGATCGCTTCGGCAACGCGGTGTCGAATACCTATACCCTCAATCTGTCCTATGGCGTCGGTCTGATCGCCGAAGGCACCGGCGTGCTACTTAACAACGAGCTCGACGATTTCGCAGCCAAGCCCGGCGCACCCAATGCCTTCGGGCTGGTCGGCGCAAGCGCCAATGCGCCGGCCCCGCGCAAGCGGCCGCTGTCTTCCATGACGCCGGCGATCGTGCTGAAGGACGGCAAGCCGTATCTGGTCACCGGCTCGCCCGGCGGCAGCCGCATCATCTCGACCGTGCTGCAAGTGATCGTGAATGTGTTGGATCATGAGATGAGCCTCGCCGACGCGCTGACAGCGCCGCGTCTCCATCATCAATGGCTGCCGGATCAGGTCTCCGCCGAGCGCGGCTATCCCGCGGCGACGCTGAAAGCGCTGGAAGCACGCGGACACAGCGTGATGGTGCGGGTGCCCGGCACGTCGGCGAATTCAGTGCTCGTAACCCCGGCCGGCCTGGTCGGCGCGGCCGATACGCGTTCACGCGGCGCACTGGCGGCGGGGAATTAAGCGTCTCGCAACGCTATCGGCACAATGCCTTGGTCGCAGCATCTTTCCGTCGATAGGTTTCCTGTCGCGGCTGGAGCGAAGCATGGCACCGTGGCGAGTTGTATTGGCGGTCGTGGCTCTTGGGATCGTCACCCCCGCTGTTGCAGACCCGATCCCAGAGGGCTTGGCCGAACAGAGTGTCATGCTCGGTCAAAACCAGATGGCGGCTTTCACGTATCGGCCGGCGCAATGTCCCCAGCCTTCGCTCCTGCTTCTTTTCCACGGCAATGGCGGTGCGCAACATTACCGGGATTATGCGCGTGTGCTCGCCGACAAGACCTGCATGATCGTGGTCGCTCCGCGCTTTGACAAAAAGCGGTTTTCAGGCGCGGACTACCAACGCGGCGGCATCGTCAGAAAGCGCGAAGTGCTGCCTGCCTCCGACTGGACCGTCAATGTCGTCACCGATCTCGCCGCATGGGCCCGCAAGGAAACCGGAATTCAAGACTATTATCTGCTCGGTCATTCCGCTGGCGCGCAGTTTCTCAGTCGCGTCGCGGCCTTTCTGCCGACGGAAGCCAAACGCATTGTGATCGCCAATCCCTCGACCCATGTCATGCCGAGCGTGGATGTTCGGGCGCCTTACGGATTTGGCGGCGTGTATTCCGGCGAGGCGGCGCAAGATGCGCTGCGCCGCTATCTGGCGCAGCCGGTCACGATCTATCTCGGCGAAGCCGATATCAAAGTGGACGATGAGGATCTGAGCCAGACGCGCGGCGCGATGGCGCAGGGAAAAACGCGCTTCGAACGCGGGATGAACGCATTCGAAGCGGCAAGGCAGGCAGCGGCCAAACAGGACTGGCCTTTCAATTGGCGGCTTGTCCGGGCGCCGGGCATTGGACATAGCGGCGGCAAGATGTTCGCGTCACCGCTCGCCATCGAAGCGCTGCGGCCATGATGGCGCCCGACATCCCTCAAATCTCGATCAGCTTGTCCGGCAATTCATTCCGGTTCAGCGCGCCGGGAGGGAAGTGCAGCGCGAGCACCACACCGCAGCGATCGATCGCAGCAATGAACCCGTCGGCCGCGCGGCCGTCGCCCACCGCCTCGATCAGCACTTTCACTGCAGCGTCCCAGACTTCCGGCTTCACCTTGGCGTTGATGCCGGTGTCGGCGATGATTTCGGCGTAATGCTCGGCTTCGGAGGCGAAGATCAGGACACCGGTGCGGTTTTCGGTCTTGTGCAGGCCCTGCGCGCAGAATTGCCGCACGGCTTCGGCATGCGCCTGTCCATGCATGGTACGGCGCGGCACGATGTGAAACCGGATCGCGGGGATCGACAGCACGAGCGCTGACAGGACGAACAATCCAAGCTGCGCGAGATAAATCCAGCGCGCCGGTGCGGCTGAAAACAGGATCAGCGGCAGCGGCAGCAACAATGCCAGCGCCGCCGCCCAGATCAGCGGCACGGTGCGATAGTCGCCGCATTGCCGCGCGATCACGCAGAAGATTTCGCCGGATGTCTTTTGCTCCGCCACAGCGATCGCAGCCGAAATCCGTTTCTTGTCGGCGCGCGAGACCAGCATCACCAGCTCCCCGACGAACCGCCGCCGCCGAACGAACCGCCACCGCCGGAGAAGCCACCGCCACCGCCACCGCCGCCGCCTCCCCAATCGATGCCGGAGGAGCCACCGCCGATGACCACCGGATTATAGTTGGTCCAGTCACGCGTTCGGCGCACGCTGCCGCGCGGCACCGCGCCTGAGGTGCGCCGCATGTCGGCCATCACGTTCGCTATGATCATGATTGCGACGACGATGAAAAAGAAGATCACCATCATCTCGAAGAAACTTAGTCCCGGCGCGGCATTGGCGGCGCGCGCGCGCTCCTTGTATTCCTCGGCATCGCCGGTCAGCACCTGCACGATGTCTTCGGCGCCGCGCGTGATGCCTCCTTGAAAATCGCCGGCGCGAAAGCGTGGCAGGATCGCCTGCTGAATGATGAAGCTGCCGAGCGCGTCGGTCAGCGTGCCTTCGACGCCGTAGCCTGTTTCGATGCGCACCTTGCGTTCGCTCGGTGCCACGATCAGCAGCACGCCGTTATTTTTGTCCTTCTGGCCGATCTGCCATTGGCGCCCGAGTTGGTAGCCGTAATCCTCGATCGAGGTGCCCTGCAGCGACTTCAGCGTCACCACCACGAGCTGGTCGGTCGATTTTGCTTCCAGATCGGCGGATAATTTTTCCAGTTTCTGGCGCGTTGCCGCATCCAGAATACCGGCGTCATCCACCACGCGGCCGGTGAGCTGCGGGAACGTCAGCGATTGCGCGAGCGCCGTGGCGGCAACGACGCACGCCAGCACAAGCGCGATGGCGTATAGCCGCCGCATCGAACGCGATCTAGAACTTCACGTTCGGCGGCTTCTGCGAACCTTCCGTCGCGGTGAAGGTCTCCATCGGCTTGTGGCTGCGATAGACCGTGTTGGCCCAGATCGAGCCCGGCAAGGTGCGAAGCTCGGTGTTGTAGGCCCGCACCGCCTCGATATAATCCTTGCGCGCAACAGCGATGCGATTCTCGGTGCCTTCGAGCTGCGATTGCAGCGCGAGGAAATTCTGGTTCGACTTGAGGTCGGGATAATTCTCCACCGTGGCGATCAGCCGGCCGAGCGCGCCGGACAATTGCGCCTGCGCCTCCTGGAATTTCTTGAAGGTATCGGGATCGGTGACGGTATTGGCGTTTACCTGGATCTGGGTCGCGCGCGCACGCGCATTGATCACCGCCTCCAGCACTTCCTTTTCCTGCTTGGCATATCCCTTGACCGTCTCGACCAAATTCGGGATCAGGTCGGCGCGGCGTTGATACTGGTTCTGCACGTCCGACCACTTCGCCTTGGCCTGCTCTTCCAGCGTCGGAATGTTGTTGATGCCGCAGCCGGATACAAAGAGTGCGAGCAGCAACGCGAAGAACGGGATGAAGCGTCGGGCGGATGGGTGGACAAGAGCGATCATCGGCGGGCCTCCGGCAGGGACGACGCAAAGCGACACGCCCAGGACAGGGCGCAGCGGCAAGCACAGGATAACCGAAAAGTTCCGGCGCGAGGGGTAACAGCGCCTTGAGTGATTGGAGCGGGCGAAGGGATTCGAACCCTCGACCCCGACCTTGGCAAGGTCGTGCTCTACCCCTGAGCTACACCCGCATCCGTGCGACGGGGTCACCCCGCCGAGGGGGCCTTCTATGCCAAAAGGCCCCGTTAATGCAACTAGTGTGGTGGTTCGGAAGTCCGCTTCATTATTCGCGGCAAGCTCGTCAAGCGGATTTCCGAACCAAACCACACTAGAATCATAGGGTTGCTAGTGTCCTTCGAATCCGAAATTCGCAACGGAGGTAGCGGCACAATCAAGCGAATTTCGGATTCGGGACACTGGCGCCCGCAACGGCGGCGAAAATGCCGCAAACGACTTGATTGTGGCGCCCGGTTTGGTCATTCCCGCGCAGCAAATCCGTGAGTGCCCTCTCAACCTCCATGCCCGCCACACCGGACGACCTGTTTTCCTTCCTGGACCGGCTCGGGATCGTCCATCCGACCGTTTCGCATCCGCCGCTGTTCACAGTCGAGCAGTCGCAGTCGCTGCGCGGGCAAATCCCGGGCGGCCACAGCAAGAATTTGTTCCTGAAGGACAAGGCCGGACGACTGTTTCTGCTGGTACTGCTGGAGGACGCCCGGATCGACCTGAAGGCGCTGCCGGCCGTGATCGGGGCGGGGCGGCTGTCCTTCGGCTCGGCCGACCTGCTGCGCGAGGTGCTGGGGGTCGAACCCGGCTCCGTGACGCCTTTCGCCCTGATCAATGACAAGGACAGGCGGGTCACCCCGGTGCTGGATCAGGCGATGATGACGCACGAGGTGCTGAATTGTCACCCGCTGGTCAACACCATGACGACCTCGATCCACGCCGCCGACCTGCTAAAATTCACCGCAGCAACCGGGCATTCGCCTCTGATCCGGGCGGTATCGTGACAGCCCGCCCGGGTAAGCTTGCGGATTGCATTTCGCGCAAGTTACGCCATTTAATGGTTTGAGTTTGAGGGGCGCCGGCCGGCCCCCCTTCGAGGGTTCAAAGCGGAATTCGAGCGTATGCTTCAGGATATTGGCGAGGCGGCGATTGCCGCACCCGCAAGCGACCAGTTGATCGCGGACACCACCACCCAGACCTTCGTCAAGGACGTGATCGAGGAATCGAAGCGCCGTGCGGTGCTGGTCGATTTCTGGGCGCCGTGGTGCGGCCCCTGCAAGCAGCTCACGCCGGTGCTGGAAAAGGTGGTGAAGGCCGCCAAGGGCAAGGCCAAGCTCGTCAAGATGAATATCGACGAGCACCCTGCTGTGTTCCAGCAGCTTTCACAACAGATGGGAATTCAGTCGATCCCCGCCGTGATCGCGTTCGTCAATGGCCAGCCGATCGACGGCTTCCTCGGTGCGCTCCCGGACAAGCAGGTCACCGAATTCGTCGAGCGTCTGATCAAGGATCGGGTTGGCGGAGAGGAGAAGGATCTGCTCGCCGCCGCCGACATCGCGCTCGGCTCCAAGGATTATGCGGGCGCAGCCGAAATGTACGCGAATGTACTGGCGCAGGATTCCAACAATATCCAGGCTATGGCCGGGCTGGCGCGCTGCTATGTCGGCACCGGCAATCTCGAGCAGGCGCAGAAGACGCTCGACATGGTGCCGGAGGCGAAACGAAACGATACCGCCGTCGCGGCCGCGCGCGCCGAGATCGAGCTCGCCGCGCAAACCAAGGACCTCGGCTCGATCCCCGATCTGGAAGCCAAGGTGGCAGCCGATCCGGCCGACCACCAGGCCCGTTTCGATCTCGCGCTCGCGCAGAATGCCAAGGGCGATCGGGATGCGGCGACCGATAACCTGATCGCGATCGTCAAGCGCGACCGCAAATGGAATGACGACGGCGCACGCAAGCAGCTCGTGCAATTGTTCGATGCCTGGGGCCCGACGGACGAGGCAACGCTTGCCGGCCGCCGGAAACTTTCATCGGTGCTGTTCTCTTAACGGGCATGATCCCCGAAAAGTGGGTACCGGTTTTCGGAAATCGGATCATGCTTCACATATCGACTTAATCGCGACGGGCGGAGTGCGGCGATGCCCATGAATGCGATCTATCACGGACCTGCGGATTTGCCGGGCGACGTCCCGGTATTTCCGCTGCCGGGCGCGCTGCTGCTGCCGCGCGGACAGATGCCGCTCAATATCTTTGAGCCGCGCTATCTTGCGATGATCGACGACGCGCTTACCTCGCGCCATCGCCTGATCGGCATGATCCAGCCCGACAGCGGTCATCCGGGACCGGAAGACAAACCCAACCTGTTCAAAGTCGGCTGCGTCGGACGCATTACCCAGATCGCCGAAAGCGGTGACGGGCGCTACCTCCTGCAACTCACCGGCGTGTCGCGTTTCCGGATCGAGGAGGAATTGAAGGTCGCCACCCCCTACCGGCAATGCCGCGTCACCTACGCGCCGTTCGCCGATGATTTCGTGGCGCGCAAGGGCGAGGACGAGGTCGATCGCAAGCAATTGCTGCGATCGCTCTCCGAATTCCTGCAGGCCAACAATCTGAAAGCCGACTGGGATGGCATCGAGAACGCGCCGAACGAAGCATTGGTCAACGCGCTCGCGATGATGTCGCCCTATGGCTCGGCCGAGAAGCAGGCGTTGCTCGAAGCACCGGACCTGAAGACCCGCGCCGAAATACTTGTCGCGGTGACCGAGATCGAGCTTGCCAAGAGCCGTACCGACGGCGAAACGCCGTTGCAATAGCGCGTTGCGGTCCGATAATCCCGAAACCAACGAGAGTAGTTTCATGCCCGACAGTCCTCGCAGCGGAGACAGCGTCGATCCCAAGCTTCTCGAAATCCTGGTCTGTCCGCTCACCAAGGCGACTCTGGAATATGACCCTGTGAAGCAGGAGCTGATCTCGCGCGCCGCCCGACTTGCCTATCCGATCCGCGACGGCATCCCGATCATGCTGGCGGAAGAAGCGCGGCAGCTGGATTGATAACCTCTTTGGGCCTCATGATGAGGGCGGACCGGCTCTCACAAGGAAACCATCATGCTGAAAATCTGGGGACGCAACACGTCGTCGAACGTGCAAAAGGCGATGTGGGCGATCGGCGAACTTGGCCTTGCCCATGAGCGGATCGACGTCGGCGGCGCCTTCGGCAAGAACAAGGAGCCGGTCTATCTCGCGATGAACCCGAATGGACTCGTCCCGACGCTGCAGGACGGCGAGTACCTGTTGTGGGAATCCAATTCGATCGTTCGCTATCTCGCGCGCATCCACGGCAAGGGCACGCTCGAGCCGTCCGACCTGAAAACTTACGGTCTCGCCAACCAATGGATGGACTGGCAATTGTCGGTGGTGGGACCTGCGATCTTTGCGTGCTTCTGGGGACTGATCCGCACTCCAGCGGAGAAGCGCGATATGGCCGCGATCACGACCTCCCAACAGAAAACTACCGAAGCGATGGCGATGCTGGACGCACGACTCGCCCGTAGCGCTTATACAGCGGGCGATGCATTTTCGATGGGCGACATCCCGGTCGGCGTGATGGCCTATCGCTTCCGCCAGCTTTGTCCCGACCGACCGACCATGCCGCATCTCGAACGCTGGTATGCAAGCCTGCAGCAGCGCAAGGCGTTCAAGGAGCAGGTCGAGGCAATCCCGCTGAGCTAGCGAACTCTCGTGCCTCGGAACACGAAAGTCTAAAGCGCTTCGCCCTTCAGCAGCTTCGGCACCTCGCCGGTCAGTCCGGCGGCTTCCCGGATGAAGAATTCCTTCAGGTTCGGCATCCGGTCGACCACGCCAAGCCCCAGATCGCGCACAAGACGCAGCACATCCGAATTGTTGGAGAACAGCCGATTCAGGCTGTCGGTCGCAACGCCCATTGCGGCCGTGTCGAAGCGCCGCCAACGTTGATAGCGCTCCAACACCGACATCGCGCCGGGGTCGAGGCCAAGTCGAGCGCCGTCAATCACAGCTTCCGCCAATGCCGCAACATCACGCAGTCCCATGTTAAGCCCCTGCCCCGCGATCGGATGGATCACGTGAGCCGCATCGCCGATCAGCGCGATGCGCTCGGCAACGAAGTCGCGCGCAATAAACAGACCGAGCGGATAGGCGCGCCGTGGACCGACGACTTTGATCTCGCCGAGATGCAGCCCAAAGCGTTTCTCAAGCTCGGCGTGAAACTCCACGTCGGGCAGCGCAACGATGCGCTCGGCTTCGCTTTTGGTTTCAGTCCACACGATCGAAGCACGCCGGCCTTTCAGCGGCAGGATCGCGAACGGTCCGGCGGGAAGGAAATGCTCTTCGGCGCGGCCGTTGTGACCGCGCTCATGCGCGACCGTGGTGACGATGCCGGACTGATCGTAATTCCATCCGTGGGTCGCAATTCCCGCCTGTTCGCGGATTGCCGAGCGCGCGCCGTCAGCGGCAACCAGAAGCCGTGCGGAAAGCGTCGCGTCATCCGACAATGTCGCCGTTACGCGCGCCGTGTCCCGCGTGAAGCCGGAAACTGCGGCCGGCCGAAGCTCCACTCCCTCGGCGCGCGCCTTGTCGAGCAATGCTGCGGTCATTGCCGCATTCTCGATCATATGCGCAAAGGGTTCTCCCGGCGCAATCTCTCCGTCGAAAGTGAGAAAGGTCGGCCGCATCGCAGCGTCGACCTTGGAATCCGTCACCACCATGTCGAGGATCGGCTGCGCGCCATCCTCGATCGGCTTCCAGACCCCGATGGTCTCAAACAATCTGCGCGCCGCAGCCGCAATCGCCGAGGCGCGGAGGTCATCGTTCGTGCGGTTCATTGCGGGGTCGGCAACCGTCACGGCAAGGATGCCGTCAGAGCCCTGTCGGAGCGCAATCGCCAGCGCAAGGCCGGCGAAGCCGCCGCCCGCGATCAGGATATCGGTTTTGGAAGCCTTGGCGTTCTCGTCGGTCATTGCTGTCAGACTTCAGCTACTCTTGACTTGCTGGCGCAGGTCCGCACCTGTCGCACGATAGACCCCCGGAACGAGCTTTTTCATGTCCGACGCCGCCTTCGCGCTGCTACCGCTTCTCGACCTCGAAACGCTAGAGGTCAACCTGTTCCGCGGCTATTCGCCGCCAACGGTCTGGAAGCGCGTGTTCGGCGGGCAGGTGGTTGGCCAGGCGCTGATGGCGGCCTCGCGCACGGTCGAAGGCATCGCCGCGCATTCTCTACACGCCTATTTCATTCTGGGCGGCGATCCGAAAGTGCCGATCATCTACCAGGTCGAGCGCACGCGCGACGGCAAAAGCTTCACCACCCGCAGTGTGAAGGCGATCCAGCACGGCCAGCCGATCTTCACCATGATGGTGTCGTTCCACAACAACGAGGAAGGACTCGACAACCAGCTTCCAATGCCGGAAGTGCCGATGCCGGACGAGCTGCCGACCGAAGCCGAGGCGCGGCGCGACATTTTGCCGACGTTGCCGGAACAGGTGCGCCGCTATTACGAACGTCCGCTGCCGATCGATCTGCGCCCGGTCGAATATTCGCACTATCTCGGCAACAAGCCTTCGACCGACCGCTTCAATGTCTGGTTCAAGACTACCCAGCCACTGCCGGATGATCCGGTGATCCAACGCTGCGCGCTCGCTTATGCATCGGATCTGACACTGCTGGATTCTGCTCTGGTGCCGTTGGGGCGCACGCTGTTCGAGCCCGCATTCATGGGTGCGAGCCTGGACCATGCGCTCTGGCTGCACCGGCCGTTTCGCGCCGACGAATGGATGCTGTATTCGCAGGACTCGCCCAATCTGCACGGATCGCGCGGACTTTCACGAGGACTGATCTACCGCCAGGACGGCACCCTGGTCGCCTCGGTAATGCAGGAGGGCCTCGTCCGCCTGCGCCGCTGAAGTTTTTTCTGCCTGTTCGGGGGCGGCTTTTGATAGTCTTTCCACAAGCGGCCGCAGAAGATGGCCGCAACGTCCGCCGGGGAGGCTCTGAAAATTATGAAACTCGTCATCGCCATCATCAAGCCGTTCAAGCTCGACGAGGTCCGCGACGCCCTCACCGCGATCGGGGTGAACGGCATGACCGTTACCGAGGTGAAGGGCTATGGCCGGCAGAAGGGCCACAAGGAAGTCTATCGGGGCGCCGAATACGCGGTGAACTTCCTGCCCAAGGTGCGTGTCGAAATCGCGGTGTCGACTGATCGCGTCGGCAAGGTGGTGGACGCCGTCAAGGCGGCCGCCCGGACCGGCCAAATCGGCGACGGCAAGATTTTCGTTACCCCCATCGATCGCGCGCTGCGCATCAGAACCGGCGAAACCGACGTCGATGCCCTATAGGCGCCGGTGACGGCCGCCGGGCGGCCTGCCGCGCCCTATTCTGTGCCTTTGAATTATGGGGATGTTTTTCTCGCGCCTGCACACAGTGCAACAGAACTGTGATTGGCTAGTTGCTAGGCAGTGATGGCGCCAGTTTGGGCGCTACTACCAAAGGCGAATTCCCGGGCGTCTCTTAAGTTACGAAATCCAGAGGCGAATCAAAACGTTAGAGAATCTTTGACGATGTGGCACGGGGTTTGATTCCCTCTTCGCCGGGACACGTCAGGTGGGGCACATCTTTGCCTGCCGGGGCCCGAGTACAACGCCCGCGGCCGCAACAAACGGCGTCGGGCTAACGGGGATCGAACCAAATGAAAATCGTCATGGCCGTCATAAAGCCATTCAAGCTCGACGAGGTCCGTGACGCCCTGACCGCGATCGGGGTGCACGGCATGACCGTCACTGAGGTCAAGGGCTACGGGCGCCAAAAGGGGCACACCGAAATCTACCGCGGCACGGAATACGCCGTGAGCTTCCTGCCGAAGCTCAAGGTTGAGGTCGCAGTCGCTTCCAACCAGGTCGACAAAGTCATCGAAGCCATCACCGCCGCGGCCAAGACCGGCCAGATCGGCGACGGCAAGATCTTCGTACTCGACCTGGAAAGCGCGGTGCGTATCCGCACCGGCGAAACAGACGCCTCCGCCCTCTAACCCGCCCCGAATTTTCGGACAGGAGCAAAGCTATGTCGTTCAAGTTTCCGTATAGGGCCGGGTTGACCGCCGCCCTCGCCGCAGCGGTCACGCTCGCGGCTACATCGGCATTCGCGGAGCCGACCATCAACAAGGGCGACAATGCCTGGATGATGACTTCGACCGTTCTCGTGCTGCTGATGACGATCCCCGGACTCGCGTTGTTCTATGGCGGCCTTGTGCGCGCGAAGAACATGCTGTCGGTACTGATGCATGTCTTCTACACCGTCTGCATCGTCGGCATCATTTGGGTGATCTACGGCTACAGCCTCACCTTCACCGGCGGCTCGGCCTTTATCGGCGGCTTCTCGAAGGCCTTCCTCGCGGGAGTCACGACCGACTCGAAGGCAGCGACCTTCTCGGTCGACGCCAACATCTCCGAGATGGTCTATCTGTGCTTCCAGATGACCTTCGCGATGATCACGCCCGCGCTGATCGTCGGCGCCTTCGCCGAGCGCATGAAGTTTGCAGCGCTCGCGCTGTTCATCCCGCTCTGGGTTACCCTGATCTACTTCCCGATCGCGCACATGGTCTGGTACTGGCCCGGCCCGGACGCGATCGACGCCGCTGCCAAAGCGCTTGCCGCGGCAACCGATGACGCCGCCAAGAAAACGGCTCAGGAAGCACTCGACGCCGTCAATGCGGATGCGGGCCAGGTCTTCCTCTGGGGCGCAATCGACTTCGCCGGCGGCACCGTGGTGCACATCAACGCCGGTATTGCGGGCCTCGTCGGCGCCCTCATCATCGGCAAGCGCACCGGCTACGGTAAAGAGCTGATGCCGCCCCATTCGCTGGTCATGACCATGATCGGCGCCTCCCTGCTGTGGGTCGGCTGGTTCGGCTTCAACGTCGGTTCGAACCTCGAAGCCAACGGCACCGCGGCTCTGGCCATGATCAACACCTTCGTCGCGACTTGCGCGGCCGCCCTGGCCTGGATGTTCGCGGAATGGCTGATCAAGGGTAAAGCCTCGCTGCTTGGCATCGTCACCGGCGCGGTGGCGGGTCTGGTCGCTGTCACGCCTGCGGCCGGTTTCTCCGGTCCGATGGGCGCGATCATACTCGGCATCGTCGCCGGCTTCGTGTGTCTGTTCTTCTGCTCGGTGATCAAGAACATGTTCGGATACGACGACTCGCTCGACGTGTTCGGCGTGCATTGCGTCGGCGGAATCGTGGGTGCCCTCGGCACCGGCATCCTGGTCAATCCCGCACTCGGCGGCACCGGCATCCTCGACTACACCACCGGCAAGATCGCGGAATACGACTTCGCCGCGCAGATGCTGGCGCAGTCCAAGGCAGTGCTCACCACTCTCTTGTGGTCGGGTATCGGATCCGCGGTGCTATTCTTCATCATCAGCATCATCGTCGGTCTGCGAGTGTCGGTCGACAAGGAGCGGGAAGGCCTCGATCTCACCGAGTGCGGAGAACGCGCCTACAATATGTAAGTTTCACGTTCGCGCGGCGGGGCGTATACCCGGCACCGCCCCTCGCCGAATGGAGGCTCCGGTCGCAAGACCGGAGCCTCTTTCGTTTCGTGTTCATGCCCCGGACGCGGTGCAGCGCGAGCGGTCTCAAAACGCCGATGGTTAATCGGACCTTAACCTCACCGCCCTAGGCTGCCGGGGACCCGATAGACCGGCTGTGAAATGCGCGCGTGATGTTCATGAATGCTGCCGAACGCGAACAGCCCCCGTCGTCCGCGCGGACGACCGAATTGCGTTCGCCCTTTGCCCGTCTGAACGACCTTCTGACACCGTTCCAGCCGGGAAAATCCGCGATCAATTGCGCGGTCGGCGAGCCGCAGCATCCCGTCCCGCCGTTTACCGCGCCGGTAATGGCGAGACATATCGCCGAATTCAACCGCTACCCCATGAACAAGGGCACCGAGCGGTTCCGCAGATCCGTTACGAGCTGGTTGGCGCGCCGCTTTGACTTGCCGCGGCCGCTGGATCCCGAAACCGAGGTGCTGGTGCTGAATGGCACCCGCGAAGGCCTGTTCCTGGCGGCGCTGGCGGCCAGCCGCAACGCCGCTCCAAGGCAGGGCCGCCCCGCCATCCTCCTCCCCAATCCCTGCTATGGCGCCTATTCAGCCGGCGCCTCAGCCTCGCATTGCGATACGGTCTATCTGCCGACAACCGCGAAGACCGGATTTCTGCCCGATCTCGATGCTATCGAGCCTGCGCTGTTCGCGCGTACGGTCGCTTTCTACCTTGCCTCGCCCGCGAATCCGCAGGGTTCGGTGGCGAGTGCGGACTATCTCCGCAAGCTGATTGCGCTCGCACGCAGTCATGGCTTCGTCGTGTTCTCCGACGAATGCTATTCGGAAATATATTTCGGCGAGAAACCTGTCGGCATGCTGGAAGTCGCCGGTCCCGATTACGCGAATGCGATTGTGTTCAACTCGCTGTCCAAGCGTTCGAACCTGCCGGGTTTGCGAGTCGGTTTCTGCGCCGGCGACCCGAATTTCTTGGCGCGATTTCTCGAGTATCGCAACAATTCCGCTCCGCAGGTACCGATGCCCAATCAGGAGGTGGCGGCGGCCGCTCTCGACGACGAGACCCATGTGATCGAGAATCGCAAACTCTACGCGCAGAAATTCGATCTCGCCGATCAGATCGTCGGCGATCGCTACGGCTACAGGCGCCCGGCCGGCGGCTTCTTCCTGTGGCTCGACGTGTCGGCGCAGGGCGGCAGCGTGCGGGCCGCGGAGCGCTTGTGGCGCGAGGCGGGTGTGCGGGTGCTGCCGGGCGAATACGCATCCTACACGACAGCCGACGGCTTTAATCCGGGCCGCAACTACATTCGCGTCGCGATGGTACATGACAACGCAACCACGGCTGAGGCGCTGCATCGCCTTGTCGCGGTGCTCGGTTGAGGGCGCGGGTGATGCCAGCGATCGGTATCGGCAATTTCGACTTCATTTCCGACGACCTGCGTGCTGCGACGCGCCGCCGATTCGAGGAAATGCTTGGTATCGCGCTACTCGTGCTCGCGCTGATTTTGACCCTCGCGTTCGCGACTTGGTCGGTGCAGGACCCAAGCCTCAGCCACGCCACCGACGCATCGGTCCGCAATCTGCTTGGACGCACCGGCGCGATCATCGCGGATCTGTCGATCCAGCTTTTTGGCCTGGCCTCGATCGTGCTGGTGCTGCCGATCGCAATCTGGGGCTGGCGCCTGCTGACACATCGGCCGTTTGGCCGGGTGCTGATGCGCGCAGGAATCTGGCTCGCGGGTCTGGTGCTCGCCTCTGCTTTCGCCTCTTGTCTGCCGCGCACCGCCGGCTGGCCGCTACCGGCCGGCATGGGCGGGGTGACCGGCGACGCCATGCTAAAGCTTCCGCTGCTGCTGCTCGGCGGCCATCTCGGCGCCATCAGCCGGACCGTGCTGTTGGCGATCTTTGGCGTTCTCGCATTGGCCGCTTTCGTGATGGTCGCGGGCTTCTGGCTGCGCCCGAAGGGCGACCTTGCCGAGGACATTCATCGCGAAGCTGAGGAATTCGAAGAGGAAGAAGAGCGCGCACTGATCTCGCTCGGCTGGATTACGCATCTTCTTCTGAGCCTGAAGGCACGGATCTCGATCTTCATCCGCCGGCAGATGGGCGACGACGAATTCGACATTCGCCCGGCGCCACGGCCCGAACCCGCTGCTGCCCGCGCCGAACCGCGTGCGCGTCGCATGGCGCAGGCGGAAGACGAGGTTTACGAGGAGGAAGAAGAGGAAGAGGCGCCCGCGCCGCGCAAGGCGCGTGCCCAGACACAGCCGAAGCCGCGCAAATCAAGCGGCGGTTTCGTTCTGCCACCCCTCAACATCCTGGCGGCGCCGAAAGCCAGCGACAAATCGAGCCCGAGCACCGAGGAAATCGAGGAGCGCGCCGAATCGCTCGAAAGCGTCCTGGAAGATTTCGGCGTGAAGGGCGAGATCATCAATGCGCGCCCCGGTCCGGTGGTGACCCTCTACGAACTCGAGCCCGCGCCCGGCATCAAGTCGTCGCGCGTGATCGGCCTTGCCGACGACATTGCGCGCTCGATGAGCGCGGTGTCGGCCCGCGTCGCCGTGGTACCGGGCCGCAACGCCATCGGCATCGAATTGCCGAACGAGTTCCGCGAGAAAGTCTATTTCCGCGAGTTGCTGTCCTCGAGCGAATACAACAACACGTCCGCGAAGCTACCGCTCTGTCTCGGCAAGACCATCGGCGGCGAACCGGTGGTGGTCGATCTGGCGCGGATGCCGCATCTGCTGATCGCAGGCACCACCGGCTCCGGCAAGTCGGTCGCGATCAACACCATGCTGCTGTCGCTGCTGTACAAGCTGCGGCCGGATCAATGCCGGCTGATCATGATCGATCCCAAGATGCTCGAGCTTTCCGTCTATGACGGCATCCCCCATCTGCTCACACCGGTTGTCACCGATCCGAAGAAGGCGGTGGTCGCTCTGAAATGGGCGGTGCGCGAGATGGAAGAGCGCTACAAGAAGATGTCGAAGCTCGGCGTTCGCAATATCGACGGCTACAACACGCGGCTGGCGGAAGCCAAAGCGAAGGGCGAGCAGCTCAGCCGCACCGTGCATACCGGCTACGACAAGGAATCCGGCGAAGCGATCTACGAGAAGGAAGAACTCGAATTCGAAGAGCTTCCGTACGTGGTGGTGATCGTCGACGAGATGGCCGACCTGATGATGGTCGCGGGCAAGGACATCGAAGGCGCCATCCAGCGCCTTGCGCAAATGGCGCGCGCCGCCGGCATCCATGTCGTGCTCGCCACCCAGCGGCCGTCTGTGGACGTCATCACCGGCACCATCAAGGCGAACTTCCCGACGCGCATCTCGTTCCAGGTCACCTCCAAGATCGACAGCAGAACAATTCTGGGCGAACAGGGCGCCGAGCAACTGCTGGGCCAAGGCGACATGCTCTATATGGCAGGCGGCGGGCGCATCAGCCGCGTGCACGGACCTTTCGTCGCAGACGACGAGGTCGAGAAAGTCGTGCGGCACCTGAAGTCGCAGGGTGTGCCGCAATATCTCGAAGAGGTGACGCGCGACGAGCAGGAAGACGAGGACGGCGCGGTATTCGACGCTACCGGCATGGGCGCCGAAAAGGACCTTTATCAACAGGCGGTGGATATCGTGCTGCGCGACCGCAAAGCCTCGACCAGTTATATCCAGCGCCGGTTACAGATCGGCTATAATCGGGCTGCGACCCTGATGGAGCGGATGGAACAGGAAGGCGTGGTCGGGCAGGCTAATCACGCGGGCAAGCGCGAAATCCTGATCGAAGAGGGCGCCAGCCGGTATTGATCGCAGTACCGAAACGGCCCGGTTCTGTTGAGAATTGGCCATTTGGCGGTTCACTTGACGGAGCCGCCAAATCGCCACACGCGCGCGCTAGGGCCCGCGCAGACGGAGTGAAGTATGACGCGGACGCTGCCGGCTTTTTGCGCAATCACGATAATGGGCCTCGCCGCCGGATTTCTGGTTATGCCGGAAGCGTTTGCGCAATCCGTGCCGCTGCCGAAGCCGGCGCCAAAGCAAAAGCAGATCACGGTTGCACAGGCGCGCGGTCCGGTGACGCCGGGAGTCATCCCCGCTCCGCCGATCCCCTCCCGCGGCAACGCACCCGGCGAGGCTACCGCTTTCGATAACAGCCAACGCGCGCTCGTCGACAAGATCAGCACCTATCTCACCGGCATGCGGCAGGCGACCGGGAAATTCGTGCAGGTCGGACCCGACGGCCGCAAAACCCAGGGCGACCTGTTTGTGCAGAAGCCGGGCAAACTTCGTTTCGAATACGACGATCCGAGCCCGACCCAGTTGATCGCCGACGGCACCTCGCTCGTGGTGCGCGATCGCAGGCTTGCGACGCAAGACCTCTACCCGCTCGGGCAGACTCCTCTGCGTTTCCTGCTCGCCGACAAGGTCGATCTGTTGCGCGACACCAACGTTATCGGTGTCTATTCCGACGACATCTTCTCGACCGTCGTGATCGAGGAACGTCAGGCGCTCGGCGGCAAGCATAAATTGATGCTGATGTTCGACGCCAAGGACCTCACCCTCAAGCAATGGACGGTGACCGATCCGCAAGGCTTCGACACCACGGTTGCGGTCTATAATCTGGACATGACCAAGAAGCCCGATCCGGGTCTGTTCAAGATCAATTACGAGCGGATGATTCAGTAGCTGGCGACGTTTGTTCCGGCATCGAGATCAGACGCGCGCCGCGCCGGAACGTGAGATAGCTCCACAACCAGGTCACGGCGACCACGAAACGGTTGCGCAAGCCGATCAGAAAATAGATGTGCGCAACGCCCCAGAACAGCCATCCAAGAAAGCCGGTGAGTTCGAAGCGCCCGATCTTCACCACCGCCGCTCTGCGCCCGACAGTCGCGAGATCGCCGGCATGGCTATAGACGAACGGCTTCGTGTCTGAGCGTCCGGCGACGCGCGCGGCAATCAGACGTCCGACATAACGTCCCATCTGCTTGGCAGCAGGGGCGATGCCCGGCACCGGCTTGCCATTCTTGTCCTTCACCGAAGCAAGATCGCCGATCACAAAAATATCCGGCTGATTCGGTACCGACAGATCGGGTCCGACCACGATCCGCCCGGCACGATCATGCTCCGCCCCGATCCATTCCGCCGCCGGTGAAGCTTTGACGCCAGCGGCCCATACGATGGTGGACGCATCGATACGCTTGTCGCCGAGCATGACGCCGCCCGAACCGCAATCGGTCACCTTGGTGTCGGTCATCACCTCGACGCCCATGCCTTCCAGTACTCGCTTCGCATAGAGCGACAGATTCTCCGGCAGGGCGGGCAGAATGCGCGGGCCGGCCTCGATCAGAACGATCCGCGAAGCACGCGGATCGATGCGGCGAAAATCCGCACGCAAAGTCTCCCTCGCCACCTCCGCCATCGCGCCCACCATCTCCACGCCGGTCGGGCCGCCGCCAACCACAACGAAGGTGAGAAGCTTTCGCCGCTCGGCCTCGCTATCGGCGATTTCAGCCTTCTCGAACGCCATGAGAAAGCGTGCGCGAATGTCACGCGCGTCTTCGAGCTGCTTCAGGCCGGGCGCAACCTTCGACCATTCGTCATGGCCGAAATAGGCATGCGTCACGCCGCAGGCGAGGATGAGATAATCATAAGGAAAATCATGTTCGTCGGCATGAACGATGCGCGCACTGGTATCGATGCCGGTCACCATCGCCATCGCCACGCGCAGATTGGGCTGCCCGCTCAGGATCGAGCGGATCGGCCAGGCTATATCCGCGGGCGACAAGGCAGCGGTCGCAACCTGATAAAGCAGCGGCTGGAAGCAATGATGATTCTGACGGTCGACGAGAAGGACGTCCAAAGGCGCCTTGGCCAGAGCCCGCGCGGCTTCCAGCCCGCCGAAACCGCCGCCGACAATGACCACGCGCGGTCTGGCCGATTGTTCCGTCACCGGAATACTCCCGTCATTTCGGGCCTCGATTCGAGCCCTGCACAGCCTGACGCAATTATCTGCGGACAGCGTCGCGAAGCCCGCCGATCGTCTGGAATTCCGTCATCCCAGACCTTAGAAATATGGGCCATGAGACTCAAAATCACGACCTGGAATGTCAATTCGGTGCGATTTCGCATCGATCTCGTTGCAAAATTCATCAAGGCCCATCGTCCGGATGTCCTGTGCCTGCAGGAGACCAAATGCCCGGACGACAAGTTTCCACTCAAGCGCTTCAAACGGCTCGGCTACGACCATGTCGCGATGAATGGCCAGAAGGGCTATCACGGCGTGGTCGTGCTTTCGCGGCTGCCATTCGAATCGACCTCCAGGCGCGGCTTTTGCGGATTGACCGATTCGCGCCATATCTCCGTCGTGCTGGGTGAGCAGGCCGGTCTGAAAGATCCGATCCTGCTTCATAACCTTTATGTGCCGGCTGGGGGCGACGTTCCTGAGCCCGAGGTCAATCCGAAATTCAAGCACAAGCTGACATTCCTCGACGAGATGCGCGACTGCGAGGAGGTCCATGTCAACGGCACCACGCGCGCGATCCTGCTCGGCGATCTCAATGTCGCGCCGCGCGAACATGATGTCTGGAGCCACAGGCAATTGCTCGATGTGGTGTCGCATACGCCGGTGGAAGTCGAGAAGCTGAATGCCGCGCAGAAGGCCGGTGGCTGGGTCGATGCGATGCGCGAATTCGTGCCGGAGCCTGCGAAGCTTTACACTTGGTGGAGCTATCGTTCGCCAGACTGGAAAACCGCGGACAAGGGACGGCGACTGGATCACATGTGGGTCGCGCCGGCGCTGATGGACCGGGTCTCGGAGATCCGGATTTTCAAGGAAGCGCGTGGCTGGTCGAAGCCTTCGGATCATGTTCCGGTGACGGCGACCCTGGAAGTGTGAGCCGCGCAGTCGCGGGATGCCGCGCATTGAATGCGCTGCGCATCGATGCCTATTGCTCATTTCCTTTCGGATCGAATGTTTCCTTCACGACCAGCAAGTCGGCGACCGACTGTCGCGTGCGCCTTGCAATATAATCGCGCAGCCGTACCGCAGCACCCGCATCGGATTCCAGAACCTTCGAGAACATGCTGCGCGAAATGCGCATCACGGTCGACGGCTGTTGCGCGATTGCGCAAAGCGGCCGCGCGGTTTCGGTGATCAGCGCGAATTCGCCCAGCATCGTGCCCGGACCGGCCTCGATAACCCGTGAAGAATTCTCGGGATCGATGCTGAGTGCGAACATCCCGGCCTGCACTACGAAAGCACAATCCGGCTTTTCCTGCGGGCCAAACAGCATTTCGCCGGTATGGACCTCGCGGGTTTCCGCACCCATCGCGATCATGTGCAAAATTGACCGCCCAAGGACCCGGAGCATCGGCACTTGCTCCAGCATCTGGATGTCTTGGACGATGCTCATCTGTTTCTACGGCACGAGCTTATAGCCACCGGCATCGGTCACCAGGATCGCGGGATTGGCGGCGTCCTTCTCGACCTTCTGACGAAGCCGATAAACATGCGTTTCGAGCGTGTGGGTAGTGACGCCCGAATTGTAGCCCCAGACTTCCTGCAACAAGGTCTCACGCGATACCGACTTCTGTCCGGCACGATAGAGATAGCGCAGAATCGCGGTCTCCTTTTCGGTCAGCCGCACTTTGTTGCCCTTCTCACCGGTGAGCAGCTTGGAGCTCGGACGGAAGCTGTAGGGCCCAATCGTGAAGACCGCGTCCTCACTTGCCTCATGCTGTCGAAGCTGCGCACGGATGCGCGCCAGCAGCACCGCGAAACGGAACGGCTTGGTGACGTAATCGTTCGCACCCGATTCCAGTCCAAGAATGGTGTCGGAATCGGTGTCGTGACCGGTCAGCATGATGATCGGCGCCTTGAAGCCGCCCTTGCGCAAGAGGCGCACGGCCTCGCGGCCGTCCATATCGGGCAGGCCGACATCCATGATGACGAGATCGATTTGCCCGTTCTTGGCCGCCTGCACTCCCTTGGCGCCGGAATCCTCGGACGCGGCCTCGAATTCCTCATGCAGGGCAAGCTGCTCCACCAAGGTGTCGCGCAGGTCCGCGTCATCGTCCACGATCAGGATTTTTCTAATATTCGACATGTCTGGGTGGCCCCCCAAGGGCCGAAGATTACCGATTTATGGCGAAATAGGGCATTGGAGATTATAAGTGCAAGCGAGAGTTGCCTTATTAGTTTGTGGAAAGACGCCCCGCACAAGGAACCATGCCGGTACGGCCTTTAGTCCATCTGCAGGTTCATAAGCGATCCGGCAGCAAAACGCGCGGTATCTTAAGGGCGGGAAGCGCTACATTTCCGGTCGCCCTGGGCCGGTCCGGCATCCTCGCCAACAAATTCGAGGGTGATGGCGGAACCCCCCGCGGGACTTTTCGCCTGAAACGACTGTGGTGGCGGAAGGACCGAATCACCCGTCCGCAGACTGCGCTCCCGCTCCGACCGATTCGCGGCGACGATGCCTGGAGCGAGGATCCGGCAGATCGCAGGTATAATCGTCCGGTCAAGCGTAAGTCAGGCGAGCCCGGCGACCGCCTGATGCGCGAGGACAGCCTGTATGACCTGATCATCGAAATCGACCACAATGACCGCCCGCGGATTGCCAGGCGAGGCAGCGCCGTGTTCATCCATCTGGCGCGGCCGGGTTTCAAGCCGACCGCCGGTTGCATAGCGCTGCGTAAACCGGACTTTTTAAGGTTGATCGCCCAAATCGGGCCACGCACTCGAATTGTCGTTTTCTGATTCTGACATTTTTTTTCGTGAAAGTTATTTTTGCGCCATCACTCGTTCATCTTTTTGTCGCGTGATCGCCGCCGCCCGGGAATCGCCCGGCTGGGAAAGAGGCTATTCATGAGCAAGCTGTTTCTAACTTTGGTGTTCGGCGGTGCGGTCGCGTTGACGGCGTTCAATGCGCAAGCGCTTCCGTCCGCTCCGCAAGGCCCGCTGAAAGCATCGTCGGACGTCATCCAGGTGGCCGGCGGCTGCGGTCCAGGCTGGCATCGCGGTCCGCGCGGCGGATGCCGCCCCAATGCGGTCGTCGTCGTGCCAGGCCCCCGCTGCTTCGTGCGCGCAACGCCCAGGGGTCCGGTCCGCGTTTGCCGTTGATAGATAAGGTTTGAAGCCCGCGTCAGCGGGCTTCACTCTTTTGGGGCACACGATTGCGGAAAATCACCGACAAGAAGTTTAGTCTCGGTGGCCGAATATCGCCGAGCCGACACGTACATGCGTCGCGCCGAAGGCGATAGCGATCTTGTAATCGGCGCTCATGCCCATCGACAGCAGCTTCAGTCCGTTGCGTGCGGCGATTTTCGCCGTCAAAGCAAAATGCGGCGCCGGCGCCTCGTCGAACGGCGGAATGCACATCAGCCCGGCGATCGAAAGACCGTAACTGTCCCAGCAGGCACGCAGAAACGCGTCGGCGTCTTGCGGCAGGATGCCGGCCTTTTGCGGTTCGGCACCGGTATTGATCTCGGCAAAGAGCAGCGGCGCACGGGCCGCCTTTGCGATCTCCTTGGACAGGGCTTCGCACAGGCTCGCCCGATCCACCGAATGGATGGCGTCGAACAACGCAAGCGCCTCCTTGGCCTTGTTGGATTGCAGCGGCCCAATCAGATGCAGCGACAGCCCGGGATGGCGCGCGCGGATGGCGGGCCATTTGCCCTTGGTCTCCTGCACACGATTTTCACCGAATACGCGCTGGCCGGCCGCAATGGCCTGTTCGATCGGCCCGGCCGGGAAGGTTTTGCTGACCGCAATCAGGGTCACTTCGGACGGATCGCGGTTCGCCTCGCGGCAGGCAACGGCGATGTCGGCTTGAACCGCGGCAAAACTTGCGGGGATGTCGGCATGGCTTTCGCTCATGCCCGCTGACTAATGGCGGAGCCTAGTCGCCGCAAGCAATAAAGCCCGGCCAACAGGGCCGGGCTTGGTACAGAAAATCGATTTTCAAAGAAGGAATGCCGGTACACCGCTTGCGCGGCAGGTCCGCCCCCGGCCTCTCCACGGAAAAACTCCGCGCGGCACAACCGGGTCGCGCGCAAGCGGTTCCCGGTAAAGGAACGCAGTAACGGGCTTGTCAGCGCGTTGCACCGGCCCGTCACGGCAGCGTGAAACGCCGGCCGCAGCTGCGGCCAATAGCGTTGACCGAACAGGGGTTTTCGTGTCCTGTCCGGCTCGATTTTCGAGCTTTTTGAGCCTTCGATGAGCACCGAGCGCTACAACGCCCGCGACGCCGAGCCGCGCTGGCAGAAAACCTGGGACGAGCGCGGTATCTTCGCGACCGCGAACTCCGACCCGCGCCCGAAATATTATGTGCTCGAGATGTTCCCCTATCCGTCGGGGCGCATCCATATGGGTCACGTGCGCAACTACACGATGGGCGACGTGGTGGCGCGCTACAAGCGCGCGATGGGCCATTCCGTGCTGCACCCGATGGGCTGGGACGCCTTCGGAATGCCCGCCGAAAACGCCGCGATGGAGCGCAAGGTCCATCCCAAGGCCTGGACTTACGAAAACATCGCCGCGATGAAGAAGCAGCTGCAGTCGATGGGGCTGTCGCTCGACTGGGCGCGCGAGATCGCGACCTGCGATCCGGATTACTACAAGCACCAGCAGGCGATGTTTCTCGACTTTCTCGACGCGGGTCTGGTCGAGCGCAAGCAATCGAAAGTGAACTGGGATCCGGTCGATCAGACCGTGCTGGCCAACGAGCAGGTAATCGACGGCCGCGGCTGGCGTTCGGGCGCGGAAGTAGAACAGCGCGAACTGACGCAGTGGTTCTTCAAGATCAGCGACTACTCACAGGAATTGCTCGACGCCATCGACACGCTCGACCGCTGGCCGGAGAAAGTGCGCGTCATGCAGCGCAACTGGATCGGCCGCAGCGAGGGCCTGCTGGTGCGTTTCGCACTCGATGCGAATACTGCGCCGAATGCCGAGAACGAACTCGACGTCTTCACCACGCGGCCGGACACGTTGTTCGGCGCGAAGTTTGTCGCGATCGCGCCCGATCATCCGCTGGCGACCGCGGCGGCGCAGAAAAATTCCGCGCTCAAAGCCTTCATCGAGGAATGCAAACGCCACGGTACCGCGCAGGAAGTGATCGACAAGGCCGAGAAGCTTGGCTTCGACACCGGCATCCGCGCTTTGCATCCGTTCGACCGCACGTGGAAGCTGCCGGTCTATGTCGCCAATTTCATCCTGATGGATTATGGCACCGGCGCCGTTTTCGGCTGTCCGGCGCACGATCAGCGCGACCTCGATTTCGTCAACAAATACGGGCTCGGCAACGTGCCCGTGGTGTGCCCGCCCGGTCAGGATCCCGCGACCTTTATCATCACCGACACCGCCTATGACGGCGACGGCACGATGATCCATTCGCGTTTTCTCGACGGCATGACCATCGAGCAGGCGAAGCAAGAAGTTGCAAAGCGGCTCGAAACCGAAACGCGCGGCAATCGTCCGGTCGCGCAACGCCAGGTCAATTTCCGTCTGCGCGACTGGGGCATTTCGCGTCAGCGATATTGGGGCTGTCCGATCCCGATCATCCACTGTGAGACGTGTGGTATCGTGCCGGTGCCGAAGAAAGACCTGCCGGTGAAATTGCCGGACGATGTCACCTTCGATCGTCCCGGCAATCCGCTCGATCGCCATCCGACGTGGAAGAATGTCGTCTGCCCGACATGCGGCGGCGCGGCGCGGCGCGAAACCGACACCATGGACACCTTCGTCGACTCGTCCTGGTATTTCGCGCGCTTCACCGATCCCTGGCTGAAGACGGAAGCAACCGATCGCAACATCGTCGACCGCTGGCTGCCGGTCGATCAATATATCGGCGGCATCGAGCATGCGATTTTGCATTTGCTCTACAGCCGATTTTTCCTTCGCGCGATGAAGAAGACCGGACGCACGAAACTCGACGAACCTTTCGGCGGCCTGTTCACGCAAGGCATGGTGATTCACGAGACCTATCGCAAGCAGGATGGCTCGTACGCGTTGCCGTCCGAGGTCACGATCGAATCGGTTGGCGATCAGCGCAGCGCCAGGCTCACCACGACCGGCGAGCCGATCGAGATCGGCCATATCGAAAAGATGTCGAAGTCGAAGCGCAACACCGTCGACCCCGACGACATCATCGGCAGCTATGGCGCCGATACCGCGCGCTGGTTCGTCCTGTCGGATTCGCCGCCGGAGCGCGACGTGATCTGGACCGAGGAAGGCGTGCAAGGTTCGTGGCGCTTCGTGCAGCGGCTATGGCGGCTTGTCGGCGAGATCTCCGAGATCGCCGGCAAAGCGCCGTCCGAACGGCCGGCCGCCTTCAGTGAGCCTGCTTTGGCGATTCGCAAAGCTGCGCATTCCGCGCTCGCCAAGGTATCGGAGGATATCGACAAGCTGCGGTTCAACCGCTGCGTCGCGCATATCTACGAATTCGCCAACGCGCTCGGTCAGGCGATCGGCAACGTCACCTCCCCGGCGGCGCTGACCCCGGATTTCGCCTGGGCCATGCGCGAGGCTGGCGACATCCTGGTCCAGCTCTTTGCACCCATGATGCCGCATCTGGCGGAGGAATGCTGGGCCACGCTCGGCCACAAGGAGCTGGTGTCGATGCAGCCTTGGCCCCAGGTCGAGCCGGATCTGCTTGTCGAGAACACTGTCACCCTGCCGGTCCAGGTCAACGGCAAGAAACGGGCTGATGTAACCGTGCCACGGGATGCGGAAAAATCGGATATCGAGGCTGCCGTATTGATGCTGGATGCTGTAAAAAGAGCCTTGGATGGCAAGGCCCCCAAAAAGGTCATTGTTGTCCCCCAAAGGATTGTGAATGTCGTCGCCTAGGGGAAACAGGGGTATTGGGCGGTTTCTCGCCGCGGGGCTGGCCTTGGCCAGCGCCGGGCTGACCGCTGGCTGTTTCCAACCGGTTTATGGGACGTCTGCCTCGTCTGATGCCGTCGGCGCCCCTCCGGCCGTTCGCACGGCGCTCGCCAGCGTCAAGGTCGATGAAATCGACGTCCCGAACGGCACTCCCGAAGCGCGGTTGTCAGTCGAGGTTCGCAACAACCTGATCTTCGGCCTGACCGGCGGCGCCGGTGAGCTGCCGCCGACCCACCAGCTCAAGATCAAGCTGAAAGGCCAGACCCAGAACGTGATCGTGGATATCACCACCGCGCGTCCAGACATGGAAATCTACGGCATCGACGCGACCTATGCCCTGACCGAAATCGCGACCAAGAAAACCGTGCTCACCGGCCGCGCCTTCGCGCGCGCGTCCTATGACATTCCCGGCCAGGAGCAGCGCTTCGCCCGCCAGCGCGGCCAGCGCGACGCCGAGAACCGCAGCTCGGCCATCATCGCCGAACAGATCAAGTCGCGACTGGCTTCGTATTTTGTTTCGGGTGGGTGACCACTATCTGCGGCCAATGCAGCCATCCGCCCGTCCCCGCGAAACCGGGGATCCAGAATTATCGATCCGACATGCACTGGTCTGAAAGCCTGGTTTCCCGCTTTTGCGGGAATGGTCGGACCGAACGTATGTTGCACCAATGACCGCTATCAAAGCCTCCGAAGCCGATTCCTATGTTTCACGCCCCGATCCGGCGCGACCGGTGGTGCTGGTCTATGGCCCCGATGCGGGCCTGGTGCATGAGCGCGCGCAGACTTTGGTGCGCGCCGCGGTCGACGACCCGTCCGATTCCTTTTCGCTGATCCGCATTGACGGCGACGACCTGTCCGCCAATCCGTTTCGGCTGGTTGAGGAAGCAAACACCATCCCGATGTTTGGCGGACGCCGCGCAATCTGGGTGCGTGCCGGCGGCCGCAACATCGTGCCAGCCGTAGAGGCTGTGATCGCAGCGCCCTCGCCCGATTGCCGGGTCGTGATCGAAGCGGGAGAGCTGCGCAAGAACGCACCGCTGCGCAGCCTTTGCGAGGGCGCGAAGAATGCCGCGGCGATCGCATGTTATTCCGACGGCGAGCGCGATATCGAGCGGCTGATCGATGACGAGTTGAAAAAAGCCGGGCTCGCGATAGCACCGGATGCGCGCGCCGCGCTGGCGCCGTTTCTCGGCGGCGACCGGCAGGCTTCGCGCAACGAACTGCAGAAACTCGCGCTCTATGTTCACGGCCGCGATCGAGTCACCGCTGACGATGTGATGGCAGTGGTGGCCTATGCCTCGGCGGTCGCGCTCGACAACGTCATCGATGCGGCCTTCACTGGAAAGCCGTCTGAGGTCGAAACGCAATTTGCGAGAGCGCGCGGCGAGGGAACGCATCCCGGCGTCATCGTCTCCGCCGCGCTCCGCCACGTTTCGAGCCTGCACCGTATGCGCATCGCGGTCGATGAAGGTCAGTCCGCAACCGGCGTCGTCGAAGGCGCTCGCCCGCCGATTCATTTTCGAAGAAAATCCGCGATCGATACGGCCTTGCGGGCCTGGACCACGGCGAAGCTGCTCGACGCGATGTCGTCGTTGTCCGACGCGCTGTTGGAAACGCGACGTCAGCCGCATCTCGCCGATGCGATCGCGCAACGATCGATGCTGACGCTGGCGACCGCGGCGCGGAAGAGGAGCTAACGTCATGCGCGGGCTTGACCCGCACATCCATCAAATCGGAAATCGTGCGAAATAGATGGATTGCCGGGTCGGGCCCGGCAAAGTAACTATCGCCGCTCCAGCCGCCGCACCACTTCGTCGAGTTGGTCGAGCGTGCGATAGCGAATGCCGAGCACACCGCCGGCACGACCGCGATCGGTAATCTCCACCACGAATCCAAGCTCGTCCGACAGCCGCTTTTCTAGCGCTGCAATATCGGCATCCTTGCGCGCCTTGGCGCTCGACTTGCTTTTCTTCTTGCCGGCATTCGCCGTGTCATGCCGCAGCTTCTCAACCTGCCGTACGTTGAGGCCCTTCTCGACGATGTTGCGCGCAACCGTCTCCGGATCGGGCTGATTGATAAGCGCGCGCGCATGGCCTGCGGTCAGCTTGCCTTCATTGATGTAAAGCTTGACCGTGTCGGGCAGCTTCAGCAGCCGCAGCGTATTGGCGACATGGCTGCGGCTCTTGCCGACGATGTGCGCGATGTCATCCTGGCTGTGACTGTATTGGTTGGCCAGCGCCTGATAGCCGGCCGCCTCTTCCAGCGGATTCAAATCAGCGCGCTGGATGTTTTCGATGATCGCAAGTTCAAGCGCTTCGGCGTCGCTGACTTCGAGCACAACGATCGGCACTTCGTGCAGACCCGCACGCTGCGAGGCGCGCCATCGCCGCTCGCCGGCGATGATCTCGAATTGCTTGCCGCCATTCGGCACCGGCCGCACCACGATCGGCTGAATCACACCGCGCTCGCGGATCGACTGCGCCAATTCCTCAAGCTCGGTATCGGCGAAGATCCGGCGCGGGTTGCGCGGATTCGCGATGACATTCTCAATCGGCACCTTGCGCTGTGACTTCTGCAGATTTTCTGAAACCGGCGCGTCGGCTCCCACGTCGCCCATCAAGGCGGCAAGTCCACGTCCTAATCGCGCGCGCGGTCGCGAATCCTCTGCCATATCAGCTGCTCCTGATTGCGCCACCGCGTCCTCCAATCTATTCCGATTCCGATTCCAACTTTGAGCGCACCGCGATCAATGCGCGGCGAGCTCGCGCTCGCGCTGGATTACTTCGGTCGCGAGCCGCAGATACGCATCGCTGCCGGCGCATTTGAGATCATAGACAAGCACCGGTTTGCCGTAGGACGGCGCTTCCGAAATACGCACATTGCGCGGGATGATGGTGTCGTAGACTTTCGCGCCCATGAATTCGCGCACGTCCGCCACCACCTGGTTCGACAGGTTGTTGCGCGCATCGAACATCGTCAGCACGATGCCATGGATGGAGAGTTGCGGGTTCAGCGCTTCCTTCACCTGGTCGACCGTCTTCAAAAGTTGCGACAGACCTTCAAGCGCAAAGAATTCGCATTGCAGTGGTACCAGCACGGCATCGGATGCAGCCATCGCATTGACGGTGAGAAGATTGAGTGAGGGCGGACAATCGACCAGCACATAGGTGTAGTCGGAGCCGGTCGGCGCTTCGTGATTGAGACGGCCGAGCGCATTGCGCAGCCGAATGGCGCGATCGCGGGCGCTCGAGATTTCAAGTTCAAGACCGGCGAGATCGAGCGTCGAGGGCGCGATGTGCAGACGCGGCACCGAGGTGGTCAGGATCGCGTCGCGCAGCGTCGCTTCGTTTATCAGCACGTCATAGGTTGAGCGGTCGCGGTTGCGATTGTCGATGCCAAGACCGGTCGAGGCATTGCCCTGCGGATCGAGATCGATGATCAGCACGCGCTCACCGATCGCGGCCAGCGCAGTACCGAGATTGATAGCGGTAGTCGTCTTGCCGACACCGCCTTTCTGGTTGGCGACCGCAAGAACGCGCATCGGTTTGGCCGGCGCGATCGGGGCACCATCGGGCTCACCGGCCGGGTCATTCGGAGCGATCGTCGGAGCGTCGGTCATTTCGGCCTCGCTATAGGAATATGGTCTTACGGTATCCGGCTAACTTCGGCCGGCTGGAGCGATCGGATCCATACGATCCGGCCGCTGGAATCGGTGACGCTTCGGACCAACTCGGCTTCCATGGTCCAACATTTAGATGCTTCGGTCAATTCAACCTCTACATCTTGACCCTTGAGGAAGAGCGCCTGCGCTCCCCTTTTCAACAAGGGATAAGCCTTTGCTAGCAGATTTTCGAGCGGCGCGAGCGCGCGCGCGGTCACGATCTCCACGGGTTCTGCAAAGCCATCCACAAAGTCCTCCACCCGCCTGGCATGCACCTTAGCAGGCGCTCCGGTCAGCCGGACGGCCTCGCGCAGAAAGGCCGCCTTTTTGTGGTTGCTTTCGACCAGATGGATCACCGCGCCCGGTGTACCGGCCAGCGCGCACGCGATCGGTATGCCCGGGAAGCCGCCGCCCGAGCCGAAATCGACCCAATGCTTTGCACTCGGCGCAAGAGCCAGGAGCTGAAGCGAATCGGCAATATGGCGCGTCCAAAGCTCCGGGATCGTGGAGGGTGCAATCAGATTGGTCTTGGCCTGCCACGTCAGCAACGCTTCGACGAAGCGGTCGAGACGAGACTCAATTCCTGGCGCGATTTCACGTGAAATCGTTGAGCAGCGCGAGCGCGCGTTCGCGACCGTAGTCGCTATCTTGCGTCATCCCTGCGCGGCAGCGCGCGTGCCGCCGCGTCTCAGATACGCGACCAGCAGCGTGAGCGCCGCCGGCGTCATGCCTTCGAGCTTCGCGGCATGTCCAACGCTGCGCGGCCGTTGCGTCGAAAGTTTTTGGCGCACTTCGTTGGAGAGACCGGGGATCACCGAATAATCCAGATGCTCGGGAAGCAGCAGCGCTTCATCGCGCCGATAAAACTCCACATCGGCGGCCTGGCGCGACAGATAGACATCGTACTTGGCCTCGATCTCGAGTTGTTCGGCCACCACTTGCGGCAGGCGACCGAGCCGCGGCCAGATTCGCGAAACCTCCGCGATCCCGATATCCGGATAGGACAAGATCTCGAAGGCGCTGCGACGATGCCCATCCTTCTTCAGCCTGAACCCGTGACGCTCCGCCTCGCTTGGAGAGACGTTGACGCTGCGAGCATATTCACGTGCTTCAGATAGCGCCGCTGTCTTCGCCTCAAACATCTTGCGGCGTGCTGCGCCGACGCATCCGAGCGCGACGCCCCTCGCCGTCAGCCGCTGATCTGCATTATCCGCCCGCAGCGCGAGACGATATTCCGCGCGCGACGTAAACATCCGATATGGCTCGCTGATTCCACGTGAAACAAGATCGTCGACCATGACTCCGAGATAAGCCTCGGCGCGGTCAAAAACGATTCCGTCTCCGCCACTTACGCATGCCGCAGCATTGAGTCCGGCGAGCAATCCTTGCGCCGCAGCTTCCTCGTAGCCGGTCGTGCCATTGATTTGCCCGGCGAGGAAAAGTCCGCGCATGCGCTTGGCTTCGAGCGTCGGATGCAGCTCACGCGGATCGACGTGATCGTACTCGATCGCGTAGCCCGGCCGGATGAAGCGCGCCTTTTCCAGACCCGGGATCGTGGCCACCACCGCGTGCTGTACGTCTTCCGGCAGCGACGTAGAGATGCCGTTCGGATAGACAGTGTGATCGTCTAGCCCCTCCGGCTCCAAAAATATCTGATGCCCGTCGCGCTCCCCGAAGCGCACGATCTTGTCTTCGATCGAAGGGCAGTAGCGGGGCCCGCGGCTTTCGATTTGGCCGGAATACATCGGCGAGCGGTGAACATTGGCGCGGATGACTGCGTGTGTCGCTTCGGTGGTCCGGGTGATGCCGCACTGGACCTGCGGATTCTCGATGCGTGTCGTGAGGGCCGAAAACGGCTCCGGCGGTTCGTCGCCGGGCTGCATTTCGAGCGAGGCCCAGTCGATGGTGCGGCCATCCAGTCTTGGCGGCGTCCCGGTCTTGAGGCGACCCAGCTGTAGGCCAATGGCCTGCAAGGCCAATGACAGACCTAACGATGGTGCCTCCCCGACCCGTCCAGCCGGGATTTGCTGCTCGCCGATATGGATCAGCCCGCGCAGAAAAGTCCCGGTAGTCAGCACCACCGCGCCCGCGGCAATTTCACGGGAATCATTCAGCCGCACGCCGGTGATACGCCCGTTTTCGCTGCGCAAATCATCAACTTCGGCCTCGATCACCGTGAGATTGGCGGTCTCGCGGATCGCCCGCTGCATGGCCGCGGCGTAGAGCTTGCGGTCGGCCTGGGCACGAGGGCCGCGTACCGCCGGGCCTTTCCGGCGATTCAAAACTCGGAACTGGATGCCGCCCTGATCCGCGACGCGACCCATCAAGCCGTCCAAGGCGTCGATTTCCCGAACCAGGTGTCCCTTCCCAAGACCGCCGATGGCCGGATTGCAGGACATTGCGCCAATCGTCGAAAAGCGGTGCGTAATCAGTGCCGTGGCCGCACCCATACGGGCTGCGGCTGCCGCGGCTTCGCAGCCGGCATGCCCGCCACCGATCACAATGACATCAAAGCGCTGATCCATGATCGCGGCTATGTAGGCCACCCCGCGCAAACCGTCAAAATCGCGCGAGATTCGGCCGCCGTGTTTCACATGAAACGTAGGAGTCTCAAAACCTTGTGAACAGAGTTTTGAGTCGAATCAGAAAAGGTAAACGGATTATTTACCAATGCAGAAATCGCGGAAAATGACGTCCAGAATATCCTCCACGTCGACCCGGCCGGTCAGCCGCCCAAGTGCCTGAGCCGCAAGGCGTAATTCCTCGGCGAAGGTGTCCTCCCGGCCGGTTTTTCCCTCCAGAATTGCCCGAATCAGGGCCTTTTCCGTGGATTCGAGGAGCCGCCGCTGCCGCTCCCGCGTCACCAGCGCCGGTTCGCGTGATTCCAACGCCTGCCGAGCAAATTCAGTAAGGTCGGCCAGCAGCCGGTCGACCCCCTCCCCCGATACCGCAGATAGCTCATAGAAGTGCAATTCATCCGGCGCCGACGGTCGCCGAGCAGGCTGTTCGCCCAGATCCTTGCCTGAGACGTCGATCTTCGTCCGAATCACCCAAAGTTCCGTGTCCGAACCTGAACCCGGATTCGTAACTTCACCTTCGGTTAACCATAAAACCAGATCGGCACCGGCCGCCCGCGCCCTGGCACGTGTCACCCCTTCCCGCTCGACCGGATCGTCGGTGTCTCGGATGCCTGCGGTGTCGAGCAGCGTCACCGGATAGCCGCCGAGGTCGAGATGGACCTCGATCACGTCGCGGGTGGTGCCGGCATGTGGCGAGACGATTGCCACGTCCCGCCTCGCCAGCTTGTTGAGCAACGTGGACTTGCCGGCGTTGGGCGGACCCGCGATCGCCACCACCAATCCTTCGCGCAAACGCTCTCCGCGGCGGCCTTCGGTCAGAATTGCTGCAATCTCCTGCTGCAGCATTTCTGCAGCACGAAGTCCTCGCGTGGTGACGTCTGCCGATACATCTGCCTCGTCCGAGAAATCGATGCCGGCCTCAACCAGGGCCAGTGCATCGATGATCTGCTTCCGCCACGTATCGGCACGATTGCCGAGCAGTCCCTGCAATTGCCGCATCGCCTGCCGGCGCTGGGACTGCGTGTCGGCATAGATGAGATCGGCCAGCCCTTCGATTTCGGTAAGGCCGAGCTTGCCGTGCTCAAAGGCGCGGCGGGTAAACTCCCCCGCCTCCGCCGGTCGCATTCCTGGCATCCGCGACAGCGCCTCGAATATCCCGGCGATGACCGCGCGCCCGCCGTGCAATTGCAGTTCGGCTACGTCCTCGCCGGTTTCACTATTCGGGCCTGCGAAGAACAGCACCAAAGCCTGATCGATCACCTCGCCCGATTGCGGATCGCGAAGCGAAGCGAAAGCCGCGCGCCGCGGCTCCGGCACCTTGCCGGTCAATGCCTGCAAGGCCGCGCGCGCCTGCGGACCGGAAACGCGAATCACCGCAATCGCAGCGGGCACGGAGCCGGAAGAAAGAGCGTAGATGGTGTCGGTCATTGGCCGAGTTGAAGCGCGGACGGACGGGCTGGTAAAGCTCAGACTTGTCTTGCACCTCTGCCACACATGTCTTACAATGTGGGCATGAAGTCCCTGACCGTCAGACTTCCGAACGAAGTTGTAGATCGGCTGGAAGCCGAAGCCAGGCGGCGAAAAATGTCGAAGTCCGACATCGTTCGCGAACGACTGGTTATGGCCGAGCCACACGACACTTCAAAACTTAGTCCGCTGATCGCTGATCTTGCCGGCTCTGTTGACGGCCTTGCGCCAGACATGAGCCGCAACATCAAAGCCTATCTCAAATCGACAGGCTATGGCCGCAAGCGTCCTCGTTGATACCGGATTTCTGATTGCGTTTCTCAATAAACGCGATGGAGATCATGCTTGGGCGATTTCGATAGCACAACGTCGGGCCCCGCCGTGGAAAACGTGCGATGCGATCCTGTCGGAGACATTTCATGTCTTGGGCCGGGAATGGCGTGATGTCTTTACAACGATGATCGGACGCGGCGCGCTGATCAGCGCATTTCACGCAAGCGACAGTATCTCTGAAATAGTCGAATTGATGCGCAAGTATTCCAATGTTCCGATGAGCTTCGCGGATGCTTGTCTGCTGCGAATGACGGAAATCCTTCCCGACCCGTTATTGTTGACTACGGATTCGGATTTCATTGTCTATCGGCGTCACGGCCGAAAGATCGTTCCGACCGCGATGCCGCAGGACTAAACTTGAGGCTGGCTAGCACTCACATCAGATACTTCACCAAGAGATTGATCCCGAGCAGAATCAGACCGACGTAAAGCAAGATTTGAAACGTGCCGGCGCTGATGCGCTGTCGCATACGCTGGCCCGCATACATGCCGAGCATCGCCGGCGCGATCGCAAACAGCGACAATGTTCCAAGCGACATATTGAACGCGCCGCCATCCCACAATACGAATGCGAGCGCGACCGTTGAAACGGTGAAATGCAGGCCGAGCGCCTGAACGAGTTCGTCTTTCTCGAGCCCGATCGCCTGCAAATAGGGAAGGGCGGGAATCACGAACACGCCGGTCGCCGCCATGACGTAGCCCGTGACAATCCCAACGATTGGTCCAAGCCAGATTTCGGCGCTTCTCGGCACCGAGAATTTGATTCTCGATAGCCCCAAGCCGGCATAGAGAATCAGCACGATGCCGAGTCCGATCGCAGCCGGCTTCGCATTCTCTCCGGTGAGAATGCCGCTTCCAACCCAGGCGCCGACGAACATACCGAGCAGCATCAGGCCGAGCCGCTTCACCAGACCCATGAGATAAGGGCCTGCCACCATCTGCCAGATGTTGGTGGCGAGCGACGGCGCGATCAGGATCGCGGCCGCCTGCGATGGTGTCATTACCGTGGCCAGAACGCCGAGCGCCACCGTCGGCAATCCCATGCCGATCACGCCCTTGACGAATCCGGCCAGCAGATAGGCGAAAACAACAAGGCCGATAGTGGCAAGCTGGTCGAACATGGCCGCGATCTTTAGACTGATTGCGGCGTTATGAGACCAGCCCCGCATGGCATAAGGGTCATGCCGCGACATATACCTGTCGCATCAAGTCACGTTTCGGTCGGTACCGAAGCAATTTGCGAAGGACATCGATGACGGCGCACGGCGATAGCAGACACGAAAACCGGCTGGCGCGCGAGACCTCGCCCTATCTGCTGCAGCACAAGCACAATCCGGTGGACTGGTGGCCCTGGGGACCGGAAGCGCTGAATGCTGCCAAGGCCGCCGACAAGCCGATCCTGCTGTCGGTCGGTTACGCCGCCTGTCACTGGTGCCATGTGATGGCGCATGAAAGCTTCGAGGACGACGCCACCGCGCAGGTGATGAACGAGCTGTTCGTCAACATCAAAGTCGATCGCGAGGAACGGCCGGACATCGACCAGATTTATATGTCCGCGCTGCATCATCTGGGCGAGCAGGGCGGCTGGCCGCTGACCATGTTTCTGACGCCGGCGGGCGAGCCGTTCTGGGGCGGCACTTATTTTCCGAAGGATTCGCGCTATGGGCGGCCGGCCTTCGCCGCGGTGATGCGGGAGGTTTCGCGACTGTTTCGCGAGGAACCCGACAAAATCTTGCAGAACAGCAATTCGCTGATGGCCCGTCTGTCGGCAGTAGCGCGCAGTCCGCAGCGGGTGACGATCGGGCGACAGGAGCTCGATCAGGTCGCGATGCAGCTCGGCAACGCGATGGACCCCAAGAATGGCGGCCTGCGCGGCGCTCCGAAATTTCCACAATGCGCGATGTTCGAGTTTCTGTGGCGGGCCGGGATGCGAACCGGCGAGGACCGCTATTTCGGGATTACCGACCTGACGCTCAACCGGATCAGCGAAGGCGGGATCTATGACCATCTCGGCGGTGGCTATTCGCGCTATTCCGTCGACGAGCGCTGGCTGGTGCCGCATTTCGAGAAGATGCTCTACGACAATGCCCAGCTGCTCGACCTCTTGGCGGTCGCCTGGCAGCGCACCGGCAATTTCCTGTATCGCAGCCGGGCAGAAGAAACCGTCGGCTGGCTGGAACGCGAGATGACATCAGGGGAGGGGGCGTTCTTCTCCTCACTCGATGCCGATTCCGAAGGCGAGGAAGGCAAGTTCTACGTCTGGTCGCAAGACGAGATTGAGCAGGCGCTCGGAGAAAATGCTGCACTTTTCGCGCAGCATTACGACGTGACCGCCCGAGGCAATTTCGAGGGTCATAATATCCTCAACAGACTCAACAACTTACCGCGCAGCATGGAAATCGATGCTGCACTCGCCATGCTGCGGCCTATGCTGCACAAAATCCGCGAAGAGCGAGTTCGACCGGGCCTTGACGACAAGGTGTTGGCGGACTGGAACGGGATGATGATCACCGGCCTGACCCATGCCGGGCTGGCGTTTTACCAGCCCGGCTGGATCGCGATGGCCGAAAGGGCCTTCGCGTTCGTACGCAACCACATGACTCGAAACGACCGGCTCGGGCATTCGTTCCGCGAGGGCAAGTTGCTGTTTCCCGGCCTGGCCTCGGACTTTGCCAGCATGATCGCGGCCGCCCTTGCGATCCATGAGGCGACTGGAAAAAAGGACTATCTCGAGCAGGCCATCGTCTGGCAGGCCGCACTCGACCGCCACTACGCCAATCCGGCCACCGGCACCTACTACCTCACGGCCGACGACGCCGAGGGGCTGGTGGTGCGGCCGGCTTCCACGTCCGATGACGCGATCCCGAACGCGAACGCCATCATCGCGCAGAACCTGATCCGGCTGGCCGCCTTCACCGGCGACCATGCCTTCCGGGAAAAGGCCGACCGGCTGATCGAGGGCGTGCTGGCGCAGGGCGGCGACAACCTGTTCGCCCATGTCGCGCTGCTCAACGCCATCGACATGCGGCTGAACACAGCCGAAATCGTGGTGACCGGCGAGGGCGCCGGTGCGTTGCTCGACGCGGCGCTGGCGCTCCCGCATCTCAACCGCGCCGTGCTGCGCGCGACGTCCGCTGATGCGCTGCCAGCGTCACATCCGGCGCAGGAAAAGATCAAGGCCTCGTCGGGAGCCTCCGCTTTCATCTGCGTCGGCCAAACCTGTTCCCTGCCGGTGACGACACCGGAAGCGCTCGCGCAGGCCTATGACGCAGCACGCGGCGGCGCTTGACAGCCTCGGGGCCGCGTCCCCATCCCTTTAGGCATAGATCACACGTTGCAACGGCGTTCTTCAACACTTCCGAAGCCGAAAAAAAGGCCGGGCAGCGAGCCCGGCCTTTCGTCCACGCATTCGAGCGCGCCGTTACGTGTTCATGCTCTCGAAGAACTCCGAATTGCTCTTGGTATTGCGGAGCTTGTCGAGCAGGAAGTCGATGGCATCCATCGTGCCCATCGGATTGAGGATGCGGCGAAGGACGTACATCTTCTTGAGCTGCTGCGGATCGGTGAGCAGTTCTTCCTTGCGGGTACCGGAGCGCGTGATGTCGATCGCCGGGAAGGTGCGCTTGTCGGCAACCTTGCGGTCGAGGATGAGTTCGGAATTGCCGGTGCCCTTGAACTCTTCGAAAATCACTTCGTCCATGCGCGAGCCGGTATCGATCAGCGCGGTCGCGATGATGGTGAGCGAGCCGCCTTCCTCGATGTTACGCGCGGCGCCGAAGAAGCGCTTCGGCCGCTGCAGGGCATTGGCATCGACACCGCCGGTCAGCACCTTGCCGGATGACGGCACCACGGTGTTGTAGGCGCGGCCCAGACGAGTGATCGAATCCAGCAGGATCACGACGTCGCGGCCATGCTCGACCAGGCGCTTGGCCTTCTCGATCACCATTTCGGCGACCGCGACGTGACGCGAGGCCGGCTCATCGAAAGTCGACGACACCACTTCGCCCTTCACCGAGCGCTGCATGTCGGTGACTTCTTCCGGCCGCTCGTCGATCAGAAGCACGATCAGATAGCATTCCGGGTGATTGGCGGTGATGGCGTGCGCGATGTTCTGCAGCAGCACCGTTTTGCCGGTGCGCGGCGGCGATACGATCAGCGCGCGCTGGCCTTTGCCGATGGGTGCAACGATATCGATGACGCGCGCCGACAGATCCTTTTTGGTCGGATCGTCATGCTCCATCTTCAGCCGCTCGTCGGGATAGAGCGGCGTCAGGTTGTCGAAGTTGATCTTGTGGCGCGCCTTGTCGGGGTCTTCGAAATTAATCGTACTGACTTTGAGCAGCGCGAAATAGCGTTCGCCTTCTTTCGGCGAGCGGATATGGCCTTCGACGGTGTCGCCGGTGCGCAACCCGAATCGGCGGATTTGCGAGGGCGAGACATAGATGTCGTCGGGACCCGGCAGATAATTCGCTTCCGGCGAGCGCAGAAATCCGAAACCGTCGGACAGAACTTCGACGACGCCTTCGCCGACGATGTCGATTTCCTTGGTGGCGAGCTGTTTCAGGATCGCGAACATCAGCTCCTGCTTGCGCATGGTGCTGGCATTTTCGATTTCCTGCTCCTCGGCGAAGGAGAGCAGTTCAACCGGGTTTTTGGTCTTGAGGTCTTGAAGTTTTACTTCCCGCATTGGGGACAGTCCTTGAAAATGAGGGTCCGCCGGCGCCAGACACAAGGAGTGAAAAAGCGGCGGCAGAGCAGAGGAGGATTCGCAGGTCTGAACCGGAGGGTATTGGCTGAGGAGCTTTGCGCCCCGGCCGATGCTTGCGCGCTCCGGATACACGGATCGCGCTGACTGGCATCCGCCTGCGTTCGGGGGGATGCATCAAGATACGGAGAAGTAGGCGATTCCGCAAGTGGGACGGCAAAAGTCGCCGGATTTCTGTTGAAATCAGAACGGCTTCAGCACCACCAGCAGCACGATCAGGACCATCAGGACGGCCGGCACCTCATTGATGATTCTATAGAATTTCTGACTGTGGCGGTTCCGGTCCTCGGCAAAAGCCCGCCACAGACTTACCAGCCAGCCATGAAACCCTGACAGCACTATGACCAGCGCGAACTTGGCCCACATCCACGGCGCCCGGTCCCAGCCGCCCAGCCAGACCAGCCACAGGCCGAAAATCCAGGCCGCCACCATCGCCGGGTTGATGATGGCCTTGAGCAGCCGGCGTTCCATGACCTTGAAGGTCTCCGACTGCTTCGAGCCGGGCTCAGCCTCGCAGTGATAGACGAACAGCCGCGGCAGATAGAGCATCCCCGCCATCCATGCGATGACGGAAATGATGTGGAAGGCTTTGATCCAGAGGTAGAGCATTAGTCGTCTGCCTCAGCGCGGCACAATAAAAAAAAGCAGGCCAATATTCAGCATTGGTCCTCTCAAAACACAGCCTAATCCGTTACTGCGCCCGCACCCGCTTCACCATCCGCTCCACGTTTTCGATCGGGGTCTGCGGCGTGATGCCGTGACCGAGATTGAAAATGAACGGCCCATCCGAGAACGCGCGCATCACATCGTCGACGGCGCGGTCAAGCGCCTCGCCACCCGCGATCAACGCTATCGGATCGAGATTACCCTGCACCGGCTTGATCTTCTGGATGCGTTCGCGCGCAAAGGTCTTGTCGATCATCCAATCGAGCCCAACCGCATTCAGCGGAAGCTCGGTGACGTAGCGTTCCAGCATCGTCCCGGCACCACGCGGAAAGCCGATGATCTTCGCGTCCGGGATTTCATCACGTACCGCAAGGATGATTTTTCGCACCGGCGCAATGCACCAGCGCGCGAATTCCTCCGGCGGCAATATGCCGGCCCAGGTGTCGAAGATCTGCACCGCATCGACGCCGGCCTTCAATTGACGGATCAGATATTCCGCCGAGGCCTTGACCAGCACCTGCAGCATGTCGTCGAACGCATCCGGGTGACGATAGGCGAACAGCCGCGCCGGTTCCTGATCTGAGGTGCCGTGACCCGCGATCATGTAGGTCGCGACTGTCCAAGGCGCCCCGCAAAAGCCCAGAAACGTCACCTCCGGCGGCAATTCGGATTTCACCCGCCGGATCGTCTCATAGACCGGATCGAGCTTGCCGTGATCGACTTCGCGGCGGATCGATTGCGCGGTAGCTGCGTCCGCTATCGGCTCGAGCTTCGGCCCTTCGCCGGCAACGAAGTCGACCTTTCGGCCAAGCGCATAGGGAATGACCAGAATATCCGAGAACAAAATCGCTCCGTCGAAATTGAACCTTCGGATCGGTTGCAGCGTCACCTCGGCAGCAAGCTGTGGATTGAAACAAAGGTCCAGGAACGATCCCGCCTTGTCGCGCGTTGCGCGGTATTCGGGAAGATAGCGGCCCGCCTGTCGCATCATCCAGACCGGAGGAATATCTTCGCGCTGGCCGTTCAGGACATTGAGAAGCTTCTTGTTCACAGGCACGGTTTCGATCGCCTCTCTTCAAAAACTAATCTTAAGAATCTTGATTGCAGATTCTGTTTGGCGGTTGATTAGACTCACAAATGTGCATCCGCAGGAAATCGTGGATCGCTCCACATCTCCCCGCATTGCCTTTCATGTTCTCCACATTGCTCCACAGCTCCTAAATGCTTGATTCCAAGAACTTTACCGGAAGCTATCCCGACAAGTGCGCTTCGGTTCGCCGGTTTCCCCGATAGCATCGGCAACTTAGACGAATCTGTCCAACCAGGCAGCGATGTGGACGAAATGACGCCGATAGCGGCTAGCCGCCTTGCGCTTTGAGGGTGCCCGTGGCCTTCTCCCCACTGCAACGCATCCTCTCCCGTGGATGACCCCTGAGTGATCGAGCCTTGCCGCAGCGCAATCCGAGCTATTTCCATCTGCACCTGGTCTCCGACTCCACCGGCGAGACGCTGACCACGGTGGCGCATGCGGCGGCTGCCCAATACGCCAATATCTCCCCGATCGAGCATGTCTATCCGTTGATCCGGACCCCGAAACAGCTCGACAGGGTGCTGGCGGAGATCGATGAAGCGCCCGGAATCGTGCTTTACACCCTGCTTGACGAGGAGTTGATCGAGCGGCTGGAGAGGAAATGCACCGAGCTGAGCCTGCCCTGCCGGTCCATACTCGGGCCGGTGCTGCGGGTATTCCAGTCCTATCTGGGCGCAAGCTCGACACCGCGGGTGGGTGCGCAGCACACCCTGAATGCGGAATATTTCAAGCGCATCGACGCTCTCAACTACACCATGCTGCATGACGACGGCCAGCATATCGATGATCTCGAGCAGGCGGATGTCGTGCTGGTCGGCGTCTCGCGCACCTCGAAAACGCCGACCTCGATCTACCTTGCCAATCGCGGAGTGAAGACCGGTAATTATCCGCTGGTGCCGGGCGTGCCAGTCCCGCCCCAGCTCGAAGCCTTGACGAAACCTCTGGTCGTGGGGCTATTCGCAAGCCCGGAGCGCATTGTGCAGATCCGGCAAAACAGGCTTCTCGGATTGCGCGCCCATCACGATGCCGATTCCTATATCGACAAGCAGGCGGTCGCCGACGAGATCAACTTCTCCCGCAAGCTGTGCGCACGGCATAACTGGCCGCTGATCGACGTGTCGCGCCGTTCGATCGAAGAGACCGCAGCCGCCGTGCTCCAGTTTCTGGCCGAAAAGCGACGGGCGCCGGTTCTCTGATGTCATTCTGGTTCGCTCCGGCGCCGCTCGTCCTTGCGTCCAAGAGTTTTGCCCGGCGCTCGATGCTGAGTGCGGCTGGAATTCCATTTGAGATTATCGCTGCCACGATCGACGAACGTGCCATCGAACGCACGATGGGTGTTGATCGAGATCCCGACGAACTGGCGCTGCTGCTGTCCTGGGAAAAGGCGAATGCCGTATCCATGAAGGCAGCGTCGCGTTTTGTTGTCGGGGCGGATCAGACACTTGCACTAGGCAGCAGGGGATTCACAAAGCCGGCAAATCGCGATGAGGCGCGCGAGCAATTGCGAATGCTGCGCGGGCATTCGCATACACTGCATTCGGCGGTGACGCTGGTGAAGGACGGCTCGGTCTTGTTCAAGGTGGTCGACACCGCGCGGCTTCGGATGCGGGATTTCTCCGACAAGTTTCTGGAGGATTATCTCGATGCAGCCGGACCGTCGGTGACCGAAAGTGTCGGCGCCTATCAGTTGGAAAAGCTCGGTATCCATCTGTTCGAACGGGTCGAGGGCGATTATTTCACTATCCTCGGCATGCCGCTTCTGCCGCTGCTTGATTTTCTGCGCCAAGAGAAGATTTCTGGCGGATTGACGATGTTCATCCTCGGCCTCACCGGCTCCATCGGCATGGGCAAATCCACGGCCGCGAAGCTGTTCGCGGACGAGGGCGTGCCGGTGCATGACGCGGACGCGGCTGTGCATGCACTTTACGAGGGCAGGGCTGCGCCGCTGATCGAAGCCGCATTTCCGGGGACGACGCAAGGCCACAAGGTCGACCGCCAGAAGCTCGGTGCTGCCGTGCTCGGCAATCACGAGGCACTGAAGCGGCTGGAGGCCATCGTCCACCCGCTGGTGGCGGAAGCGCGCGATCATTTCCTGGCCAAGGCCAGGCTTGATGGCGCAAAGATCGCGGTGCTCGATATTCCACTGCTGTTCGAAGTCGGCGCCGACAAGCTGGTCGATGCGGTGGTCGTGGTGTCGGCTGCGCCGCATATCCAGCGTCAGCGCGTGCTGGAACGGCCCGGCATGACGGTGGAAAAATTCGAGGCGTTGCTGGTCAAGCAGATGCCCGATGCGGAAAAGCGAAAGCGGGCGGATTTCATCGTGGATAGCAGCCACTCTATCGAGTCAGCGCGCCAGCAGGTTCGCGATATATTGCAGAAGGTTGCTAGGATGCCGAAAGCGACCTGATTCGATTGCGAGACAAGATGCGCGAGATCGTCTTCGACACCGAAACCACAGGACTTGACCCGGTGCAGGGGCACCGGCTGGTGGAGATCGGCTGTGTCGAGCTGCTCAACCGGTTTCCGACCGGGCGCGTGTTCCACCGATATTGCAATCCCGAACGCGACATGCCGGTCGAGGCGTTCAACGTGCACGGCCTTTCGATCGAATTCCTGAAGGCGCATAAATGCTTCCATCAGGTCGTCGATGATTTTCTGGATTTCGTGGCCGATGCGCCGCTGGTGGCGCATAACGGCTATTTCGATCTCGCCTTCATCAATGCGGAGCTGGAGCTTGCCAAGAAACCGGCATTCGCCCGCGATCGCATCGTCGACACGCTGATGCTGGCGCGGCGCAAGCATCCCGGTGTTTCCAACAAGCTCGATGACCTTTGCACGCGTTACAAGATCGACAATTCGAAGCGCACCAAGCACGGTGCGCTGCTTGATGCGGAGCTTCTGGCCGAGGTCTATATCGAACTGGTTGGTGCGAGACAGACGTCGCTCAGCCTGGTCACGCTGTCAGGCAGGCAGGTGTCGTCGACCGGCCCGCAAAATGGTCAGCGCCGCGAACGGCCGCAGGCTATGGGCTCGCGTCTTTCAGACGAGCACCGCGCGGCGCATCGCGCCTTTGTCGCGACGCTTGGCGAAGATGCCGTGTGGAAGAAATATCTGAGCAACTGAGGTCATTCCGTGCCGCGTGTGAAACGCATGGAGCCGGAATGACCGAAAACGATCAGCTCGCCGGCGGTTGCGCGCCCTGCTCGGCCACCTTTTGTCGATAAAGGCCGACGAAATCGACCGGATCGATATAGAGCGGCGGGAAGCCGCCATTGCGTACGGCGGACGCGATGATTTCGCGCGCGAATGGAAACAGCAGCCGCGGGCACTCGATCATCATCACCGGATGGATCTGGTCCTGCGGGATATTCGCGATCCGGAAGATGCCGCCATAGACGAGGTCAAAGGCGAACAGCATCGTCGAGCCGACTTCCGCCTTGCCTTCGATCTTCAGCTCGATCTCGTAATCGGACTGGATCGGCGCCGCGTTTACATTGATCTGGATGTTGATGGCGGGCTGGGCCTGCGTGGGCTGCAGCGAGCGCGGCGCATTCGGATTCTCGAAGGAGAAATCCTTGACGTATTGCGCCAGGACACTGAGCTGCGGAGCCTGTTGCGGGTCTTGGGCCTGAGGGCCGCCATTGGTCGAAGTCGCCATAAAATATTCTTTCGCGCTTGGATCACGATAATTCCGGATCGAAACAATCCGAAATCATAAACGCGATCGATTCTAATCGCTTGATCAGAGGGTCCGAAAACCCAGCTCCCCTTTGTCGACACCGTTCTCGCGGCGCCGTTGCGGGCGAGTGGCTAACACACGCCTCCGGACGGGACAAGGATCGCCGATCAGGGTCTTTTGCGGCGCCGGTCGAGCTTTTCGTTCGCCGATTTGCCGTCCTCGACGGACGTATTCGGCAGGTCGCGCCATTGGCTGCGATCGAGTTCGAGGACCTGGCCTGCCGGGCGGTTCCGTCGCAGCGCAGGAGCGTCGATCAGCCGGCGCTGGACCGCGGGGATCAGCAGCAGCAATCCGACCGCGTCGGTGAGAAAACCCGGCAGCACAAGGAGCAAGCCGCCGATCATGGTTAAGACTCCGCCGGACGCCTCGGTCATCGCCAGGTCGCGCTGCGACAACATGTCGGCGAGCCGTCCCGCGAGCCGTTTTCCCATTCGCCCGAGCACCAGCCCGCCCAGTACCGAGGTCGCGAACAGCAGAAACAATGTCGTGAACGAGCCCAGAAGCTGGGCGACCAGCAGGAACACTGCGGCCTCCGCCACAACCAAGCCCAAAAGTCCTAGCAAGATCAGTCTTCCGACCGGCACGGCGCCTTTCCCGAATTGTGGCTATCGCGTTGGCCTTTGGGCCTGGATCGTCTAAAGTCAGTCCAAACCAAGGGCTTCGGCTCGAAAGCGACATATCCCCGAAAGCGTCATATGGTGATCCGCCGCCCGTGATCGATTTAAGGACAAATCAAGGCCCAGACCCAAGGCAGGCGATCTTCGGTCAGGACCGGTTGGCCGGGACCGGTCGCATGCTTAGATAATAACCGCGGACGGCATCCGACCCTTCGGTCCCCGCGGCTATCCGCTCCCGGCTGCAAAGGCATTCGCGACGTGTTCGACATTTACACCATCATCTTCCTGGCACTGGCGATATTTATTTTCATTCGCCTGCGCAGCGTGCTCGGCCAGCGCACTGGCCGGGAGCGCCCGCCTTACGATCCCTATTCAACACGCGATGCCCGGGCGCCGCTGGGCGAGAAGGTGGTTACGCTGCCGACTAGAAATGCGGAGTCGGTCTCGCGTCCGGCCGAGCCGGTACAGGATCGCTGGAAGGGAATTGCCGCAGATGGCAGCGCGGTTGCGGGCGGGCTCGACGCGATCGCCGCCGCGGATCGCTCTTTCGATGCCGTAAGTTTCGTCGCCGGCGCGCGCCAGGCCTACGAGATGATCGTCAACGCCTTCGCCACCGGCGACCGCAAGTCGCTGAAGAATTTGCTCTCGCGCGACGTGTATGACGGTTTCGAGACCGCGATCCGCGATCGCGAATCGAAAGGCGAGACGATCGAGAACAAATTCGTTTCGCTCGATAATGCCGACATCATCAGCGCCGAATTGCGCAACAATACGGCCCAGGTGACTGTGCAATTCGTGTCGCAACTGATTTCGGCGACGCGCGACAAGGCCGGCAACGTGATCGACGGTTCGCCCGACAAGGTGACCGAGGTTACCGACGTCTGGACCTTCGCCCGCGATGTGACTGCGCGTGATCCGAACTGGAAGCTGGTCGCTACCGAAGCGGGACAATAAATTTGACCTGGGCGCGCCTGTCGTCGCTTCAGATCCTGCATGCACCGAAGCTTCTGGGTGCCGTCGCCGCGCTGGCCCTGCTGGTTAGCCCGGTTTTGACGCAGCTTCCGCAGGCGAAGGCGGAGGCCGCCGTCGCCTCGAAGAAGAAGGCCAAGGCGAAATCGAAGCGCATCATCGCCAAAGCGCATCCGCTCAAGATTCCGAATAGCCAGGTCGAGCCGGTGGCCTGGCACGAAATCCAGGGCTGGCTGGATGACGATCATTCCGAAGCCTTCGCGACCTTTCTCGCAAGCTGTCGGCCGATTCTGAAAAGCTCGGTCAAGGCGCGAAGCGAGCGCGGCGAGACCTACCGGGCGCTGTATGACGTTTGCGGTCGGGCGCTTGCCGATATGCCGCTCGATGCCGCGGGGGCGCGGAGCTTCTTCGAGCAGAATTTCCGCCCAGTGCGGCTGTCTTCGCTCGGCGATAAGGAGGGATTTTTCACAGGGTATTACGAGCCGGTGGTCGAAGGCGCGCGCTATCCGAGCGATGTCTACAATGTCCCGCTGATCGCCGCCCGAACGACATGGTCACACAACGGCTGCGCCGTTCCGGCGCCAAGGCGAAGGCCGGCAAGAAAGTCGTGAAGCGTGCGAGCGCCGCCTATTTCGACCGCGCCCAGATCGAAGACGGTGCGATTGCCGGACGCGATCTGGAAATCTGTTACCTGAAAGGCCCGATCGACGCTTTCTTCGCGGAGATCCAGGCTCATCGCCGGCGCGGGCTCGAGGACGGCTCGGTCCTTCGGCTGAACTATGCCGCGGGAAACGGCCACCCTTATTTCGCGGTCGGCTCCGTCCTGATCCAGAAGGGCATCGTCTCGCGCGAGGAGATGTCGATGCAGAAGATCCGCGACGATATGGAGAAAAATCCGCAGGAAGGCAGCGAACTGCGCCGGATGAACCGGTCCTATGTGTTTTTCCGCGAGACCGACCTCACGGAGTTCGATGAAGCCATCGGCGCGCAGGGCATCGTCTCACCGCCGCGCGCTCGATCGCGGTTGACCGCAAGATCGACACCTACGGCATGCCGGTCTTCGTCAATGCGATGTTGCCGATCGTATCGAGAAGCTGGACACCTGGTTCCGACGGCTGATGATCGCGCAGGATACCGGCTGGTGCGATCGTCGGCCCTGCGCGCGCTGATATCTATCTCGGCGCCGGTACCGAGGCCGAACGTGCCGCGGGTCGGTTCAAGAATGGCAATCCGTCATGCTGGTGCCCAACGAGCTCGATCCGGCTGACGAAGCGCTGGGCGTGCCGTTGCCGATGCCGCGTCCGAAGGACGGCGACCCCGCGAGCATGATGACGCTGTTCGAAAAGCCGAAGCCGGAAAAGGAAGAAAAACCGGAGCCGGTAGCGGAACAGGCAAAGCCTCGTCCCGCGGTCAGTGCCGCCGTAGCGCCGGTCAAGCCGGAGCCCGCGGCAAGGCAAAAGCCAGCCGTGGAAGTGAAACCGCAGGCAGTCGCACCGCAAGCAGCAGTAAAGCCGGACGCAAAACCGAAGGCGGCCGCGAAACTGGAACCAAGGCCGCAAACGGCGGCGAAGCCGGAAGCCGCAGCAAAGCCGCGGACGGCGAAGGTCGAACCCAAGCCCGATATTGCGGCCAGCGACGCTGCGTCGAAGAAGAAGCCGGCGCCGAAGCCGGAGCTGGCCGCAAAGCCGGAACCGTCCGCGAAACCGAAACCTGCACCCAAGCCGGCGGAAGCCAAATCGGACGCGGCTCAAAAGCCCAAATCCGCAGCCAAGCCCGAGCCCAAAGCTGCGGCCAAGAGCGGCAATCCATTCCCCAAGCCGACCGGCGCACCGCCGGCTGCGGCGGCGAATCCGCCCGCGCCACGTACCCAGCCCAACACGGCGCGATGACGTCCGGCGGAGGCCGCAAGGGCAGGCGGCTGAGCGGCGAAGACATTGCATTATGGGAAGACGTGACGCGGTCGATAAAGCCGATCCGAAGACGTGCGCCAAAACCTCAAGCGGTCAGTGAGAGCTTGGAAACGCCGGCCGTTGCAAAGCCTGCAAGAAAGTCTGCGGCGATTGCTCCGGCGCCGGCACGATTGGTGCCGCAGAAATCACCGCCCGCCACGGCGCCGCTCGAGAAGCGGCTGAAGCAGAAGATCGCGCGCGGCAGCCAGCCGATCGACGCCAAGATTGATTTGCACGGCCACACCCAGGCAGAGGCGCATGGCGCACTGCTGCGTTTCCTGCGGCGTACCCAGTCGCGTGGCGGACGGCTGGTGCTGGTCATTACCGGCAAAGGCGTTCGCGGCGAAAGCGGCGGGGTGCTCAAGCGCGCGGTGCCGATGTGGCTCGGCTTGCCGGAATTTCGCGACATGGTGATCGGCTTCGATACCGCTGCGATCTCGCATGGCGGCGAGGGCGCGCTCTATGTGCGGGTGAGGAAGGTGAGGGAGTAATCCACGTGCCCGGGACGCGGCACCGCTAGAACTTCAAATCGCGAATACCTTGATGGTCCTCGTTCCGGCTGCAGCACCTCATCCTTCTTGAACGACTGGGCGAAACGCACATCCTCGTTCAGAAGGTTGTCGCCGGTGATGCCGAAACTTGAGCTGCGTGAGGCCGCTCGGATCGCCCGGAAGCTTTGACGAATAGCTGAGTTCGGCCTTCAGCAGATTGTAGTCGCCGGTCGTGGTCTCAAAATCCGAGACATCGTTCTGCGCGAAAGCGTGCAGCAGGCCGACACGCGCGAACCAGTTACCGTCGCGGTAATAGACGCCGCCGCCGAGCCGTTGTGGGGGGACGCGCGGCACATTGGTGCCGTCGGTAAAAGTCGCACGCACATAGTCGTACTGCGCATCGACGCCCCAGATCCTTGCCAGACCGGGGCAACGTCATATTGCGTCTGGAATTCGGCGCCACGGAAGACGGCGTCGCGCTGCGAATAGACGGCCTGTTTCAGTTCGCCGCCCCATTGCCGGGTGCGCAGCTTGCGGTCGAATTCTCTGTCGCAGGTTTCGCCGGTCAGATTAGCGATAGATGAAGCCGTCGAAGCGGGTATAGAAGCCGGTCAGCTCGAACCGCCACGGCCCCTTGCTGCGGCGGATGCCGATCTCGACCGACTTCGCGACCTCGGTTTGCAGATTGGGGTTTCCGATGTCGAAAAGTGCCGGTCGCTTCATGCACGCCGCGCGACAGCAGTTCCGGCGCGCGCGGCGCGCGCTCGACATATCGCGCAGTCGCGCTCGCGCCCCAGGTCGCCTGGCAGGTCCTGCAGGGAGCCCAGGGCCGGCTCCCGCTGATCGGGGTGAACTGCCGATCGCGCCAGATACCGACATCTGGATTGACGAACAGATCCGGCACCGCGCCCTTCACCACAATCTGCTCGATCTCGTCCGGCAAGCTGCATCCGCTGTGTCGTGTTCGAAGCGGAATTCGTTGAACATGTAGCCCGCGAGGCTGCGCGTCGTGTCTGGGATCGAACAGCCCACCCTCGGCACCCGGCGCGTCGAGATTCTCCGGCAAAGCCCTGCACGCCGAGGGCGGTGGTCACGGTGGCAAAGCGCAGGTCGAACGGACGGAGTCGAACGTCCCGCGCGCGCCTCCTCTTCCGCCTGCTGGTGAAGAGCTGTTGCGGCCCGTCAAAGCCGCCTTCGAAGCCTTCCCGGCGATCTCGACATGGCGGGAATCGGTCGAGCCAAGCCAGAAGCGCACCGCTTCGATGCCGGAGCTATAGGGGCGGAACTCGCCTTTGCTGGTGACCTTGCTTTGCCTCATATCGATCCGCGTATTGGTTGCCGTGGCCTCCTGGCCCGGCACCCGATAGAGGCTCTCGAAGGTTGAAACCGCGACGCCGATATAAAGCCACGGTCGAACACATACGGAAGCCGCCCATCCTTGCAGGCGCCGTCGGACTTGTTGGCCGAGTTCGGCTGCCAGCGATTGTACCGGCGGCGCCGGCAGCTCGGGGTAGAGATAGGGGTAAGACGGAATCTGGTAATCGCCGGCTTGTCGTCCATAAGCGTCGGCGTGAATGGCGAGATTGCCGCCGCCGGCGTCGAGCAGGACCGCACCCTCGCGGCCCCTGGTCGACGGTGCCGACGGCGCTGCGCACTTCCGCCGGCAATGCCGCGCTGGGGAATCAGGACGGTGGACGCGGGTTATTCTCCCAGCATTCACCACGCCACCGATCGCCTGCGAGCCGTAGCGCAAGGTCGCCGGACCACGGATCACTTCGACGGTCTGCGTCGCAGAGCGGATCGATCGGCACGGCGTGATCCTCGCCGAGCTTGCGGACCACGCCGCCGGACGACAGTCCGTTTTCCTGGACGCGCACGCGAGAATCATCCAGGCCGCGGACGATCGGCCGTGAGGCCGAACCCGGTGCGAAACCCGACGCGGTAATGCCGGGTTCATTTTCTGCAGGATTTCGCCCAACGTCGGACCGGGAGCGCGGTCGATCTCGTCGCGCGGCATTACCGTGACGGGCGGCGAACTGGTCGGTCACGATCGGCAGCGTTCCGCGCTCAGACAAGGGATCGGGGGCAGGCTGTAGTGCGCGGGTCTGCTTCCGGCGCGGCGTCGCGCCGCCGGAGCCGGCTTCGCGGGCTTGTCGCGGCGATGGATCGGGCTCGCGGTTACGGTAATGGTGGGAAGCTGCGCATCCTGTCCCATTGCCCAGGCCGTCCAGGGATATCAACGAAATCAATGTGATAGCCATAATCCCACCACGCCGAACCATGCCGCCCCAGTATGTTATAATATAACAGAACAGTACCGAAGGGCGTTTTGTTCAACGGATTCGTCAGGCCCGAGGTGCGCCCGACGACAGACAGTGAACCGGCTGAGATCGGCGCTTCTTGGCGAGATCGCCGATGTCTTTCTTCTCGACGTAGGCGCCGTGGACGAACGGTCAGCGGTTTCGCCGTTCCGGTCGGTCGCGCTGAAGGAAATTTTCGTCCAGCACGCGCTCCATCACGGTCTGCAGGCGGCGCGCGCCGATATTCTCCTCGACACTCGCATTTACCGCCACCGCAATGTCGGCGATCGCGTCGATGGCATCTTCGGCGAAATTCAACGTCACGCCTTCCGTGCCCATCAGCGCGACAGTACCGCTTGATCAGCGCGGCCTCGGTGTCGGTGAGGATGCGCCGCATGTCGTCGCGGGTGAGCGCCTTCAGCTCCACGCGGTATCGGGAGGCGGCCCTGCGGAATCCCGGCGGCGGGTCGGACGGTTTCGACACATGGAATGCGCCGGACGCAATGAAAGGGATGCGGTCGGTCTAACCGAGCCGCGCTCGGTCGAGACCGCGGCGCCCTCGATCAGCGGCAGCAAATCGCGTTGCACACCCTCGCGTGACACGTCGCCACCGACACGCCCGTCGCGCGCGGTGATCTTGTCGATCTCGTCGAGAAACACGATGCCGTTCTCGCTCGACCGCCGGATCGATTCCTGCACCAGCGTGTCGGTATCGAGCAGCTTGTCGGCTTCCTCGTTGATCGAGAATTTCAGTTGCGATTCGGCGGCGGTGAGCCGGCGCATTTTCGGTTCGCCGCCGAGCTTGCCGAAAACGTCGCCGAGCGCGATCGCGCCCATCTGCGCGCCCGGCATGCCGGGGATGTCGTAACATCGGCACGCCGCTGCCACCGCCCGGATCGAACCTCGATCTCGATTTCCTTGTCGTTCTGCAGTTCGCCCGCTCCTCAGCTTGCGGCGGAAGGATTCCTTGGTGGCCGGATCGAATTCTCGCCGCCGACGCAGCGCATTGACCACGCGGTCTTCGGCGGCGAGCTGCGCGCGCGCCAGCACATCCTTGCGCTTGGCGCTCGGCGGGTCTGCGTGATGGCGATTTCGACCAGGTCGCGGATGATCTGTTCCACGTCGCGGCCGACATAGCCGACCTCGGTGAATTTCGTGGCCTCGATCTTCAGGAACGGCGCGCCCGCGAGCCTGGCCAGCCTCTTCTCGAAATCTCGGCTCCTGCCGACGCCGGTCGGCCCGATCATCAGGATATTCTTGGGCAGCACTTCCGCGCGCATCTTGTCGTCGAGCCGAAGCCGCTCGGCCAGCGGTTGCGCAGCGCGATTGCGACGGCGCGCTTGGCATCGTGCTGGCCGATCGATCAACCGGTCGAGCTCTGAGACGATTTCGCGAGGGGAGAAGGTGTCTGGACCGGGATCGGCGTGCAGGGTCCTTCGGCCACCTCGTCAACCGGCCGGGGCTGCCGGCGATTGCCTATCGAGTCGGCACGTATGCGAGCTACGAGGCAGAGCCTGCACGCCCAGGTTGTCCGACAAGCTCGTTGGGCGGCTCTCCGCGGGCTCCGCACGCGCGCCGAGGACGATTTCCACGATCGCCCTCCTCGACGCCTGGGCGATTACGGCCGACATCCTGACCTTCTATCAGGAGCGGATCGCCAACGAATCCGATCCGGGTACGGCGGCACCCAGCGGTTCCCTGATCCTCGAGCAGGCGCCGTTTCTCCTGGGCTATCAGCTGGGGCCGGGCGTTCGGCGGCGAGCGTCCGTCTGGGCGTTCATGCTGCGACGAGGCCCCCGGCGCCGCCGGAGCAGGCGGCCAGGCCGACGACCCTGGCGGCAGGGACCAGCGTGCAGAGCGTCCCGGGCCCGGATCAGCAGCCGCAGACGTTCGAGCACGATTCGAAGCGATCGGCGCGCGCGTCGAGTGGAATGCGATCGCGCCGCAATTTGACCGAGCCGCAGACGCTGCGATCGGACATGGGCGACGCGTGGCTCGAGGGCGGCAATCTCCCAGCTGACGGTGGGCGATGCGCTCTTCATCATCGCCGATGCGGACGGAGGCAAGCAGGCGGCGATCCAGCGCGTCGCCGAGGTCCGGGCGGCACGCGTCGGCGAACCGCACCCGGGTCATGTTGACGAAGATCTCCTCGATCCGTTGCTGACTGGAGGCTGATGAGCAGGTCGCGATCACGCCCCCAGGGATATACGCCATGCGCGCCGCCCCACCGCCAGATCTCGGCCACAACGCGCCGCTCGAGCCGCAATACACCGGCACGGTCTTCAACGGCACGTTCCTGCAGTGTGGAGTTCGACGCCGCAAGCCAGCTGCTCCTCATGCTGCAGGCACGCGTCACGACAAGACTTCTGCCGAACTCGTGGATCGTGATCGGGCAGTTCGACTTGAAGGATCTCGATCGGCTCCGCCGCCCTGTGCCGCTGAACGTGGAAGATCTGAAGTGGATATGGATTCGTGTCCCGGGTGATCGGCGTCACCCACCTGTCCGTCGCCAGATATGGGATTGCCGGGAGCGGAACCCTGCTCGCGCTGTCGAAGGGATGGAAGAAAATCGGCGCTGTCCCTGGCGTTGCTGCGCTTCATGACCCTCTCGGCGCAAAGCGAGGCGCTGCGTCTGGCGGCGCTGCCCGTGACCTATCCGGTCTACTGGCGTGACGATCCCGCTGAACACGCGAACCGAGGCGCTGCTGCCCGGACGTCCGATCGCTGGTGGCGGGGAAGCGCCAGCACCTGCGGATCACCGAGCAGGCGTCCCAGTCTCCGCTGCCAGTCCGTCGAGCCGCCGGGCAGCGCAGATGTTCCCCTGGCGCGACAACCACGAGGATGCCCTGGCGGGCCCGCTGCTGTTTCCGGCCGGTGGACGAGCGGTGGGCAAGCTCGGCCCGGAGATCGGCTGGCGTTCGCCGCGCCGCCCATTCCGCCGTGCTTCCGTTCCCGGTCGCTCCGGTCAGTCCGTCGGCGTTCGGCGCCCTGCTCGGCGCACCCACGGCGTCCGTCTTCGTGCTGTCGTTGATCGATCGCGACCGGCCAGGCGGGACTCGCCCTGCCGCCATCGAAACGGTGGCTTCGGCTGCCTCGATCCCGCCGGTGCCAGCGACGAATCCATCAGCCTGGTAATCGGCTTTTCATCGGCGACGTGCCGGATGCGTCCGTCGTCCATGATCGCGATCGCACGACCCTGCAGCTCGCTGGTCCGCTGGCACGCGTGGTGCGACATCGGCGCGACCCTGCGCCTCAACGCCAACGTTCGCCGCGGCGACACGTGGAGAGACCGAACTCGGGGGAACTCGCTCGGCAGCGGTGATGCCACCGTGGCCTACCAGCGGTTCACGCTGCGCGCAGCCCGCCGCTCACCTACGTCAGTGCCGGGACGTCGAGTCGATCGGCCTCGACGCTGAAGGTGTTCGTCAACGACGTGCTCGGGGCAGGAGGTGCCGTTCCTGTATGGACACGGCCCTCGACCGAACGCGTATCTACCTCAGTTCGGCACGACGACGCGGACGTCACCACCATTCAGTTCGGCGATGGCATCACCGGTGCCCGCCTGCCGACCGGGCAGGACAACGTGCGCGCCGAGTATCGGAGAGTGGATTGGCGCGGCGGGCCTCGTGGAGGCCGGTCGAACTGAGCCAGCTGATGAGCCGCCCGCTCGGACTGGCCGGCGTCATCAACGCTCGCAGCCGCCCAGGGTGCGGCGGATCCGGAGGCCATGGGACGCGGCGCGCAACGAATGCGCCGCTCACCGTCCTGACGCTGGAGCGGGCCGTCTCGCTCCAGGACTGACGAAGACTTTGCCGGCACGTTCGCCCGGCGTCGGCCAAGGCGCAGGCCGTGTGGGTGTGGAATGGGCGGACGCGCTGCGTCTTCCGGACCGTCTCCGGTCCCCGACGGGGAGGTCCTCGATGAAGACGGCGCGGTCATGAGTGCCCTCATCGGTGCGCTCCATCAGTACCTTGGGGGATCCCGACGTCGCCCTTACCATCAAGAGCTATCGCCAGGCGCTGTTCCAGGTGCACGGCACGGGCGACGGTTCAACCCGAAACCACGTCATCGGGATCGTGCTCGAGCGGCGGCGAAGACGGCGTTGCGGGAGCGCTATCGCTTCGAGGCGCGTGCGTTCGGCCAGCCGGTGGCCCTCAGCGAGTATCCTCGCCGTCGTTCACGCCGTGCCCGGCGTCGGTGGCCATCGACGTCGACAGGTTCTATCGCAGCGACGAGCCCGACGCCCGGCGGTCGTCGCGGCTCGATGCCGACCTTCCGGCCGACGGGTGCGGACGGCCTCATGCAGGCCGCCGACTGCTGCTCCTCGACGAACCGTCGCTCACCGACTCGGGGCGGTGCAATGAACCCGGAAGCGGAGAGGCTGTACCGACTGTCTCGCCGGCGCTGTATCGCGTCCGCGGATGCGGAGCATGGCGAGCCGCTGCGGGCGCTGTGCGCGATCGTCCGCAGCAGGACATCGCCGTCCTGGCGGAGAACCTCGAGCAGCTCTACGACGATCAGTTCATCGAGACCTGTGCCGACTGGGTCGGCGCCCTACATCGGCGAGCTGATCGGCTACCGATCGCTTCACGGCGTGTCCGCTCGCACCAGGCAGCGCACGCCGGAGATTGCGCAACACGATCGCCTTTCGCCGGCGGAAGGGCACCGCTACGGTGCTGGAGCAACTCGGCGCGCGATGTCACCGGGCTGGAACGCCCGGGTGGTGGAGTCCTTTCAACTGCTCCAGAGCAGCCAGCACATGAACCAGCGGCATCCGGCCGAGGCACGCCGTGACGCCGGACCTGCGCGACTGGGAGGCGCTGGAAACGGCGCGACACCGCCTTCGACACGTTGCCCCGCTCGGTCCTCGACGTGCGCCGCGCCGAGACGCAGCAGGGGCGCTGCAACTATCCCGAACATCGGGCTGCACCTGTGGCGCCTGGACGCGTTCGCGGCGACCAGGTCGCCGGCGTGTCGGATAGACGACGACCGCTTCCTCTTCAGCGCCCTCGGCCAGGATGTGCGGCTGTTCACGCGTCCGGAGAGCGAAGGCGAAATCACGCATCTGGCGGGCCCGTTGAATGTTCCCGAGCCGATCAGCCGCAGGGTCCTCGATCGCGATCTGCCCCGGTATTTCGGTCCTCAGCTGAGCCTGTTCGTCGGAAGCGGACGATCACGAGACGTGGATCGGCGATGTTCAGGTGTGCAATCTGTCCGATGACGGCCCCACTTGGGCGCATCTGCCGGTTACCCAGGCATCTGGATTCGCGCCCCGTTCTCGGCCGGATTGCCTTTCCGCCACACGTGCATCCGGTCGACGTTCGGGTGCACCTACGCACCGTGCGTTCAGCATGGCCCTGGGCGGCGGGGAATACGAGCGACAGGACACGTTCGCGCCCGGCGCGGACGTGACGTCTGGTCGTGGGGGGCAAGCGTCTGCAGGCTGCTCTCGAGCGGGTTCGCCGCGGTGGCATCGTCGAGAATCGGGACGACACGGGCGGTACGACGACGACAACACGTTGACGATCGTCCGCTCGAGGCGGACGCTCGCGTGGACCTGCGTGCCGCCAGCGAGCACCAGCCGACGATGATTCTCACGGACGGCCTCCGAATCGAGCTGCATCCGGGATCGGCGTTGACGCTGAACGGACTAATGGTCGCCGGGCGGTGTCGGGTCGCGGCCGTCGGGGGCGGACAGGGAATCCGGCCGGTGGCCTTGTCGCTGCGCCACTGCACCCGCGTCCGGGGGTTGGCGCTACACGCCGGCAGGCACGCCTCTTTTCCCACGATGAGCCGTCGCTCGTCGTCGACGCACCCGGCGCCACCGTCGAGATTCGATCACCGCATTCTCGGCGCCGTGCGGACCGGCCAGGAGACCGCGGTCACCATCACCAGCTCCATCGTCGACGCCACCGCCGACGATCAGGTGGCCTTCGTCCGCCGCCGACGGCATCGCCGCCGGTGGTGTGTTGCGCGTCGTGAACGCGACGGTGGTCGGCCGGGTCCACACCGCACGACTTGGGCAGCTGGCCTCCAGTTCCATCTTCATGGCTCGCCTTGACGGCGTCGGGCCTGATGGGCCCACCCCGGCCGATCCCCGGATTAGAACCGAGCACGGTGTGCGTGCGGTTCTGCTCCGCGCCCGGCAAACTCGATGCGTGCTCGCGGCCGATACCGTCGCCAACTCGGACCCTGGCGGCCGAAGCCGCCATACTCGCACGCCGACAAGCCGGTCGGGAGCCTGAGCGCGCGGCGACTGGCGATCGATCCAGGAGGCGACGGAGTCCCGCCTGCGGCCTGGTCTGGACGACGCTGCGGTATGGGCGGCCTCGGCCTACGGCGCAGCTCGTCCCCCTCTATGTCCGAGCCAGCTGCGCACCGGAGCGGACGACGAACTCCGGAGATGGGCGTGTTTCACGACGTGTTCGCGCCGCAGCGCGAACGCGACCTGCGGATCCGGCTGCAGGAGTACCCTGGCGTTTCGGCCTCGAGGCCGGAATCTTCCATGTCCACGTGAGCGGATGACCGGCGGCACCGCCGCTTGACGCACGAACCCCCTTGCTGGACGACGACCGTATCAGTGGCGATTACAGTCGGACGCGATTCTTCAGGCCGGCAGGCACTACCACGGTGTGCTGCGACAGCAGGGACGTGTTGATTGGATGGTGAGTGGCGGAAGCGAGTATGCTCGCA
>CAVPRD010000015.1:0-76668 GCA_963707705.1 uncultured Pseudomonadota bacterium | reverse complement strand
CTGCCGTCTGTACGCTGACCATGAGCCACTCCCTTTCACGATGACGCTTTCAGGAATTCGCAACGGATACAAAGCGTGGCTTTCCGCCGTCGAACAGCGCGACGACGCGTCTCATTCTTTCGGCGGCCTCACCGGACGGCTCGCCGCTCGCCGAAATGAGATCGCGGATCGCTGCAAGCGCCGCCTGCCGTTCATCGGCGCCCGGCGGCAGCAGCGCGGGGATCGCTGCCAGCGCAGCCTCCTGGTCGATCAGCAACATGAAAAATTGCTCGCGCACCATCGCCTTGAATTGCGCAAGCGTCAGCCGCTGATGTTCGGTCGTGGCAAGGCGCATCTTGCGAATGAGACCAAAGGCGCGCTCGTCCATATATTGCCTCGCCATACCGACATAGAGCACGGCGCGCACCATCGCTTCACGGATGCCGCCCTTATCGATATGCGAGCGAAGTTCGGCGATCCGCGTCTCCAGCAACTGACGATGCAGCGGGCTCGACGCCGCCTTCCGCAACGAACGCTCCTTGGCTTCCGGCTCGATTCCGCAGGCCGCCTGCAATGCGGGCGACCCGTAGACCGCCAGGAAAGTGCGTTCGGCCATTTTCTCGGAGGCCTGTCGCCACTGATCGAGACCATTCACGATCTGGCGCGACATATTCTCCTGCATGGCGAGGAATGGGTTGCCGGATGCGACAGGCTTGCGCTCGCTGCGCACCTTCTCCGCAGCCGCCTTGATCGGCGCCATGAACGGATTGGCATCGGAGAACATCTCAAATTGCAGGCGCAGCGGATGCATGTTGCGCATCCACTCCGCCATCATCGGATTGGCGAAGGCACGCACGAAAGGTTGCATGTAGGTGCGATAGAGCGCGAGATTGGTCTCAGACACGCGCGCCGCGGCCGCAAAACGCCGCTCATCCTCGGCATCGTTGCCACCCAGTGCGCGGATGTCGTCGAGTGTTCGCATTTCGCAGCGCATCACCCAGTCGCCGCTGACAAGATCGGGGCTGACGACGTCGTCCGATCGCTTGGTGAAGGTCGCCTCGTAGAGGCCGGGCGGAAGCGTATCAATCAGGTCGATATTGTCGGAGAATTCGCTGTATTGTTTGCGCGCGACTCCCGACGACACGAAGATTCCAAGGTGTCCGATGTCGTCGTGAATGGTGTAGACGATGGTCTGCCCATATGAGCGGATCTGGTCGACATCATCGTATAAGTCCAGGATCCAGCCGAGCGCTTGCTGCGGCGGCGTAACATTGTCGCCCTTTGAACAAAACACCACGATCGGAGAACGAATGCTGCGCAGGTCAATCGCGGTGCCGTCGGAAGTCTTGATGCGGCCGGCGGTCAGATTGTTGCCGACGAATAATTCATCGACGATGAACTGGATTTCCTCGGCGTTGAGATTGACGTGCCCGCCCCACCAGCGCTCGAAGCCCAGATAACGCTCGGCCTCGGTGTCGATCTTTGAGTAGAGATTGTACTGCTTGGTCCAGTAGGTGTTGGCTGGATTCTGACTCTCGAAATTCTGAACGAGCCAGGCGCCGTCGAACTTTCCAGCGCCCAAGTCGCTGGTCATTGCGGTGAGCCAGCTTCCCCCCAACAACCCGCCGCTGTAGCGCATCGGATATTGGCCGCGCACGCCCTCCCAGTAGGACAATGGCGAGCCTGCGATGATGATTGGGCCAAACAGTTCGGGGCGTATCGCGGCGAGCATCATCACCGCCCAGCCTGCCTGGCAGTTACCAATGACGCATGGCTTTCCGTCGGCCTGCGGGTGGAGCTTGATCACCTCGTCAAGAAAGACCGCTTCCGCACGCGAGATGTCCTCGATGGTCTGTCCGGGCATCGGCTCCGGAAGGAAGCCCACGAAATAGCAGGGATGGCCGGCGCGCATCGCCATGCCGATCTCACTATCGGCCTTGAAACCGCCGATGCCGGGACCATGCCCGGCACGCGGGTCGAAGATCACGAAGGGCCGCGCGGTCTGACGGATTTCGACGCTTGCCGGCGGCACGATACGAACCAGCCCATAGTTTACCGGCCGAACCAGCTTTCGGCCATCGACCAGCAGCTCGCATTGGAATTCGAGCACGTTCGGCGCGGTTTCTTCGGCGTGCTCGCGATAGGCATTACCCCGCTGCCGCAGCACATCGAGGAACAACACCCAGCGCTGGGCAGCGTCGGTCGCGTATTCGGCGGCCGCGCCAAAGGGGCCCGGGATCGGAAGATTGCGGTTGGTCGAACCGGTCAGAGCTGACGTCATTGTCACGTCTCCTTCACACGCATCCAGCGGCGTTTTGGGCCGCGGCAAGAGACTTCAGGCAGCCGCCGGTGTCGGCTGCCCTCATTGTCTCAACGACCACAAACCTCCGGTTTGGAGGTACTGTACTTAGGTTTAGGTCTCATCGCCCCGCCTCCCCGATCAGGTCGTGAATGGTCACAGCCCGATCGATACCGCCGACCTTGTCGCCGATCCCATCGGCACGCAGGAACTCCCGCACATAACTGTGGGCTCCGACAATGCGGAGCGCGATACCGCGCCCGGCCAGTTCGGCATGCAATTCATGAAGCATGCGCGAGCCCGCAAGATCGATGAATGGCGAAGCGGAAACGTCGCAGATCAGCAGACGGACGCCGGAAATGTCCGCGCTTCTTAGCCGGGCCTGAATAGCCTCCAGCACCGCACTGGCATTGACATAGATCAGCGAAGCTTCCGGCCTCACTACGATGGCGTGACGAGCGGTTTCGTTGTCCGGATGTCGCTCCAGGTCGGAATAGCTCTGAGTGCCCGGGATGCGACCGAGAAAGGCAACGTGCGGCCGCGAAACCCGCATCAGAAGAAGCGCTATACATGCAATTGCAGCCAGAAGGATTCCATCCATGATTCCGAGCAGCAGTACCGCGAACAGAGCGATGGTCGCGGCATAGAAGTCGATCCGGCTCACGCGCCACATATGCGCAAGCGCTCGAAAATCAAACAAGCCGAGGATTGCCGTCAGCACTACTGCCGACAGAACCGCTTTGGGCAAATTTTCCAAAAGACTGGTCAAATAAAGCAGACAAAGTGCGAGCGCCAATGAGGCGAAGACGAGGGCGAGCGGTGTCCTCGCCCCGGCCTTGTCGTTCACCGCCGATTGCGACAGCCCACCGGCAACCGGATAGCCGTGCCCGAGTGCAGTCGCGAGATTGGCGACGCCGATGCCGAGGAATTCCTGCCGCATGTCGAGCGCATAGCCGTGCTTGGCGGCAAAAGTCCTGCCGGCGGAAACGCCCTCTACGTAGGCGAGCAGCAGGCATCCCGCCGCGAGCGGGAGGATTCCTTCCACATCGCGTATGCGAAGTTCCGGCATTGCAAGGCTCGGCAGCCCGGACGGTATCTCGCCGGTGATCGGCACGCCCTGCGCTGGCAGACCGAAGAGCGTCGCGCAAACGATGGCGAGCACCACGACGAAGAGTGCAACCGGCCGGCCCGGCAGCCACTTCTCCCCGACCAGCAACAGCACGATCGCGATTGCGCCGATTGCCAAGACCAGAATCTGCACCTGGCCGAGTTGAGTAGCCAGCAGATAAACTCGTTCGAAGAAATTGTGGCCGCCGCCTTGCACGCCAAGCAAACCCGGAAGCTGGGTCATTGCAATGGTCAGCCCGGCGCCAATCTTGAAGCCGACCAGGATTGAATCGCTAATGAGCAGCGCGATCACGCTGAGGCGTAGAAGCCACGAAACAAAGCACAAGACTGCGACGGTGAAAGCCGTGAGGCTCGCGATCTGGGCATAGCGTTGCATGTCCCCTTCGGCCATGGCGCCGACAGTTGCAGCGATCATCAGCGAAATGGCCGATGTCGGACCGACCGCAAGCTGGCGCGACGAGCCGAGCAGCGCATAGCCAAGCCCGCCGAGCAGATAACCGTAAACACCGACCTGCGGCGGCAAGCCGGCCAGCGCTGCATAGGCAAGCGACACCGGGAGGGCATAGGCGGCCAGCGTAATGCCCGCGACGAGGTCCTTTGGCAGCCAGGCACGGTCATAGCTCAGAAGCCAGCTGAAGGGCGGGACACGCTTGAGCCTTCCCGCTAGGTTGGCTTCGGAAGCGGTCGAAACCGGGCTATCGGCCATGACAACGCCCTCGACATTTTTCGCGTCCGAAACCCTGCGAGACGGGCGTGCAATTCTCGTACGCGCGATACGCCCGAATGACCGCGACGCCATGCTGGCTGCGATCGATCGAACCAGCGCGCAATCGCTGTTCCGGCGCTTTTTCGGTGCGCGGCGCGAATTCTCCGAAAAAGAGATCCACTTCTTTCTGGACGTGAATTTTGTGGATCACGTCGCAATCGTTGCCGAGATCGACGAAAGCGGAAAAAAGGCGATCGTCGGCGGCGCGCGATACATCAAGCTCAACGACAATGAGGCAGAGGTGGCCTTTGCGGTGATCGATCCCTTTCAGGGGCAAGGGCTCGGCACGATCCTGATCCGGCATATTGCGGCCCTCGCGCGCACGGCAGGACTCCGTGCGCTTGTCGCAGAGGTGTTGCCCGAGAATATGCCCATGCTGAAGGTCATGGAAAAGAGCAGACTTCCGATGACCACAACCCGACAATCCGGCGTCGTGCATGTGACACTCGCACTCGTCTGACCCCTAGCCCGGCTACTTCCTGCGCAGATAGACGAACCAATAGACCGCGGCGACCAGGACCGAGCCCCCAACGATGTTGCCGAGCGTCACCGGGATCAGGTTTGCAAGGAAGTTTTCCCATGTAAGCGAAGGAAAGTCGATCGGGGTCTTGCCGATGGATATCCAGAAGGATTCCGGCGCACCGGTCTTGATGAACAGTCCTATGGGAATGAAGTAGATATTGGCGATGCTGTGTTCGAAGCCAGCGGCGGCAAAGGCCGAGATCGGAGGCACGATCGTCACGACCCGGTCGATCGTGGTACGCGCTCCGTAGCACATCCAGACTGCGAGACACACGAGCGCATTGCAGAGAATGCCGAGCGTGAAAGCAGGAAGGAAATTCAGCGCCGTCTTTCCGCTCGCGATAGTAAGCGCGTTCAGCCCGACCGAACCGCCGCCGAACGTGTATTGCGTCGACACGAAAACGAGCACCGCAGTCGCGATCGCGCCGATGGAATTTCCAACAAAGACCATAGCCCAGTTTGACAACACGGCACGCGTCGTCACCTTGCCGCTCGCCCACGCCATGACCAGCATGTTGTTGCCGGTGAACAACTCCGCCCCTCCGACAACCACAAGAATAAGCCCGGCACAAAAAGCGATCCCGGTGAGAAGCCGCACCACGCCATAGGGAAAAGTTGCCGCGCCCGGTCCAATCGGAATGCCGCTGGCGCCCACTGTCGTCGCGAACACCGCTCCGAACGAAACGAAGGCCCCAGCAAGAACGCTCAGAACGAAGACCGACAACGGGTCCATCGCGGCCCGCGTCACGCCTCCCGCTTCGGCGCGCTGCGCCATTGCGGACGGCAAGATTGTTTCGAAACTTATGGTCTGCGGCGGCTCCTTCTCGGTCACTCCCCGCCTCCGCCTATCCGCCGCCAAGCATCAGCAAGCCCACGATCTGAACCGCAATCACCTTGAGGATCGTGGCTGAGGGGAAGATCATGGCGTAACCGATGTCGGGGCGATCGGTGGGGGCCATCCGCGTCGAATAGACCAGGATCGCCGGATTTCCGGTCGCACCCGACGCAACCCCGACGAGATCGTCGTAGGGAATTTTCATCACGTAATAGCCTACGATCAGCACGATCAAAACGGTGGTGAGGAGCACTGCAACGCCGATGAACAGCAATGTGAGGCCCGAATCGGCCACCGTGCGCACGAAAGGCTGGCCCGCATTGATGCCGACAGCGGCGAGGAAGATCGACAGACCAAAATTGCGCAACACGATATTCGCTGGCAGCGGCAGCGTCCAAAGCAGCGGACCGGTACGACGCAGCTTGCCGAGAATGAGCGCCACGATCAGCGGACCGCCGCCGATGCCGAGCGTGACCTTGCCGACGCCGGGGATCGGGATGGGAATCAGGCCGAGCAGTATGCCGAGCGCCATGCCGATGCCGAGCGACACGTAGCTGAATTCCGCGGTTGCCTTCACACTGTCGCCAAAGGTGCTGCGAACTTCCTGCTTGCGATTGGGCGGCACCAGAACGCCTACACGATCGCCGAACTCCAGCATCAGATCGGGAGACGGCACGATATCTGCATCGTACCGGCGAACATGAAGAACTTGCGTACCGATCGGCAGCGCCAGCTGCGACAGAGGGACCCCGACCATGCCGCCCTTGCCGACGAATACGCGGATGTAGTCGAGCGAGGAGCGATCCTGCACGAGGCGTCCAGGTTCGAGCTTTCCAAGCTTTGCCGCCGCCAATGAGAGCCCCTCCTCGGTATCGGCCACCACTAGCAAGGCGTCGCCACCTGACAAAACGAGGTCGTCCTTTGGGACGATATTGTCCTGCTTGACCCGCACCATCGACACCTGCACGCCTGCAGGCAACTCTCTCGAAAGGTTGCTTAAGGTGCGGCCCGCCGCATCTCCTGAAAGCGTTATCTCCCCCATATGGAAACGTTGCGCCTTCTCCGGAAAAGACGGCTTCACGCGGCGCGTCATGAAGTAGATGCAGAGGATCGGGCCTATCACGCCGAACGGATACGCTATCGAGTAGCCGATAGATGGATCGCTGTTCTTCATCACCTCCAGTGCCGCCTGCAATGTTGCGGTGCTGGTCATGGAGCCGGCGAACATGCCGAGCGTATGGCCAATTTTGATCCCACAAACGTGGCCGAGTCCGAGCGCGACCAGCAAGCCGGCAGCCACCGCAATCAGCGCGAGGAAATTGTATTTGCGGCCCTCGGCACCGGCCATCCCCTCGAAGAATTGCCGTCCGTAGAGGATACCGATTCCGTAGAGAAACATGACCAACCCGGTGAGCCCGATCGGTCCTACAATGTTGGCCTTCGGCGCGAAGGCTCCGAGTGCAAGTCCCACGAACAAGACGGCGCCAACGCCAAGAGAAAACCCGCCAAGATTAATCTGTCCGACCAGGTATCCGATCCCGATCGCAAGAAAAATTGTAAGGATCGGCTGCGTCCCGAGAGTTTCACGGGCAAGATCCAGCATGGCATGTCTCCGGCTGAGAAATCTGGAAAGTACGAAAATCAGCGAACGTTGCACCCCGCCGCACGAAATTGGTCGAGAACGCGACGGATCAAATCCGGGGTCGGCGTCTGTGTCTTTTCGTGTTCGTAGGGCAGTCCCATTGCCTTCCACTTGAAGGCGCCGAGCTGGTGGAAAGGCTGGATCTCCACCCACTCGACATTTTTCATGGGCGCCACAAATCTTGCGATGCCTTCGACATTGTCCGGATCGTCGGTATGACCGGGCACGAGCGTGAAGCGAACCCAGACCGGCTTGCCAAGCTGAGAGAGCCTTTGTGCAAAACGCAGCGTCGGCGCAAGATCGCGGCCTGTGACCTTCTTGTAGGTCTCCGGATTCGAACTCTTGATGTCGAGCAGAACGAGATCTAGGTTCGATAGGAATTTATCGTCCACCCGATCGCCGAGATAGCCCGAAGTCTCGATCGCGGTGTGAAGATCGAGCGCCTTGGCGCCGGCGAAAATCTCCCCGGTAAACGCCATCTGCACCATCGCCTCGCCGCCGGAAATGGTGAGCCCGCCATCGAGCGAGCGAAGTGCCGGCGCAAAACTCGATAGTCGGTCGATAACCTGCTTTGACGATACGTAGGTGCCGTCCTTCAGATGCCACGTATCGGGATTGTGGCAATACGTGCAGCGCAGCAGGCAACCGGACATGAACAGCACTGCACGAACGCCCGGCCCGTCATAGCGCGAGGACGTCTCGTAGGAATGTACATAACCGTAGGTGCCTTCCGCCTCTTCGAGCACATCGTTCTCGTCCGGCGCGTCAGGCGAATTCCCGACGCGCAGGTCGTGGCGACTGCCGGCCTCAAGCGTGCCGAGCTGCGACATGGCCCCTCCTCGCGGTTCACACCTGGCCGTGGAAGGTACGGCTGATTACGTCTTGCTGCTGCTCCTTGGTGAGACGAACGAAGTTCACCGCATAGCCCGACACCCGGATCGTGAGCTGCGGATATTTGTCGGGATTCTTCATCGCGTCTTCGAGCGTATCCTTGTCGATCACATTGAGGTTCATGTGGAACCCGCCATGATCGAAATACGTGTCAAAGGCCTTCACCGCAGCGTCGATCATCTGCTGGTCGGTAAGATGCGCCTTCTGCGGCGCGACCGACACCGTATAGCTGATGCCATCCTGTGCATCCTTGTAAGGCAGCTTCGCAACCGACAGGCAGGAAGCTAGCCAGCCGTGGCTGTCGCGGCCGTGCATCGGATTGGCACCAGGCCCGAACGGCTCTCCCTTGCGGCGGCCATCCGGGGTGTTGCCGGTCGCCTTGCCGTAGACCACGTTCGACGTGATCGTCAGCACGCTCTGGGTGTGAGTGGCATTGCGATAGGTCGGATGCTTGCGGATCTTCTGCATAAAGCTCGTGACGAGATCCGCGGCAATCGTATCGACCCGGTCATCGTTGTTGCCGAATTGCGGCGGCGTGCCCTTGCTTTCGATACGGTAATCGACCGCAAGCCCACTCTGGTCGCGGATCACATGCACCTTGGCGTACTTGATCGCAGCCAGGCTGTCGGCCACCACCGACAGACCGGCAATGCCAAATGCCATGGTGCGCAGAATGTCACGATCGTGCAGCGCCATTTCGAGGCGTTCGTAGAAATACTTGTCGTGCATATAGTGGATGCAGTTCATCGCATGCACGTACGTGCGAGCGAGCCACTCCATCGTGACGTCGAACTTTTCCATCACCTCTTCGAAATCGAGAACGTCACCCGTTACGGGCGGTGTCGGCGGGGCAATCTGTTCGCCGGAAACCTCGTCGCGGCCGCCATTGATGGCGTACAGCAACGCCTTCGCAAGATTGACGCGAGCCCCGAAGAACTGCATCTGCTTGCCGAGCTTCATCGCCGAGACGCAGCAGGCGATAGCGTAATCGTCACCCCAGAATGGGCGCATCAGATCGTCGTTCTCGTATTGCAGCGACGACGTTTCCTTGCTGATTTTCACGCAATAGCGCTTGAAGTTCTCCGGCATGTATTTCGACCAGAGTATCGTGATATTCGGCTCCGGTGCTGGCCCGAGATTGGTGAGCGTGTGCAGCATGCGATAGCTGCTCTTGGTGACCATCGGCTTGCCGTTCAGGTCCATGCCGCCGACGCATTCGGTCGCCCAATAGGGATCGCCGCTAAACAGCGCATCGTATTCCGGGGTTCGCAAAAAGCGCACGATACGCAGCTTCTGGACAAGCTGATCCCACAATTCCTGGGCGCCGGACTCGTCGAGCGTTCCTTCCTTAAGGTCTCGCTCGATATAGATATCGAGGAATGTGGAGATGCGGCCGATCGACATGGCGGCACCGTTCGCCTCCTTGATCGCACCAAGATAGGCAAAATAGGTCCACTGGACGGCTTCCTGCGCATTGGCTGCGGGGCGCATGATGTCGAAGCCATATAGCTTCGCCATGCTCGCGAGATCATTGAGGGCGCGGATCTGTTCGGCCAACTCCTCGCGGACCCGGATGATCTCGTCGGTCGGCCACATGTCGTCGACCTGCTGGCGCTCTTCTTGCTTGGCCTCGAGCAGGCGGGCGACGCCGTAGAGTGCGACGCGCCGGTAGTCGCCGATGATGCGGCCGCGGCCATAGGAGTCGGGAAGACCCGTAATGATTCCGGACTTCCGGCACTTCCGAATTTCATCGGTATAGGCGTCGAACACACCGTCATTGTGTGTCCTGCGATATTTGGTGAAGGCCTGATGCACCTGCGGATCGGCCTCGATCCCGGCCGCCTTCAGCCCCGCCTCGACCATGCGCAGACCGCCAAACGGGAAAATCGCGCGTTTGAAGGGCGCGTCGGTCTGTAGTCCGACCACGATTTCATTTTTCTGATCGATGAAGCCCGGCTTGTGCGCCAGCAGCGTCGAGGGTGTCTTTGCGTCCGCTGCAAGCACACCTTTCTTCTGCTCCTCGACGAAATAAGGACGCAGCTTGTCCCAGACCGCCTTGGTGCGCACGGTCGGCTTTGCGAGAAACTTCTCGTCGCCGGCATAGGGCACGGCATTGCGCACGATGAAATCGCGCACCGCGATACTCGTACACCAGTCGCCCGGGTTGAAATTGCGCCAGGCGTTCTCTTCCTTGTGCGTCATGCTGAGGGCGGCGGAACTGGACATGGCGAAACTCCCGATCTTTTGATTTATTTTCTACTTTCCGTACGTGAGTGGGTGCAGACGGCAGACGCCAGTCGGTGCCTGCATCCGTCATTCGCCGGCCGTGTGGTTGGCGACCCGACAGGACGGGGAAAAGCAACTCGTCAGAGCCTGTGTCCGAACCTCTTCATGCACGACGCGCCGCGTGTCGCCTTGTTCGCATCCGAGGTCGTACCCGCTCCAAGACTTCCCTTCTCTTTGTCCATAAACGCCTTGCAGCGTGTAAAGGCCTCTTCGTAGGTGATTTTCTTTGCGGCCTTTTGGGCGAGCGCGGCTCCGGGCAGCGCAAACATCATGGCGGTAGACAGAGCAACGACAAGACGCAACGGATTGGATTTCGGCATGTCTCTCTCCAGCTTTTCTTATCCGGCCCTGCGTCAGGCATTGGCTGCTTAGGAAACTCCACCCTCTCAGGTGAATTGAACCTAGGTGTAGTTCATCCAAACCGTTGGCGGATCGCTGCAGCAATGCTCCCGCGAGCGCGAGATATTTGCTGCGACGCAACAGTAGAACGACGGGTTAGCGCTCCTCGTGGCGCGAACGCGCCTCCAGATCCAACGACCGACGCAGCACCTCAAAGATCACCGCGGTCGACCACCCGAACAGCAGCACGCCGTTCATCGCGGTGATTGGCCCGAGGAGCTGCCACTCCCGGACAGGGATGACGTCGCCATAACCGAGCGTCGTGTAATTCACAAAAGCAAAATAGATCGGGCTGGCGTCGCCGGGAACGGCACCAACGATCGTGTATGCGAGCGACCAGACAATGACTTCGGTTGCATGCGCGGTCATCAGCACGGATACGATCCCGCTCATCAAGAAGGTCAAGAACAGTGGCTGCGATGATTTATCACGCTCTGCAATCGCTCTTGCGACACGCACCACTGAGGTCATCACCAGCGCATGGATCGCGATGTTTGCAATACTGACGCCTCCGCCGATCAGGAACTGGCCTACAGTTCCCATCTTGGATCACTCCGAATAAATGCGCGCAGCAGCGGAAAGCAATGCATCAACATGGCGAAATGGCGCCGAAGCCTATCAGGCGGCGCGGTTGCCAAGCACTAAACTAAGATTTAAGTGCCCGACCCTTTCGGTTATCTCGCAGCGGCGTCACTGCGAGTATCAGAATGTGATCCTCATTCAGCCGCGCAGGATTTCAATGATTGGCGACCATCCCGACCGGCTTGCCAAAGCTTGAAGCGCGGCGAGGAGTTCATACGGAACGAACGAAGGACTAGTGAATTATTCCGACGTTCCCCGTGGCCCCCCGAAGGGAACAATCACAAGGTCCAAGACTCGGCCCGGCGCCGCCCGCCCCGGGCCGTTTCCTTTGCCCGCTTAGATCGGAACCGAATCCGTTTGATCAGCGTTTAGTGGCCGGAAAAATTGGCATGTGGAATTACGCCCATGTACCAGTTCGAAGAAAGCGATGCTTCCTTGCTTCATGCTGCCCTGGATAGGGCGATGTCGGCAGATCAAAGTTACCCCCGCACTATTTCAGCGAGGCACGATTCGGCGCGACAGTTTTTAACGCGCGAAATTTTGAAGCTATATCGCGCAGGCGAACGAGACCTGAGCGCACTTGCTGCCAGCGCGGCCGGGACGTTGCGCAACCATGTGCAGGCGCAAGAATCCGCGCTTCGCGTCGCGCAGCCCTTACCAATGGGTGAGACCGATGATGCGTGACGGACGCAAGCTATGGACCATTGAGGAAGACGGGGCGCTGATTCTGGCGGTCCGAGAAAAAATAGGTCTGACGCCGCTCAGCGTTCGTTTGCGGCGGACAATACCAGCTGTTCGCTCAAGAGTGAGGACACTGAGACTGTCGGAGATTAGACCCACGCGCTTGCCGCACAAGGGCAGGCACCTCGGCTTAGGAGGCGAGCAGATGCGTCGCCTAGCAACGACGGCAGCCGCCCCATGGGCATAGAGCTGTTATACGCCTTGGGCGCCTTACTGCTGCTCGGCGCGTTGATATGGGGCGCGAACCAATATCGCACCCGGCGAAGCGGCGAACCGATGGTCGGCGACCAAAAGACGCGAGACCTTTATAGAGAAGAAGATTCCTAGGGGCACAATGAGGCGCGGCGATCAACACGACCGCCGCGCCAATTGCCGATGCAGAAATCCCGATATTCTACGCCGGCTCGTTTCCCGTCTCGATGCCCATTTTTCGGATTTCCGCGCGCGCGTCACTGAGCCAATCGTGGCCTGAGAACCTTCAAATATTCAAGAGCGCCTTCAACGTTGCGAGCAACAACGCTGCACGAACCCGTCATTGATCGTCTGCGATCGTCGAAACCGGGTAGCAGACCGAGTTCGCATAAGTTGATTTGGCGTAACTATAGCAAGCGCGCTTAAATCTGAATTCGTTCAGAGTCGGATAAATGGCTTCGTTCGCAGCCTGAACGTTCCGATTTAAGGCGAAGCCGTGGTGTATAAGATATATAACGTCTGAGCGATTGCCCGACACACTGATCTTGTAGTCGTCAATCCACAGCTTCTCACCCGCAAAATTTTCAAATGCCTTTCGGATACGTGGAAAGGTCGCCGATTTTAGTGCTTTCGTTTTGGCGCGGGCACCTTCGATAATCTTGCGCTCCGCAACATTCGGATTGTCGGTTTCGATTGAGCGTGCAGCGTTTTCAAAATCTTGCCAAAGCCCGATTGCAGCTTTCGCGGCCCCGATCGTATCAATCTTGACATCTGTCTTGACAGGGGTTGCCGCCAGCGTCTTCAGCACACTAATCTGCATTGCACGCTTTGTGGCCTTTTCCGCCTCGACGCGCTCTTTGTTCCTAGTGATCTCTTCAAGTGCAAGCCGGTCCCGTTCTTGGCGGTCCGCTTCCAACCTGGCTTTCCAGACGCCCGGGTCTGATATGCCGGACTTTTCCGCAGCCGCTTTGTCTGCTCCGCTGGAGAATCCGGCTCGCTTGGCTCGCCAATCTTCGGACCAAAGCGCACCGACGACGGCGACAAAGGCAGCGAAGAGCGACATGATCGTCAACCGTTTTAGATAGCCTGGAACTCCGCCGTATTGAGCGCTCTCACCGTTTCGCATACTCGCATCCCGGCTAGGTCACCGCATGTTAGCGGACGCAGCCGCAGTGCGAAAGAACCTCGACAGCGCGAGCCAACTAACCCTCGCTTATCAACTACATTCGGTTTAAATCGTCCGGCCGCGGCTGCGCGTGTTATAGTTTTAGGACGACTCTGGTCTCGGGCAGCTGGAAAATGAAGCTCCTTATCCTGTCGGGCAATTTCAAACGCAAAAGCGTTGCTGTCAGCGACGAGTTGATTTTGAAGTCCCGCGGCGGTTTCGAAATCGTGCCGGCAACATCGATCATACGGATCAGCACTGTCGCGGCCGATGGCAGCGTCAAAATGAGCGGTCTGGCCGCTGGCGGTATTGTTGGCGGGGTTGCCGCCGGCGCAATGGCCGGCGGGCTCACCGGCCCCGCGGGCGCGATCATCGGTGGATTGGCCGGTGTGGCATTGGCAAGCGGAAAGGCCTTGGTCTGCCGTGTGGACTTCAGTGATGGCCGCTTTTTCATCGCGAGCGGCTCGAAGGCCGCCTGGGCGGCATTACAGGCGATGACACATTGAATATGCTGCAAATCCGGCAATGCCAACATTCAAACCAAATTGCTCCCGCGCCGGCGCGCGAAGGCGCCGGACAGCGTTGGGATTCGATCCGATAGCCGCAAAGACTAGGCGGCAGCCTTGTTCTTGATGGCGCCGACGATGGCGGTGAGGATTGCGCCGCCCGCTCCGCCCGCGATCACCTGCGAAACGATGCCGCCTACGCTCAGATTTCCGGCCTGTGCCGCCGCCATAACCGACGGCAGCAACAACGTGACGATCTGGCCGAGCACACCGCCGCCGACCGCGCCGGAAATGATATTTCCAATGGTGCCGAGATCGAATTGCGGCGATGCCTTGCCGGCGCCGACGCCTCCGAGCGCTCCCGCAACAAGATTGATGAGAATCTGTTCCATGTCTGTATCCCCGGCCAATTTGCAGAGACTCGAACTGTACGCCTCGGTTCCGAGTCGGTCGAGGAAGCGCCCACGTCGGTTTCGCTATCGGGGTGTGGTATCCGACGAATTTTGCACCGAAATCGTAGGCTTTCCGGGCGACTGTACAGGCTGGTCCCGCAGCGACTCGGTCCTGCTGGTGAGTCGCCGCCGTACCGGAAAAAAGACTAGCCCGGTGCGTTCGCTCACGAAGCCCCAGATGCCGCGCGGTGCGAACAGCATAATGACGATGGCGAGCGCACCGAGCAGGATCAGGTACCAGGTACCGTAGCTCGATAGGTGGGTCTGCATCAGGTAGAACACGATCACGCCGATGATCGGTCCTTCGATGGTGCCGATGCCGCCGATCACCACGATGAAGACGACATAGGCTGTCCAGTCGAGCAGCGAAAACGCCGCGTCCGGCGATATGCGAGCCTTCTGCAGATAGATAAGCGCGCCCACCATGCCGGTCCCGGTCGCGGCAAACACGTAGACCCAGAACTTGGTGCGGAAATTGTCGACGCCGACGCTTTCGGCAGCGGTTTCCGAATCGCGAATGGCGGAGAGTGCGAGCCCGCGCCGCGAACGCAGGATCCAGTAGACCGCGATGATAGTCCCCGTGACCAGCACGAGCGCGATCCAATAGGTTACGATGTCGCGCGCGGCCGGCGTGCGCACATCGAAAAATGTCTTCACCCATTCGATCCCAAACACGCCGTTGGTGGCGGAGGGGGGCAACGAGGTGCCGGTCCCTCCCCCAAGCTGTTTGGATTGCGCCAGCACCAGACGATAGACCTCCGCCATCACCCAGGTGCCGATGGCGAAATAAGCGCCGCGCAAGCGGAATACGACGAACGCAGTCGGCACCGCGCACAGTCCCGCGAAAGCGCCCGCGAGCACGATCGCGAGAATCGGATCGACATCGAAGAAAATCGTGAGCGCGAACAGGAGATAGGCACCGAGCCCGACAAAGGCCTGTTGGCCAACGGATACGAGCCCGGCATAGCCCGCGAGCAGGTTCCAGTATTGCGCGAGCGCCAGCATGTAGAAGATGAAGATCAGGTCCTGGATTGCGTTTCGGCTCGCAAAGGTTGGCAACACGATCAGCAGGCCGATCAAGGCTACGCCGGCGAGCGCAAGATATTTGCCGTGGCCGCCGCCGACTTCGCTTCGGTAAATTCGTTTGGCTGTCGTCTGCTCTTCGGCTGCCGGCGTGTTCATGGCGTGGCTCAATCGAAGGCGCGCGGGAACAATCCGCGCGGCTTGAGCACGAGCACAATCAGGAAGGCGATGTGTCCGGACAATATCTGCCATTCCGGATTGATGGCAGCGCCGATGGTCTGCGCCAGGCCGATGATGATGCCGCCGGCAAGCGTGCCCCACAGACTGCCGAGGCCGCCGATAATAACCGCCTCGAAAGCATAAAGGAGGCGCGCAGGCCCTATGGTCGGGTCGAAATTCGCGCGCATGCCGAGATAGAGAGCGGCGATCGTGACCACGATCATCGCGATCCCCATCGCCAGCGCGAACACGCGGCGATGGTCGATGCCCATGAGTTGCGCGATTTCGAGATCGTCCGATGTGGCGCGGAACGCGCGGCCTAGAGCCGTGCGATAGAAAAGCAGATTGAGCCCGAGTATCACCGCGACGGCCGACCCAAAGGTCAACAGCGGCAACACCCCGAACGCGACGCCGCCGCCAAGCGAAATCGAAGCCGTCGACAGATCGGCCGAACGAAGCAGTTGGCTGTCGGCCGAGAACACCTCCAGCAGGCCATTCTGAATCATGATCGAGAGCCCAAAGGTGACAAGCAGCGGCGGCAGGATGTCCCGGCCCAGAGTGCGGTTGAGCAACACGTGCTGAAGGACGAAGCCGAACGCGAACATCACCGGCACCGCGAGAAGAGTGCCAAGGAACGGATCGAGCCCAAACCACGCGCTCAGCGCCAGAATCGCGAAGGCCGCTAGCACGATCAGATCGCCATGCGCGAGATTGACGAGCCGCATGATCCCGAAAATCAGCGACAGCCCCGCCGCGAACAGCGCATAGAGCCCGCCGAGCAGCACACCCTGAATGATGGTGTTGATCCACTCTGCCATGTCAGGACCCAAAATAGGCGTGGTGGATCTGCTCGCGCGACAGCTCTTGCGGCCGGCCGGTCAGGGAAAGTCTTCCCTCCTGGAAGCAATAGACACGGTCGGCGACCTGCAAGGCCTGCACGATATCCTGCTCGACCACGATCACGCTGGTGCCGCTATCCTTGATGCGCGGGAGCGCCGCATAGATATCGCGGATCACGATCGGTGCCAGGCCAAGGCTGATCTCGTCGCACAGCAGAATGCGCGGATTGGAAATTAGCGCTCGGCCGATCGCCGCCATCTGCTGCTGGCCGCCGGACAACGTCGTGCTCGCAGCGTTTCTGCGCTCGCGCAGGATCGGAAACAGCCGGTAGATTTCCTCCAAAGACCAGGGCCCCGCCGCGCGACGCCCATAGCCGCCGATCAAGAGGTTTTCCTCGACACTGAGCGAAGGGAACAGCCGCCTGCCCTCCGGCACCAGCGAAATGCCGAGCTTCATCACCGAAGCCGCCGGCATCGCACCGATCGCGTTGCCGTCGAATATCACGCCTTCGGGATTGTTGCGGATCAGACCGGCAATGGATTTCAGATACGTCGATTTTCCCGCGCCGTTCGCACCGATGATCGCGACCGTTTCGCCGGGCGACAGTTCGGTGTCGATGCCATACAGCGCCTGAAAGTCGCCGTAGAAAGCCTTGAGCGCATGGGTCTCCAGCAACGCCATTATGCTGCGATGCCCATGTAAATCTGCCGCACCTCCGGCGAATTCATCACCGTTCGCGGATGCCCTTCCGCGATCTTCTTGCCGAAGTTCAGGACGATCAGCCGCCCGACAACGGCCAGAAGCGCGTGCACGATATGCTCAATCCAAACGATGGTGGTGCCGGAAGCATGTATGCGCTGGATGGTCTCGACCAGTTCATGGCATTCGCCCTCGGTCAGGCCGCCTGCGATTTCGTCGAGCAGAAGGAGGCGCGGCCCGGTCGCCAGCGCCCGCGCCATTTCCAAACGTTTGCGCTCCAGCAGCGTCAGCGCGCCGGCCGCAACATTGGCGCGCGGCAGAAGCTGCGTGCGCTCGAGAATGTTTCCGCAGATATCGATCACCTGCCGCTCGCTCATGCCCCGGCCATAGACCGCGCCGACCAGCAGATTCTCGAAGACGGTCAGGTTCTCGAATGGATGCGGGACCTGGTACGAACGTCCGATGCCGGCGATGCAGCGCTTGTGCGTCGGCGCGCGCGTGATATCGGTGCCGTCGAGCAGGATATGGCCGTTATCCGGCGACACCCCGCCCGCAATCAGATTAAACAGAGTGGTCTTGCCGGCGCCGTTCGGCCCAATGATGCCGAGCGCTTCGCCGGCCTGCAGCGTCAGATCCACCTTGTCGGCGGCGACCACGGAGCCGAAGGCTTTGGAAACGCCCTGAAGTTCAAGGAGCATCATCGCGTCGATTCACAATCCCGCCGGGCGAACGACAAGGGCCGGGCAATGCCCCGGCCCCGCCGTGATTATTTCCTGATTCGCTCGCGATCGATCAGCCGATCGGCTCCATCTTGCCGCCGACCGGGATATTCGGCGCAGTCCGGTTGTCGGTGATCACGATGTCATATTTGTTGCCGTCCTTGAGCCGCCACTGGCCGCCGACCAGCGGCGTGCGGGTGATGTTCTTCGCGGCGAAAGGCGGCACGCCCTTGCCATCCCATCGCACCGGGCCGGCGACCGTCTCGATGTTGGTCTTGGCGATCGCATCCACGGTCGACTTGGCGTCGCCAATCTGCGCGGTGCGCTTCAGCACGTCGATGCCGACCTCGAACAGCGAATGAACGAAGCCGATCGGCTGGGTCCATTGCTTCTTGGAATATTGCTCGTAGGCATCGCCGAGCTGCTTCGCGCTCATGCCGTTGAGCGACGACTTGAACGGATGGTTCGGCGTCCACCAGACTTCCGATGACAGGTTGTTGCCGTCCTTGCCCAGCGCCTCGACCGCGACCGGGAACAGGATTGCCTTGCCCACGGAGGCCGCCTTCGGTTTGAAGCCTTGCTGGAGCGATTGCTTCCAGAAGGTGGTGAAATCCGGCGGCAGCACCACACCGGTGAGAATCTGCGCATTCGCACCCTTGAAGGCTGCGATCTGCGCCGCGAAATTGTCGGTGAGATTCTGATAGCGGCCAGGATCGAACAACTTGAAACCGGCCTTGTCGAGCGCCGGCGGCAACCCGACGACCTTGTCGCCCCAGGCGTTGCCGTCAGCGTCATTCGGAAACAGGCCGCCGACGATCTTGTTGGTGTCGAGCTGACTCCACATGTTGGTGAAGACTGCGATGACGTCTTCGAGTCCCCAGAAATAGTGGTAAGTGTAATTGAACGGCTTCCACGATTTCGGATCGCCGGGATTGGCCTGACGGCCGATGAAATACGGTTGCCACGGGCAATTGGTGGAGACGCAGGGAACTTCCTCGATCTCGCACTGGGTCGCGACCGGGTTGGTGGTGTCCGGCGTGTTGGCGACCAGCATCAGGTCGATCTTGTCGCGGACGATCAGTTCTTTAGCGACTTCGGCGGCGCGGTTCGGATTCGACTGGCTGTCCTTGACGATGACTTCGATCGGCCGCGTGGTATTGCCCGACTTGATGCCGCCCTTGGTGGCTTCGCGGACTTGGCCGAGCACGAAATTGTCGGCCTCGGCGAACGCCGCAAGCGGACCGGTTTGCGGCGAAACAAATCCGATCTTGATCGGCTTCTGTTGTGCGATGGCCGGCGCGAACACACTGCCGCTTGCAAGCGCGGCGCTGCCGGCCGCGGAATATTTCAAAAGCGTACGACGGTCGATGCCGCGACGCGGAGTCGTGTCAGTCATGGTTATCCTCCCACGTGGCTTTTTGTTTGTACCGTTTCAACGTGACGACAAAGTCTGACGAGGAATTGGCGCCTGCACGCCCGATGTTCGGGCGCGACCTTCTTGTAGGATATTGTTCGATAGCGCCGCTATGGAGTCAACGCCGCTCGCAAAACCGGCGATGCGGCATTTCCACGGTTTGACCGGCCAATTTTAGCCCGCGCAGCGACATGAGCTCCGATGCTGTATCACGGTTCGATACAGCTCACGCGATTGAGGTTGGCCTTGCCGGCGGTCGCCGGTATTGCCGCGCCGAAAGACGGGCGGTTGGCCGACGCACGTCCGCGCTCGACGATCCACCACAATCCGAGCCGGCCACCGGCGACGATCGACACCAGCGCAATCACCGAACCGACCGACAATGTGGACACTCCCGTTACGCCCTGCCCGATGGTGCAGCCGAGCGCAGTAATTCCGCCGAACCCCATCATGAAGGCGCCGACCAGCCGACGCTTGAGTTCGGAAACATTCGCCGGGATCTGCCAGCGGAAGGTGCCGTCCGTGATAGCCGCGACATAGGCGCCGACGATGAATCCCACCACGGCACCGATTGGGAAATCGGCTGAGAGCGCGGTGGACAGCATGAAATAAAGCAGCGTTTCGCCGAGCGGGCCAACAAAGGTAAAGCTCTCGATGCGGCGGGTATCGAATGAGTCGTAGCCAAAGATGCCGGTCGCCCACCAGCCGCCGACCACAATCAGGCCGATCAGGATGCCGGTGACGGCGAAGCGTGGAGTCGCACGAAAGCCGCGATGCGCGAAGGCGACGGCTGCGATCGCAACACCGATCATAACGGCAACAATTGTTGCAGCTTGTCCGCTCATGCCTGCAAGGTGCGGCAATCGCTGCGATACCGAAGCACCGAGATCGACGGAAAGCGGATCGGTCGCCGCGATCCGAACGATTCCGGTGAGCCCGCGCATGGTCATCATCGCGGTGACGCCGATAACGAGGAAGGTGATGACGGCACGCAAATCGCCGCCGCCGATCTGCCGCAGCGTGCCCATGCCGCACGTGCCGTTCAGCGCCATGCCAAAACCGAATATCAAACCACCAAGGATCAGCGCGCCGAGCTCGAGCCGCGAACCGACATAGATCGACTTGGTGAGATCGAGGCCTCCGAAAACTTCAAGCAGGTGCACGCCGACGATCGCGACGCCGATCGCAAGCAGCCAGGTGCGGAGCCTGCGCGTGTCGTTGGCGTAAACCGAATCCTCGATCGCGCCGAGCGTGCAGAAGCGTCCGCGCCGCGCCACAAACCCGAAAGCGGCGCCGAGGCCGAAGCCCAGTGCCAGCCGCACCAGATTGAGAGGAAGATCGTCAAGCATGTCGTAGCTCCCGCCGGGTCCTTAAGGCCGGCTCGTGTTGGTCAGCGCGGCCGATCCGGTGCGCAGAAGGCAGAGTGCAGGGCTTCGATCACCTGACGCACTTCCGGGCGCGCCAGCGAGTAATAGATGTTCTTGCCGTCGCGGCGGGTCTCGACCAGGTCGTCGGCGCGCAGCCGCGCGAGTTGCTGCGAGACCGCGGGCTGGCGGAGTTTCAGCAGTTGCTCGATCTCGGTGACCGATTTCTCGCCTTCGGTGAGCAGGCACAAAATAACGAGCCGCGCCTCATGCGAGAGCGCCTTGAGAAATTCGCTCGCAACCTGCGCGTTGCGAAGCAACTCGTCGATGTCGAGATCCGGCTTTTTCGGCTTGCGCGCGAGGGCGGTAACCATGCGAACGCTCCGCTATTCGTTAGCGGGCAATACATGCGCCATCTTGCAAGTATATGAAAGGGATGGAACTTTCAAAGTCAGCGCGCGTCAGGGCAAAAGATTTTCCAAACGGGGCCAAAAAAAGAATTCTCCCGGATAGCCCTCGATCCGCGCCCTCTCCTGCCCGTCTTCGACCAGAACGAAAGTCGGTGTGTAGAGGATTCGGCTTTTGAGTTTGACCGATTTGTCGGGCGCGCCGTGGATATCGATTTCGCGGAGCGGCAGTTTCTTGCCGATCTCGGTCTTCGGATAGGCCGGGGCGATTTCGCGGTCAAAGGCCGCACAATAGGGGCAGCCGGGTCGGCGATACATGACAAGCTCCGCCGACAGCGCCGGCATCACCCAGACGATCAATGCAATTCCAACAAGCAGGCCCTTCACGAGGCGCACGGCGAATTTCCTAGTTGCCCCTTTGCGGACGGGGGCACCCGATCATATAATTGCAGGCTTATGAATGTCATCGAGTTGGACAAGCTGGTGCTATCCCGCAGAGGTCTGATCGCAGGCGGTGCGGCGCTGCTTGCGCCCTTCCCGCGTCTCGCCTCAGCGTCCGAGCTGAAGCTGAACGACGACGGGCTCTATACCAAGCCCTGGTTTTTGGAGAGCCTGCTCGATCTTTCCGATGACCTGAAGGAAGCCGGCGACAAGGGCAAGCGGCTGGTCGTGATTTGGGAGCTGAAAGGCTGCCCCTATTGCAAAAAAATGCACGAGATCAATCTCGCCGATCCCGCGATCGAGACCTTCATCAAGGATCGTTTCGAGGTGCTGCAACTCAATATCATCGGCTCGCGCGAGGTGACCGATTTCGATGGCCAGCGGCTGCCGGAAAAGCTCTTCGCGCAGAAATACGGGGTGCGTTACACGCCGACCTTCCAGTTCTTCCCGGAGAACGCTGACGGGCTGGCACAGAAAAAGCCGTTGGAGCGCGAAGTCGCGCGCTGGCAGGGCTACATGGAGCCGAAGCCGTTCGCTTCAATGTTCCGGTTCGTGGCCGAGAAAGCTTACGAGAAATCGAGCCTAAACGATTTCCTCAAAGCCAACAGCTAGCCGACCTTCAAATACGCAAATCCCTTGGACTGCAATTCGGCAACCGTCGCAACGCCCGACGGAACGAATTTCAGCGATGGATCGTTGCGGGTTTTCGCAAGATCGATGTTGTTGCGCTTGTAGGTGATCTCGCAGAGATAGCATTCAACGCCGAACTTGGTCAGACCAACATATCGCTTGAACAGATCCTCATCGATCTGATCCTTTTCCCACGGCGTACCGGCGCGGTCGGCCAGAAAGTACTTGATGCCCGCGCCGTGCGTGACGATCACAAGCTTCACCCGCATCGGATCAAATTCGTAGGCGGAGAGGTGGTTGTTGATGTTGGTCAGCATCTGCGAGAAACGCTGCACATCACCGAAATCGCAGTGATAGAGGCAAGCGATATCGGTATCCTTCTTGATGTCGGACAGGCTCAGTTGGGCGGGCGCTGAGGCAACGCGCGTGGAACCGAGCGCGGCACCCGAAAGTGCCAGCGCCCCAATGAAATTCCGCCTTGAGGTATCGGTCATGATGATTTCCTTCGGCGATAAAGAAATTAGTCCTTGTTGACGGGGCTGTCCGGGGACATCAGGAGCGCGACAGCATCCGTGATCTGCTCGATGGTCAATACCTTATTGGCCCCGAAACGTGGCATATTCGAGCACGGCAACACGGCCTGGGAGTTATATATTTTCTCGTAGACCGTTTTCGCATCGGCTTCGGAGAAGTTTCGCAGCTTGCCATATTGCAGCAGACTTGGTCCGAGCGTGCCGTAGCTTACTTCTTGTTTCGATATCTGGTGGCAGGCGTAGCAATTGCCGCCGTTGGCACGGGCCGGCGGATAATCGGTGAAGCGAAGGCCATAGCCGTTCTGCGCCAGCGCCTCCCCCTTTTTCCAGTCGCCCAGAAACTTGCCGTCGGCCGGATATTCGACATTGGCGGCTTCGCGCTTCAGAATCGCGTCGGCAACCGCCTTGGCCGGATTGTTGTGGCTCTCCGAGCATTCCTTCATCGTCTGGTCCTGCGATAGACGCGGGATGAATTGCTCGGGCGCACCGGGAAAAGCAGCCTTGATCGCGGCATCGACCTTGTCGGGCGAAACCACGGGCTTCTGCTGCGCGAACACGGCACCGGAAGTCAGCACTGCGATCGTGAGAACGAGAGAGCTTTTTTTCATGATCGTTCTCCGCTCAGCGCTTCAGGCCGGGAGCGGATATTTCGCCGCCCTGCGCCGTCTTCACCAGATAGGCGATCAGAGCGACGCTGACATCGGAGCCGAGTTGCAATTCCGGCATCCGCATCTGCCAATAGCAGTCATACATGCGGTGCTGCAGCGTCATCACATGCGTCGATGACACGCGATAGGCCGGCCACTCGCCGATCACCTTGCGGGCCTCTTTAGGCTCCGAAAGAAACGGCAATCCCTGCAAACGGATGCGCAAACCCTCCGCCGCATGGCAGGTCGAGCAGGAGAAATCGAACGGCCCGGAGCGGCGGTTGAACAGGGCTTCGCCGAGCGCCACCACTTCTTTTTCCTGCGGTGAATCGAGCTTGGCCTGGAATTTCTGTCCCGAGGACTGATTGGCGATAAAGGTCGCGATCGCGCCAAGCTCCTTTACCGGCTGGCCGCCGCCGGGATGCGGACGCTTAGCGAGGTCGGCCGGATTGAAGCCCTGCAGCTTCTCCATGCACCATAACAGGCGCGCCTCCACGTCCATGACGCGGTCGGCATCCTTGAAATAACGCGGTAATTCGGCAAAGGCGCCTTCGACCTTGCCCGGACCTTTTCCGAGATCGCATTGCTCGAGCGTGACATTCTTCGGCCCGCGCGCCGTTTTCCACAACACCTCGCCGCGATCCGAATCCAGAAGACCCGGATTGCTCCACGGATCCTCCCTCAACATCTGGCGGTAGCGCTCGATCGCCTTTTCGGTCTCGGCATCCTGTGCGACGGCCAGATACGCTGGCATCAGCGCCAAACCCAATACGATCAGAAATGCTGGACGGAACTTCACTCGGCACTCTCCCGCGCTTTGATTTCTGCGCCTCGTCATCGCTGTACGAAGCATCGGCCTGCAAGATCAAGGGCCGTTTGGAATAAACAATACATGCATTCATTCGCATGAGAAGGCTTTGCTGTTTGTGCGCTGCGAAGAAGAAAAATCGTTGCGCGAAAGCGGTTAATTCAGTAATCACTTTCAACAACGTGAATATGATCCGTGCTACAAACGGACGCAGCGAGGAGGCGTTGCAGTGGGCGCGGCCTTGCCGACAATCACCGGCCGTGTCATCGACTTCGCCGCGCAGAATTGAAGTTTGCCCCTGGATCGCTATCTGGAAGCGACAGGCTCGGGAGAAACAGGATGAGCATTTCAATCAATCGCCGGCAGGCATTTGCGGTTGGAGCCGCGGCGGTCGCAGCCGCGGCGCTGGGACAATCGATCACGCCAGCTTTCGCCGCCAACAATATTGACGAGATGACCAAGAAATTCACCGGCGGTGCCACTCCGATCGCTGGCAAAGTGAAGCTCGACCTGCCGGAAATCGCTGAGAACGGAAACACCGTGCCGATCACGGTGACGGTCGAAAGCCCGATGACCGACAAGGATTACATCACCGACGTGATCGTGCTCGCAGACGGCAATCCCAATGCCGGCATTGCGACATTCCATTTCTCGCCCGCGAGCGGCGTCGCCGAAGCCAATACCCGCATCCGGCTTGCCAACACGCAGAACATCGTTGCGGTCGCCAAGACCAATGACGGCAAATTCTACACCGCAAGCAAGCAGGTGAAGGTGACGATCGGCGGCTGCGGCGGCTGACGCTGCGCCGGCCACATCCCTTCCCGCTTTTTCAGGAGATCATCAATGGCTGCTGCATCCGTCAGACCCCGTATCAAGCTCGACAAGAAGGAAGCCAAGCAAGGCGAGCTGGTCGAGGTGAAGGCTCTCGTCTCGCACATCATGGAGACCGGCCAGCGCAAGAGCGCCGACGGCCAGGTCATCCCGCGCAAGATCCTCAACAAGTTCACCGCCACGGTGAACGGCAAGGAAGTCTTCTCGGCCGATTTCGAACCGGCCGTTTCCGCCAACCCCTATATCCAGTTCAAATTCAAGGCGACCGAATCCGGACCCGTGGTGCTGACCTGGGTCGACGACGACGGTTCGACCATCGTCGGCGAAGACAGCATCAAGGTGCTCTGAAGCATTCCGCTCGGAAATAGCGCCGGTCGCGGATGCGCAACCGGCCTTCGCTAAGGTGCGGGAGCGCACATGATCTCACGGCGCGACTTCGTTCAGCTGGCCGCCGCAACCGCAGCGATCCTGCCCGCCGGCTGGACCAAGGCGCTAGCCCAACAACGCCTGACACAAGCCGAGCTTCTGCGCTTCGAACCGCTTGGCAATGTTACGCTGGTCCATATCGCCGACCTGCACGCTCAGCTTCGCCCGATCTATTTCCGCGAGCCGTCGATCAACCTCGGCACCGGCGAGTTCAAAGGCTTTGTGCCGCACCTCACCGGACGCGCGCTTCTGGATCACTACAATATCCCGGCCGGATCGGCGGATGCCTATTCTCTGACCTACGACGATTTCTCGTCGCTTGCGAAATCCTATGGCCGTCTCGGCGGGCTCGACCGCATCGCTACCATTCTGAAAGCCATCCGCGCCGAACGCGGCGAGCGCACGATCGTCCTCGACGGCGGCGATACCTGGCAGAACAGCTACACCGCGTTGCAGACCAAAGGCGACGACATGGTCGCCTGCATGGCGCTTTTGAAGCCCGATGCCATGACCGGCCATTGGGAATTCACGCTCGGCACCGATCGCGTCAAGGAGATCACGGAGAAACTGGATTTTCCGTTCCTCGCGCAGAACGTGCGCGACACCGAATGGAACGAGCCTGCCTTCAAACCGTGGACCATGATCGAGCGCGGCGGCGTCAAGACCGCGGTCATCGGCCAGGCGTTCCCCTATACGCCGATCGCCAATCCGCGCTGGATGACCCCGACCTGGTCGTTCGGTATCCGCGAAGACGATCTGCGCGGTCATGTCGAGGCGGCGCGGAAAGCGGGCGCGCAACTCGTGGTGCTGCTGTCGCATAACGGCTTCGACGTCGACCGCAAGCTCGCTTCGCGCGTGTCCGGCATCGACGTGATCCTCACCGGCCATACGCACGATGCGCTGCCCGACGTGGTGAAGGTCGGAAAGACCTTGCTGGTCGCGTCCGGCAGCCACGGCAAGTTCGTCTCGCGCCTCGATCTCGACGTGCGCGACGGCGAGGTGAAAGGCCACAGGTTCAAGCTGATCCCGGTCTTCTCCGACGCGATCGCGTCCGATCCCGAGATGGCTGCAACGATCGCGAACATCCGAAGGCCCCACGAAAAGATGCTGTCGGAGCCGCTCGGCCGCACCGACACGCTGATGTACCGGCGCGGCAATTTCAACGGCACGCTGGACGACGTGATCTGCGATGCGCTCCTGTCCGGACGCGATGCGGAGATCGCTCTGTCGCCCGGCTTCCGCTGGGGTAATACATTGTTGCCCGGTCAGGAGATCACGCGCGAGGATGTCTACAACGCCACCGCCATCACCTATCCGAACGTCTATCGAATGACGATGACGGGCGCGCGGCTGAAGGAAATCCTGGAAGACGTGGCCGACAACCTTTTCAACGCCGATCCTTATTATCAGCAGGGCGGCGACATGGTGCGCGTCGGCGGCCTCTCCTACACCATCGATGTCGGCAAGGCGGGCGGGAGCCGTATCTCCGATCTCACTCATCTGAAGAGCGGCAAGGCACTTGACCCCGCGCGCGAATATGTGGTCGCCGGCTGGGCAAGTGTGAATGAGGGCACCGAGGGCCCGCCGATCTGGGACGTTGTGATGAAGCACATCGCTGAGAAGAAAGTTGTGGCTCCCAAGGAGCTTCAGAATGTGCGCGTGATCGGCGTCTGATTTTTTTTGGCCGGACACATGCAAACATACGCATTATTGCACTTGAATAGATGGGGAGCCGAAAAATGAGAGACCGGCAGAGAGAAAAGCAAAGCTCCTCGCGCCGCGCCTTTCTGCGCGGCACGCTCGCCGCTTCCGGCGCGCTCGCAGCCGGTGCCGCGAATGCCATGCCGCCACAGAAGGGCAACCCGGCAAACCAGCCGCCAAACGTGCCGGACTGGTCGCGTTCGCTTGGTGACGGCGTTGCGGTCCGCCCCTACGGCAAGCCGTCCAGCTTCGAGAAGGACGTCATCCGGCGCGACGTGGAATGGCTCACGGCCTCTCGCGAAAGCTCGGTATCCTTCACACCCCTACATGCGCTCGACGGTCCGATCACGCCGAACGGGCTCTGCTTCGAACGTCATCATTCCGGCATCGCCGAAGTCGATCCGGCCGATTACCGGCTGGTCCTGCACGGGCTCGTCGACAAGCCTCTGATGTTCACGCTCGACGACATCAAGCGCATGCCGCGAGTCAACCGTCCGTATTTTTGCGAATGCGCGGCGAATTCCGGAATGGAATGGCGCGGTGCTCAGCTCAATGGCTGCCAATACACGCACGGCATGGTGCATTGCGTGATGTATACCGGCGTGCCGCTAAAAACCTTATTAAACGAAGCTGGCGTAAAGCCGAATGCCAAATGGCTGTTGCTGGAAGGCGGCGACTCCGCCGCCATGACGCGTTCGCTCCCGATGGCAAAGGCCCTCGACGACGTATTGATCGCCTATCGCATGAATGGCGAGATGCTCTATCCGGAAAACGGCTATCCGGTGCGCGCGGTCATTCCCGGCTGGGAAGCCAACATGTGGGTAAAATGGCTGCGGCGGATCGAGGTCGGCGATCAGCCCTGGCACCACCGCGAGGAAACCTCGAAATACACCGACCTGCTCGAAAACGGCAAGGCGCGCCGCTTCACCTATGTGATGGATGCCAAGTCCGTCATCACCAATCCGTCGCCGCAAGCGCCGCTCAACCACAAATCCGGATTCACGGTGCTGTCCGGCATCGCATGGTCCGGGCGCGGCAGGATCGCGCGCGTCGATGTCTCCACCGATGGCGGCCGCAACTGGCGCACCGCGATGATTGACGGGCCGGTGCTCGACCGGGCGCTGACCCGTTTCTATTTCGAATTTGACTGGGACGGCCGCGAATTACTGCTGCAATCGCGCGCGATGGACGAGACCGGTTATGTGCAGCCTAGCAAGAACGAATTGCGCAAGATCCGCGGCGTCAATTCGATTTACCACAATAACGGCATCCAGACATGGCACGTGCAAAAGAACGGCGAGGTCGAGAATGTCGAGATTTCTTGACGCTTTCTTTTCTCCCGTTCGCCCCCGCGTAAGCAGGGACCCGGCGCCAAGAAGACTGGATTCCCGCTTACGCGGGAATGAGCGGGGTTTGTTGGCCTGCCTTGCGCTGCTGCTTGCTTTGGCGCCGGCAGAAGCGGCGCCGAAGAAAGCCAAGCCCGAAGCTGGCCACTCGGCACCTGCGAAGCTCGGCATTGGTCGTGCGGCGACCGCAGAAGAAGTTGCCGGCTGGGACATCGCGATCCGGCCGGACGGGCACAATCTTCCGGTCGGCAAGGGAACGGTGAAGGAAGGCGAACCGCTTTACGTCGAGCGCTGCGCAAGCTGCCACGGCGAATTCGGCGAAAGTGCCGGACGCTGGCCGATCCTGTCGGGCGGCAACGGCTCGCTCGCGACCCACGATCCGGTCAAATCGGTCGGCTCCTATTGGCCCTACGCCACGACGCTGATCGATTATATCCGCCGGGCGATGCCGTTCGGGGCCGCGCAGACCCTGACCAATGACGAGCTCTACGCGGTCACGGCCTACGTGCTTTATCTAAATGACATCATCAAAACAGAAGATTTTGAGCTAAGTGACAAAAATTTTAGAACGATCAAGCTTCCCAATGAGGATAATTTTTTCGATGATGACCGCGAAGTATCGGAAAAGGCGTTCTGGAAGAAGAATCCCTGCATGACCAATTGCGCGCCCGGAGACGCGAAGATCACCGGCCGGGCGCAGGTGATCGACGTCACGCCGGAATCCGGAAAAGCTCCTAAGGCCGAGTGATGCGACAGACGCCCTCGCCCAGCGCAACTTTGCGCGATGTCGCGCTCGCGGCGCTTTTCACACTGCCTGCGACAACGCTGCATGCATCCGGCGACCGCGCGCTCGGACAATATCTGTCCTCGGAATGCGTCACCTGCCACCAATTGTCCGGCAAATATGACGGCATCCCACCGATCATCGGCTGGCCGGAGGAATCCTTCGTCCAAATCATGAACGAGTATCGAAACAAGGACCGGCAAAATCCCGTCATGCAGACGATCGCCAACAGATTGTCGCCCGAGGAAATCGCAGCACTTGCGGCCTATTTCGGGAACCTAAAAGCGGCAGCGCAGCCAGCAAAACGAAAGGGAGGAAAATCATGAATTCCAATCGCAGACAATTTCTAGGAGGCGCCGGCGCTCTCGCGGCCACGGGGTCCCTCGCCATGCCCGCCATTGCACAGGCCAAGCCCAAAGTCGTTGTGGTCGGCGGCGGTCCCGGTGGCGCTACGGCCGCGAAATATGTGACGCTGGATTCCAATGGCGCGATCGATGTGACGCTGGTGGAGCCTGCGAAGCAATTTGTCACCTGCTTCCATTCCAATCTCTATCTCGGCGGCTTCCGCGATTTTAAGTCGATCACCCACAGTTACGCCGATCTCGTGAAGAAGCACGGCGTGAAATTTGCGAACACCAGCGCGGCTGCGATCGACCGCGACAAGAAAGTGGTGCGGCTCGCGAATGGCGCGCGGGTCAATTACGACCGCCTCGTGCTGGCTCCCGGCATCGACATCAAGTTCGATTCCGTCCCGGGATATTCGGAAGCCGCAAGCGAGCAGATGCCGCATGCCTGGAAAGCTGGACCGCAGACGCAGCTTCTGAAGAAACAACTCGATGCGTTGAAGGACGGCGCGCTGATCGTGATGGTGACGCCACCCAATCCCTATCGCTGCCCGCCCGGACCCTATGAGCGCGCCTCCATGATGGCGCATGTGCTGAAGGCCAAAGGTCACAAGAATTCGAAGATCGTGATCATCGATCCGAAGCCGAATTTCTCGAAACAGGCTTTGTTCGCGGAAGGCTGGGAAAAATACTATCCCGGCATGATCGAGTGGCAGGATCCGAAAATGCATGGCGGCCTGAAGGAGGTCGATCCGAAAACGCTGACCGTGAAAACAGGGCTCGCCGATTACAAGGCGCAGCTCGTCAACGTGATCCCGGCGCAGATGGCAGGCAAGATCGCGCGCGATGCCGGGCTGGCCAACGACTCGGGCTTCTGCCCGATCAAGCCGGAGAACATGCAATCGGCTTCGGATTCCAACATCTATATCGTCGGTGACGCCTGCATCCCGGGCGACATGCCGAAGTCCGGCTTCTCGGCCAACAGCCAGGCCAAGGTCGCGGCCATGACGATCCGCGGCGAACTGATCAAGAAGCCTGTCTTCCCGGCCCGATACACCAACACCTGCTGGAGCCTGATCGAGACCGACGATACGGTGAAAGTCGGCGGCCGCTATGAGCCGAAGGACGGCAAGATTTTTGCGGTCGAGACCTTCGTCTCCAAGACCGGTGAAAGCGCCGACCTGCGCAAGCAGACGCAGGAAGAGAATATGGGCTGGTACAAGGGCATCTCCGTAGACATCTTTGCTTGATGCAGTTTCTGCCTGATTTGTCGTCGTCAGCGATGCGGCTCACGCCGCATCGCCGTTCCGTCCTGAAAGGTCTGGGCGCAGCGCTGCTCGTGCCTTACGCGCCCCTCGCGCATGCGGCTACAGCGCCGGTTCCGCACAAAGTCGGCGGCATTGAAGTGATGGTGGTGAGCGACGGCGTGCTCAACGTCCCGCTTTCTTTCACCTTGCCTGAAGCCACGCCGGCCGAAGCCGCCGCGCTGTTCAAGGCTCATGGCCTGCCCGAACAGGGCGCACCGGCGCAGACCAACGCGGTTCTGGTCAGGACCGGCAAGGAAATCGTGCTGATCGATGCCGGCTCCGGGCCGAATTTTCAGCCGACCGCCGGCAAGCTTCAGGAGAACCTCGAAGCCGCCGGCATCGCGCCCGAACAGATCACCAAGGTCGTCTTCACTCATGCTCACGCCGATCATCTTTGGGGTGCGATCGACGATTTCGGCGACGGCGACCGATTTCCGAATGCAAGCTATGTGATCGCGGCCCCCGAATGGGATTTCTGGCGCGATCCGCAAGCAGCGGAGAAAATGCCGGACTGGCTCAAAGGCATGGCGATCGGCACGGCGCGCGTTCTTTCGAAGATTGAAGGCAAGACCGAACGCCGCAAGGCCGGCGATACCGTCGCGCCGGGTTTGAGCTATGTCGCAAGTCCGGGCCACACCCCCGGTCACATGTCGGTCCTGGTGGCCGACGGCGGACAATCGCTGATGATCGGCGGCGATGTACTTACACATACCGCGATTTCGTTTGCGCAGCCTGCATGGCGGATCGGCAGCGATTTCGATCGCGACCGGGCGGTCTTGACCCGGAAGGCCCTTCTTGACCAATTGGCGGGCGACAAGACCCCGCTGGTGGGGTTCCATCTCGCCTGGCCCGGGCTTGGCGTCGTGGAACGCGCCGGCCCCGCCTATCGTTTTATCCCGCTCTGACCCCTCCGCCGTCCGAGGAATCCCATGAAGTCGACTGTGATCGCCGCGCTCACCCTTATTGCGCTTGTTTGTCCGGCGCGGGCGCAGGACGCCGCCGCGGGCGAGAAGGTGTTCGTGCAATGCCGCGCCTGCCATCAGGTTGGCGAAACCGCCAAGAACGGCGTCGGGCCGGTGCTGAACGGATTGTTTGGCCGGCATTCCGGTTCGATCGAGGGCTACAATTACAGCGAGGCCAACAAGAATTCCGGGATTACCTGGGACGACGCCGTGTTCGCTGAATATATCCAGAACCCACGCGCGAAAATTCCCGGCACCAAGATGATCTATGCCGGTCTGAAAGACGAGCAGCGGATCAAGGACCTCACCGCGTTCCTCAAGCAATATAACGCCTCGGGAAAGAAGGCGCAGTAACGCCGCTTAGTGCCGTGGCGGCGCAAAGCTTGTCAGCGGAGCGTCCATGTTCGGCGTCGCTTCAAGATGACGCGGAATGATCAGGCGCTGGCCGGGCTCGAACGTGGCGTTCGCATTGACATTGTTGAGTTGGGCGACCGACCAGGCCGGTATGGCGTAACGCTGTGCCAGGTTGCGAACAGTGTCGCCGGCTTCGGTCCGGATCGCGATACCGGAATCCCACAATTCGATCGGCTCCCCGCGCGGCATTACGTAACGGATCGGCACGGTCGAGCCTTCGAGCTGCACCGGCAACGTCGTGATCTGAACCACCTTGGCCACGATCTTGTCCTGCAGGCCGCGGATCTTGACCATGTTGACGTGCAGCACTTCCCAGTAGTTCACAAGATCCACCGTCGCGAAATGGCCGCGAAAATCTTCCGATGCGCGTACATAGCCGCCGCCGAAGATATTCATCGATTGATAGATGTTGATGAAGCGATCGACGTTATTGGGCACGCTCGAGACCTTGCGGGTGGGATCGAATGCAACGATCAGGCTCACCGGCACACCGGCGCGCTTCAACTTCCAGGCAAAGTCGATCGCGGCGTCGCCGCCGGCGGAATGGCCCATTGCCATGATCGGCTGCGGATTCTTCCTGTAGCGCGCGATCGCCTCGTCTGCCGGTCCCCACCAGTTGATGTGGTTATAGGTCTCGGCCTCGATGCCGGTCGCCGCGATCTTGTCGCGCAGTCCATCCATCTCGAACGAGGCGAAGCGCCCGCCCATGCCGCGGAACACATAAGCCTTGCCGATAGCAGGTTTCTTGGCTGCGAATTCACCATTCGGCGACAGGAAACCCTCAAAGGTCGACAGCGATCCGCAGGCCGAAAGGCTGGTGGCCAGCAATCCGACGACGGCAAGACGCGGCAAATGGAACATGCTCGTTCAGCCCCCTGACGCGCCGCTTGCCGCCAAAAGGCCGGATCAACGCGGAACACGCGCACAACTGGCGCATCACGGATGAAAGTCCGATTTCCTTAAAATTTTCCGAACATTGCGGATATTTGCGGCCAAGCCCTTGAATTATGTCAGTTTTCTGAAAGACGCGGCATGGTTAGCGTGCCGGCGATCGGCTCTGCAATGGCGCAATTGGGCGGGTTTTCGCGCTCGGACTTGCGCGCCGTTTCAACACTTTCGAATTAGCGGTTGACCCGTCCCCCCGCCTGCCCTAACGCCGCGGCTTCCGCTCCCCGATCGAGCCATGACCGCAGCACCGCGCATTTCATTCGTTTCCCTCGGCTGTCCGAAGGCGCTCGTCGATTCCGAGCGCATCATCACGCGGCTGCGCGCGGAGGGCTATGAGCTTTCGCGCGGTCACGCCGGCTCCGATATCGCGATCGTCAACACCTGCGGCTTCCTCGACAGCGCGCAGGCGGAATCGCTGGCCGCCATCGGCGAGGCATTAAAGGATAACGGCAAGGTCATCGTCACGGGCTGCATGGGCGCGGAGCCGGAGAAGATCACGAGCCAATATCCGAACGTGCTCGCGGTCACGGGTCCCCAGCAATACGAGAGCGTAATCGAAGCGGTTCACCGCGCGCTGCCGCCGATGCACGAGCCGTTCGTCGACCTGGTCCCGCCGCAGGGTCTGAAGCTCACACCCCGGCACTACGCCTATTTGAAGATTTCCGAAGGCTGCAACAATCGCTGCACTTTCTGCATCATTCCGAAGCTGCGCGGCGACCTGGTCTCGCGACCCGCCGCCGATGTGCTGCGCGAGGCCGAACGCCTGGTCACCGCCGGCGTCAAGGAATTGCTGGTGATCTCGCAGGACACCTCGGCCTATGGCGTGGATATCAAATATGCCACCAGCCGCTGGAAGGATCGCGACGTGCAGGCGAAATTCATTTCGCTTTCGCGTGAACTTGGCGAACTCGGCGCGTGGGTGCGTTTGCATTACGTCTATCCCTACCCGCATGTCGACGAGATCATCCCGCTGATGGCCGAGGGCAAGGTGCTGCCCTATCTCGACATCCCGTTCCAGCACGCCAGCCCGGATGTGCTCAGGCGCATGAAGCGGCCGGCGGCACAGGAGAGGACCCTCGACCGCATCAAGAAGTGGCGTGAAATCTGTCCGGACCTGACGCTGCGTTCGACTTTCATCGTTGGCTTCCCGGGCGAGACCGAAGACGACTTTGAATTCATGCTCGAATGGCTCGACGAGGCCGCGCTCGATCGGGTCGGTTGCTTCAAATACGAGCCGGTGGACGGCGCAACATCAAACGCGCTCGACGGGGCGGTTCCGCGGGAAGTGAAAGAGGATCGCTGGAACCGCTTCATGAAGAAGCAGCAGGCGATCTCGGCGCGCCGACAGAAGCGCAAAGTCGGGACGCGCCAGCAGGTGTTGATCGACGAACTGACGCCGCAAGGCGGCAAGGGCCGCAGCAAGGCGGATGCGCCGGACATCGATGGCGCTGTGCATGTGATGAGCCGCAGGCCGCTCCGCGTCGGCGAATTCGCGCAGGTGAAAATCGAGCGCGCTGATGAGTACGATTTGTATGGCAGCGCGGTAGGCTTCTAAGCCATCAACAAATCCCGCAGGCTCGCCTCCACAATCTTCGTCGCCGCCTTCAGATCCGACAGCTTGATATGCTCATCGGCACTGTGGGCATTCGCCTCCAGGATCGAGCGCGGACCGGCGCCGTACAGCACCGTTGGAATCCCCGCAGCACTGTAGTGACGCGCATCGGTGTAGAGCGGCACACCCATTTCCTTGATCGAAACCTTTAGTTCGCGTTTGGCGTGGCGCTGAAGGATTTCGACGATCCTCTTGACGCCCGGCCGCGCCTTTAGCGGCTCGGCCATGATCACGCGCCGGCATTCGACCTTGATACCTTTGCCGGCGCCTGCGCGCTTGACCAAGCGCAATCAGTTCGCGTTCGGCCTTGGTGCCTTTTTCCTCCGGGATCAGCCGGCGATCGATGCGCATGGTGATTGTGTCCGGCACCACATTGGTATTGATGCCGCCCGAGATCAGACCCGACCGTAATTTTCGGTGAACCGATGCCGGGTGACTTGGACTTGATGCGGTTCAGCCGCTTGCGCTCCTTGTAGATCGCACTCAGCACCTTGGTAGTGGCTTCCAGTGCATCGGCTCCGCTTTCCGGCATCGCCGCATGCGCCTGCTTGCCGCGCACGGTGATTTCGAGATGCAGCACGCCGTTATGGGCGGTGACGACCGCGTAGGAGAAGCCTGCGGAAAACGCGATATCGGGTTTTGTCAGCTTCTCCTTCAGCAGCCATTCCGGCCCCGTGAAGCCGCCGGTCTCTTCGTCATAGGTGAGATGCAGCTCGACGGTGCCGTCGAGTCCATCCGGATTGTCTTTCAGCGCGAGCAACGCGAAGGCATAGGTCGCATAATCGGACTTCGACACCGCCGCACCACGGCCATAGATGGCGCCGCCCTTTTCCTCGGCGCCGTAGGGGTCGTGGGTCCAGCCCTGCCCCGGCGGCACCACGTCGCCATGAGCGTTCATGCGCGATCACCGGTCCCTTGCCACTGCCGAAAGTCTCCCGCACGACAAGGTTTGTTGCGGACACCAAGCCGTGCTTTTTCACCACATCGTCGGGCACCTTGTGCCGCTCGACCTTGAAGCCCATGCCTTCCAAGAGCCGCGCGGATTCTTCTGCATGGCGCGCGCAATCGCCCGGCGGATTGTCGGACGGCACCCGCACCAGCGCTTTCAGGAACTCGACCTCGCGCGGAAAGTTGGCGTCGATGAAGCCGGTCATGCCGATCCTTTTCTGGCGAAGCGCCTCGATGAAGCGCGCCAGCGCCGCGATCGCAAGCCCCATATCGGCCTCGCTCGCATATTCCGCCGGATTGTGACTGATGCCGCCTTTGCAGCGCACGAACAGCATGGCGGTCGGACACAGCTTCGCCATCACCTGTGCATCGTGCCCGGCACCGGAGGGCAGCCTGCACTGGCCTATAGCCGAGCGACGAAATCGCGTCTGCAAACATGTCCTGCATGAACGGAGTGCAGGCAGTCGTATTGGTTTCGTGAAACGGCTCGAAGGCAAATTCCAATCTCCGCCGGACCGCCATCCGCTGCGCGTCGGCCTTGATCTGCTCGATCGCGGCCTTGCGCTTCGTGTCGGTAGAGGATCGGAATTCCAGCGAGAACCCGACGCGGCCGGGGATGACATTGGTCGCGCCGGGCGAGGCCTCGATGCGGCCGACGGTCGCGACCATTCCGTCACTCTCGTTCTCAACGCGCGGTCTGCTCGATCGCAAGCATCAGTTCGGCCGCGCCGGCGAGCGCGTCATGGCGCATGCGCATCGGCACCGTGCCGGCATGGCCGGCATCGCCCAGCACCACCACCCGCATCCGGCTCTGCCCGACAATGCCGGTGACGACGCCGAGCGGAAGCATCTCGGCCTCCAGTACGGGACCCTGCTCGATATGCACTTCGACGTAACCCGCCACATCGGCGGGATCATAGGCGGCGGCCTCGATGTCTTCGATATTCTTGCCGTACGCCTTGATCGCATCTCCAAGCGTTACGCCGTTGCGATCCGGAAAGGCGAGCGAAGCGCGGTCGAAGACGCCGGCGCAGGCCGACGAGCCCGCAAGCGTGGTACGAAAGCGCGAACCTTCCTCGTCGCCGAAGGCCAGCACATCGATACCGAACGGAAGCTCTATGCTGCGCGCGGCGAGTTCGCGAACCGCCAGAATTCCGACCACGACGCCGAGTGGGCCATCGTATTTGCCCGCATCGATGACAGTGTCGATATGCGAACCGATCAGGAGCCGTTGCTTGAGTTCGCGGCCGCCAATGTCCGCGCACGGTACCGAGCGCGTCTTCCGTCACAGTCATGCCTGCCTCGCGCATCCAGCCTGCGATCAGGTCGGCGGCCGGCGATGCTCGGGACGTAGAAACAGGCGGATCAGCCGCTGCGGCTCGGTCGATATCTCGGCGAGTTCCGAAAGCATGGCCTCGGCGCGTGCGCCAAGACCTGCAATTTCGGTTGTGATTTCGCTTGCGGCGACCATCGTCAATGGGCGCGCAGCCAGCGCCCGATCTGCTCGCGCTCCTCGTCGCGTCATCTGGGTCTGGTTGCCGAGCGGCATCGCCTTGTTGCGGACGGTCTGGATCATGATCAGCTGATTGAAACGCTTGAGATCGGCAAGGGTCTCAAGTGTAACATTCTTGGGCGGTTCCTTGAAGCTTTCATGCGTCGGCTTCTTGGCATGACACGTGATGCAATGCTTCGAGGTCAGCGCCAGCACTTCGCCGTCGCGAAACCGGCGGGCCGGTATCGACGGCCTCGCGGGGAGCAGTGAGGAAGATCGCGCAAATCAGCGCGAAAGCAGCGATCGGCGTGGTCCACCCGTAGCTCTCCCATGGCTCGCCGATGTCCATCGCGTTCAGCACATGTCGGAATAGTGCGCCGGTGAACAGGATCAGCGCCACCACCAGCCATGCCTGCGGATGCGCCGATAGGAAGGGGTAATGCGGCGACACCATCATCAGCAGGACGGGCAGCGTCAGGTAATTGTTGTGCAGCGAGCGCTGCTTGGCGACCTTGCCGTATTTTGCCTCCGGCTCCTCGCCGCGCAGCAATTGCCCGACCATGATCTTCTGGCCCGGGATAATCACCATGAACACGTTGAAGGCCATGATAGTGCCGATGAAGGCACCGACATGGATGAACGAGCCGCGGCCGGAGAACACCTTGGTGTAGAGCACGCTCGCCAGCATGATCAGCAGGAACACCGCAGATCGCGAGCGGGATAGTGCGGTCGCCCCACAGCTTGCAGATGTTGTCGTAGAGCACCCAGCCGACGAGCAGCGACACGATCGAAATTGCGATCGCCTGCCAGGGCTCAATCGCCATCACCGACGGATCGATCAGATAGGCGCTGGCGTGGAAATAATACTGGACGATCAGCAGGCCGAGGCCCGTGACCCAGGTGAGATAGGCCTCCCACTGAAACCAGTGCAGATGCGGCGGCAGGTTCGGCGGCGCGACCGTAAACTTCTCGACGTGATAGAAGCCGCCGCCATGCACCTGCCAGGCGGTGCCGAACACGCCCGGACTTCTGCGCTCTTTCTGATCCAGAGAATAGTCGAGCGCGATGAAATAGAACGAAGTGCCGATCCAGCCGATGCCCACGATCATGTGAGCCCAGCGCAGCAGCAGATTGCCCCATTCCCCCAGAAAGACGTCCATAAAGTCGCCCGGCGCTAATCTCCGCTCATTCCCGCGAAAGCGGGAATCCAGTGTTTCTGGATCCCCACTTTCGCGGGGACGAGCGGATGGATTTTGATACTAGCAAGCTGCATGCCGCTACGGGATCAGGATAGACGACCCCGTAGTCTCGCGGCCTTCCAGATCACGATGCGCCTTCGCGGCGTCCTTCAGCGGATATTTCTGGTTGATCGGGATTTTGACCGCCCCGCTTGCGACCACGTTGAACAGGTCGTTCGCGGTGGCAACGAGATCATCGCGCTTGGCGACATAATTGTTCAGCGTCGGACGAGTGGCGAACAGCGAACCCTTGGTCTGCAGGATGTTGATGTTGAAAGCATCGATCTGGCCCGAGGCCGAGCCGAAGCTGGCGAACATGCCGATCGGACGGATGCAGTCGAGCGATGCCGGAAATGTGGTCTTGCCGATGCCGTCATAAACCACATCGCAGAGCTTGCCGCCGGTGATCTCCTTCACGCGCGCAACGAAATCCTCGTCGCGGTAATAGATCACGTGGTGGCAGCCATTCGCCTTGGCGATCTCGCCTTTCTCCTTGTATGCCGACCGTGCCGATCACGTTCGCGCCGAGATGGTTTGCCCATTGGCACAGGATCTGGCCGACGCCACCGGCCGCGGCGTGCATCAGCACCGTCGTGCCCTTGGTAACCTTGTAGGTGCGGTTCAGCAGATATTGCGCCGTCATGCCTTTCAGCATCATGCCCGCGGCCTGCTCGTAAGAGATCGCGGCCGGAATTTTCACCGACCCGGTCGGCCGGCAACAGCCGCTCCGCGCGAATAGCCACCCAGCCCGACCACGTAGGCCACCCGGTCGCCGACCTTGAGGTCGGTCACGCCCGGCCCGACCGCGATCACCTCGCCCGCACCCTCATTGCCGGACACGAACGGCATGCCGACCGGAGACGGATACATGCCCATGCGGAAATAGGTGTCGATGTAATTCACCCCACAAGCGTGCTGCTTGATCTTGATCTGCCCCTGGGACGGGGCTGCCACCTCGACATCCTCGAAGGTGAGCACTTCCGGCCCGCCATGCTTATGAACCCGGACTGCTGCAACCATCGTCATTCTCCCTAAAGCGCCTGCTCGTCTCGGCGAGCCGCAAACCGGCCGGGATCATAGGGAGTGGCAAAGCCGGTGCAAGCGGAAGCGCGTATCGTCAGCGCGCCCCGGAGACCGTCAGGATTGTCCCGCTGGTATAGCTTGCGGCATCCGAGATCAGGAACAGGATCGCTTCGGCGACCTCCTGCGGCGTGCCGACACGGCCGGTGGGAAGCTGCGGCGCGATACGCGCGAGCCGGCCCGGCTCGTGGATTTCGGTATCGATCGGACCGGGCGCCACTACATTGATGCGTATGCCTTCGCCGGCAAGTTCCTTGGACAGGCCGGTACCTAGCGAATCCACCGCGCCCTTGACGGCGGCGTACCAGACATATTCGCCCGGCGCGCCGATCTTCGATTGCACCGACGACAGGAACACCATCGACCCGCCCTTCCCGCCATGCTTCGTCGAAAGGCGCGGGATCGCGGCACGCGCGCACAGCATGGCGCCCAGCACGTTGATGTCGAGCGCTTCGCGGAGCGTCTGCGTCGACACCGCCTCGAAGCGCGAATTCTTGCCTGTAATTCCGCTCGAATAGACCAGATGCCGCAGCGGGCCGAATTGATCGACGGCCTGGAACAAGCGCGCGATGTCGGCTTCGACCGCCATATCGCCCTGGATCGCAGTCGCCCGTCCGCCGCCGTTTTCGATATCCTTGACGACCTTCGACGCGGATTCGGCATTGCTCTTGTAGTTGACCGCGACCGCATAGCCGCGCGCCGCTGCGAGCCTTGCAGTCGCGGCGCCAATGCCGCGGCCGCCGCCGCATATCAAGACTATATCGCCCTTCATTTCGGGATCACTTCCTTGTCAATGCCTTCGGACGCCTGCGCCGGTTGCGCATCGCCAGCACGTTAAACACCTCGACCGCGCCTGCAAAAGCCATCGCGAAATAGATATAGCCGCGCGGGATGTGGAAGCCCAATCCGTCTGCGACCAGCGCCACCCCGATCAGCAGCAGGAACGAGAGCGCCAGCATCTTTGTGGTCGGGTATTTCTGGATGAAGGCGGATACCGGCACGGCGGCAAAATACATCACCAGCATCGCGATCAGCACCGCGACGATCATGATCTCGACGTCCTGCGCAAGCCCGATCGCGGTAATGATCGAATCGAGCGAGAAAACGAGGTCGATGACGACGAGTTGCGCCAGCACGAACATGAACGCGCGCTTGCCACCGGGTTTCGGCTCTTCGTATTGCGCCTCGACCTCGGAGTGAATTTCACTCGTGCCTTTGGCAATCAGGAACAAACCGCCACCAATCAGGATCAGGTCACGCCAGGAGAATTCGTTGCCGAGGATGGTGAAGACCGGCGCGGTCAGCCGCATGATCCAGGTGAGAGTCAGCAACAGCGCGACGCGAAACACGAAAGCGAGTGACAGGCCGATGCGCCGCGCGAGCTTTCCCTGCCGCGCAGGAAGGCGTGCGATCAAGACACCGATGAAGACGATATTGTCGATGCCGAGAACGATTTCCAGCACCGTCAGTGTTATCAGGGCCGCCCAGGCGCTCGGATCGGCAAGTAACTGCAGCATGATGATTTCCGCTCAGTCCTCGGCGGTTGCCAGACCGATCGTAAGAAAATAGACGCCCAGTGCGGCCAGACACCATGCGACAATCGCGCCCGGATCAAGGTTGGCGATGACGGCGTAAATACCCAGAATGCTCCAGGCGGCGAGCGCGACGAGATTGAGACTTCGGAACTGCGCGACCCGAAACGGATGCAGCACCCGAAGCGGCATGAAGGTCAGAATTACCAATGCCGCGACGACGCAGGCCGCCGCCCAAGGAGGCAGCTTCAATACGAACAGATGAAACGCGGCCGCGTTCCATAGCCCGGGAAATCCGCGAAAGAAATTATCCGACGTCTTCATCTCTTCGTCGGCAAAATAGAGCGCGCTGGTGATGACGATCGCGAGCGCGAGCGGTATGGCAGCCAATGGCGGAAGCAGTCCGCTGGTCGCCAGTGCAAATGCCGGCACGAACACGTAGGTGGTGAAATCGACCACAAGGTCGAGCGAATTGCCGGACCAGCGCGGCAATATCTCGGCCACGCGAAATCGCCGCGCCAGCGTGCCGTCGACACCGTCGATGAAGAGCGCAACGGCAAGCCAGACAAACATCGCGACCCAGCGGCCTTGGGCTGCGGCGAGCAGCGCCATCAACGCGCAGCCAGCGCCACAGGCGGTAAAGATGTGAACCAGGAATGGACGTACGTTCTTCGTCCGCGCCTTCACGCGCTCTCTGGCCCGTGCCCGCAGGCTCTGGCGCCGATCCTGCATTTAGAGCCGCCGCCCGGAAAACAGGAAGGTGATGTCGGGGATGTGCGGACGCATGCTGACATCCGCGAAGCCGGCAATGTTCATGGCGGCGATAATATCAACCTGCCGGTGCGGATAGGTGGTCGCCGAGATCGCGAGATTGGCGAATTGCCACAAAGCTGCGTTGCGTGGTCCCGGCCGGTCGCCATACATCGCAAAGTCATGGATGAAAATGCCGCCGCCTTTCGGAAGATAGGCGAACGCGCGGTTGAGCATTTCCTGCACCGCCTGCGGCCGATACGAACTGATGATGTAAGAAAGCAGAATTAAGTCACCGCCCTGCGGCCAGTCATCTTTCACCACGTCGCCAGCGACGCAACGGATTCGATTGTCGAAGCCTTCCTCGGCGATGAATTTCTTTGCGAATGTGACGACCTGCGGCTGGTCGAACACGATCCCCGCGAGGTTTGGGTTGCGCCGCACCGCTTCGATCGAGAAAGCGCCAGATCCGCCTCCGAGATCAAGCAGGCATTTGTAGTTTGCGAGTTCGGGGTTTCGTGACAGCAGATAAGCCGGCCCCGCCGAGCCCGCATGCTGACCGCGAATGAAAGCTTCGGTGCGCACCGGATCGTTGAGAAAGGCCGAATAATTGGCGCCCGCCTCGCCGCGCAAAGCCGCGCGGGCATCCGGCATCTGGTGATAAAGCGTCTCCGCGATCTGCCGCAGGTAATAATCGCCCATATAGCCGCGCGCCTCTTTCACGAGATAGCGCGAGGCAGCCTTGCTGTTGCGGTAGGTTTCGCCTTCGCGAATGACAAGACCGAGCGCGACACAAGCCTCAAGGAGCGAACGCAGGGGATCGAGCCCCGCACCGATCTGCGCTGCGAGCGGCTCGGCCTCCAAGGGTCCGGATTCCAGGGCCGTGAATAGGCGAAGATCGAGCGCGGCGAACAAGGCCTGCGAGCCCATGAAGCCATAGGCGACCTGCGATATCGCCGTGATCGCCTCGTCCGCGGAAGGGTTCCCTTGCGGGTCGTTTGGCCGCATCTGCGCGTCCGGCATGGCTGAGATCAGGCCTGATGGATATCTGCAAGCTTGCCCCGTTTCCCGCATTCGGGGCAAGACTGACAACGCAAGGATAGCGGATGAGCAAGCGTAACGAGTTTCAGGCGCTGGTGGTCGGGTCCGGTCCGTCCGGGCTGACTGCCGCGCTGGCACTTGCGCAAGCCGGTTTGTCGACCGCGCTGATCGGCGCTCGCACGGGAAATGACCATCGCACTACCGCGCTGCTGACGAGTTCGGTGGCGGCGCTGACGACGCTGGGCGTCTGGGAGCAGTGCCGCGACCATGCGGCGGCGATGCGGCTCTTGCGGATCGTCGACGACACCGCGCGACTTTGGCGCGCGCCGGAGACGCGCTTCGATTGCGCCGAGATCGGACTCGATGCCTTCGCTTGGAACATCGAGAACCGGCATTTGGTAACGGCGCTCGAAAGCAAGGCCGAGAACACGCCGAACCTGCAACGCTTCGCAGGCAGCGCGGTTTCGGTGCAGGCTTCGGAAGAACACGTCGTGGTCGAACTCACCGACGGTAACCTCTTGCATGCACAGCTTGCTGTCGGCGCCGACGGCAGAAACTCGATCTGCCGCGAGGCCGCGGGCATCGAAATGCGAAGCACGAGCTATCCACAGATTGCCCTGACCTACAACGTCGCGCATAGCCGCCCGCATCGCGACACTTCGACCGAATTCCATACCGAGCACGGCCCCTTCACCACGGTGCCGCTGCCGGGTCAGCGTTCGAGCATCGTCTGCGTCGTCGATGCGAGCGAAGCAGAACGCATGCATAATCTGCCGCGTGAAGCCCTTGATCTCGAACTTGAACGGCGCTCGCATTCGAGCCTCGGCAAGATCGCGGTCGAGCCCGGCAGCGGCTCCTTTCCGCTTGGTGCCGAGACCGCACAGCGTTTTGCAAGCGTCCGAATTGCCCTCATAGGAGAAGCCGCACACCGCATCCCGCCGATTGGGGCGCAGGGGCTCAATCTGGGCCTGCGCGACGCCGCCGCGATCGCAGAAGTCGCGCTCGAACATCGCGACGATCCGGGCGCAACGGAAGCGATGCGGCGCTACGAAACCATGCGCCGGGCCGATGTCATGAGCCGAACCATGGCGGTCGATCTGCTCAATCGCTCGCTGCTGTCGGGCTTTCTCCCGATGCAGGCGTTGCGCGGACTCGGGCTGCATCTGCTCGGCAATGTCGGGCCATTGCGGCGCGCGATCATGCGCGAGGGCGTCATGCCAGGCGCCTCCCAGCCGCGCCTCATGCGGGGCGAAGCGCTCCGCTAAAGCAACGGCGGCACCGCTTTTTCCTGCTCCGGGGAATCCCGAAATTGCGGCGCGATCGGCAGAGGCAACGCCGGCATGGATCCGCCATTCACACCACGCACGCCGCGCTCGAACAATCCGCGGCCCATGAAATGCGGATCGCGCTGGGCTTCGTCGAGCGAGCGCAGCACCGTTACGCAGCAATCGGCTTTTGCGAAGACCGGCTCCCACTCGGCGGCGGTTCGTGTTGCGATCGCGGCGGCGACAGCATTTCCACTCGCATTCGTATCGAGTCCGAGGATCGACGTGAAGCGCTCCCAGAAATGATCTTCCAACGGCGCGCAGGCGATCGGAACGCCGTCTTTCGACGGATAGAGCCTATAGCGCGGTGAGCCGCCCGCAAGCTCGCCTTCCCCGGCGCCAGGCGCCTTCCCGCTCGCCCAAGTGCTGGCGAGTGGGTGCCACGCGAAGGTGAACATCGCATCCGTCATCGCGATGTCGAGATGACAGCCCTGCCCAGTCTGATCGCGCGCGCGCAGGGCCAGCAGAATGTTGATCACCGCCGGAAAGGCGCCGCCGCCGATATCTGCGATCAAGGCCGGCGGCACCACCGGCCGGTCCGCGGGTCCCGGCGCCAATCCTAGCAAGCCGGTATTGCCGATATAATTCAGATCGTGGCCGGCTTGCTGTGCACGCGGCCCGCTCTGTCCGTAACCGGTGATCGAGCAATAGATCAGGCGCGGATGATCCTTGCGCAAAGTCTCGTATCCCAGTCCAAGCTTTTTCATCGCGCCGGGCCGGAATTGCTCGACCAGAATGTCGGCATCCTCAAGCATCGCATGGAGCTGTGCCAATCCCTGCTCCGCCTTGAGATCGAGCGTAATGGCGGTCTTGCCGGCATTGAGCAGGCCGAATGCGGCGCCAGTGCCCTGCCATTCCGGCGGATAGAAACGCAGGTCGTCGCCGCCCGGCCGCTCGATCTTGATTATCTGGGCACCCGCTTCGGCCAGCATCAGGGTTGCGAGCGGGCCCGGCAGCAGATTGGTCAGGTCAAGAACCTTGATGCCGGAAAGCGGTTGCGTCATGCGGATGCCCCTGGCCCAAAAGCAGAAGCATAGGGTGGCTCGCGCGCCGAGACTAGAACGGTGACGCCGGCAGCATCCCGGCCTTGATCATCCACATGACACCGGTGAGCGTGACGACGGATGCCATCGTGCCAATCAGCACCGATCCCGAAGCTTCTTCCACCCAGACGTCATACTGACGAGCCAGCACGAACACGTTGAGCGCCGGCGGCAATGCGGCCATCAGCACCGCGGCGAAGATCCAGGCTTCGGTGAAGGGGCCGAACCAGGCCAGCACGAAGAACACGATCAGCGGATGGAGGATGAGCTTGACCGGTACGATGGCCGGCACATCCCAGGTCATCTTCGGCATCGGCCGCAAGGCGACGGTGACACCGAGAACGAACAGCGCGCACGGCGCCGCTGCGTTCTGAAGAAATTGCATGAGGCGGTCGAGTGCCGTCGGCGGCTCGAAATGCAGCGCCGCCGATGCGACACCGAGCGCGGTCGCGACGATGAACGGGTGGAGCACGATGCGCCGGATCACCAGGCGGATCGAGGGCCACAGCCCCATCTTCTCGTCGCCGAACAGCGCCATCAGCAGCGGCACCAGCGAGAACAGCAAAATGCTGTCGAAGCAGAAGATCAGCGCGACCGGCGCTGCGGCCTGCGAGCCGAGCGTCGACAGCGCAAGCCCCGGACCCATGTAACCGATATTGCCATAGCCGCCGGCAAGCCCGGCGATGGTCGCCTCAGGCCTCGTGCGTCCGACCAGCAATGCGATCGCAAACGCAAAGGCAAAGGCGATCGCGGTCGAGAGCGTGGTCCCGATCACGAAACTTATTCGCGCCAGTTCTTCCAGCGGGGTCTTGGCCACGATCCGGTAGAACAGGCATGGCAGCGCCACATAGACGATGAAGAATTCCATCCAGGCGAGGCCGCCTTCGGGAATATCCTTCACCCGTCCGAAGACGTAGCCGAGAAGGATCAGCCCGAAATAGGGCAAGGCCAGGTTGAGAACTTCCAGCATTGCGAGACGAAGGTTCGAGCGGGCGAACGCCGCCTCCTGGCATTGCTGTTGCCCGAAAGTGCGGCTTGGCGGGAGCGCGGGCGTGTTCTAATCCTCAACGCATGAAACTGCCACGCCAATTCTTCAAACCTCTGGCCGCCGGCGCCCCTGCCCCCATGCGTGACCTGCCGGTCCGCCTCGAACGCATGATCCATTTCGTGCCGCCGCATATCGAGAAGGTCACCGCCAAGGTGCCGCAGCTCGCGCGTGAGGTCGACGTGGTCCTCGGCAATCTCGAGGACGCGATCCCGGCAGACGCCAAGAAGGCCGCGCGCGACGGCTTCATCGCCATGGCAAAGGCGACCGATTTCGGCACGACCGGGCTGTGGACGCGCATCAATGCGCTCAACTCGCCCTGGGTGCTGGACGACATCACCGAACTGGTAGCGGCAATAGGCGACAAGCTCGACGTGATCATGCTGCCCAAGGTCGATGGCCCGTGGGACATCCACTATCTCGACCAGTTGCTGGCGCAGCTTGAAGCCCGCCACGCGGTAAAGAAGCCGATCCTGATCCACGCCATTCTTGAGACCGCCGAAGGCGTGATGAATGTGGAGACGATCGCGGCCTCCTCGCCCCGTATGCAGGGTATCAGCTTAGGTCCCGCCGATCTCGCGGCCTCGCGCGCGATGAAGACCACCCGCGTCGGCGGCGGCCATCCCGAATACAAGGTGCTGGCGGATGCTGCTCCCGGCGGCGGCCCGCGCGCATCGTTTCAGCAGGACCTTTGGCATTACACCCTCGGCAAGATGGTGGACGCCTGCGCCGCCGCCGGCATCAAGCCGTTCTATGGCCCGTTCGGCGATTTCTCAGATCTGGAGGGCTGCGAGGTTCAGTTCCGCAACGCCTTCCTGATGGGCTGCGCCGGCGCCTGGTCGCTGCATCCGACCCAGGTCGCCATCGCCAAGCGCGTCTTCTCGCCCGACCCGGCCGAAGTTGCCTTCGCCAAGAAGATCATCGATGCCATGCCGGACGGCACCGGCGCCGTCATGATCGACGGCAAGATGCAGGACGACGCAACTTGGAAACAAGCCAAGGTAGTGGTCGACCTCGCCAAACTCGTTTCGAGCAAGGACCCGGACCTCGCCGCCCGCTACGGACTTTGATCCAGGAGGTTGGATTCAGGACCTTGTATCAAGGAATCTGAGCCATTGGCGTGGGCGGCGAGGAAGACTATCTATCGCACACGATGACGAAACAGGATTTCCAGGCGCGCGTCGCCAAGTACCGGATCGGCCAGGTTGTGAAGCACCGGATTTTTTCGTTCCGGGGCGTGGTTTTCGATATCGATCCAACCTTCAGCAATACCGAGGAATGGTGGCTGTCGATCCCCGAAGAAGTGCGTCCGCACAAGGACCAGCCGTTCTATCACCTGTTCGCCGAGAACGCCGATACCGAATATGTCGCCTATGTCTCCGAGCAGAACCTGCTCGCCGACAATTCGGCCGAGCCGGTCCGCCACCCGCAGGTCGCCCAGGTCTTCGTCAAGGACGACAAGGGCGCTTATCGACCGCGCGATCTTACAATCAACTAGGTTCCCCGTTCGATTTAGGATGCACTTCCGAAGCGGCGGACGTGGCACGTGATGGCGGGCTCATGGCTTGCAGCAAGCCAACCTTTCGGCGAAGAATGCGCAAGGCCTCGTGGCGGTTGGGATACCTCTAGACGGCTCATCGATGGCGTCGGCAATGAGAGTCAATCGATATGAAACTTGCTTCACTAAAGAATGGAACGCGCGACGGGTCGCTGGTCGTAGTGTCGCGCGATCTTTCCACCTGCGTATCCGTGCCGGACATCGCACGGACATTGCAAGCCGCGCTTGACGACTGGAAGAGCGTGTCGCCGAAGCTTGATGAAGTGTTTCGCGCACTCAATGCCGGCTCTCGCAAGGACGCAAAGCCGTTCGATACGGCGCAGGCTGCGGCTCCGCTGCCCCGCGCTTATCAGTTTGTCGACGGCAGCCTTTATACGTCCCACATGGAACTGATGTCGGCTTGGCGCAAAATTCCGGTATCGCCGATGTTCTACGAGGAGCCATTTGTATATCAAGGCTGCTCCGACGAACTGCTCGGTCCGCGCGATCCGATTCCGCTCGGCTCGGATGACTGGGGACTCGATTTCGAAGCCGAGATTTCGGTCGTGACCGATGCCGTTCCGCTGCGAACATCCGCGGCAGCGGCAGGCGAGCACATCAAGCTCGTCATGATCTGCAACGACATCTCGCTGCGCAATCTCATTCCGCGCGAACTCAGCAAGGAATTCGGCTTCTATCAATCGAAGCCGCCGAGCGCCTTTTCGCCAGTCGCAGTGACGCCCGATGAACTGGGTGCAAGCTGGACCGGCAATCATGTTCAGCTGCCGCTTCGCACGGCCTACAACGGCACGGAATTCGGACATCCGAATGCCGGCGGCGAAGCGGTGTTCGGCTTCAAGGATTTGATTGCGCATTTGACCAAGACGCGCGGGCTTGGACCCGGCACCATCATCGGCTCGGGCACAATCTCGAACCGCGACCGATCGGTTGGATCGAGTTGTCTGGCGGAAAAGCGCGTAATCGAAATCATCGAGACCGGCGCGGCGGTGTCGCCGTGGATGAAAGTCGGCGATCGCGTCCGCATTGAGATGCTGGACACCGAAGGCAATAGTATCTTTGGTGCGATCGACCAGCATGTTGTGCCTATGAAGTGACAAAGAAATCGCGCGGCGCCACAAGCCGCCGCCGGGAGGAACGAATGAGAATGCTTCCGATATCTTCTCGATTTGACGGCCTCGAAATGCGGATATTGCGCGTGGTGTTTTCGGTTGCGGGCTCTCTCGCGCTCGCATCGTCCGCATCCGCCCAGAGCTATCCGACCAAGCCTGTGCAAATCGTGGTTCCTTTTGCGCCCGGCGCAGCCGACGTATTCATCCGCGCGATGGTGCCGGCTCTCGAAGCCGAACTTGGACAGCCGATCGTGATCGAGAATCGTCCGGGCGCGAATGGTGCCGTGGCCGCCGAGGCCGTGAAACGTGCGGCGCCGGACGGCTATACCTTGCTGATGGCGCCGGCCAGCGTGCTGGCAACGCGCTATGTCATCAAGGATGCCAATTTCGACGTCTGCAAGGATTTCAGCGCGGTCAGTTCGATACACGAGTTGCCGATGTTGCTCGCGGTCTATCCTGGCCTCGGCATCAAGACCGTGGTTGAGCTGATCGAACATGCCAAGCGCAATCCCGGAAAGATGTCCTTCGGCTCAGCAGGCATCGGTTCCGTCATGCATCTCGACGCCGAAATCTTCAAGAAAGAGTCGAACACGGATATCATTCACGTGCCCTACAAGGGTGCAGCCGTTTTCATCCCGGATCTGATCACCGGCCGCCTCGACATGGCGTTCTCGACGCTTGGCACGCTGGCGCCGCAAATCACCGACAACAAGCTCACTGCGCTCGCCGTGCTCGGCAAAGCTCCGCTAAAGGAATTGCCGGGAATTCCCTCGATTAACGACACGCTGCCGAATTTCCAGAAGGTAGCGACCTGGTCCACGATCATTGCGCCGCCCGGGCTGCCGGACGCCATCCGCACGCGTCTGCATCAGGCAACCGAGAAGGTTCTTGCCCGCGAAGATATTCGATCGCTATTCGAGAAGAATAACGGGATGACGTTCAGCACCAAAAGCCCCGACGAGGTGAGCAAGGCGATTTGTGCGGAATCCGAATTTCTCGAGAAGGTGACAAAGTCCATCGGCATTCAGCCGAACTAGGACAGCATCTCGCCGATTGCCTGGACCGCCGCGAAGACTTGGCGAAGCTCAGCGCGGCTTTGCGGGTGTCGGCTGCTGATTTGCTCGCTTCTGCAATTCCTCGATCAGCTTCTTGTTCTGCTCTTCAATCTGCTTCGGGTCGGCGGGCGGTCCATCATAGGCCTGCGCGAATTCCGCAAGCGGTATCGAAAGCGTCATGACGTCCTGCTGCATGCTGAAGGCCTGCATGTAGAGCATCTGGCCCTTCTTCAGGCGCGCGACGCCATTCACATCGGATTCGAGTTGGGCGATGCAACCGCTATTGGTGCACACCGTGAACGGCGCTACCTGCGCGAATTGTTCGTCATTGTCGATCATCACACGGGTGCCTCGCGGCAGCATCACCCCGGCCGGCAACGTCACCTGCAATACTTTCTTCGGCTCGCCCTCAACCTCGATAAGGACCGCGGCAACCAGAGGCACGCCGCTGTCGAGACGTCCGTCGCGGCCGGTGCGGCACATCAGTCGCGACTTGGTTTCGGCATTCCTCTCACAGAGCTTGGTCCATCTGGAATAGGTCAGCGGCGGCGGCGCCTGGACCGCGGGTGCGGCCGGAGCGGCTTCTGCAGGTGCCGGCTGGCTTTGCGGCGGTGCCGATTTCGGCTGCGCCTTTTGCTGTGCGAATGCGGGCGCAGCCACACAAATTGACAGGAGCGCCACCGACCACAGCGCCCGTCCGCTTTGGACCAGCGGTCCGATCCAGCAGATTCCGCAACCCATTCTCTTGCTCCCGAAAAACCGGCCGCCAAGGCTGCGCGGCGGCCGGAACGCAAACGCCGCCGGAAGCTAAGGCTCCCGGCGGCGCAACACAACCTGACGTTCGCAGGATGATATTATTGAGTCTTGCCCGGCGCCTGCTGTTCGAGCTTCTGGCGCTGCTCGTTGGCGCGGCGCTGCAACTCGTCCTGCAGCTTCTTGTTCTTTTCCTCGAGGTCCTTCGGGTCGGTCGCCGGGCCATCATAGGCCTTGGCGAAATCGCCGAGCGGCAACGAAAGCGTCATAACGTTCTGCGCCATGTTGTAGGCCTGCACGAACAGGTTCTGGCCCTTCTTGAGCTTTGCCACCGTTTCCGCCGTGGCTTCCAGCTGGGCAATGCAGCCGCCATTGGCGCATACCAGGAACGAACCGATGATTGCGGAAGGCTCGTCCCGATCGATCACGACGCGGGTGCCACGTGGAAGCAGCACACCCGGCGGCAGCGTGACCTGGAGCACCTTCTTGGTTTCGCCTTCCATCTCGATCACGACCGCAGCGACGACCGGCATGCCGGACTCGAGGCGGCCGTCCTTTCCGGTCTGGCAAACTTGCTTGGAACCCGCTTCCGGGCCTTTTCCACAGATCTTGGTCCAGGGCGAATAAATCAGCGGCGGCACCTGTGCCTCCGGCGAATTCGCGGCGCCCTGTTGCGCGGGTGCGGCTGGCGCGGCCGGAGCAGCGGCGGGCGCTTGGGCCTTCGGGGCCGCCTTGGGCGCCGCCTTCGGAGCCGGAGCCGGCTGTTGCTGCGCAAAGGCGGCCGCGAAACCAAGAGTTCGACAGCGCGGCGGCGGCGGCAAGCGTTGCGAGCGTCCGGCCCACCGGCCGGGCCGGTGCAGACGCAGTCCGGAAAGTCATGTCTTAGTTTTCCTCTTTGGCGCCGGTGAAAAGGCGCAATGGGCCTGACGGCGGCCACGGCGCTGGTCTCACCGCCAAAAAAGGCGACAGCGTGACGCCGGGCAACGGCCTGATAGCCGAAATCCCCCGCGGCATGAAGCTAAAAAATTGCCGCCATCCTGAGCAAAATTGCCGGACGCCGGTTGGGATGGGCGAAGCAACCGGGAACGTGACTATATGGGTCGCTCAGTTGAGCGAATCGGACCCTTTCACATCGTGGCTGTTGCGAAGATATCCATTCTCCGGACTGATTCCAGGGCGAAGGCCGAGGCCGGGTCCGCCATCGCAGGGATTCGGCTCGTGCTGGCAGCACTTGCCCTGAGCGCCGTCGCGCCGGGCGCGTCCGCTGGCGAACCTCGCCATGCGATCGCCATGCACGGCCAGCCTGCAATGCCGCCCTCCTTCCAGGCGATGCCCTATGTGAATCCCGATGCTCCCAAAGGCGGTCGGCTTGTTCAGGGTGTACTTGGCACCTTCGACAGCCTGAACCCACTGATCGTGCGCGGTCTGCCTTTGCCCTCGATCCGCGGCCATGTGATCGAAGGGCTGATGGCACGCGGCTATGACGAGCCGTTCACGCTCTACGGTTTGTTGGCGGAAACCCTCGAGACCGACGACGAGCGTTCCTACGTCACCTTCAATCTCAATCCGCTGGCACGCTTCTCCGATGGCAAGCCGGTGACGCCGGAAGATGTCGTGTTCACCTGGCAGCTTCTGCGCGACAAGGGCCGGCCCAACCTTCGCACTTATTATTCCAAGGTGAAGCGCGCCGAGATCACCGGCCCGCGCTCGGTACGTTTCGATTTCGGCGGCGGCGCCGATCGCGAATTGCTGCTGATCCTCGGACTGATGCCGGTGCTCGCGAAACACGCGATCGTCGTCGAGCATTTCGAGGAAACCACCTTCACTCCGCCGGTCGGCAGCGGACCCTACATCGTCAAGCATGTCGATGCCGGCCGCTCCGCGACATTCGTGCGCAATCCGGATTATTGGGGCGCGCGACTTCCGATCAACAAAGGCCTGTGGAATTTCGACGAGATCAAGTTCGACTTCTATCGCGACGACAATTCCTATTTCGAGGCGTTCAAGAAGGGCCTCTATGACGTGCGCGCGGAGACCGATCCGACGCGCTGGCAGACCGGCTACGACACGCCGGCATTTCGCGCCGGGCGCTACGTCAAGGATGTATTTCCTACCGGCCTGCCGAAAGGCATGAATGCACTGGTCTTCAACACCCGCCGTCCGGTCTTTGCCGATATCCGGGTGCGCGAGGCGATTGCGATGCTGTTCGATTTCGAATGGATCAACAAGAATTTCTTCTTCGGTTTGCAGAAGCGGACCGGAAGCTATTTCGAAGGCTCTTATTTGTCCGCAATTGGCCGTCCTGCCGACGAACGCGAGCGGTCGTGGCTGAAAGACTTTCCGGGCGCGGTGCGCGCCGACGTGATGGAAGGCATCTACAAGCCCTCCCAGAGCGACGGCTCCGGACGCGATCGCGAGGTATTGAAGAAGGCGCTCGGCTTGTTCGCGGCGGCCGGCTACGAACTCCAGGGCACGTTGTTGCGCAAGCGCGGTACCGGCGAGAAGCTGACTTTTGAGATTCTCGTCACATCGCGCGACCAGGAGCGGCTCGGCATCGCTTTCGCGCGCGATCTGAAGCGGGTCGGCATTGTGGCCTCGATCCGCGTCGTCGATGCCGTGCAATTCGACCGCCGCAAGATTTCCTATGATTTCGATATGCTGCCCTATCGATGGGACGAGTCGCTCTCGCCCGGCAACGAGCAGACTTTCTATTGGGGCGCCGCCGCAGCCGACATCGATGGCACGCGAAACTACATGGGCGTCAAGAGCAAGGCCATCGACTTCATGATTTCGGAACTGCTGCGTGCGCGGGAGCGCGAGGAATTCGTTTCCGCGGTGCGCGCACTCGATCGCCTGTTGATATCGGGGTTCTACGTGGTCCCGCTGTTTCATTTGCCGGACCAATGGGTGGCCCGTTGGACTTCGATCGAATATCCGAAGACGACACCGCTATTCGGCTATCTGCCGGAGGCCTGGTGGCGAAAGCCCGGAGCGCCGTGAGCGCATGATGGATGGCGGCAAAGCGTTAGAGCGCAGCAATGCTCTGGATGCGTTGTTCCGCGCCAACGTCGCGCGCGATCCGGATGCTATCGCGCTGCTCGACCCACCGAACAGCGAAGCCATCACCGGCAACCCGCCGCGTCGCCTGAGCTATGCCAAAGCCGACGGCATGATCGGTTCGCTGGCAGGCCTGTTGCGACAATTCGGGATTCCCGAAGGCGGCGTTGTCGCGATCCAGTTGCCGAACAATGCCGACAGCGTCATCGCCTTCCTTGCCGTCGCGCGTGCCGGGATGGTGCCGGCGATGGTGCCGTTGCTGTGGCGTCGTGCAGAATGCGTTGCGGCTTTGTCGCGCGCGCATGCCAAGGCGATCATCTGTTGCGGCCGGGTCGGCGATTTCGATCACGGCCAGCTCGCGCTCGATGTTGCAGCCGAGTTGTTCCCGATCCGCGCCGTCTGCGGTTTCGGTCGCGGCCTGCCCGATGGCATTGTCGCGATCGACGAGATCGCGGACACGACGGAGACGGCGGATCGTATCGAGACGTTCCCGGATATTGCGGCAATCACTTTCGATATGGGAACGGACGGCCCCGTGCCGGTCGAGCGCGATGCGGTGCAGCTGCTTTCAGCCGGGTTGCTGGTCGGAAGCCAGGCCGGCGTCAGTAGGGGCGCCGCCATCCTTTCGACCGTTCCGATCTCGTCCTATGCCGGGCTGTCGGCATCCCTGCTCCCTTGGCTGATGAGCGCCGGGCGGCTCGAATTCCATCTTCCGATCGCGCCCGAAATCCTGTCGCGCCAGATCGAAGGCTGTGACATTCTGGTGGTACCCGATGCGGTGGCCTTGCGCTTGGCCGAGATATTTATTTCGAGCGCACACGGCTTGCGAGCCGTGATCTCGATATGCCGTTCGCCCGAGCGGCTCGCCGCGGCAGCAACCTGGCCGCTGACCGACCTTCCGCTCGTCGATGTGGCGGCATTTGGCGAACTCGCCCTGCTCTCGGCCTTGCGACCGGCGGACGGCGATACGGCGCCGTGGCCGCTGCGGATTCGGTCCTCCGATAGCGACGGCGATATCGCGCAAGCTTTTGTCACCAGCGCCGGCACGCTTGGCGTCCGCGGCGCGCTTGCGGCAGCACCCGATACCGACACCGGCTATGCTTGCATGAAATTACCGGACCAGGATGCGATCGCGGTGACGGCGGCGCCGTCAGCTTTCGCCAATGTTGGCGGCTATCGCTTCGCAATGCGCGATCTGCAGCACGCGATCGGCATGATCGACGAGGACAGCCTGATTGCAGCCTTGCCGCACAGCCTGACCGGACATCGGCTCGCGGGACACGCCGCCGATCCTGTCGCGCTACGCGCAAGGTTGCGGGATTTCGGCGTCAATCCGTTGGTCTCGGGCGCCTTTCGCGACGAACCGCCGCGATCCTGAGCAATTCTCGTGCAGGCGTTGACTGGACGTTAATGACGGAAGTCTATCGGTACTCGCCTCTTACATTGGCGGACTGAGGCTTCATGTCGCTGCAAGGCCCGATCGTCGTCATTGGCGAGCAACAATCCTCCGCATTGATCGACGCGATTTCGGCCGCAGGCGCCCTTCCGGTTATCGAATCGAGTTGTGCCGATGCTGCGGCTGCCATCACCGCGGCACATCCGTCCGCTATCGTACTTGCGGATGCGCAAGCGGCAGCCGATGACGGTCTTGCGGGATGGCTGACCCGGGAAATCACCCGCAGAACTCCTATCGTGCCGGTCGTTGCCTGCGCGGGGCATGCCGCACCCGCCTATCGGGAGTTGCTTGCAATGCCGCATGGCTCCGATCCACAGGCGGTCGCGGCCCGGATCGCATCCGCCTTGCGCGTGCGGGCGCTGCATGCAGCCCTGCTCCGTCGCGCCGAGACTGCGAAGGCCGCGGGCCAGCCGATGCCGCCGGTGCCTGATAACGATCCGCTTGGAGATGCGACCGTGATCCTTGCCGGCCGCGGCCGGTCCTATCCGCTTCTCTCGGTTGGCCTCGGCCAGCAGACCGGACTGATCGGCGTGCTTACGATCGAGGTCGCGGCCCGTTATCTGAAGTCGCGCGATGCCGATGGTCTCGTGATCGGCGACGGCTTCGACCCGCGTAGTGTCGAAGCCATGCTCACGGTTCTGGCCGAAGATTCGCGCTTCCGCGACCTGCCGGTCGGCGTGCTGGGTCACAGGCTCACCATCGACGCGAAGCGGCTGCCCCATATCGTATTTGCCAGCGATGCACCGGGCCTGATGGCGCGCGTGCTGCCGCTGATCCGCCTTCACGCTTTCGAGGGACGCTTGCGCCGCGCCCTGCATGCCTTCGACAAGGCCGGCATCGTCGATCCTTCCACCGGGTTGCTTTGCCAGCCGGCCTTCCTGTCCGAATTGACGCGGGTGATGCGGGATAGCGGCACGCGTGGCGATGGCCTTTCGGTCGCACGCTTCGGCTTCGATCCGCGTTTCGACATGCGTGCCCGCAACGATGCCGCCCGCCTGGTCAGCAAACTTGTGCGCGGCGCCGACTTCGCCTGCCTCGACCATGACGGCTCGATCCTGATCGCCTTTGCCGAGACCGACCTGAAACACGCGCAGGTGGTGGCGCGCCGCCTTGCCAGCGTGCTCCGATACACCATGCTGCATCCGGATCGCGGCCGGGCACCGGCAGCGCCCAGGCTTACGCTAACCGGCCTCAAACCGGCCGACAGCGTGTCGTCGCTGCTCGAACGGATCACGGTGGCCAAGGTTGCGGCGGAATAGCTTCCGTCCTACATGGCGGGGGCAGGAGAAATCCAGATGCCCGACAATTCGAACAAGGATTTTCAGGACAAGGTCCGCATCGACGTCGTCTCCGATGTCGTTTGCCCGTGGTGCTTCATCGGCAAGCGCCGCCTCGAACAGGCGATCGCGCTCGCACCGGATGTGCCGGTCGAGGTGCATTATCATCCCTATTTCCTCAATGACTGGATTCCGCCGCAAGGCATCTCGCGCAACGAATATCTGACCAAGAAATTCGGCTCGCCCGAGCGTTACAAGGATATCGCTGGGCGGGTGTCCGCCGCGGCGGCGCAGGAGGGGCTCACCTACGCGATCGACAAGGTCAACCGGCAGCCCAACACCACCGACAGCCATCGCCTGATCCATTGGGCCGACCAAATCGGCCAAGGGCCACAGATGAAGCAGCGGCTGATGGAGCTTTATTTCTCCGAGGGCGCCGACCTGTCCGACAAGAACGTATTGGTGAAGGCAGCTTCCGATATCGGGCTCGATGCCGCGGACGTAGCCAGGAAACTCGACAGCGATGCCGACCTCGCGCTGGTCTCGCAGCAGGTCGAACAGGCGAAATCCGCCGGCATCCAGGGCGTGCCTTTCTTCATCTTCGACGATGCCTATGCGGTGTCGGGAGCGCAGGCGGCCGAGCAGCTCGCCGGCGTGATCCGCAAAGCGGCGGGTGAGAAAGTGAAGAAGGCGGCGAGTTAAGCCGCCTTCGCGGTCTCCGCGATCTTCACCAGATTGCGCAGGATCGCGGTCGTCCCGGAAAGCCGCTGCTGCGGCTTTTCCCAGTCCTCCAGAAATACGACCTTCATGTCCGGCCGCACTTTGGCAATCGGCGCCTGCCTGGCGATGTAGCGCAGCAATCCTTCCGGATTGGCGAACGTGTTGTCGCGGAACGACAGCACCGCGCCCTTGGTACCGGTGTCGATGCGTTCGACATTTGCCCTCCGGCACAAGAGCTTGATCGCCACGATCTGCAACAGATGCTTGACCTCCTCCGGCAGCGGACCGAACCGGTCGACCAGTTCGGCGCCGAAAGACTCGATCTCCTGCTCGTCTTCCACCGTCGCAACGCGCCGATACAAGCCGAGCCGCACCGACAGGTCGGCGACATATTCCTCCGGAATGAGCACCGGCGTGCCGACCGAAATCTGCGGCGACCATTGATCGGCCACCGGCTCGGTGATGCCCGCTTTCAGCGAAGTCACCGCCTCTTCCAGCATCTGCTGATAAAGTTCGAAGCCGACTTCCTTGATATGCCCGGACTGTTCCTCGCCGAGGAGATTGCCGGCGCCGCGGATATCGAGATCGTGCGAAGCAAGCTGGAAGCCCGCGCCGAGCGTATCCAGCGATTGCAGCACCTTCAGCCGCCGCTCGGCCTGCGCGGTGATGCGGCGCTCCGTCGGCAGCGTGAACAGGGCATAGGCGCGCATTTTCGCTCGCCCCACCCGGCCGCGCAATTGGTAGAGCTGTGCGAGGCCGAAACGGTCGGCGCGATGCACGATCAGGGTATTGGCAGTCGGTATGTCGAGGCCGGATTCGATGATGGTGGTCGAGAGCAGCACGTCGTATTTGCCGTCATAGAAGGCCGACATGATGTCTTCCAGCGCAGTTGACGGCATCTGGCCGTGCGCGACCGCCACCTTCACCTCCGGTACGGTCTTGTCGAAGAAATCCTTGGCGCCCGCGAGATCCTCGATGCGCGGGCAGACGTAGAAGGATTGTCCCCCGCGATAACGCTCGCGCAAAATCGCTTCGCGCACCACGATCGGATCGAACGGCGAAACGAAGGTGCGTACCGCGAGCCTATCGACCGGCGGCGACGCGATCAGCGACAGGTCGCGCACGCCAGTCAGCGCAAGCTGCAAGGTGCGCGGTATCGGGGTTGCGGTAAGCGTCAGCATGTGCACTTCGGCGCGCAGCGTCTTCAGCTTCTCCTTGTGAGCCACGCCGAAATGCTGTTCCTCGTCCACGATCACCAGCGCCAGGTCGTTGAACTTCACGTTCTTGCCAAGCAGCGCGTGGGTGCCGACCACGATGTCGAGCGTGCCGTCGGAGAGGTCTTTGCGGGTCTTTGCGAGATCGGCGGAGGTCACAAGCCGCGAGGCCTGCCCGATCTTGACCGGAAAGCCGTGAAAGCGATCGGTGAAGGTCTTGAAATGCTGACGCGCGAGCAGCGTGGTCGGCACCACGACCGCGACCTGCTTGCCGCTCATGGCCGCGACAAAGGCGGCGCGCAGCGCGACTTCGGTCTTGCCGAAGCCGACATCGCCGCAAACCAGACGATCCATCGGCCGGCCGGAGCCGAGGTCTTCGAGCGCAGCGTCGATCGCGGCCTGCTGATCTTCGGTCTCCTCATAGGGGAAACTCGCGCAGAACTCGTCATACATGCCGGGCGCGACAACAAGCTTCGCCGCTTCGCGCAGTTTGCGTTCGGCCGCAACCTTCATCAGCTCATGGGCGATTTCGCGGATGCGGTTCTTCATCCGCGCTTTGCGCGTCTGCCATCCGCTGCCGCCGAGCCGATCAAGTTCTACTTCGAGGTCTTCGGAGCCGTAGCGCGACAACAGGTCGATATTCTCGACCGGCAGATAGAGCTTGGTATCGCCGGCGTAATGCAGTTCGAGGCAGTCATGCGGTGCGCCGGCTGCTTCCACCGTCTGCAAGCCGACGAAGCGCCCGATGCCGTGATCGACATGCACCACAAGATCGCCAGCCGAGAGGCTCGTGGCTTCCGCGATGAAATTCTCGGCGCGTCGCGAGGCCCGCCGTGGACGTACCAGCCGGTCGCCGAGAATATCCTGCTCGCTGACGATCGAGGCTTGCGCGCTTTCGAAGCCGGATTCCAGACCCAGCACCGACAGCGCGACCTCGGTTTTCGGGCGCGACAGCGCATCTTGCCAGGACAAGACATTGGCGAGATTGGCGAGCCCGTGGTCGCGCAGCACATGGCTCATGCGCTCGCGGGCGCCTTCGCTCCACAGCGCGATCACGACGCTCTTGCCGCTACGCTGTAACCCGGCGACATGACGCGTCACCGCGTCGAACACGTTGGCATCCTGTTCGGCGCGCTCGGCACTGAAATTGTGGCCTTGCTTGGTGCCGATATCGACGGCATCCACGTCGGGAACGGCGAAAGGCGTCAGCCGCGCAACCTTCGAGCGATCCAGCCGCTGCTTCCATTCGCTTTCGGTCAGATACAGCCTGTCCGGCGGCAGCGGCTTGTACGGCACACCGCCCGAGCCCGCCGGCGCATTCTGCCGCGCTTCGTAATATTCGACGATCTGGCCGATGCGCTCATGCGCTGCGTCATCGGCCAGCGGCTCGAGTCCAATCGGCGTATTGCCGAGATAATCGAGCAGCGTGTCCATGCGTTGATGAAACAGCGGCAGCCAATGCTCCATGCCGGGATAGCGGCGGCCTTCGCTGACCGCCTCATAGAGCTGGTCGTCGCGCGTCGCCGCGCCGAAGGCTTCGACATAGCCAAGCCTAAAACGGCGGATCGTGTCGGTCGTAAGCTGGAATTCAGACACCGGCACGAGATCGAGCTGACGCAAATCATATTGCGTGCGCTGCGTCTCCGGATCGAAGGCGCGGATGGTCTCGATCTGGTCGCCGAAGAAATCAAGCCGCACCGGCTCGGCCATCCCCGGCGCAAACAGGTCGAGGATACCGCCGCGCTGGGCGTAGTCGCCGGGCTCGCGCACGGTCGAGGCGCGCGCATAGCCGTTGAGTTCGAGCCAGCTTGCGACCCGATCCATCCCGAGCACATTGCCAGGCGCGGCCGACAGCGATTGCCCGGCCACGAGATCGCGCGGCGGCACCCGCTGCAAAATGGCGTTGACCGTGGTCAGTACCACCGAAGGCTTGTCGCGCGCTTCCACATGGGCAAGCCGCGACAGCGTGGTCATGCGCTGGGCCAGCACGCCGGCATGCGGAGAGACACGGTCGTAAGGCAGGCAATCCCAGGCCGGAAATTCGAGCCGCTCGATTTCGGGCGCAAAGAACGACAGCCCGCGCGCCAGGGCCGCCATCCGCGGCCCGTCACGACAGACCACGACAAGGCTGACGGCAGGTGCTTCCGGCCGCGCCGCGATCGCGCGCGCAAGGTCACCGATCACCAGCCCCTCGGCGCCGTCCGCGACATTGGACAGCGTCAGGACCTTGCCGGTCTTCAGGCGCTCGGCGGGAGACAACGCCATCAGCGGCCGCCCCGGTCTTCGGAATGGAATTGCACGATGCGGCTCAGGAGCGCGGACCGATAATCCTGCGGTATTTCAAGTTCGCCGGTCACCCAGCCATAGATGTCGTGATCCGGCACTTCCAGAAGCCTCTCATATTCGTCCAGTTCGGCGTCCGACATCTCGCCGATCCAGGCATCGGCAAAACGGCCGAGCAGCAGGTCGGTTTCCCGGATACCGCGATGCCATGAGCGAAACAGCAGGCGCCGCTGCCTCTCCCCCAAACCATCGCTCGACCGTGTGGTGCCGCTCATGTTCGCCCCGGAACGCCAAAAGCCCGGACGGGCCGGGCGCGCGTATATAGGGCTTGAGTTGGCCGCTGTCAGCCCGGCTTATTCCGCGTTATCTGTGGGAATATGCGGCCCACCCTGCTTGACCCGTTTTTCGCTTCGATCACGTCGCTTCCGGGCATCGGACCGAAGGTGGAGAAGCTCTATCGCCGGCTGCTCGGCCGCGATGACGTGCCGCGCCTTGTCGATCTGCTGTTCCACATGCCGGTCGGGGCCATCGACCGCAGAGCCCGGCCAAAGCTGCGCGACGTTCAAGCCGGCACCGTGGTGACGGTGAAGGTGACGGTGAACCGCCACCGCCCCGCACCGCCCGGCCGCGATCGCGTGCCGCACCTGATCTATGCGAGCGACGAAACCGGCGATCTGATTGTCACCTATTTCCGTGCGCGCGCAGACTATCTCGAAAAGCTCTTCCCGGTCGGCGAGACGCGCTACGTCTCTGGTACCATCGGTTTCTATGACGGCGTGCCGCAGATGGTGCATCCGGACCGCGTGGTCGACGAAAAGGGCTTGTCACAACTTCCGCAGATTGAGCCGGTCTATCCGCTGACCGAAGGCCTAAGCGCCAACATGCTGCACAAGACGATCGACGCGGCGCTTGCCAAAGTCCCGGTGTTGCCGGAATGGCAGGACCCGGCATTCCAAACTCGCAACGGCTTCCCCACTTTCGCGCAATCGCTCTTTGGCATCCATCGCCCGTCGCAGATGACCGATGTCGATCCGGCGAGCGCCTCGCGCACCCGCCTCGCCTACGACGAATTACTGGCGAGCCAGCTTGCGCTTGCGCTTCTGCGCGAGCGTGACCGCAAGCGCACCGGCCGCATTCATTCCGGCGACGGGCGGCTGCGCAAGGCGATCATCGCCGCGTTGCCGTATTCGCTCACCCTGTCGCAATCGCGGGCACTCGAGGTCATTGTCGCCGATCTCGGCAAACCCGAACGCATGGTGCGGCTGCTTCAGGGTGATGTCGGCTCCGGCAAGACCGTGGTGGCGCTCCTTGCCGCCGCGGCCGTGATCGAGGCCGGCATGCAGGCAGCGTTGATGGCACCCACGGAAATTCTGGCGCGACAGCATTTAAAGACCATTGCGCCATTGGCCGAAGCGTCCGGTATCCGCGCCGAAATCCTCACCGGCCGCGAGCGCGGCAAGGAACGAGACACCCGCCTCGCCCGGCTCGCGTCGGGCGATATCGATATCCTGATCGGTACCCATGCGCTGTTTCAGGATGACGTGGTGTTCCACGATCTGGCGCTTGCCGTGATCGACGAGCAGCATCGCTTCGGTGTGCATCAGCGGCTCGCGCTGGTGAACAAGGGCGAGGCGGTCGACATGCTGGTGACGACCGCGACGCCGATCCCGCGTACCTTGGTGCTGACCTATTTCGGCGACATGGACATTTCGGAATTGCGCGAGAAGCCGGCCGGCCGCCAGCCGGTCGATACTCGGACCATTCCGCTCGACCGGCTTTCGGAAGTTATCGAAGCGGTCGGCCGCGCCCTTGACGATGGACACCGGGTCTACTGGGTCTGCCCGCTGGTCGAAGAATCCGAATTGAGCGATCTCGCCGCAGCGGAGGATCGCTTCAAGGCTTTGCGCAAGCGCTTCGGCGCGCTCGCCGATCTCGTGCATGGCAAGATGCGCGGCACGGAAAAAGACGAGGCGATGCGGAAATTCGCTGCGGGCGAAACGCGGCTTCTGGTCTCCACGACCGTGATCGAGGTCGGCGTCGATGTGCCGGAAGCCACCGTCATGGCAATTGAGCATGCCGAGCGTTTCGGACTGTCGCAGCTACACCAGTTGCGCGGTCGCATCGGACGCGGCAGCGGCAAATCGACCTGCCTTTTGCTCTACAGAAATCCGCTGGGCGAGACAGCCAAGGCCAGGCTTGCAATCCTTCGCGAGACCGAGGACGGCTTCCGCATCGCCGAGGAGGATCTGAAGCTTCGCGGCGAAGGCGACGTACTCGGCACGCGCCAGAGCGGGCTGCCATCGTTCCGCGTCGCGTCGGTGGAGGCACACGGGCATCTGCTGCCCGCTGCCCGCGACGACGCCCGCCTGATACTCACGCGCGATCCCGCGCTCAAGTCCGAGCGCGGGATGGCATTGCGAAGTCTGCTCTATCTGTTCGAACGCGACGACGCGATCCGGCTGACCGATGCCGGGTGATCGTCACATGCCGTAAGGGTTCGCACCGAAGCGGTTCGGGCCGGGCTGGCTCGGCTTGCACCACCAGATGATCAGGATGATGATTTCGACCAGCGGGATCAGTGCCAGCAGGATCCACCAGCCGGAACGGTCGATGTCGTGCAAGCGCCGCGCCGCGACCGCGAGCGACGGCAGGATCGTTACGAGCGTGTAAAGCCAGTTAAGCGGGGTATAGCCCTCGCCGAGGCCGAAGATGGCGCTATCCACCGCCAGCGTGGCAACGCCGGCGATCAGATTGAACAATTGCCACCACCAGAAGGCGGGCCGCGGGGAGCGGCCCGAGAAGTTCACGTAGTTCGAAAATCCAGATTTTACCGCTTCCGTGAAACCCATAGCCCCGTCTCCTCGTTTCGATCCATCGAGTTCTCTGGATTAACGTCTTGCCCCAGCATTAATCGATCGAGCCTTGATCGATCGAGCCTTGATGGATCGCCGATATCTGTCTGTTTGAAAGGGATGCCGCGATCCGGCCGCACCTACGCGGGCTGAAGCGCGCCCAGCGGATTGGGCCCGTATTGATTGGTGCCCGCCTCACCCGGCTGACAATACCAGATGATTAGGATGATCCATCCGACCAGCGGAATGAACCACAACAGGATCCACCAGCCGCTGCGGCCGGTATCGTGCAGCCGACGAACGGTGACTGCGAGACCGGGAAGGAAGGTGGCAAGGCCGAACAATCCGGAAATCGGCTTGTTTGCCTCGCTGAACCCGAAGATCGCACCGTCCAAGATGCTGCAGGCAATGCTCGCCAGGACAGCGAAAAGGACCCAAAGCCAGAAAGCAGATCGCTGTGCGCGACCCGAGAAAGTTACATAATTCGAAAATCCTGATTTGATCGCTTCGCCGAAATTCATAGCCCCCGTCTCCTCTTGTCAGCCCAACACTTGATACGGATAACATCCGCGCTCCAGACCGGACGCGATTGCAATCGTCATTCTAGCGGCTGGAACGCGACGAAGCGATTAGATGAGTGTAGCCGTACAGTAAATTTCGGTCGGCAATATGGACCTGTTCCAAAAAACCGGATCGGCCTTCGGAGGCCGTGCTTCTCACTTCACCTCGATCTTCGATGCCTCGCGGGCCGACTGCGCCGCGCGCGCCGCAGCCGCCATCGCGGCGACCCCGTTTGAGGTTTCCGACATGTTGGCCGCGCCCGGTTGAATCATCCCGGCCGACATGATCAGCGTTGCCGCTGCCTCCACCGGAATTTCAAGCTCGATGATAAGCTTGCGCGGCACGATAGAAGTAGAACCCGGTTGTCGGGTTTGGTGTGCAAGGCAGGAATACCGAGATCTGGTCATCGCCGCCCGGCAGCCGGCTGGCGACGTCCGGGCTCGGCGGTTGCGACAGGAAGACCAGCGACCACATGCCCGGTGCCGGAAACTCCACCAGCCCAACCTTGCGGAAGCTCGTTCCCGACTTCGAGAACAACATCTGGAACACCTGCTTCACGGTCTTGTAGATCGGGCGCACGATCGGCATGCGGTCGATCAGATGGTCGCCGAGCTGGACCAGCGAGCGCCCGACCAGATTCGCGGTCAGGAACCCGAGCAGTGTCAAAGCGAACAGCGCGATGACCAGGCCGGAGCCCGGGATGCGCACCGGAAGGTAGGTTTCGGGCCGGTACATCTCGGGAATCAGCGGCCGAACCAAGTCGTCGACCCATGTCACGAACGCCCAGATCAGCCACCCCGTCACGAACAGCGGCCCCGCCACCACGAGGCCGGTGAGGAAATAATTGCGCAAGCGGGCGCCCATCCCGGCCGGCGGCAGGTCGGTCTCGATCAGGTCAGGTCCGGCTGGGGAAGGATCGGCAGGTTGGCTCATGCACGCGCTTTATGGCTTTTCGGGACCGCAGACTATAGCGGATTGCCCGGCGCTTGCGGCGAAACTGTAGCCGATCTCCGGCTTTCCACCGTTGCGGACTTATTCCACCGTCACGGATTTCGCGAGATTGCGCGGCTGATCGATATCGGTGCCGAGCGAGACCGCGGTGTAATAGGCCAGGAGCTGCACCGGCAGCGCATAGACCAGCGGCGTCACGCGAATTCGGCATGTCCGGCAGCGTGACGGTGGTAACACCGGGCATCGCGGCCTCGGCCGCCCCTCTGGCGTCGGTCAGAAGAATGATCTTGCCGCCGCGCGCCGCCACCTCCTGCATGTTGGAGACGGTCTTCTCGAACACGCCGTCATAGCGGCGCGGTCACGATCACCGGCATGTTTTCGTCGATCAGCGCAATCGGCCCATGCTTGAGCTCGCCCGCGGCATAGCCTTCGGCGTGGATATAGGAGATTTCCTTCAGCTTCAGCGCGCCTTCGAGCGCCAGCGGATAGCTCGTGCCGCGGCCGAGATAGAGCACGTCGCGGCTCTTGCCGAGATCGCGCGACAACGTCTCGATGTCGCCTTCGAGCTTCAGCGTTTCGTTCATCAGGCGCGGCACCTCGATCAGCGCACGCACGAGCTTGCGCTCCTCGTCGGCGCCAGAGCACACCGCGCGCACGCCCGGCCGCGATCGCAAGACAGGCCAGCACCGCAAGCTGGCAGGTGAAAGCCTTGGTCGAAGCGACGCCGATCTCAGGCCCGGCCAAGCGTCGGCATGATGACGTCGCTCTCGCGCGCGATGGTCGACGACTGCACATTGACGACCGAGAGCACGTGCTGGCTCTGCTCCTTCGCGTAGCGAAGCGACGCGAGCGTGTCGGCGGTCTCGCCCGATTGCGACACGAAGATCGCAAGATCGCCCTTGCGCAAGGGCGCTTCGCGATAGCGGAATTCGGAAGCGACATCGATCTCGACCGGCAGGCGCGCGTAGCGCTCGAACCAGTATTTGGCGACCAGCCCGGCATAATAGGCCGTGCCGCAGGCCGACACCGCCACGCGCTCGAGTTTTGCTTGAAATCGAACGGCAGCTTGCCCGGCAGCACCACGCATTCATTCGCCATGTCGAGATAATGCGACAGCGTATGGGCGACCACTTCCGGCTGCTCGTGGATTTCCTTCGCCATGAAATGGCGGTGATTGCCCTTGTCGACCAGGAAGGCCGAGCCGCGTGGTCTTGATCGTCGCACGGTCGACCGGCTTGCCCGCGGCATCGAAGATCTGTACGCCGCCGCGATGGATCACCGCCCAATCGCCGTCTTCGAGATAGCAGATCGTGTCGGTGAAAGGCGCGAGCGCAATCGCGTCCGAGCCGAGATACATTTCGTCCGAGCCATGCCCGATCGCGAGCGGCGAACCGTTGCGGGCGCCGATCATGAGATCGTCTTCGCCGGCGAAAATGAAGGCCAGCGCGAACGCGCCGCGCAACCGCGGCAAGGTCGCCTTCACCGCGTCGACCGGCGAACGGCCTTTCTTCATTTGCTTCGGTGACGAGATGCGCCACCACTTCGGTGTCGGTCTCCGATCCGAATTGCACGCCGCTTTTTTCGCAAGCTCGTCGCGCAATTCGCGGAAATTCTCGATGATGCCGTTATGCACGACCGCGAGCTCGTCGGTCGCATGCGGATGCGCGTTGTTCTCGGTCGGGCGGCCGTGCGTCGCCCAGCGAGTGTGGCCGATGCCGGCGAGGCCGGACAAGCGGTTCGCGGTCGAGCGCTGTCTCGAGATTGCTCAGCTTGCCTTCGGCGCGGCGGCGTTCGAGATGGCCGTTCTCGACGGTCGCAACGCCCGCCGAATCGTAACCGCGATATTCCAGCCGGCTTCAGCGCATCGACCAGTTGCCGAGCCACCGGCTCACGGCCCAGAATTCCGACAATCCCGCACATCGAGCTATTGCCTATCCCCCGCCGCAAGCCCCGTTTGCCGTTAGAGCGGCAAGCGGCGGCCGGGCGGAAATCAAAATCCATGTCGCCGTATGACAGGGCGGTTCGGTCCACGCGACTAACCTGCCTTGTCCTTTTTCTTGCCCGCCGCCTTCAGGTCGCGCAAGCGGGAAGCCCAGCCTTCCTTAATCGACCTGACGCACGCGTCCAAGCGCCAGCGCGTCCGCGGGGACATTCTCGGTGATAACCGAGCCCGAGCCGATATAGGCGCCGTCACCGATGGTCAGCGGTGCAACCAGCGCGGAATTCGACCCGATGAAGGCACCCTTGCCGATATCGGTGCGCTGCTTGGACGCACCGTCATAGTTACAGAAGATCGTGCCGGCGCCGATATTGGCACCCTCGCCGACCCGGCCGTCGCCGATATAGGCCAGATGATTGGCCTTGGCGCCGTCTTCCATCGACCGCTTCCTTGACCTCGACGAAATTTCCGACACGCGCGCCTTTGCCGATTTTCGTTCCCGGCCGCAGCCGCGCATAGGGACCGATCGATGCGCCTTCGCCGACATGCGCGCCGATCGAGATGCGAGAAGGAATGGATGACGGCGTTGGCGTCGATGTGACGCCCGGACCGATCACGACATAAGGCTCGATCGTGACATCGCTTGCGATCTTGGTATCGGCCGACAGGAACACGGTATCCGGAGCGATCATGGTGACGCCGGCATCGAGCGCGGCCTTGCGCAAGCGCTGCTGCAGGACGGCTTCCGTGTCGGCGAGCTGCGCCTTGGTGTTGATGCCGCGCACGTCATCCTCCTCCACTTCGACCGCCACCGCTCGCAACCCGGATTCGTGCGTGCGAGCGCGACCGCGTCGGTCAGATAGAATTCCTTCTTGGCATTGTCGTCGCCGATCCGATCGAGAAGCGACAGCGCGTGCTTGCCGGTCGAGCGCCATCAGCCCGCCATTGCAAAGCGTGATCTTGCGTTCGTTCTCGCTCGCATCGTTCTGCTCGCGGATTGCAACCAGCTTGTCCGTCCTCGACCAGCAGACGTCCATAACCGGTCGGATCGACGGGACGTAAATCCGGCACCGCGACCGCTGCGCCGTCGCTCAACGCAGCGCGCAATCGCTTCAAGGTCTCCGGCGCGCACCAGCGGCGTGTCGGCAAACACCACCAGGAGATCGTCAAAGCCGCGCGCAACGCTCTGCCGCGCCGCCAGCACCGCATGCGCGGTACCGCGCCGCTGCGTCTGCCGTGCGATCTCGGCCGAAGGAATCGAGCCGCAGTGCCTCCTTCTCGACCGCATCATGATCGGGTCCGATCACGACCGCGCAGGCTTGCGCGCCCGCGTCGCGGACCGCGCGCAGCACATGCTCAAGAGCGATTGTCCGCCGATCGTGTGCATCACCTTCGGCAGCGCCGAGCGCATGCGGGTGCCCTCACCCGCCGCCAGCACCACCGCAAGGCACGTCCTGTCCGCCATTATTATGTCCGTTCCGGTTCGTTTCGGCTGCGGTCTTAGCGGAGGGAGCCCCCGCCGAAAAGCCATCCCGGTATCGCCGGCAAACCCGGGGTTGTCCGCCACTTCTGCTAGCATTTCGGCCAGCTGATTCGTTCAAAGAGCAAGATGCGGAAGCCGCCGGACATTCCAATCGACGACGAAAGCGATCCATCGTCGATCGACATGAGCAGCCTGACCTATCTCGGCCTTTGGGGCGGAGCGGCGGCGGTGGCGTTGCTCATGGTTGCCTCGGCCACCATGTCGGAGACCGGCCAGAGGCGGCTTGCCACATTCTTCGGCGGCGCGAGCATGGCGCCGCAGGCCGCAGCGATCGAAGGCGGCCTGACCGCCGCCGGTGATGCCGACATCAGAAGCCGCAGACTTGCCGATCAGCTGCGAAATCTTTCCGAGGACCGCGACCGGCTGCTCGCGCGCGTCACCGTGCTCGAGCGAAACTACGAGGACGCCACCGGGACGGTTGGGCGTCTTGCGAAACCGCGGGCCGATGTCGCACCTGCGGCTCCCGCACCCGTTCAGCCGGCCTCTCGTACGGCCGTTCTCGCACCGGATTCGATCGAAGGGTTACTGACCAAAACCGAATTTGGCGTCGATCTCGGCGGCGCGCCCAGCGTTGCCGCCTTGCGCGCGGTGTGGGACCGCATTCGCCGCACCCATATTGTCCAGCTCGAAGGGCTTAGGCCGGTAATCGGCGTTCGTGAGGGACAGACCGGCCAGGTCGAATTGCGGCTGGTGGTCGGACCGATCAACGATGCCGGTGTGGCCGCCAAACTCTGCGCTACCCTCGCCAATGCGGGCTTGTCCTGCCAGCCGACGACCTTCGACGGGCAGCGGCTGGCGCTCCGCTGATCTTTTGCGCGATAATGCGAGCATGAACTCGCGTCCCCTGTTCTCTCCGACTGCGCGCCAGACCAACTGGCTGATCGCGCTCGGGCTCGTCAGCCTCGGCTACGCCACGTATCTGCGCTACATGGCGATCGAGGCGACCACCGTCGGCCTTGCCTGCCAGGCCGGCGCGCAGACCTGGCTTTGTGCCACCCGCAAGGTGGTAACGGCCTTGCACGAACATTCGGTGTTCGGCTGGGTCGCGCTCGCGGCCGCGATCCTCAACCTGATCCGACCGCATCTATTCCTGCTCTCGATCGCGCTCGCCGCAGCCGCCTTCGGTGTCGTGCTTCACAACGCGGTTCTGTCCGGGCTTGCAGCCGGATTGCTGATCATCAGCCTGGCGCGGCCCGGCCCTTCGACCGAAGAAGAATAGCGCCGAGCGCCAAGATCAACGCGCACAGCCAGAGCGACTGCCAGTTCACGAAGCTTTCGTTGAAGGCGATATAGACCGAAGGCAATACGAGCGCGCCGCCGGCAATGCGCTCAGCCCGCCGGTCGCCCCCCGACCCAGGTAAGATTACAGCGACCAGCACGATCGGCACGATCGCTGCCGTCAGCGGCGAATAGGGAAAGTCGCGATAGCGAGGATCGAATACCAGCCCGAGCGCGATCTCGATCGCCAGGACGCTGACGACAACCGCAGCAAAGCCAAGGCAAAGCGCTGGCCACGAGACCGCCGGACCATCGCTGCGAGTGAGCACCTGACCGAACGACGCCATGCCGGTACCACACATCAGCGCGATCGCTGCGAGCGGAGGCACCACAATCGCGAGCGCGACCAATATTGCCGAGTGCAGCCATCCGCTGACGTAAAGGCTTTCATAGGCCATGCGTTCGATAGCGAGCGCAATCAAGCCTCCGCCCGCCGCAGCCATCGCCGCAACCGCAAGCCACATCCCGACAGGTGCCGCGATGGAGCCTGTTCCGGCTCGGCGGCTCCGCGCCGCTGCGACGAAAATCAAAACCGCGAAGATCATGCCGGCGCCGGCCTGCACCCGCCAGAACGGATGATTGGAGACAGGCTTGCCCCAGTCGAATTTTGCTAGCCGCGTCGTGCCGTCAAACAATCCCCAATAGCCGCCAACGGTGCCCTCCAGCCGCCGCTTCCAGGGCTGGTCGAAAGCCTCAATCACGTTGACCCGATAGCCGCGCGCTTTGGCGTGCGCCAAAATTTCTTGCAGGATCAGCGCCTGATTGACCTGCGAGGGCAGCGCACCTTCGCGCATCCGGCCCTGACTCGGCCAGCCGGTCTCTCCAATCAGGATGTCCTTGCCGGGAAAAGCCGTCGCCATTTTTTCGCGGATCGAAATCACATGAGCGGCGGCGTCCCTGGCCGGGATCGGGAAGTCTTCCCAATACGGCAGGATGTGGATGGTCACGAAATCCACCGCGTCCTGCAGGTCGCGGTTACGCTGCCAGAATTCCCAGACATCGGCATAGGTCACCGGCATCGGGACCTGACGCTTCACTTCGCGGATCGCATTGCCGAGATCCTGCGCGGACAACTCGCCGCGCAGCAGCACTTCGTTGCCAACTACAATCGACTGAATGACGTCGGGATAGCGCTTGGCGAGTGCGACAACGCCGTCAATTTCCACGCGGTTGCGGTCCGGCTTGTTTGACAGCCAGAGGCCCTGAATCACCTTCAGCCCGACCCGTTTTGCAATCTCCGGCACCTGATCGAGCCCCAGCTCCATCGAATAGGTGCGGACGCAATCGCTTAGTCCTTTCAGCCGGACCAGGTCGTCCTCGATCTGGGCGGCCGGGATGTGAGTGCCCCCGTCGAGCGGCGACTGCGTGCCGCGGAACGGCGCGTAGGACATGCATTGCAGCCTCTCGGGCACGGCCAGACCGGACGGCACGGAGACAGGCTGTCCGAGCCACCACCAAAAAACGCCGATCAGAAGGTTGACGGCAATCAAGGCGGTCGCCGGGACCAGTATCCGGCTTAACATGCGTTCATGCTGAATGGGCGTCGGTCGTTGCACCAGGATGCCATCGCACGAACTGCGCGCTCCCGCCAAATTCGGCGGTCAATATCATTCATCTAATTTCGCTCGGATGCTGGACAAAACTCTGGAAAGGCGGAAAATCTTCCTTACCGAACCGTAAGCCGTATTACTGTCGGATTCGGATGCAGACTGTCCGCGGTAAGCCGTTCAGGGGGAACGGCTCTTCGAGTATCTCGCCATCATGACGTGTTCTACCCTGCGTGCTGTGCCGGCCAGACTGGTTGCGATCCTCTGGCTTGCGGTCGCTTTTCCGCTCGCGTCAACCGCGGCTTTCGGCCAGGCCGATCCGAACCAGAACGACAAGGCCAAGCAGCAACAGCAACAGGCCGACCCCAAGGCCGATCCGAAAAAGGACCCGCCGCGCCGCGACGACTTGGCCGACGTTTCAAAGCAAATCACTGGACCTGCCGGCAATCCGGAATGCGTCTGGCTCGGCCGGCGCGTCGTCCACCTGCTTTGGCGCGACGATCTCGATACCGCTTTCCGGCACCTCGACCTGTATGACCGCTTCGGCTGCCCGGGCGGGCATATCCAGGCGACTTTCCGCTGCGTGGTGAAGCAGGGTCCGATCGATCCGAAAGCCACCGACAGCCTGCAGGCCCGCGTGCATTCCTGCTGGATCAATCCGGCAGCTCCCCCTCCACCCGCGGCAGCGGCTGCCCCGGCGGCGTCTGGAACATCTACGCAGTAACGACGTTGTTAGTTCGCTATGCGGCGTCATCAATTCGCCATGCCGGAATGCAATTGAAAAAACGGCTCTCTTGCGCTATCTCTCATCGAAGCAGACGCTGGTCCCAGGGGACGGGACGGCGTTCTCCACCTAGCCCCGTTTGGTCTCGCGTTCCATGCGCATCGTTGCGCTCGTAGTCGCACTTGTGTCCTGCGTGCACGCAGGATTGTGGGCACTTTCTGAGAAAAAAGTCTCAGCGCCGGACATCGACGGTCTGGTGGCCAGTATGTCCTACGCGCCCTTCCAGGGCGCCACCCATGCCGATCAGGCTCAGACCAGCGTCGCGCAGATCCGCTCCGATATGCGGATGCTGTCGCGCCATACCCGCGCAGTCCGAACTTATTCCTCAACGGGCGGCGTCGAACTGGTCCCGCCGATCGCCGCGGAATTTGGCGTGAAGGTCACCGCCGGCGCTTGGCTCGACACCAATACAGAGCGCAACGAGCGCGAGATCCGCTCGGTGATCGAGCTCGCCCGACGCAATTCCAACGTGCATGCCGTCGTGGTCGGCAACGAGCACGTGATGCGCGGTGAAATCGCGCTGCTTGGCAATGAGACGCTGACGCCCGAAGAGAACGAGCAAATCGCGGCCGGCCGCACTCCTGCCGAGCTGGCGAAGATCAAGGAAAAGATCAGCGTCGCGCGCCTGATCAAGCTGATCCAGAAGGTGAAGCGCGAGACCAACGTGCCGGTCACCACCGGCGAAATCTGGAATACCTGGCGCGACCACCCGGAGCTCGTTTCGGCGGTGGACTTCATCGCGGTCCATCTGCTGCCCTATTGGGAAAGCATCCCGGACAAGCAGGCGGTCGATGCCGCGCTGACCAACTTCCAGCAGCTTCGCCAGATGTATCCCGGCAAGCGCATCGTGATCGCCGAATTCGGCTGGCCGAGCGCGGGCTACAATTTCCAGCGTTCGACTCCCGGCTTCTTCGAGCAGGCCATGGTGCTGCGCGACTTCATCTCGCGCGCCGAGGCGATGGGCATCGAATACAACATCATCGAGGCCATCGATCAGCCCTGGAAGAACTTCGAAGGCAGCGTCGGCAAATACTGGGGCATGTTCAACGACGCGCGCGAGCAGAAATTCAACTGGACTGGTCCGATCACCGATCCCGATTATTGGAAGATGGGGCTGCTGGCGGTGCTGCTCGGCGTCCTGTTCTCGCTCCCGCTGTTGGCGATGAGCGTAACGCAGACCCAGGCGCTGGTGCTTGCATCCACAGGGCATATCGTCGGCGCCTGGTTCGCCGCCGTCTTCGCGTTCTGGAAGGGACATTACTTTGTGCCCGGCGCGGCCTTCGCGCTCGGTCTCGGCGTCATCCTGCTTGTGCCTCTCGTCCTGATTGCGATGGCGCGCATCGAGGAAATTGCCGCGATCGCCTTTGGCCGCAAGCCGAATCGCCTGCTGCAGGTTGCTTCTCCCCCGCTCGCACCGGAGGCGCATGCGCCGAAGGTCTCGATCCATATCCCGGCTTATCGCGAGCCGCCGGAAATGCTGAAGGCCACGCTGGATGCGGTGGCTAACCTGACCTATCCGAATTTCGAATGCATCCTGATCATCAACAACACCCCCGACCCGGCTTATTGGCTGCCGGTGCAGGAGCATTGCGCGACGCTCGGCGAGCGCTTCAAGTTCGTGCGCGAAGACAAGGTCGAGGGCTTCAAGGCCGGCGCGCTTCGCATCGCGCTTGATCATACCGCGCCGGACGCCGAGATCATCGGCATCATCGACGCCGATTATATCGTGGCGCCGAGCTGGCTGAACGATCTGGTGCCGGTCTTCGCCGATCCAAAGGTCGGTCTGGTGCAGGCACCGCAGGACCACCGCGACGGCGATCGCAGCGTCATGCATTACGCGATGAACGGCGAATGCGCCGGCTTCTTCGACATAGGCATGGTCGAGCGCAACGAGAAGAACGCCATTATCGTGCATGGCACGATGTGCCTGATGCGGCGCGAGGCACTGGTCGCTGCCGGCAACTGGTCGAGCGACACCATCTGCGAGGACACCGATCTCGGCCTCACGATGCTCGAGCTCGGCTGGAAAACGCATTACACCAACCGCCGCTATGGCTTCGGCCTCCTGCCCGACACCTTCGGCGCCTTCAAGAAGCAGCGTCACCGCTGGGCCTATGGCGGCGCGCAGATCATCAAGAAACACTGGCGCCGTTTTCTGCCGCGCGTCTCGGACCTCAATCGCGAGCAGAAGCGCACCTTCCTGCTCGGCTGGCTGACCTGGCTCGGCGCCGAAGCGCTGGGCGTGGTGGTCGCGATCATGAACCTGCTCTGGGTGCCGGTCGTGGCCTTTGTCGGCATCGCTATTCCCGACAAGATCCTGACCATCCCGATCCTTGCCGCCTTTGCGGTGTCGGTTGCGCATTTCGCGGTTCTGTACCGGCTGCGCGTCGCAATCTCGAAGAAGCAGACATTCTGGGCGATCTTTGCTGCGATGTCGCTTCAGCTTACCGTGGCGCGTGCCGTTGCCGACGGCGTAATCAAGGATCACCTGCCCTTCAGCCGAACGGCAAAGGGCAACCGCAACCGCAAGCCGCTGCAATTCGACGGTTTCTGGGAGCTGATCCTCGGATCGCTGCTGATCATCGGCGCGATCACGCTGATCGCCACCAACCCGCTACAGATCACCGAGATCTACATCTTTGCATTCGTGCTCGTGGTGCAGAGCCTGCCGTTCCTGTCGGCCGCGGCGCTGGCGGGCCTCGAAGGCCGCAGCGTCAACGACTTTGCGTTCTGGACCGCAGCGCAAGGCAAGCTGGTGACCGCCCTTCGTTTGCAGCCCGCGATCGCAACGCAGGCGCCCGCGACCATCGCCAATGCGATCGCCGAAGTGCAGCAGGCTTCCGCGCCGGTCGACAAGCAGCCGGAGACGGTGCAGTAGCGCTTCGCACACAATGAAAAAGAAAAGGACCGCCACGTGCGGTCCTTTTTGCTTTTTGACCCGGCAACTGCAATTGACTCAGGCTGGCAGTGCCTTTTCCACCAGCCGCACCCAGTAGGACGAGCCCAGCGGGATGATCTCGTCGTTGAAGTCATAGGCGGGGTGATGCAAGCCTGCGCTGTCCTCACCATTGCCGACAAAGATGAAGGCGCCGGGCCTCGCATTCAGCATGTAGGAGAAATCCTCCGCCCCCATCATCGGCGGCAGCGCGTCGTTGACGCGGTCCCTGCCGGCGATCTCGGAGGCGACCGCGGCGGCAAACTCCGTCTGTTCGGCATGGTTGACGGTGACCGGGTAGCCCCGGTGGTAGCGGAGTTTCACGCTCGCGCCGTGCAAAGCGGCGACACCCTGCACGATCTCGCGCACGCGCTTCTCCAGAAGATCACGCACCGTGGCGGTGAGACTGCGAATGGTGCCGGCGAGTTTCGCCGTCTGCGGGATCACGTTATTGGTCGTGCCCGCCTCAAACACGCAGATCGACACCACGCCCGCCTCGAGCGGATCGACGTTGCGCGAGACGATCGACTGCAGCTGGTTGACGATCTGCGATCCCACCAGAATCGGATCGATCCCAAGATGCGGTCGCGCCGCATGCGCGCCCTTGCCCTCGATCTCGATCGAGACGTAATCGGCCGCCGCCATGATCGGGCCCGGACGCATGCCGAATTGTCCGACCGGCATCCCCGGATAATTGTGCATGCCGTAGACCTCCTCGATGCCGAAGCGGTCCATCATGCCGTCGTTGACCATTTCCCGGCCGCCGCCGCCGCCCTCCTCGGCCGGCTGAAAGATCACGACCGCGGTGCCGCCGAAATTGCGGGTCTCGGCCAGGTATTTCGCGGCGCCCAGCAGCATGGCGGTGTGGCCGTCATGGCCGCAGGCGTGCATCTTGCCGGGTATGGTCGATTTGTAAGGCAGCCCGGTCGCCTCTTCGATCGGCAGCGCATCCATGTCGGCGCGCAGACCGATCACCTTGGCCCGCCCGCCGTCCGCTTCCTTTCGCCCGCGGATCACGCCCACGACGCCGGTACGCCCGATTCCCGGGACCACCTCGTCGCAGCCGAACGCCTTGAGCTTGTCGGCCACCGTTTTGGCGGTCCGGTGAACATCAAACAGCAGTTCCGGGTGGGCGTGCAGGTCGCGCCGCCATTCCCGGATCTCCGGATGGAATTCAGCGATGCGGTTGACGATCGGCATTTTCGAGCTCCGGTCTGGGCTTGGTCGAGTAAAGCTTGCGGAAGAGGTCGGGGCAACCTTACGCCCGCACAACCCCGATCCCCGGAAAAAAGCCCCGCCGGCCCAGCGCAACTCCACGCGGGACAAGGATACGGAAGGCCAGTTTTTCATTGTCCTGCCCGGAAACAGGGCTTATGTGTCCGCCCTGCCGTTCGCGGCGGGGCGCGGCCTGTCCTGAAATCGCCGCCGCTTCTTTCCGGGCCGCCTGGTCTGGGAGCCTGTAGCTCAGTCGGTAGAGCAACTGACTTTTAATCAGTAG
>CAVPRD010000014.1:0-76938 GCA_963707705.1 uncultured Pseudomonadota bacterium | reverse complement strand
GCGCATTGGCGAGGGAGACATCCCCCTTCGTGTTGACGGCGATGCTGTTGGAGCGAGGCGATGATGCGGCCATTGAGGAGAGAGCCGGTAGACGAGGTCTGGAGCTCGCCACTTTGCCAGAGCAGGGCGGCTGTCCTTCCATTGGAGAGGCTGGCGAGAGCGGCGGACCGGCCGCGGACGGGCGGGAACGTGCCGGAAGCGGCGGAGTCGCTGGACACGACAGACCTGAGGTGGAGGCGCCGCAAGACACGGACCGCGACGTATGCCGAGAAGTCCGGCGAAGGCCGGACCGAGGTCGGGTGCGGCGGAGACGGTCACGCGGCCTTCGGCGTCGGACGCCACGGAGGCGATGGCGGGGAGGTCGCTGTACCATGGAAGGGCACGCGGAGTAGGACTTTGCCCGTCGGCAACCCGGGGCAAAGGCAGAGAGCTTGCGGTTGTCGCCCGTTGGGCTGGGACACCTCGGCGGGCTCCAGCGAGATGGAGCCGGGGAAGACGTTGTAGCGGCGCGAGCCTGTCGCGCCCGAGCTCGCGATCGGTGACGGTGATGTCACCGAGAGAGGCCGAAGAGCACGCCGTCCCCGTCAACTCCGGGCGCGTGATGGATCGCTGACCTGCCAGTCGAAGCCGCGGGTCGCGGAGCAGGCCCCGCGGGCGTTGACGGCGCGGAAAGGGGCAGGCTGCGGGCGGCCACCACGCCGCTGCGGCGCGGCGATCGACAGGTTGGCCGGAAGGGCGCCGACCTGCGCGGCGAGCGCCGGCGCGAGCAGGGCGGCCGCGCTAAAACCGAGGAGTCGCTTCATACAGCACCATCCGGCTGGTATTGTCCATGGCAATGAAATAGATCCGCCGGTCGTCCCGCAGGTCCACGGAGTAAACGGACCGCATGTACGGGCCGTCCGGGAGCGGAAAGGCGGAGGAGAAGACGGTCGCAAGCTGTCCGCGGTCTTCAGAAAAATGTTCTGATTCGCAAGCCCTGTGTTGACCGCGATGGCGAAGTCGCCGGCGCGGTTCAGGTCGAAGTTGGAGGAGACGTTGGTAATTTCGGCTTCCGCTCGGATGTGAAATTGCCGCGCTTGAGGATATTGGTCCAGCAGAATTGCCGCTCTCCCAGCAGTCGAGGCGCGAGTTTCCGTTGCTGGTGCCGAAGACGCGCAGAAGCGGTCGTTGGCCACGCGCAGGTTGCGATGGAGGTGACGAGCTCGCCGTCGAACCGGCAGCCGTCGAGCTGGCAGGCGGTCGTCCAGGTGCTGCCGTCGTAGAAAAACAGGCTGCTGGAGCCGCCGGAGAACGAGGCATTGATCTATCGCTTGGCCGGACTCGCCGAATGCCGCTGGTCACGAATGGCGCGCTGCCGTTGAAATAGGCAAGAGCCCGGCGGACTTGCCGTCGAACAGGACGGAGTTGTTGACGGGGAGCGTCGGCGCCGGCATACCCGAGCGCCTGTTTCGCGTCATTTCGCCGACAGGATAAAAGGCGCGTTGAAGCTCACGCCATCGGACATCGGAAAAGCGGAAACGCGGCAATCAGCGAGGCGCCCGCAGGCGCCAGCCGCACAACCGCGTTATCGGAGGTCACGTAGAGATCGCCCGAGGCAGACTTTTTCGGACGACATATTGCCGGTGTAACATGAAAGGGCGGTCGTCGACCAGGAGCGACGGCAGCAGTCCCGCATCGTTGGCCTGGAAGATGCTCGGCTCATGCCGCCCGCCATCAGGTGCACGGGGCGGGTGCGGTCGCCGGGGCACGGGAAGGTCGAGTACAGGCTGGATTCGCCGCAGCTCGAAACCTCGGCGCCGTTGACCGCAATCACGGCGGGCGAGGCGTTCAGCCGCAGGAGCATCCAGGCAGTGTCCACGCCGCGGGCGGTAGTGTAGATGCTGCCGGAAGCATCGACGGCCGCGCCGTAAGAAGTCGGCTACCGGGCTCGCCGGAAGGAGAGGTCCGAAGCGACGGAGGAACGGCCGGGGCGTTGGGGGTGGGCCACGATACAGGCCGAAGCCAGGCCCTGCATCGCCGGTGAAGACCACCCCGCCCTGCGGATGGACGCCGCCCACTGAACTGACGTTGCCGCCGGAAAGCTCGAGGAGCGCCGGGTCCGCCGGCGGGGTACCAGGCCAGGAAGCTGCGAGCCATCTCTCCGGGCCACCCGCATTGCGAGATCGCCCGCCTGCGCGACGGCCATCGGACCGAGCCCGGTGACGGCTTGGCCCAAAAGGACGTCGTTCAGCGCGATCAGCTTCGAGACTCGGCCGAGAGTGTCTTTGCGGAAAATGGCACGCTCGGGGCCGGCCGAAAACGCGGAAAAATACAGGACGCCCTGGCCGTCAATGCCGTACTCGTTGAAACTGGCCCGGTCAAGCCGGGGAGGGGATCTTTGGAGCTGGCCTCGAGGCTGATCAGGCCGTCGCGGTAACGGAGGAGGCCGCTGTAGCTGACTGTGGAGTCGGGGGTAGCGGCGCGGAAGAGGGTGTTCTCGCCGGAATCGGAAAGCGAGAAGGGGCTCACGGACACGTCGGCGACATCGAGAACCGCGTCGGCGGCGACGCGATTCGGGGACGAGCACGCCGAACCCCGACGAGTTGGCGAGAACGAGATACGGCTTGGCCGTCCCGAAGGCTCCAGGATTGCGCCAGCACGTTGCCGGCTGTCGATGGAGACGTTGTCGAAATCGTAGAGCACCGTGGAGGCGGCGATACGGGAATGCTGGCGGTGGCCAGCGCGCTGAGTCCGGGCGCCGCGCTGCGCCACGTCATGGAACCGCGTCGAGAGACGCGGAGAAGGCGACCTGGCCCGGAAGCATTGGCGGTGATAGTCCCGCGCTTGCCGCGCAGGCGAAAGGCAGGAAGGGTGTTGGCGGTGGAGACCAGCGGCTTGACGGTGTAGTCGGGGACGACCTGGGACGGAAGTCGAGCCGGCGAATTCGCGCTTGAATCGATTGTCGGCGCTGGGATAGAGAATCGGAGGCGCGGCACCACGTAATAGCCGAGGGTCCGGGGCGAGAGAGCGCCCGTCGAGCTGATGCGCAGGGTGGTCGAATCTGTGACCCCACCGGCGACCATCACGCGCCAGGTCACGACTGCGCCGGGGGGCCGATCGTTGACGTCGTATGGCGCCGCATCGCAGAGCAGGGTCCCGCCGTATGGGGCCGAAACTTGGGCGGGGGTTACCTCGATGCGGGAGGGGGCAGCATGCAAGCCCGGATCACACCCGACGGCCGCGCATAGGGCTGCGGTAATGGAGGCCATCCCAACTCCGGCTGGGACGCTGCCTCTGGAGTCGACCTGGGCGACGGCCGAATTTGTCGGAGCTCTGGATGTGGAGCGGGGCGCGTTGCTGGACAAGGTCGCCGGCGGCGTCGCGCGCGAGGCGCCTGCAGTGGACGTCTTCCAGCCGTGATCCGCACCTGGGGCGCGGACACGTAAACGATGGAGACGGTTTGGGCGCGCGCCGCCGAGGCGAACAGAAGCGCGCATGCCAGGGTCAGTTTCATCCCCAGATCCATGGCGCGATAGGTCCCTGGAGTCCGAAGGGCACGTACTCGAAGCGGCGGCCGAGGGAGTGTCGGTGATGCTCTTGGTCCAATCGATGGCGAGGGCGGAGTCGTGGCGGCGATGTCCATGCGGATGACGCGTCCGGCGCTCCAGCCATAATCGACCACCCGGTTCGCCGATGGAATCGGTGGCGCCCATGGCGCGGCCGCCCCGGATGCTGCCGCCGAGCATGGCGACGGCCATGGCGTCCTTGTGGTGGTCGCGCCCGCGCGGGTTGAGCTCGCCGGGGGTGCCGCGAATTCGCCGATCATGACGATCAGGGTCTGGCTGAGATCGCCCGAGGCGCGCAGGTCGGAGGCGAGATTGGCGACGCGGGTGTCCAGGTCGTTGCACATGTCCGTACATGTTCGGGGTGTAGAAGCGGTCGAGCTTCTGGTGCATGTCCCACGTGCCGAGATTGACGTTGACGAACGCGGTGCCCGCCCGGGCCTGGATGGCGTTGCGGGCTACGATGCAGGCCCGCCAAATTGGAATTGCCGTAGCGCTGGTTGTCCGTGTCGTTGAACTGGAAGATCTGGATGATGGCATGCCGTACATCAGGCGGGCGCGGTGTAGTACTCGCCGTGGTTGGACATCGCGTGATCCGGCGCGTCGTCCTGAGGCCGCTGTCGCAGTCGAGCAGGAGCTTGTACTGGACTTCGAAACGCGCCTGGCTCTGGGCGGCCGTGCCGAAGAAGTTGTGCTGGAGCGTGTTGAGCCCGCCGGCGTTGGACGGCGCCGACATCGGCTCCACCAGTCCGCCGAGGAATTTCGCGCCCTGGTCGGGGCTGTGCTTGAGCGACAGGCAAGGGCGGGAGCGGCCCTTCGCTCTCAGTCTCGAGACCGACCACCGAGCCGATGTTCGGACTCGGCGAGAAACGCCGGATTGGCCGGACGGCGCGGTTTGCAGGTAGAACTGGCCGCGCTCGTGGATGACCTCCCAGCTCTGCACGCTGCGCAGGAGCACGAGGTCGGAGGACTGGCCGAGCAGACCGGGGAAAAGCGTTTTGGAGAGGACGACGTCGCGGGCGCCGGGCTGGAGGTTCATGTCGGACGGGTTCCACGGACCGGGCTTCACGTCAAAAGTGTCGAGGTGACTGGGCGCTCCCTGGAGGTTCACGAGGTGACCGGCGCGCGCGTCCCGTGGCACCGGCGTGGCCGGCCACGACTTCGGCGTCGCCCCGCTGCTGCAATGACCAGGAGAGGACACCCAGGCCGGTCGCTCCGGCCAGCCATTGCCGGCGGTCAGGCCTTTCCAATCGGGTCGCTGATCGCATGCGATTCTCCTTGCGGGTCAGTAGTTGAACAGGAAATCCAGTTTATTGAGCAGCGCCCACTGCACGTCCACAAGCCAGTCTTCGCGCGACGAGCGGGAGGCGCGGTTCCGCTGCACGCGCTGCAAGCGGAACCCGCGCCTCCCGCTCGTCGCGCGAAGACTCGCTTGTGGACGTGCAGTGGGCGCTGCTCAATAAACTGGATTTCCTGTTCAACTACTGACCCGCAAGGAGAATCGCATGCGATCGCGACCCGATTGGAAAGGCCTGACTCGCCGGCAATGGCTGGCCGGAGCGACCGGCCTGGGTGTCCTCTCCTCATTGCAGCAGCGGGGCGACGCCGAAGTCGTGGCCGGCCACGCCCCGGTCCGCGGGACCGCGCGCGCCGTCATCCTCGTGAACCTCCAGGGAGCGCCCAGTCACCTCGACACTTTTGACGTGAAGCCCGGTCCGTGGAACCCGTCCGACATGAACCTCCAGCCCGGCGCCGGCAACATCGTCCTCTCCAAAACGCTTTTCCCCGGTCTGCTCGGCCAGTCCTCCGACCTCGTGCTCCTGCGCAGCGTGCAGAGCTGGGAGGCCGTCCACGAGCGCGGCCAGTTCTACCTGCAAACCGCGCATCCGGCCAATCCGGCGTTTCTCGCCGAGTCCCCGAACATCGGCTCGGTGGTCGGTCTCGAGCTGGGAGGCGAAGGGCCGCTCCCGCCCTTCCTGTCGCTCAACGGCAGCCCCGACCAGGGCGCGAAATTCCTCGGCGGACTGGTGGAGCCGATGTCGGCGCCGTCCAACGCCGGCGGGCTCAACACGCTCCAGCACAACTTCTTCGGCACGGCCGCCCAGAGCCAGGCGCGTTTCGAAAGCCAGTACAAGCTCCTGCTCGAGCCTCGACGGCGCCCTCCGCGACAACGCGCCGGATCACGCGATGTCCAACCACGGCGAGTACTACACCGCCGCCAAAGGCCTGATGTACAAGCAGTCCATCATCCAGATCTTCCAGTTCAACGACACGGACAACCAGCGCTACGGCAATTCCAATTTCGGGCGGGCCTGCATCGTAGCCCGCAACGCCATCCAGGCCCGGGCGGGCACCGCGTTCATCAACGTCAATCTCGGCACGTGGGACATGCACCAGAACATGTTCGACCGCTTCTACCGCCCGAACATGTACCAGATGTGCAACGACCTGGACACCGGCGTCGCCAATCTCGCCTCCGACCTGCGCGCCTCGGGCGATCTCAGCCAGACCCTGATCGTCATGATCGGCGAATTCGGCCGCACCCCCGGCGAGCTCAACCCGCGCGGGGGCCGCGACCACCACAAGGACGCCATGGCCGTCGCCATGCTCGGCGGCGGCGTCCGGGGCGGCCGCGCCATCGGCGCCACCGATTCCATCGGCGAACGGGTGGTCGATTATGGCTGGAGCGCCGGACGCGTCATCCGCATGGAGGACATCGCCGCCACCATTTACTCCGCCCTCGGCATCGATTGGACCAAGAGCATCACCGACACTCCCTCCGGCCGCCGCTTCGAGTACGTGCCCTTCGGACTCCAGGGGACCTATCGCGCCATCGACGAGGTCTGGGGATGAAACTGACCCTGGCATGCGCGCTTCTGTTCGCCTCGGCGGCGCGCGCCCAAACCGTCTCCATCGTTTACGTGTCCGCGCCCCAGGTGCGGATCACGGCTGGCGAAACCGTCCAGCTAGCGCCCTCGCGCGCGACGCCGCCGGCAACCTTGTCCAGCAACGCGCCCGCTCCGCGTGGAGCTCCAACAATTCGGCCGTCGCCCAGGTCGACTCCAGAGGCAGCGTCCAGACAGCCGGAGTTGGGATGGCCGACATTACCGCCACTATCAGCGGCCGTCAGGGTGTGATCCGGCTGCAGGTCTCCCCTCCCGCATCGAGGTAACCCCCGCCCAAGTTTCGGTTCCATACGGCGGGACCCAGCAGTACGACGCGGTGGTATACGACGTCAACGATCGGCCCATCCCCGGCGCAGTCGTGACCTGGCGCGTCATGGTCGCCGGTGGGGTCACGAGATTCGACCACCCTGCGCATCAGCTCGACGGGCGCTCTCTCCGCCCGGACCCTCGGCTATTACGTGGTGCGCGCCTCGATTCTCTATCCCAGCGCCAACAATCAATTCGAGCGCGAATTCGCCGGCTCGACTTCCGTCCAGGTCGTCCCCGACAACTACACCGTCAAGCCGCTGGTCTCCACCGCCAACACCTTTCCTGCCTTTCGCCTGCGCGGCAAGCGCGGGACTATCACCGCCAATGCTTCCGGCCAGGTCGCCTTCTCCGCGTCTCTCGACGGGATGACGAGTGCCCTCATGACGTGGCGCAGCGGCGCCGGACTCAGCGCGCTGGCCACCGCCGGCGTTCCCGGTATCGCCGCCTCCACGGTGCTCTACGATTTCGACAACGTCTCCATCGACAGCCGAGGCAACGTCCTGGCGCAATCCTGGACCTTCGGGACGGCCAACAATCTCGTTCTCGCCAACTCGTCGGGGTTCGGCGTGCTCGTCCCCGATCGCGTCGCCGCCGACGCGGTTCTCGATGTCACCAACATGTCGGTCAGCCCCTTCTCGCTTTCCGATTCCGGCGACGCCCTCTTCCGCGCCAACTTCCGCCTACCCCGACTCCACAGTCAGCTACAGCGGCCTCCTCCGTTACCGCGACGGCCTGATCAGCCTCGAGGCCAGCTCCAAAGATCCCCTCCCCGGCTTGACCGGGACCGTGAGCTTCGACGAGTACGGCATTGACGGCCAGGGCGTCCTGTATTTTTCCGCGTCGGCCGGCCCGAAGCGTGCCATTTTCCGCAAAGACACTCTCGGCCGAGTCTCGAAGCTGATCGCGCTGAACGACGTCCTTTTGGGCCAAGCCGTCACCGGGCTAGGTCCGATGGCCGTCGCGCAGGCGGGCGATCTCGCAATGCGGGTGGCCCGGAGAGATGGCTCGCAGCTTCTGGCCTGGTACCCCGCCGGCGGAAACACTCCGGCGCTCCTCGAGCTTTCCGGCGGCAACGTCAGTTCAGTGGGCGGCGTCCATCCGCAGGGCGGGGTGGTCTTCACCGGCGATGCCGGGCCTGGCTTCGGCCTGTATCGATGGCCCGCCCCCAACGCCCCGGCCCAGCTTGTCCTCCGTCGCTTCGGACCCTCTCCTTCCGGCGAGCCCGGTAGCCGACTTCTACGGCGCGGCCATCGATGCTTCCGGCAGCATCTACGCTACCGCCCGCGGCGTGGACACTGCCTGGATGCTCCTGCGGCTGAACGCCTCGCCCGCCGTGATTGCGGTCAACGGCGCCGAGGTTTCGACTGCGGCGAATCTCGGCCTGTACTCGACCCTCCTGCCCGGCGACCGCACCGGCCCCGTGCACCTGATGGCGGGCGGCAGTCAGCCGAGCATCTTCCAGGCCAACGATCAGGGACTGCTGCCGTCGCTCCTGGTCGGCGACCGGCTCCCGGGGGCATCGTCTACACCGGCAATATGTCGTCCAAAAAAGTCTGCCTCGGGCGATCTCTACGTGACCTCCGATAACGCGGTTGTGCGGCTGGCGCCTGCGGGCGCCTCGCTGATTGCCGCGTTTCCGTTCCGATGTCCGATGGCGTGAGCTTCAACGCGCCTTTTATCCTGTCGGCGAATGACGCGAAACAGGCGCTCGGGTATGCCGGCACCAACGCCTCCCATCAACGACTCGTCCTGTTCGACGGCAAGTCCGCCCGGGCTCTTGCCTATTTCAACGGCAGCGCGCCATTCGTGACCAACAGCCCCGGCGGGGGCGTATTCCAAAATGTCAGCGATATGGCGCTCGGCGAGTCCGGCCAAGCGATGATCAATGCCTCCGTCTCCGGCGGCTCCGGCGGCCTGTTTTTCTACGACGGCAGCGCCTGGAAGACCGCCTGCCAGCTCAACGGCTGCCGGTTCGACGGCGAGCTCGTCACCTCCATCAGCAACCTGCGCGTGGCCAACGACCGCTTCTGCGCGGTCTTCGGCACCAGCAACGGAAACTCGCGCCTCGACTGCTGGGAGGGCGGCGCCTGGACCAATATCCTCAAGCGCGGCGATTTCACATCCGACGGAACCGAAATTACCAACGTGTCCTCCAACTTCGACCTGAACCGCGCCGGCGACTTCGCCATCGCGGTCAACACAGGGCTTGCGAATCAGAACATTTTTCTGAAGACCGCGGACGGCTTTGCGACCGTCTTCTCCTCCGCCTTTCCGCTCCCGGACGGCCCGTACATGTGGTCCGTTTACTCCGTGGACCTGCGGGACGACCGGCGGATCTATTTCATTGCCATGGACAATACCAGCCGGATGGTGCTGTATGAAGCGACTCCTCGGTTTTAGCGCGGCCGCCCTGCTCGCGCCGGCGCTCGCCGCGCAGGTCGGCGCCCTTCCGGCCAACCTGTCGATCGCCGCGCCGCAGAGCTTCGTGGTGGCCGCCCGCAGCCTGCCCCTGAGCGTCCGCGCCGTCAACGCCCGCGGGGCCCTGCTCCGCGACCGCAGCTTCGACTGGCAGGTCAGCGATCCATCACGCGCCCGGATTGACGGGGACGGCGTGCTCTTCGGCCTCTCTCCGGGCCCGGTGGACGTCACCGTCACCGATCGCGACTCGGGCGCGACGGGCTCGCGCCGCTACAACGTCTTCCCCGGCTCCATCTCGCTGGAGCCCGCCGAGGTGTCCGTCCAACAGGGCGACAACCGCAAGCTCTCTGCCTTTGCCCGGGATGCCGACGGCAAAGTCCTCTCCGGCGTGCCCTTCCAGTGGTACAGCGACCTCCCCGCCATCGCCTCGGTGGCGTCCGACGGCACGGTCTCCGGCCTCGCCGAAGGCCGCGTGACCGTCTCCGCCGCACCCGACCTCGGTCCGGCCTTCGCCCGATTCTCGGCATACGTCGCGGTCCGTGTCTTGCGGCGTCCCGCCTACAAGCTCAGGTCTGTCGTGTCCAGCGACTCCGCCACTTCCGGGGCCGTCGTCCAGGTTCCCACCCGCGTGTCCGCGGCCGGCAACTATGCCGCCGCTCTCGCCAGCCTCTCCAATGGAGGGCAGGCCGCCCTGCTCTGGCAAAGTGGCCGACTCCAGACCCTCGCGACTACCGGCTCTCTCCTCAATGGCCGCATCATCGCCTCGCTCAACAGCATCGCCGTCAATACGAAGGGGGATGTCGTCCTGCTCGCCAATGCGCAGGCCGAATGGTGTGAGCAAATCCTCGCGCTTTACCCCTTCGGCGCGAAGGCTCCCACCATCCTCGACGACACCACCCGTTGCAGCTACTGGAGCGTGACGCCGAATGCCCTCGGCCCCCAGCAGAACCTCGTTTACCGGTATGCGAACACGCTCTACCTGCGCAAACCCGACGGTTCGCGGCAGTCCATCCTCAGCATCGGCGACCGGCCGGGAGTCGTCGACATCGTCAACAGCATCAGCGACTGGTCGGTGACCCCGTCGGGAAAGATCCTCATCGAAGCGCAGAACAGCTCCTCCCTCACGAACTATCTCGCTTGGGACGGCGTCCGCTTCCAGAAGCTCTTCGGGTTCGGCGACCGGCTGCTTGGCACGTACGCGGTGAGTTCCGCAAACCTGCCGGTGGAGACCGCGCCCGACGAGTACTTTGCCGTCATCGGCGGAAGCGACTGGTCGAGCGCCGCCCGCCTCAAGCGCGGCGAATGGACGGTCCTGGCCCTCAGCGGCAAAGAGACCATCGGGTGGGTTCACGGCGGCCGCTTCGGCGCCTCCGATGGCGGCGCCTTCTTCTTCGCCGACCAGAACGGCAAGACGAAACTGATGCGCAACACCGGGACGGCCAATGAGGTCCTCGGAACCTATACGAACTGGCGCGAGCTGAACAACGTGATCGGCGTCGGTGGCGACGCAGTTGCCTTCGGCACGCTGGACGGGCCTGTTCCCAAAGTCATCCGCTTCAGCGGGAGTTCCTCGTCAACCGTGTTCGACGCCGGCCTGAAGATCGACGGCTCGGCGGCTCCCGCAATCGCGCAGTCCAGCATTCCCAGGAGCATCAACGCCGCCGGAGCCTTCCTGCGGACCGCCGGAGACACGCTGCTCCGCGTCGGCGCGAGCGGCACATCCGTCTTTCTCAAAGCCGGCGACTCTCTCCCGGGCGGCGGCGCGCTAGGCCAGTTGGGCGGTGTTTCGGCCAACCGGCTGGGGGACCTTGCGTTCACCGCCGCGCATGGAAATTCCTGGGCGGTGTATTCCCTCCGCGCCGGCCAGTTGCAGAGGATCGCCGACAGCGACGACCGCCTGGGCCGTTCGAGCGCGATCATCTGGGGCTTCGGCAACCAGGACAGTCAGGTCGCGATGAACAACGCAGGCCGCGTTGCCGCCATGACCTACAACAATCTCTCGAACGGAATCTTCCTGTATTCCGGAGCGAGCTCGGCCTCCGCCGCGCAGCCCGTGGTTCTGCAGGGCGACGCCATTCCCGGAGTCGCCGGCAGGCTCAACGGCATCGGCCAGATCGCCATCGACGATCTCGACCGCGTGGCATTCGTCGGTTATACGACGACGGGCAAGACTGCCCTGTTCGTGTGGGACCAGGGAACGATCCGCCAGATTCTCGAGATCGGACAACCCGATCCGAACGGCCGCGCCTACAACTGGATCAACTCCCTCCAGGGCGCCGGCTCGCGCTTTTACTTGCGCTCGGGTGTCGCCGGCCTGGAAGAGCATCTCGTCGTCGACGGGACCGCCGTGCGCGTGCTTGCCTCGGGCGGCTACACCACGAGCTTCGGCGTGGTGGCCAGCAATCTGTTCGGCGCCGAGCTCGCGGCCAACTCGCGCGGTGATGTGGTCTTCCCCATCGTCACCGCGTCCGGACCGATGCTGATCCTCAAACGCGCCGATGGGACGGACGTCCAAGTCTCCGCCGCCGACGCCCGCGGCCCAGATGGCGAGTGGTTCCTCAATCTGTTTGGCGCCGGCATCAGCGACCAGGGCGACCTCATCTTCGCCGCCGACGTCTGGTCGGCAGGACAGGTCAAGCTCGCGATCTATCAAGCCACGGTCAATTAATCGTGGAGCGAGCTTCAGCTCGCCATGCCGGCGATCCCGCCGGCATACCCCGCCACCCTCAGCCCTTTCCGGGCCGTCGTGCACAGCGGAATCCCGGTCAGTTCCTCCGGCGCAAACCACCCGAAGTCGTGCCCATCCGCCTTCCCCGACGCGGCCGCCACCGTCCACGTGTAGTGGTGATGCGTAATCGTGTGCCGGAAGCTTCCTGCCACCTCCCCGATCTGTGCCTCCGGCAGATCCTCCACCGTCGGCAGGTCCCAAAACCCCGCCATCCGGCTCTCCCCAGCATCCGCGCCGCTGCAACAGCACGCGCCCGTTCGCGCCGCATCACCAGCAGCACGCCTTCGATCTGCACCGGCTCCGTCTTCCGCAGCTTGACCGGGAAGCTGCGCCGCCGTGCCTTCCTCGCGCGCCCGGCAGCACCGCCGCCAGCGGACACACCAGGCACAGCGGATTGCGCGGCAGGCAGACCGTCGCCCCCAGCTCCATCAGCGCCTGATTGAAATGCCCCGGCTCGTTTCGGTCGAGCCACCCCTGCGCGACTCCCCGGAACCGCGCCCGCGTCCTCGCCGACCCGATGTCGCTCGCGTCGTTCTCTACCCGCGCCACCACCCGCAGCACGTTGCCGTCGAGCACCGCGTGCGGCAGCCCGAACGCGATGCTCGCCACCGCCGCCGCCGTGTAGTCGCCGATTCCCGGCAGCGCGCGGATCGCCTCGTGCTCGCGCGGAAACCCGCCCGCCGCCGACGATCTGCGACGCGCGCCTTCCGCAGATTGCGCGCGCGCGAGTAATACCCGAGCCCGCCCACAGCGCCAGCACGTCGTCCTCCGACGCGGCGGCCAGCGCTTCCACCGTCGGAAAGCGCGCCAGAAACCGCTCGTAATACGGCGATCACCGCCTGCGCGCGCGTCTGCTGCAGCATGATCTCGGAGACCCAGATGCGATACGGATCGGAGGTCGCCCGCCACGGCAGCGCGCGATGCCCTTTGCGATACCACCGGACCAGCAATTGGGAAACGGAGGCGCTCACTCGATAACGCGCAGCCACTCGGCGACGACCGCGAAATCCCGCGGCTCCACGTCCCATGGCTCGAATTCGGGATTCAGCGGCTCCAGGCGAATGCGCTCGTGCTCCCACTCGTCCTCCGGACGTCTGCCGCTTCGACGCTGGTGTAGCGCTTGACCGTGTAGCGCGCGCGTCTGATCGGTGACGCCGAAGCGTTCGATCAGCAGGATCTTGCCCTGCCGCGACCCCGCCGGATGCAGGCGGAACAGATTCGAGGCTGCCATCCGGAATCCGCGGCTCCATCGAGCTGCCCACGACGTGGGCGACGAACAGATCCGGCGAGAGCCGCATGCCCTTCCGGCGCGGGGACCCAATCCTCGGCCTCCGACCGCCATCTCCTCCCCGAGACTCCCGGCCGCCGCGCGCAGGCTGTACAGCGGCACGTGCGTCTCGAACGGCGCGACCTCGGCGCTCCTCCGACGTGCTCCGCGAAGAGGCCGTCCGAGCGCGCGTGAACGCATCGACCGCCACGGTCCGCCGCTCGCTGACCCGCAGCGACGTTGGACAGCGAATCCTCGAGCGATCGCAGCAGCGCCTCCGCGCCCGATTCCGCCGCCTTCGCCCGCAGATCCTGCTCGAGCGCGTCCAGCACCTCGGTGTCGTCGGTGAGATCGTCGAAGCGCTCGCGCAGCCGCACCCACCCGCGATCCGGTCGCAGGGTCGATCAGCAGCACGCCGACATGGCGCGGCGGCCCGCCCGGGCAGAGCGGCCTCCAGCACCACGTACGTGCCCTGGCGTGCCCCGCTGATCGGCATATCGTCGCCGGCACGAATACTCCTTCCTGTCTGACTTATCGGCCGATTTACTTCCCGCTTGAGCCTTACTTCCCGCTGGACCGCGGCCGGTCCCGGCGCGGCGGCCCAGTACCCGGGACGGTGATGCAGCTTCACGTTCGGCAGCTCCGGAATATCCACCTTGATCCGGCGGAACATCCCTCGGCTTCGCCTCGGGATCGAATCCGGCACGTACCGCAGCACGTACTGCGTGGTGATCTCGCCCGACACCGACGTCACCGCGTCCGTGATGCGCTTCGAAATCGCCGCCTCGTACGCCCCGGTCCCGACCGTCAGCGCGTAATTTCCGGCGTCCTGCGGATTCGAAAGGTAGCCCGACGTGTCCTTGTACCGGTCCTGATTCAGCGGATACTCGACGTGCCCGCCGGTCTCCGTGGCCAGCTTCTCCAGGTTGTCCCGATCCTCGTTCGCGAAGCCGAACGCCATCGTGCTCACGCCGTAGATCGTCACCAGGTTCCGCTGCGCCAGCTCCATCACCTGCTGCAGCGTCTTGCGAGCTCGCCGTGTCGTGCCCGTCGCCGATGATGATGATGATGCGCCGCGGCTCGTAGGGCTCGCCCTTCACCAGCTCGCGCGTGGTGCAGGCCTTGTAGATCGCGTCGTACAGCGCCGCGCCCCCGCCCGGCTTCAGCTTGTCGATCCGCGACGTCAGCTTGTCCGCGTCCCACGTCGTGTTGACCGCCACCTGCGCGTCGTTCGAGTAGGTGATCAGGTACCCCGAGTACCGCTTATCGCCCGGCAGCAGGTTCCAGACCAGCTCCTTGGCCGACTCCGGAAACCGCTTCCAGTGGATCTTGTTCGCATTGCTCAGGTCCAGCAGGAAGCCGACCACGATCGGCTGCCGCTCCGCGTGGCTGAAGAACTCGATCCGCTGCGGCTTGCCCTCATCCATAATGCGGAAGTCCCGCGCCTGCAAGTCCGTGACGAACTTCCCCTTATCGTCCTTCACCGTCACCGGCACCAGGACCTCCGTCCGGGTCACCGAGATGGTCGGCATCTCCTGTTGTTGTTGGGGAACCGCGCGTCCGAGAAACACAAACGCGCACAAACAAACGGCCGCGATACGGGATTGCAGCGACATGACGAGTTGCCCCCATTCTACCTCGATTTATCCCGCCCCCCGCTCGCAAACGCCGCGAAGCGGCGCGAAGCCAGCTTCCCGGCCCCCGGCCCCCGACCCCCGGCCCCTTTTTCCGATCCAGCCCCAGTCCCCAGCCCCCAGCCCCCTCCCTTGACACCGCCTCCGACCCGGCGTAGAGTTGCACCCGATAGCGGTAAAGTGGCCTGGGATCGCCACTGCACTCTGAGGGAGGTTAACGTGCCGAAAGCCACCATTTCTGTCCTCATCGCCGCCGCGATGTGGTCCATTCCACTGACAGCCCAGATGACCGTCACCGGGACGATTGCCGGCAGCGTCCTCGATGCGTCCGGCCAATCCGTCCCCGGCTCGAAAATCACGTTAACGAGTGTCAACACTTCCGAGACCCGGACCACCGCCGCCAACGAGACCGGCGTGTTCACCATCATCGCCGTCCGGCCTGACACCTACACGTTGCGCGTCGAACATCCGGGATTCAAGGCGTCCACGCGCTCCGGCCTCACAGTCAGCGCCAACGAGCGCCTGGCCCTCGACATCACCCTGCAGGTCGGCGATGTCACCGAGACCATCAGCGTCTCCGCCGAAGCCGCGCGGGTCCAGACCGACAGCTCCGAGCACTCCGCCGAGTTGACCACCACCCAACTGCAAAACCTGACCACGCGCGGCCGGGACGTCGTGTCCCTCCTCCGCACCATCCCCGGCGTACAATACCAGGCCGACCAGGACGCCGTCGGCGGCAGCTACGGCACCACCACCCCGAACATCGGCGGCACGTCGAACAACACCAACATCCTCGCGGTCGACGGCGTCGTGAGCAACGACCAGGGCACTCCGAGCGTCTTCTCCAGCGTCACCACGCTCGACGCCATCGGCGAGGTCAAGGTGCTGCTCAACAGCTACCAGGCCGAGTATGCGGGCAATGGCGGAGCCGTGGTGCAGGTCGTCACCAAGTCGGGCACGCGGGACTTTCACGGCGGCGGCTACTACTTCGTCCGCAACGAAATCCTGAACGCCAACGACTTCTTCAGCAACCGCAACAACGTGCGGCGGCCGCGCTACCGCTACAACACCTTCGGCGGCACCATCGGCGGCCCCATCTACATCCCCGGCAAGTGGAATCGGGACCGCAGCAAGCTGTTCGGCTTTTACAACATCGAGCAGTTTCTCATTTCCATTCCGGGCAGCGTCAATCAATACACCATGCCCACCGCCCAGGAGCGGCAGGGCGACTTCTCGCAAACCCTGGACGTCAACGGACGCCTCATCCCCATCAACGACCCCACCACCGGCGCGCAGTTCCCCAACAACATGATTCCGCGGGACCGCCTCAACCCGAACGGGCTTGCCCTGATGAACGTCCTCCCGCAGCCCAACTTCTTCAATCGCGCCATCAGCGGCGGCAATTACAACGACCTGATCCAGGAAGTCCAGAATTGGCCCAAACGCAGTCAGCTCTTCAAAATCGACTACGCGGATCATCGACTTCAAGGCCTTTCGGGAGATCGCCGATGAAGTGGGTGCCTATCTGTTCGTCGACATGGCGCATTTCGCAGGACTCGTTGCCGGTGGCGTGCATCCTTCGCCTTTTCCACATGCACATGTCGTGACCACGACAACACACAAGACCCTGCGCGGGCCGCGCGGCGGTGTGGTGCTGACCAATGACGAGGAGATCGCCAAGAAGATCAACTCGGCAGTGTTTCCGGGTCTGCAGGGCGGTCCGCTGATGCACGTGATCGCGGCGAAGGCTGTGGCGTTCGGCGAGGCGCTCCGGCCGTCCTTCAAAGTCTATGCGAAGAATGTGGTCGAGAATGCCAAGGCGCTGGCGGAGACGCTGAAGTCGAAGGGCTATGACATCAGTTCGGGCGGCACCGATACCCATCTGATGCTGGTGGATCTTCGCCCGAAACGCCTGACCGGCAAGGTGTCCGAAGTGGCGCTCGGCCGTGCCCATATCACCTGCAACAAGAACGGTATTCCGTTCGATCCCGAAAAGCCTACGATCACGTCTGGCATCCGTCTCGGCACGCCGGCCGGCACTACGCGCGGTTTCGGCATCGCTGAATTCAAAGAGGTCGGCGAGATGATCGCCGAAGTGCTGGACGTATTGTCTCAGAAACAGGCAGAAGCGGATTCGCTTATTGAAGCCGCGGTGCGCGAAAAGGTGAAGGCATTGGTCGGGCGCTTTCCGATTTACCAATAAGCCTCCGCGAGGGGCAGGGGAACGTCATGCGCTGTCCGAGCTGCGCCAGTCTCGATACCCAGGTGAAGGATTCGCGTCCGACCGAGGATTCGAGTGCGATCCGCCGCCGGCGCGTTTGCCTGACCTGCCAGTTCCGGTTCACGACCTTCGAGCGCGTGCAATTGCGCGAGCTGGTGGTGATCAAGCGCAACGGCCGCCGGGTGCCGTTTGACCGCGACAAGCTGATGCGCTCGCTGCAGATTTCGCTGCGCAAGCGCAATGTCGAGCCCGAACGGGTCGAGCAGATGGTTTCGAGGATCGTGCGCGAACTGGAAAGTCTTGGCGAAAGTGAAATCACCACCGATACCATCGGCGAGAATGTCATGACGCATCTGCGCGAACTTGACGACGTCGCCTATGTGCGGTTCGCTTCGGTCTACAAGAATTTCCGCGAGCCGAAGGATTTTCAGGACGCGGTCAAGGAATTGTCCGGCGACGAAGAAGCCAAGACCGTCCTGCCGCTGCGCAAGTGACCACAGCCGACGATCTGCGCTTCATGCAGCTTGCGCTGACGCTCGGTCGGCGCGGACTCGGCAATGCATGGCCCAATCCCGCGGTCGGCGCGGTGATTGTGAAGGATGGCGCCGTGATCGGCCGCGGCTGGACGCAACCGGGCGGCCGTCCACATGCCGAGACCGAAGCGTTGCGGCGTGCCGGCAAGGCCGCGCGTGGCGCTACACTTTACGCCACGCTCGAACCTTGTTCGCATCACGGCAAGACGCCGCCCTGCGCTGAGGCCATCGTCGCGGCCGGCATTGCGCGGGTCGTCTCGGCGATCGAGGACCCCAATCCGGAAGTGGCGGGCCGCGGCGACGAAATGCTGCGCGCTTCCGGCATCGTGGTGACGACCGGGGTGTGCGCCGAGGATGCGCGTCGCGCCCACGCCGGTCATATCTGCCGTATCCTCGATGGCCGCCCGCACGTCACGCTGAAGCTCGCGGTGTCCTCGGACGACAAGGCAGGCCTATCAGGACGGAGACCAGCGCCGATCACCGGCGAGGAGACGCGGGCGCGTGTGCACCTGATGCGCGCGATGAATGATGCCGTCCTGACCGGTATTGGTACCGTGCAGTCGGACGATCCGGAGCTGACCTGCCGGTTACCGGGCATGGCAGGCCAGTCGCCGGTCCGGGTAGTACTGGATCGGGATTTGCGGCTGCCACTAACAGCGACACTGGCAACGACCGCAAAGCAGGTGCCGGTCTGGGTGTTCTGCGGCGAGAAAGCGGCAACGGATCGCGAACAGGCGCTTGGCGAGATGGGTATCGTGGTGCTGCGAACGAAAGCGGGTGAGGGCGGCCTCGATCTTCATGCAGTTGTAGAGGCGCTCGGCACGCGCGGGATCACGCGTCTAATGGTCGAGGCTGGACCGACGCTTTCGGCTTCCTTTCTGCGTGCCGATCTTGTGGACGAGGCGCTGGTCCTGCGCGGACCTTCGACGATCGGCGCGGACGGCATCGACGCCCTTGACGGACTTCCGCTTTCCGCCCTAACCGGATCGCACAAGCTGAAGCAAAGCGGCGCCGAACAGGTCGGCGCCGACAGCCATCTCCACCTGGAGCGGCGCTAGATGTTCACTGGCATTGTCACCGACATCGGCGTCGTCAGCGACTTTCAGTTGCGCGCGGGTGAATTGCGCCGTTTTGTCATCTCCTGCGGCTACGATCGCGCGTCGATTGCAATCGGAGCCTCGATCGCGTGCTCCGGCATCTGCCTCACCGTGGTCGAAACCGGCATGAAGGACGGTCGCACCTGGTTTGCGGTCGACGCCGCGCAGGAGACCGTCGAGATCACCAATGTCCGGCGCTGGAAGCAAGGCACGCGCATCAATCTCGAGCGCTCGCTCAAGATCGGCGACGAACTCGGCGGGCATCTGGTCAGCGGCCATATCGATGGCATCGCCGAATTGATCGAACGCAAGGACATGCCCGATCAGGTGCGCTTTCGACTAAGTGCCGTTCCGGAACATACGCGCTTCATCGCAAAAAAAGGTTCGGTCGCGCTCGATGGCGTCTCGCTGACGGTGAACGAGGTCGAGGGCAACGAATTTTCAGTGCTGGTAATCCCGCATACGCTGCAGGTTACCGCGATCGGCGAATGGCAAAAAGGTGACGGCGTGCATCTCGAAGTGGATCAGATGGCGCGCTATGCAGCGCGATTGATGGAGACGAGGGGCTAGCGCCCTTGCGGCGAGGCGCCGCGTGTGGTGTGTGACGCGCGAGCGGAGTTTCATTGGATGGCAGGACCGCGGCAGGTCAAGGCAAAGACGGGTGCAGCGGGCCTGAAGGGCACGCGCGTTCTCATTGTCGAGGCGCGCTATTATGACGGTATTGCTGATATGCTGCTGTCGGGTGTCAAGCGCGTGCTGGACGAGGCCGGTGCAGGCCACGAGGTCGTGACGGTGCCGGGTGCGCTCGAAATACCGACGGCGCTTGCGATTGCGCTCGATGCGGCCGCTGCGAAACGTAGGCCCTATAATGGAGCCGTCGCGCTTGGTTGCGTGATCCGCGGCGATACCATCCACTTCGAGATCGTGTCGGAGCAATCCGCGCGCGGCGTGATGGACGTTTCGATCGCACGCAAGATTCCGATCGGCAACGGAATTCTCACCGTCAACAACGAGGAACAAGCCAATGTGCGCGCGAGCCTGACCGAGGGCGACAAGGGCGGCGAAGCCGCGCGCGCGATGTTGACTCTCGTCAGGCTCAAACGCGCGGGCTCGAAAAAATGAGCGGCGCCCACAAGGAAGACAAGAAGGACCAGGCCAAGGGCTTGGGCAAGGACCATCGCAAGGCAAACCGGCGCGGTGCGGCGCGGCTGGCTGCGGTGCAGGCGCTGTACCAGATGGATATAGCCGGCACCGACCTGAACGACATTCTCGCCGAGTTCGAGAGCCATAAACTCGGCGGCGAAGTTGACGGCGACAAATATCTTCCGGCAGAAGCTGCTTTCTTTCGCGACGTCGTAAGCGGCGTTGTTGCCGATCAGCGCAATCTCGATCCCGCGATCGACCTGGTGCTCAGCAAGGGCTGGCCGCTGAAGCGGGTGGAGGCTCTGCTTCGGGCGGTCCTGCGCGCAGGTTGTTACGAACTGGCTAGCAAGCCGGATATTCCGGCGCGCGTGATCGTTTCGGAATATGTCGATGTCGCCAATGCCTTCGTCGATCGCGACGAAACCGGCATGGTCAATGCGGTGCTGGATATGCTCGCGCGCAACGTTCGTGTAGACGAATTGGACCAGAAGACAACGGGATGATCCGCTGGTCCCCTGTTTGCGGGCCAAGCGGCTGCCGAGCAACGGGTCGCTCTGAGACATGCAATCCGGCGAAGACAAGCTGATTACCCGCTACTTCAAGCCGCTTGCAACGGCTCAGGGCGCGTTGGCGCTCACCGACGATGCCGCGTTCTTCTCGCCGCCATCCGGATACGAGGTCGTGCTCAAGACCGACGCGGTCGTAGCCGGGGTGCATTTCCTGCCCGACGATCCGCCCGACGGCGTCGCAAGGAAAGCGCTGCGCGTGAATCTCTCCGATCTGTCGGCGAAGGGCGCGAAGCCGGCCGGCTGTCTGATGACGCTCGCATTGCCGGACGGGATTTCCGAAAGCTGGCTGGAGGGCTTTGCCTCCGGTCTGAAATCCGATTGCGAGCAATTCGGCTGCCCGCTCTATGGCGGCGACACCGTGCGCACGCCCGGTCCGGTTTCGATCTCGATCTTCGCCTTCGGCACCTTGCCGCAAGGCAGCATGGTGCGACGCGCCGGCGCCAAAACCGGGCACCGGGTATTCGTCACCGGCACTATCGGCGACGCGGCGTTGGGATTGAAATTGCTGCGCGAGCCGGCGCGCAGGATGGCCTGGAATTTGAACGACGCCGACACGAAATTCCTGATCGACCGCTACCGAGTACCGAGGCCGCGAGTGGCGCTGGCGGAGAGCGTGCGGGCCTACGCGTCCGCAGCGATGGATATTTCCGACGGACTTGTCGGCGATCTCGGCAAGCTGTGCGAGGTCTCGAAAGTCTCCGCGCGGATCGAAGCCAAAGTGCTGCCGCTGTCGTCCGGTGTGCGCCAGGCGCTTCGCTGCGAGCCCGGGCTGATCGATACCGTCGCGACCGGTGGCGACGATTATGAAATCCTCTGCACGATAGCGCCGGAGCGAGTGCAAAACTTTCGCGAGACTGCGGAAGCGGCCGGAATACCGATCGCTGAGATCGGTGAGATATTGGCAGGCGAGGGGCCGCCGCTTCTTGTTGCTGCGGACGGCACGCCGCTTTCCTTCGCGCGCGCCTCTTACAGCCATTTCTGATACGATGCGGTCTTGAGGGAAAGACGCATGCATGACCGCACAGCCATGAATCCCGCGCCTACCGGATGGGGAGTATCGGGCTCCTCGCGCGAGGCGAAGCTGCGACGCCGCTTTCCGACCATCGAAGACATGCGCAAAGCTGCCGAGCGGCGCATCCCATCGCTCGGCTATGAAACCGTCGCCGGCGGGGCCGGACATAATCTTGCAGTGAAGCGCAACGCCCAGGCGCTCGACGCCATTGAGCTGGTGCCGCGGGTCGGCGCCGATCGTGGGCCGGTATCGACCGAGGTTTCCTTGTTCGGCCGCCCCTATGCGGCGCCGATCGGCATCGCGCCGATGGGATTGCAGAGCGTGTTCTGGCCGGGCGCCGAGCGATTTCTGGCGAAAGCCGCGCAGCGGGCACGTATTCCATACACCGCAGGCACAGTCAGCGGTGTTGCGCTCGAAGAACTGATCGCGCTCGCCCCCGACGTGACCTGGTTCCAGCTCTATCGGCTCGCCAAGGACGATCACAGGGTCAGTTTCGATCTTGTGCGGCGCGCGCAGGAAGCGGGCGCGCATGTGCTGGTGGTCACGGTCGATACGCCGGGCCGCGCCAAGCGGCCCGGAGAGTTGCGCAACGGCCTGACCTTGCCATTCCGTCCGACACTGAAAACCATCGCGCAGGCCGCGGTCTCGCCGCATTGGCTGATGGCGCTTCTTCGCAACGGTCAACCGAGTTTTCCGTGCCTTGCGCCCTATTGCGGTGAGAAGCCGTCGAACGCCGATATCGCATGGTTCGCACAGCACGAAGTCGGCGGCGCCTTCACCTTCGAGGAGCTCAAGCGCTATCGCGATCTCTGGAAGGGGCCGATGGTGATCAAGGGAGTGATGCACCCAGCCGATGCGGAGGCGGCGGTTGCGATCGGCATTGAAGGCGTTCAGGTCTCCAATCATGGCGGCCGACAACTGGAGGCGGCACCTGCGGTGGTGGATGTGCTGCCTGCGATCGCGCGCGCCGTTTCCGGACGCGCCACTATCCTGTGTGATGGCGGGGTCCGGTCCGGTCTCGACGTGGTGCGGATGGTTGCGCTCGGCGCCGATGCAGCGCTCGCCGGCCGGGCGTTTCTGTTTGGCGTCGGCGCCATCGGTTCCGACGGCGCCGATTATGTCAGCGATCTTCTGATCGAAGAGATATCGGTCGCGATGCGCCAGCTTGGAACTCCGGATTTTTCAAGTTTGCACGACATTTCGCTCCGTCACCCCGGGCGGCTGCAATTCTGACCTGCTCCGGTCGGCTGGCTAACATTCAAGGGTCCAGATATGAAGGGCGCCCTTGCCGGGGATACATTCATGTCGGCCGCAGCCGATGCCGCACCGCACCACCTGATTGACGATGCCCTCGCGCGCCGCAACGCGCTGGTGCTTGCCTGCACGCAGGCGCTGGCCGGCGCCAACAACACGGTGCTGCTCGCAACGGGCGCAATCACCGGCGCGCTGCTTGCGCCAGACAAAATATACGCAACCGTTCCGATCAGCATCTATGTAATAGGGCTATGGCTCGGCACTTTGCCGACCGGATGGCTGGCGCGTCATTACGGTCGGCGGACGGCATTTCAGGTTGGCACCGTCTTCGGCGTCGTCACGGGGCTGATATGTTGCCTTGCGGTGCTGCAGGGCTCATTCCTGATCTTCAATATCGGAGCATTCTTCAGCGGCCTCTACGCCGCCGCGCATCAGGCCTATCGATTTGCCGCAGCCGACACGGCGAGCGAGGCTTTCCGGCCCAAGGCTATTTCCTGGGTGCTGATCGGCGGAATCTTCGCGGCCGTGATCGGGGCGCAGATCGTGATCCAGACCAAGGATATGTGGTCGCCCTATCTGTTCGCGGCGACCTATCTGGCGCAGGCCGCGGTGGCAATCGTTGCCGGTTTGACGCTGATGCTTCTGAAGATTCCGCGTCCGCCTGCGCCAACGGCTGCCAATGCAGGGCGGCCGCTTTCGGAAATCGTGCGGCAGCCGAAATTCATCGTGGCGGTGGTGTGCGGGATTGCAAGCTACGCCATGATGAACATGGTGATGACGGCGGCCCCGCTCGCCATGATCGAATGCAATCACAGCATCACCGATGCCGCGCTCGGACTGCAATGGCATGTGCTCGGCATGTATGTGCCGAGTTTCTTTACCGGCGCATTGATCGTTCGGTTCGGCACAGAGCGCGTGATCGCCGCCGGCTTCGTCATGCTGCTCGTGAGCGCGGTCGTCAGCATCAGCGGTATCACGCTCTGGCATTTCTGGGTCGGATTGGCGCTGCTTGGGGTGGGTTGGAATTTGGGCTTCATTGGCGCGACGGCGTTGGTGACCCAGACGCACCGGCCGGAAGAACGTAATCGCGTTCAGAGCTTCAACGATTTTCTGATCTTCGGCTCGATGGCGATCGGGTCTTTCGGGTCCGGCAAGATACTGGCGGTTTTCGGCTGGGCGGCGGTCAACGAGATCATTTTCCCCGTAGTGCTGACGGCGGCCGCCATGCTGCTCTGGCTCGCCATGCGCGAGCGGCGCAAGTCCGTCTAGGCCGGCTGCACCGCGAGAAAGGCTTGCCCGCCGCCGCGTCCCGTCGCATGCTCTCGCGGCTGCCGGGCCTTTGAGAGAGCACAACCATGCGCATCGTCGCCCGTTTCGCCATGCTGGCCGCCCTGATGTTGACCGCGGCCCCGGCCTTCGCCCAGACCTATCCTTCGCGTCCGATCACGATGATCGTGCCCTATGGCGCCGGCGGCAGCGTGGATGCCATCGCGCGCATTGTTGCCGATCGGCTGGCGACGAAGCTCGGGGGCACCATCATCGTCGAGAATGTCGCCGGCGCCGGCGGTGCGATCGGGACGGTGCGCGCGGCGCGTGCGGAGGCCGATGGCTACACGCTGTTGTTTTCGGTCGAGTCTTCGATCGTGATCCAGAAGCTGGTTTCGCCGTCGCTGGTGCCGATCGAGCCGCTCAAGGACTTCCAGCCGATCTCGATGGTCGGTTCCTCCCCATTGATCCTGCTCGCGCGCAAGGATTTCCCGGCCAACAGTATCGCCGAGCTGATGAAGCTGTTGAGGGACAATCCCGGAAAGTACAACTACGCGAGCTCGGGCGTCGGCACCTCGCTGCATCTTGCCGGCGAGATGATCAACGCCATCGGCAAGGTCAACATGGTGCATGTGCCCTACAAGACTGGCGCACAGATACCGACCGACCTTATGGGGGGGCAGATCGATCTTGCAGTGTTGCCGCTGGTGATGGCGATGCAGAATGTGAAGGCCGGCAACATCAAGGCCTTCGGCATCACCGAGCCCGAACGCTCGCCGATGGCCAAGGACATTCCGAGCCTTGCCGAAAATCCCGAGCTGAAGGGTGTGTCGGTCACTGTATGGTACGGGCTGTTCGCGCCGACCAAGACCGATCCCGCCATCGTCGAGAAACTGCATCAGGCGCTGGCCGCGGTCGTGAAGGAGCCCGCGGTTGTCGAGAAACTGCTCGCCGCCAACACACAGCCGTCGGGCAATTCGCCGAAGGAATTTGCCGCGTTTCTCGCTGCCGAGAATGAGAAATTCTCGGCGCTGGTGAAGGCTACCGGCATCAAGGCGGAATAGTCTTGCTCGAGCCGGTCCCATTCGAGATCCGCAAGCGCGCGATCAAGGCCGCTCAAGGCAGGGAGCCTTTCGATCTTCTCTTGCGCGGTGCGCGCATCGCGGACGTCGCTACGCTCGAAATCCGAGAGGCCGATATCGGCATCGTCGGTCCGATGATTGCGAGCGTGCATGCGCCCGGTGCCTTCAAGCAAGCCAAGGCTGAGCAGGATCTGACCGGGCTGATCGTGGTGCCCGGATTTATTGACGGCCATGTGCATGTCGAATCCTCGCACATGCTGCCGCATCACTATGCGGAAGTGGTGGTGCCGCAGGGCACCACCACGATTTTCTGGGACCCGCATGAGCTTGCGAACGTGCTGGGTCTCGACGGCATCCGCTACGCGGTGGCGTCGACGCGAAATTTGCCCTTGCGCTTCATCGTGCAGGCTTCGTCCTGCGTGCCGGCGGCGCCGGGGCTGGAGATTTCCGGTGCCGACTTCGAGGCCGGAGAAATCCGCGAATTGATGTCGTGGCCGGATGTCGCGGGACTTGCCGAAGTCATGGATATGCGCGCGGTCCTCGAGACGCAGCCCCGCATGATGGGCATTCTCGAAGCCGCGCTCGCATCCGGCAAGATCGTGGAAGGTCATGCCCGTGGCCTGAGCGGCCCCGGTCTGATGGCCTATCTTTCCGCAGGCATTTCCGCCGATCATGAGATCGCCTCGGGCGCGGATGCGCTGGAGAAATTGCGCGCCGGCTTCACCGTCGAGATCAGAGGCTCGCACGACTATGTACTTCCGGATCTGGTACAGGCGCTCAAGACGCTACCGGTGATTCCGACGAGCCTCACGGTCTGCACCGACGACGTGTTCCCGGATTACCTTGTCGCCAATGGCGGCATCAACGATGTGCTTCGCCGGCTGATCCGCTACGGCCTCGACCCGCTGCAGGCGATCCGCTGCGCGACCATCAACAATGCCATCCGCCTGCGCCGCGAAGATCTCGGCCTTGTGGCCGCGGGACGACGCGCCGATCTGGTGGCGCTGTCCGATCTTAACGAGGTGACGGTCGAGGCGGTCTATTCGAATGGCCGCCATGTTGCGCAGGGCGGCAAGATGATCGTGCCGCTCGCGGCCGTCGAGCCGCCGCTCGAAAACACCATGAAGCTCGCGCCACTCAGCGCAGACGATTTCCGCTTCCGGGTGCCGGGAGTCACCAGCGGCCGGGTACTGCTGCAGACCATCAAGGGCGCGCGCTACAATTCCTGGAGCGAGACCGAGGTCGAAGTCCGCGACGGATTCGTCGTGGTTCCACCAAATCTCTCCGTTATGGCGATTGTGCACCGGCACGGCCGCAACGATCCGAAGCCTGCGCTTGCCGTCATCGAAGGCTGGGACCGCTGGGGTGGGGCGTTCGCGACCTCTTATTCGCACGATTCCCACAACCTGATCCTTTACGGCCACGATGCCGCCGAGCTCGCGCTCGCGGCCAATACGGTGATCGGGATGAGCGGCGGGATCGTGGTGGTGAAGGGCGGCAAGGTGGCCGCACAACTGGCCTATCCGGTCGCGGGCATGCTCTCTCTCGATCCACCGTCAGAGGTCGCGCGCGCCCATCAGCGGATCGTGGAGGCCGCAGGCGAAATCTGCGCCTGGCAGCCGCCTTACCGCACCTTCAAGGCGCTGAGCGGCCAGTCGCTGGCCTGTAATCCGGGACCGCACCTGACCGATCTCGGTCTTACCGACGGAACCACCAAGGAAATCCGTCCGGGCCTCATCCGCGCGCTGTAAACGGCTGAAAAACTGAAAAATATCCAAGAAATCCGGCCCGTTGCTCGGTTGCTTTGCCGTGACGTTTTTGGCAATGTCCGCGCGCTTTTGGGGCCGGGCGGAGGCGATTCTGCGCGCCTGGTACCATCAAGCGCAGCAGCCGGGCAGGGGCCCTGGCTCCTTCCAAGTCTAAATCGGGGACTACAATGACAGCTTTGTGGGTGATCATCGCCTGCGGTTTGCTCGCAATCGTTTACGGCATCTGGGCGACCATGTCGGTCATGAAGGCCGATGCGGGCTCTGCCAAGATGCAGGAGATCGCCGCCGCCGTTCGTGAGGGCGCGCAGGCCTATCTGAAACGCCAATACGCCACCATCGGCGTGGTCGGCGTCGTCATCTTCGTCATACTTGGCCTGCTGCTCGGCTGGCTTGTGGCAATCGGGTTCGCGATCGGCGCGGTCCTGTCAGGTGCCGCCGGCTTCATCGGCATGAACGTGTCGGTGCGCGCAAATGTGCGCACGGCGCAGGCCGCGATCAGTTCGCTCGCCGGCGGTCTCGACCTTGCCTTCAAGGCCGGCGCCATCACCGGCATGCTGGTGGCGGGTCTCGCGCTGCTCGGCGTCACTAGCTATTACATGATCCTGACCGGCCCGCTCGGGTTTGCGCCCAACAGCCGCATGGTGGTCGACGCCTTGGTCGCGCTCGGCTTTGGTGCCTCGCTGATCTCGATCTTCGCCCGTCTCGGCGGCGGCATCTTCACCAAGGGTGCCGATGTCGGCGGCGATCTCGTCGGCAAGGTCGAAGCCGGCATCCCCGAGGACGACCCGCGTAATCCGGCAACCATCGCCGACAACGTTGGCGACAATGTCGGCGACTGCGCCGGCATGGCGGCCGATCTGTTCGAGACCTATGCGGTGACCACGGTTGCCACCATGGTTCTCGCCGCGATCTTCTTCGCCGGTCAGCCGATCCTGTCCTCGATGATGATCTATCCGCTCGCGATTGGCGCGGTCTGCATCCTTACCTCGATCGCCGGGACCTTCTTCGTCAAGCTCGGCGCCAACCAGTCGATCATGGGGGCCCTCTACAAGGGTCTGATTGCCACCGGCGTGTTGTCGCTCTTCGGCATTGCCGTCGTCACTCATCTGATGATCGGCTTCGGCACTCCGCTGAAGACTGGCGGTGGGGTGGCCTTCACCAGCACCGGCTTGTTCATTTGCGGCATCGTCGGTCTCGCGGTGACCGGTTTGCTGATCTGGATCACCGAATACTATACCGGCACGGATTTCCGCCCGGTAAAATCGATCGCCGAAGCTTCGGTGACCGGCCACGGCACCAACGTGATCCAGGGTCTCGCGATCTCGATGGAATCGACCGCGTTGCCTGCGTTGGTGATCATCGCGGGCATTCTGGTCACCTACGGTCTCGCCGGCCTGTTCGGGATCGCGATCGCGACCACCACCATGCTGGCTCTTGCCGGCATGATCGTCGCGCTCGATGCCTTCGGCCCGGTTACCGACAATGCTGGCGGCATTGCCGAAATGGCCGGCCTGCCGAAGGAAGTGCGCAAATCCACCGACGCGCTCGATGCGGTCGGCAATACCACCAAGGCGGTGACCAAAGGCTATGCCATCGGCTCCGCCGGTCTCGGCGCGCTGGTGCTGTTTGCGGCCTATAACGAAGACCTGAAATACTTCATCGCATCGAAGACGCCTTACTTCGTGGGCGTCGCACCGGACTTTTCGCTGAACAATCCCTACGTCGTGGTCGGCCTGCTGTTCGGCGGATTGTTGCCGTATCTGTTCGGCGCGATGGGCATGACCGCGGTCGGCCGTGCGGCTTCATCGATCGTTGAAGAAGTCCGCCGGCAGTTCCGCGAGAAGCCGGGCATCATGCAGGGCAAGGACAAGCCGGACTACGGCCGTGCCGTCGACCTGCTGACCAAGGCCGCGATCAAGGAGATGATCATCCCGTCGCTGCTTCCGGTGCTGTCGCCGATCTTCGTATATTTCGCGATCTACTTCATCGCGGGTGGCGGTGCGGCCGGCAAGTCGGCCGGATTCTCGGCGGTGGGTGCCATGTTGCTCGGCGTCATTGTGACCGGCCTGTTTGTCGCGATCTCGATGACATCGGGTGGTGGCGCTTGGGACAACGCCAAGAAATACATCGAGGACGGGCACTTCGGCGGCAAGGGCTCGGAAGCCCACAAGGCTGCAGTGACCGGCGACACCGTCGGCGATCCTTACAAGGACACGGCCGGTCCCGCGGTGAACCCGATGATCAAGATCACCAACATCGTGGCGCTGCTGCTGCTTGCGATCCTTGCGCATTGAGTTTTGATCCGACGTCAAAAATGCGAGAGCCCCGCTTCGGCGGGGCTCTTTGCTTTTGGATGATCCGTTCGGACTATAAGAGTGACTTGGCCGCGCCTATTGCGTGCCGATGATCTTGAAGATGTAGGTCAGATACGACAGTTCGCTGCCGCCGGTCGGCGTGGTGCGGCTGACGAAATCGAAAAGCTTGCCGTCTTTCAGGCCGTAATCGGCGAGTCGTGTGACGCGGCGCTCCTTGTCGAAATAAACCGCGATGACGCGCTGATCGACAACTTTCTGCGGCAGAAAAGCCGCAGCCTTCTGGCCGCGCTGCGAGATGTAATAGAAAGCTTCGCCGCTCACGGTCGCGACCGTCGAGGGCGTGCCGAGTACGATCAGCACCTGCTCCTGACTCGAACCGAGCGGGATCTGCTCGAGAGCGCCTTCGGGCACGACATAGCCGCGTTGGAAGGTCTGCTCCAGGCCGCCGCAACCGGCCAGCACAAGCGCGAACGAAAGCGCAATTGCGCCGCGGCGCGATCGCGACAGGCAGGTCCGCATTGCGGTTATGGACAGTCCAAATGACATGCAGGTTCGACTATCCGCAGGCGCCCCAATTTGCAACGCGGGAAGTCTGGCGACACGCGTCAAGAGGCCCTAAAACAGGACCATGCTGAACGTCTTTCGCCGGAACCCCCGAGCCTCTACCATCGAGGCGCTCTATGGCGCCATCGTGGCGCAGGCACGCTTGCCTGTGTTCTACCTCGACTACCGGGTTCCGGATACCGTAAATGGCCGGCTCGACCTGCTCATGCTGCACCTTGCGCTGACCCATGAGCGGCTGTCGCAGGGAGGCGAGGGACCAAGGGCAGTCGGCCAGGCCTTGTTCGACCGTTTCTGCCGAGACATGGACGATCACCTGCGCGAGCAGGGAGTGAGCGACCTGAAAGTTCCGAAGGAAGTCCGCGGGGTGGGGGCGGCTTTTTTTGGCCGGCACGGTACCTATCTTACGGCTCTGCAGGCCGGCGGTATGATGGCCTTGCAGGCAGGCTTGAGCCGCAATGTCTATCAGGACGCTCCCGACGGGGCGGCCGCGCGGCTCTCGGCCTATGTGAAGGCGGCCCATGCAGCGCTGGCTGTCCAGGATCCGGAAGCGCTGGCGCAGGGCGGTGTTACCTGGCCGAATCCGGCAGCGGTGGATTGGACCTAGCGACAGAAACCCGAGATTGCGGCCCAAAATATCGATTTGAAGACCATGACAGAATCCGGACCGAGCTGGAGCTACCGAATTGCGCGCGACGAGGTTGCCGAACAGGGGCGGCATGTCGACCTTGTGGCCGACGAAGTCGCGCGCGCGGCTATAGCCAGAAGCGCCAACCTCCTCGATCTGCCGCGGTTGACAGCCTCTTTCGACGTTACTCCAAGCGGCCGCGGAGGACTTCACATCGAAGGCGAAGTGACTTCCACCATCGTTCAGGAATGCGTCGTAACTCTAGAACCAATGGAGCAGAACCTCGTTGAGCCGATCGTCCTTACCTTGACGCCGGAAGTTGCTGAAGCCACCGAGACGGACGTGTCTGCCGACGACGAAACCGATTCCCTCGAGCCTCTGGTCGGCGGCACAGTCGATCTAGGGGCCATCGCGACCGAGTATTTCCTGCTCGGGATCGACCCCTATCCGCGCAAGCCGGGCGCGGTGTTCGAGCCCCCGAGCGCGGGCGACGCCGCCACGAAGCCGTTTGCCGCACTGGCCGCACTGAAAAAGCTCGGTCCCGGCGACAAGACATGATGCCGGGATTGGCCGGCGCCCCGTTGTGTCCCGCCGCCGAACCATTATTGTCCGCGCCCGCGGCGGTCGAGCACGGTGAGTTTGGATCGACGCGATCCAAAATCACAAACGTGATCGATTCAAAGTTAGAGCATGATGTCATCCGAAAACCGCCTCCCACTTTTCGGCATCTTGCTCGAAGGCCGCCGAACGCCATTGACCTCACTTCCGGGGTTCCAAGGCGTCCGCTAAGGTCCGTTTATGCCTGACAAGGTCCGCATCGCGCTGGATGCCATGGGGGGAGACCACGGTCCGGCGGTGGTGATCCCGGGCGCCGCATTGGCCCGTGCGCGCCACCCCGATACCACCTTTCTTTTTTTCGGCGATCAGGCCCGTATCGAACCGGTTCTCGCCGGGCATTCGGAGTTGAAGGCAGTTTCCCGCGTCATCCACACCGATGTCGCGGTCAAAATGGACGACAAGCCGAGCCAGGCCCTACGGCAGGGACGCTCGAAATCCTCGATGTGGCTTGCGATTGACGCGGTAAAAAAGGGCAATGCCGATATTGCGGTTTCGGCTGGCAATACCGGCGCGCTGATGGCGATGGCCAAAATCAATCTTCGCACAATGGCCGGCATCGAACGGCCGGCGATCGCTGCGATCTGGCCGACGCTTCGCGGTGAATCGGTGGTGCTCGATCTTGGCGCCAGCATCGGCGCCGACCAGCAGCACCTGATCGACATGGCGGTGATGGGCTCGGCGATGGCGCGCATCCTGCTCGACATCGAGCGGCCGACGGTCGGGCTTCTGAATATTGGTGTTGAGGAAGTCAAAGGCCTTGATGAGGTGCGTGCGGCCGGCCAGATATTGCGCGAGCGCGATCTGCCAAGCCTGCAATACAAAGGCTTTGTGGAGGGCGACGACATCGGCAAGGGCACGGTCGACGTGGTTGTAACGGAAGGCTTTGCCGGCAATATCGCGCTGAAAAGCGCCGAAGGCACCGCGCGACAGATCGCTGGCTATCTCAGAACGGAAATGCGGCGCACGATATGGACCAGGATCGGTTACATGTTCGCGCGTTCGGCGTTTCGTGCGCTTTCGAAGAAACTGGATCCGGCGCGGTCGAATGGCGGTGTGTTCCTGGGGCTGAACGGTATTGTCATCAAGAGCCATGGCGGCGCCGACGCCAATGGATTCTCCACCGCCGTTGACATTGGCTACGACATGGTGCGTCACGAGTTGATGGCAAAGATCGGACAGGCGCTGGTGCCCGAAAAGCGCGTTGTGGTGGAAGCTACGGATATCCCGTCGGCACCTGCGAGACCGGCGACCGGAGCGGGATCGTGACATTACGTTCCGTGATTGTGGGCGCCGGCTGCTATCTGCCTGAGCGGGTCGTCGCCAATGCCGAGCTCGCCGCCAAGGTTGATACCTCCGACGAATGGATTGTGCAGCGCACCGGAATTCGCGAACGCCATATCGCGGCCGACGGCGAGTTCACCTCGCATCTGGGTATCAAGGCGGCGCAGGCCGCTCTTGCCGATGCCGGCATGACGCCGCAGGATATCGATCTGATCGTGTGTGCCACTTCGACACCCGACAATACGTTCCCGGCGACCGCGGTCTCGATCCAGTCCGGTCTTGGCATCACATCCGGTTTCGCTTTCGATCTGCAGGCGGTCTGTTCGGGCTTCGTATACGGGCTTGCGACGGTGGACGGATTGCTGCGCGGCGGCATGGCCAAGCGTGCGCTGCTGATCGGTGCCGAGACCTTTTCGCGCATCCTCGATTGGACCGACCGCACCACCTGTGTCCTGTTTGGAGACGGAGCAGGCGCTGTTGTGATCGAGGCGCAACAGCAGCCCGGCGCCATGACCGACCGCGGCATTCTGACCACCCATCTGCGTTCGGATGGCCGACACAAGATGAAGCTCTATGTCGATGGCGGGCCATCCTCGACGCAGACGGTTGGACATTTGCGGATGGAAGGCCGCGAGGTCTTCAAGCACGCCGTGACCATGATCACCGATGTGATCAAGGATGCCTTCGCCGCCAGCGGCTACACCGCGCGCGATCTCGACTGGTTCGTGCCGCACCAGGCGAATCGCCGCATCATCGACGGGTCGGTGATCAAGCTCGGTCTTGACCCCGCCAAGGTCATCATCACCGTGGACAAGCACGGGAATACCTCAGCGGCCTCGATTCCGCTCGCGCTCTGTGCAGGTATCGCCGACGGCCGCATCAAGAAGGGCGATCTTGTGATGTTCGAGGCCATGGGCGGCGGCTTCACCTGGGGCGCCTCGCTCGTGCGCATGTAGGCGAGGACGGCGGCACTTCGGTGCATGGCAGCCGCTGCTTCACACGTCGCCAGCCCTGTCGGTGCCTCAAAGTCAAGAAGGCAAGCGCCAAATACCTCGCGGTTGCGTCCCTTTCTTCGGTTGACCGTGCAGGTGTAAGTCCATATCGTCTTGTAAAATAAGAAGGATCGCCGACTAGGGGCTGACAGGCGATGGCGGCAAAGACGGTCACAAGGGCGGACCTGTGTGAGGCGGTGTATCAAAAGGTGGGCTTGTCGCGCACCGAATCCGCCACGCTGGTCGAGCAGGTCTTGAAGGAAATCACGGACTGTCTCGAGCGTGGCGAGACGGTCAAATTGTCGTCGTTCGGCTCGTTCGTGGTGCGCAAGAAGGGCCAGCGCATCGGCCGTAATCCGAAGACCGGCAAGGAAGTTCCGATATCGCCGCGCCGCGTAATGGTGTTCAAACCCTCGGCGATCCTGAAGCAGAAGATCAATGGCGGCACTGGCGAAGGTGTCGTCGACGACACCGACAGCCACTAAAATTTGCCGAGTCGGTCTGAAGCGGGGAGGCGTTTAGTGGACAAGGCGCCGGACGCATTCCGTACCATCAGCGAAGTTGCTGACGACCTGAAAGTGCCGCAGCACGTGCTGCGCTTCTGGGAAAGCCGCTTCAATCAGATCAAACCGATGAAGCGGGCCGGTGGGCGGCGCTATTATCGGCCAGACGACGTTGACCTCCTGCGCGGCATTCATCATCTGCTTTATGGCGAGGGTTACACCATCCGCGGCGTGCAGCGGATCCTGCGCGATCAGGGTTTGAAATTTGTGCAGTCGGTCTGGCAGCCGAACGCTGAACAGCCGCCGCACGGACGCCTGGATGACGACGAAGAAGAAGCCGCGGATGTCGCCGAGACCGACATGGAAGAAGCGCCGCGCGCGGCATCGCATCCCGCCCAGCCTGGGCGGCCGCATGCCCTACAGCCTTCGGGGCGTCCGACAATGTCGCGTGAGGACATACGAAAGCTTCAGGCCGCGTTGTTTGAACTTGGCGAATGCCGCAGGCTGCTCGACAGCGTGATCCCGCAAGCCACGCCGGAATGATCTTCGATATTGAGCGGGCCGCGCCCGCGGCCGTTCACTACGATCACGTCGTCAAAGCAAAGCTGAATCAACGCCGACGCACTGACAATGAGGCGCAGCCAGTCCGGAAAGCGCTGGTTCATCCTTGTGATGCCCTACGGCGGACAGGCCCGGAGGCTGGCCGCGCCCAAATATCAGTCGCGCCAGACCGCCGGAAGGTTCACTGAAATGTCAGCACGCCGAAGTACGACACCGGTCTCGCAAAACCGGATTCACGAGACCAAGTTCACGACACCTTGGCGTCGGTAGTGTCCTTGTTGTCGGCCTTGTAATAGTAATTGGCATTGCGGCCGAAGGCGAGGCGACGGATTACGCGGCGCATGCCTTCGCTGCGCCGAAGCGGAGCGACCGCGCCGGCGGCGGTGCGAAACACCGCAAGTTTTGCTGCATCCAGCGCAGGGCTGATGCCGGGCGGGTTTTGCGGGATGCCGATGCCGCGCAGCATCGAGTTGACGGTGAAGATGTCGTTGCGCTTGCGCACCTCGGGCGACTTCCAGGTCAGCGACAGCGAAATCGAATAGCTGCCTGCGGTACGCACCCAATGCGGCCATTGATACGGCACGAAAATGCCGTCGCCGGGCTTCAGATTATAGGTCGTGCATTTGGCATCGAACTTCGCCTCGTAGGGGATGTTGCGATGCTTCACCACAACCTCTTCCAGCGCTTCCTCCGAAGCGATCCAGCGGTCGCGATTGTCGTAGACGTGGAAAAACTTGTCGCCATGCACCTGGAAGAAGAAATTCTCGTCGCTGTCGGCGTGGAACGGCGTAGTCGAATTCCGCCGACGATACGAAGATGAAGCCGCGAATATCCTCGAAGCCGGCGTCCGTCAGGCTCGCAAAGCCGCGCATCGCAGCGACTTCCAGCAACGCGTCCTCGATCAGCTTGCCATAGGCCGGGTGCTCCTCGACATGCTTGAGCACCATCCAGGCGCCGGCGGTCTCGATCTTGTGCACGATTTCTTCCGGGTCGAGATCGACAGTCGGAGTCGTTTCCGGCTTCTGGCTGATCGACGCCTTGCCGGAATTATACTCGATGCGATCGCGCGGCAATTCGCGCACAAGTTCGGCAAGCTTCGGCAACGTCAGCAGCGGATTGTTCGTGAAATGGTGACGCAATCGGAACGGCAGATTTGGGAAGGCCGTTGTCAACGCGGTCTTGTCGGTCGGCTCGAAGAAGGTCATGACAGTTTCTCCTTGATCCGTCTGGTGGATCTGACGATGTCGATGGCGCGCATGCGCGCCTTGACGAGAAGGCGAAGGCCTGCAGCGACCGGATCGCGCGGCGAAAGGGCTATGAATATGTCTGCGATCGCGATCCGCGCGCGCCAGACATGATCAATCATCGGGTGTTCGCTGTCGGTCGATGAATCGGCGAAGGCAATGTTCGGGTCGGCGCAGAGATGGCGCGTGATGTCGAGCGTGAGCTGCACACCGGGTGAGGTGCGGGCTTCGCTTTCGTCCATTGCGATCTTGAAGAAATAAGCGCGGTCGCCGTCGCGCAGGATCAGGCCGGAGGCAATGGTCGCACCATTGCGCATCAGGCTCACGATTTCGAAGCGGCCTTGCGCCGCGAGCGCAGTCGCAGCTGTGCGGATAAAGGCCGCGTCGCCCGGATCCTGGATCAATGCAGTGCCGCGAGCGCCTTTCCAGCCCTTGGCTTCGAGCACAAGAAACGTTTCGAGCGCCGCCGCCACTTCCTGCGGCGTTGTCGCAATCGAAACCGAGAGGGCCCCGGCATCTTCCAGGCGATGACGCTGTCGGCGCAACTCCTTGAGTTTTTTCGCGCCCAGTGCTTCGCGCAGGGTTGCGTCCGCATCGCCCGTGCAATCGAGCGCGGCACGGCGATAGCTTCGCAGCGTGTCTGCCGACAGACCGCGTTGCTTCAGGGCGTGTTCGAGTGCGGCGAAGGCTGCGCCGTCAACCGCAAGACCTGGCAGAAACAGCGCGCGCGCGCCGGATTTGCGCGCGGCATCGAGCAGACCGCCTGCCGCCTGAATGGCCTCGTCGCGATCGAGCGTCGGAATGGTGAGTGAGGCATAGCCGCTCCAGCCAACGAGCATCGGACCGGGGATGGACAGCGCACGCCAGGCCGAGCGCACCGGCATCAGACCGATCAGGCGATCGGTCGCATTCCAGGCGAGTAAAGCCTGCGCGCCTCCGCGGCCGCGCGCGTGCAGCGCCACCGGCACGGCCCAGAGCGGGTCGTAATAGGCATTGGGTTCGATTGCGCGCTGATGCAGCTCGCGCCAGGGCAAAGCCGGGGCAGCGTCGAGATCGACGATGACAGGATGCTCATGCGGCTCCGCGGGCACGACCGTCAGACGCGGCGCCGATGCGCGCGCGGACGGTTGTGTTGAAAGCTTGGCGCGGGTGGGCTCCGCAGGAATTGAAATCGTCATGATCCGCAATGCGCGCGCGTGGATTAAAGGGCGTCGGAGCCCAATAGATAGGCCCGATTTTCCGGTGTGGGGTTAACCGGGCCGCGCATTGCGAAAAAAGGGTTAACGAAACGGCGGGCCTTTCAGGAAAATTCCTTTTCATGCACCCAAGCGGCCTGACGCGGCGGCTTTTTGGTGCGGTCCCATTCGTCGAGCATCGCAGGAGCGAGCTTCTTCAAGTGGTCGAGCTGGCCAGGCTTTGCGGTCCAATGCGTGACTTCGACGCGGTTGCCGCTTGGGTCGAAGAAATAGACCGATTGGAACACGCCGTGATCGGTCGGACCGACCACATCACAGCCGAGCGCTTCCGCATTGGCCTTGGCTTCCAGCATCGAAGCGCCATCCTTCACACGGAAGGCGATATGCTGCACCCAGTCCGGCGTATTCGGATCGCGACCCATCGGCGGCGATTTCGGCAATTCGAAGAAAGCCAGGATATTTCCGGCGCCGGCATCAAGGAACACGTGCATGTATGGGTCAGGCGCCTTGGTCGATGGCGCGCGGTCTTCCGCCATTGCCATCAGGAAATCCATGCCCAGCACCTTCTGATAGAACGCGACGGTCTCCTTCGCATTTTTGCAGCGATAGGCGACGTGATGAATTTGTTCGACTTTCACGATTTCCTCCCTTTCGCCTTTCCGTGGCGATACGGAAACCTCACGCGATTTGCGAGCGCCGGCGTTGATCTGGGTCAAGCCGTGAGCGCATGTCTGAGTGCATACGAATCTGATGCAGTGGCTTCGACCCGTTTCCGGTTCTGGTGCTTTCATTCGCCTTGCCGGCAATAGTGGCCGCGCAGCCGATCGCTACCGAGCAACTTGGCAATGCGGAGACAGGACGCAGACTTGCGCGGGCCTGGTGCGCCGAATGCCATGCGATCGGCTCGAAGGTGGTGACAGAAGGAAATCGTCCCGGTCCGAATTTCGTCGACATTGCCAATCGTGCATCGACGACGGCTTTGGCGTTGAATGTGTTCTTGCGCTCGAACCACGAGACCATGCCGAACATCATCGTCGCGCGCGGCGAGGGTGATGACCTTGTGGCTTATATCCTGAGTTTGAAGGGCAAGTAGGCGCGGCGAGCGAGCGCCGCGGCAGGAATACTAGGACCGTCCGCAGCTTTCCGGCTGCGGCTGCTCCCAGAACCAGCGCCCGCACTTGCTGCAGCCACCGAGATTTGCGGCAAGACCTGCGAGCAGCAATGCGATCGCAACCTGTTTCATGCGCAAACTGGGCCCATTCCCCGACCCGCTATTTCACCACGATTGATACCGAAATGAAATGGCCGGGGACGGTGGGATCTGAGCCCACGATCCTTGGTCCCGCAGAGGTTCAGGCGGCTGTAGCCGTGGCAAATTCCGGCGGTTCGATGATCTCGGCGATCCTTTGGGCGGCGATGCGAGCATCGCGTCGGGTGAGCACGCGATGCCATGATCGGAATGCAGCCCGGTCCGGCGATTGCCCAGGAATTACTTTCCCAAAACGAAGTGCATCACCACGAAGCGGCATCTCAACCGTCATTGGCGGTAATTGGGTGTTGTCGAAGTAAGCGCGCGGCCAGTTGCCGCGACAGACGTCTTTGTTGCGTGAAACGCAACAAAGTACACAGCCGGTGCGGTTTCGGTGCTAATTGAAGTTTGTATAATTGGAGGCGGGCAGCACGATCAGCGGACCGAACAAAGAACTCGGGCTTTCGCGAGGGGCAGTGTCTTTTATGGAGCCGCTGAAGCTTTCGGCGCAGAGGGAAATATCGGCCAGCCGGCGGCCGCGTCTCAGTCTGATTTCTTTGCCTGCCAATTGGGACAAAATCATCGTTCCCGCGGTCTTCGTCGCGATCGTCCTGATCTTCTATTCGATCGACGCCAAGTTTCTCTCTGCCACCAACGTCCTCAATATAATGAGCCAGGTCTCGATCCTGATGGTCGTGACCGTGGCGGCAAGTCTTGTGATCTTCACGGGCGGCTTCGATCTTTCTGCGGGCTCGGTGGTGGCGCTGACCGGCGTGGTGGCGGCACTCATCGTCGAGCATACCGGAAACGTGCCGATGGGACTTGCCTTCGGCCTCCTGGCCGGGCTCGCGGTCGGTGCGGCGAACGGCTTTGTGGTTGGATATCTCGGCGTCTCGCCACTTATCGTGACACTCGGGGCGCTCAATATCGGGCGTGGGCTTGCGCTCGTCGTCGCCGGAGGCACCGCAGTCTATTCGTTTCCGAGCTGGTACACCGACTTCGGTACCTCGCGCCTGTTTGGCATTCCCTCGCTGTTCGTGGTCGCGCTGATCGTATTCGCATTGTTCGCTTTCATCCTGCGTTTCACCTCGTTTGGGGTGTCGATCTACGCGGTCGGCGGCAACACGGAGGCCGCGCGACTCTCGGGTATCAATGATCGCGCCGTGCGCATGGCCGCCTTCACGCTCGCTGGCGGCATCAATGCGATTGCGGGCCTGATGCTCTGCGCGCGCACCGGTGGTGGCGAACCAACGGCGGGATTTCTCTACGAGCTGGAAGCGATCGCCGCGGTCGTGCTCGGTGGCGCCGCTCTCGCCGGCGGCGAGGGGCGGCTGTGGCGCTCGATGATGGGAATTATCCTCCTCTCCATGCTCGGCAACGGATTGAACATCGTCGGCGTCCACCCGCATTGGAAGGGTGTTGCGATCGGCGCAATCCTCGTTTTTGCGGCGTCGCTGGACGCCATCAAGCGTCGGACACGTTGAATGCTGGAATTGGTTTCACTCATTGCCGGATCAGCCAGAAGGAAGCGGATCATGAACCGAAGACTTGCCAATCGAAGACTTGTCACCAGAAGACTTGTCACCGGAAGATTTGCCATTTGCGCAGCGATGATCCTTGCCACGAGCCTTGCCGGTCTCGTGCAGGCCCACTCACAGGACAAGAAGCTGCGCGTCGGAATTTCTTTGCCCGAAGCGCAAAACCCGTTCTATGTCGCCCTCGGCCGCTCTGCGGTCGCGCAATTCAAGGAGCGCGGCATCGACGCCACTCTGCTCTCGGCCAATGCCGACGTGAATGAGCAGATCAACAACATCAACGATCTCGTCGCCTCCAAGGTCGATGCGATCCTGCTGTCGCCGCTCGATACCGAAGGTCCGGCGCCTGCGGTGATCAACGCCTCGAAGGCGGGCATCCCGGTCTTCATGGTGGCGCGCACCCTCGACAAGCGCTTCGGCAATGTCTGGAAGACTTTTGTCGGCATCCATTTCGATGCCATCGGCAAGGCCAAGGGCGACTGGCTGGTCAAGAACAGCAAGCCCGGCAAGGTCGCGATGCTGCTGGGCCCGGCGGGCGCGCTGGTGATGGTCGAGCAGGAAAAGTTCTTCCGCTCCGCGATCGAACCCGCGGGCTACAAGGTCGTGTTCGCACAGAACTCGACGCAGACACGTGAGAACGGTCTGAAACTCGCCGAGGACGCGCTGGTCGCCAATCCGGATCTGGTTGCGATCTATGCCTCGAACGATGACCTTGCTCTCGGTGCTTCGCAGGCGGTGAAGAGCGCGGGCAAGTCCGCGCAGGTGTCGGTGATCGGCCTGAACGGGTCGCCGCCCGCGTTGGCTGCCGTCCACAAGGGCGAGATGGCGGCGACGGTGCTGCTGGACCCGGTCGGCTGGGGCAAGACCGCGGCCGATACGGTTGCGGATTTCCTGCTGAACAAGAAGGAACCGGAACCGTTCGTCACCTTTGATTTCCGAATGGTCGACAAGGCCGATGCCTTCGATCTCATCCCGCCGCCGTTGCGCGAGCGGCTCGGCGTGTCGAAGTAAGCCAAAGATAATGGCCGTGACCGAAACCCAGAATGCGCGTGCCGGCAGTGATCCGCTGCTGAGCGCGCATGGGCTTTCGAAAAGCTACGGCCCGGTTGCGGCGCTGGGCGGCGTCTCGATCGATTTCTTCGCCGGCGAGGTGCACGGCATCGTCGGCGAGAACGGTGCCGGCAAGACGACGCTGATGCGTCTGCTTGCTGGCGAGGAACGGCCGGACGGTGGCCACATCGGGATCGAGGGTCAGAAGGTCGCGCTCAAAGATCCCGCAGCCGCCAAGTCGCATGGCATCGTGATCGTGCATCAGCACTTCCAACTCGTGAACACGATGACGGTGGCCGAGAATATGTGTCTCGGCGAGCCGCCCCTGCATATTGCGCTCGGCCCGTTGTCGCTCGTCGATTACGGGGCCATGACCGCGCTGTCGAGGCGCCGGCTTCGAGATTTCGGGCTCGATCATCGCGTCCAGGATCGGGTCGGCGATCTGACGGTCGCGGAACGTCAACTGGTCGAGATTTCGCGGGCCATGACCGACAGCGCGCGCATTCTCATCCTGGACGAGCCGACCGCGTCGCTCGGCGCCGCCGAGACCCGAGAGTTGTTCAAGCATGTCACGGCGATGCGCAATCGCGGCGCGGCCATCATCCTGATCGCGCACAATATCGACGAGGTGCTGGAATTGTCGGATCGCATTTCGGTGTTGCGGAACGGCAGGCTGGTGACGACTCAAGCGCGTTCCGAGATCGATTACGATATGATCGTGCGCGCCATCGTCGGGCGCGAATTGCAGCGCGGCTATCCGAAGGCCGAGGTCGCGCGCGGCGCAAATGCGCTGCGTGCCGACGGCTTTCTGCAATCGAACCAAGGTGGGGCTTTGCCGATCGAGATCGCACGCTCGGAAATTGTCGGTATTCCAACCTATGTCGGGGCAATGGTGGACCAGGTGCTTGCCGGTCTTTCCGGAGTGCACAGGCAAGCAGGCACGACAACGAAAATCGAGACCATCGATATTTCGCGCGCGCCGGTGAAGAAGCGGATCGAGGCCGGGCTTTGTCTTATTCCCGGCGATGCCGTCGCCGAAGGCTTGATCCCGGCCTTTTCGATCGAGGACAACATCCTTCTGCCCAACCTCGCACGCTTTCGCACCCTGGGAATGGTGCGGCGAGGCAAACTTCGCGAGACCGTCAACACTCTGATCCGCGAACTCGATATCCGGCCCGCAGATCCCGCGGCGAAAGTCATGAGCCTGTCCGGCGGAAACCGGCAGAAGGTCGTGATCGCCAAATGGCTCGCTGCCGGCGCACGGGTAATGCTGATGAACGATCCGACCAAGGCGGTGGATGTGGGCGCCAAGGCCGAGATCTATCGTCTGCTCGGCAATGTGGTCAGCGACGGCGGCGCAATCCTGCTGGTCTCATCCGACATGGACGAACTGGTCGGACTTTCGGACCGAATCCTGGTGCTGCGCGGCTCGACCCTGGTCGAAGAGCTTCCGGCGCGCCCGATCTCCAAGGAAAGCCTGATCGCGGCCGTGGTCGGCAGCCGCCAAAGCGAAGCGCCAGCCGGGCAGGTCGGGTCATGAGCCTTGCCGAACTCGAAGCGCGAGTGAAGCGCGAGCTTGATTTCGTGAGTTATCCGGCACGGCCCTGGATGAAGCCGCCACAGGTTGCCGGTTCGCAGGTTTATGACGTGGTGATCGTCGGCGGCGGGCAAAGCGGGCTTGCCGCGGCTTTCGGGCTGATGCGCGAGCGCGTCACCAACATCCTTGTGCTCGATCGCAACGTGCCCGGCCGCGAAGGGCCGTGGGTGACCTTCGCGCGTATGATCACGCTGCGCACGCCGAAGATGGTGACGGGGCTCGATTTCGGGATGCCGGCGCTGACGCCGCGCGCCTGGTATGAGGCGCAATGGGGCGCGGAAGCCTGGGACAAGCTCGAACGTCTGCCGCGCGGGCAATGGCAGGATTATCTCAGCTGGTATCGCCGCGTGCTCGAAATTCCGGTCGAGAACAGTGCCAATGTCACCGCCTTCGCGCCGCAGGGAAAGCTGGTGTCGCTGTCCACCGCCGATGGCCGCGTGTTTCTGGCGCGGAAAGTCATTCTCGCGACCGGCCTCGATGGCAGCGGCCGTTGGAACGTGCCGGATTTCATCTCGCAGACTCTGCCGGGCGATCGCTATGCGCATAGTGCCGACGACATCGACTTCGTCTCCCTGCGCGGCAAGCGCATCGGCGTGCTTGGAAATGGAGCGTCGGCGTTCGACAACGCGGCGACCGCACTGGAAGAGGGCGCCGGCCGTGTCGATCTTTGCCTGCGCAAGAATGAATTTCCGCGCGTGAATGCGCATAAGTGGATGGAGTTTGCGGGCCTCCTCGGACATTACTGGACGCTGCCCGATCTCGAGCGCTGGCGTTTCATGCGTCAGGTCACCTCGATGAGTCAGCCGCCACCGCCTGACACGCTGCGGCGATGCCGCGCCTTCCCGAATTTCGCAATCCATACCGGCACCGGCTGGCGGCGCGTCGGGATGGAGAATGGCGAGATCGCGATCGAGACGCCGGCCGGTCCATTCCGCTTTGACTTCGTGATCTGCGGCACCGGCATCATCAGCGATCCGAAAATGCGGCCGGAGCTTGCGAGCTTTGCGAAGGACATAGCGTTGTGGAGCGATGTTTTCTCACCCCCTGAGTCGGAATCAGACGCTTATCTCGCAACGACGCCTTATCTCGGTGCGGGTTTTGAATTCACCGGCAAGACGCCGGAGGCCGATGCGTTTCTCAAGAACATTCACAATTTCACTTATGGCGCGACACTGAGCATGGGGCTTTCGGCGGCGTCGATCAGCGGTATGAAATATGGCATCCCGCGTCTGGTTGCGGCCGTCGCGGGCGCGCTGTTTCGCGAGGACAGCGCCTATCATTTGCAGGAGCTTCGGAATTATTCGGAAGAGTTGATCACCCGCGCCGATTTGCCGGATGCCGCGCCCGTCGCGCGCGCGGCGAAAGCCTAGGCGGAGCTTTTCAATGTATCCGTCGAATTTCCGCTATCACCGGGCCGAAAGCTTCGAGCAGGCTTGCGACATGCTGGCGACGCTTGGCCCCGACGCGCGGCCGATCGCCGGCGGGCAGACGCTGATCCCGATGATGAAACTTCGGCTGCTCAAGCCGAGCGATCTTGTCGATCTACGGGGAATTGCGGGCGCTGAAGACATCTGCGAGAGCGCAGACACGATCGAGATCGGCGCGCTTGCGCGCCATCAGGATATCGGCAAGTCGGAGATCGCTACGCACTATCCGATCCTGAAGGACTGTGCGCTGGGCATCGCCGATGTGCAGGTGCGCAACATGGGAACGATCGGCGGCTCGCTCGCGGAGGCCGATCCGAGCAGTTGCTGGCCGGCGCTTCTGGTGGCGCTTGATGCGCGCGTACAGTGCGTCAGCCGGGACGGAGTGCGCGAGCAAACGGTGTGCGAATTATTGACTGACGCCTACACGCCGAATCTCGATTCCGCCGAACTCATTGCGCGCATCATGATTGACCGCGCCGCTTTGTCCGGGTTCGGCAGCTTCGTCGCCTTCAAGCGCGCAGCTCCGGCCTATCCGACCGCAAGCTGCGCGCTGATGGTGAGCTACCACGACGACAAGGTTCGCTCCGCGCGCATGGGCTTTGGCTGCCTTGGACTTACGCCCTCGACGCTCGATGTGAGCGAACAACTCGCAGGCCAAAAGGTCACGCCGGCGCTGGTGCAGGAGGCGGCAGACATCGCCGCAGCTTTCGTCGAGCCGTTCTCCGACAACAAGGGCAGCGAACCCTACAAGCGTTCGCTGCTCAAGGGGCTCGTGAAGCGTGCCTTCGACAATGTCGAACACCGCCGCAAGGGCGAAGCCATCGCGGAGACGCATTTCTATTATGGATAGCCAGACCAGGATTGCCGTTGCGATTGAGATCAACGGCCGCGTGATCCGCGACGAGATCGAGCCACGCATGCTGCTCGTTGAGTTCATCCGCGAGCATGCGCGGCTCACCGGCACCCATGTCGGCTGCGACACCAGCTATTGCGGCGCCTGCACGCTGCTTCTTGACGGTCGTGCCGTGAAGTCCTGCACGCTGTTTGCGGTGCAGGCGGACGGCGCGAAAGTCATCACTGTCGAAGGGCTGGAGTGCGCGGAGAAACTGCATCCGCTGCAGACGGCATTCGCGAAGAACCACGCGCTGCAATGTGGGTTCTGTACGCCGGGATTCCTGATGTCGGCGATCCATCTGCTTTCGGAAAATCCGGATCCGGATGACGCTGCCATACGCAAGGGCCTGGGCGGCAATACCTGCCGCTGCACCGGCTACGTCAACATTATCGCTGCTGTTAAAGATGCTGCGGAACAAATGCGGAGTTTAAGATCGTGAAGGTTGAGCTTGCCGATCAATTCGAAGTCACAACCGCGCCGGCGGACACCTTCGCGTTTCTGACCGATCCGCAGCGCTTTGCGCCCTTGTTGCCCTATTTCAAGGAGTTGAAGGACGTGCAGCCCGGTGCCTTCACGGTCGGGCTTGAAGTCGGCATCCCGCAGTTGCGCGGACGCGTGGATGTCGACGTCAAGCTTGTGGAAAGCGTCGCGCCTGAACGCGCCGCCTACAAGAGCTCCGGCCGCCATGCGCTCGGTATGGTCGATTCCGAGCTTGCTTTCAGCGTGGCGCCGAGCGGCACCGGTTCAATGGTGCGCTGGCAGAGTGCGAGCGTGGTCAACGGCACGCTGGCCTCGCTCGCACAGGGGATTCTGATTCCGCTCGCCAAGCGTCAGATCAAGGCGCTTGTGAAAACCTGTCAGGACCGGTTGGGGGCGGCATGAAGCATTTCGCTCGCAAGGAGGACAACCGGCTTGTGCGCGGGCTCGGCTGCTTCGTCGATGACGAAGGCGGTGGCAGCGCGTTGCATTGCAAGCTCGTTCGTTCGCCCTATGCACATGCGAAAATCCTGAATATCGACACCTCCGCCGCCGAAGTGATGGACGGTGTCGTATGCACGCTGGTGGGATCGGAAGTCGCCGCGCAAACCACGAAATTCATCCAGATGGCGCCGCCGCCTGCCGCCAACGTCGTCGACTATTGCATGGCGACCGACAGGGTGCGTTTTCAGGGCGAGCCGGTTGCGGCCATTGTGGCGCGAACACCCGCGATCGCCGCCGATGCCATCGAGCTTGTGCGTGTCGAGTACGAGCCGCTGCCAGTGGTGACCGACGCGGTCGAATCCCTGAAAGACGAAGTTATCCTGCACGAGGCCAGCGGCACCAATAAGACCTGGGGCTCGGTGTTTGATTGGGGCGAGGTCGACAAGGCCTTTGCGCAAGCTGACGTCGTGATCGAGATCGACCGGCTGAAATTCCATCGGTTTTCGTCGACTCCGCTCGAGAACTACGCGGTGCTGGCCAATTGGGAGGCAAGCGGCCGGCTCGATGTGCTGTCGAACATCATCCAGCCCGGCGTCGCGATGAAATTCATGGCGCCGGCCTTGCGCATTTCGACCGAGCAGGTCCGCATCCGCACTCAGGACATCGGCGGCGGCTTCGGTATCAAGCAGAACATCTATCCTTACTTGATGATTGCGGCTCTGTGTTCGCGCAAGGCCGGACACAAGCCGGTAAAATGGATCGAGGAGCGACGCGAGCATCTGCAGGGCAGTGCGCATGGAAACGAACGGACGTTTCTCGACATCAAGGTTGCGCTGAAATCGGATGGCGAAATCACCGCGGTTAGTGCCCGCCACGTTGACGATTGCGGAGCCTATCCGCGCTACGAACCGCTTGGCGGGGTGATCTGGTCGCAGGTAGCCCCGGCATCCTACAAGTTCAAGAATTTACGCATCGCCTTCGAACAGGCCGTGACCAATAAATGCCCGGTCGGCCCCAATCGCGGGTTTTCGCGCATGCAGAATGTCTGGTTCCTGGAGCGGGTCGTCGATATCTGCGCGCGCAAGCTCGGCATTCCCGCCGACGAGATGCGCCAGCGCAACTACATCTCCGAGATGCCGTATACGACGCCGAACGGCTGTGTCTACGATTCCGGCGATTATGGACACATGCTCGATACAGCCAAGGAATTGATCGGCTGGGACGAGTGGCAGACGAAGATCGCAGTGATGCGTGCGGAAGGCCGCATGGTCGGCATCGGTATCGGCACCGCGCTCGATTCCGGCACCAACAATTTCGGCCAGTCCCGCATCATTAATCCGAAATCGCCGTTCTCGGGCAATTCGGAAGCCGCCAATGTGCGGCTCGGCGCCGACGGCACGGTAACGGTCATCGTCGGATCTGTGCCGCAGGGACAGAGCCATGAAACCATTGCCGCTCAGGTGGTGGCGCAGGAACTCGGCATCTCCGAAAGCCATGTCATGGTGGCGCAGGGTTTCGATACCGAGCGCGCGACCCACACCAGCCATTCCGGCACCTATGCCAGCCAGTTCGCGGTGACGAGTTTCGGCGCCATTCATGGCGCGGTCGAGAAGCTGAAGGTCGAGATGAAGCTGGTCGCCTCCGTACTGCTCGGCCGGCCGGTGGATGAATTAATGGTGTGCACTTTCGACGGCGTGCCGGGCGTTGGTACGCATAATGGCGCCAGCGTGGTCTCGTTCCTCGATATTTCAAGCCGCATCAACACCGCGACCGCCGATTTGCCGATCGAGCTTGAGAATGTCACGCTCAATTGTCGTCACGTCTATCGGCCGCCCTTCAAGCTGCCGGACGCCGAGAAAAAATACGGCAATCTCACGCTGACCTATGCCGCGCAGGTCCACATCGCCGTGGTCGAGATCGAGCCCGACAGCTTCAATCCGAAAATCCTCGATTATGCGGTGGTCGATGATTGCGGCCGTGTCGTGAACCACACCATCGTCAAGGGCCAGGTATTGGGCTCGACAGCGCATGGCATCGGCGCTTCGATGATGGAGCATCTGCGCTACGACGAGTTCGGCAATCTGCTCACGTCGACCTTCAGCGATTATTGCCCGATTACTGCCCTCAACATGCCAGACGTGAAATACGCCAATCTGGAATCGCCATCGCCGTTCACCTTCAACGGAGCCAAGGGAATGGGAGAAGGCGGCGGCGGCCCGCTGCATTGTCTGTCGGCGGCGATCCAGGATGCGGTTGAAGCAACCGGCATCGTGATCGACCATTCGCATTATACGCCGAGCGACCTGCACGAGGCGATCACGGAACGGCGCGGCGCTCGTGCGGTGGTTACGCGCGGAATGCAGGCCTAGAAGTCAACGAGGAAGGCCAGTGGCGAAAAACAACCGCGACTTCTCCGACGAAAGGCTTCGATATCTTTATGAATTGGCGCGCCTCGGATCGATGCGCGCGGCCAGCGAATTTCTCAACATGGCGCCGTCCTCGATCAGCCGGCAGATTGCGGGCATGGAGAAGGAACTTGGCATCGAGTTGATCGAGCGCTCGCGCCACACCGTGCAACTCACGGCCGCCGGACAACTCGCGGTCCAATATTATCGCGATCGGCTTTCGCAGCGCGAGGCGCTCACGTCGAGCATCGATGATCTGCGCGGGCATCGTCAGGGGCATATCGTGGTGGCCGTGGGGCAGGGGCTTGTGCGCATGCCACTGGTGCGCAGCCTGTCGGAATTCGTCGAAAAATTTCCCGGGATCGCGCTCACCATCAAGAATGCCTCGACCCGCGACGTGGCAAGCTTCGTACGAAACGATGACGCGCATTTCGGCATTACGCTGGATTCGCCGCACGATCCGCGCATTCGCACCCGAATGGTGATTCCGCAACCGCTCTGCCTGATCCTCTATCCGAAACATCCGCTGGCGCGCCAGAAGTCGGTGGCTATTCGCGACCTGCAGGACGAGCGGCTGATCCTGCCGGAGGACGGATTTCGCGTCCGCCAGATTCTCGGTCAGGTAGAGCGCGAGCGCGGCATTTTCCTTAAATCGATCCTCACTGCGTCCTCGATCCAGATGCTCGCCGATTGCGTGCTTGCGCAGATTGGCATCACCATAATTCCAGATGCCTGTGTGCTCGATCATCTGGAAAGCCGCCAACTGATTTCCGTTCCGATCACCGATCAGCAATTGCGCGATTCGAAAGTTCATGTCGTGACCCGTGTCGGGCGACAGCTTCCCGGCAGCGTGATCCGGCTGATCGATATCCTTGAGCGAAAGTCAGGCCAGACGAAACGGCCCTGATGTCGCGCATAGTGCGGGATCGGAGTGCCGCGAAATTTGCGGCAATTGCCATCGTCTGCGCGCGCACCGTGCACAGCCGAATCAGGCTAGCATCGGTTTGACCTTGCGAAGGGGAGTTCTGGACACCAGAATTTGCCGAGTGGAGTCATCCGCGGCGGACGGACCGATAGCGCGGAAGCAGAGCTGGGTGATCGTCAGGGCTGCCGGAAAGTGGGAATGCGCGTGAGGAGCAACCGCCCTGCGGGGCGTGGTTTTCAATGCGTCACCACCACCCATCTGACTTGGTGCCACAATGACCGAAAGCGAAATGTACCGCCGTCTCGCGAGCAGCTGTTGCGACAACGCTGCCAAGGCAAACAACCCTCTGGCGCAGGACGCGATTCTGAAGCTCTCAGAGACCTGGTTGAGGAAGGCAGCGCTTGCAGAACAGCGCGAGGCTGCGGGAAAGAACAGTCTGGCAAGCGCTTGATCGGCTCAACGCCGACTCGCCTCGGAAAGGGAGCGGCAAGGGAGGGGAAGGGAGCGGAATGGCGCGGTTCTATGCGTTTATCTTTATGCTGGTCGGCTGGTTCTCGGTGATCGGCCATTATGTGGCGAAGTCAGACTTTCATTCGCTCGCCGGCACCATCGACTATTTCAGCTACTTCACCATGCTCTCGAACACGCTGGTCGCAGCGACCTTCACTGCCGCTGCGCTGTTCGCCGAGACGCGTGCGGGACGGTTCCTCCTCTCCCCACCGGTCGCGCTGGCGACGGCGGTTTACATCTCGATCACCGGTCTCGTGTTCTACTTCCTGCTGTCGGGTCTCTACGACCTCCACGGCTGGGAGGCGCGCTACGATCATCTCCTCCACTACGTGATGCCGCCAGCCTATGTGTTATTCTGGCTGCTCTACATGCCGAAGGGTGCGCTGCACCTTCAGAACGTGCCCTGGATCATGGTGCCGCCGCTGGTCTATGGCGGCTGGTCCCTGCTTCATGGGGCCATTTCCGGCTTCTATCCATACCCGTTTCTCAACGTAACAAAGCTCGGCTATGCGAATGTGTTCGCCCACATCGTCGAGTTTGTCTTTGTGTTTGCCTTCGTCGCGGTGGCGTTCGTCTTCCTCGACCGGCTGATTCATCACTACGATCTGCAATCGGCCCCGGCGCCGGACCGGCAATCCTGAGCGGCATCCCTATGCTGAGGCAGGGGAGGAGCACAGACCGGCTATCTGGTCGGATGGGATTGGAGAATGTATCGGCCAACCAATGGCTTGCTTATCGGTGGCAGGATGGTCGGAGCGACTGGATTCGAACCAGCGACCCCTAGTCCCCCAGACCTGCGATATTCTGTGACTTGGGAAGCCACTGAGCGACATCGTTCTGTATTTTGAGCAGTTTTTGAGCTATACCCTTAGTCGTTAGGGACAGCGAATGACAGTAAATGACTTGTCACGTTTCCCAGATGCTTCCCACAAACGTCACGAACGGAAGGACAGGGTGGATCTTAAAAAAAGCTTACGAACGAAAACGTCCGGACGCTCCCGGTAATCGGCAGCGACACGATTTATCCCGACGCGGATAAGCGTACTGGCGCCCCGGGACTTTATTTGCGAGTGCGGGCAGGCGGCTCAAGAACGTTCATAATACAATGGCGTCAAGGCCAGTTTCAGCGCCGAAGCACGATCGGCAAAGTCGGTGTTTTGACACTCGACGACGCGCGCAAGAAGGCGCGCAAGGCGCTGGTTGGGATAGACGATGGAGAAGATCCAATCGCTGCTAAAGCGAGGTCTCGCGCCGACAACTCCCAAATATTTGGTGCTGTTGCCGAGGAATACTTGGATTGCAGGGCCAAGGATTTGAAGCCCCGTAGTTTTGACCAGTGCCAGCGTCACCTTCGACTTTATTGGAAGTCTCTACACCAATTACCAGTCGGAAAGATTGATCGCCCCATCGTGGCATCCAAGCTGCGGACCATTGCAAAAGAGAGGGGACCGGTTGCCGCCGATCGATCCCGCAGCACGTTGTCCGCATTCTTTGCTTGGTGCATTGGCGAGGGTTATCGCGATGATAATCCAGTGGCCGGGACCAACAAGAACAGCAAGGGTGTGGGTCGTGATCGCGTCCTTACTGACCAGGAAATCGTGTGGATCTGGAATGCGGCCCCCGACAGCGACTACGGCTGCATCGTCAAACTCTTGATGCTCACTGCGCAGCGCCGTGATGAGATCGCAAATCTACAGCGATCGGAATTGATAATCTCGGACGTCGCTAGTGAGTGCCTGATCGATCTGCCGAAGGAGCGCACAAAAAACAGCCGACCCCACCTTGTACCGCTTTCACCGCCGGCCGCTTCGATTTTGCGTGGCATTCCAGAACGCGACGACCGGGAGTTTGTCTTCGGCGAGGGGACCAGTGGGTTCAGTGGGTTCAGCAGAGCTAAGCAGGCGCTGGATGCCCGTATCGCAAAGCTGCTTCCTGACGGGATCAAGATGCCTCATTGGTCACTCCACGATCTTAGGAGGACAGTGGCAACTAAAATGGGAGATGATTTGGGCGTTCTGCCGCACGTCACCGAGGCAATCTTAAACCACGTAGCCAGCCCTCAGAGCGGCAAAGCGGGCGTTGCGGGCGTCTACAACAAGGCGGTTTATGCCAAGGATAAGCGAACCGCTTTAGACTCTTGGGCCAACTACGTCGAGACACTTTTATTAAAAGGCGACGGGACGAACGTAGTCCAATTGGCGATCGCGCGAGTATCAGGACGCACTTAAGTTTCTTGGACCGCTTATTCGGTGATTTGAAGCAATTTGGCTAATACGGCGAGGCTAGATAAGTACCGGCCTGGGTACGCTTCGCATCGTCGCACAGCGAACGAACATATTGCCGCCGCACCCGTTAATCTCGACACCGCTCAGTAGTTTCACTGAGCCGCATGTTTTTTTCGGTGGAAACGAGAAACTGCGCAGAACGGAGAGGATTTCGACCGGCTTATGCGGCAAGCTTTGGGCGATTTCCGATTCTCAAATGCGGATAGGCCCCAATATGAAAAAAATTAATCAGAAAGCTCAAAGTAAGACTAAGGGATAAAGCTTCCCAGTTGCCCGTCGATCAATACGCGTAAAGATCTCGTTGAGAGAGCGGGGTCTACGTTCCAAACAGATTGGCTCGCGAAAATGGGCGGCTCGCGATTTCAGCACTGGAATCGTGCCTTGGTGAACCAAACCCTCAACAGCCTAGATCTGAACAGTCTTAAACCGGAAGAGCGAGAACGCCGCATAGCGGCAACGTTGAATGTATTGGAAGCAATCGGACCCAAGGACGAAATCGATGCAATGATAGCCGCTCAGCTCGTTGTCGCCCACTGCGCAGCGATCGAATGTTTTCAGAGGGCAGCAAAAAAACACCATCTCGGGGACCGGAAGGAAAACCTCGATCACGCCAATAAACTGTCGCGCAGTTTCACAATGTTACTCGACTCGCTTAGCCGCTATCGCGGGAAGTCTCATCATCAAACGGTCACCGTCCAGCACGTTAGCGTTCACGCCGGCGGCCAGGCGGTGGTCGGTGTTGTGGACCAGGGGGGCGGGGCGGGGGACGGTGAAAAATTTGGAGAACAGCCCCATGCAAGGCCAGATGTCATCGATGCACCTTTCGCCGAAGTGCGGAGCGAAAACGCGAACAGGGAGTTGGTGCAAGGCGCCCGCGATGTCGAACGGGCGCTGTCGAATGCACGGCGGCCTGTCAACGGGGGCACCTCGGGGAAACAAAAACGCCCCTAAACTCGGTCGATATACAGCCGAAGCTGTTAGCTTCCGACGCGAAATAACTGCCTTGGCTAAAAAGATGCGCAAACTCTCCATCGCCGCACAACGGGGCGATGGGGATGTTTCGGCCTGATCTTCGCTCGAATAGAGACCCCATAACGCCCCGACCGACGCGCCACTGCGTCACCCCACGGGCACAAGCGCCAACGCCCGCGCTGCTGCCCAACGCCTGCGCCGAAAAAGAGGGCGGCAGCTAAAGGGTGAAGCATAAAGGGGTCTGCATCGCGGCCAAGCTCGGCGACGATAAACGGCACGCGCTGCGCCATGAGGCCAGCCACGAAAGCCACGTCGCGCGAGAGTCTGTCGAGCTTGGAAACAACTACGCTGCACTTCGCGGATTTGGCGGCTGCGAGGGCAGCGGCCAGCTGAGGGCGTCTGTCCAGGGCGTCAGCGCCTTTACCAGTTTCGGCCTCAACATATTCCGCGATTATGGTGAGCCCTTCGGCTTCGGCAAATCGAGCGATGGCGGCTCGCTGGGCTTCGATGCCGAGACCAGAGCGCTGCTGCCGTTGCGTCGAGACCCGCAAATAGGCAATCGCGCTTTCCATACAAACCGCATACCACCGTTTGCGGTTTGTATGGACGATCTATCCGAGCAATTTTGTTGCTCCTTTTTTGTTGCAGCAGCGAAGCGCCGAGCGAACATTGACGCGGTTGACCAACACGCGAGTTAGATTCGCTTGTCCCGGTAGGTAGGGTGCCTTTCTCAAATACGCGCTGTGTGGCCGCCTGTGGCCGCGCCGGAGCCAATAGGCACGGCCGGCCCCAAGGGGGAACCTTAGCAGAGTGCATCTATGGCATTCGGAAGCCAGGGCGCCGCGCTGGAGCATGATGCGGCCGCGTCGATCCCTGCTGTCACTGCGGGGTCGAAGAAGGGTCAGCATTCGACTAACCCAACGTGCGCTGGTAGGCCTCGACGATGTCCTTGTCAGAGACGCGCTGGGCGTAGGCGGGCGCCGGCATGCCCAGCATTCCAGTAGGGTCGACTAGCGCAGTTCTTTCCTTCGGGCGTCTACGCGGTCGGCTCGCAAGTTTATGTTCCCGGCCGATCACATGCAGGGTTTTCTGGACCTCTCCGGTCGTGAATGACCCGAAGCGGAAATGGGCATCAAGGCCGAGATAGCGTAGGTTCGCTGGCACGAAGCGGACAATTGTTCGTCGTTCGTCGATGTCAGCTTTAGACCCAACGCGAACGCGTAGACCAAGACAATGTAACATGGCCTAGATGTATATCCCTTCCCGTGCCCCGACCTCGCCAGATATGGTTTGTCCTTAGGCGGAGGAGACTATGAGGCGACGAGATTTCATCAAAGCACTTGGAGGCGGTGCCGCTGCCTGGCCACTGGCTGCGCAGGCGCAGCGGATAGCGATGCCGGTGATCGGATATCTCGCCGCTGGTAATCAAAATAGTGAGAGCCGGCTAGTTGACGCGTTCGTTAAGGGGCTGCGAGAGGCCGGTTACGAAGATGGTAGGAACACCAAAATCGAATACCGATGGGCAGACAATCAGTACGATCGGTTGCCATCGATGGCAGCCGATCTGGTCCGTCGAGAGGTAGCCTTGATCGTAGCGACCACCACACCAGCCGTTCGTGCCGCAAAGACAGCGACCGGTGCTATCCCCATTGTCTTCACCTCCATCGCTGATCCGGTGCAAATCGGGTGGGTTGCCAGCTTGAATTGTCCGGGCGGCAACGTGACGGGTGCTACCATGTTGAGCGTGGAGATGGGGCCAAAGCTACTGGAATTGCTGCACGGGGCCGTCCCTTCAGCACGAACTATGGTTCTTCTCCTTAATCCGGCCAATCCCAATGCTGAGACACAATCGAGAAGTATACAGCAAGCGGCGCTTAAGCTCGGTCTGAGCCTGCATGTCCTGAACGCCAGCACCGAACGTGATATCGATTCGGCCTTTGCAAAATCGGACGAACTTCAGGCAGACGGGCTGATCATCGGCCACGACGTATTTTTTAATGCTCAAATGAAGCAACTTGCGGCTTTGGCGGTCCGCAATAAAATTCCTGCAATTTACACATTGTCAGAGTTTGCAGCTTCTGGAGGACTGATCAGCTATGGCGCCAGCCGAGCCGACGCATGGCGCCAAGCAGGCATCTACGTTGGACGGATTCTCAAAGGCGAGAGGCCTGCCGAGCTGCCGGTCATTCAGCCAACGACGTTCGAATTGGTGATCAACCTAAAGACCGCCAAGTCACTCGGCCTCACCGTGCCTCCCGCACTGATTTCCCGTGCCGACGAGGTGATTGAGTGAGGCGACGCGCGGCGTCAGCTTCTGGCACTTAGCGCCGTTTCGCTGCGCCGGGCACTATCGGGGCATACCCCCGAGGCGCTCACGCGGATAGGCTCGCCCCTAGCCACAGGTTGCCTATCCTCCTCGGGGGCTGACCCGATGAAGGGTCGTTTTGGAAAACTATGAGGATGAAATTAGCGTTCCCGAGAAACCCCCGAGGCACTGACAGCGCAGGAGACCGGGGAGGGTTTCGCACTGCCAGAGACCCCGAGGGCGACCCGATGAGGTCGTTTGAAGAAATCCAAGAGGGTTCTGACGTTCCCGGGTAGTGCGGAAAAAAAGCCCCCGAGGGTTTCACCGATAGGCTGCTTGTGCCGACAGAAGCCTACCCACCCCGGGGGCCGACCCGATAAAGGTCTTGGGGAAAACTATGAGGATAAACTAGGGTTCCAGAAAAAGTGGAGGCTTCTCCGGTATCCCTGCGATCTCTTAGCGATTTTGTCACGGCCGGTGGCCTGGTGAGTTACGGCGGCAGTCGCGTTGATATGTTCCGTCTGGTGGGGCTGTACACCGGCCGTGTCCTGAACGACGAGAAGCCGGCGGACCTGCCGGTTATGCAGCCGACCAAATTCGACATGGCCATCAATCTCAAGACCGCCAAAGCGCTTGGCCTAACCGTACCCGCCAATCACCTCGCGATTGCAGATGAGGTGATTGAATAAAGCGAGCGATGTCCGGAACTGGCATATTGCGACGGCCAACGTTCTAAATTTACGTCTATGATCTCCCCGTCCCGAGAGTGGGGGTAATATGAGGCGGCGCGAATTCATTGCGTTTGCAGGCAGTGCGGTGGCGTGGCCAGTTGCGGCATCAGCGCAACAGGCCGCCCCGAAGCGCTTGGTGGGGTTAGTTACAGGTCTTTCCGAGCCCGAGCTAAAACCCTTGCTCGCGGTGTTCAGCGCCAGATTGCGGGATCTTGGCTGGAACGTGGGCGCGACGATTACTATAGATGCGCGAGCCTCAGGTGGAGATTTCGAACGTATGTCAGCGGATGCTGCCTCGTTGGTAACCGCGAAGGCCGATGTTGTCGTTGCTATGGGCACTCCGGCCCTGAACGCTCTGCGGCAGCATTCTCGTACAGTCTCTACAGTGTTTTTGCTGGTTGCCGACCCTGTTGGCCAAGGACTGATCAATTCTCTTTCGCGGCCGGGGGGTAATGCGACGGGATTGACCAATTTCGAATTTTCAATAGGAGGAAAATGGATTGAGCTATTAAAGGAATTGGACCCAACCATACGGCGCGTTACGTTGCTCACTAACCCCGCAAACGCAAACACAAAGCCTTTCGTTGATGCTATCTCGACCGAAGCGCAGAAAAATAAAGTTGAAATTGTTGTGTCGTCGGTTCGCAACCGCGAAGAAATTCAGAGCGCAATTGAGTCTGCCGCCGCAAAGCCGGGCGGAAGTCTTGTCATTTTTCCAGACAGCTTGCCCTTGCTTCACAGAGAACTGATTGTCGGGGAATCATTGCGTCTGAAAATTCCGGCGATGTTTCCATTTCGAATATTTGCGACGAGCGGCGGTCTTGTTTCGTATGGGCTCAATATTTCCGAGGTATTCCATCAAACCGCCGAATATACGGACAAAATCTTGCGCGGTATCTCTCCGGCAGAGCTACCGGTTCAGGCGCCAAACAAGTTTGAACTAGTTATCAATTTGCGAACCGCCAAGTCTCTGGGCCTGAACATCTCGCCTACGTTCATCGCCCGCGCCGACGAGGTGATTGAATGATGAAGCGCCGCGAGTTCATTGCAGCTCTCGGTGGTGCAGCGGCGGCGTGGCCGCTCGGCGCGCAGGCGCAGCAGGGCGAGCGTGTTCGTCGTATCGGTATCCTCATGCCCTTCTCTGTTGGCGATTCCGAGGTAGAGGCACGCCGGCCGGTTTTCGATCAAGCCTTGCGGCAGTTGGGTTGGACTGAGGGTGCCAACCTGCTGATTGAATATCGTTTGGCCGGCGGCGAACCTTCGTCCATCCGCCGGCATGCAGCAGATTTAGTTGCTCTTGCGCCCGACGTGATCATAACGGCCGGCGCTCTGGCACCCGGGCCTTTGTTGGAGGCGACGCACAGCATTCCAATCGTCATGGTGAATGTTCCCGACCCGGTTGGTGCCGGATGGGTACAAAGCCTAGCTCGGCCGGGTGGTAACGCTACCGGATTCACCAATTTCGAGTACAGCTTGGGCGGCAAATGGCTCGAATGGCTCAAGCAAATCGCACCTGGCGTGATGCGCGTGGGAGTATTACGGAGCGCGACATCGGTGGCAGGTATTGGCCAATTTGCGGCAATTCAGTCGACAGCGCAGTCTCTTGGGGTCGAACTGACCCCAGTTGGAGTACGGAATGCCGAAGAGATCGAGCGTGGCGTGTTGGCGTTTGCGCGCTCCGACAATGGCGGTCTGATTGTTACCGGCGGCGGCACGGGGGCGCGCCGCGACTTGATCATCGCCATTGCGTCTCGACTCCGTCTGCCAACGATCTATCCCTTCCGCTATTACGTCACGGACGGCGGCTTGATCAGCTATGGGCCGGATACGCTCGAACTGTTCCGCCGCGCCGCCGGCTACGTGGATCGCATCCTTAAAGGTGAAAAGCCGGCAGACCTGCCGGTGCAAACGCCAAACAAGTATGAGCTCGCGATCAATCTCAAGACTGCCAGGGCGCTCGGCCTCACCGTCCCGCCAACGCTGCTCGCCCGCGCCGACGAGGTGATCGAATGAGACGGCGCGAGTTCATGACGCTAGTCGGTAGCACGGCGATCACGGCGTTACCGTTCGTGGCGCGTGCACAGCAAGGCGGCAACGTTGATCGCATTGGCTTCTTGCGCGTCGGAGAGCCCCCGCCGACCTTCATCGATGCTTTTCGTCGCGCAATGAAGGAGAAGGGTCGCGTGGAAGGCAGAAACTATGTCTTGGACTTCGGAATTGCCGAAAGCGTCGACCTGCTTCCTGGCATCGCGGCCGACCTGGTACGCCGCAACGTGAACATCCTAGTGGCCTCGGGGACGCCGGCTGTGCTGCCGGCGCGTAACGCCACGAACACGATTCCGGTCGTCATCATCGCGGCCGTCGATCCCATCTTGACCGGCGTGGTCGCGAGCCTGGCGCGGCCCGGCGGAAATGTCACCGGATTGACAGCGGTTTTCGCCGATCTGACGGGCAAGCGGCTAGAGCTTCTCAAGGAGATGCTGCCGACCCTTACCCGCGTTGCGCTCGTGTCGCGTCCAGCCAATCCGGGTCATGACCAATATGTCCAGCAAACCGAGCGGGCGGCGCAACTACTGGGCATTGAACTTGCAATCTTGTCACTGAGCGATCCCAACCAATTTGAAGCCGCGTTTCGTGACGCGCGGGGTGTTGGTGCGCTGATACAGATCGACGACGCGATGTTCACCTCGCACAGGCAGATGCTTGTCGAGCTTGCAACCAAGTATCGCATCCCCGGCTCGTATGGACTGCGCGAGTTTGTGGAGATCGGCGGGTTCATGGCGCTCGGCCCGAGTTATCCAGACCTCTACCGGCGCGCCGCTCTGGTGGTGGACAAGATCCTCAACGGGGAAAAACCGTCCGATCTGCCGGTCGAGCAAGCCAATAAGTTCGAGATGATCGTCAACCTCAAGACGGCGAAGGCGCTCGGCCTGGCGATTTCGCCGACACTCCTCGCCCGCGCCGACGAGGTGATCGAATGATGAACGGCGCGAGTTCATCACGTTTCTTGGCGGTGCGGCGGCGTGGCCGCTCGCCACGCACGCGCAGCAGCCAGCGATGCGGCGCATCGGCGTGCTCATGGATCTGGCCGCGAACGACCCGGAAGGACAAGCCCGCCTCGCGGCGTTCACACTGGCTCTCAACAATTGGGCTGGAGCGACGGCCATAACCTGCGGATCGACACCCGCTGGGCCACGGCCGACGACATTGGCAAACACGCTGCGGAAATGGCCGCGCTCGCGGACATCCTGGTGGCTGCCAATGGAACCGCAACTGTGGCACCCCTGTTACAAGCTACCCGCACCGTGCCGATCGTGTTCGCGAATGTCATCGATCCAGTCGGCGCCGGTTTCATCGCGAGCCTGGCACAGCCGGGCGGTAACGCGACCGGGTTCACGATTTACGAATACAGCATGAGCGGAAAATGGCTGGAACTGCTCAGAGAGATCACGCCCGACGTGACGCGGGCAGCGGTCCTTAGGGATCCCACCCTTGCCTCCGGGATCGGTCAGTTCAGCGCGGTCCAGGCCGTGGCGCCGTCGTTAGGAGTGGAGTTGAGCCCAATCGATGTGCGCAATGCCCGCGAGATCGATAGCGCCGTGACGGCTTTCGCGCGCGGTTTGCATGGTGGCCTTATCGTAACGGCCACCCCTTTGGCGGCAATTCATCGCGACGCTATCATTGAAATCGCGGCGCGACATCGATTGGCTGCGGTCTATCCCTACCGCTTCTTCGTCGCGGGTGGGGGCCTTATCTCGTACGGCCCCGATACGGTCAATCAATATCGCCGCGCCGCCGGCTATGTCGATCGCATCCTAAAGGGCGAGAAGCCAGCCGACCTACCGGTGCAAGCGCCAACCAAGTATGAGCTCGCTATCAACCTCAAAACCGCCAAGATGCTGGGCCTCACCGTTCCGACCTCACTGCTCGCACGCGCGGAAGAGGTGATTGAGTGAAGAGACGGGCGTTTATAACGCTTGTTGGCGGCGCGACGGCGTGGCCCCCTAGTCGCGCGGGCGCAGCAGCCGGCGCTGCCGGTGATCGGCTGGCTCAGCGGCATCTATGCAATTTGTCGCGTTGCCATGTGTTGCTTTGGCACCGCGTCACCGCCCCAAGACATCGGTCGCTATCGCGGGAAGCGGCGCAGCCGATTGCCCGATCAAATCCGGCGGGACGGGCAGCGGTCGGAAGTTGGCGTCAAGTAAATCGGCCTGGCGGGCGCGCACTAGCGCGGGTGCGTCCGCACAACGACCTCAGCAAGCGTAGTTCCCATTTCCAGTACCGCGGCGGTGGTTTCGGTAGCGCTCGTCTCCGCTTGATCGAGGGATGCAGCTAACGTGTATTTTGCCTCTGGCCGCGCTCTAATCGCGGCGATTTGCCGTCTCAGTTCTTCTGCCTTTTTCGCTGCGTGTTCTTGCTGTTCTTTCAGCAAAGCGATGAGCTGCTCTTGCGAATCTATTTCGGCGGTGAGCCCGGACAAGTGGGCCTTTGCAAAAGCGCCTCTGATCGTCCAGCCAATGGCCATTAGTGCGACCGTGAGCACCACAGTGACAGAAGGAGCTGCACGCAGGGCACGCCACCAAATTTCGAATAGCTGCGTGATCCAATCCATCGGCCGGACGCCCCGACTGCTAGCTTCCGATAACCGTGGGGCCAGGGCAACGGCGCCCATCGGGGGCTTGCCAGTGCGGCTCGCGTAAGGGCAGCGACGGTCGCCCTCTGGTGACGGAATAGCGTTTGCGCATCGCTATCGTCTTAGCGAGCAAACAGTATTGCGCTTTATCGGAGCAGCGTGTTTCGCTTGCGGTTTCGACCTTGCCCTCGCACCGGTCGACAAAGCCCCTAACAACAGCAGCACAGGTCTTTTCGAACACGATCAGGCGACCTTTGGCGGCTCAAGTCTTGTGGCCAAACGAGCGCGGCAGAAATCAGGGGATAATGTTGTTTTCAAGGAGTGTCTAGGCGGTACTTAAAAATGTTCGACCCAAATCTAAAGCAGCGCTCCTATACCCCGTCTCCCGTAGAATGAGGCTGGTATTATTTAGCTGTGATGAACGACGGGAATTGTTGCAATTCGCTGGTACGGCGTATCATCCATCTTCCGTATAAGTCGCACGTGAAGGGGTGGTTGTGACTTTTCTTGACGATGAACGAACAGACGCTGTGGCGCTCCACAACAAAGCCCGATCATATCTTCGGTCTGCGCGGTACCTAAACGCGGCAAGTCCGGGCGTCTCGTGTTCTCACGCTGGTGTGACGTTTCTTTTCTGCCATGCGATCGAGCTTTTTTTGTTGTCCTATTTGCGTGCGCACGGTGGTGAAGGCGCGGAACTTGATAATTTAAATCGTCGCGTGGCAGCGACAACCAGTAGAGCAGTTGGAGCAGGCTTAAAACTGCATCCCGACGCAGTGGTGACGCTCTCGCAAATAGCGGAAACACTTATTGCGATAGAGGTTCGTTACATTCTCACGGGTGTCAAACAAATCCCAAATATTGACCCACTTTCGAATGCCGCGCAGAAATTGGACGCTGCGGTGTCGAAGGCTTTGGTAGATTTAGGTCTACCTCTTCGTGAAGAAATTTCACCTCGGCCCTGAATGAAAGCGGCCGTGCTTTGCTCGATGCCGGGAGACTAATCCATGCCTTTGATGGGCGCAGACAGGCCGCTTTTCGACAATTCCAATCGTTCTTGCTTGCCGTTGCGCCCGTTGCTGCGCGAAGCCAAATATCGATCGAACGCTGAGCGTTCTTTATTGCAGCGTCTTTCCGCTTGGCTTCGTCGCGTCCTGCGCGGCGGGTCCTGGGTCGTCCATCCGGCGAACCTCCGCTCTGCGAACCGGGGCGTCATCGATTCGATCCGCTACCGCATCGTCGGCTTCCGGGTTGCCCGAACCCTTCTTGCCCCTTGAATCTTTAATTCTGTGCCTATTTCGAAACTGCGGGAGCAAGCGAAGCAAGAACTGGCCAAATTGGGACCGCAGTAGCTTCCTGCGATTGTGAGGCAGTACTATCCCCCATCCGGACTTGTTGACACCGGGGCAGGCATAGACCAAGCCAAAAATCATCTGTTGTCGCTTCACGATCGCCGCTCAGGATCGGGGGCACGACCGAGCATAGCGCGAATGCGCGACAGCCGCGTAAGCGCCGCATATCGAAACGCGCTCAGATAGGACTTGCCGGACCTAAACTTGTCGGTCCTCAGAGATCGACCTGAACGCACTGCGCCTACGGCAACTTGGCCTGTCGCACATTCTTGATGTTTGCAGTCACTACAAATTTGTAGGGCAGAGTTGGTCGCGGGAGCACGCCACCTCCGATAATTTTCCATTATCGGACCTAACAGTGGCATGTCCGCAGGCGATTTTTAAGCACTGGAAAGCCTTGCCGCCCCAACAATCTCAATGACCCAAGGTGGCTGATGGCATGGGGTGCGGTGAGGCTCGGGGGCGCAGCGGCTGCAGGCCGCGTATTCTCTCTGCCCTGATCAAACCGCCGCTTGCAACTTGTCCATTGCCCAATTGTAATCGCTTCGGGAACGTAACCGATAGGGAGGTTGGTCCATGAGCCCGTTACTCCTCGCCTTGCTCGGAGTCCTGATTTTTGCGTCTGCCGGTGAGGCGCAAGCGCAGGATAGAAAAGTTATTACGACTCCGAACGCGCCGGAAGCTATCGGTCCATATTCGCAGGCGATCCGAGCAGGCAAGACTGTCTACCTCGCTGGGCAGATCGCCATCGATCCAAAGACCAAACAGCTCATCGCTGGCGGTTCAATCGAGGATCAGACGAAGCTCGTACTTGAAAATCTCAAAGCAGTGCTGGCGGCCGACGGACTCACGATGGATCACGTCGTGTCGACCACGGTGTTTATGAAAGACTTGAACGAATTCGGCAAGATGAACGACGTTTACGCCACCTACTTCAAAGCGACCCCCCCGGCGCGGGCGACAGTCGAGGTGGCGAGGCTGCCGCGCGATGTGAAAGTCGAGATTGCGGCAATCGCCGTCGCCCCGTAATCGGGTTTAGCGTCGGTTTGTCACATCGGCGCAGGCACACATGACGTTGCTCAGCTCCTCAGCTGTTAGAGGTGCCGACGATTGTAGTTTTCCAGGGCAATGGGGGCTATGCTGCCGAAGCCTCAGACATGGGTAACTTCCTTGATTGGGGTCAGGGGCCGTTTCGGTATCTTCCCCGCCTTGTGCCGCAAGTAGGTCAAATCCAAACGACCGTAAGCGAGGCAGTATTGCGACGCTGCCCCTTGTTGAAAGTTGTTTTTTTGAATTGGGACGCTTCATCGTAGCCGAGACAGCCAAGAACCCTTGGCCTAAATCAACAATGCTTGGCGCGGCTATAACCTTATCTTGCTCGCGTGCTCAATAGGATAGGAAGTAAGTGCTGCAGCCAACGTGGATCGGCCCCGATGAAACGAGCCAGACGAACTGCAGAAGCAAGGACCAAAGCTCGCTCGGCACGTAAACCAAAGACCGCGCCAGATGACAAGACTTTCGCCGAAATTTCGCGTGAAGGGCACGGCGATAAAGGTCGATTGGCGGAGGCTGTCGCCGAGAACACGCGATTGCGGCAAGAAATTCAGCGGTTCTCGGGCGATCTTTCGAACTCCCTAAGGCACCAGACCTCCACTGCGGATGTGCTCAAGGTCATCAGCCGCTCGACATTCGACCTACCGGTGGTGCTCGATACCCTTGTAAAATCGGCGGCCCAGCTGTGTGACGCGGAGATGGCCTCCGTGACGCGGCCGGACGACACCGGCGCTCACTATCATGTCGCCAGTTTCGGCTTTCCGGCAGGATGGAACGAAGCCATGAAATCCCATCCGCTGGTGCCGGAACGGGGAACGTTGATTGGACGCACTTTGCTGGAGGGCCGGATCATACACATTCCGGATGTGTTGGCCGATGCGGAATACACCACGGCCTGGGCGCAAAAACTTGGCGGATTTCGCACCATCCTGGGTGTGCCGCTGCTGCGTGAGGGGAGTGTGATCGGCGTATTCATGATCGCGCGCCGCACGCCGCGACCGTTCACGGAGCGACAGATCGAACTGGTCACGACTTTCGCAGATCAGGCCGCTATTGCGATCGAGAATACGCGCCTCTTGAACGAGCTGCGTGATCGGACCGATGATCTTTCGGAAGCACTGCAGCAGCAGATCGCAACTGCCGAAGTGCTCAAAGTTATCTCCAGCTCCCCCGGCGATCTTGAACCGGTTTTCGCGGCGATGCTCGCGAATGCAGTCCGAGTTTGCGGGGCCCAATTCGGCGTGCTATTTCGCCACGGTGACGGCGTTTTTCACCCGGCGGCATCGCTCGATGTACCGCAGGAATACGCCGAATTTCTTCAACGCGCCTCATTCCGGCCTCTCGAAGAGGCAGCTTTCGCCGGCACGCCGCTTCACCGCTTGTTGCGCTCAAAGGACATTGTCCGCAGCGATGATGAAGCCGGCGAACCGAATCCGGGGCCGGCGGCCCGATACGGAGGTGCGCGGTCGCTGCTCGCTGTGCCCTTATCCAAGGAGGACGAACTGGTTGGCGCGTTCGTGATCTATCGCCTGGAGGTGCGTCCGTTTACGGAAAAGCAGATCGATCTGGTCAAGAATTTTGCCGCGCAGGCCGTGATCGCGATCGAAAACACCCGGCTGCTCCACGAATTGCGCGAATCGCTGCAGCAACAGACGGCCACCGCTGACGTCCTCAAGGTCATCAGCCGCTCGGCGTTCGATCTGCAACCCGTCTTCGATGCCATGGCCGAGAGTGCCGTCAAGCTGTGCGAGGCGGAAAGGGCTTACATCTTCCGCTTCGACGGGGCGTTACTGCGGGCGGTCGCGGGCTACAATGTCGGTCCTGCAAACTGGGACTTCGTCGTTCAAAATCCGATCGCGCCGGGGCGGCAGAGTATCTCGGCGCGCGCCGCGCTCGAACGTCGAACGACGCAAGTCGCGGATATTCAAGCTGACCCAGACTTTTCATATGCCATGCGGGACGTCGAACCGATTCGGACAGTATTGGCTGTACCAATGGTCAAGGGCGACGAGCTGGTTGGAACCATCACCATCTATCGACTCGAGGTGAAGCCGTTCACCGACAAACAGATTGCGCTGGTTGAGACCTTCGCGGCGCAGGCTGTGATCGCGATCGAGAATGCGCGCCTTCTCAACGAATTGCGGGAATCGCTGCAACAGCAGACCGGGACCAGCAAAGTGCTGCAGGTTATTTCCAGTTCGCCGGGCGAGCTAAATCCTGTGTTTGATGCGATCCTGCAGAATGCAGCGCAAATCTGCGAGGCGAATTTTGGCGTTCTCAACCTGATCGAAAGCGGCGTCGCGCGCAACGCGGCCGGCTACAATTTGCCGGCCGGATTTGCACCCACTTGGACGAATACGGCATTCCACCCGCATCCCGAGAGTGGAATGGGTCAGCTCTTGCGGACGAAGCGGACGGTTCACATCCACGATGTCCGCAAGGGGCAAGCCTATCTCGATCGCGATCCGAACGTGGTTGGACTTTCGGATGGAGGCGGTGCCAGGACGCTGGTACTTGTGCCCATGCTCAAAGAAGGCGAGCTTGTGGGCTCGATCGGCATCTTCCGACAAGAAGTGCGACCCTTCACCGACAAGCAGGTCGAGCTCGTCAAGAATTTCGCCGCGCAGGCCGTTATCGCCATCGAGAATACCCGCTTGCTCAATGAATTACGGGGTTCGCTGCAGCAGCAAACCGCCACGGCTGACGTGCTGAAGGTCATCAGCCGCTCGGCATTCAATCTTCAGCCTGTTTTTGACACCGTGGCAGAAAGCTCTGTCAAATTATGCGAGGCGGACAAGGCTTTTATATTCCGATTTGATGGTAAATTCTTGCGTATGGTCGCTGCCTTTAACTCGCCCCCTGAGTTCGCAGAGTGGGTGGCACAAAATCCGATAAGGCCGGGGCGGCACAGCGGGTCAGCGCGCGCAGCACTCGAGCGCCGAACGATTCACATACACGACGTACGGGTCGATCCCGACTATTCCTACGGCGCAAAGAACGTCGAGGCGATCCGGACGATTCTTGGGGTTCCGATGCTCAAGGGCGAGGACCTGCTGGGCGTCATCATGATTTACCGGCTTGAGGTTCGTCCATTCACGGAAAAGCAAGTAGAACTTGTGGAGACATTTGCCAGCCAAGCGGCAATCGCGATCGAAAATGTGAGGTTGTTCGACGAACTACGATCGCGGACCGAGGACCTTGGAGAATCGCTGCAGCAGCAGACTGCGACCGCCGATGTGCTCAAGGTCATCAGCCGCTCCACCTTCGACCTGCAGACGGTCCTGCAGACGCTCGTGGAGTCGGCAGCCAAGCTCTCCGAGGCCGACCAGGGGACCATCGCGCAACTAAAGGAAAACAACGTCTATTATCGGACCGCGAGTATCGGTTTTTCAGCAGAGTTCGATGCGATGGTGAAGGATCTGCCGGTCACAGCGGAACGGGGGTCGGCGACGGGGCGCGCATTGCTGGAAAGACGAACTATTCACATTCCCGATGTCGACAAGGACTCCGACTACACCTTCAATGAGGCCAAGCGGCTGGGAGGATTCCGGGCGATCTTGGCCGTACCGATGCTGCGCGAGGGCGAAGCGATCGGTGTGTTCGCGCTAACACGTCTTGAAGCGCGGCCGTTCACCGACAAGCAGATCGAGCTGGTTTCCACCTTTGCGGACCAGGCGGCGATTGCCATTGAAAATGTGCGGCTGTTCGATAACGTTCAGGCGCGCACGCGCGAACTTGCCGCCTCGCTCGAGGATTTGCGCGCGGCCCAGGATCGCCTGGTTCAGACCGAGAAGCTCGCTTCGCTCGGTCAACTCACGGCAGGCATCGCCCACGAGATCAAAAATCCCCTCAATTTTGTCAACAATTTCTCGGCGATCTCGGTCGAACTCATCGATGATTTGCGCGAGGCGCTAACCAGCGCACATGTCGAAACCAAGTCGCGCACGGAAATCAACGAGATCGCGGAGATGCTGCAAGGCAATCTTGAGAAGATCGTGCAGCACGGCAAGCGGGCTGACTCCATCGTCAAGAATATGCTGTTGCATTCACGCCAAGGCTCGGGCGAACATCGGCCCGTCGATATCAACGCCTTGGTCGAGGAAAGCCTGAATCTCGCCTATCACGGTGCGCGGGCCGAAAAGGAGGGCTTTAACATCGCCCTGGAACGATCCTTTGATCCGGCTTCCGGCGAAGTCGATCTATTCCCGCAGGAGATCACGCGGGTGCTGCTCAACCTGATATCAAACGGCTTCTACGCCGCGATAAGGCGGCAGACTGAAGCGAATGGGACCGCCTTCGAACCTACCCTCGCTGCCACGACCAGAAACCTCGGAGACAGCGTCGAAATCAGCATTCGTGACAACGGCACCGGCATTGCACCTGACGTGAAGGAAAAGATGTTCAATCCGTTCTTCACGACCAAGCCCGCCGGAGAGGGAACGGGGCTTGGGCTTTCGTTAAGTCACGATATTATCGTGAAGCAACATGCCGGCTCCATAGAGGTAGATACGCAGCCGGGCGAGTACACAGAATTGAAAATCATTCTCCCGCGCAGGGCGGCAACTATTGCCAAATCCGGAGGACGTCCGTGAAGCCGCTCATTCTGGTGGTTGATGACGAGCCCGATGTTGAGGCTCTGTTCCGTCAGCAGTTTCGGCGCGATCTGCGCGACGGCCGCTTCACCATGGAATTTGCCCAGTCTGCTCCGGCTGCCTTACTATGCGTAAGCAATGCTGGCGATGCATCGCTGATCTTGATCCTGTCTGACATCAATATGCCGGGGATGAGCGGGCTTGAGCTTCTGCCCAAGGCTAAGGCGTTGCGGCCGGATGTCCCGGTTATCATGATTACTGCCTATGGAGACGCCGAAACCAAACGAAAGGCGTTGGAAAGCGGTGCCGACGCGCTGCTAACTAAACCTATCGACTTCATTTCTCTACGAGGCGAGATCGAAACCCGAATCGACCGGGCGGCGTGACTGAGCATCAGATGTGCTGGGCGCATTAGACGCAACGCGGTTAGTACACGGCTCCTTCACCGCCACGTGAGTGCCAGACGTCGGCATTCAGCCACGGTCAAGGAACTTACCGGAAGGGCTTTGAGAGCAGATCAGGGTCAAGACCCCTCACTCACCTGCGATGCGGCGGCTTGTCGAGTGAAGATGGCGGTGAAATAGGAAAGCGCTATATGCAAGAACGGGGTGAAAAAATTTCATGAGTAACTTCAGGGAATTTCGTCGGGCCAACGGACAAGCGATCACTTTAAACATCGACCTTGTAAGAAGTTTGGAGCCCCTCTCGAATGGCGCCACCAAGGTTTACTTGGATGAGCAACACATAATCAACTTGCAGGATGAATACGAAAGTGTGAAAGCGCAACTCGACGCCTCATAGCGTTCTAGGCCCGCGCTATTGAATTTACGTGAAGGAGTTTTCGATCGGCGCTAATTATCGCGCGGTTGGAAAGATAGGGGCATGACAATGCTTGCTTCGCCGACAAGAGAATTAATATGACCCCAGCAAATACGGTTTCGTCTTTGGCCCGTTTCGTCATCTGCACACACTCCTTCGGCCGGTAACAATCTGGGGAGAAATCTAGTTCTATGCGCTTACCCAAGCACTGGTATGCAACTTGAGCCTTAGCTCGAAATGCCCGCCGGGCGCTTGCTCGGAACGTCTTCGCAGGTGCGAACTTGTATGCCGGCGTGGGGTCCGCTCTTGACGACTGCCCGTCCTATCACCCCGTCCTGGGTCGGGTTCCACGCGCCATTTTAGCGGAGTAGCGGCTTCCCCATGGGTTGCTTGCGCTCTAAAAAAGAAATCCCTGTAAACCGCTGCTTATGCAAACTAACCTTCAGCCGATCAACGCCCTCGGGAACAATTGATTCTGGTTCAGCGTTACTCGTTTCAAAGGCGGCTCCTCCTAGGCACGAGTCGTCCCATTAGCCCCGTTTCCTGCGAGCGCGGGAGCGGGGCTTTCCTTTGTGTAACAACAGAGGAGGTGGACGATGGATGTCTTGGTGGTGTGGCTGGTCGTGCTGGTGCTGCTTGTCATTGTTGCCGCGCTTTTGCTTATGATGTTCATTCCCCAGAAATCCGATGGCGGCAACCCCACGGATTTGGAAAGCTGAAGAAGCTCAGACATCCGCTTAGGAAGCCGGATTTGGTCTCGATGATCTCAGGATTCTCGCCGAGATGCAGTAGTGTGGACGTTTGAGAAATTTAATAAGCAGGCTTTGAAGGCGACCGCTTCATCTCTTCGGCTTGATTGCGAAAGAACTCATCCCGGCACCGCTTCGAACAGAAACGGCAGGCGTGCCACCACAACTTATCCGGCATGTATACCTTGGCCGAGATGATGCCGAGCCCCATTTGGCCCGAGCAATTCTTGCACCTGAGTTTGCTCGACTCGCGCATGAGTTCGCGAGCCGCTTCAGCGGCGCCGCTCACGAAACCTGGCCGCTGAATACTTCTCCGCGTCATGGTTTCCTAGACCTCTGCATCGGAGTAGTCTTGAACCTTGGCGCACATTGCGTGGTTTTCTGCTTCGAGCTCGCCCGCCGTTGCCGACAGCGCGACATCGAGCTTAGTAAGTCTTGAGTTCTTCCATCACGAGTAGAATGCAATCGGCAACCTTTGCTCGACAAAGATCTTCCGGCTCGGTGCCGTGCGTCAAGTTATTAACGTTGGCTGCGAGACTTGTTAGTTCTTCGAACAATCTTTGATGTTCCTGCTCCAAATCTTTCGCCACACGGCGACACTGAATAGCGAACGCAACGCCTTGTACGTCCTGCGCAGAGGCGTTTTGAAGCAACGAGAACTCGTGCGCATCTTTGCACAGCCCAATGATGTGCTCGCGGATATGTGCCTTCGTTAGTCCGGAATGCAGAATCTGGGCCACAATCATCCTTCGGATGTGATGCCTGAGAGAATGCGCGAACAGCTTTGGGGCGCACTCGCCTTCATATCTTAAAAGCGAAGGACGTCGAGTTGATCGCCGTCGCCGTCATTCAATCTTGCTGCGTCAACTCCGAATGGCTTGATCCTTTTGGCACCTCAGCGAAGAGTTGCCGTTTCCCAACGCGCCGGGCTTTGCCGACTGCGAACTCGCGTAATCATTTCAAAAAAAGCGAGTACGCCCAAAGCAATGTCAGCGCGACATGTTCAGCGCTCGGCAGTAGCGCCGCCATACGCATCACTCATCTGTTCTTCGAACTGACGACGATCGCGAACTAACTTCTTCGGCCGGATGGTCCAAGCTAGGGGGCCTGCAACGCAAGCCTGGGAGCCGTCGTCCAGCTCGTAGGCGATCCCCGGCACCATGCCGGGCTCCCAGGGAATGAGACGAGCGGAAATTACAGCGGCCACCACCACCTCCTCCGATCACCCCGATTTCGCGCGCCGACCATGCCAAGAGTCAAGACAGAATCTGCGCTGGAACTCTAGAAGTGATGGCCGCCGATCTTATGAATTGCCGATGCGGTGGAGTGCGCGAAAATCAAAAGGGCGGTGGCCGGCAGGTGTTCCGAGACCCTGCCTTCCGACCTGGGGGACAGTGGTTCCGGTCGGGACGGACTGGCTGCATGAGATTAAACACGATGGCTATCGGCTTTTGGTCCGCAAGGATGGCAACGCCGTGAGCATTATCAACCGCGGCGGCTATGACTGGACGGAACGCTACCCGCTGATCGTCGAGGGTGCGCTACGACTTAGGCACTGTCTGTTGCTCGGCTTAAAGATTTCATGGTCACGCAGTTGCTATTTTTTTCGGATCGGAATCCTGAGACATCGCGGTGCTGGGTTTTGTGTTTCTCATATTTGAGTTAGCGGCGTGGGAGAAATGGTGACAGATAAAGCACAAACGGCCCGAGACGGACGGGCCGTACCGGGCCGAGTGGACCGATACTGGCCCTTGTTCCCTAGGAGGAACTCAAAATAACTGATCACTCCAAGGTTCGTTCCACGCTCACGGCCTTATGTTTCGCGATCACCCAGCCTCGAAATAAAAAAGGCCCGCCTTCGTTTCAGAAGCCGAGCCCATTTCTCTACGCCGAGCTTTCAGTAGCCGTAACGCGGCGCATAATATCGCGGCGCGTAATACACTGGAGGCGGCGCGTAGTAGCGCGGCTTATAGTAATAGCGCGGTTTGTAGTAGCCGTAGCCGCCGCCATAATATTGAGCTTCGGCGGGGCTAGGAGCGGCAACGCTAAGGGCGCTAAGCCCAATGATAGCCGCCAGTAACAGCATCACAGTTCGCATGCGTTCCTCCTGCTGTGCAGTCCCGAGCGCGTAACCCGGTCACCGAGCGTAACATCCATTTCGCTCGATAAGTAAAACCCCCGGAACTCGATCCGCAGTTTTTCGCTGTTTACATTAACCGATAAAGTTAAGCAGGGGCGATCGAAAGCCGCATCTGTGAATGTGCTGCCGGATGGCCGGATGGGTTAGGCTAGTTAGCACCTAACGAGGATTCATCCGCATCCTTTCATGGTCTACAGTCGGGAGACCCAAAAATGTCCCTAGATGAAGATGACCGACCAGGCCAGGTTGTCCGAACACATACTCACGCCCTTTGATTGCTACGATGCCCGTCAGCGCGACCGGAACAAACCGATCAAGACGAACCAGATCAGCGGTTGCCGGCCAGCAGTTTTGGGTTTGCGATAGGGACAGCGAGTCACGGAACGTCATGTGCATGCGCACGCCGAGTCGAGAGTGAGCCGGTGAAGCGCGACGAGCCCCTCGCGATCAAGAGCCAGTCCGAGATATCCCCCCGCAAGCACAAACGCGATGGGAATGCCCCGCATCCGACACCATGAGAACACGGCTGCCTCACGGTCGCGGAGAACCTGTTGCGTGATCCCCAGCATCCCGCCAATTGGACAGCCCCAGAACGGGTCCATCCCCGCGTTGTACAAGCAAATGTCAAACCTCGGCGCTTCGCGCTCGAGCCATGTGAGCTTTTGCCTGATCGTCGGCAGGTAGCGTGAGCCCTCGTATACCATTTCGAGTTGGTTGTTCCCGAGCGGTTCGTAGCGGTCGAAGGCGTCGACGGAGACATCCATCTGCCAAATCCGCTTCTCGCCATGGATGAGTTCATGCGTGCCGCCGCCGCAATGCGCGTCGAGATCAAGGATGAGCACGGCGCGGGCGCCTGCGTTGAGCGCCGCACGGGCGGCGAGGACAAGACCATTGAACGTACAGAATCCCGCTCCTCGGGCTCGCCGCGCGTGGTGAAGCCCGCTTGAGAGCGACCCGGAAACGCGGCGGGTGCGGATTGCCTCTATGGCGGCAGCGATGACTCCACCGTTCGAACTGCATGCCATTTCCCAGAGCTTGTTATCCCATTTGAAGCCCTGGGACTGGGCCAGTTCGAGCGGCTTGCCCGTGCGCACCGCGTCCACGTATGCTGGATCGTGCACGCGCCCGAGAACAGCCACGCTGGTCGGCTCGGGGGCGACGAGCTTAACACCAGCGATGGGCTTGCTCGCGAGTGATTCGGCAACCCACTGCGACTTCCGCGTCGTCTCAAAAGAGTGAGCGGCCAGAGTGTAACTCGGGCTGTAAAAGATCTTAACCGGCATCGGCGCCTGTTGCGCCCGCGCCGCGATTGGCCACGCAGCCGCGCCACCACCAAATACTTTGATGAACTCGCGCCGTCGCATTGCCTCCCCCTCCATGCGCACCACAGCCTCCCGACTACGGCACGATTGCGGCGGTCGTTGCCTTGGAACGTTCTTCGTCTGGTCAGCTTCCTATTGGCCCGCGTGGAGCTTCGCTCTGGCTATCATCGACAGCACCGGCTGGAGTTGGGTTCCTCGCGCCGAACATGATCAGCTTGGGCGAAGATGCTCGTCTCATTTTGATGAGCGCCTTGAGCGCCTTCGACGGTCTAAACGATTCCCGATTGCTTCCCAAAACCTGCCAATCGGCGGCAATAATAGAAAAAGCCCCGGAAAATCCGAGGCTTATGAAATCTCACCCTCTGTTACCGTAGCAGAAGCTTGGGCTTTTGCAGCGCAAGCCACTCGCCAGCAGATCGGATCAAAGACTGCATTCAATGCGCAAGACCTGAAAGACCTTTCGTCCGGTGGCCTGATGGGCAACGCCGCGAAGACCGGCGCACGTCCAAATGGTTCAGCGTGGTGTCCGACGCGTGGTCAACGCTACCAGCTCGGCGGCAACCTACGGGAGCTTGCTGATATACTTTCCGATCCTCGATCGCGGCGTGGCCTGGAGCAAATGTCGATGCCCCGGTCGGGTCCACGAAGGGATTGATCTTGGCCGGGCAGCTCGCTCGCGTCGCTACCCAAGGCATTCTTGATGCGGGAGGCAATGCGAACGCACCAGGAAAGCAATAGCGTGGCCGCGAACGCTAACAGCAAGCCCAAGAAGGGCGCGCCACCCGCAACGTCGCGTGGCAGAGTAACGCCGACCCAAATTACAAACGCAAGCCAGACCACGCCTTGCAACAAATACCACGGCCATTGTCGTGGCCTCACTAGTGGTTCGGGCGATGGACTTGGGTGCGCCCATTGATCGTCGCTGGGCGGCGGTATCCAATCGGGCGGCCGTCTCACGGCAGCATTTATCTCGCGTCCGATTTGCGCGAGCGCTGCTCGTTCAGCATCTGAGCCTCTACCAGCCGGCACATTTTCATCTGCCATACCCGCAACATAGCGTAATTGGCGCAACCTGAAAACCAAGGAGAATACTGAATATGAGTGAGACAGAAACAACGGGCGCGACCGATACCGGGTCTGCCGACAACGGGTCTTCCGTTCCAGACGTGCCGTCTAATGACTCTGTGCAGAGCATCAAGGACTCCGCACTCAAGACTCTTACCGCCTCTTAAAAAAGGCCGGAAAGAAACAATCCTGACCGCTCGCTCGTAGTGGTCGTAATTGTTCTTTGCGCCGATTGCCGCAATGCCGTTGCCCACAAGTCCGGCGGCGTAGTTGTGCTTTGTGTCAGCAACAGCCGCTCGGCTTGCGAGCGCCAGGCGTCACGATCCTTGCAGACCGCGGCGAGCTCGTCCCGAAGTAGCTCGGCCATCCCTTTTAGTCCTGCTATCTCAGCCTCGAGCGTCGCGACACGAACCGCACCACGTTTCACAGAGGCGTTGCGGAGACGTTCAATCGGAAACACCTGGTGCAGCCCGGCGGGATCAACCTGAAACTCGCCGGTGTCGGTCCTGGTCGCGGAAAGCCTGCCGGCTTTGACCGCTCGCCTGATCGTGGATTTGCTTTGCGCGGTGGCTCTGGCGGCTTCAGATAGGTTCATCATGGCGGCGTTCCTCTAAAATAGATGAAACGTGCCTGAATCGAGTTAACCCGGCGTTAATCAGTTTCGGCGCGCCCAAGCCACCCCTACGGCCTGATTGCGGCTACGCAGGATTCTCAGTGCTTCTCCGTGCTAATTTCGCCCGCCCACCACAACCCGTTCCGTTTCAGTAAGGGTGAGTTTGCCGCCGAAGATGTAGTATCCGTGCGCCTTGATAGACAGCTTAGCCTCGGCAGCACCCGGAAACCGATCTTCATTTACTAGTCTGACTCATTCCCAGTGCCCTTTTGGAACAGTTGGCAAGCCGGGGGCCTGCTTTGCCTCATCGGTCACGCCGTAGATCGATCCACCGCGCACACCGGCTCCCTTCAACTGCCAGATAATAAAGGTGAGCATTCCATACTCCTATGCTGCGGGCGCCACAGCCTCGCAACTACGGCCTGAATTGCGTTCGCTCTGGCTATCATCGAACAGCAAATCGCCCGGCCGTAGTGGGGTTCCACGCGCCGAACATACTCATCCCGATCGAAGATGCTCGTCTCATTTTGATCTGCTATTCGGCGGCAATTATAGAAAAAGCCCCGGAAACCGAGGGTTAGGAAAAATCTCAGCCTCTGTTAAGCAGAGAGCGGCTCGCTTAACTTTCACTCGCTGCCAGTGTGGCCAAGACCTTTTGCTTTTGAAGCCCAACGTCGATCGACTTCCGCGCTTTTCGGATAGCCCAATCTTTTCCTACGGCCTCACCGCTTCTGGGGGGCTCGCTATGAACGGTCCAAACCCAGTATCCGCGTCGGATGCTCTGCACCACTGTGAACGGTACGCCCTTGTGTTCCACTACGTGCCCCTCATAGACACAACATTGCCTCCATCTGCCCGCGCTCAGCGCGAATCGCTTCTCAGTGCCGTATGGGTTGCGATCGTAGGTGCGGATAAGCTTCGGCGGCAAGTGGTTCAGCACGGCCTCGGCGACGTGTGTGGCCACGAAAAGATCGACGGCCGGGTGAAGGGCGCCCGCAACAAACTCAGCGGTGACTTCGTGTCCGCGCTTTCCCGTGCTTTCGATGAGATGGGCGAAGAGGCCATCCGCATCGTCGCCAAGGAAGAGCCCGTTTATTAATATTGCATCCGAAACAGCTCATTCCGATCAGCGGTGCGAGCTGATCGAATGGCGAAAGCCTACCCTTAGATGCCGCAACTGCGGGAGGTGCGCTGTTTAACGAAGGTTCTGGCAAGGGCAAAGGCGACTCTGGGACTGTCAACATTCCCTCAGGTTGCAACATATCTGTACTTTGCGGCCAATTAACCCAGATCGAGTAGCACGCGTTGGGGATGATCTTCAGAACGCATACATCCCCTCGGGACAACGGAAAGGGACGTCGGCTAACTTGATTCAGTTCATGTCAGCCAGTAGCAGGACAGTGGCCTCGCTGAGCTGACGAAGATGCACGATTCCCGAACCTCGCAGGCTCGACAGATGACGCGTAATTCGGAGCGGACAGTCCGATTACTAGCGCAGTAGTCGCAATTTGCGCAGTATGATATTCTTCCGTTGAACCAGGGAGAAAGATGATGGCGAGGAAACGGAAAAGCATTTACTCGCGGATGACTGATGCGGCTGCTGCGGGGGTGGATGCCGCAACAGGCATGGTAACTAGTAAGAAGAAGCGTAAGAGCAAAGCTAAGAAAGGAAAGAAAGCCAAGAAGGCTAAGAAACGCAAATAAAGCTGTTGGTTTTTTTATGAATTAGATCAAAGTAACTGCATGTGCAATGTCTGCGACGCAAATGTCTTGTGCCGGCGGAAACTGATAATGGCCGGAGCCGGCTTCTTGGCAGCCGCCCCATTCGGCGGTCTTGCACTGGCTCAGCCGGTGGCTGCGGGGAGCGCTCCGGATGCGGCGCTCAGGCTTCTCGTCGAAGGAAATGCGCGCTATGCAGCCAACCAGCAGCAAGAACGCGATTTTTCGTTTGAAAGAGCAAATCGCGTTAAAGGGCAGGCTCCGTTTGCCGCGATCCTTGGATGTGCCGATTCTCGCGTTGCACCGGAACTGGCCTTCGACCAAAATCCGGGCGACCTGTTTGTGGTACGCGTCGCCGGGAATTTCGTGACGACCGACGGGCTGGGAAGTCTTGAATACGGCGCGGCCGTGCTTGGGACAAAATTAATTATGGTGCTTGGACACACCAGCTGCGGGGCCATCGACGCCGCTGTCACCGCCTTGCAGAAGGGCAATAAATATCCCGGTCACATTGCCGATCTAGCGCGGTCGCTGAAGCCGGGTGTCGAGCCTGTACTCAAGCAACAGGGCGACGACCTGCAGCGACGCGCCGTCGTAGCCAATGTAAAGTACAACGTCGAGCGGCTGCGAAATTCCAAGCCGATACTGGCGGGCATGATCGCAAAGAAGCAATTGGGCGTGGCAGGCGGTGTCTACGACCTGGCGACGGGCAAAGTCACCCTGGTTTGGGGCTCGTGAATAATGCCCGCGAGGCGCGGCGATCATAGCGAAGTTCGTCCTTGCTGAATTGCTGGGGCCTTGATCCCGAGAAGCTAAATCGGTCAGCAAGAAATCAGCCGCCGCTCGATGAACCGCCTGGCCCCGCGCCGCACGCGAACGCCCCATCGTCCTTAAGATTCTCGCGGAAATCGCCTCTCGTCATGAACGTTGACCTCGACGCCGCCGCTTAAGCGACCTCGCTGATCTTTAGTTCCCACTCGCGAGTTCGAATCGCAGCCGCCGTTCTGCCTTCCATCGTTTTGTGTGAAGCGCGGGGGCGCTGCCATGAAATTATGAACACGACCATGGACACCTGAAGAGGATGGACTGCTTTCCAAACAATGTCAGCTCACACAATAGGAGTTCGCCTGAGGCAGTTTCACCAAAAAAATAGGTGGCAGAGGAAACGATGGCTATTCAAACTGCAGAGCCTTCACGCAGAGCCTTCACCGTGTGTTCAGAAGGAGCGGCGGTGCCCAGTCTGATAGCGAAGCGCTGCGCGCGAACTACTGCACGATCCGCCCCGACAGTCGATTGCCCGATCAGATCCGGCAGGACGGGCAGCGGCGGGAAAAGGGAGAGAAACCCGCCGCCGCACGAATTCACTGGGACGCAAAAGCCCGCCCCGACTCCCTCCCAGCAATGAAGGGGTCGGAACGGGCTGCG
>CAVPRD010000013.1:0-80517 GCA_963707705.1 uncultured Pseudomonadota bacterium | reverse complement strand
ACCGGATTGGTTTTCGCCGAAAGGGCTGCCAACAGGCGCTCGACCTGCCGCCGTGAAGACCGTATCACTCGCTCGGCCCGTTTCGAACAGCGGCATCACAAGCGTCACAATAGCATTGACTGTCGCGGCTTCCTGAACCTCCAGCAATTGGACTTGACCGCATTATGCTTGGCGATGCGCCATCGGCGTCACTCGCGGCCGGGCAGCCGAAATCGAGGGCGAAGAAGGGCGCGCGCAGGACTACGCGGACCGTGAAGTGTATGATCCTGAGTTCTTAGGCAACAAGGCGATCGTGCCGTTGGCTGCGGTCGGCGCAATGCCGATGACATACTCAAATGCTCCAACGGCGGCAAAATCGACCACGTTCTACGCTACACCCACTATTCCGTTGTCCTGACCGAGCCGGAGCCGTCGAACGTGCTTCAGCCGCGTGCGCGTCAAGGGCATCGCACAGCCGGTCATGACGTACCAGGTAATCGGCCCGAAAGCGGCCGCGAAGCCATCAGCGACCGCTCATCTGCGACTGGAACTCGATACGGAGCGCATGTCCGAGGATGAACGTACGGCCGCTGCGGCCGCGTTGCGTCGGGCGCTCGGGATGCTCGAGAAGGGCGGTCAGGATGAGACGCGCGCTACCTGAAGCGCAGACCATCTCGCGCACCTCAGGAGCCTCGCGCTGATGTGATCGAACTCACATACAATTCTCGCTCACCAAACTAGAGAAGGCACGGATGCCGTTGGAATCAAGTATCCACAGACTCTTGATCTTGTTCGCTTCATGCGTCTGATCCTCGGAGCTCGATTTGGACCTGGTCAGCCGGATTAGCGGCTTCTGGCTCCGGTTTCGTTTTGAAGCGGACAGTTGCGGCCGATCGCTGATAGATTAGGCTTGCTTGATCACCAATTCTCGCTGCGGAGGAACCAGTGCACGCCAAAGTCAACGGCTGTCCACGACGCAAGCCAGTTCAAGCGTTGGCTTTCGCCGGCTTTGCTCTGGCGCTGATTGGTGTTGCATCGGCTCAACCAGTGGAAATTGCCCGCCCAGGCGATCCTGCAGCCAGGGCGGCGAGCGTGGCCTGCGAAGCGCACAAATTTGTCACCAACGAAGACGTGCTCGGCATGGTCGTCGCCGACCTGTCGCGGCTTCCGAATTCGCGCAAGAAGGGCACTCGCTATCTGACGCTGACGCACCTCAAGAATTCATGCATCGACGATCTTTCCATGAAGGTGTTCCGTCAAGGTGCGATCAAGCTGATCAACAGCTTGAGCCGTTCCTCGGACGTTGTCCGGCTCGAAACCATCGACTTCGACGAATCCATCCTCCGAATCAACATCGACGATCTCGGCTGGGATGCGAAGGATTGGGACGAAGTGCTTGCCGTCTATCCCTACAATCTGCAGCCTGAGAGCGACTTCAAGTCGGTCCTGACCGCCGCCACCGGCACGCAACTGCCGTATGTGCGCGCGGACTGGTTCGCCTCCGCAGCCTCACAGCCACCGCTCTACGACAAGCTGGTCAAGCTCCAGAACACGTTTCAGGAACTGGCCAAGGCTGAAGGTGTCGACATCGAAGGCAATATCAAGCGGTTCATCGCGCAGCGTTCGGGCTTTCAGAAATCCGGCGTCAGCCAGAACAACCGCATGATCGAACGTCATCCGTCACGTACCGGTTACTTCTGGACCTCGTACGACTTCGCCGGCAATCGTGGCAAGCAGAGCTTCTTCGAGCACCCGCTTGGGCCGAAGGGCGAAAACGGCTTCGAGCATGATGGCGGCGAGACCATCTTCAGTCTGCCAAACGGCTTCCAGGCCTATTACCTGAGCACGGCCGACGGCAAAAAGCTCGACAAGGGTCCGACCAACATCGTGCGCGATCTGTCACGCAAGGACCTCGCGGTCATCAACGGCCTGTCCTGCATGGGCTGCCATGACCAGGGCATCCGTAAGGCGAAGGATGAGGTTCGCGACGTCGTGCTGTCAAGCAAGTCGTTCAATAGGCAGACTCGTGAAGCGGTCGAGGCTCTGTACATCCCGACCGAACGCATGGACGCAATCCTTGAAGCCGATACCAAGCGCTTCCAGAATGCCATGTTCCGGGCAGGACTGGACCCGAGTCTCAAGCTGTACGGCCTGGAAATGATCTCCGCACTCGTCCAAAACTATGAGGCGGATGTAGATCTTGTCCAAGCTGCTGCGGAGTTTGGCTTCAATAAGAATGGATTTGAGGCCGCGTTCGTCGACGCCGATCGCAAGGTCCGTCCCATGCTCCGTCGATTGAAGCAAGGCACGATCCCACGCGATCAGTTCGAGAATAGCTATCGCGAGGTCGCGCGCGCGATCACGGACTTTGAAGAAATTCAAGTTGTTGCGCCACCGGTAAAGCCGGCTAAATAAGAATTGGGGCTTACTCAGCTGAACGACCACGACATTGATACCGTGGTCTGCCGTAAACTTGGAGGCCGTACGCCGTTAACTAGCCTAGCTGCGTGCTCGAAGTTCGAGAGCTTAATCTCTTGATTTAAGTTGTACAGACCTCAACGATCCTATCGTAGGCATCTGCATTCGGTCCACCGTTGATCGAGCAACTAAGAATGTCCGCTCACGGTAATTGCGAAGGTCGGGTTCTCCCCTTCCCTCACACGACGCCCCCACTTTGTTGCGCCGACGGCTTGCGCCGGCGCAACCAGACTTGCCGGCTAATGCACGCGCCGGTAACGCACAAACGCACCGGGTTTTTGCGTCTCCACCCGTCGGATGGTCTGAACCTGGGACTTGAAGTCGCGTAGCGCATCAATCGCTTCCAGACGGTTCTCGGACGCCTGTACGCGGGTTAACGCCTCACGGGCACCGGCCGGCGTGGCGGCCGCAACGGGTGCCGGCGCAGGCTCGGGCGCTGGTGCAGGGGCAGCGATCACGATCGGGAAGTCCTGCATCAGGATGTCCCTGCGGGCCGGCAGCAAGTGGTTGAGAAGTGCCGGTGACAGTTCGCCATTCTCCCGCACATGCACGAAGCCGCCAGTCGCGAGTGCTGGCCACGGCACGCCGGGTGCGATCTCGCGGGCTGCTGAGAACTGGTGGCAACCGCCACAACTGATCGTGCCCGCGCGTGCAAGGACGTGATCCGCCGTTAGTCCGCAGGCCGGCGGTACAGGCAAATTAGCCATGGCGGTTCCGAGCGCCGTCTTGAGACCCTTCGCGAGGTTCTCCGGGTCTTCATCCCGTCCCTGGGATACACTGGTGAAGGTATCAAAACGTCCGGCAAAATTTGCGCCGACACCTGCGATGAGATCGTTGCCGGATGTCGTCGTCGTTGTCGACCTCGGATCGAGGACGGTCAATTCGGCCAGATAACTTGCCAAGAGCTCCGCCGCGAACGCGCGGCGCATCGCGTCGAAGCCGCCTTCGATCTCACTGTCAGTCGCATCGTCGTAAAGCTTGGCGTGTGGATTCTTCTTCACGGTGTCCGGTGCGAAGATCGGTGCGCCATCTGTTGCGATTGATACGCGCCACTCGCGCAATTGCCACGGGTTAGCTGGGACGTTGCCTTGCGTCATGAACACGTTGCCGCGTACCTGCCCGTAGGGCGCGCCGAAATGCTGAGCGTGAATGACCGGCTTAAAGTCCGGCGTCCCGTCCTTGTTGGTGTCAAGCCCGGTGAAATAGAATTTCGCCAGGTCTTCGCCGGCTGCGGCAGCGTCCTTGCCTTCCAGGCTCTTCCAGAAGTGCACAATGCCTTGGCAGCCGCTCTTATCGTTTGCGGGGTGCGGATTGTCGATTGCTGCTTCGAAGATGAGAAAAAAGCGCGACGGCGGCTTGTCCGCCGGATCGGCATCGCGGGCGAACACAATTCGATGCTCGCCGCAATGCTTGAAATCGTCGGGCGCGAGATCCCAGCGATTGAAGAGCGCGACGGGCTTCATCCCACCTGGGCCGGGTGTCAAAAGCTTTATCGGATCGAGCGCGGCTTCGTTTGGTCTCGCCTTCACGCGCAAATTGAGACCGCTTTCAGGATTGATCCGCTCGGTAATTCTGAAGCTCCGAATCAGTGAAGCCAGCAAAGCGATACGCTCAGCGGCGCCGTCCTGAACCTTTGTCGGGGCCGACGAGTTGATGATTGCGCCGAGCGTATTGCCGAAGCTGAATTCGGACCGATCGAGTATCGCGCGATCTGTGATTACTAGCGTCTTCAACTGATTGACCGTCAAAGGCCGCGGCACAGGCGGTGTATAGCAGGCCTGTGCCAGAGCTGCACTTCCATTCAAACAGGCCGCTACGCAAAGAATCGGCGCAACCCATGCGCACTTAGCGATGTGAAACATTGCAAATCTCCTTCGACCTGAGGGATAGCGAAGGAATAGTCGCATAGACCGTGCATGGATTAATACAAAATCTAGGAGGCTTCTAAATCGATCTGGTTATACGATACCTATCGACTTGCGCGCAGAGCACCCGCTACTTTGTTAGATGCGCCGCACCAAGCTGAAGCGACGGCCGCCCTTTGCGGGTCGGCTCGGCGACCGGTGCCTCGAAGACGCGGGAACCAGCCGCTGCACCAGCGCGGGCGCGACAGCAATCCGGTTCCGATGAGAGTGCGAAGGCAAGATTGCCGCAATCGATCTCAACGCTTACTTCTGCCTTGCTTGCGCATGGAGTGTCGCTGCGGCGCTCATCATGACGGTTCCCCGGGTTGCTGAAATCGCGAATAGAACCCGCCGGATTTGCACTGGACATCGGGTCAGCTTCTCCGTTGGAACGAACCGCGCGCCTCGCCCTGCCCCGGTCCCCCAAACGGAACTTGTGCCGCCTTTGTCTCGCCGCGAACATTCCAACTCCTCGGATTGCAGAGCGCGTGGTCCTCAGAAGTGCTGCTGGCAACACACGGCGACAAAACCTCTAGGCCAGCAACAGGCCGCCGGAAGATTCCATTGGATTGCCGGCGATACGCTCCGCGGTTACTTCGACCTGGATGATATGCGCTGTCTTGGCAAACGCCTGTCGCGAATTCCGCGCCTCGACGTCGTATTTGAGTATCGTGCCGTCTTCGTGGTCGAGCAGCGTGACGGCCGCGCAATTGCGCTCGTAAGATCACGGATCGGGTACATTGCGAACGTCAACGATGCGCTCGCTGCCGTCCGCGAGCCAATACTGAAGTTCTTCGTGATAAACGTTTCCTAATGCGGCTTGCTCCGCTGCGACCCGTATTTTCGACTTTACTTCCTCTGACCCACGCCACCACGGGGTGTCCCAAAACGGCAGGTTGAGCACTTGATCCTTTGTATATCCGCAGTATTTCAAGGAGAGGTCGCTGGCGTCTCGCAAGTAGCCTTGCAAATCCATTATTCCAGCGAAGATGCCGGTTTGTTTGAATACCGCCTTAAATATGGAATCAGAAGTGGCTTGGAGATCGTGCTGCACTTTGCGGCCTATCAACGCCTCTTCGCGGTCGAACACATGAGCGAGGCTGCAAAAGGTTCAGCTAACTTTTAGAACAATAGAAGCGGTCGCCTTTAGATGCCCAGCAGCGTCTCGGACTTGAACCACTACCTTGTCGAAATGGCTAGCAAATACTTCATGTGACATTGAAATAGCAGTTGCTCGGGCTTCTTCTACCGCTGCACTCAGGCTCGGCAACTCCGACCCGTCCACGTCACGAGAAAAAAATGCCGCCTTCCCGAGTGTCGAAGAAATACCGCATGCGCCACTATGCCCGATACCCGACATAACCCATATTAAAAAAGACATTTCTCAGCGGTTAGTTTGAAAAGTCAGCAGGGAACCTATTTTGTTAACGTTCGTTATTAGCTGCGAAAATTGGTCTGGATTGACGCCCATGTACCAGTTCACGTCCGACGAAATAGCGGTATTAAATGCCGCATTAGTTCAGGCGCTCGCAGTTCTACGAAGGTCGCCACACCCCGTACCCATTGCAGACGATGCTGCAAAACAATTTTTATCCCGCGAACTTCTGAGATTGTACCGAGAGGGAGCTACAGAAAGGGATGCGCTCGCACGCAACTCTGTCGCTATCCTCCGTAATTTTGTACAGGCTCAGGAGTTTGCGAGGCGCACGGTGAAGCCCATAAGAGTTTCCAGCCTCAACGAAGCCAGTGCTTTGCGCGATCCATTTCCTAAACGTCAGACAAAGGAAACCAAAAACAAAACGGTAAAGACGATTGCTTTACGGCTAAGGCGGTCGAAGGCACGTATGCGCTCGCGAGACAGTCTACTGAAGATATCCTGAAAACGAGTATGGTCAGAGCAGCGCGGCTTTGCATTTGTTCACAACACCATGAGGCGCAACGATGCCCTTTACGATTGTCGCGTTTGATCTCGGACACCGCACAAAGGCTTTCCCGCGCTTTCGATTTGGCGTGGAATTACCTAGAAGAAAATCCAAATTAACTTTTTGTGTCCGCCGAACTCGCTCGCGAAGACCTTGCGCTCATAATTATAGATTTGGCCGCTTGGGAGAAGTTAGCTCTGCCAAAATTGCTAACACCGCAATCGAAGTTATGCGCGAACGCGCCCAACCATCTGTCGTATCTAAAAAGCGCGTAAGACATTGAATGCTGAAATAGTTGTGCAGCAGTCCTTGGAGACTTATCAGTGGACGCGACTTGGGTGCTCATTTCCGTAGTCGCCGCCGTTGATATTGTCGTGGCGAGCTCACTTGTTGTTCCGTCGCCGCGACCTCTTATAAATAAGCCGCGACCTCTTATAAATAATATGCGTCGCGCGTATAATCGTGGTCCGGACGCGGACGTCGCCCCGAATATTTTGAGCGCGATCCGACGAGGCCGAGTGTCGGCAAATAAATCGCGGACGGCCCGAGCATGAGCAATTCGAGAAAACTTGGCGTCACCAAAGCAGAAACTGGTGCGCAAGCTGATTTTGTTGGAACTCGAGTGTGAGGGCATACTTCTATCAATGAGATAGAGGAGTACTCCATGACATACGATCCTCACCGGGGCGCTCAAGATGAGAGGCCTGCCGCGTACCAGCCCGAACGTACCGCAATGAATATTTGCTTGTTGCTCGCCGCTATTGCTGCGCTTTTTGCGATTGCAACGGTTTGGCACACTGTGAAGAACAGTTCCAGTGTCGCGACCGGTGATCGTTCTATTGTTCAGCGTCCCGCCACCGATGGCGGGCCGGTGACGGAACGGCAGCCGCGCTAAGTGCCGATCCCTGATAGTGGTGGGGCGGAGGTAAGGCAGAAAGAAGATGCCGCCCCTTGGGGATCGGGCGACAAGTTGAAATGAAATAATGGGGATCAAACAAGAATATTGGCCCGAAGTACCACAAGGGGAAATCATGTGTCATTTTACATATGTCGCGCCTCACATTTTTTAGCGACCGCTTTGGAGCTGTTGTTTGCCGAAGCGACCGACAAGAAGTTGGCCTTCGTTGTGAATACATAATGAATGCGCAACTACGGAAATATACATCGCCTTGGAACTAGTCCAATGGAAGGGGCACGATAACTGAAATCTGGAACTGCCGTGAAGAACAAAACGACTGCTTGGACGGCGGAAGAAGATGCCGTCCTCGCCCAAGCCGCGAAAGACTCTGTAAGTCTGACCCGGCCGGCGCCGGACACGAAAAGCAGCAATATGCCGGTGATCCCGCCGCCTGGCAGCCCTGGCGGGAACCCGAATGTCCGGACCCCGGGATTTATGCAAACTTGAATCTCGGATTGTGTGGCTCGGCGAGGCCCGCGACGGGTCCCGGCTAAACCAAGTTCCCGCATGCGGCGCTTAATGCTTCCTACAGATCGGCGGAGGCGAACGCAGAGCCGCACTTATGGCTTTGGGGCAAATTCGATCAACCGACATCAATCCCTGTCGGAAAGGCAAGTGCAGCAGTCAGAAGAAATATGGCTTGGTTTGAATAATAATATCCGACGATTCCCAGCAAGCCGGCAGCGACAGCGTTGCCCAGAGACAAAAAGCGAGCATTTCGCCCAAGTCGAGTACTCAACAGATCGTACCCGACCAACCCGAGACTAAGGGCACTTAAGACCGGACCCGCCAGGCAGCTCGCGATCGCGTGCAACAGTTTGGCGACAAGCACGACGCTGAAGATCGGCCACCAGGCCAGGAGGAGCGCGCTAACACTGATGGCTATTGTTGCAATCGCCGCTAATAGACGTTTATTAGGAACGCGATCGATCAGTGCGCCAACGGGAATTTGAAGCAGCATGGCCGAGAGCGTGCCAACGGTCAGCATTAGCCCAATGTCAAACTGCGTCCAATTTTGCGATGTCAGATAAACGGCAACAAAGGGCCCCTAGCCTGTCTGGATGTCAGCGAGGAAAAATGCAAACCAGTCGAGCCCGTGTTGGCTCCGGCGCGATGGTGATGGGTTTTGTTCTACCGAGGCCAATGGCGTAATTGCGTTTGATGACAGTGGGGGCCAGTATGGCTCTCTTGGTTCCCAACGTCTCCTCAAGCGAAGCTGGGCTAATGGCCGCGGCCCGCGCGAAGAAGGGGCGCGGCGAGAAACACCACTATTTTCAATCGGTCGCCGGCCGACTGTTTCCGCGCGAAGGCAAGTACTCCACATTGGTTGCACGAAATGCGAGCCGGCCGCAGAGCCGGCGTGTTTCAGGGGAGGAAAGCATGAGAACAGCCATTTTCGCGCTGGCATTCGCCATGGGTGCCTTGTTGACGTTCGATGACGCGGCCGCACAGGCCGGCTTCCCGCCGCCGCCGCCGAAAGTCAGCCCTGCCGCCGGCGTCATCGACATGCACATACACTCCCACCCGGACGTCTTCGGTCGCAACCTGGATGACATCGACGTCGCGCAGATCGCGAAGGCACGCGGCATGCGCGGTATAGTCCTCAAGAACCACGTCTCCGAAACAGCGAGCCGCGCCGCTCTGGTTATGAAGGTCGTGCCCGGCATCGAGATCTTCGGAGGCATTGTGCTGAACAAGGCGGTCGGCGGCGTCAATCCGGACGCCGTGGAGTGGATGCACCGCGTATATGGCGGGCGCGGCAAGGTCGTGTGGTTGCCGACCTTCGAAGCCGACAAGCACGTGAAGACGCTGTCCAAGCCCGATGCCGTCGGGCTAGTTGTCGCGCCGAATGGCCAGGTGACGCCAGAGATGGAAGCGATCCTGAAGATCATTGCGCGCGAGAATCTAGTGCTGGCGACCGGCCATGTGCATCCCGAGGAGATCATCGCGGTGGTGAAGCGCGCCAAAGAGCTCGGCGTGAGGAACGTCGTAGTCACCCATGGGCTCACCAACGTTCCCGGTCTGACCATGGCGCAGGCAAAGCAGGTCACCGAGATGGGGGCAGTGATCGAGGTGTGCTTTCTACAGTTCCTTGCCGGTCCCAACGCGCCGCTGCCCTTCCTCACCCATTGGACACAGGTGAATGCGAAGCAGGTTGCTCAGGCGGCAAAGGAGTTCGGGGCGCAAAGCGTGCTGATCTCATCCGACCTCGGCCAGACCGGCAACATGGTGCATCCGGACGGCATCGAGGCCGCAATCGCAGCGATGAAGAAAGAGGGGATCTCCGACCCGGACATCGACACGATGCTGCGCAAGAACCCAGCCAGGCTGCTTGGCCTTGATGGGTGAGGCGGGAGCCAATCGACCTCTACTGTCCGGCATGTTGCTTGACGAAGATATCTTGGCTTAAGCCGAGACCCGGTGCCCCTCACCGGCCGGTTTGGTCGTGAAGAATGGATTGAACATACTCTCCTTGACCTCCGCAGAATGACCGCGCGCGCTCAATTCAATATCGGCGATGTCCGCAACCGGCTGATAAACCTGTACGAAGGCGACTCGCACGACGCGCATCGCTTTCGCTACGGCCTTCTGGTCTTCGATATCGTCACACTGGTTTTCATTGTCTCCACCTCCTTCATTGCGCGCGAGAATTGGCTCGAGGTCGCGGACGTGGCCTTTGGCCTGCTGATCCTGGCCGACTTGCTGGCGCGGCTGATCATCAGCGACCGACCCTGGCGCGAGCTCCTGCATCCCGTCACCTGGGCCGACGCCGCGGCGATCGTGTCGTTCCTTGCTCCGCTGGTCGGTGAGCCCGCCGGGTTCCTTCGTGTGCTGCGCACGCTGCGCGTTTTGCAGAGCCGTCAGTTACTTGCACGGCTGCGCGCAGACTTTCCCTATTTCCGCGCCAACGAGGCGATCATCGTAGCCGTGGCCAAGTTCGCGGTCTTCCTGTTCGTAATGACTGGCTTTGTTTATGAGACGCAGCATCTGAGCAATCCCGGCATCACCAACTATGCCGATGCGCTCTATTTCACCGTCACCGCACTGACCACTACGGGTTTCGGCGACATCACATTGCAAGGCACCACCGGCCGGCTGATATCTGTCGTTATCATGATTTTTGGCGTAACTCTGTTTTTCAATCTCGCTCGCGCCGTGCTGCGGCCAAACAAGGTGCGCTTCGAATGCCCTGATTGCGGGCTGTTAACTCACGATCCCGATGCCGTGCATTGCAAGGCTTGCGGCAAGATGCTGAAGATCCCCAACGAGGATGCCGATTGAAGGCGTTAGTCCGTCGGCGTCTAAGAGATGGTATCGCCGTCGACGATGCGACTGACAATGAAGAGCGGGTTTAACGTCCGAGATAGAGTGACTTGACGTTGGCATCTTCGGCAATTTGACTCGCGGGACCTTCTAGCACCACCCGCCCTGTTTCAACGACATAGGCGCGATCGGCGATCTTCAGCGCAGCGCGGGCATTCTGCTCGATCAGCAGAATCGTGGTGCCGCTATTCTTGAGTTCCACGATAGTGCGAAAGATCTGCATCACGAATTGCGGCGCGAGCCCCATCGACGGCTCGTCCAGCATCAGCAGTTTCGGTGCGGACATCAGTCCGCGACCCAGCGCCAGCATTTGTTGCTGACCACCGGACAAGACACTCGCCAGCGAGTTGCGCCGTTCGCGAAGCATCGGGAAAAGCTCGTATTGCCTCTCCAGATCAATATTCGTCTCTGCATCGGTCCGGTAATAGGCTCCGAGCCTTAGATTGTCTTCGACCGACAGCGTGCCGAAAACCTGCCGGCCCTCCGGAATATGTGCGACCCCGGCACGAACCAGTTCCGGCGCCGATGCACGCGTAACGTCGTGGTTCCTGAGCCGCACCGTTCCCGCGAATGCCGGTTGTAGTCCTGAAATAGTGCGCAGCAGCGTGGTCTTGCCGGCGCCATTGCGTCCAATCACCGCAACGAGCTCGCCCTCGGCGACGTCGAGGTCGATCGCGCGCAACGCCACGATCCGGCCGTACCCTCCCGTCAGCCCGCGAACACTCAGCATCAATCCACCTCGGTACCGAGATAGGCTTCGATCACCGCATCGTCCTTTGCCACCGCATCGGGAGTACCGCGCGCGATTGGACGCCCGAAATTCAGCACCAGCATTTCGTCGGAAATTCCCATGACCAGCCGCATGTCATGCTCGACCAGGAGTATGCCGATGCCGCTGTCGCGAATACGGACGATGATCTCGCCCAGCGCCGCGGTTTCAGCCGGATTGAGGCCGGCAGCCGGCTCATCCAGCAGCAGCAGCAGCGGATGGGCCGCAAGGGCCCGCGCAATCTCCAACCGCTTCTGCTGACCATAAGCCAGATCGCCCGCACGCGTGTCGCTCACGTCGGACAAGCCCATCAACTCAAGAAGTTCGCGCGCCCGGCTCTCGGCTGCGCGCGTCTCTCGTCCGACCAAAGGCAGACCCAGCAGCGCGGCTGGAAAGCCCGTGCGCTGCCGCAGGTGGTTCCCGACCACCACATTTTCGAGCGCCGTCATTTCCTCAAAAATCTGAAGGTTCTGGAAGGTCCGCTGCAACCCGCGTTGCGCACGCAAATGCGGCAGCATATGCGTGATCTCCTCACCCCCGAGCAACACGCGGCCTTTGTCGGTCCGGTAGCTCCCCGAGATGATGTTGAAGAGCGTGGTCTTGCCGGCGCCATTCGGTCCGATGACGGCAAATATTTTGCCGCGTTCCATCTCGAACGAAACGTCATTCAGCGCAACGACGCCCCCGAAGGATATACCAACGTCGCGGACCTCCAGCAGCGTCACGGCGCCCATCCTCACGGACCAGAGGGGGCGGATGGTGACGACAGATCCGCTGCGTCACGGTCCGCCCGGCGGCGCAGAAGGTCCGTCGCCAATCGCACCAGTGTCGGGACAATGCCCGCCGGCATCATGGTCATGATCACAATTAGCGCCGCGCCCGTCAGCAAATGGCGGAAATGGTCGAAGGTGGCGAGAGCCTGCGGCAGCACGGTCATGAGGGTGGCGCCGACAATGGCCCCTGCCACCGAACCAAGACCGCCGATCACGATCATCGCCAGATATTCGACAGAATGCATGAAGCCGGCTGCGCCCGGCGTGATAAAGCGATCCACATGCGCGAACACGGAGCCGGCCACGCTAGCGTAGACAGCCGAGATCACAAACACGATGATCTTGTAGCGCCCCACATCGATGCCCGCGCTCTGGGCCGCGGTTTCGGAATCGCGGATCGCCCGCAGCGCCCTGCCGACGCGCGAATTTGCTAGCACCATCGCGGTCCGGACCGCGACGAACAGCGTGATCGCAGACAGCCCATAGGTCGCCCAGATGCCGGTCAGCGGATAACCGAAGATCGTGAAGCGGCGCACCGACATGCCGTCCGGGCCGCCGGTAAGCCCGATCTCTCGGGTGAGAATGATCGACACCGTAACGCCGACCGCGAGCGTCGCCATCGCGAGGTAATGCCCTTTCAGATGCAGGACTGCGCGTGCGGTCACATAGGCCACCACGATCGTCAGCACGACGGCCGCAAGCATCGCAAGGATCGGTGTGACATCGTATCTCGTGCCGAGAATTGCGGAGACGTAAGCGCCAATTCCGAAAAACGCCGCGTGGCCGAGGCTGATCTGCCCGGCATATCCGACCAGCAGATTGAGACCGACGCAGACCACCGCGGCGATGCAGGACTTCGCGGCGAGATCGACATAATAGGGATTGGGGGCCAGAAACGGGATCGCGATCAGGAGCGCTGCGAGCACCAGCAGGATCAGCAGCCGGCCTTTGGTGTCGCGGGTCATCGCTGTCAACCTAAACCCGCTCGACAGCATTGCTGCCGAACAGACCCTGCGGACGGATGATCAGGGTACCCACGATGATGACGAAGGCCACGACCTCCTGATAGGTGGTCGAAATGTAGCCCCCGGCGAGAGCCTCCACGAGCCCAAGAATGAGCCCGCCGATAATGGCGCCGAACGGACTGGTCAGGCCGCCGACGATGGCGGCGGCGAACCCCTTCAACGCGAGCGGCACGCCAAGTTCGAAGTGCGTCAGCGTAATCGGGGTCATGACGACGCCGCCAATGGCGCCGATGGCGGCGGCAATTACAAAGCAGAGCGCGAGAATCCGGCCGACGTTGATGCCGATGGTCTCGGCACCCTTCCGGTTGGAGAACACGGCTTCGACCGCCTTGCCGAGCTTGGCGTGCCGGAAGAACAGGTGGATCGCGACACTCACGGCGAACAAGGCGGCAAATACCCAGAGCGCCTGCGAGGGCACACGCGCGCCGAAGATATTGGTCGGAGCCTCGCCGCTGAATGAAGGATAGGAGTGGAAATTCCGTCCGAGCATCACTTCCGCAAGTCCGCGGATGAACATGCCCGCCCCGATCGTGATGATGATGATCGAGAGCACCGACGCATTCCTGGCGCGCGCAATCGCCCCGGTCTGAAGCAGATAGCCGACCGCAGCCGCAGCCAGGATCGCCGCCGCCGCAGCCAGCGGCAGCGGCAGACCGGCGGACAGGAAGAACACCGTTCCCATCCCGCCGATCATGACGAACTCGCCCTGAGCGAAGTTGATGGCATGACTCGACCGGAAGATCAGCGCAAAGCCGATCCCGACCATTCCGTAGATCGAGCCCCGCGAGAGACCCGACAGGATGAATTGCAGAAGATCGGTCATGACATCGCCTGGCTGCCCGTGAGGCTATTTTACGAGGTGCCAGCCATTGTTCCGGATTTCGGTCAGTCGGAACGCGATATCGTAGTTCAGACCCATGTGGTCCTGCGGCGTCATGTTGAAGATGCCGTCGATCCCCACAAAGCCCTTGGTCTTTTCGATCTCGTCGCGGATTGCGGCACGATCGAGCTTGCCCGCGCGTTGAGCGGCCTCAAGCGCGATGAACAGCGCGTCGTAGGCGAAACCGCCGAACGCGGCCGGACGTGCGCCATAAGCCGCCTCGAACTCCTTGGCATATTTCAGCACGGTCTCGCGCTGCGGATCGTCGGCGGCGAGCTGGTCCGCAACCAGAAGCGCCGATACAGTGACACGCACCCCTTCGGCCGCGCCGCGGGCAGCGTCGACGAATTGCTGGGCGCCGACGCCATGCGTGAAATAGAGCGGCAACTTCGAACCCAGTTGCTGATGATTGCGCACGGCGACCACGGCACCGACGCCGAAGCCGCAGCCCAGAATGGCCTGCGCGCCCGCCGATGAAATCCGCGAGAATTGCGGGGCGAGATCGGTATCGGCCTGCGCATAGGCTTCATCCGCCGCGATCGTGAGACCGCTCTTTGCCGCCTGCGCCTTGGCTTCCGCGCGGCAGGATTGATCGAAACCGCCGTCCCCGGACAGCACCGCTACCTTGTCGAAGCCGCGCTTCTTCATGTCCTCGTAGATGCGCATCACCGCCATACGGTCGGAGCCGGGCGTCTTGAAGACCCACTTGCGCACCGGCTCGACTACGACATTACCGCCGGCGAAGGAAATGAAGGGCACGCCGGCTTCCTGCACCATCGGAATTACGGCCATGGTCTCACCTGTGGTCGTGCCGCCCATGATCACATCGACCTGGTTGTCTTCGATCAGTCGGCGCACGAAGGTCACCGCCTGCCGCGCATCGCCGGCGCTGTCATAGTGGAACAGCTCCACCTTGCGGCCACCGATCCCGCCAGCCTTGTTGATCTTGTCGACATAGAGTTTGAGCGTCTTCTCCTGCGGATCGCCGAGGAAGGCTGCGCCGCCACTGGTTGCGGTGAACGAGCCGATGCGGATCGGGCGGTCTTGCGCTCCGCTGATGGTGATCGCAGCACCTAGGGTACCGATAGCGATCAGGCCGATAGCCGGAAGGCGGCCGACCCAGTTCATGCGACCTGGCTGGAAATGATCGTGACTATATGACTGTTTCCCTCGCGTGATGTTGCTACGAAACGCTTCCCGGCGAATTGCATTATTATGAATAGAGCGTAGTCGCGGACTCCTCTGACACCTTGCCGTTGCTGATATCGTCCATGATTGCCTGCCGGTCGCGCTCAACCGGCTTGCCATAGCCACCGCCGCCAGCTGTCGAGACGACGACGCGGTCGCCTTGACGCAGGGTCGTCACGAGCTTCGAAGGAATAATGGTGGTTTCGCCCGAGGCCGAATGGATTTCGGATTTCGCCATTCCACCGGGTGCACCGCCATCGAAGCCGCTCGCGGCGACATAGTGGCGTTCGCCCCGATGGGTGAAACGCACGTCGCCTTGCAGGATCTCGTATTCCTTCACGATACCGAGGCCGCCGCGCTGCCGCCCAGCCCCGCCCGAATCCTGCTTCAGCGCGATGCGATGAACCCGGATCGGTGCCTCCATCTCCATTGCTTCGGCGGAAAGATTCATGCAGTTGGTCACGTCGGTCTCGATCACATCGACGCCATCGTCCGCAATGCCGGCGCCGCTGCCACCCGCGATCATCTCGCCGGTGACGAAAGTCGTCCCGTCGGCGCGCTTGCCGCCGAACATGATCGCGGCCATCTCTCCGCTCGCATCGGCCGAAATTCGATCCGGGATGACCGGCCGCAGCGCGCCGAGAATTGTACCAGTGATCCGCTTGATGGTGGCGGTGCGCGCGTTTACTGCCGCAGGCTCGGCCGGATTGACGATGGAGCCTTTCGGAAGGTTCAGCGTGATCGGACGGAAGCAGCCAGCATTGGTCGGGATCGCCGGATCGGTGATTGCGCGGATCGCAAAGCAGGCAGCCGCAAGCGACCCGGACGGCACGCAATTGAACGGGCCTCGGACCTGATCCGCGGTGCCAGTGAAATCACAGTGGAAGGAGCCATCGCGGATCGTGACCGCGACCTCGAAGCGAATGCGCTTGTCGAGTTCAATGCCGTCATTGTCGTTGAAATCAACGTAACGGTAGGTGCCCTCCGGCAGCTTGCGCAGCGCGTCGCGTGTCATGACCTCCGAGCGGGCGAGCAAGGTTTCAAACAACACCGGCAATGCGTTGTGACCGAGTGGCGTGGCAAGCTCCGAGACGCGCCGTATCCCGACGTTGCAAGACGCAATCTGCGCGTTTAGGTCGCCAATGACCGTGTCCGGGATCCGGACATTCTGGCGGATCATCGCGACCAGCGTTTCGTTCATCTGCCCGTCTGAGCACAACAGCAACGGCGGGATCCGCAGGCCCTCCTGGAAAATCTCGATGGCATTGGTCGGCACCGAACCCGGCGACATGCCGCCCACGTCCTGATGATGCGTCATCGTCGCGGAGAGCGCGACCGGGCGGTCGCCGGAGAAGATCGGACGGATCACCGCAATATCGGGAAGGTGCGTGCCGCCGAGATAGGGATCGTTCATCACATAGGCGTCGCCCGACCGCATGCGGTCGACCGGAAAGGTTCTCAGCACAGTGGCGACGACGGGGATCAACGTTCCCAGATGGACTGGAATGGCACAGGCCTGGGCCAGCGTTTCTCCCTTCAGCGTGAACAGGCTTGCCGAAGCGTCTAGCCCTTCCTTCACGATCGGCGAGAAAGACGAACGCAGCAGCGTTTGCTGCATTTCTTCGGCAATGCCTTCGAGCTTGTTGCGCACGACCTCGAGCGTGATGGGATCAATCCCCTGCGTTGCGACGGATGCGGACATGGTCACGTTCCCTGCCGCTCGAGGATGAGATTGGTGGCTGCATCGACGCGACCCGACCAGCACGGCTCGACCAGCGTCGTTGTGTCCGACTGCTGAACGAGCGCGGGGCCGACGAATTCAAATCCGGCGATCATTGCATCGCGCGCAAGCACGCGCGCCTCTACGGCACCCGCGAAACCGGAGACGCGGATCTGTCGCGGGACCAAGTCGACCACCGTCGCAGACGGCACCAGCCGCATCTCCGCGATGTCGTCGCAGCCGCCGGCCTGATGCACGGCACGCAAAGCCGTGATCTTGGCCGGCGTGCGGAACGCATGCCCGTAGACGCGGTCGTGCGCGACAAGAAAATCCTCGTAGAGACGCTCGGCGACATCGGGGGCCGCCGGGTCGACCGGAATTTCCAACGTGTAGGACTGGCCTATAAAGCAGACGTCGGCGAAATGCGCGATGGTGACATCACCGGCCGCGACGTGTTCGCTCTTCATCAGCGCGGTGGCCCGCGCATCGATATCGCGGATCACATTTCGGAATGCACCGAGATCGAGCGCGTCGATTGGCGACGCGAATGCGGCCGAAACCTCGTGTTCGATCGGCGCGGCGAGCAATCCCGCGGCGGCTAGGACACCCGGCAATCGGGGCACCACAATGCGCGTCATGCCGAGTTCACTGGCGAGCGCAGTAGCGTGCAGTCCACCAGCGCCGCCGAGCGGAACAAGAGAGTATGTCCGCGGATCGATGCCCTGGCGCACCGATACCTGCCGGATGCCTTCTGCCATCTGTGCGTTCAAGACGCGGTGAATGCCGAGCGCAGCCGCCTGGACAGAAAGGCCAAGCGGCCGCGCCACCGTCTGCTCGATCACATCAAACGCAAGCTGCGCATTCAGTTTTAACGTGCCGCCGGCAAAATAATCGGGATCGAGATATCCGAGCACGACCGAAGCGTCGCACACCGTCGCCTGCCTGCCGCCGCGCCCGTAGCACGCAGGGCCGGGCTCCGATCCGGCGGATTGCGGCCCGACTTTCAGCCCTCCGGCGGCGTCGATGCGCGCGATGCTGCCGCCTCCGGACCCGATCGTGTTGACGTCCACCATTGGGGTCCGCACCACGAAGCCGCCGACGTCTCCTTCCGACCGGATCAGGGGTTTGCGCCGGCTGATCAGCGCGATATCGGCGGACGTCCCGCCGACATCGATCGTAATGAGGTCACCGTCACCGGCCGACGCGCCGGCGATGCGTCCGCCGACAACTCCGGCCGCGGGCCCGGACAGAAACAGCCGCACCGGGCGCCCGCGTGCAACCGCCGCGCTGGTCAGGCCGCCGCGCGACTGCATCACCTGAAGCGGAACCGGTGCACCGCTTCGCGCCAGCCCGTCCTCGAGACGCGCGAGATAGCGATCGACGGCCGGCTTCAGATAGGCGTCGAAGGCGGTGGCAACGGTTCGCTCATATTCGCGAAACGCCGGATCGACCTCGTGTGACGCCGACACCATCAGGTCAGGATGGGACTGCAGGATCAGATCTTTGGCGCGCCGCTCGTGCACCGGATTGGCGAATGAAAACAGGAAGACGATCGCAATCGCCTCGACGCCGTCTTCGACAAGCTCGTCGACCACGCGGCGCAGCCCCGCTTCGTTGAGCGGCATCACGACGTCGCCGGTTGCGGATACGCGCTCGGAGACTTCCTTGCGTACGCGTCCGGGGGCCAGGAAGACCGGCGTCTGCGGGCGCAGCACGACGTCATACATCTGGCGCCGCGATTGCCGGCCGATCTCGAGGACGTCGCGGAAGCCTTGCGTCGTGATCAGACCGATCTTCGCGCCCTTGCGCTCCAGCACCGCATTTGTTGCGACCGTGGTGCCGTGCGCGAACCGGGACAGGTCGTTCAGCGATACGTCGTGGGAGTTGCGCAACTCTTCCAACGACGCGAGTACCGACACGCTGGGATCAGCCCGAGACGTCGGCACCTTCATGACGTGCAGGGGGCCGCCCGGCCGCCGGCATACCACGTCGGTGAAGGTGCCGCCGATATCGACACCGATCTCCCACGCCCCTCCGGACATGCCCACCATCGAAACAGGCCCCGCATTTGCCAGCGAACAAAGGATCGCCAACAAACAACAGAAATGAAATTCGTTGACTATTGTTCATTACAGCTTGATCTTAGTCAACCCTCGACATTAATGCTATCCGGGCGTCGTCTAATCCGCAGACTGAATCGGATGTTAGGTTGTCACGAGGCTTCGTCGGCATGGATCGTACTGGGCCAAGCACAAAGGATGCCGCTTTCGCGGAAAAATCCAGAATTCACGATGACGCCGCCGAAAATCGATGGCTCGGTCAAAGATTGCGGCAGAGTTGGCGTCAGCGGCAATTCTCGATCCGCGAGCTTGCACAAAAGGCCAACCTGTCCGTCGGTATGGTCAGCCAAATTGAACGCGGTCTTTCAGCGCCATCGCTGCGCACGCTCCGACTTTTGGCAAACAGCCTTGATGTCCCCATTTCCTGGTTCTTTCCGGACAGCCAGCAAGCTATGGCCGAACGCCGCTATATCGTGCGCAACGATCAACGCCGGCGGCTAAACGTCCCGCATGTCGGAGTGGTGCAGGAAGTGGTCAGCCCGCCCGATCCCGGCGCAATTGAGATCTATGAGATTGTGCTCGAGCCAGGCTCCTCCTCAGGTCCGGAAGCCTACAGTCATGAAGGCGAAAAGGCCGGCTTGGTGCTGACCGGCATCCTGACCATTCAATTGGAGAGTGACGAATATACCCTTGAGGCAGGTGATAGCTTTCGTTTCCCCAGCACCCTTTCGCATCGCTTTGCCAATCCGAGCGGGGCCGAAACCCGTCTAATCTGGATCGTACTGTCTCCCCACACGGAACGTACAAAAAACAGGTGAATGTTCACTATTATTGAACTTCTGTTGAAGGATTTCACTAAAAGTGACATCGTCGCACGCTGGACCGGGGGAGCCAATGACGAGACCTGCAGACAGATCCCTCCCTTTGCTGGTGGTCGGCGGAGGAATTGGGGGTATTGCCACCGCACTAGCTATGGCCCGGCGCGGGCAGGCGGTGCGCGTTCTCGAACAGGCAACCGAGTTTCGGGAAATCGGCGCGGGCATTCAGATGCCGCCCAATGCCTTCAAAGCCTTTGCCGCTCTCGGCGTCCTAGAGGCAATGCAGGAGGTTGCCGCCTATCCCGACGATCTCAAGTTTGGCGACATGCTGACCGGTCAGATTGTCTATCGAGCACCGATAGACAAAGCATTCATCGAGCGCTTTGGGTATCCGTATGCACTATTGCACCGTGCGGACATACTTGAGCGCCTAGTTGCAGCCTGCCGCAAGTTCGACCTCGTGACGTTGACGTCCGGCGAACGCGTCACAAGCTTCGAAGACACCGGCAGCAAGGTCATCGTCAAAAGCGCATCCGGCAATGTGTATGAAGGATGCGGGGTCGTTTGCAGCGACGGCCTGTGGTCGATGGCGCGCACCGCAATGGTAGGCGATGGGATGCCACGCACGGATGGTTACGTGCTCTGCCGCGGCGTCGTCCCGGTGAAGGACATTCCGGAAGAACTGTACTCAAAGACCGTCACGATGTGGGGCGGCCCCGGCCTCGACTTTTTCCACTATCCGCTGCGGCGACATGAAATCTTCAATATCGGCGCGAGCTATTACGACCCGCACATCAAGGCGGGGCCGGATTATCCGACGATCACGCGAGATCACTTTCTGAAGCACTTCAAGGATGCATGCCCGCATGTACAGGCCCTGCTACAACACATCGATGTCTGCCGGACCTGGTTGCTGCATCACCGGCTGCCGATCGGGGATTGGTCGAAAGGGCGCGTGACCTTGTTGGGCGACGCGGCGCATCCGACGAGCATCTATATCTCACAGGGCGCCTGCATGGCACTCGAAGACGCAGTCGTCCTGGGTGAGGTCGTCAGTCAGACTGAATTGATCGAGGAGGCGTTCAAACGCTATCGTGACGTGCGCTACCTTCGCACGGCGCGCATCCAGTTCACCTCGCGCGAGTTTGGAAAGCTCTACCACGCGCGCGGAGTGCAGCGGGAATTGCGAAACTCCCTATTGTCCGCTGCAGGCGCCACCGCACTTGCTGACACACTCGCCTGGCTGTGGGGAAACCAGCTGTCGGCGAACAATGCAGGCCACATTTGAGTCGACGGCAACGTGTCCTCGAGAGACCGCAATGTGACGCGGCACATCTTCTCGAAGTCGAGAACCCGGGCAATAAACTTTCCATTTTCGGACTTGAACAACACGAAAATTGCGGATCTCGTGACTACGTTTCTGGCTCTAGAAGCGGGGCAGATCGTCAACGCACAAATCGCATAATGGAAATTTGCTGCGAACTAGAAAGTGGGGAAGCAACGCCGCGCGCGCTGAGCGTACCGTGAATTGGAGATGGCGTATCGTTCAGGTCAGCCTAGGTTTTGGGTCTGAAGTTCGGAGTGGGACCGACGCTCGAAAGTCTCCTTCGCTTGAGCGCAATTTCTAAGGAGACCGACTGCTGTGGTTGCAAGCACAGTCGAATTGCATTCACCTGCCCTGAAAAGTCTCACGATCTCGCGAGCGAGAAATTGTTTTGCAAAGTTTTCGTCCGCTCGAATCGGGACGGAGCAGCTTCTGATGATGTGAAAAGCACTCCGCCGCGCCGAGTTGATTACGGCAATTTCGTTTTGGGCAAAATGGTGCATGGTGTGCGTCCCCGCGGAAGGGCTGCACTTGTTTACAGAAGGGCGGACTAGCTAAATCGCTTACACTCAGGTCGGATCAATTCATGCTGAAGAGAGTAACTTCGAATAGGGGCACTTAGAAATGGCGAATTATTTCTCTTATCAACTTAGGCCCGAGCGTTGTCATAACATACTGACCAGGCGCCAGATTCAAGCAATCAATTGGAACGAGCCTCGGAGCATATGTTGGCGGACGATCCCAAATCTTTTTCATACGCCGTGGAATGGGCCGAGGATTGACGAGCAGTTCCCCGTAAACAATTTTCCACTGATCGGTCTTACTAACTTCGTGGCTTGAGCCGTCCTCGAGAATGATTCTCATAACATTATCGCCTGTTCGCGCTCCTCGCAGCACCTCCTACGGGCAGCGCGTGGCCATTATATGTCGAGCGGCGCTGGAGTTTGGGGAACCCGATCCCGCGTTCGGGAGCATTGTATATCCCGGCCCTCCATGCCCAACTCGCTTCTCGCATTCAAATTCAGGACCCAACCTAGTCGTTCGCCAGGAAGCGGTTCGCGAGGGTACTGTTGGCGTCGGCGGCTTCGCTAGCCAGTTTCCGAAGTTTCAGCAGCAAAGCCGAGAAGTGTAACGGTTGCCTTCTTCCATCGCACCCTTCGGACAAGCCTTCGCATATTTCGGCAATCGAGTTGCTCGGTTCAAGAAGGAATTTGCTGATGTAGGTTTTATATTAATTCCAAGCTGGCGTATGTAAAACGACATAGCAAATTGTGCTTGCGCGAAATCCGAAAATGAATATTTTCGCCGGGCTACTCCAAGCGATGCTGCTCGCCGTCCCCAACTCAATCGGGGGCGGTTTTTTTATGATTGCTCTAGCACCACATCGATTGGCGTTAACGTTGAATTCACCGCTATTCCGAGTTGCGCTAGACAACGGGAATCAATCGTCTAATCATATCCGTGTTGCGCGGCTTTACGCGAAGCTGAGCAGCGTTGCACAGGCGACTCGGACTAATGCCGCTCCTCCGACAGAGGGAGCGGCATTTTTTATGATGATCAGCCCTGATTAGAGCCCGTTAGCCTGTTTGCCGCCACCGCTTAGCGTTCTCGGCGGCTGTCTGAAGCAAAGCAACTTCAGGATATCGGCGCGCATCAGTGATCACATCCCGCAAGAGAGCGATCTCGATTTCCAACGCGACCATCGCGGTTAGAAGGGTATCACGACCCTCGTGAGGCTTGATTGTAGGCTGATCCTGCAAAAGCCGGAGTAAAGATTTCAGCGTATCGACTTCAAACTGGAGTTCATCCATCGCCACGGCCCATCTCCCTCTGGATCGGGGCGATAGCGTGCCTCAACTGGATTAACCCGGTGTTAATCCAAATCTTGCCGGAAGCGGACCATAACTTTCGGCTGGCGAATCTGGTGCGGATGAAAAATCATCCTAGCTAAATGAGGTTATGCGTCGCGTAGCCATTGATTGTCTCAAATGCGGTCATACCGCTTCCATGGCGGAATCTGAGCTTGAACAGCTTGGTTTCGCAGCCGACGTGTCCTTAGTTGTCGTCACAAAGAAGCTTGTCTGCTCACAGTGCGAGAGCAAAGCGGTGCGAGCCTATCGCTATATCGACGACGACATGCAGCCGGTCTTTCAAGGCCCTTCCATAGTTCCGAAGCGATGGCCCAATTAGCATTCTTCAATGATCTTCCAAAGGGATTGCGTTACGAGCCCGAATTCGTGTCGCACCATGACGAATCGCGCCTCTTAGAGGAGATCCGACGCATCGAACTGAAGCCCTTTGAGTTCGGCTAATTCAGGTGCCAATACCCTTATTTCACTTGCGCTTTCAGGGCATAGGCGAAGGGGCGGCATCGGTCTTGTCCCGGTCGAAGACCCATCGCGGACATTTGCGTGCGGGTGCTGGCGCTTCGACCCTTTCGCACATGCAGGCTGCGGATGTGCTATCTTGTTGCAAGTTGGCCTGAGGGAACACGATGAGGCGTCGACAATTCCTCTCTTTCGTCGGTGGCGCTACGACGTGGCCGTTTGCGGCTCGCGCGCAACAAATTCGTCCGCAAAACTCCGATCAGCGTCCGCTGATCGGAGTGCTGATCTTCGGAAACCCCGGCAATGATCCGGGCACGGCAGCGTTTCGACTTGGCCTGCGCGAACTTGGATACGTCGAAGGTCGGAACATCGCCATTGAATTCCGGTTTGCCGACGGCAAACCAGAACGCCTTCCGCAACTCGCGGAGGAGCTAGTGCGGCTGAGACCTGACGTTTTGTTCGTGCTAGGCGGGGACGTTGCCCCACACCTTGCCAAAGCCACCCAGGCCATTCCAATCGTGTTTGCGATGAGTTCGGACCCGACCAAGGCTGGGCTTGCCGCCACCCTAGCCAAGCCGGGCGGAAATTGCACCGGTGTGACTTTCCTTCAAGATGAGTTAGCGGCCAAACGCGTACAGCTCCTCAAGGAGGTCGCGCCGCGAGTCTCGAGCGCCTTGTTCCTGTGGAATCCGGATCACGCGGACAACGAATTGGAGGTCGCAAGCCAATCAGCGGCGGCTATCGGCATCAAGCTGACCCCTATAGAAGTCAACGATCCCAGTAAGTTTGATCCCGCATTGAGAAGCACAAGTCAGGATGCCGGCGATGCAATGTACGTGGTGTCGTCGCGTTTGATGGTTGCAAACTCTGCTCGGATCATCGCTTTTGCGCTCAAGGCTCGCCTGCCCTTAATCGGTGGTTGGGGCACTTGGGTAAAGGATGGCGCATTGATTTCATATGGACCGAACGTCATCGAACTTGTCCGCAGTTCTGTGGGCCATGTGGACAAGGTTCTCAAGGGCTCAAAGCCTGCCGATCTCCCTATTGAACGACCCACCCGTTTCGAGCTTCACGTCAACATGAAGACCGCTAAGGCTATCGATCTTCCGATACCAAAATCCTTTCTCCTACGGGCTGACGCCATAATCGAATGAAAGCCACGATACCAATCAGCACCGACTAGCGCCGAATTTTCACTTCGTGAATCGCTTCGCCGCTTTCTTTGCGAATAATTATCGAGCGAGCACCATTATAGGACTGAAGCTGAAGTCCTGTGCCATTGAATGCTCTTAACAACGCTTCCTGCTTAGCGGCTTGGTCGGAATTGAAAAAGGCACCCGTTCGATAAAGACATCCTCTCCCATCGCTTAAATCGAAAAAATACTTTGGCATTAGTTTTCCGACCTGATTGCCTAATTCGAGCGTCGCTGAAATCGCATTAAAAAAGAGTGAACATGCAACGCAACGCTAGCCCGCGCCCTCTGAGGTGGCTGTATAGCATCTCGATTTATCCGGCTTGGAACGACCGTTTCGATCAATCGTTCCTCGATTCAGGAGGTTCCGATGGCAGCAAATTTCGGTAGTGGCGATCTTCGCAGGAAGCCGTCTGGGAGAGCAAAGAAACGCAAAATTTGCGGCCCTGAATACCGTGACGCGCAAGGCGGCACCTATGACGTCGATCCGGCTCTAGCAAAGGACGTCGGTCAAGGTGAATACGGCGGGCAGCCACCTGAGGGCCTGACACGAGAGAGAAAAGGTCCTTTAAATCGCTCGACGGGACGTCGTTAGCTTTCCAAATCAACAGAATTGTTACCGTCGGACTTTCGTGGAAAAAAAGGCAGCGCAACAAAGAATATCAGGGCTTTGTCGACCAATGCGAAGGCTTGGCCGAGACTGAGACAGACCTAGAGCGAAAGAGACTTTGGCGCAGTCTCGCCGATCGTTGGCGAAAGAAAATCCACCGCGCCGCACTGCTCGCAAAAGAAAAGTCCGGCTACGGGCCGGGCTGAGTAGGCACTAGCCCCGCTAATCCCTACGAAAGCGCATCTCAGTTCGGCTCAATCGGGAAGGAGCCTTAATCGCCAATCCCAGATGCTTGGCCCTATAGGTCAGCCCGATGGTCTCTTCTTTAAGGAAATTAAGTCCGCAGTTTTGCAGTTCGTCGTCAAAGGACGGAAACGCTTGCCCGAGTGTCGGCCTACGCTTTACTCATCTGTGCTTCGAACTCACGACGATCAACGAAGCTCAACTTCTCGATCAGGCCCGGGATGGTCAAGCGAAGCGACCATCAACGGAAACCTCGGTGCCGTCCTGTAGCTGGTAGGCGATCCCCGGCACGCCCGCCTCCCATGGTATTAGGAGTGCTGAGACAATTTTTGCCATCACGCTGCCTTTCCTGCCGACACCTGCCGCTGAACGAGAGCCAAACGCTGCGAACTCGATTTCAAATTGAAGCACAACCTGGCGGCGTCGTGTGGCGGGCGAATTAAAGACCCGTATTGGTCAGGGGCCGACCGGACCATTGGATGTGGCCGCAATTCATCGAACAAGGTGGAGCCTCGGTCAGCAAACCAAATGAACCACCACACTGGAGCTACCGGCTCGCGAAGAAGGCCGACGGCAAGTCATAAGCCGCATCCTAGGTCGGCATGCTTCCACGCGTTAATATCGCCCGCCCACCACAACCCGCTCCGTTTCAGTACGAGTGAGTTTGCCGCCGAAGATGTAGTATCCGTGAGCCTCGATAGACTGCCTAACCTCTGCAGCACCTGGAAAGCGATCTTCACTCAGGAGTCTGAATCGCTCCCAGTGCCCCTTTGGAAAGGTCGGCAAGCAGGAGGGCTTTGCATCATCGGTCACGCCGTAGATCGATCCACCGCGTACGCCGACTCCCTTCAACTGCCAGATTACAAAGGTGAGCATTCCATACTCCCGTGCCGCACTGTTCGCTGCTGTACAATGCCTTGGAACGCTGCAAGCCCTCCAGATCATACGCCCGCGTGGGGCTTCGCTCTGGCTATCATCGGACAGCACCGGCTCGAGTGGAGTTCCACGCGCCTCTTAGAAGGCTAATTCCGCAGAGCAACGCCAATGATAGCGAAATTAGCGCCCGAATGCTGGCCAGCGGGGAACTTTGGGTGCATAAAGTGTGGTGCGAACTTCTTATACACCCATGCCAGACAAAACCGTCCCAACTGTTGGCTGCGACATTTACTTGAGTGGTGCCTGGTTCGCCTTCCGGGATCGCAAGATGCACGCGATTGAACTCGGCAATCAGCTCCGAGCTCGTTCAGGCGGTGAAGTAAAAATTCTCGATCGAGAGACTGGCGATGTGATGCTCATACTCGAAGACGGTCAGTTGCATTACGTCGGCGATGATCCGGTTGTGTATTCGTCTATACCGACTGAGCCTTGAGCGAAACCACAATTCCATCTCGATCAATTCGACCGGCAGGTTCGAATTGTTGGTGATTACGCACTTGCACCCCGTCGGTGCCATCTTTACCGGCGCGCGCGCCGAACCCTCGGCTTCAAGTCGGCTGCGCGACTTGAACAGGCCGACGACGAACATCCAGAGTGCGTGCAGTATCGCAAACATTGCTGTCAATGATGCGACAATTCTGCCTTAGGGTGCCAATTTAGGCCGGATGGAATTTTCGGAAAGGACAAGCATCACCCGATTCTCAACCGCCGACCAGCGGATTGGACTTACGATAAGGAACAACTACTTATTTCTGCGTGGCTCGGGCTCCGAGTTCTCCAACCGAAGCCCGGCACTTCCCCAGCCGTCGGTTCCCTCCGGATACCAAGCAACGTTGGAATAGCCGAAGGAAATGGCGCGCTTTGCCGCGTTCCACGACATCCAACAATCCTTCAGGCAGTAGATCACCAGCGTTTTCGAGCTGCCCCCGTCGATGGCCCGGGCGAGGCCGGTCCGCAGATAATCCTCGATAGAGGGCGCCAGTTCGCCGTAGCCCGTATCGGGAAGCCAGATGCTACCGGGGATGTTCGGTCTCGGCGGTTCGCGCCAAATGGTCCCTTCCGGCAGGCTTTCGGGCTTCGGCGGGCGCGGCAGCACGTCGACAAAGACCGCGCCGTTGCGCCACTCGATTTCGGCCTCGCTCGTGGTCAGTACCCGAGCGCCTGCAAGCGTTTGCGGCGTCGGCGCCCGGTAATTCTCCATCCGGTACGTGTCGGGCTCTGGCGGCGCCTCTCCCGCGGATAGGGGCAGAGAGGCAACCGTGGCGATGGCTATCAAGCCAAGGGGCACGACATCCACTACCTTGTTAATCATCAGGGTCCTTTTTTGAACTGAAAACGAACTCGGACCATAATCGCTTAGGGTCTGCGAGGGCAGTTTTCTTGGAAGCATGCAGCAGGATCGCCAATGCGCGTTGTGATCGAGAGTTTTGTTGTTCTTGCGGTTGTCTGCGGCGGGGTCGCATTTTCGTCCCGCGCTCAGGGCGGGGCGACGCCCCTGCCCATCTCGGAAGTTGCACCGGGGGTTTTCGTTCACGTGGGCAAGATCGCTCTCATGACTGCTGGCAACGAGGGGGCGATCGCCAATCTCGGCTTTGTCGTCGGCGACGACGCGGTGGCGGTGATCGACACGGGTGGCAGCGTTCGCGAGGGGCGCAGGCTCCTGGCTGCGATCCGCAACTTGACGCAGAAACCCGTCCGCTACGTCATCAACACGCATGCCCATCCCGATCACGTGTTCGGCAATGCGGCGTTCGCTGATGAAGGGGCCGTCTTCGTCGGCCACCGCAACCTGCCGCGGGCGCTGGCGGCGCGCGGGGAGTTCTATCTGGACACTTTCCGGCGGGAAATGGGTGACGAACTCGTCGCCGAGACGCGCATCATTGCACCCACGCGACTCGTCGAGAACGAGACAAACCTCGATCTCGGCGGGCGCCGTCTTACACTAAAAGCCTGGCCAGCCGCCCATACCGACAACGACCTGACGGTCCTCGACGAGGCAACCGGTGCGCTGTTCGCCGGCGATCTCGTCATGCTCGGCCATATTCCCGTCCTCGACGGCAACTTGCTCGGCTGGCTTGCCGTCATGGACGAGTTTGAAGTCCTTGCCGCCAAGCGGGTCGTTCCTGGCCACGGCCCGGCGATCGCCGACTGGCCGTCCGCACTTGCCGATCAGCGGCGCTACCTGAACCGACTGACCAAGGATGTGCGCGCCCTCATCGCCAAAGGAGTGGCGCTGGACAAGGCGGTCGAAAGGGCTGCGCAGGATGAAAAGGGTCGCTGGAAACTGTTCGACGAGTATAATGCGCGCAATGCCACGGCCGCATATGCCGAGCTCGAATGGAAATGATGTGGTGGAGGAAACGTCTATGAGGTCCTCAACGATGCGAGCGCTGAAACTTGGTCTCATTTTGGCTGCAGCGGTCTCGATGGCCGCCACCGGTGCGTCCGCCGCCACGGACAGTGACGAGTTATGGTCTAGCCTCGCCCATGATATTTTTGGGAAGCGTACGCTCGAAGATGGCGCCGACGTAATCGCGCTCGACATGCCGGGCCGGGCGGAGGATGCCGCGATCGTCCCGGTCACCATCCGCAGTCTGCTCGCCGCCGACGATCCCCGGCGGATCGCCGCCGTGACCCTGGTCATCGACCAGAACCCGGCGCCCGTCGCGGCGCGGTTCGAGATCGGCCCGCGGTCGGGCGTCACGACGATCGCGACGCGCGTTCGCGTGAACACCTACACGAAGGTACACGCGGTCGCGGAATTGAGCGACGGCAGGCTCTATGTCGTGGAGACCTTCGTGAAGGCCTCCGGCGGATGCGCGGCGCCCGCTCTTAAGAATCCCGACGAGGCCAGGAAGACCGCTGGTCAGATGAGGTTCAGGCAATTTTCAAAGCCCGAGGATGCCGCCGACGCAAGGCGAGAAGCTCAGATCATGGTGCGGCATCCAAACAATTCGGGCCTGCAGATGAACCAAATCACGCGGCTCTATATCCCAGCCTATTTCCTCGACGATCTGAAGATCCGGCAAGGTGATGAACTGGTGCTGTCCATGCAGAGTGGGATCTCAATCTCGGAGGATCCCAATATCCGCTTCGACTACAAGCCGAACGGTACCCCGACGTTTCGCGTCGAGGCGACCGATAACGACGGGCAGCGCTACACCGGCGAGTGGGAGGCAGAGCCCCGTCGTCAGGGGTTTTGAGACAAGGGACTGGCTGATTTAGTGGTATCAGAGTGACACCGAGGTCGCTATCGTTGGGCGAAACACCCCGGTGCATGGCGAACTCGTAAATTACGCCGCGATCGGCATTTGGAAGAGACCGCGGCAATGGCTCCGCCAGGCGTAGTCGGTAAGGACGGCTTGGCTGGCCGGCGGTTGCCCAGATCGTTCTCCCGGAGTGCGGCTGGTGAACGCGATGGTCGTTGTAATAAGTTCTGAACTCTTCAAGCTTTCGCTCCAAGTCGACGGCGTTCCAGATCACACATGGTCAAGGAGTTCCCGTCGTATCGTCACGAACGGGTGGGACACGGGTACGTACGGGATCGACTTGATCTCTGCGACCTCGAGAACGCGTAAAGTTGGCGCCCCAACGACGGAACCGAAATAACGGCGCGGTCGGAACTCAGGTGCTGAGGAAGCTACTTTCCGGCGATGATTTGGTTGAACATCCGGCAAGGCGAGCCGCCACAGAGATCAGCGCGTTCAACGCCAAATCCAATGATCCGACGGGTAAATACGTCCATCACCACCATGACCCAATGCTGCGCAAGAGGAGTAATTCGCAGCGAAACACTCCAGAGGCTGTCCTTCGCATGCCGATAAGGCTCAGCCAGGATGGGCCATCGGTTCCGGCTCCGGGTCGACAGTGCTTTGCGAGCACGCGGCGGACGATATCTTTGTCGAAACGAGGACGGGGAACATGGACGCTTTTATCGGATCAAGCCTGGAGCCGCTACTTTTCGAGTAGACGCGGGAAAATCGAACCTGTGAAATGCGCTCACGTGTCTTTTCGCGAAGGTTAGGTGCAGTGGTGGTCTACTGGGGTCCAAACTCATAAATTGGAAGTGTTTGATGCGACTCGCAAATTTCGCTCAGCTCATCTTCAGCGGGGTGTTGGAAGTAGCTGAGATGCGCTAACTCCTCCGATTTAGTTTTGACTTCTAGTTCACTCCATTCCACAAAAGTGGAAAGCGTATGTGTCCCATCTGCAAGGTCTTCCGGCGGGCTTGGCAAAGGGCATCGTTCGTCGCCACTTTGAGCGGCTTCTCGGTAGTGTGTCTCGGTGCTTCCCTCTTCCCGGATGCAGCGGTCGCACAGACGGTTACGCTGCCCGAAATAGAAGTCATTGGAACCACGCCGCTATCGACGGCGAGCCGTACGCGTCGGCGCGCGGCTCCGACTGTGACGACCCCCGCTGTGTCAGGTGCGCCCGAGCCAGCCCCCGGCCCCGACATTACCGGGATCGATCGCAACAAGGTACCATCCAACACCGAGACTCTGGTGCCCGCTGACCTCGATCATTCCAAGTCTTCGAGCGTACCGGAAAGTCTGATGCAGCGGGTGCCGAGCGTGTTCATCAATGACACGGCGGTCAACCCGTTCCAACCCGACGTGCAGTATCGCGGCTTCGTAGCCTCACCCACCTTAGGTACGCCGCAGGGCCTCGCAGTGTACCAGAACGGGGTGCGCATCAACGAGGTGTTCGGCGACACCATCAACTGGGACTTCATCCCGGAATACGCGGTCAATCGCATGGATATCGTGCCCAATAATCCGGTCTACGGGCTCAATGCGCTGGGCGGCGCGCTGTCGATCCAGATGAAGAACGGCTTTACGTACAATCGGTCCGAGATCGAGGTACGTGGCGGCTCGTTCGGGCGTCGTGCGGTGACGGCGCAGAGCGGCGCGCAGCAAGGGAATGTGGCGACCTACATCGCAGCCGATGCGCTCAACGATAACGGCTGGCGCGATAGCTCGCAGTCCAAGCTGCGGCGGCTCTTTGCAGATATCGGCGTGCGCAATGAAAGCTCCGAATTTCACCTGAGCTATACTGGCGCTTCGAACTTCTTTGGCGCAGCAGCGGCGACCCCCATCCAAATGCTCGATCAGCGCTGGTCGAGCGTCTACACCACGCCGCAAACCTATCAAAACACGCTCAACTTCCTAAACGCGACCATGAGCCACGACGTGAACGAGCGGCTGAACATAAAGAGCAACCTTTATTATCGCGGGTTCGTGCAAAGACGTGTGGATGGCAACACCAGCGAAGTCCTGCCATGCGACGCGGCTGCAGTGCCTGGTGGCTTTCTCTGTTTCGAGGAGGACGACGATCCGCTGTTTGGCGTCGGCGGCAAGATGGTAACTGCCAGCATTCTAGGCGGCTTGACGCCGGGCTCGATCGACCGGACGCGGACGCGTGCCGCCGCCTACGGTGGCTCGGTGCAGATGACGAGCACGCACCAGATCTTCGGCCATGACAACCATTTCGTGATCGGATCGAGCGTCGACCGCGGCAGGGTCAATTTCCAGGCGTCGAGCGAACTCGGCAGGATCGGCTCGGACCTATTCGTCACTGGAACCGGCGTCATCATTTCGCAACCCAATGGTGAGGTTGCGCCGGTCGATCTCGACACGCGCAATACCTATACCGGCATCTACGCGACCAACACATTCGACGTGACGTCAAGATTCTCGGTTACCGCGGGCGGCCGGTTCAACCTTGTAAACATTCAGCTCGAAGACCAGCTTGGCACTTCGCTCAACGGACTGCACAATTTCCAGCGCTTCAATCCCGTGGTGGGCGCAACCTACAAGATCACCCCGCAGGTCACCGCTTACGCTGGCTATTCCGAATCGAACCGCGCACCTACGCCGTCCGAATTAGCCTGCTCCGATCCGGCCCGGCCGTGCCTGATCGACAACTTTCTGGTCTCCGACCCAGACCTCAAGCAGGTGGTCGGCAAGACGTGGGAAGCGGGACTGCGCGGCAATCATGAGGTCGGCGGCGCGAACCGGTTCTCTTGGGCCGCCGGCGTGTTCCGTACCGACAGCATCGACGACATCATGAGCGTGCCAAGCACAGTCACGGGCCGCGGCTTTTTTCAGAATGTCGGCACCACGCGCCGCGAGGGCGTCGAAGCCTCGGTTCAGTACCAAAACAATCAATGGAACTGGTTTGCGACTTACAACTTCATCAATGCGACTTTCCTCGACCAGATCGTGCTGTCTTCACCCAACAATCCTCTCGCCGGTGCAAACGGGCTGATCACGGTCATGCCGGGAAGCCATATACCATCAATCCCGCAGCATCGCTTCAAGGCCGGGGCTGAATACAAGCTGCGCGATAATTGGAAGATCGGCGCCAATCTCGTCGCCGCCAGCGGACAATATTTGCGTGGCGATGAATCCAATCTCAATCCGATGCTGCCTGGCTATTGGATCGTCAACCTGAACACGACCTACGAGATTTCGAAGAATGTCGAAATCTTCGGCCTGGTACAAAATCTGTTCAACAAGCGCTACTACACGTTCGGCACTTTCTTTGACACCAGCGAAGTGCCATTCCTTGGCCTGACGGATCCACGGACGGTGAGCCCCGGCGCGCCGCTTGCTATCTATGGCGGCCTGCGTGTGCGACTTTAGCCATAACTTTCAACTGTCGTGCCTTGATACTCGGGCGGCGTCAATCCCGAGCCGCGACGCGCGTCGCACTGAGCGCTCGTTCAATCAGCGCGCCGTGTCGGTCTGGTCGTTGTTAAAGAAGCTCCTGTAACAGCGAACTGATCGCAAATCAATTAGAAGGTTCGGCATCCGGCGGCCCTTCCGTACTTCGGATTGGCTTCGCCCGATCTTAGGCGGCTGCTTTCTCTCCGACATCAAGGATCTAGGCAAACCTCGGCGAGACGTTCGCCCGAGTCTGCTGCTCCTGGCACAAGCAACATTACATTAATAAACAGGTTGAATTGATTTCCGATTTCGAAGTAACAGCGGAAATCCCTTGATGCGGCATCGGTTGCGAATTACCGATGCGGACTTGCGTCGGCCCTTGGGTAATCAGACAGAATACGATAGTGCGCCACATCTAACATTTAACATTCTCCGCGGAATTTCTAACATGTGCCGCTAGTCGGTGAAAGCGCGCTCAAAATTCCTGACGCGATCGAGATTGCGCGCTTGGTCGCGCCCGCGCATGCCGATCAGCCTGGTGGAGGTAACATCGGCGCCCTCAAAATCGGCTCCAGTGACGTCGGCGCCTTCAAAATCAGCGCCGCCGAGCTCGCTGCCGCTGAGCCGCGCGCCGACGAGCCGCGCGTCCCGCAGCGACGCAAATTCGAGAACGGCACGTGAAAGATTTGCGTTCTCGAAGCTCGCACCGTCAAGTTTAGCCGATCGCAACACACCCCGCATCAGGCCCATCGATTGATTGCGCATATCTGCGGACAGATCGGCGCCGTCGAGTCGCGCCTGTCGCATGCTGGCATTCGAAAGATCGCCGGTGATGCGGGCATCGGACAAATCGGCGCCGTCGAGCTTCGCGTTGACCAGTTGCGTGGCGAATAGGCTGGCACCGCGCAGGCTGGCGCCGGTGAGGTCGGCATCGAGCGCGAAGGCCTGGTCGAGCATTGCTCCGTCGAGGTTGGCACCGGCGAGGTTGGCGCGGTTGAGCCGCGCCGCCTGAAGCCTGGCACGCTTAAAGTCGAGGCCTGAGAGGTCGAGGCCATTGAGACGTCTCGCGGAAAGATCGACGGGCCGCGTCGGCTCGGAGGCCGCGAGGGCGGCCTCGACCTCGGCGCGCGTCATGTCGGCCTTGGTGAAATCGTCTGACTTGAGATCGATATAGCGCAGCATCTCCTGCGTCGATGCGGCAGGCGGCATCACCCAGGCAACGAGGGCCGCCGTGAGCGTACCAATGACTGGTCTACGAGAACTCAGTTTCGCATCTCCGAGCTGGCAGGTGGACGCATTCTTGGACTCATGCAAATGCCGACGACGAAGTCCGCGCCAGCATCGGCAAAATCTCATAGCACGAAATTGCGCCGGGCTCGCCCCGGACCTATAATGGTCTCGCCGATGGCCCTCGGCAACCATCGGCGAAGGCCAATGCATCGGGTGCGTTATGCGTCACCTGGGGATTTTCTTTAAACCGCGGCCTCGATATCTGGGAATTGCAAAAGTGCAAATTCAAGCGCTCGCCGTTACGGTGCTCGTCGCATATTGCGGCGCGGCGCAGGCTGCCGAAGGTCCGGCCAACGACTATCCAACTGTCGCACGTGCCGACTACGTGTTTGGCTGCATGCAAGTCAACGGACAGACGCGCGAGGCACTCGAGCGATGTTCGTGCTCGATCGATGTGATTGCCGCGCTTATGCCCTATGAACAATACGAAGAGGCCGAGACGGTGATGCGCGTGCGCCAACGGGGCGGTAAGAATGCATCGATGTTCCTTAGCATGCCGATGCTGCGCGGCAAGGTCGACGATCTGAAACGCGTGCAAGTGGAGGCGGAACTGCGGTGTTTCTGACGCAACAACCGACTACCATCCGTCGACCGAGTCTGCCACAAACGAGTTAGGCGCTAAGTCGCGCATCACCTACCGTTGGTGTGCCAGCCGAATCTTGCCCACTCTGGGCAGCGGCTCGCTTACATTATCCTTGCGGACGACATGAAATAATGCCTAAATTTGTGTCGGTACTTCTCTTCGCGACACGTTCGACAGAAAAATGGCGTTGGTTCGCGCTGGGTTACGCGGGCTCGAGCCGACGATCACTATCGTAACATTGTAGAGAAACCTTACAACGGAGGAGGCGCGCCATGCACTTTCGGGCAGTTGCAGGTGCATCGCTGGCCGTTATTGCTCTAACTGTGCCAGCGGTGGCTAATCAGGATGTGATCAAACAGACGGCAAACCCCGAGCAGTGGGTGCTGCAGACCGGGGACTACACCAATCAGCGCTTTTCAAAGCTGAATCAGATCAACCGGGACAACGTCAAGAATCTGAAAGTCGCCTGGACGTTCTCGACCGGCGTGCTGCGCGGCCATGAGGGTTCTCCGATCGTGGTCGGCAGCGTGATGTTTGTGCACACGCCGTTTCCGAACATTGTTTATGCGCTCGATTTGAACGAGGATGGCAAGATCCTCTGGAAGTACGAGCCCAAACAAGATCCCTCCGTCATTCCGGTGATGTGCTGCGACACGGTGTATCGCGGCCTCGCCTATGCGGACGGTACGATCTACCACCACCAGGCCGACACTACATTGGTCGCGCTCGATGCCATGACCGGCAAGGAGAAATGGAAGGTCGTCAACGGCGACCCGAAGAAGGGCGAGACCAATACCGCGACCGTCCTGCCGGTGAAGGATAAGGTCATTGTCGGCATCTCGGGCGCCGAATTCGGCGTGCGTGGCCACGTCACGGCCTACGACGCCAAGACCGGCAAGCTAGTATGGCGCGGCTACACTGTCGGCCCGGACAGCGAGATGCTGTTCGACCCCGAGAAGACGACGTCGCTTGGCAAACCGGTCGGCAAGGACTCCTCGCTCAGGACCTGGACCGGCGATCAGTGGAAGATCGGCGGCGGCACCGCCTGGGGCTGGTTCTCTTATGACCCCGAGACCAACCTGATGTTCTACGGCACCGCCAATCCGTCGACCTGGAACCCGGTGCAGCGCGCCGGCCCTGATGGCAAGCCGATCGATCAGAGATGGACGATGGCCATCATCGCGCGTGACGTCGACACCGGCGTGGCACGCTGGGCCTACCAGATGACGCCATTCGACGAATGGGACTATGACGGCGTCAACGAGATGATCCTCGCCGACATTAACGTGGCGGGCCAGCCGCGTAAGGTTCTCGTCCACTTCGACCGCAACGGGCTCGGCTACACGCTCGATCGCGTGACCGGTGAGCTCCTGGTCGCCGACAGGTTCGACCCGAAGGTCAATTGGACCACTGGCGTCGTAATGGACAAGAACAGCCCGCAATACGGGCGTCCGCAGGTAGTCAAGGAGTTCTCGACCTTCCAGACCGGGCAGGACAAGAACACCAAGGGAGTGTGCCCGGCCGCTCTCGGAAGCAAGGACCAGCAGCCTGCGGCATTCTCGCCACGGACCAACCTGTTCTACGTACCGACCAACCACGTCTGCATGGACTACGAGCCGTTCCGCGTCTCATACACGGCGGGCCAGCCCTATGTCGGGGCTACGCTGTCCATGTTCCCGGCACCCGGCAGCCATGGCGGCATGGGCAACTTCATCGCCTGGGATGCAGCTCAAGGTAAGATCGCGTGGTCGAAGCCGGAGAAGTTCTCGGTGTGGTCGGGCGCACTCGCCACCGCCGGCGGCATCGTCTTCTACGGCACGCTCGAAGGCTACTTGAAGGCGGTAGACGAGAAGGACGGCACGGAGCTGTTCAAGTTCAAGACCCCGTCCGGCATCATCGGCAACGTCATGACCTACAGCCACAACGGAAAACAGTATGTCGCGGTGCTGTCGGGCGTGGGCGGCTGGGCCGGCATCGGGCTCGCGGCCGGTCTAACAAATCCAACCGACGGCCTCGGCGCAGTCGGCGGCTATGCGGCTCTGCGCGACTACACCGCCCTCGGCGGCTCGCTGACCGTATTCACGCTGCCGTAAGGCACCCGTTCCATGCTCCGGACCGGCGCGTTTTGACGCGCCGGTCTTCGACGCCGAAATTCTGGACAGCATCGGAGTTGCTCGTGAAACGAGCCAGCTTAGCAGTGCTATGCTCTATCGCCTTCGGTCTGCTGACGGGTCCGGCCGTCGGCCAGGGAGCGAAGACGGAGAAGGACGGCAAGTGGGAGGCCACCGACGGGAGTCCGACCTACAACGTCGCTAGCGACGGCACAGTCGACTGGTACACCTTTTCGGGATTCCGCCGCTACCATTCGGAATGCCATACCTGCCATGGGCCGGATGGCGAGGGCTCGACCTATGCGCCGGGGCTGATGGATTCGCTGAAGACCATGAAATACGACGAGTTCATGGAGGTCGTGGCGAGCGGCCGCGAGATCGTGCGCCCCGACAAGCAGAGTAAGATGCCGGCGCTCGGCGATAATCGTAACGTGATGTGCTACATCGACGACATCTACATATATCTGAAAGCGCGCGCGGACGGGGCGCTACCGCGCGGCCGGCCGGCGAAACGGATCGAAAAGCCAGCCACCGCCGAGGCGGACGAGAAGGCTTGCTTTGGATGAAAAAGCGCGGCACCGCGACGCTGCTGGCGGTCCTCACGGGCATGACGATTGCGCCGGCGCCGGCTGCAGAGACGCATCGCTCCGATCTGGTCAATCGCACGGCGCTGCGCGTCTGCGCCGACCCGGCGAACCTGCCGTTTTCGAACGAGAAAAGCGAGGGTTTCGAGAACAAGATCGCTGATATGGTTGCTGCCGAATTCAAGGTGCCGGTCGAGTACACATGGTTTCCCCAGGCCACCGGCTTCATCCGGCAGACCTTGTTCGCCAAGCGCTGCGACGTGGTGATCGGCTACGCCCAAGGTGATGAGCTCGTGCTCAACACCAACCACTATTACCGATCGACCTATGCGCTGATCTATCGCGCCGGCGGCGCGCTCGACGGCGTCGACAGCCTCGCCGACTCGCGTCTCAGGAACAAGCGCATCGGCGTGATCGCTGGCACGCCGCCCGGCAACGTCATGGCGCGGCTTGGGCTGATCGAGCAGGCCAAGCCTTATCCCCTGATGGTCGACCGGCGCTATGACTCGCCCGGCGAGCGCATGGTCGACGATATCCGGTCCGGCGACATCGATGCCGGCGTCCTCTGGGGGCCGATGGCAGGCTACTTCGCCGCCCGCGGCGGCGAGAAGCTCGACCGTTGTGCCGCTGCTGAAGGAAAGCGGCACACCGCGCATGGCCTATCGCATCACCTTCGGTGTGCGCCAATCTCGAGGACGACTGGAAGCGCCAGCTCAATCCGTGATCGCCAAGCTCCAAGGCGATATCGACGCGATCCTGCTGCAATTCGGCGTGCCGCTGCTCGACGAGCAGTCCAAGCTGATCACCCAGCCGCGGCGCTGACCCGACATGGCGCGCCAACCTCCCGAATGACGTGGCAAATAAGCAAATTTAATCGCTCATGTGCTGGCGGATATCGCGGCCGAGCTCGAACAGCCGCTGCTCGATCAGCACCGGCACCTCGCAGGCGAGCGGAAGCGACTGCTGGCGCTCGGAAAAGACCCGCACATCCCAGTTGTAGCGATCCTCGGCCGCTGCGAGCTCGGCGCGCGCCTGATCGTCGGTTGCGGCACGTTCCTTGATCTGCCGGAGCGCAGCGCCCTGGCGCTCAATTTCCGCCGCGCGCGCCCGCTGCCGCTGCTGGAAGCGTTCGATCCCAGCCATCACGACGGCGCGATCGCTGCTGACGGTACTGAGCAGCCCAGCGAACAGCAGCTTGAGCGCCTCGTTACGCTGTTCTGGCGGCCTTGCGCCAGCAAACGTCGCGATCGGCTGCGGTTGCCTCCTCGAGCGGGACGCGGCGGTTGGCGAGGAACGCGATGAGCTCGGTCATTTCTTCGTTGGTGCGCCAATGAGTTAGATCGTCGACCGACGGACCATCCCACATCTGCGCCGATGTCAGGGTTGCGACCTTGCGCTGCACGCACGGCCAATCCGGATTGGCGGCCTCCGCGGCGCGTGCGCGCGGCGGCGCGAGCGCAATGACAACCATCATCACAATGACTGCGTTCCAACGCGTCATGTCACCGGCCTTCACTTGGCGCGCCGCGCCAACCGATCAGCCCCTTGGACGGATTATAGGCGTAAATCGCGCTCGCCAGAAAGAAGACCGTGAAGCCGAGCACAACCGCGAGCGAGTAAGGCTCGATCTGTCCATAGAGCGCGAAGCGGATCAGTTCGACCGCATGCGTGAACGGATTCACGCGGCAGATCTCGTAGAGCACCGGGCTCGCTTCCCGGATGCGCCAGAGCGGATACAGTGCCGAGGAAGCGAAGAACATCGGGAAGATCACGAAGTTCATGACGCCGGCGAAGTTCTCGAGCTGCCTGATCACGGACGACATGAACAGCGCGAGCGCCCCCAGCATGAATCCGGACAACACCAGCGCTGGCAGCACCGTGAGGTAGCCGATCCAGGGCGGCTCGACCTCCCAGAAATACGCGATCAGTAGGAACACATAGACCTGCATCAGGGCCACTGCCACGCCCCCGAATAACTTCGAGATGAGCAGGAATGAGCGCGGGAACGGGCTGACCAGCAGCGTGCGCATGGCGCCGGTCTCGCGGTCGTAGACCATCGTGAGCGACGACTGCATGGCGTTGAACAGCAGGATCATGCCGACCAGGCCCGGCGTGACGAACACTTCGTAGAGCACATAGGTCTGGTAGGGCGGAATGATCGACACGCCGAGCACCTGCCGAAAGCCGGCCGCGAAGATGAACAGCCAAACCAGCGGCCGCACCAGCGCCGAGAGGAAACGCTCGCGCTGGTGCAGGAAGCGCAACACCTCGCGCCAGACGATGCCGCTGAAGCAGGCGAAATAGCCTGCGGCTCGAAACGTTGTGATGCTGAATAACCGGTCATGCGGCCTCGGCGCGCGTGCTCTCGGTGACGCGCATGAATGCGCCACGCAAGGTGCTGGCCTGTGCATCCGCAAGCAGGCTCGGCACCAGACCGGAGAAGCGAACGCTGTCCCTTGTGCAGCAGCACGACCTGGTCGTCGGCGGCGACCTCGTCGACCAGGTGCGTCGCCCACAGCACGCCGACGCCGTGTTCGCGAACGAGCGCGCGGACGATCGCGAGCACGCTCTCGCGCGACGCGACGTCGAGACCGACTGTAGCCTCGTCGAGCAGCAGGCAGGCCGGATCGTGCAGCAGCGCGCGTGCGATCTCGACACGGCGCGCCTGGCCGCCCGATAGCGCCCGCACCTTTTCGCCAGCACGCGCCGCGAGCCCGACCTTGATTAGCGCCTCGACCGCGCGGCAATGGCCGTCCCGCCGGCCAATCCCGTGCAATGCCGCATGATAGGTGAGATTCTGCAGCAGCGTCAGATCGGCGTCGAGGCTGCGGCTCTGGAACACGACGCCAAGCTGGCGCAGAGCCGCCGTCGGGTGGCGGCGTACGTCGTGGCCGATGATGCGGATCTCGCCGCTGACATTGTCGTAGAGGCGCGTTGCCAGAGCAAACAGCGTCGACTTGCCGGCGCCGTTCGGCCCGAGCAGCGCCACGAAGCTGCCGCGCGGCACGGCGAGCGAGACATCGGCGAGCGCCTGGACCGGTCCGAAACTGTGGCTGACGCCGCGGACCAGCAGCGCGTCGACCGATTGCTCGGCTGGATGCGGTGCGACCGGCGTGATCATTTCACGATGAACCGGCCCGCCATGCCCTTGCCTTCGAGGCCACGGCAGCCCCAGGCATACTCGCCCGGCCGGATCGGCACGAAGAAGATCTCCGCCTCCCCGGCGCGCTCCATCTCAATCTCATAGACGTGGCTCGCCTTGATCTCCACCTTGTTGACCTCGACCTTGCGCATCCAGATGAAGTTGGAGAATTGCGGCGCCTGCCACGCGCATTCCTTTTCGCCGGTCGACTTGATCTTAAGACGATAGGCTTTGCCGGTGACTAGCGCGTAGTCCTTCTGCGAGACGCCGTAGCCCGCGTCGCCGAGGCCGAGAACCATATCTGGCAACCTTTCCGGTCTCAACGCAAGGTCGCCCTCGGCGGTTGCAAGCGTCGGCGCGGAGACCAGCGCGAGGGCGAGAAGGAGTTTGGGCAGGAGGCGCATCGGAATTCTTCTCGAAGAAGTGGGGCACCGTCAGAATGGCGCGACGACGACGCCCCAGGGATAGCGTCCGACCTTGATCGAGCGTAGCACGCGCAGCTTCTCGACGTCGATGACCGACACGTCGTTGGACGTTCCGTTGGTGGTGAACAGAAGCTTCTCGTCGGGCGTGAAGCCGAGCTGCCAGACGCGCTGGCCGACTAGCAGATAGCGCTCGACCTTGAAGGTCGCGGCATCGATCACGGCGACGCGATTGGCCGGTCCGAGAGCCACGAAGGCGCGCTTGCCGTCGCGGGTGATGCGTACGCCGACCGGCTGGATCGCGTCCGGATTCACGCCAGCGATCTCGAAGCCGATCTTTGCGATGATCTTGCGCGTCGCTGGATCGATAACCGTGACCGTCCCGCCGATCTCAGCGCTCACCCAAAGCTGCTTCCCGTCGGCGGTGAACTCGGCGACGCGCGGACGGCTGTCGACCAGCACGTTGTCGATCGTGGTGTTAGTCGCCGTATCGATGAAGTGGGCCATGTTGGTGGTTTCGGACGTGTTGACCAGCAGCTTTCCGTCCGGTGCTGATCCCCATTCCTTCGGGCTCGACGCCGACCGGAATCTCCGCCAGCACCTTGTCGGTCTCGATGTCGACCACGGTGACGAGATTGTCGTCCTCGTTGGCGACGTAGAGCGGATTGCCCGATGGATGCAAAACGAACAACTCGGGGTCTGGCCCGGACGGCAGGTTCTTCACGAACGCCATGGTGCGCGCATCGAAGACCTGGATGTTGTTGTCGTCGCTGGCGCAGATCAGCAGCCATTTCGCGTCCTTCGACAGGAGGACGCCTCGCGGGCGCTGGCCGACCTTGACGGTACGCGTTACCTCGAGCTTGGTGCTGTCGATGATGCTGACCGTGTTGTCTTTCTCGTTCGTGATGTAGACCGTGTAGGCTGCGGCCATCGCGGGAACGAAAAGCGACGCGGCAAGCACCGAGAACATCAAGCCACTCTGATTTGCTCGCACAGACGTTTCTCCGTTTTTCTCCGTCTTTCCTGTAGCTTAGTGCCGCACCGATGGCGCTGCACACGGCAAATTCAGCCCGCGTAGGCGCGGCAGCCCGTTTCAGGCTTGTCGACACCGAGCGTATCGAGCTCAGAGAATTGGTGCAGGAATCCGGGTTGCGGCGATACCGTCACCGGCAATTTTGCGGTCGCGATCAGGATTGGTTGGCGCAGCTGGCCGTCCCACGCCCGGTACGTGAGTTTGCGTCCCTTGAATGCCGCGAGTTCGAATTCGGCCGACCTCAGATACGCGATTATGTCCGCGCCGATCGCCGATCTGGCGCGCGTCGCCGCCTCGCCGATCGACCGCACCGCGACCCAAACGTCGTAGTCGAGTGCTCGCATTGGCCGGTTGGCTAGCCGTCGGAACCGGTTCTGAAATTGCGTCGCGCCCCACTGTTCGAGCGCCGGATGCCAGCTCGTCGGCGTTAGCCCATGCGTTCCGGCGACCGGGCGCGCGTCCCAAGTCCGATACGGGAAATATTCGCCGAACACGCCGCCTTCGTCCGCGACCACCAGCACGTCGTGGGCGGGGACGTTCTGCGTGAAGCTGGGAATCTGTTGCTGGATCTGCTCATGGCCGCCGTCGGCGCGCCGGCTTCCGGCTTCGTGCTTGAACGCGCGCTCCTCGACGATCCTCACGCCAAAGCGTTTCGCGGCGCGCCGCAGCGCCGCCGCATAGGCCTCGTCGTCCGCCCCGGTGCCGTGCACCAAGAACCAGCGGCGCCATTGCTTCCAGACGAGATACTGCGCCAGCGCGTCCGCTAGCATCGCGCGTGACGGTGCACTGTGCACGAGGTTGGGGCGGCAGTCCCGCTCGCGCAGCCGATCGTCGGGCGAACCGGCATTGAATACCAGCGCCGGCTGGTCCTTTAGCGCATCTGCAAGCGCAAGTGTCGCTTGCGCGCTGGCATCGGTAGCGACAAATGCCGCGCCGCCTTCGACCTTGCTCCTGACCTGAGCGATGAGCTCTTTTGCATCCGCGCTCTCGACGACCTCGAGCGTGAATTCCTGCCGGAGAAACCTGCCGGTCGTATTGTTATCGTTGATCGCGAGCCGAGCGCCGGCCACTCCGTCATCGGTCGGCGGCGCATCGAGCAGCGAGACCGGCGCGGGCGCCTCGCGCAGCTCTCGCGCGAGCACGATCGCGATACGCTCGACCGGACCCACGAAACCACCGCCCGGCACGGATTGGGCCGCCGTCGCAACCGTCGCGTTGTTAGTCAGCGCTGCCGTCAGCAGGGCGCAACGCAGCAGCATCGCGCAGGAACTGCGGCCTGAAGCCACGTCGGTTGCGTTTTCTTGCATTCGTGGGCTCCAGCCTCAATTCCCTCGGAGTGGATGACAACGCCGTCGATGACATCTAGAATTGCAAGCATGCGCCGGCCATCTTCGCTGTCAAGATGAGCTGATAACCTCAAACGGCGGCTCGCGTATTGATCTATCGATCAAGGAGGTGGCGTGCCGGGACTTCGCCCATTCATCGCAGCATCCGCTCTCATCCTCGTGCTGTCCACTGTGGTGTCGGCGGGGCCGAAGGCGGCGATTTTCCCGTTCGAGCTGATCGACGTCAGCATCGAGGGGGAGATTGCCGGTCATCGGGCAGAGGAAGGGCGGCTCGCAGCCGTAACCGAGGAGTTGCGACGGCTCGCTGCGCGCGATGGCGGATACGAGTTGGTCGACTTATCAGAGTTCGCGGCGGAGATCGAAAAGGCTGCGCCTCTGCACAAGTGCGGTGGGTGCGAAGCCGACATCGCCCGCCACGCGGGCGCTGATCTAGCGATCACTGGCACCGTGCATAAGATCTCCAACCTTATTCTTGGCGTCACGATCCAAGTGCGCGACGCGAGTAGCGGCAAGCCCAACCGCATACTTCAGGCGGACATTCGCGGCAATACCGACGAGTCCTGGCTCAGGGGCATTCGCTGGCTAGTTGCAAACCGCCTGCTCACACCGCCAGATCGACAGTAGTGCGTCTGCGCTTCAGTAGACGACCACGCTCCTGATGCTCTCGCCTGCATTCATCAGGTCAAAGCCCTTGTTGATCTCGCCAAGCGGCATCGTGTGGGTGATCATCGGATCGATCTGGATCTTCCCCTCCATGTACCAGTCGACGATCTTGGGCACGTCGGTGCGTCCTCTGGCTCCGCCAAAGGCGGTGCCTTTCCAGACGCGGCCGGTGACGAGCTGGAAGGGCCGCGTTCCGATCTCCGCGCCGGCTGGTGCAACGCCAATGATGATGGATTGGCCCCAGCCGCGGTGGCAGGCCTCCAGCGCTTGGCGCATCACGGTGACATTCCCGGTGCAGTCGAACGTGTAGTCCGCCCCGCCGATCTGGTCGGCGCCGGACTTGGTCATGTTGACGAGATGCGGCACGAGGTCAGCGCCGACCTCCTTCGGATTGGCGAAATGCGTCATGCCGAAACGCTCGCCCCATTCCTTCTTCGAATTGTTGATGTCGACGCCGATGATCATGTCGGCCCCGGCAAGGCGCAGTCCTTGGATGACATTGAGACCGATGCCGCCAAGGCCGAATACGACCGCTTTTGCGCCGGGCTCGACCTTCGCGGTGTTCAGCACTGCGCCGATCCCGGTCGTGACGCCGCAGCCGATATAGCAAATCTTGTCGAAGGGAGCGTCTTCGCGCACCTTCGCAACTGCGATCTCCGGCAGGACAGTGAAATTCGAGAAGGTCGAACAGCCCATGTAGTGGTGTAGCTTTTTACCATTGAAAGTAAATCGCGAGCTGCCGTCGGGCATCACGCCCTGACCCTGCGTCGCGCGGATCGCGGTGCACAGATTGGTCTTGCGCGACAGGCAAGATGGGCATTGACGGCACTCTGGGGTGTAGAGCGGGATGACGTGATCGCCTTTCCTCACCGAGGTGACGCCTGGGCCGATATCGACCACGACGCCCGCACCCTCATGCCCGAGGATCGCGGGAAACAAACCCTCCGGGTCCGCCCCGGACAGAGTGAATTCATCAGTGTGGCAGATGCCCGTGGCCTTCACCTCGACCATCACCTCGCCCGCCTTCGGTCCGTCGAGGTCGACATCCATGATCTGAAGTGGCGTGGCCTTCTCCAATGCGACTGCGGCTCGAGTCTTCATGTTAGCTTCTCCATCGTCATGTATTGGCGCAGCGACGCGGTACCGCCGAAACCGCGGGACGATCGGCAGCAGAGGTCCACGCGGGCCCCTCCCGCTCATCGACGATCATCTCTGCGGCAACACCGATCATTTCCTTGGCGATGCACGTTCCATTTCTCTAAAAAACCTGTAGTATGTTGGGCAAGCCTCTACAAAAAACTTGGCGAAAATCCAGCCTTTTCGCAAGAGCGCGGCCGCAGACACCGTTCTCAAGCTTCGAGCGAGCTGCCTCAAGAGAACGCGACCCACACAGCGCGGCGCCGGCGTTGCGCCGTACCAATCTTGGGAGGGATGCTATGGCAACAACGACGTCAATTCATCCGTCGGTGGACAAAGGAGTGAGGCCCGGCTCGCCCAACTTCGCGGGCGGAACGCTTGTATGCCACTGCACGAGTAACCCGGTGGAAGTCTCTGTCACATCGCAAAGCGCCCATAATCATGTATGCGGCTGCACCAAATGCTGGAAACCCGCCGGTGCCCTGTTCTCAATGGTAGCCGTCGTGCCACGCGACAAGCTCGAGGCCAGCAAAAATGCCGAGCGTTTAAAGGTCGTGGACAGTAACGCGGCAATTCAGCGGCACGCCTGCACGGGATGCGGCGTTCACATGTACGGCCGCATCGAGAATTCCCAGCATCCGCTCTATGGGTTCGATTTCATCCACACCGAGCTTTCGCGGGAGGAGGGTTGGTCGGCGCCCGAATTCGCTGCCTTCGTGTCCTCGATCATTGAATCCGGTACCCCTCCCAATCAGATGGGAGCTATTCGTGGGCGGCTGAAGGAACTTGGCCTCGAACCCTATGATTGTCTTTCGCCGCCGCTGATGGATGCTATCGCGACCCACGTCGCCAAGGCCTCAGGGGCGCTGAAGAACTGAAATTGCCGGCGTTCTGATCCGGTAGCGCGGCCGCTTGGTGGTCGCGCGAAGCGTCCTCACGAGTCCGGGAGCGCGCTTTCGGCTCCCCGACCTTGGCCTAAGAGCTAAGCGTTGTACTGCGCGCGAGACGATTCCATGATTTCCACCACACCGACGCTCGTCGAAACCTGCATCGGGCTCGAAATCAACGGAATCTTCCTCCGAATCCTGATCCTGTCGTCGGTGGAGAGCGTGCCGTCGAACAGGATGGCGTCCGCGCGCCGCATGCGCTCGCTCATCGCGGGCGTTACGCCGGCCGCACCGGGATATACAGAAGAAGCGCTCGGATCAGGCCGGAACCGCGTTTCATGAATGGGTTTGCGTTTGGCGACGCAGAAAGCGAAGAATTGGCTGTCATACATTTTCGGTTACACAAGGGGTCAGATTAATACCCTCAGCCGATACACCGTCGCTTCGGCACACAGGGTGTCACCAGTCCGCGCCTGACCGGTGTCATGGATTGACGGTTGCAGACGGCCAACAGAGATTTGCTAGTCAGGGATTCTTCAAACCCCGCTGGCAATCAGGTGCGACAGCAGGCTCCGGCCGGTAACGCCGGTAGGCGTATGCGTAGGATCGAATTGCTGCGATGCGCTCCACCTCGTCATGCAGCGGCGAGAGATGGCAGACCGGATCGGTGGCGCGTGCGTCGCCGGTCAGCAGGAACGCCTGGCAGCGGCAGCCGCCGAAATCCTCACGCTGTTTCGGGCAGGAGCGGCAGGGCTCCGCCATCCAGTCCGTCCCGCGGAAGGTATTGAACGCCGGCGAATGCCTCCAGATGTCCGCAAGCGAATGTTCTGTGACTGACCAGAAGGTGAGGCCTGGAATTATTTCGGCGGCGTGACAGGGCAGCACCTTTCCGGACGGCGTGACATTGACCGAACGGCGGCCCCAACCGCCCATGCAGGGCTTCGGCAAGCGCGCATAATAGTCCGGCAAGGCGGAGTCAATCACGATACGGCCGTGATGCGCCTTGCGAAGGTCGTCGACCGTCTGCACCGCCTGCATCGCCTGCGCGCGTGACGGCATCAGCGCGGCGCGGTTCTTCAGCGCCCAACCGTAATACTGCACGTGTGCTATCTCGACACGGCTCGCGCCGAGCGACAGCGCGAGCGCGACCATCTCGTCGATGCGTTCGATATTCGCGCGGTGGACGACGATGTTGACCGTGAGCGGCAAACCAAGCCGCACGGTTTCGGCCGCGACGCCCTGCTTGCGCGCGAACGCGCCCTCATAGCCCGCGATGCGGTCGGCCGATGCGGGTTGCGCGTCCTGGATCGACACTTGCACGTGGTCGAGCCCGCTGTCGGCGAGTTCCTTCAGCCGCGGCGCGGTCAATCCGACCCCGGAGGTGATGAGATTGCTGTAGAGCCCCGCCCGGTGCGCCGCCGTCACGATCTCCGCTAGATCGCGGCGCGAGGCCGGCTCGCCGCCCGACAGATGCACTTGCAGAATGCCGAGCGCCGCGGCCTCACGAAACACGCGCGCCCATGTCTCGGCGTCGAGTTCGTCTTTCGGCGCGTCGAGGGAGAGCGGATTCGAACAATAGGGACATCCGAGCGGACAGCGATGCGTCAGCTCCGCGAGCAGGCCGAGAGGTACGGTTAGTGCCTGATCCGCGCGAATCACCTGCTACAACTCCAGCAGCCGCTTGTCGGCAAGCGAGCGAAGAAGGCTCGCAACGTCCGTCTCGATGCGCTCGCGCGGGTCCTTGAAGTTCGCGGCAAGGTCGTCGACGATCGCAGCGAAGGTCGCCTCCCCCGTGCAGCGCTTCAGGATTTCGGCCGCGATCGCATCGGCCTTGAAGATGCGTTCGGGCGCGAGCAACACCCATCCACCCTGCACCTCGCTATGAGTGAGCCGCACGCCGCGCGGCAGCCGCGGCTTCGCATCGGCGGGGATTTCGGCTTTCGGCGTGACGGCTTCTGTCATGACCTGCCGTCCGGCACGAACGCGCCGGGCGGAATGTGCCCCGGCTCGACATAGGCGTGACGCAGCGCATCGAGCATCGCCCACAATACGCTGCACTTGAATTTAAGCGCCGTGAGCACGAGCGCCTGCGTATCCGGCGTGCGGGCGTGGCGTTTCACATTATCGAGCGCGAAATCGGAATCGCGCGCAGCCTGCGGCGGCCGCTTCTCGAAATAGGACAAGGTCTCGCGCGTGATGAAATCGTAATGCGCGAGCATGCCCTCCATCCGCTCCGAGATGATCACAGGCGAGAACAATTCGGTGAGCGACGACGCAATCGCTTCCAGCAGCGTCTTCTCGCGCACGAAGCGCACATAGGCATCCACCGCAAAGCGCGTACCGGGAAGAAGGCCACGCAGCGACGTAACATAATCGCAGTCGAGCCCGAGCCCGTCGGTCAGCCTCAGCCAGCGCGCGACGCCGCCGTCGCCGTCGCGCTCGCCGTCATGGTCGACCAGCCGCGAGCGCCACTCGCGGCGGATCTGCAGATCGTCGCAGCGCGCGATCAGTGACGCGTCCTTGATCGGGATCATCGCCTGGTAATAGTAGCGGTTCAGCGCCCAGGCCTGCACCTGCCCTTTCGTGCATCGGCCGGAATGCAGCAGGTGATGGAACGGATGAAGGCGGTGATAACGGCGCGCGCCGATCTCGCGCAAGGCGCTTCCAGTTCGCCCGGCTGCATGAGTTTCACAGCACAATCTCCATGCTGTCATACGCAACTTCGAAGCCCGCGAGCTCCACACGCCGGCGCGCGGATGAGCCATCGATCAGAACCGGATTTGTGTTGTTGATGTGGATGAAAATGCGGCGGGCCGAGAGCCCTTCAAGCGCCGCAGGCGAGCCGTCCTGCCCCTCGATTGGCATGTGGCCCATGCGCATTCCCGTCTTGGTTCCAGTGCGCAGCGCGATCATCTCGTCATGGGCGAACAGCGTGCCGTCGAACAGGATCGCCTCCGCGCGCCGCATGCGCTCGCGCATTGCAGGCGTCACGCCGGCGGCACCGGGGATATAGAGCAGACGGCGCTCGCCGCTGATCAGTTCCACACCGACATTCACGGCACTCTCCCCGATCTCGGGGTTCTCGCCTTCGAGATAGAGCGGCATCTTGCCGGGAACGGTGAAGATTTCCACTGACAAGCCTTCAAGCGGCGATACCGTTTCACCGGGTGAAAGCGCGCGGCGCGTCACTTGTTCCGGATGCAACGCCCCGAACATCGGATTGCCGGCAATCGCGGCCAGCGTCTCGCCGGGGTGGCGTAGAGCACGGCATCCTGCCGCTCGCGCAGGGTCAGCAATCCGGCCGTCTGATCGATCTCCGCCCCGGTCAGCAGAACCGCCTTGATTGGGGAATACCGCGGCCGGCCTTCGGATGCAAGCCTTCGAGTTCAGGATCTGCGCCCGCAGGTCGGGCGAGGCGTTGCACAGAAGCCAGTTCTCGCCGTCGGTGGAGACTGCGATCCCGGCCTGGCTGCGGGGCGTCACCCGCGGGTCACCCGCCCAGGAGCGCGCAGACCGGCAATTGCAATTCCACTGCGGAAAGCCGCCTCCGGCCGCCGCCCCGAGAACGAGCGGCGTCAGGCGGCGCATGGCCGCAGTTCCGAGTTCCGCCTTGATGAGCACCAGTGTGAGATCAGAATTCCGGAGGCAGGTAGCCGTTGATCTCCAGGCCGATGCAGATTTCGACGAGGGTCGGTGTGGTCCAGGCCATGTCCGCATTCCTTTCCAATGCAACATTATAGCGCAGAAATGCGAAAGTCGCTAGGGCAACCGCCTAGGCAGTTAATTGTGCCTACCGCAAACCAAAATCTCGCGCGGGAACAGGCTATCCGACCGTTCCAAACCGAGCCGGCGAATTAAATCTGAAGTCCGTGCCCTCCCTCCTCGAGCGAAACACCTAGTAACTTACTTCGGTCCGGAAGGGATCCGAACCCCTGATCCCCGGATTCGAAGTTTGAGGGTCGAAAGGGCAAATCAAACGCTATTCATTAGCGATCGACCCTGGAAATGACCATTTTCTAACTCCCCAGAATGCAAGAAACCACTGGCATTATTGGCCAATTGGAGCGTTACTGTGCCGGCTTGGGAACGATTTTGAGCCCGGATCTAGCCCCGCCGACATATGGGAGCGGGGCTGTGGCAGTGCGGCGGACGGCGCCGCGCTGATGTCACGAGGATCCCATGCCCAAGTCCGAAAAGCTTCATCGCACGAATTTCGCTAGATCAAAGCCTCGCAAGTCGAAAAAATCTGTCGGGCGCAAGGTGACGCCACGCAGGCCGGCTGCTTCTACTTCGGCTACCGCCAAGAGAACCGAACGTCCCGGTTCGAAAGCATCGCAGGTGATTGCCCTGTTGCGTTCGCCATCAGGCGCAACGCTTGATGCAATGATGCGGCTCACCGAATGGCAGCAGCATTCGGTGCGAGGGTTTCTCGCCGCCGTTGTCCGAAAGAAGCTGGGACTCGACCTACGGTCTGAAGCAGGAGAAGGCGGCCGCGTTTATCGGATCAGGCAACGCACGGCTACGGCTGTCGCCAGCACAAAGCCTGCGGCCTGATCCGATGCGACGCTCCAAGGTTGCAAGCCCAGCGATCGTCTCGCTGGAGGATGAGATCGCGCATCTGCGCGGTCTCGACCTCAAGGTCCTGCGATCCCGCTGGCAGAGCGTGACCGGACGGGAAGCGCCTTCTCACCTGTCCCGGCAGTTGTTGTTTTCGATGATCGCTTACCGCATCCAGGCCGAGGCGCTTGGTGATCTCGATGCAGTAACGCTGCGACTCCTGAAGAAGATAGGTTCGAATCATTCGGACCATGAACACATGGCCTTGACCGAGGCCTTCGATCAGCGGCGGAGGATGCTATCGCCCGGGACAGTCCTGACCCGCGAATGGAACGGTCAGACCTATCGGGTGATGGTGGTCAGCGAAGGCTTTGCCTGGGACGGCCGCACCTATGACAGCCTCTCAAAGATCGCTTCAGCCATTACCGGCACCCAGTGGAACGGTCCACGCTTCTTTGGACTGCGAGACAGGATGCCGGTGCACCCACGTTCCGGCCACCGATATCGAGGCGGCGGTGAAAGACGGATTGGCCGTACATCTTGGCAATCAGATTCAAGGAATCGCGGACCAAACGCTGCGCGAACTCGTCATGGCGAAAGTCGCTCGCATTGAGGTCCACAAGAGCGAGCTCGCCGTCACGCTCAAGTTGCCGGATGCCGACGATCAAGAGGATCGGCCGAACCTTCCGACCTTGGGTCATCAGGGCCAAGGCGTTCACCTGAGCATCCCATGGCGCAAGCCGCCGTCGAAAAAGTCACGCGAAATTCTACTGCCGGCTAATGTGTCGAGACACCAAACCCGTCCGATCAAACCCGAACGCAAAGCTGGCCTGATCAAGTCGATCGCGCGCGGCCGGGCTTGGCTGGAGGAGTTGGTCACCGGAGCGGCAACCACGATTGAGCAGATTGCCACACACAACAAGTGCAGCATTCGTCATGTCAACATGACGATCTCGATGGCGTTCATAGCGCCTGATCTTGTCAAGGCGGCAATCGAAGGCCGCCTGCCCCGTGGCATCAGCCAGGCCAGTTTGCGCGACGCACCGGCCGAGTGGTCGCACCAACTGAAACGACTTGGATTGTCGCCGGCCGATCCGGCCAATTAAGCTCCAGCCGGGCGGCCAAGGCGACCCCCATAATGGGGACTGACGCACCTCGCCGCTGACGATATCGCGAACGTGGTCGTAGTCCTCCATCGCGGTCAATAGGTGAAGCATGGTCAGTCGACTTGCACTCCGACGCGTCGGACCAGCGAGACGAATTGTTCGATGTCCCTTTCGATGAGGGTGCGGAACTGTTCGGGAGTGCTTGGATAGGGTTCAAGTCCCTGGTCGTGTAAGCGCTTCTTGAAATCGGCGTCGGCGAAAACCGTCAAAAGATCGGCGTTGATCTTGGCGATCACCTCTGGCGGCGTCTTCGCTGGCGCGAGCAGACCGGACCAGTTCGGCACCTCGAGCCGGGAAAGCCTGACTCCGCGACCGTCGGCACGCTCGGCATCACCAGTCGCGTGCCGACGTAGTCACCGCGAGCGCCAGAACTTTTTTTCGAAGTTGGTCACCGGACTGAAGATCACGGGTACCTGGCCGCTCAAAGCGTCGATCTGCGCCGGCGCGCAACCCTTGTACGGGATATGAACCATGGTGATTTCCGCTCTCACTTTGAGCATCTCGCCCGCCAGCTACTGCGGCGTACCGATGCCGCATGACGCGAAATTGATCGTGCCAGGCTCGGCCTTCGCTTTCGCGATGAACTGCTGAAGAGAGCGCACCCCCAAAGAGGGATGCACTGCGACAAGCGGCGAGACGTACGCGAGCGAACTGATTTGCGCGAGGTCCTTGAGGGCGTCGTACGTGAGGTGAGGTCGGACTGATCGCCAGATCAGGTTCAAGCTCGTCGGTGGCGATTGGAGCGCGGATGTGTGAGATCGACGACATTCACCATATTCTCGCGCTTGTGCTCAAGGAAAAGGTTAGAACCAAGATTCTGCGGGTTAGCTTCCTATCGACAAGTAAGGATTTGCCGTAAGAATTTCCTTTGAATGGGATTAAACGAAATTGTAGATTGCCGACAAGCGAAATAGCCCCATCTGCTCCGCAAGGACCAGGCCAGCTGCGCAATTCTTCACAATCGTGGCTGGAGCTAGCACCTAACCGGTCATCCAGGTTTTGGCCCCGTAAGCGCCTGGCCTCTTATACATGTTAGGGAAGTGGATCATAATGCGCTGGCATTTTTTGGTATCGATAAGCGCGAGCTTGCTAGCGGCGCCGCAACCCGCCCACTCTGAGAGCTATCCGACGCAGACCATCACTATTGTGCTGCCATTCAGTGCGGGCACCGGCATCGACATCGCCACCCGCGTGTTCGCGGAAAAGCTCTCGCAGCGCTTCGGCCAGCCGGTGGTTCTAGAAAATCGCCCCGGTGCCGGTGGCAATCTAGGCCACGGCGCTGTCGCGAAAGCCTCACCGGATGGCTACACGTTTCTGATGGCCGCCAATACGCTCGCAATGAATACGAGCCTCTACAATTTGCCCTTCGATCCCGTGACTAGCTTTGCGCCGGTGGGGCTTTATGTGAAAGGCGGCATGGTGCTCATCGTACATCAGAGGGTCAAGGCAAATACGGTCAATGAACTTATCGCTCTCGCGAAGGAGAATCCCGGTAAGCTCAATTATGCGACGCCCGGCATCGGCACGCCGCAGCACCTCGCCATGGAATTACTCAGGCGCACGACCGGAGCAGATATCGTTCATATTCCGCACAAGGGGGCCGCAGAAGCCGTGCGTGAGGTGGTGCGTGGTGAAATCGAGACCATGTTTGCCCCGATCCAGTCGGTGCTTCCTCATATCAACGAGGGTAATGTACGCGCTCTCGCTGTATCCGGCACGCGCCGGCATGTAGCGTTGCCGCAGACGCCCACCGTGGCGGAGGCGACAGGCAATCCAGATTTCGACGTAGACCTCTGGTACGGTTTGTTCGCCCCCGCCGGCACGCCGCAAGCGATCGTCGATAAGCTCAATGGAGAAATCGGGGCTATCGTTGAGCTGCCGGACGTCCAGGAACGGCTTCAGAAGCTTGGCATGTCGCGCAATCCAAGCAGCGCTAAGGAGCTTGGCGACCTATATCGTAGCGACGCCGCGCGCTGGGCCAAGCTCATCAAGGACGCCGGCATAAAGCCGCAATAGTCGAGCGAACACGGAGAAATATGCCGTGCACAAGATCGCGATTCCCGACTATGTCATCCGAGGCGCCATTGCTCGCCGCGGAAAACTCAATCCCTTCGACAGCCTTGACGGTCCATCGACCGCATTGCTTGTCGTGGATCTCCAGAACGCTTTCATGCTGCCGAGCATGGTTGTGGAGATTCCAGTCGCGCGCGAGATCGTGCCAAACGTCAACCGCATCGCGAGCGCGGTGCGCGCGGCCGGCGGCAAGGTTGCCTTTCTGAAGATGACACTCGACGGCGAAATCGAGAGGTGGTCGGTCTATTACAACCATTTCACCCATCCCGATCATCGCGCCGACGAATTCGCCTCGATGACCCGCGGCCATCCGGGCCACGAGCTTTATGCCGCTCTCGATGTCAGACCAGAGGATTTCGTAGTCGAGAAGAAGCGCTTTAGCGCCTTCATCCAAGGGTCATCGGAGCTCGATGCGATTCTAAAAAGCCACGGCATCGATACCGTCATCGTAACCGGTGCTGTTACCAATGTCTGTTGCGAGGCGACCGCTCGCGACGCTATGATGCTCAACTACAAGACGGTATTCGTGTCGGACGCTAATGCCGCGCGCACCGACGAGGACCACAATGCTTCCTTAGCTGCAGTGTTCCGCGTGTTTGGCGCGGTGGTATCGACTGAGGAAGTAATCGGTATGCTGATGACGCAGCAGAAGAACCTGGGACGCGAGCGCGCAGAAACCATATGATCTGATCAATGACCGAGGACACACGCGCAAGAGAAAGTACAGGCGCTGTGCCTACCGAATATTTCCCGGCATAGTTTAAATGTCGATGATGGATAGCACAGATACCGCGACTACAGCTGAAGGCAGCATCTTTATCGGCGAATTCAGGGCTTCAGGTCATATTGTTGGCGCAGTTCAGCAGCAATTGGCGGCTGCACGTTCCAAGTCTTTTTGCCTAGCTAGATGTCAACTCTCCGGCATTCCCCGGGGAACTGGAATCGGGCGGTTTGTCTTTGCCGAGACTGAAAACCTCCAATGCTCTCGTTAGAAAGCCCGCCAAATGCGGGCGTTTTTCGGATATTTGAAATAATCGGTAGTCGTCCAGAGTGCGTGGTGGAGCGAGGCTTGCCGGGATGTCCGCCAAAAACAGACACAGGCGACGCACAAAGGCAGTGGATCGTTGTGCACTGCGGTTCGGTTTGCTGGAGACCCGACGAACTCGATTTTCTGTTTGCGGGGAAGCTTGCCGGATGACCGAAGCGCGGCCATGGGTGGCTGCATTGCTAGATGATGCGCCGATCTCCAATTGCCCCATTGGCTCGGCGTCAATCTGGAATTTGCCCAAGCGGGCCCACGCGGCTGGTGACATTTTGCCCGTTTCGGACTTATATTGGCGACCCTACCGCCGGAAAGGACTGAGGACATGTCTTGGACCACACCGACCCTCGTCGAAATCTGCATCGGCTTGGAAATCAACGGTTACCTGCCGCCCGAATTCTGATTTCAGCTCTCGTTAGAAATGGGCCATCTCACCGCGCTCGTCCTCGGAGCTGCGGCGGGGGGCGGCTTCCCGCAATGGAATTGTCGATGTGCGGTCTGCGCTTTGGCTTGGGCTGGCGATCCGCGCGTCCGACCGCGGACACAGACAAGCCTTGCGGTGTCCGCCGATGGTGAGAACTGGCTGATCTGCAATGCGTCGCCCGATCTCAGGACGCAAATTCTTGCTAGTCCCAAGCTGCAACCGACATCGGGGCTTCGGCAATCGCCGATCAAGGCCGTGTTCCTGACCGGAGCGGAGATCGACCAGACCGCAGGCTTGCTTACACTGCGCGAACGTCAGCCGTTTCGGGTTTATGCGACGCCAGCGACCCATGCGGCAGTCGCGGGCAATCCGATGTACCGCACGCTCGAACCAGCCTGCGTATCGCGGCACGCGGTTTCGCCGGGTGAAAGCCTGGAACCGCTTCCAGGTTTGCGCGTGGAAATCTTCACCGTTCCCGGCAAGATGCCGCTCTACCTGGAAGGCGAGAATCCGCAGATCATGGAAAGCGCGGTCAACATCGGGCTTGAATTTTCGAGCGGCGGAAAGCGCATCCTGTTTGTACCGGGCGCGGCGGGAGTCACCGAGGCGTTGCGCAATCGCTGCGCCCGCGCCGATGTCGTGCTGTTCGATGGCACGCTGTTCACAGATGACGAGATGATTACCTCCGGCACCGGATCAAAAACCGGACTTCGCATGGGGCACATGCCGGTGGATGGCGCAGATGGATCGCTTGAGGCGCTGTCGGAATTCTCCGCACGGAGGATCTACATTCACATCAATAACACCAATCCGATGCTGGTCGATGGCTCGGCTGAACGGCGCAAAGTCGAGAGCGCAGGTGTGGAAGTCGCGCATGACGGCATGGAGATCGCGCCGTGCAGCTGATGCAACCGGACGAGCTGGAAGTCGCGCTCCGCGACATCGGCGCGCGCCGCTATCATCGATTGCACCCATTCCATCATCGGCTGCATGCCGGACTATGTACTAAGGGCCAGGTACAGGCCTGGGCGCTGAATCGTTACTATTACCAGGCGATGATCCCGATCAAGGATGCCTCGCTGATTGCGCGCTGCGATGATCCTGCGATCCGGCGCGAATGGCGCTCGCGGCTCGTCGACCATGACGGCGAGCGTGAGGGCGACGGTGGAACAGCGCGGTGGCTGACATTGACCGACGGCATTGGTTTGGACCGTGATTATGTCACCTTGCTGCGCGGGCTGCTTCCCGCAACGAGATTTGCGGTTGATGCCTATGTGCGCTTCGTGCGGGAAAAGACCCTGTTGGAAGCGATTGCCTCCTCGCTCACCGAATTGTTCTCGCCGGTCATCATTGGTGAGCGGATGGCCGGAATGCTGGCGCATTATGACTTCGTCACCCGTGAGACGCTCGCCTATTTCGACAAAAGGCCGCCGCAGGCGAAGCGGGATTCGGATTTCGCACTCGACTATGTAAAGCGGCGTGCGCGCACGCCCGATACGCAGGCGCAGGTCTTGGCGGCGCTAGAATTCAAGTGCGACATCCTGTGGGCGATGCTCGACGCGCTGCATCACGCATATGTCGAACCACGCCACGTGCCGCCCGGTGCTTTCGTGCCAAAGGATTGAACGATGACGGATCCGACTATTCCCGCAGATGCCAAACCGCGCTTGCCGCGCGGTGTGCGGCTCACGCATAGCAAAGCGCAGGGCGGTCGCCCCCGAACGCGTGGTCAAGGCGGATGCAGTCGCCGCCGAAATCCTCAAACGCTGCACCGGGGAAGCGACGTTCACTGAGATCATCGATGACCTGGTCGCGAGCTTTAAAGCGCCGCGAGAACGCATCGAAACCGACGTCACCGCCATGATGCGGCAGCTTGCCGACAAGAAGTTCCTGGAGCTGTGACGTGAGCGAGCCCGGGCAATCCCTGTCGGCGCCGCTTGGCCTGCTCGCGGAACTGACGCATCGCTGCCCGCTCGGCTGCCCCTATTGCTCCAATCCGATCGCGCTCGATGCGCCGCAGGATGAGCTCGACACCGAAACCTGGGAGCGGGTGTTTCGCGAAGCGGCCGCGCTCGGCGTGTTGCAGGTTCATCTATCGGGAGGGGAGCCCGCTTCGCGCCGCGATCTTGCAGCGATCGTGGCGTCCGCGAGCAGCGCTGGGCTTTACACAAATCTTATCACCTCCGGCATCGGGCTTTCCGAAGCGACGCTCCACGCTCTCGCCCATGGTGGGCTCGATCATGTGCAGATCTCGATCCAGGATTGCGAGCCGGCTTTCGCCGATCGCATCGCGGGCTATGACGACGCTTTCGTCCGCAAGCGCGCGCTGGCGGAGCGCGTGGTGAAACTTGGTCTGCCGCTGACCGTCAACATTGTCGTGCATCGTAGCAATGTCGGGCGCATCGACGGCATGGTGGAACTTGCGCTGTCGCTTGGTGCAAGCCGGGTCGAAATTGCGCATGTGCAATATTACGGCTGGAAGTTGAAGAACCGTGCCGCGCTCATGCCGACGCGCGAGCAGGCCTTGCGCGCGGTCGCGGTGGTGGAGGAGCTTCGGAAAACGCATCACGGCCGCATCGTGATCAATTCCGCGCTGCCGGATTACTACGCCCGCTTGCCGAAGCCCTGTATGGGAGGCTGGGGCTGCCGCTCGCTCAATGTCACGCCGTCTGGCAAAGTACTGCCCTGCCACGCCGCCGAAGTGATACCGGAACTCGACTTCTGGTCGGTGCGAAAGTATTCGCTCGCCGACATCTGGAAGCAATCTCCGGCCTTCATGGCGTTTCGCGGCACCGATTGCATGGCGGAACCATGCCGCTCCTGCCCGAAACAGCGCGAGGATTTCGGCGGTTGCCGATGCCAGGCTTACCTTCTTACCGGAGATGTGTGCGCTACCGACCCGGTCTGCCACCTGTCCCCGCTGCACAACGAAGTCGCTCGCATCGCAGCAATTCATATCGAGGAATATGAGTACCGTCGTTACCGGCACGAGCCGGCTACTACGCCCTGATTGCCAGCGGGGCACGAAGTGTAAGAGACTGGCAGCAAGGCCACCGCGGCGTCACCGGTTCGGCGTCAAGCAGGAGGGCCAATACCAGGGAGGACTGCATGCGACAATTGTCCTGCATCGCATTTATCGCCGGCGGTGTTGCCGGCGCACTCGTACTCGCAACCAGCCCGGCCTTTTCGCAAGGCACGAGCGCGATCGACAAGTCCAATCCGGCGGCGAGCAAACAGGATACCAATCTGAAAGGCCATCCGGTTCCCCCTACGGTAACGCCAGTCGAGAAAATTCCGCTCGACAAGATCAAGTTGCCGGCGGCCTTCAAGGCCGAGATCTGGTCGAGCGGACATCCCGGCGGTCGCACCATGGTGATGGGACCGAAGGGCACGATCTTCATGGGCTCGCGCCTGATCGGCCGCGTCTACGCGATCGCAGACAAGGACGGCAAGCGAGAGGCGAAGGTTTTGCTGCAGGGCCTGACGCAGCCGAACGGGCTCGCGTTCAAGGACGGCGCGCTCTATGTGCTCGCGATCAACAAGGTGCTGCGCTTCGACAATATCGAAGACAAGCTCGACAACCCGGGCGACGGCGTTGACCTGACCGACAAGTTCGGCCTGCCCCCGGAGGTGCATCACAACTGGAAATACGCGGCTTTCGGACCGGACGGGAAGCTCTACGTTCAGGTTGGCGCAAATTGCAACATCTGCGAAATCAATCCGGGCATCCATGGGCAGATTCGCCGCTACAATCCGGATGGCTCCGGCATGGAAATCGTGGCGCGTGGCGTACGCAATACGGTCGGCTTCGACTGGCATCCGGTGACCAAGGAGTTGTGGTTCACCGATAACGGACGCGACTGGGCCGGCGATGCCGGACCGGAAGACGAATTGAACCGCGTGGCGAAAGGGCAGGAGGGCGCCAACTACGGCTTCCCGTATTGCCACGCCAATGGCGTTGCGGACATCGACATCAAGAAGCCGAACCCCTGCGCGGGTGTAGCAATGCCGGCCGCCTTGCTCGGGCCGCATACTGCGGCCCTCGGGATGATGTTCTATACCGGCTCGATGTTCCCGAAGAACTATCAGAATGCCACTTTCATCGCGCGGCGCGGCTCCTGGAATAAGTCCGACAAATCCGGCTTTGACGTCGTGCTCGCGCGCACGACGCCGGACGGCAAGGCCAAGATCGAGCCGTTCCTGACCGGATTGCTCGACCAGAAGAAAAACGAGTTTTACGGCCGGCCGGTTTATCTGCTGCAGATGAAAGACGGCTCGCTGCTCGTTTCCGATGAGCAGAATGGCGCGATCTACCGCATCACTTATGACGCCAAGAACCAGAAGCAGGCCAACCGGTAATTGACGTCGTATGAGAGTTGGATTTTATCTTTGGCGGCCGCTCGCAATCCTGCTGGCGGCCGCCGTTTTTTGGTCCGCGTCCGCATCGGCCGAAAATATGCCGATTGCCGAGCGCGTCGCGCAATGTGGCGGGTGCCACGGCGAGGACGGCAATTCGCGGCTTGAGAAAATTCCCTCGCTCGCCGGACAACCGTCTTTCTTCATCCTCAATCAGCTAATCCTGATGCGGGAAGGTGTGCGCAAGATCGAGGCTATGGCGCCGTTCGTGAGGGAGTTGAAGGATTCCGACATCGAGGCTCTGGCGGCGCATTATTCCAAGCTCGAGCCTAAGTTGCTCGATGAAAAGCCGGACCCGGCTTTAGTCGAGCGGGGTGCCAAGATCGCGGTGACGCGACGATGCGCCTCCTGTCACCTGCCGACGCTGGCAGGTCAGGAGCAGATGCCACGGCTAGCCAAGCAACGTATCGATTATATGATCGATTCCATGAACGCTTATCTTTTCGATAAGCGCAGCGGCGCCGATACCGCGATGACTGCTTCGATCTACGGCTTGCGCGAGGCGGAAATCGTGGCGCTCGCGCACTATGCGGCGTCGCGTTAAAAAGAAGTCACAACCGCGTTTTCGCTGGTTGCGAGAGCTGAAACCGACTTCGGTACCGCACTTGAGATTTAGTATGATTTTCGAGTTGGTTCAAAATCTGACATTGCATGCGGATGTTCGCAACTGACTGCGTGCTAGGACGGGAGAATTCGAACCCGTCTCCGTCTCAAGACTCGTGAATTGCCAGGAACAGAAATTTTTTGGGCAAAGAACAGGCCGTCTGAAACCGCCGATCACTACACAGTGTCCGCGCACAGAGACCCCAGGGCGCGATAGAAAAAGCCCATTTGCGCGGCGAAACTCGCAGAGATCAGAAAACACATGCATATAACTGAATGCGTGGTGGAGGCGACAGGGATCGAACCTGTGACCCCTTCCATGTCAAGGACGCGACCGTCGCGAGAACTCCGATATTCCTCGGCCTTTCTCGCACTGGGCGGTGTGTTTCCCTAGAGCCGCGCCCGAGACCGCGACGTCCCGGCAGCGCCGGTAGTCGCACAGGCGCACTCCGGCCATTCCAAATTGACTGATAGCAAAAGACGCAAAATGCTATCAGTCACAATTCGAGCTTTGGCAAGATTTATTGGATGCGTGAAAAAATCCGAAGCGCATTGCCGACGTTAATCGCTTCGATATCGGATGGTGCAAAACCCGCCTGCTTAAGTGTAGACAGTGGCGACATGTCTGCCGGCGGAAAAGAGTAATCCGTACCCATCATAATTCGGTCGATCCCGACCAGCTCCGCCAGAAATCGAAGCGGCGCGCCGCCGTGGACAATGCTGTCGTAGGCGAGCCGCCGGACATAGGCGGTGGGTAGGTGCTGCGCGACGTCGCCCTGCGCAGCGCGATCCATTCGCTCGTGCATAATGTCGAATCGTCCGGCGAGATAAGGGAAGGCTCCGCCACCATGCGACAGCACAAAAGTCAGATTCGGAAAGCGATCGAGCACCCCTGAAAACAGCAGCGACCCAATGCCGAGCGTGGTGTCAAAGGTGTATTGCGTGCTTTGCGTCAAACCGAATTTGGCAGCGCGCGGCGCCGGGCCAACCAACACCGGATGCAGGATGATTGGACAATTCAGCGCCTCCGCCTTGCTCCAGAGTGGATCGAGCGCCAATTCGCCGATATTCGTGTTCTCGACATTGGCCGGCAGCATAATGCCGATCGCTCCAGTTAGAATGATGCGCTCAAGCTCGCCCACGGCATCCTCGACAGTCGGCAGCGGCACCGATCCGATGAAGCCGAAGCGTAGATGGTCTGCGCACCAAGCGGCGAGCGTATCGTTCAGCAGGCGATGCCAAGCCGCGCACTTTTCGCGATCGAGACCATAGCCGTAGATATCCGGCCAGGTTGCGACGAATTGGCGGTCGATCGTCTGGGAATCCATCCAGGCCATCCGTTCCGCTGCGGTCTCGACCAGTTTCGGGAAAAACGGCCGGACCTTGAAGCCGTATTCAAACGCCAATGCAGGCGTCGCCGCCCCGTCCACGACCGTGACGCCGAACGCACCTTTGCTGTCGCGCAGGCGAGCCACGAGTTCGGCCGGAATATAATGAGCGTGTATGTCGATGATCATGCGGATGGTTCGGATCGATGAGATTTGGCTTGCTGGATCAGCCTCCACAGCATTGGCGGCGTGAGCGGCAGTTCGTTGGGCTCCACTCCAAACGAGCTCAATGCGTTGGCGACCGCATTCCCGACGGCGGCCGCGACCGCCACGATCCCGCCCTCGCCTGCCCCCTTCGCGCCGAGTGGATTGGATGGCGACAGCCGCAACTCCAGCGTAACACCGCGCACATTTGGGAAATCGGTCGAGGTCGGCAGCAGGTAATCGGCCAGCGATGCGTTGAGCAATTGCGCTTCGGAATCATAGATCAAATGGTCAAGAAACACGCCGCCAAGACCTTGGACCAGGGCACCAATGGCCTGGCCGTGCACAATGGCCGGATTGATCGCCCGGCCGACGTCCTCGACCGCGACGTAATCTACGATTTCGACATGACCGGTGCGGTCGTCGACCGCCACATGCACAGCGTGAGCACCGTAGCTGTAGGTGCGCTTCGTATTGGAGAACGTTGCCTCGACTACGATCGGCTGGCCGGCACGACGAGCTTTTTGCGACAGCGCATCGAACGCGATCGATCGACCATCGGGGGATGCCGCCGTGGCCATCAGAGACGACGACTTCTTCGGGCAAACACTTCAGCTCGGTCGCGGCGAGCCGGCGGACCAGGTCGAGCAGCTTCTTTGCCGCCTCCAAGATCGCAGATCCGCCCATTACAACCGCACGCGAGTGATAGGTGCCGAAGCCCTCCTCGACCAAGGAGGTTGACCCGTGCAGGATGCGCACTTGGTCGAACGGCACCGACAAGGCATCGCCGGCGATCTGCGCGAATACGGTTTCGAGCCCCTGTCCAAGCGCAGAAGAGCCTACACCGATGGTAACTGTACCGTCGTCCTCGATCGTCATGCGCGCATTCTCGCGCGGGCCCGCGCCGCCGCTTTCGACGAAGGGCACGGCCGCAATGCCCTGATATCGGCCGCCGGACGCGCTGGCCTTGCATTGGTCTCTTCTCTTCCCATCCGATTTCCGTGAGGCAGCGGTCGAAGGCGGCATGATAATCGCCGGTATCGTAGGCCGTCTCCGTCTCGTAGGGCACAAGCTGACCGATCGAATAGGGCAATTCGGCTTCGGTAATCAGGTTTTTCTTGCGAAATGCGACCGGATCGACGTCGAGATCGCGGGCGGCCATATCCATCAGCCGTTCGCGAAAGAAATTCGCCTCGAAGCGGCCGGGTGCGCGCAACGTTCCGACCGGAGTCTTGCTGGTCATGAAGGCCGCGACCTCCACCTCGATGGTCGGAATGCGGTAAGGGCCGTGCAGGAATTGCGCAGCCTTGGCCGGGACGACACCACCATTGGTCCGGATATAGGCGCCCATATCGCAAAAGATTTTGCCGCGGATACCGCGAATCTTGCCATCGCGATCGCAGGCAATCTCCAGATCGCAATCCATCTCGCGCGAATGGTTGATTGACATCAGATGCTCGCGGCGATCCTCGATCCATTTGATCGGGCGGCCGATGTGACGCGCGGCGAAGGGAATCAGGAAATCTTCCGGGTAGAATTCGCCACGCACGCCGAAGCCGGCACCGACATCGAGTTCAATCATCTCGATTTCGTGTTCGCCAAGCCCGAGCATCTTGGCGAGGGCGCGGCGATTGAAGAAATTGACCTTGGTGCCACCATGGACCACGAGCCGCTTCTCGGCTGCATGCCAGTGCGCAATCACGCCGCGAGTTTCCATCGGCACTGCGGTGTGCCGATGCGCGCGGAAGCTTTCTTTTCGGACGTATTCCGCACTGGCAAACGCCTTTTCGGTATCGCCGATATTTCGTTTATAGCTCGCGGCGATATTGGTACCGTTACGCTCGAACAGAAGTATCTTGTCGGTCTTCGAAACACGCCAGTCGGCGACCGCGCCGAGCGCCTCGATGTCAACGCCTATCGCCTCCAGTGCGTCTTCCGCGATGGCGCGGCTGTCGGCGATCACGACCGCGATAGGCTCTCCGACGTAACGCACCGTCCCGTTCGCGATCACCGGCTGCAGATATTTTTCGAAGCCTTCAATCGGCGCGAGGCGCAGCGGAATGGTCGGGATCGTGCCGATACCGGAGGCAATGATGTCTGTAACATCGAGCACAGCATGGACGCCTGGCATCCGCAGCGCCGCGCCCTTGTCGATACCGCGCAGAGTTCCATGCGCTACACTGGCGCGCAAGATCGCGGCATGAAGAGTGCCCGCTGGCTCGTAATCGTCGGTGAACGTGCCGGTGCCGCGCAGGAAGCGGAAATCCTCCGTGCGCTCGATCTCCTGGCCAACCAGGGTGTTGAGTGGTCGGCTCACCCGGCGTTCCTTACATTCTGCCGATAGGCCGGTTTGGCGGCGACGATTGCTTCGACGATGGTGACATATCCCGTACAGCGACAGATATTGCCGGAAAGCACTTCACGTATGCGCTCCTCGCTGGCATCGGGCTCTTCGGTCAACAGCGCGTGGGCGGTCGTGAGAATTCCAGGCGTACAGAAGCCGCATTGCAGCGCATGGTGTTTGCGGAAACTCATCTGCAGCGGGCTTAATGCACGGCTGTCTCCTTCGGGCGCAAGCCCCTCGACTGTGACGATGTCCGCGCCATCTGCCTGCAAGGCCAGCATCAGGCAAGAGCGGACGGCTGCGCCGTCAACGATCACGGTACAGGCTCCGCATACGCCGTGCTCACAACCAACATGCGTGCCGGTCATCTTCAGCTTGTGGCGCAAGCAATCGGCTAGCGAGAGGCGTGGCTCGACCTCCGCTTCGACCTGCCGGCCATTCAGCGTGAAGGATGTGGGGAAAGTCGACATTATTGGTCTTCCGGCAGTGTAATGCCCGCGGCACGCGCCAGCGCACGCTCCAGCAGGACCAAAAGCAGCGCCCGGCGATAATCCGCCGACGCATGAATATCATCGGGCGGCTCAACCTGCTCCGCTGCCAACGCCGCCGCCTCGCGGATCGCTGTAAGGTCGACGATACGGCCTCGCAGCATGTTCTCCACCACGCGAAGCCGCACAGGCGTGTCGCCTACGCCGATCGCCCCAATCTGAATCACATCCACCTGCCCGACTGCGTTCAGATCGTAGAACAACGCAACACCCGCGAGCGCGAAATCGCCGCGACGCCGGGCGAACTCCTCGAAGGCCCAGTGTCGGCCGAATTTCCAGGGGGGCAAATGAACTGATACGATCAATTCGCCAGGCTTCAGCGCCGTTGTCAGCGCCGCCAGGAAAAAATCGACTGCCTTCACAATACGGCGGCCGCCGGGACCAGCGATCTCGATCTCGGCGTTGCAGGTCACCGCAAGGCCCGGCATTTCCGCTGCAGGATCGGCATGCGCCATGCTACCGCCGATCGTACCGCGATTGCGTATCTGGTAATGTGCGACATGCTCGATCGCTGCGTACAGGAGCGGGTGCGCGTCAAAAAGACGCTGATCGCGCTCTATATCGCGCCAGCGCACCAGCGCGCCGAGACGCACCCCGTCGCTGCTAATTGAGATACGATCGAGGTCGGGAATTCGGTTGATGTCGACAAGCAGACGCGGCGCTACCACGCGAAAAGCCAGCATGGGCATCAGGCTCTGACCGCCTGCGATCGGCTGCGCATCGCCTTCATATTTCACCAGCAACTCGATTGCTTCGTCGAGAGTGTCTGGGTCGACGATAATCGAAAGGTGCCGGCTTCATAGGCAGGAGCGTTCATTGACACTGCAATAAACCGATTGTTAGCATACACACATTCTCGGGAGTTACGCAAATGACACGCCGTACTTCTGCATGTTTCGCAGCGCTCGCGAGCGCGCGGACTTCTGAGAAATTGCCGGGCTTCTCAAACGCGACATGTCCACGCGCGCTTAAAGCGCGGGCATCGCCATTCGATAGCTCATCGGGAGTGTACTCATGAAAGTAGCCCCTATTCGCTCGGTTCTGTCCCGCCGCCGCTTCATTCAGGCCGGCGCTGCCGGTCTGGCAGCGCCGTTTTTCGTTCGCAACGCATTCGCCGCCTGGCCGGACCGGCCGGTAAAGCTGCTGGTACCGTTCGGCACCGGCGGCCCGGTCGATGTGCTCGCCCGAATGTTGCAGCCGGTGCTCGCTGAGGAACTCGGCGGGGCCAACCTGTTCGTCGAAAATCGCGTCGGAGCCGCGGGAAATATCGGCGTAGGCGTCGCCGCGCGCTCGGATCCGGACGGATACACCATCCTGCTGACATCGAACACGATCGTGATCAATCCGCTGCTCTACAAGTCCGTTCCGTACGAGCTCGAAAAGGACTTCGAGCCGCTGGTGGACCTCGCAGGCTCGCCGACGGCGTTCGCGGTCAATCCCAAGAGCGGCATCAATAGCGTGGCGGAGTTCGTCTCACTGGCGAAGGAAAAGAACGGTGCACTTAATTATGGTAGCGCCGGGTTTGCCACGCCATCGCACCTCGCCGGCGAATTCTTCAAGAACAGAGCGGGCATCGAAATGACACATGTGCCGTTCAACGGCGCCGGTCCGGCGAACGGGGCATTGCTCGGCGGCCAAGTCGATATGGTCTCGGGCGCATTGCCAGGCGCCCATCCGCATATCGTTGCCGGAACCCTCAAGGGAATCGCTGTCACCGGCGAAAAACGCTGGTTCGATCTGCAGAACGTGCCGACTATGGTGGAAGCTGGCTATCCCGGTTTCGTCCTGGACACGTATGTAATGTGTCTTGTGCCTACGAAGACTCCAACCGAGGTCAGCCAAAAGCTGGTCGCCGCCTTCAAATCGATCTTGCAGAAGGAAGATGTGAAAGCAAAGCTGCGAACTTCGGGGCTTGAACCGACCGCAGGCGGGCCTGCAGAACTAAAGGCGCGCATAGCTAGAGAGCTGCCGCTCTGGCGCGAAGTCGTAAAGGTCGCAGGCATCACGCCTCAGTAATCGGAGTCGTCGACCTTTCCGATGCTTGCGATTTTCCACGGAATTGACTGACATTTCACACGTGTTCGGCGCGCACAAAAGGATATCGATGATGCATTGCGAACATCGCTTGCTTCGTTTTTCCCGGCGCGGCCGTCGTACGGCCTGTAGACATTTGGCGGCGGCCATCATGATCGCGTTGCTGCCAATTGTCGGCGCTCAGGCCCAGGACGCCTATCCGAGCAGACCGATCAAGCTGATCGTTCCGTTTGCGGCGGGCGGCAATACCGACGCAATCGGTCGCGTGACGGCGAGCTACATGGAGCAGGCGCTTAAGGTGAGCGTGGTCGTCGAAAACCGCCCGGGCGCTGGCGGTATCGTCGGCACCGACGCCGTCGCTGAAAGCGGCGCCGGACGGTTACACTTTATGCGTCTGCGGCGAGGCCCACTCACGGTCGACGCCTTGGACCGAAAAGGTGCCTTATGATCCGATTAAGGACCTCGCGCCGATCAGTCTCATTAATACCAATGCGCTCGTGCTCATCGTTAATCTCAAGGTCGAGGCCAAGACTGCGGCCGATCTCGTGACGCTGAGCCAGAAAGTACCGGGCGGACTGAGTTACAGTACTGTCGGTGCCGGCGGTCTTGTGACCTTCTCCGCCGAAATCTTCCGCACCCAGACCAAAGCGAATCTCACCGCGGTGCCGTATCGGGGCGGGGCGCTCGCCACCACGGCGGTCGTAGCAGGAGACGTACAATTGTCGTTCGCTAACATGTCGGATGCCATGGGCCAGCTCGAATCGAAAGGCGTTAGGCCGCTTGCCGTTACGACAGCCAAGCGCAGCGAGTACCTGCCTGACGTTCCGACATTGATCGAATCGGGTCTCGTTTCAATTCCGGTCGAGTCATGGAATGGTTTGTTCGCGCCGGCCGGTACACCGAAGCCGATCGTTGATCAGCTTGCCAAGGTGATGGCGGAAATGACGCGGGACCCTGAAGTGCGTAAGCGAATGGCCACCTTCGGATCCAGCGCTGTTGCCAACACTCCAAGCCAATACGCCGAACTCCTGCGCGTCGAAAGCAATCAATGGGAAAAAGCGGTCGCCGAGATCGGGCTAAAGAAATAACAAGCAAACGCCCGTGCCAATCGAATGCCTGATCAACTCTTGGGTTCGGTACGCGCAAAACCGCCGTATAAAGGGTGTCAGTTCCATCGAACGCGCCCGACATATTTGACTTTCCAGTCAACAGGAAAGGCGGATCGGCTACCGGCGTTCCGGTCGTGTCACGGGTTTAGGCAATTCGCGTTGAAGCTCACGTGAGTGGCCTAAAAAAACGTAGTCAACGATCAAACGATAACCACCGTTCAGGCGAGCACATCTCGGGAGGAAAATCACAGACCTCAGCGAGTGGCTTACTGCATCGCCGATGCCCCAGGAATATAAGCCGTCAGTTTATCTCGAACAACGACATTGAATTGATCCGACTTCTGAGATCCAGGCGGGGAGCCGAGCGTAACTGAACCTGGCGCGAGCTTTTATTGATATGGGAGCCTTCTCAGGTCCATGCGTCTTCCCGGCAACGTGCATTCGACACTGCCCAGTTCGCCAAACCGAGCGACGGCCTTCTGACCCGCAAACATGGGCTTCATCCCTGTCCAATTGCCTGTTGCCACGTATTGCCCGGATATCATGCCAACACCCTTGTCACTCAGATGATTAGCAAGCCAAGTGAGGCGTTCAAGCAGCACCCGCAACGGTTCTCCCACGTTCCCTTGCGCTACCGTTTGAGCGTCGAAGCAAAGTTCTATCGTTATTCCTTGCAGATGGCGCACACGCCAATCCGGAATAGGATTGCCTATCACTAAGCCGGCGCAACAGCCGTTGTCGGCGACAAAGTCGCGGCCTTGCAGGCCTCCCCGATCCGACCAGCTGAAATCTACAATCTCAAAAGCCGGATGACACGAACTCGACCACCGCCACCACCTCATCAAATGAGTACGGCGCCGTTCGCACCGGCAAATCTCCGCCAAGTCGAAAAGCTATCTCGGATTCAGGAATGCATTGCGGAAGCAATGAGGCGCTGAGAATCGCGGGACTTTGCCAAACTCGAGACGAGAATGCCCGCCCGATGAAGGGCTGCGTTAACCCGAGGCGCTCTTTACCGGCCGCATCGACCGCACCGATCTTCCACCCGGCGACCGGTTCAGCGATTTCGGCCGCCACGAGGTCCTGGATGAAATTGGCGTCGTCTTCCGACGCAATTTCCCAACCGGCGCGTCGGCAGCAATCTGATTACCGTCACGCCGGTATCCTACGATCTGAGCAGCAATTGCTGCGAGGTGATCAGCGCCCGTCACGCGGCGGCGAGGTCGGAGGCCTGCAACTCTCGGCCGGATCGTTGCCCAAGTAACGTTACCCGATGCATCCGGCGAATTTGGCCGACGTCGTCAGGCGCCGCCACCTCGTTGTGATCTGCCACAACCTTGTGCATGGTGCAGCGGTTGTCCCAAACCAGCAAGTCGCCAACTTTCCAATTGTGACGATAAACAAAAGCCGGTTGCGTGGCATGGCGTGTCAGCTCGCTCAATATCGGTGCACTTTCCTCCTCGCTCATTCCGACGATTTGGCGCACGGCGGTTTCACCGATCAGCAACGCCGGCTTTCCGCTTTCAGGATGTACCGTCACCATCGGCTGCACCACCGGCTTATTCCTATTAGCGAACGTCTCGATGGTCTTCACGTCTCGGCGCTTAAACCATTGCCCGTTGGTGATGTCATGAATCGCCTCCGCGCCGCGGAGAAACGCCTTTTGCTCTTCAGGTAGCGTTTCGTATGCCTTCTGCATGTTGCAGAACATGGTGTCTCCACCGCGTTCCGGAATCGCAATTGCGTGCAGCACCGCCCCAGCGGACGGCCGCTGTGTGTAGGTAAGGTCCGAGTGCCATTGCCAGCCGATGTCACGAGTTTCAGACGGTTTCCCCTCTTTCGTCTCGTTGGTCAGGACGAAGATCTCCGGCCGCCGGCCATCCCCGAAGACCGTGTTTGGGTTGTCCACGTCAAGCTCTCCAAGAATCCGCGAGAAAGCTATGTGTTCGTCCTGGCCGATATTCTGGTCACGCACCAGCAGCACGAGATATTGCTGCCATGCCTCGCGCACGATTCGGCGATCTTCATCGCTCACAGGCGTGGTAAGGTTTAGACCTACAATCTGCGCTCCGATGGTTTCGGTCAGCGGCACAACTTGGACGGACATGGTTCTTCACTCCAAAAATAGTTTGCTAATTGCGCGGCGTTTTCGCGACCGTCACGTTTCACTCTCCGCGCATATTTGCTGAGCGCACGATCTCTCGGTAAAAATCGATCTCGGTGCGGATAAATTTTCCGAGCGCCTCTGGCGAACCATCCTCTATGACCCAGCCTTGCTTTGCGAGCGTTGTCCTTATTTCGGGCTCGTTGAGCACACCTGCGAAGGCCGCATTCAGCGTCTTGACCACGCTTGTCGGCATGCCTGCCGGTCCAACGAGGCCGATCCACGCCACGATTTCGAAATCAGGGAAGCCCAATTCCGCCAATGTTGGAATTTCCGGCAGCGCCGGGTCGCGTTCGGGATGTTACCGCCAACGGCCTGAGCTTGCCCGCCTCGATCAGAGGCATCGACGAGACCGGCGCATCGAACATCACAGGAACTCGATTTGCGACAACATCCTGGAGCGCTGGCGCGCTGCCGCGATACGGCACGAAAGTCATCTGCACCTTGGCAAGCTGCTTGAACAATTCTCCCGCAACGTGACTCGAACTATTCAACTGGCTTGCGGTGTAGTTGAGCGGCGGATTTTGTGCCTTCGCGAATGCGATCAATTCCTGCACGGATTGTACCGGCAGCGCGGGATTAACCTCCAAAATAAACGGCGTCTTAGCCCAGAGGATGACCGGCGCGAAATCCTTTTCGGTGTCGTAAGGAAGCTGTTTCTGAAGCAGCGGGTTCAGCACGTGATTGGCTCCCGCGACCAAAAGAGTATAGCCGTCCGGTTCCGCCCGCGAAACAACCTCAGTCGCCAGGACGTGGCCGGCACCGGAGCGGTTGTCGATGATAACAGGTTGGCCCCAAATCTGAGCAAGGCGGTTGCCCAACAGCCGCGCAGCGATGTCGAACCCGCCGCCCGCGGCAGCGCCGACCACCAGCCGCACTGGCTTATTCGGGAATTCCTGGGCGCGTGCGTTAGAAACTAATGCTGCGCAGATGAGAAGCACTGCGAAAGTGTAAGTGCACAGGCGCCGTTTCTCACGCCCACCGTATCCCATTCTAACGGCGTTGAAAATCATCCCCACGCTCCTGTTCCGAATTCGGCCCGATCATTGGACTTCAAAATGCGCCGAGAGCAAAGGGAATTTGTGGGAGGCGCGCGGGGCTTTAGCTCGACTTCGCTATGCGATCGCCCACAAATAAGCCGCGGTCGCGAGCACACCGAGCGCGCTTCAGCCCGTATGAAACCGGCCCCATCGAATCACTAATTTCCGCGTCTCGGCATTTGCCTTGGCTGGTTGGGTGGCCTGCAGCATCGTCGGCATAATGGCGAGCAAAACGTACGGCCGGTTGGCGAGAATAGCGACGCACCGAAAACCCAACGTCAATCGCTGTACAACCATGCAGCGACAATGCCGAGAACGGCAGAAATGAGCGCCATTCCGCCTTGCATGATAGAGGCCGTCGCGTAGCTTCGCTGCAACTCGATCAATACGACGCGACGGTATCGCTCGCATACGGGCCTCGCCGCGGGATGTCCAGCAAAGGAGGACGGTCTGGCGTCCACGCGTCTTCCATCAACCTACTGATCGGATGAATCGGTTCCTATTTTTCTTCGAGGACGATCTTGCCGCGCGGCTTGCGGATCTCGTCGGATCGAATGGATTTTGACGCGATCAGCGGTGCTGCACCACGATTTTGGTGCCGACCGGAACGCGCTGGTACAGGTCCTCGATCTCGGAATTGACCAGACGGAAACAGCCCGACGACACCGAATGCCCGATCGTTTCCGGCGCGTTGGTGCCGTGAACGCGATAGACCGTCGCGCCGATATACATGGCGCGTGCGCCCATCGGATTGCCCGCGCCGCCGGCCATAAAGCGCGGCAGATAGGGCTGACGTTCGATCATCTCCGACGGCGGCGTCCAATCCGGCCATTCCGATTTGCGCGAGATGCGGTGCACGCCGCCCCACTGGAAGCCGTCGCGGCCCACGCCGACGCCGTAGCGGATGGCACGGTTGTCGCCCTGCACGAGATACAGGAAGCGGTCACTCGTGTTCACGATGATCGTGCCCGGTTGTTCGGTGGTGCGATAGAACACCGCCTGACGCCGCCATTCGTAGGGGAGCACATACTGGCCGTTGCTGTCCTGACCGGGCGTCCTGTCAGCAATTGTTTCTGCGGGAATGCTGCCCTGACCGGTGACGGTCATCGGGATCGAACACAGCAAAGCCGTTCCGACGGCTGCCACCCATCGCAGGTAATTCATATCGAAACTTGGCTCCCTATCCAGGTGCTTTCGAAGAAGATCGGCTGGATTCAACAGTTTTCAGTAAAAATGCAGCGATCTGCGCCGCGGTGGTGCCCTGTTACTTTACGGCACCGATACGTCTCGCATGCGATTGCCGGCGGGACTTTGGGGCCGCGGGTGAAGCATCAGGCAACTCTGCAGTTCAGGTGTCCTGGTTGGCACGAACTGGAGTGACGGCTTCGCAGATCCCCTCGGCGTTAGCCATGGCTTCGCGTAACCAGCACCATCAGCCGCGCCGTATGTCCAAGGGCCTGTAGCTGCGCGCCCATAACGAGACGAGACGCAAGCTTCAATGCCAACCAGGGATCATGGCGCGGGCGGACTGAGTCTAGCTCGCCGCACCTAGTGAATGGATGAACTACCACGGTATTCTTGATCGCTTTTCATCAGATTTGCGGTGGCGACTTGCGCTCGTTTTTGCCGTGCTGGGACCCCGACGGGCGTTGCCGCGATTAGTTTGCTCGCTTGACCACACGCCAACGAAAAGCCCCGCCGCGATAGAAACGCGAAGCGGGGCCGAAAAATCAACTTGGGGGTTGAAAAACCCGACCACCGAAGCGGGCAGCCGGGTCAAGTATTGAGCACTTACAATCGGAGTGTAACAAATTCCCAACACCTCCTCAACACCAAACGTCGTAACTCCAAAAATAACCGAACGTGCACGGACGTCTGTATAATTCGAGCGGCCATCATGGTCATAGAAAGCCAGTCGATGAACTCGCTCCGTAAACCGGTGGCCTCCAGAGCCAGCACGATCGCTGCGTAGATCGGCAGGTTCTCGAGGCAGTTCAAGTGGGCCCTCGTCGCCCGCTGATACCAGGGGCTGCCTTGCGCGGCGTCAGCCGGAAATCCGGCGATCGACGCGCGTCCCGTCAGGATGCGGCTCCAACGGTAGACGCCGACGCTGGCGGCCAATATCAGCAACGTCCATCCCGCGTAACCTAGGAGCATGAGGACAGGTAAGTTCATCTGTGGCACCTGTTCGGCGTACGAGGTGCTTTATGCGACCTGCTTGGCCGATAGATCGAGATGCGCCTTCATAATTGGCGCCAATTCGTCCGCGTCCAGGGCGCAACCGTCGATGAACGATGAGCGCCGTCGGCGCAAGAAGGTGAGGCCGAGCACGTAAAGACCAGGTGAGGCGGTCACACCGCCGCGGTGGACGATCTCACCGCGGCCGTCGAGAACAGGCGCTTTGAGCCATGGATAGCGACGGACATAACCGGTGGCCCAAACCACCGATCGGATGCCCTCGCGCCGCAAATCGAGCGTGAGCGGCGTCGCTGGCGGCCAGAAACGGAACCCGCACGGCGGGGTCGGCGGCGACGTCTTCGAGTCCATGGTTTTTGATGGAGTCGTCGATACGATCCAGCATGCGGAGCATGCGCACATGCGACGCCGTTGTGGTTCGCTCAAGATCGCCACTAAACTCAACCTTCGCGCCCTCGGCGGCGGCGAACCGTCCGACCAGGCGAATGCCCTGGCGGCTCAGAATCCCCAGGTCGAGGTCGCGGTTATCGGGCCGTCCCACCAGTTGCAGCGACGGCTGACGGCGCGCTGCGTCGAGATTGCCGCCTTCGTCGGCCGGATCGTCAAGAATGCCTGCCATTTCCATCCGAGCGTACATGTCGCGTCCCCGGTAGCGGCGCGGCACGCGCGTGTGATCGCCGACGGCCAGCACCACCGGTCGCCCTGAGGCATGGATTTCCTCAGCAAGTTGAACGCCCGTCGACGAGGCGCCGACCACCAGCACGCCGCCTTTCGGAAGTTGCTCCGGCTCGCGGTAGTGCGCCGGATTGATCTGCATAATCGAAGACGCGAGTGCGTTCGCCATCGGCGGACGAAAAGGTGTGTCGCAGGCGCCGGTGGCGATGACGACGGCGCGGGCCCGCAATTGCAGGCATTCGTCGAGACGCGATAACCACCGGCAGTCGGCTCGACTTCTGTCACCTCGACGCCGTATGATGACTGGCGCGGCCATCTTGTGTGCGTAAGACGCCAGATAGGACGCGAACGCACTCGCGTGCATGAAAGCGTCCGGTTCGCTGCGACGTGCGGCAATCCCGGAAGAGCGCTGAGCGCGTTGGTCGTGAGCAGATGCAGCGAGTGCCAGCGCTCGGAATGCCAGCGCTCGCCGATCCGCCCGCGCTCCAGACACAACGTGGTCGATGCCGCGCGCCGCGAGGCTCCGGCTCATGGCGAGGCCAGATCTGGCCGCCACCGATGATGATAACGTCGGGTTTCGCATGATAGCGTGATCTTTCGATTGAACAGTGAGGGGGCCGCCGCGCCGGGGCGCAACGGCACGACGATCAGGTCATGGCCGGCGTCTTGACGCCGATCGAAACTGGAACGCCATTGGTGAGGACAGTCGAAGACGGCTGAACGGGCCTTCGACTGCATGACGATCTGCTCGAGCTGATCGCGAGTAGCGTCACCATCGATCTCAAAGGAAACCTTGATTTCCTGGTAACCGTTGCGGACGTCTTTCGACAGCCCGAGGATGCCGCGCAGATCGATATTGCCCTCGACCGTCGACTCGACCTTGTTGAGCTTGATCCCGCGCACCGCCGCGATATTGGCGATGCCGGCTGTGAGGCATGAAGCCAGCGCATGGAGCAGCCATTCGGTCGGCGTGGGGCCGGCATCGGCGCCGCACAGGACCGCCGGATGATCGCCGGCAGCCTTGTAGGAGGCCACGTGTTTATGCTCACCGCCCGCGCCGTAGAAGCCGTGCATCGTGCTTTCGCTATGCGTGCCTGAGAGCCACCGGCTCTTGGCGCGGAACTGAAATTTGGCCAGTTCGGGTTGCGCGCCGACGGCATTGATCGTGGCGAGCAGCGCCGGCGTATCGATGCCGTTCATACGAACAGGCGTGCGCATGGTCTTCTTCAATTTTTCTGTCGTGGTATCCATGTTCTAACTCCTCGGTTGAACGAACTCGACGCGAGCGGCCACACCCGTGTGGCGTCGATCATGCCGAAGTGTACGCTTGCTTGCGTTCATGCGAATGATCGCCCAACCGGATCATCTGACCGTTCGTCCAAATCTGAGGGCAGCCGCTACGATGGATCCGCTGTCGGAAGTACTGCGTTCGGTTCGCCTTACGGGAGGCTGTTTTTCTTTCCGCGCAATTTCACCGCGCCATGGTGCATCGGCGTCAAAATCACGCCTGACGACTGTGCGCCATTTCTTGCAAAGCCAGCACAGATTGATCGGGTATCACGTCGTCATCGAGGGCAAGCTTGCTCGTCGCCCTTGAAGGTGCAGCCGATGGTCGAAGTCAACGCCGGCGAAATCGTGCTATTTCCCCAGAATGACCCTCACACCTTGGCCAATGAGCCCGAGATCAAGCCGGTCAACGCCAGCGACCTCATTCAACCGTCCCCGGACGGAGGCCTCTCTCGGATAGTCCACGGGGGCGGTGGCGCCGCGACACGCATCGTCTGCGGATTTCTCGCCAGCGAGGAACTTACAATCCGCTAATGTCGACCTTGCCCAAGGCGTTGAAAATCGATGTCCGCGGCGCCGGCTCACGCGAGTGGATCGAGGCCTCCGTTCGGTTTGCCGCTGGCGAACTTGCTGAAGGCAGATTGGCCTCCTCAGAGTGTCATGACTCGGCTTGTCGGAGTCGCTACTGACTGAGGCGATACGGCAATATTCGTCGACTCTTGCCGCACGAGGACGTTGGATGGCTCAAGGGGTTGAGGGATCCGCAAGTCGGTCGCGCTCTTGCGCTGATCCATCAGAAGTCAGCGCACCCTGGTCGGTGGAAGTGCTCGCACGCGAGAGGTCGCGCTTTCCCGCAGCGCATTCGTGGAACGCTTCACATCGCTCGTCGGCATGCCACCGATCCGATACCTCACCGTGTGGCGGCTTCAGACCGCCAAGCTGAACTTACGAGAGACCAGCAAGACGATTGCCCAACTGGCGCATTCCGTCGGGTACGAATTCGGCGAGGCCTTCAGCCGGGCGTTCAAGCGCGAATTCGGATTGTCGCCCGCACAGTGGAGAGATCAGCACTCAATAAATGCAAAATAATGCTGCCGGATACGTCCGCAATTAAGTCGATCTCTGTTGTCTCCCTGAGTCCAAACGCCGTCCCAAGGGGCGAACGCTTTACACTGATCCGGTTGGCGTTCCGCTCGAGCTCTCGGGCTCGCTTCGCGGGAGACAAAGCTTACAATGGTCAACGGGTCGGGTCGCGACTACAAGCTCGCATGCACAGCGAGCGGCAAGTTGCTGAAGAGACGAACCGCTGCGCCAAGCGCCTGCGCGAACTCGCGCTTAAACGTTTCGAGATGGATATGCACTATGGTCTATCGGCTCCATAAGCCGAATGTAGTCCGCTTGCCCGATCGTGCATCGGATGAAGAATATCCCTCAACGCTCCACTCTGCAATCTGACGAAGTCTGAGTCGCGTTTAAGACGGTCACCGGCCCACCCATGACGAATTCCTCGAGCGCGAATATCGCCCCTGCCTTCTTCGCGCACGAAGGGCGCACGGTACGTGCAAGTCATAGCCGAATTGGAACCCTCAAACTCAATCTCGCCCCTGATCCCCCCGTCTCAAAGCGCGGAGCACCACGAGCTTCTGCCCGTCGATAAGCCACAGGCCGTGGCCGCCGGCTGCTGGTTCGCCGGGCTTTCCGATGCGCGCCTTCATCGGGAGTGACTTGCTGCGCGGCCCACGCGGGGTCGTCACAGTGCGTGTATTCTTCCAAAGATGCGGCCTCCCTCATCAATCCTAAATTTCATGACCATTGTCATCTGCGTATTGAATTCGCCTTCCGCTCGTCGGATGCGCATATTGTAGGTAGCGCTCGCCTGAATGCTGACGCCCTTCAGTTCCTCGAGCGTGATGGCGTGCGCGGGCGCTAGCGCTAGCGTTAGCGCGACGATTATAGCGATCGCCCAGCGCTGCATCATTTCAGGAATTTGATGTCGTTGCGGTGAACTCTTTTGTGCGCTGGCTGACTATCTTCTGTAAGAGATTGGGAAATCTCGCGTTGCTGCTATTGAACCAAGTCGGCTAAAGTGACTACGTTCATAAGGGGCAGCATGACTACGGCAACATGCGAATGACAACGAAATCGAATTGAATCGAATTGAATTGCATCCACGTTCCAGCTTATTATCGTCGCATGATTTCAATTGACATCAAGCTCGTATTTCCGGCGCCGCGCAAGCGCCATGCATTTTAATACTTCGCAACTGTCGCGATAAGAAGGTTAGCGCCACTCCATGCTGCATACATGCCAGGCTGCGGAAAGCCTTTGAGATGGCGACGGCCCATTTCTTTAAGATACAAATCACCGACACGCTCCTTAACGGCACTTGATACAACAATTGCATCTGGCTCGGCCGTTTGACAAAGACGAGCAGCCGCTGAACGGTGGCACCAAACAGAATCGTTGCTGTCCGCAATTGGTTCGCCCACGTCAATGCCAATGCGCACTTGAAGCTTTTCCTTACTAGCTAAGTTGAATGCTTCAAACGATTGTTGGATCGCGCGGGCACAATGCACTGAGGCGGCTGCGTCATCGAAAGATGCCATGATGCCATCCCCCGTGTGCTTCACTACGCGCCCATTCTTGTCTTTTAAGGCACGGCGAACTAACTCGTCATGACCAGAACCATCTCCACCGACCGTGCGTCGCCAAGACGCTCTGTCATGCTGGTAGAGCCTACGATATCGGTGAACATAATAGCACGGAGGGCGGAATCGAATGCGACCTCATTTGCTCCGGCCGCTGGGCTCTGGAAAATCAACACTCTCCCCAGGAATGCCAGGATGCTGATAGGTCCACTTGATGACCTCTTTAGCTACGTCGCCGTGAGCTTCATCATGAACGCGCATCGCCGTCCCGATATCTGGCGCATCAATTAAACCAAAAGCCTGTGCCCCGCGATTCATCAAACCAATACGTTAAAAAGCGAACTCCGTACCTCCCTTGCACCTCCAAATCTTTTCGGTGTGCCTCCGCAATATCGACTGCAGTCAGGCGCCTGACCGATCGTGTCGGTCCAGAAAAATTGGCATTAATGGTTCTCCAAAGCCGCGTCACTCGCCTTAAGGGCGATTGGATCGTTGGGGGTGTTTTCGCATCAACAGACAGCGCAATTATCAGACTGATCTCGGTATTGTGCGCAAACCGCTAATCGCCACGTATTTTTTCGGCCGACACATCCACCCTCCGTTTGCATTGATCTGAAGTACCCGCACCCGCTACGTTCTTTAACTGTGCTTGTGCTTGTGCTTGTGCTTGTGCTTGTGCTTGTGCTTGTGCTTGTGCTTGTGCTTGTGCTTGTGCTTGTGCTTGTGCTTGTGCTTGTGCTTGTGCTTGTGCTCGAGCGAGAGCAGGATATCGCTCGCAACTCCTTAGTGCGCCTTGAAAAACGCCCCTTCTTCAATACGGGATCTACGCGCGGCCGAAGTCACAAAGATGGACATGAAGGTAGAGAACGGAAAGGTTACGGGATTTCGCACACGCGTCTCACTATCGTTCAAACGAAACTTGATCTGATGGTTCCTGCGCCCGTTTCAGGCATGTCTCGGTAGCGAGCTGATAGCGGACGTACCCCGGATCGGTGCTTAAACGGCGCGTTGAACACGGCTGTCGATCTCGTTACGGAGTGCCCACGGATTTTATCAAAAAGCCGTCAAGGCCGGGAACTACCACCCTTTCGCCTACGCCGCGCAGCTCCTTTCTCGCGATGCGGCGCTGAATCTTTGAGACGCTCCTGCTTAGTGGAAAAATCGAGATCGCAAGGGCAGCCTTTGGAACTGCGAAGAAGATCTAGCCGAACGACAGGCTGGTGCTGCTGTGGGGAGCATACGTCATTGAAGACAGCCGTTTGTGAACGACGGGATTGTTCGCCAGTGGTTTGGCGAGCAAGAGCTCGCAGCCCAATGGCGACAAGCTTGAACTTATCCGGGTGAAGTGGACATGTCGCACCTTGCCTGGCATTGGGCCCAAAACCGTCAGCTGTCGTTCGAACAGTGTGAGCTATTCAATTGAACTTAGCCTGAGCCGTCTTACCGCTTGGCAGCTTAATTTGGATCACCCCTTTCGGGGCTGTTGGGATGTGCTGTACTCCGGCCGCACCAGAAAGCTTATTTTCGCCCGCTTGTTCTAATTCGACGCGCTGACTTTTACCCAACACGGAAAGTATCACGACTCCTTTCATATCATGGGTTGCAACCGGCTTCCGGCCTGATCCGTAATGTAGACTTCGACATTGCTTCCCTTACCGACCAACTCCACATGAAACGAGCCAGCGTCTAGGATACGCCCTCGATTTCGGCCCCTTTCTGTCGTGGGCCTGGGCAGAACCCAATATAAACAGCGTCAAGGCAATAGCTGCGTACGTTCTCATAGCGCGAGCCTCCAGAAGACGCATCTGATAAATCAAAGCCCTTCTCTCCGGAATTATAGTCGCGATCATCTTAGAAGTCGCAAAGTCAGAACCGCAGATACACGTCGCGTTTGACAAGCGATGATTTGATGCATTGCCGCGCAAACGTAGCGATGTGCCAAAAGCGACGAAAAATGGTGACCTAGATCACTCCGGCAGCCCGACCGTTCGGAGCGCTTCAGCCATTGAAGCGGCAAGTGCGGGCGCGCAATCGACGCCGGCGAACTGTTGGCTGAACCGAAAGGTAGGATGCAATTCGAGCACCTTTGCCGCGGCTGCCTTGGCTTCGTCTAACCGCCCCAGTTTAGCGAGCGCCGCCGCTAGCTGCACGTACGTGATGCTGTGGGCCGGATTGGCATGAACGGACTTGTAGGCGGCATGGGCAGCGTTATCGTAGCGACCGAGACGGAAATGACCCATCGCCTGCGCGTCGTAAGCGGCGAACTCCCAGGGATCGAGCGGGCTGAGACGCATACCGCGTTCGCTCCACTGATTGCGCGTTCTGCTTCACCGGCCCACGCAAACATGACACTGCCAAGAAT